>CP064960.1 GCA_016699105.1 bacterium | reverse complement strand
CCGCCCCCGGCCATCAGGCCGGGGCTCACTATATTACAGGCTTCAAATCTTCGCGGACTGCGCCAATGTCAGCCTGCAAAGCCCCCACATGTAGGCGTACCGCATAAACATTCCGCTCAATCCGGCCCATTCTTTCGTCCATGCCATCGAATCGACGATCAACCTCCTCAAATCGCTTGTCGACCTCGTCAAATCGCCGATCAACCTCCTCAAATCGCTTGTCGACCTCGTCAAATCGCCGATCAACTTCCTCGAACCGGCGATCTACAGCCTCAAATCGCGGGTCGACCCGCCGGGTGATTACGTCTTCCACCATCTCTCGTAAATTAGTAATATCAGTCGCCGTCAAACTCATTGCTCAACCCTTTTTACTACTAGTGTATCAGCCGCCACTCAAATATTATACCAAACAAGTACCGAACAGTCTATCTGTTGCAGCCACAAAACTACCCGCCCCGATACACCCTGGATAGGTGCACCGGAAGACGGGTATGTGTCACGGCAAGCCGATGATGGTCGACGCGAGCCTGCCAATTGTCCTGAGAGCCGACGGCCGTTTCCGACCAGTCAAGCCGGTACCTGTCGACCAAGAAATCGATCTTATCCAAGCAGCGTCGCTCATCGGTGATCGATGTACTCTCGGCTTGGGCTGATTTTCACAATTCAGCCACGACCAACTTGATGAGCTGTTGTGCAGTCGCTGCGAACGCAGCATCAGAGCCAGCGTCAGTTTCGGACCACGCAATGGTGTTGAAGTCCAAATCCACCACGCAATTGCTCTGAAAACTTTCCATATGGACCAGGCACAACAGTCGGTAGGTCAAAGACAGATCGACATCGGACATGTCGTGCCAGAAGCTGTTCAGTGTCCGAATGGCACCCTTACGTTCGGTGGTACGATCCGTGGTCAGCATGGAGCGCTCCTAAGGGGAGATGGGATATATCAAAAGGCCACTCATATTAAACCATATTAACCTAAAATAAGCAATACAAAGCCAGCCTAACCTTTTGCCACCTTCCAACAGATCTGATAAACTAAACCAGTATGCCCAGTAACTCCTTTGTATCCGTCATCATTCCTACTCGCAATTCGGCCGCTACCCTCGACGCTTGTCTCAAATCGGTAGCCGGCCAAACCTATACACCCATCGAGATCATCGTCGTCGACCGCGATTCCACCGATACCACCAAGGCCATTGCCAAGCGCTTCACCAAGCACGTCTACAATCATGGCCCCGAGCGCTCCGCCCAGGTCAACTATGGCGTCACGAAAAGCCACCGGCGACTATGTCTACAAAGTCGATTCCGACTGGAACATTCTCGACCCCGACGTCATCTTGCAATGTGTCGCCAAAGCTCCGAAGGTTATCAAGCCGTCGTCGTAATTCACCCGATGAAGGGTCAGCTGGATTGCCCGTATCCGCAAATTTGAAGTCGACATGTACAAATACGATCTCCAACACTCCTCCGCCCGTTTTCTCACCACAGCGGCCTATACCAAAATTGGGGATTCACCGAAGCTATCACTGCCGGGGAAGATTACGATTTCCAAAACAAAATCACCAAAGCTGGCTTCAAAACCGGCTTCATCGATAATGAAGCCCTGCACCTAGGCGAACCCAAACGCCTCCTACCACATCTCCTCAAGGCCTATCACTATGGCAAAGATTCAGTCCAATACCAAAAAGCCAATCCCTCAGAGTTCAACGGCCAAATGAACTTCATCCTGCTCGTCTGGCTCCACCACTGGCAACGCTTCCTCCAACCCACCCCTCAAAGCCCTCGGCTTAATGGGGTACCTTATTTTATGAAGTTTAGCTTCGCCGGAGTTGGTTTGGTTTTGGGCTCTCGAGTTATTACGGGGTCTTACATATGAATTCAATATTGAGTTTCAACGTTTGGGTTATTGTAAAACAATGGTGAAATATGCCATTAATAGCCTTGCGCCTTCAAAGCCAAGCAATTTAGGTATAAAAATGTTATTTTCGGAATTTCTGGCGTTAGTTTTAATAAAATGTAAAACACAAGACACCAAAATTATCATATGAATTAATGCGTTCAAATTCAAACTTGAATTACCAAAGCAGCAGGGGATTTATTTATTACCGCAAAATACCTGCACTGAAGCTAAAAATCGACGATTAGCCAAATGGCCGAAATATTTGTCATTCTGAATAACCGGCGACTAACTATATCGGCAATGGTGGATATTTAGAAAGAATAATACAAAGAACGATTTTTTTCATATCGTTGGACTGCTTTATTCAAACGGGGAGTCATTGGCAAGCAATTGGTTTCGACGAATTCCATATGTCGCCGGTTAGCACAAAATTAAAAACTACATAACCGTATCTCTCTTGGGTTATGCCAAATGGCAACAACGTTTAATGATAAATTCTATAATTTAACCTGAAATATTAATAGGAGATCACCTGGCATAAAATTCCAATCTACTTAATGCGCGTAACGAGCGAGTTTCAAAAAACAATTAGCCCCTCAGCTTATTCAACCAAGTAGAGCCCCAATTCATCATATGGTGCAAAACAAAAAGATGCTCAAAAGAATATACTAGCAATCGTCAAAAATAGAGGTTATGCTTAAGATAATTTAAAAATATCCTGATATTAAGGCAGTACATTAATAAATTTGTGCGCATAAGTTCCGTTAATAATCGCTTCATTCAAAAACAAGTATCGGAAGTTTTCCAAATGAACTCGAGTAATACAAGAATGGCTATAAATATTGATAGTGGGCAGAAAATTTGATTATTTTGCCATCAACTACGCAGATTCTTAACACAGGTTCTACCTGAGCATTTTGCCAATCCAATTTCTTAGAAGCGCTGGCTTTGGAAATGACGCGTTTTATCAGCTTATGAGTGCAGAATAAACCCATCCAAGGAATGGGCTTATAACAGTATCAACCGAACGAAAATAAATATTATTATTACAAAGTTATTGAGAAACGCTCCAGCTGATACCGAGAACAAGTAAAAAATTCGCACATATTTGATTCAAGTCATTCATTCAATCAGAATTACTTGCAAAAATTAACGCAGTATTGCTATTAAAGATTAATCTACTTGACGAAGAATTATGCAAAATCATTTATTATTCTAGTTCAATGGGCGAGAATTATCATGATTTGCTTTTTCCTGCTTTGGCTTTATTGAAATAACTTTTATCAACTTATTTCAATGCCTACAGAGACGTGTTTGATACAGATTATAAAAGTATACAATATACCATTAACAACATTAAAGGAAAGATTTTGTTTTTTCCTAAATACATTGCATAAAGAAGAATATACTTGATCAAGATTGGCGGTGGCGATCTTTGGGTTGAGTTGAAAAGGAGATCGCTTTCTCCAAAAGCCCTCTATATAAAATGATTTTCTTAAACTTGGCCTGCATTCTTGGGAAAACTTAGACTCCATTGGTAGGTGGCGAGTAGGTGACTATGGGGATGCACGCCAAGCTTCAAATATTTTTACCAATTAACGGCCATTTCACGGATTCACGTTCAAAAAACTAGGCGATATAAAAGCTACAGTTGCTATCCTGAAAAAGCTGCAACTTAATAAAGAAAAGTACTTTCAGAATCTTAAGAATTATAACTAAGATTGGCATTTCGAAGTGCAATCTTGAAGTGCTGCTCGTGCTTGAAAAATTATTTAGCTGATAGATTTAATTTCCACCGTGCAATGGTTTAACATTAAATTTTATTTATGGGATGATGGCTGAAACTGAAGTATCGTCTATTGATGATCTTATTCAAAGTTACATAAAGTTCAAAATTGCAATTCCAGGCTAAGTTTTAATGCCACTGCCAACGGAGTTCAAATATCCAACAGTTATGGTGAGACTTGGTAACATTTTTATAATAAGCGTAATTGGCGCTTTAAAGGCATCTTATAAAACTTAGGTTTTTAGTAGACCAAATTGCATCGCCTTACTTTCGTTTTTAGCGCCATAAGACACTATTAAGCCTTGTTGCTCAACCGATATTAAAGTGGCGCGATTGTTATTTACTTTGCACTTCATTTTATTGAAATTTGGAGCTGGCTACCGCTTCTGCGGTTGCACGATACAGATCTTCCACAGAGTTTTCAGGTATTCAATGCTTATATTTTTCGCCACTAAACAAAATAGCTAAATAACGGATTCTTCAATTGCTTGGCGTCATGGATGCAGTATTCTGTATTCTATTCTCGCTCAAACTACCGATAGGAATGAGTATACGATTTTTAGGATAATGTTTACCTTTCCATTTCAAGATATTAGTAACGTCTTTTCTTTTATTGATTCAAGTTGGGTGAAAATCAAATGGGAGGAGCTTGGTTATTCTTCAAATTTCTTTTCAAGATTATTATTTTAATTTTTTTTCTTAAACCAGAAATTTTACCATGACCTATGGCTTAGTTTCTCTTTTAGAACTAGCAAGCGATCCGAAATTTGGCCATAAAACTAATCACTCTAACAGCTGTACTTTTGGAATTTTTTGGCATTGGAAAGGCTGCCATTTTCTACAATTACACTGCAGGCTATCTTGATATTTTTTTGGATATACCATTTATTTACTTTAATACTTTGCTTTGTAAAACTCTATCAGATCAAATAAAACCACATTGCATTACTTTTATTAGTTGCATTAATGGGTATTTTATTCAACTATTTAACACTTCTTTATGCCAACATATTGGTTACTTTCATTTATGCCGAACTACAAAAACCGCATTAAATACATACAGACCCATCCAAATACTATCTATTTTGGGAAGCGCTAGGTTACAAATTTTTTAACTGGTGCAATTACAAGCCATATCTAAGATTTTAATAGCAGAAATAAAGGTCAAAAGGAGCTTATCTGTATTTAATGGGATAATTGGCTTTGATTGCAGCGCCTCTTAATCTCAAAATTTATCGGCGGTAATTGTTAATTCAAAACCGCGCGTATACCATCTCTACTAATATTTCTAACTGCATAAAATTTATAAAGATAAAAACAATGAATGAACCATAAAAATAAATATGCTCAATAATTGCTAATCATGGTACCTATCGATTTTTTGGATCCAATATTCATCTTGGAATTCAAAATATCATATTTATGAAAATACGGAAGCCTATTGCGTGAAATCAAGTGCCAATTTGCGCATTAACGGTATAGCTAACTTCAATTTCTAAGGAGCTTTATTTGCGATGCTTGAGTTAATCTTACTAACTTCATCTATGCAATCTTCATGAAAATTGGTCATATCATTAATGGCTAAAGTCCAAACATTAAGGGTATTTCCCTAAATTTGATTGATTCGAAAAGATTTTTAATTTGGTTAAAACAAATTCAGAAGCCTGGAGTTACCTCTTCTTCGATCGCAATATGCAGATGTATACAAATCTAAAAAATCAATCGGCAACATCGATGCGTTTACCGGCATATTCTTTTTATTTAAATCGCTTGTGAACATTGCCAGGATAAATACGCGTCATCGGAAATATAGATTCACTCAAAGAAAAGATATCATTATATAGTTGAAGAAAATATAATCAGAAAATATATGAATTTTCAGATATATATCAAACTATTCTACGCTCCAGAATACGAACGAGTTGGCTTAACGTAACGGAAATCGTAGAAAATATTGAGGCTCCAGCCAGAAAAGTAAAATTATTTCAGAAATAAACAACCAAAGATGCAGCAAAAGCGCTAAAGAAGTTTCAAATATTTTATATAACATGAGTAAACCTGTTGAAACCCAATGCAGTGCAATCTTTAATAACATTTAAAAGTGAACGCTTTTTATTCACGCCGGACTTACTTAGATGAAAATAAAGCAAGCTATTCAATATTGAAATGATCTCAGCAGTATTGACTCCACGAATGGAAAATTATCTACAAAATTGAAAAATCGAAAAATAGATATCTTGGTCAGGAAATGGCGATATCAATGAAATTGGGATATATTCGTAGCAAGATCAAATCTACTTCAAAGATGGAACATTTGAACGTTGATAGTATTCAAAACAAATTTTCGATTGTCATAAACGAGAATAATGAAAATGGTCTTGATATAAGGTAAGCCTACCGAAATAAAAGGGGATGCCACAAAGCTCGGTAAACGGTCAAGGTTGAACAAAATTGCGATAAAGTAGATAATCGCAATTTTTGCAGCTGCAGTCAAAACGGGCAAAAATATGGAGAATAACGTTGGTGATCAAAGCAACTAAATAGTAGCGCAGCAAAATACCAGGCGGTATATTAATCCAACGGATTCAATACAACCTTGAGCTATCAGCAAAATTCGAAGATACACTCTACAATGATAGCTGGAAAAATCAAGTATATTGATTAGTTATACCAGCAGGAGATAACTAGTAGCGCAAATTACTACCTAAGACTGAACGAAAATGATGATAAACGGGAACCGTCAAGCCAATAGTAGATGATGCGTGGCGAACTATTACATGCGGATTACATCTCAGCAAAACTAAAGCCAAGATGCAGACTCTTTTTATACGCAAAAGACCGATGCAGGTGTTTGAAGTACAGAACCGCTATGAATGTGGTTCTTGCACAAATATGTTTGATAACAGCAGATTGTTCCTAACCAAAAACTAAATTGTCATTCAATGAACAATAAACAGCATGAACTAATGATATAAACTCAGACGAGTTCCTTCCAAATCTCTAATGAAAAATGGAGATTTTGAAATAGCGGCAGAGAAGGCAACATGAACTTAGTAGCTATGATAGCCACCCAACATCTGTATGAAGTAGACCGATAATAAGTTTGAGCAGCAAGTGGAACTAGATCCAAAAACCATCACAGTGCAAAGCGCCAATATAGCAAAACCAGGACTACCAAGGGAACTATTTATAAAAGCCAATAAGGTTTGAAATTTGGATTTGCGAAGGAACACTACGAGAAAAATGGAAAACTGAAAAATAGCACAGCGATGACTGGCCAAAAAATTTCACATTATTTCCGAGTGGGGAACAATACACTAACGTTTTATTCTATGCTTATGAATCTAAAAGCGGAAAGAAGATAGCGTTAATTGTTGACAATGAGATAAATAAAGCTTTAAAACAGGGTGAAAGATTTTCATGTTGGAAAGGTACTGATAACAACTCATCTAATGCAAAAGTTGAATATCAGTATAATACAATAATACAAAAAAAAATAAATATTAACAGGCATCCGGAACCACATTCTAGTTAGGATGTCCGAAAAATAACCCAAAATGGAACTTGTTGCTTGTAATGGCAAAGTTAATAAAAGATCTCAGAAATATCGATTTTAACAACTGGCCAACGGCTGGTACATCGACGTCGACAAACTCTGCAAAGAACAACAGCTCTGCACCCTCAACGCCGACGGCACGTACGATCTGGAATTGGTAGCCGAGTTTACTCCCCAGCGGTGGTTTTATGTCGGGCTCATCATCAGTGCCACGACCCTGGCCGGTTGCTTGGGCTACTTGGGCTTTGTGGGTTGGCGGAAGCTGCGCCGCCGACGGGGAGTGGCGGATCGAGACCCCGGGGACATGGTGATAAACCAGTTGGAAGCGGCACCCAAACGGCCTAGATCGCGGATTGTGCGGTTATAAATGGGACGATCCCGGACGACTGCCGCCGTCCGGGACCTGGGTGGTACATCAGCTCTTCTTGAATTCCTTGTCCGCGAAGAACGCATACAAGAACATACCGATGAAGGTGAAGATGTTGATGATGAACGTGAAGACGAAGGTGAACAACAGCAGCATGAAGATGCCGCTGAACACCATAGCGACGATGCCGGCAGTACCACGCTGGTCGACCGCGCCCAAGAGGACGTTGCCTGCCGCCAGGTTGGCGCCGGTGGCGAGCACCGCGAAGAACAATGCGAATCCAACGAGCAGCTTCTCCAAGTTCATGATCGCCTGGAAGGTGCTCGGCTTGGTGTCGGTCGTGACGTTGTCACTCATGACGTGACCCTTCTGTCGGGGATACCTCGGATGGAATCCTGCAAATATATTAACACAAAATTATAAATAAGTCAATTTACTATCTGGTAGATTCGGTATTTGTACGGTATAATTATGCTATCAATATTGCTACAATAAAGCTCCAGAAAGGTTACGCTATATGTCTCTTACAACTACCGATATCAATCTCATCAAAGAGGCGTTAGCGCCGCAGTTTGAGGCTATTGATCAACGTTTTAATGAACTTGAATCAAATTTTGATACCAAAATTGAAACCGAGATTGGTAATCTGGCGATGGCAGCGCAACAGCAATTTATGGCCATTCATGATCAGTTTGCCCAGGTTCATTCCGAGCTGGCAGTTATCAAGGATGCCGTCGTTGATCACGGATACCGTTTGGCCAATCTGGAAGCGTAAATACCATACTAGATATAAAAATGATGAGGGCCCGGACGGTTTGACCGTCCGGGCCTTGTATTACTGGCAAAGGCCGCGCTACGCATCGAAGCGCAGCTGAGGTGGCTGTCGAGCTGGTGTGGTAGCGCTTGACGCCATCGCCCAGATTCACCGTACCCGAGACGGCTCCTTTGACAAGCCGACATCAATATTGCCGCCTTTGCAGGACGTCGTTGTACGAGTCGGCCACCAGACGGTAGTTGTTCACTCCTGGCTGAAGTGGTACAGTCACCTGGTTCCAGCCATCCTTGGCCCAGTAGCCTCCCAGGTAGCGCCAGCTCTTGTACCAGACTGCAGCTGGGTCAGCATTCCAGGACTCGATCTTGACGAACACCCACGATCCGAAAGTACCGTCATAGTTGAGCTGGACGTCTGCCAAAATAGTGAGTAAGCCGTTACCTGATCGCAAGCGCCCAACTTGTGGGGTTGGTAAACGCCCTTGGCAAATGACACCGCAGATGCAGGAGTGGCAACTACAGCATGCCCTGCGAGCATGGCGATGCCAATCCACCATCGCAGCGATTAGCCGGGTGAAAAATGGATTCTTCACGGTAAGCCCAATCTGAGAGGGATGGGAGATACCAAAACCCGAAACAACACTGTATCAGGCTGTGGCTGGATTAAAACACGTAATTACCAGTAGTTCAATAAATAGTATAACTAACATTAGCGTCGTTGCTAACCCATCGAGTTGCCAAGATGAATCGAGATATGATCCAGATAATGAATGATGAGGGCCCGGACGGTTTGACCGTCCGGGCCTCAGAGTGCACTAGCCTCTGGATACGAAAGGGTTAATACGTGCAGGTGTGTCAACAATTGCGCCACCACTCTGAAGATCGATGAAGCGGTTTGGTGTGTTTGAATCACCGACAATCAGAAATAGTCGTGATCCCACGTTCCGGTGTGGAACAGATTGCACCACCGGCAAGTCACCAGGAATAACCTGATAGGTAATTGCCCGACCGTCTGTAAATGGTAGAGCGTCAACCAGCGATGGGTGTTGCCACTGATTGGCTAGCTGCCAGATCCTCTGCATCATCTGTATGTGTGTCAATGTAGTGGTTGCAGGATCCAAAGTCCAGTCCAGACCAACAAGTATACTCATAGCTTGGAACGTGTTTTCACAGACGTATTGCGCCAGATAAGCCACCGCGAGCATGGCTGCTCGCTCGGCATCAGCCGTATTCATACGTCCAAAGGTATCTGGGTTGAGGCCGGTGGGAGCCAGGCTCCAACCGAAGCTACCACGAGCTTCTTTCTGATGCAGTTTCACGCCGACCGGGGCGTTGGCCCGATAGATCATGGACTGGCTCGACGGCGCTTCTTCATCCCGAGGGTTCAGCAAACAACTCGGCACGACTGGAAGTGGTGTTGGCATCAGGCCGGCCTTGCTAGGCATCGGCCGCGCTGCCGTCGAAGTCGTTGATCCGCTACTGATACGAGTGACTGCGTGCACGAAGACACAGACAACGGTGATAATCACTGCAGCTAACGCTATTGCGCGTGTCTGCCGGAATCTTTGACGAAGCGTCATATGATAAATTCCCCCTCAATCAAAACGGCGCCTTATGCGCCCGTGGTCTGGTGACTCTATCAAAGAACGATTGTGACAATACCACATAATTGCTGATTTGTACAGAAAACGAATCCTAGGAATGGTACGGGCCCGGACGGTTATACCGTCCGGGCCCGGGTGTTCTACTTGGGGTCTCGCTGTCCGCTCTTGTCCCTCGGTTCGCGGCCGCGACGCCAGCGCCGATTGCGCGGGACGCCACTTCCGGTCGGTCCACCAGTAACGGGAATGTGCATTGATTTCCTTCCTGTAGTTGGAAAAATCTCTACCGTGTCAGCCCTTGCCGTGCAGAGCCTGCATCTTGCAGGCCCAGATCCCAACCATGGTGGTGATGACGGTGTACATCACGGCCTGATCGAAGTGTCCCTGCACGCCGGATGCGGCACCGGCGAAGATGCGCTCCATCCAGCCCTTGGCCGTCTTGACGCGACCGACGAAGTAGACTCCGCCGGTGTAGCGCATGGGTCCTTCGGGGATGACATCTCCGTGAATCTGGTATACCTCGACGGAGTCCTTCTTGTACTTCAGTGCGGCAGCCAACTTGCCGTCGCCGGAACCGATGTTCCCGACGAACGTGTGGGCGTCATCGCCGATGAATCGGCGACCGAACTGCCACCAGATGGCTTCGTCGTCGAGACAACCGACCTGCAAGGCTAGGCTGTCACCGTTGACGAGACCCTTACTGACGAGCCAAGCGAACAGCGCTGCGCCGGCATCCATGCCGTAGTCAGCAATCGCTTCATCGGTCAAGTTTTTGAAGTCAACGATCGGAAGAGTGGCGGAAGTGCTCACGATTGCCCTCCTTGGGCTAGGTCGTGGGAATTGGACCGATATACAATACCACATTATACAGAGTATGACAATAATGGGATATGACACCTATTAGGTGGCGAGTAAATTCTGGGTGACTGCGAGTATGGGTCGCCAACAATGCAATGGTGCTAAATTACGTAAATATGGACAAATGAGGAAAATAATGCTATAAAGTATTCAGTCGATCCGACCGGACTGCCTGGAGGCATGCTATGACAACCACCACCCCGCCAGTCCGTGACGAGCGTACATCCGGTGATAACGATTTACTCCATCTTGTCGGCGCAAGCGCGACCGGCGGTTCGCTGATCACCCTGTTGATCATCCGGATCGTTCTGGTCGATGAGATGTCATCGCGCTTGGACAATTTGACTCAAGTTCTGGTGGAACTGATTACTGCTGGTGCATTGGTAATTCTCGCCACATGGCGGATCGCGCTTCCCACAGTATTTCGCATCGTTTTTGTCGCCGATGCCCTGGTGCTCGGCGTCATAGCGCTCGATCGGTTGAGGTGATTGCTATGTGCGAATATTGTGACCCCGGCAAGGATCGACCAGACTCTCGGCCAGAAGTACCGGTCGTTATGGACAAGGGCGGATCTGGCGCCAAACTTCCTTCTGTTCCGGTTAGAACCGAGGGCAACCCTCGGACAGGCTGAAAGGCCGGGCGTTGTTCATGTTTCCTTTTGCCACATACTCTAGGCAGATTTAACAAAATGTTATATAGTCTGTCAGTCATAATGATGCACCCTCTATCAAGAAGGATGTGATGCGCGTGCGCGCGAAACATTGGCTGCTAGTTTTGATCTCGGCGATCATGTGTACTCTCATGACGCCGGCTCAAGCTGCCCAAGCCATCAACAGTCAGGTGCCTGCAGCGGCCTGCTCGGCTACTATCAAGCCGAAAATGTCGCTCGGTGACGCCAAGGGCACAATCGGCACAGTCACGCTCACTGGCACGGTCAACCGCTGTGTCAGTCCGTCTCAATACACGCTTCAGACGATATCGTTTACGGGTGTCGCAGGAGCCAAGATGATCGGCATCCTAGCGGGGCCAAGCGGTACGCGAGCCGAGAATGTGCCCATTCTGGCGCCTGGGGGATCAGCGACACCCAAGCAGCGCCGCAGTGGTCCGCCGCATACCATCTCAGTGCGGTTCGCGCTGGCTGCCAATTGCAGAGTAGGCAACTTCATCTGCAAGCGGAATTCGACAACCGAGGGTCGCCTGTATCTCGGCTAGTGTCAAAAAACGCCCGGATCCCTTTTTGAGGATCCGGGCGTTGTTTATATCGCCCAGTGATTTTCAATCAGCAGACAGTGCGCGCAACTGTGGCCGGAACGGTAGTGCCAGACGAAGATGGCAGCTCAGAACAACCTCACGATCCGCATTATCCGTGCAGTCACGCACGTCTGCACGGTTATGCAGGTAGTAGGCGGCAATCAGTACCTCTGGCGACATCACGGATGGCGTCCGGGTCGTGATGGCTTGTGCCACCGATCGCACGAACCAATCGGCCACCGCTACTTGTACGTCATGGTCGAAATTGAGATAGCCGTACCAATCGTCCAGATCGATCGTGCGTGGCTCGATGGCTGCCACCACTACTTGATTCCAGGTCTCGGGTAGGCGCCGGTCGTGGGGTTGACCCCAAGTCGAACCGCCGTCCTGAACGTATTTCCAAATCCAGTTGCGATGACTCCGCAACGATTCCTGATTGTCGTTATGTGCATTCCCCGTTTGGAGTAGCGTCCAGCGCAAGTCCAGCTCTTGTTCCCAAGATTCCCGGCAAGAAACTGCCAGATTCTGCGTCCGGTTATCTGGGTCGGCGGCGTTCACGGCAGCTGGCAAGATCGAGCGATTCCTATCATCAGAGCCACTAATCAGTTCATAGATCTCCACACACATGTGGCGCCAGGTCTGCATTGCTGCAATTCGGTCGACCCGTGGCAATAATTCGTTATAGGACTGTTTGCGTGCCAGGTCTAAGCGCGAAAACTTTTCATGTAACTGGGGACCAAGCCATTGCGCCTGCTCCTCAGCCGTGATGGCATCAACGATGGTTCGAACTCGGGTAACTGCTTCAAGTTCATACACGATTTTTGAGAAAGTAGTGCTGTCTCTGCCTCGGGAGTGCCATAGTTGGTGAATCCGCAGTCGGGCTTCATTAAAGGATGGATCTTGCGGTTTTTCGGCTTGACCTAAGAGAGCCGAGAAATGTTGACGTTGGGCTGTTTGCTCGTTCTCATATGCTTGCCGCATCGCTGTTCTGCGAGCCTCGGCGGCACGAGTACGTACCTTAAGTGCCTGAGATCGCTGCAAGATGACAGCCACAAACAATACGATAACAGCCGCGAACACCCATCCCACTGACACATTGAGTACCACGAGTGCTATGGCAATGCCCACGAGCACGAGCATCGGTACAATGTCTAACCAGATTCGGAAACGTCGGACTTGTTGTGTGGTCAGATAGTGATTGCGATGATACTTTAAATCCGTCTCTGCCGTGTCATCAGTATCGTAGTCGGGCAAGTCGTCGCCCATAACGTGCCACCACTTTCATCTGGAGGCTAGAAAGATAAGGTACGAGTGGCCACATATTAAAACAATAAGCCTATTTTGTCCCTAACGAAGCATCTGTATTTCGAATAGTGACCCGCCAACCGGCCAACGCCAGTTCTTGTTCATCGAGTGTGACCTGATTTGTGGCGAGGATTAATACATGTGTTGGCTCCATGGCTTCCAAATCAGATAAATCCAGCATAGTGTCAACTTCGCGCCGAGTATCGAAGCTGGCATTTCCGGTACTGGTTCCCACTAGCATATCTTGGCCAAAATAGGCGCGGGCTTGATTGCCGATCAACCGGTCGCCCGCCCATGGGGCTACAAAATATCCGGCGAAGGGGAGCACTACTACGCGGCGATTAACCGCTTGATCTAGGGTGAATTTGACTTCAGCCCAACCGGCCGGATAGGTATAGTTCTTGATATAGCCACCACCTCCGATAGCCGGCGCCATGGTGACGATGATTGCCATCAGTCCAATAATCGCCAGCGGCCGGTAAGCCCGCAGTTCAGACAATCCCACTGGTGCTAAGACGGCATAACCCAAGGCCAGTACACCACTGAGTTTGGTGAGCTCGCGCAAACCCATCAGCCCCGGGATGGCTGCCATGGCGCCCGAAATGGCTGAAGTTGCGGGTACCCAACCTGATAACACCACCACACTGGCGCAAACCACTAAGACTCCGGCCGCGGCCAGGGCCACGACTGGCTGTCGCATCATGAATCGCCACCAGCCAAGTCCTGCTAATACGATAATGGCAATTATTACCACCAGCCAGACAACGTCTAGTCCTGGCAAAAAATCAAATGGGTGGTACCAAAAACCACTCAAGCCTATGGTCGTGCCCATGAGACCACCGGGTAGGGTAGATACCAAACCAAAATTACTGCTATCAGCCGCGCGCAACTGGTCTAAACCTCCGTTGCCACCTGGTCGCCAAAGCCATGGCGCATTGACTATTAACCATAACCCTGCGCCCTGCATAATGCCCCACGCAGCCTGACGCCAGCTGCACCGACCTGCTTGCCAGACCGCCGCCGCTAGTACTGGTGCCCCGCCGAGCGTCACGATCACCCACCAATGCTGGCTCCGCCAGGGCAAGAGAGCGTAGGCCAGTGCCAGTCCATACCAGCGCCAACGGCCACCCTGCCGTACCGCTCCCATGGCCAGCGATACCAGGAGCGGCGCCACCGCATAACCAGCTAGTACCCGCCATTGACCGCTCCATAGTCGGTCGATGGTATAGGGATTGAGCGTGTATAAAAGGCCGCCCATATAGGCGGGCAACACGGCCGCCTCAGCTGAGCGCGCCAAGGTAAAAGCCGCCATTCCCGCCATTGTCAGGAAGCCTAACAATAAGTATTTATGATCGGCTGTTGGTAGATCGAGTAACATCAGCTGACCATCTCCCATCCATGCTGGATACATTATGGCCACCGCCACCGCCAGAAATACGCCGAGAGGCAACCACCAAGGTGATTTCATGCTTTCGGCCTCAGATCGAGGGCGTTGGCGCGCACCCGTTGCTGACGTTGCTGGCGGCGTTGTTGTTCCAATGCCGCCAGGTCAATCACCTGCGTCGATGGTTTTCGAGTTGGTGTCACCGCCGCCACCGCTGACACCGCCTTCTGAACAATGACGTGTCGCCTAGGCCAGACTTGATCACGCAACAACAGCACCACTCCCAGCACCAACCCATAGTATGCCCACACGGCCAGCGCTTCCGGTCCGCTTTGTTCGCCCGCCGCGCTGCCAGTGGCCGGATCTACTGCCGACCACACGGCTATGATCAGCAACAGGGCAATAGCCACCGCAAACGGTGCCCGCGCGTCTACCCGGGTAACGACGGCCATGAGCGTAATCGCCAGTGGCACCACCCACCCTGCATCTTGGCCGAGCATAACAGCGCCGATAGCGCCCGCCAACACACCGCTGGCGGCTAGACATCGGCGCCATCCCAGCGCTTTGACTAGCCGCCAGATATCTGCCGGCGTGAAAATGTATTCGGACAAATTAACGGCTGGAACGGTTGCGGTCGTGGTCTTCACGCTTGCCGCTGCCTTTACCACCATCGTTATGGTCACCTAAAACTTGACCGTTGGCATCGCGATCGTCACGGGCTGTGGGTACGAAGGCTACACATACCGGGTAAATCGATTGATAACCTTCAGTCCCGGGCGTCACTGCATGCACTAAGCGGACATTAGCGACCGCTTGGGCGATGTTGACGTTTTGGGAAATCCGGGTCGTATTGAAGTTGATACCGTTGGGCAAATCATTGGTTGCACCAGTACTGATTACCTCTGTACCGCTAGCGTTGTAACCCTTGGCTCGCCATTGCTCATGGATTTCTTTGTCCCACGGTGCATCGGCATGGTTGTCGTAGCTGACACCGTAGACATTGTAGCGGCCGGCTGGCACGTTGGCTCGCAACAGTGCCGTTTGAGCACTAGCTGCGTCATTGGCTAATAGTACCGAGTAGTTTCGAACTACAATGGCGTTACGGCCAAACTCTTGGCAAGCAGCCAAAGCTTCATTGTTAATGATTCTGATCGTGTCGGCCGTCAGGGTACTGGTGCTGCGGCAGTCTTCACCCGATACGACAACTTCGGTGCTCGGCAATACATCAGCCATGCGGCCACCAACTACCCGGGTGTCGTTAGAATAGTTTACTTTCACTCCCAAGCCATCTTTGATGACGTAGAAGAACGTACCGACTGGTCGCTCAAATACGCCAGTTCGCAAGACGAAGGCGTCGCAGCCCCCATTGCCATAGGCATCGGGTTCGGCTATTTTGCGGACGTTGCGGACGTTGAAGTCACCGTTAGTACGCTCGGCGGCTACCCGCACTTCGTCACCAACTGCTACATCGGTCAAGCTGCCATAGCCACCCCCAAAGTTGGTGCTGCCATCGACAACCATGGTAAAGGGCCAAGTGCTACCACTGGTGGTCAGCTCAAAGCTAGAGCTACCCACCTGGGTAACTTCGCCGGTGCCGCGGAAATCTGATCCCACGTAGCGGTACAAAGCTTGAGCTGTGCCACTGGACACAAACAAAGCCGCCACCAGTGCGATGGCGAGTACTCCTGTACCGAAGATTTTCTTATGTATTACCGTCATGTGCTCCCTCCAATAACTGTTCGCTCCAGTATATATCAAGTTCTTACGCTTGTGCAAATCTAGAAATTATCGCATAGCTTAAGAGCCGCATTGCTGGTGGCAACAATGCGGCTCGGGTGATTCTAGTCGGTAGCGCTTAAGAGCAGCTCGACAATATTGGGTATGGAATTCACGATGTGCTGAGCGTCAATTTCTCGGTACGGTCCGCCATCCGGAAGCTGCACCCGACTGATATCGACGTACGTTTCGCCAAACACACCACTAGTTAAAACATCAACATCTGCTTTCAGCCAGGATTCCCGCCAACAATGAGAACCGTCGGAGAAAAACAGCAATTGGCCGAGCCACAGATGACCCTCAAAAACATAACCGATAGCGTATCGGAGGTCGCCATTGGTTGGGTCGCTCCAAAAGAGGACTCTCATACCAGTCAAATGCTGGTTGTCGCCCGGTACGACATCTCTGATTGCCTGCCGGATTGACGACGGCAATAATGCTGTTTGCAGCCAGATATGACAATCCGGCTTCTCAGGCAATTCCTGGGGGTCAAGGCTCAAGCGCAGATAGCGATCATTACCACGAAGCGCGGCGCGGGCGTCTTGAGACCCCTCGGCAATGCGGAGCATTGCACCCACAAGACTTGCCAGTAAAAGATTCTGAGTTTCCGGCTTTTGGAGTGTGACTACCAGATCCGACAAGCGCGCCTTTTGGGCCGGAGTAAGCAAAGTGCCACCAGCTTTCTCGAGTATGTGAAATTGCCAAATACATTTAAGCATGAAATTGGCAAAAAAGAAATAATTACATTGTAAACAATACTTTTCTCAGGCGGGTGCCAATGCGTGGCCTCACCGCAGTCTGCGGCAAATTCAAGCATTGTGTACACAAACCGCGTAGTTCTAATGCATGGTCTTCTACCACAAATTGACCTGGTCCCGAGTAGGCATCTAATGCTAACTCTATTTTTTCATTCCAAAATCGCACTTGGAGACCGCATATGCGGCATACACATATATGGTAGTGCTGGGCTAGATAGTCGGTCAGGTGCCAATACCCGTCCGTGCGCCGCTGGATCACACCAGCCGACTGCAGTGCTGTTAGATTCCGATAAACGGAACTCTTATGTATATTTCCCTCTAGACTAACCACCATTTGACCAGTAGTGGCCGGCGCCATGCGCAAACAATCATGAAGGGCCCGGCGCGCTCTGGTGTGACTGAGTCCACTGCGCCGCAATAATGTTTCCAGCTGGTCGGGTATATATCGTCTATCTGTTGGCATAGGTATGGGACATTATAGGGAAAAATTGCGAAAAAGTCGCAAAAAATCCCTACGCAACGCAAAGAGTACGAAAAAATATGGATTGCGGGGTCAGCTGGCGCCATACGTTACAATGATCCTATGGCAGCCAGAAAGCCCCAAATTATAGACATGAGGCCTCAATCCCGGCCGCATGTTCTACCGCCGGCTCCGACACCGCCTACGCTCACTCCACCAGCCCGTGTCACAAAATTACCCAATCGTCGAACTATTCGACTAATTCTAGCTCTCACCCTACTCCCGGCCGCACTCGCGTTGACCGCCTCGCAAATCATGATTGGCCAAACTATTGTTATTATTTTTGGCTTAGCTATATTGCTCACCCGACGATCGGCTACCTATTTATTTGGTGCCGCCGGTCTCATGTTGCTAGCGGTCTTAATCCTCCAGCTAACCGGTCATCCCGGCCCGGCCGCCAACGCCACAATTTACATTTATGAACTTTTAGTGCTTGGAGTTATTGCCTTGCTCCTAGAAGAAGGGGTATCATAAGGGACATGCTTGCAGCCTCATTTAAACGCACCAAAATTGTCGCTACCATCGGACCCGCTTCGCGCGAACCCCAGGTACTCGAGTCATTATTAGAAGCCGGAGTGAACGCCTTCCGGTTAAATTTGTCGCATGGGTCTCATGAAGAACATGCCAGAATCGTTCATCACGCCCGGGCGCTCACCAAAAAACACGGTAAACCAGTAGCCGTCATTGCTGACCTTCAGGGCCCCAAAATCCGAGTCGGCTCCTTGCCCGCTGACGGCGTGCCATTTGTGCGCGATCAAACCATTCGCTTTGAAATTGGCGCCGATTATGAAGCCTCGGGAATTATACCGCTCCAATACGACGTTTCAGTTCACGTCAAAAAAGGCGAACGCATCTTTTTACGCGATGGAATGATCCAGGTTGAAATTCTGTCTGTCCACAAGTCGTTAATTACTTCCAAAGTCTTAGCGCCTGGAATTCTCACCAGCAACCAGGGTATGAATTTGCCCGATACCGATCTCGGTGGCGACATTCTCACGCGCAAAGACATTGCCGACATTCGCTTTGCCGTCGAAAATGACGCCGACTACATCGCCTTGTCATTCGTGCAGACTGCCGACGACATTATTAGGCTCAAAGACCGCCTGGCCGAGCTCAAATCGGACATGAAAGTCATCGCCAAAATCGAAACCGCTGCCGCCATTAAAAACCTCGATGCCATTGTCCAAGCCACCGACGTTATCATGGTTGCCCGCGGCGACCTAGCCGTTGAAACCGCTCCCGAAACTGTCCCCGCCGTCCAACGCCGGCTCATCGAACTGTGTAAACAATTCCACAAAACAGTCATCGTTGCCACCCAAATGCTCGAATCCATGACCCAAGCCCCCCAACCGACCCGAGCTGAAGTCTCCGATGTGGCTACCGCCGTCTTGGAAGGCGCCGATGCCGTCATGTTGTCCGGTGAAACGGCCATGGGCTTGTTCCCGGTTGACACAGTCCGCATGATGAAGCGCATTATTCTCTACACCGAGCGCGAAGAATTGCCCAAACTGCCTGACCGCCGCTATGACACGCTCATTATCGGCCACCAACGCCATCGCCCAGGCTGCCGTGGTCCTCGCCGCCCAACACCGAGATCTTTGCCGAAGAATTGACCCAAACATCGTCATCGTGACCGCCGGGTCTTATGGCATGGTCTGGGGTGGCTCAAGCCGGCTCCATCGGCCACCGACCAGGTGGCCATCGCACCGCAGGCAACTGCCTGGTGACGGTCCTCGCCGCCTCAGGTAATCAACCCGGCTACCCGCGGCAAATTGATCTTTGCCGAGACTAGTTCCGGCAACACGAATCTGGCTAAATGGGAGCCAAATTGCAGTTAAACTGCCTCTTACGACCCAAAGTGCCCATCGTCATCGTTACCAAGATCTGAACCGCAATGGGGTCTTCCAGCAAATGGCGATATGGTCTGGCACCGCGAGAACGGTGCCGAAATCATGTTTCAGCACAGAGCGGCTCCTTGGAGCTGTGCCACCGAGTCTGCTTGCCAGGTGGATCGCTTCTCGGCGACGCTATTTCCGTGCCTCAACACGTTTTTGCAACGTCACGCGGCTAAACATTGCGAGTTGAGATGCCTGGTGAGGTCCGACCCTCACCTATTCATCGTGGCACTCCACTCCGAAGCCGCCAGGTTAATCAACCTGCGTACGCTCTTTTGAGAAGAGTCCGGTAGGTTTAGCACTAGACGACCGTACAGACGTAGGTTGATAAAAGAACAAAGCATATTAGCGTATTTGTCAACACTTTTTTTAGTGTACACTAAAGTTTATGAACAAACTCACCATCCGCGACTACGATCTAGCTGGCAAAACCGTCTTCGCCCGCTTGGATTGGAACGTCCCCATTGAAGACGGCCAGGTTACCGATACCTTTCGGATAGCCGCTACCAAACCAACCGTCGATTACCTCGTCAAACAAGGTTGCAAGGTCATTATTGCCAGCCACCTCGGCCGCCCCGATGGTAAAGTTGACCCCGAATTTAGTCTCAAGCCCGCAGCTGATGCTGCTACCAAGATTTTTGGCCGCCCGGTAGCCTTTGTAGCTGATTGCATTGGTGACGAGGTTAAAGCCGCTGCCGCCAAACTCCAGCCCGGCGAACTCTTGTGCTTAGAAAACGTCCGCTTCCATGCCGCCGAAGAAACCAACGATGCCGCGTTTGCCAAACAGCTTGCCGCCGACACGGGTGCCGAAGTCTTTGTTTATGACGCCTTTGCTTCCTACCGGCCCCATGCCTCCACCGAAGGCTTAGCGCACATCTTGCCCGCCGTGTCAGGACTGCTTGTCGAGCAAGAAGTTGATTACATCACTGGCGCCATCGAACACCCCAAGCGGCCCTTAGTTGCCATTATTGGCGGCGCCAAAGTATCGACCAAAGTGGCCATTTTGGATCACCTCATCCCCAAAGTAGACGCTATGCTCCTGACCGGACCCATTGCCAACACCTTTGCCCTCGCCCAAGGTCACGCCATCGGTCAAAAGCATTGCCGAGCCGGATGAAGTACCAACAGTTAAGCGCTTGTTGAAGCTGGCCGCCGATCCTGAGGTCAATACTCAAATATTAATCCCTGAAGAAGTAGTGGTTTCACACGATCTCGAGTCCGCCGACCATGTCTGGACCGTCGCCCTCGCGGTCGTCGGCGCCGATGACTACATTGTGGATGCCAGCCCCGCCTATGCCGCCAAACTCAAATCCGTCATTGGTGAATACCTCGACCCCGATGGCGCTTGTACCGTCATCTGGAATGGCCCCTTGGGCGTCACGGAAGTGCCCGAGTTCCGGGATGGTTCCCAGAAAAGCCATGGCCGAAGCCATTCTCGATCTCAAGGCTCACAGCATCGTCGGTGGGGAGACACGGCGAGCTTTGTCGATGAAGCCGGTTTGCACGATAAGTTTACGTGGGTCTCCACCGGCGGGGGCGCCAGTCTCGAGCTGATGAGCGGCCAAGGACTGCCATGTGTTGACGCCCTCCTAGACCACCCGTAGCATAAGAAGCATGAAGCAACGCTTTTCATTTCACCAAGGCCTCGGCTTCATGCTGTTTGCAATGGTCACAACGGCCGTCGCTGGTGTCAGTACCGTCAACCTCTGGTCATCACAAGCGGCCGGTGGTGTTTCCGGTACCAACAATTTGCTCACGGGCAAAGTTTTAGCTCCACGCAGCCGGAATCAGTCGATGAGCCTGGCCATCCGGTGTCTTACATTACAGATGGCAACAATAATTCCCGTTGGATTTCCGTCGACGCCTCACCCGTTACCCTGACCGCCGATCTTGGCACCGTCTACCAATTGTCCAAAGTCAGTATCAATTGGGCAGGTGATACGGTTAAAAACTTTCAGATCCAAGTCTCCACCAACAACTCCAATTGGACCACTATCATTACGGGTCAAACCTCGAATGTCACACCTGAATATCGCGATTATGTCGGGTTTCAGCTCCCGCCATTGGCCGCTATTTTCGCATTATTGGTCTCGACCGTTGGGATTCGAGCTATGGCAATTCTATCTGGGAGGCTGGAGTTTATGGCACACAGTACGTGGCTCCACACCGCCACCCACGCCAGCTCCCACGCCAGCACCGACCAGTACACCCCGCGTCACTACGCCACCAACAACCCCACGCCGGCTCCGGTTGCGCCCGCAATTACTGCTTTCCAAGCTATACCATCATCTGTGGCTATGGGTGGTCAAACTACCCTCTACTGGTCGGCTACCAGTGCCAATGCTGGCTGCTCCATCTCCCTGGCGGTCCGTCTGGTTTGATGGGCACGTCTTGGTCGACACCAGCCCTCACCACGGCCGGTCCCACCACCTATACCCTGACCTGTGCCAACTCGGCCGGTCAGACCACTAATCGCACCACCACCGTCACTGTCGTTGGCCCGACCACGGCGCCCGCCAAGCCGGTCCTAACGGCCTCCAACACCTATATTCCGTCGGGTACTTCGGTCATGCTGTATTGGTCGGCCACTGGTGCCTCAGCTTGTACCTTAAACCCGGGTGATATCACCACTGGTGGCGGTACTGGATCGCACGCTGTCATCGTCAACGCCACCACTATTTATACTGTCGAATGTACCAACTCCGCCGGCACTACTACCTCCGATCCTGTCACGATTTCCACCGGAGACTCCGGTGCCGCCTCGCCCGATCCAAACATTGCCTTCTTTGCTGCTCAGCCCGCCAACATTCAGCCCGGTTCCACCTCTACTATTTCCTGGGCTACCAGTAATGTGGCCACTGGCGCCTGTAATCTCAATGACACCCCACTGACAACCGCCAGTGCCAGTGGCTTGTGGACAACGCCAGTCTTACAAACCAGCGCCAGTTATACTATTACCTGCATCAGCAAAACCGGTACGGTCGTCTCGCGCACGGTATCAATCCAGGTTGGTACCTCGGCGCCCGCTTCAGCTGCAGCCAGCATTACCCCATCGTCAATTCCGACGATGCAACCGCTGCCTCGCTCAAATCGAGCACTGGTCAGACCGTCGCCAATTCGTCAGTCAGTGGCCAGGTCGCTGGGCTCATGGTGCTAGATCCGGCCCTCGTTACCAATGCCGATCGTCAAAAGCCACCATCAAAGTCGAATATTATGAAGCATCGACCTTGGTGCAGTCCGACATTACACCACCGTATGCCCTCGACACCACTTCACTGGCCAACGCCAGTCATAGCCTAACCGAACGCATATATTACGCCGACGGTAGCCGTAGCGAAATTACTCGTAGTGTCGAAATTAATAATTCTGGTTCCAAAGCGACCACTAAACCCACCAAGTCCACCAGTAGTACACTTCTCATCGTGCTGGGGTATTAGTACCCTTGATTATCTTGGGAGTCGGTGGGTTCTTCGGCTGGCGGTGGTTCTCCTCTCGTCAGACCCAATCGGTGTCAACTCAAAGCTTGATCGACAAGATCAATCGCTACTAACGACTGAGCATAAGTGGTATAGTAGCACTAACCTATGAAGCGACTCATTGCTGCCAATTGGAAAATGAATTTTGGCCCCGGCGAGGCCAGTCTGTTTGTGGCGCAACTAGCCAAACATGTGCCCGTTGTAGCGAGTACCGAAGTGGTGTTGTGTGTGCCCACCATTGATTTATATCCTCCATCACGATGCCGCTACCCAGCGTTTTACCCTCGGTGCCCAAAACCTCCACCCCGCCGATCATGGTCCCTATACCGGCGAAGTTTCCGGCAGCATGCTCAAAGGACTAGCCAAATACGTGCTCGTTGGCCACTCCGAGCGCCGGGCTATGGGTGAAACCGACAAAGAAATAGCCGCCAAATTGGCTGCCGCCACCGCAACGGTCTCAAACCCATCCTCTGCGTCGGCGAGCGGCTCGATGATCGGCACGCTGGCGTGTCCCGCAAAGTCGTAGTTGAGCAAGTCGAAGCCGCCCTCGACGAGTTAGCAGCCGACGACGTACATGACTTAACCATCGCCTACGAACCAGTTTGGGCCATCAATCATCATGATGGTCACGTTGTCCACCACGCGGTACCAGCCGATTTTAAGACTATTCTACCTGCAATCCGCAATGTACTCGAAGATCGCTATGGGGCAGCCGGCGCTAAAGTCAGATTGCTTTATGGCGGCAGTGTTGAACCAGATCACACCAAAGCTTACCTCGAAGCTCCCCTCGTCAATGGTCTGCTTGTAGGCACTGCCAGTTTGAACCCGGCTGATTTCGCTAAGATTGTCGCCAGCACTAGTCTCTAGTACAATGTCCGCCATGACTATCAAGCTTTCCGCCGACGATTACCGCCGCCTGGTCGAACTGGCCTACTTGGGCGAATGGATGATCAATGCCCAACACAATCCCGATTTTCACGATACGGCTGCCACCCAGGTTTTGCAGCAGTTGTTGGCTGCGCACCCCGAACTCAAACATGTTGAACAAGATCCCGAGACGGGCGATTATTTTATGACGGACGATTGGACAGATGCCCTCTATGAAAAGCATGTGCTAGATTATGACGATCATGTTTTCTGGGATGAACTCGTCGACAGATTAGCCGCCCGGGACGTTAGTCGTCAATTAGGTATCGATGCCGAAGACCTCGAACGAGATGATTATCTCGAACAGTTACTCCCCCTTGAAGATCGCTATCGCCAAGAAATTGAAGCCCGCGGCTTAGACCGGTTGGAAGTCAAGCCTGACTATGAACCATAATAATTGTACTCGAGAGCATAACAAGTATGGTATACTTTGACCAATATGAAGTGTCCCACCTGTAACCAAGACATGACGCAATCCAGGGCTGGCTGGTTGTGCGCTCACTGTGGTCATATCGAAGCCACCAACACCCCGTTACCAAACTTACCCAACCAAGCCCCAACTCCGAGCGTTACTGTGCCGACCGAGCCGTACCGTGCCAAATCAGCCCCATCCGTGGGCAATGGTGGTGGCGATGGTGCCGTCAAAGACGAAGATTTGTTAGCCATCGACCAAGTGCTAGCTAAGTTTAGCGAACAAGTCGCTGAGTCAGCCGAAAATGCTGAGGAGGAGCCTGATGCCAAGCCCGAAACGAAACCCGCTCCGCCTCCAGCTGCTTCCACAGCCGCCCGCGCCAAAGCCCGCGCCAAAGGCATCGCAGCCACTGATATGCATTTGTCGGTAGCCGGTATAACTTCAGGTCCCGACAGTACCTTTACCGGCCCGACTCCCGTCGCTGCTCTCGTCCCGCCAGTTGTGGTTCCTAAACCAGAGCCAGAGCCCGAACCAAAACCAGAGCCCGAACCAGAACTAACCCCAGAACCGACACCAGCTCCCGCGCCCAAGCCCGAGCCCGAACCAACCAAAGAACCGGAACCCAAACTAGCTGAAGAGCCCAAGCCTGACCCAGAGCCCAAACCAGAACCTAAACCGGAACCCGATTCCGAGCCACAGCTCGTACCGGCATCTCCCTTGGGACCAAACCCCGAGCCTCTCGCCCAGCCAACTGCAGCGCCAAGCGTAGCACATGATGCTCCCGTAACGCCTTCCGCCGACACCGCCGAACGCCAACCCCTCACCCCCGAAACACACCCCAAGCCACTTGATCACAAGACGATCATTGCCGCCGTTATCGCGGGATTTGTGCTCATACTCGTCGGGTTGACGGCCTACTTTGCCCTAGCGACACCGGGACACCCCTTTGCCAAACTCATACCCGAATCGGCGACGCCGACACCAGAACCGCTCACCAGTGTCACGCCCACACCTACACCCACGCCAGCTCCCACGCCGACCGCCAGTACCCGCGATGCCGAACGCAAGATGAGCTTTGCCAAATATCTGACGGCTTACCGGGCCACCATTAGCAACGGTTTTTATGCCGTTACACCCCCCCAGATAAGTGTCAGTCAATCTGATCCCACTACCAGTAAACCGTATGTCATCGCGGCAGAGTTACCGGCGGCTTCAGTTCTCGGTACCTTGTACTACCTTCCTGGCTTCCAATGTACCAATGAGCAAACGGCAACCAAGCAATCCAACCCCGGTAAGACCAGTACCCGTTACGTCGCTCTGGCTACCTACCTCGAAGCCTCTGGTAAATTATATTGTCAAAACATTAATCAATAATCTGCTATGAAATGTCCCCAGTGCCAAACGGAAATGAACCAATCGGCCGGTGGCTGGTTATGTCCGCGCTGTGGCGCGGTGGCGCCATACATCGTTGCGCCCGGCACTGGCGTGCAAGGGCTGGACGGTTTTATTATGCCGGCCGCGCCACCACCTCTGCCGAAACCCACTCCGCCGCCCGTGCCCGCAGCGACGCCAGCCCCGCCGCCTCCACCGCCACCGCCACCACTCCCACAGCCGGCTCCAGTGGCAGTACCCGGCGCGCCTGTCCAACCGCTCTTTACCGGTCCAGGTGCCGCTCCCGCCGACATTCCGCCCTTGCCCACCAATGCACAAAACGAATATCATCCCGATCTGGCCGCCATTTTTCGACCCGCCGCCGTCACCGTCATATTTCTGCTACTCGTCTGGATCGGTTATACGTTACTCATTACCAATCAGTAGCTATTATTTAGTACAATAGGGAAGTGACTTCACTTCTCGACGGACTCAACGAACCCCAAACCCAGGTAGCCTCCACCACTGAGGGACCAGTATTAGTTTTGGCCGGTGCCGGTTCTGGTAAGACCAAGGCGTTGACGCATCGCATCGCCTATTTGGTGAGCGATCAACGCGTCGCGCCGACGAGTATTCTGGCAGTCACGTTTACTAATAAAGCCGCTGGCGAAATGCGCGGCCGGGTCTTACGGCTTCTCGGTCGCAATCCGCTCGACCGTAGTTTTCTACCATTTATCGGCACCTTCCACTCCATTGCCTTGCGGCTATTACGCCGCGAAGCCACTGAAATCGGTCTTTCGCCATCATTCACAGTCTTTGATGGAGCCGACAGTCTAGCGGCGATCAAACGCGCCAGCCGGACGTGCGGTATCGATGACAAACAATTTCCCGCTCAGCTCATTCATGGTTTAATCTCCAGTGCCAAAAATGAATTGATCGGCCCGCGCGAATATGGCCGCTTCGCTGCTGGCCGGGCGGGCGAAGCCGCGGCCAAAGTGTATCCAGTCTACCAAGGTTTGCTCAACGAGGCCGGTGCCCTCGACTTCGACGATCTCATTTTTCGGACCGTCCGCATGTTTCGAGAGCATCCGGACATTTTAGCCCGCTACCAACACCAATTTTTATATGTCATGGTCGACGAGTACCAAGACACTAATGGTGCCCAATATCAATTCACGAAGCTACTGAGTGCTACCCCTTCCCAGAATATCTGCGTGGTGGGCGACGATTGGCAATCAATCTACTCATGGCGAGGTGCCAATTTCCAAAACATTCTCGATTTTGAGAAAGATTATCCCCAAGCGACAGTCATCAAGTTAGAGCAAAACTACCGCTCTACCAAGCCAATATTAGACGCAGCTCATGCCATTATTACCAAGAATCGTACCCGGTCAAACAAGCTATTGTGGACCAATCACGATGGCGGCGACGGTATTGGCATCATCACGCTTTATAATGAAATTCAAGAAGCCGAGTTTATCATTCGGCGGATTGAAGCCCTCCGGTTGTCCGAAAACCGCCCCTTGTCTGATTTTGCTATTCTGTATCGCACCAACGCCCAATCCCGACCATTGGAAGAGGCGTTCTTGCGGGCTGGGCTCGCCTACAAAGTGGTCGGTGGCACCCGATTTTACGAGCGCAAAGAAATCAAAGACGTACTAGCATACTTGCGATTCAGCTATCAGCCCGACGATATTGTCAGCTTCAGTCGCATTATCAATTTGCCAGCCCGGGGCTTAGGCGAAGTCAGCTTAGCCAAATTGGAAAGTTGGCGGGTACGTCACACTTTATCGGCTCTAGACTATCCAGCTCCGGGCGGACGAACGCCATCCGCTCAGTCTACTGTATCCGCTTCAGAACCTACGTCCGCTGCCGGAGCCGCACAGCCTGCCGCCGACGCAGCACCACCTACCCGCCTCAGTCTCTTGGCAGCTTGCCGCGCTGCCGACCATATACCAGGCCTCACTACGCGGGCTGTTAACTCACTCCAGCAATTCGCCTTGCTTATTGATGGACTGGCTGCCTTGGCTCCCCAAAAATCAGTCGCCGATTTACTCAATGCCACACTCAAGCGTTCCGGCTATCTGCAATTTCTCGACGATGGCTCCATTCAAGCAGCTGAGCGGCTTGAAAACGTCAAAGAACTTATTAGTGTGGCCGAGTCTTGGGGTGAGTTGTCACTCCAGGCATTCCTCGAAGAAGTCGCCCTCATCTCCGACATCGATAATTATTCGACCGATACAGAAGCCGTCACCCTCATGACGTTACATGCAGCCAAGGGGTTGGAGTTTCCCGTCGTGTTTATTCCCGGGCTCGAAGAAGGTGTTTTCCCGCATTCCCGGGCCTTATTTGACGGTGAGCAAATGGAAGAGGAGCGCCGGTTGTGTTATGTCGGTTTTACTCGTGCCATGCAACGACTCATACTCACCCACGCCAATACCCGGTTACTCTATGGTTCCACCAGCCACAATCCACCCAGCCGCTTTTTGCTCGAAGTACCACCAGAACTCCAGGAAACTTCCGACCTCGCCGATTCTACAGGCAGCATTGCCAGTACTGGACATACAGCCGGCGCCGGTTCATGGTCGCCACACAATTTGCATAGTGGTGGTATGGTCACCAGTACCCTGGCCACCGATCAAGCCCAAGCCGCCCGTCAGCGTGAAGAACGCCTCAACTTGGCCGCCGATCTAGTACCAGGAGATCGTATCCGCCATGCCAAATTTGGCGATGGCATCGTGGCGGCGGTTACGGGCGATGAGCTCACCGCCACCTTCGCCGGCTTGGGCCAAAAGCGCCTCAGTATGGCCTTTGCTCCAATTGAAAAAATTGACTAAAATCAATGTTAATTGTAAATTAATACCGTTTGTAAGTACTTCGAAAACCTAACTACGTGCCCATTCTCGAAGGGGGTGGCATCATGGACACCAATGTCCAGTTCAGGACTGAGGTCTTAATCGAACTTCGCCGCATGTATGAGGCATTGGCGAATACGCCCGGTTCTTTGTCGGCCGTCGAAGCCGTCCAGGCAATGTCCGAGCATTTCAGTACGCGTCCGAATATTTCCGATGCGTATAATCCATACGATTTGCGCACCTGGGACTATTTCAAGCTCACGCCATTTGAGCGGCAACAGCCAATCGTAGCTACTTCCATGCCGGGAAGGTTGAGTGCTCCGCTGCATCGTGCCAAGTTGAATACGCTCGGCCGTTTGCTGTTAGTCGATGCGCTGACCATCATGCGATCGTTTCATATTGGTCCCAGGCGGCTGGCTAAAATCGGTGGCTGGCTGTATGAACAAGGCTGGTCGCTGCGACTGCCAATTCCACCTCATAGCCCTGGGTGTCGGGAGCTGTCATTGTTCCCTCAGGTACCGGTGATATTGCCCCAAAATCAAGTCTCGTTGGCACCCATAGGTTGGCTCATGCCTCCTGGTATGCCTGTCAATTTAAGTTTGCTCTACGCTGTCAATGCATTAACCAAGACTCTTGGAGAAAAAGCGACGATTGGTGAGCTGGTAGCTATGACTCGCGGCCAAGTACATGCGTTGAATTATGTTCCATCTGACCGTGCGGATGCGTTTGCCGATCGAGTTGAGCGGTTGCTCACCCGCATTGGACTCAGCTTCGCTGCATAATAATTGGTTATTTCGTTAGCGATGTCGGACACATATAACGCAATATATGGTATAACCAACATGTACCAGATTGGTATGCACCTCTCTAGAAAGGGCAATGCGCATGCCTGCGCCCAGCACCATCTATACACCTGACATGACCGACTCTTTGGCGCACATCGCCGATCATGAAGCCACCTGGCTCGCCGATGTGTTGCCAAGCGAATTGATCGAACTGTGTCGACCATATGGGCTGGTCACGCTCGGTCAATTGTACGCCTGCGATTGTAATGATCTGCGCAATCTATTCGGTTTTACTCCCGAGCAAATAGCCAGCTTGGAACAACGACTCAATGCCGATTTGCACCCATCGCTTGCAGCTGATAAGCATGCTCTGCGGTTGCAGGACAGCGACGAATGGGTGACATTTCACTGGCCTTGGCTGCCGGCCGGTCACGCCCATGAGGTAGTGACGATTGCAGCCCTGGCTGTGCCGTATCTGCCGCCGCTGTGGTTCTGTCGGACCCGTACCCAGGAATTTGTCATGAATTGGCTGCGCGAACAGTATGTAGCAGTATCAATTCGTGATCTGAAATTTGTGTCGGATGAAGCCGTCGAAAGCCGCCTGTCCGGGCTCACGCTCGAACAGCATTTCACTGGTCTGGCTAACGTCAGCCACACCGCCCAGGATATCGTCGATTTCGCCCAGCTCATCAGCAGCTATGCTGCCGAACTTGGTCAACAGCGCAACCCTCGCGTCCGCTAGGGCACCAAACCGCCCCGGGAACACCGCCGTTCCCGGGGCTAAACTTTTAATCACACGCTATAATGATACCCATGCAACCCCATAATCGCGCTTCCGAACCCTATCAAAGTCTCCTCGATTCAGCTGCCCGAGCCTTAGCCGATGGTGATTACAAAGTAGCCGTCATCCTCTCGCAAACGGCCATTGAAGTGTATACGGAAAAAATTTTGGGCCAACTCTACCGTCAACGCGGTATTGCCTACCTCAAGCCCGAATTTGAGAATTTATTAATCAATTACAATCTGGGCAACACCAAAGTTTCCGGTTTATACATGGCACTGTCAGGCGATGATATCAATCAACAACCATTTTGGAAAGATTTTACTGATCATGTGCGTTTGCGGAACGATCTGGTTCACGATGGCGCCGATGCCTCCGTTGAGCAGGCCACGGCATCTCTGGCGGTAGTCAATCAGGTGATCGCTCATATTGCGGCCACATTTGTCCGACCGGCAACCAGGTAAAAACTCTTTCCTCACTTCTCTAAAATGTGAATGTGAGTTTTTATATGTCACAGCATATGAAATGTATATGTTGTGTCATATCATTTTCAAAGTATATCGTAAAGCGTTGTCAACACTAACTTTAACAAAAACATCCCTCGGAGGCCGCCAAGCCTCCGAGGGATTGTCATTTTCAGGCGAGTGCCATTTTCATTTCGTCGCGCTCGAGCGCGGGTAACGCCCGGAAGGCATCCAGTTCCCGGCCCGTTTCGGTAGCGCCAAACAAGCCGTCACCTTCATTGCGGGGCACCACATGAATATGCAAATGACTGACATGGACCGGTCCATCATCGAGATTCGGCTCATATTTGATCCTGATCTCATAACCGGTACCCAAGCCGCGGGTCACGATCAATCGCGCGAGCCGCATAGCTTCGACAAACATATCGAATCGAATGCTGTACGACACGTCATGGAGCTGTTTCACATGTAACTTCGGGACGACCAAAGCGTGCCCCGCGACCAGTCGTGGATTCGACAACAGCGAGATATAATCGTCGCCCCGCTTGATGACGCGGATGGGCTCCGGATCACAAAACGGACACAGTGTCGCCATCATATAGTCACTCCTCGAATAGATGTCAACGATCACTAACGAGCGCCATTATACCACGCCTCCAGATTGAGCTATAATACTGGCGATGACTACTCAAACACCCTCCCAACCAGCCCGTATACTCCTTAAACTTTCCGGTGAGCAATTCGAAGGCGCCCGTGAATATGGTATCGACCCTCAATTTGTAAACAAACTGGCCCAAGAATTGGCCCAAACGATGGCGGAAACCGGGGCTCAGCTAGTAATTGTCGTTGGCGGTGGCAACATCATGCGTGGTGCCTCGGTGGCGGCCAATGGCGTTGAGCGGGCAACGGGGGATTATATGGGTATGCTGGCGACCGTGATTAATGGTATGGCCTTAGTCGATATCCTCGAACAGAATGGTGTCCCAGCCCGGCTCCAAACCAGAATTCACATCAATACTGTGGCCGAACCCTATATCCGCCGCCGTGGTATCCGTCACTTAGAGAAAGGCAGAGTAGTGGTGGTAGCTGGTGGTACCGGCAATCCGTATGTCACGACTGATACTGCGGCTGTCACTACCGCCCTCGAGCTGGAATGCGACATGGTTCTCAAAGCGACCAAGGTCGACGGCGTCTACGACAAAGACCCAGCCAAGCATGCCGACGCCAAAAAGCACACCTCGCTGAATCACCGGACTGTCTTAACCGACCCTGATATCAACGTCATGGACAACGCCGCCATCAGCTTGGCTATGGATAACCAACTACCTATCGTGGTCTTCGATCTGTTAACCGCCGGCAATATCACCCGGGTTATTCAGGGTGAAAATATAGGCACGCGCGTCGAATAATGGTATAGTAGGCAACGTTCGTAGCCAATTGACATAGACCCTATGACCGAAGGGCAGACGTTCATGTTTACTGAAGTGATCTTCCTCGTGACTCTGCTTGCGGTGGTGCTCACTGGAGGGCTCATCGTTAAATCCAGGCGACCAACCAAGTATGTTATCTCGACTGCACCTACGAGCACTGTCCGCACCAAGATTGAAGCACAGCCACACGTCTATGCCACCGTGTTTTGCGATGCCTGCCAGCACGCTCAAACTCTGCGCAATCCCACCGTTTGCAGTAACAGTAACTGCGGCGCCAATCTCAAAGGCCAGTGAGGAGTTCACCGTGTCGAAACTTTGGAGTATTACGATTCCGAAAAAAAATTACGACAGTATGGCTGATCTGGTTCCAGTAAAAATCTGGACCGATTTGACTCTCGGCAGTACCCGCGACCTCAAGCCTTTGCTGTCAAGCATATTTGGCAATAACATTGCCTCTAGTAGATATTTTTCACGTAGCAACACCTTGCATCTCAGAATCAACTTGGGACTCACTCAGGAAATTCGGGCCAAGAGACTAGACAGATTCTTGGAGGTAGTCAGAGAGTGGGCTATACAAAGGATTGAAGAATTCGTACAGCTCAGTAGAGAACTCATAGTGTACGGTCTCGACGTACGTACACTCGTCGAAATCTTGTATAACGAGAATCCGTCAATTCCGCCCCAAAATCATCAAACTGCCCTTGTTGCTCTAGCTAAGTGTTTGGCAGCGATTCTGCCGCCCGACAGTACACAGGCGACTATCGTGGCGGCTGCGAACTATACCGATGGCAGTGCTCCTGCCTTGCATCTCGATACCGTTGACGGCCGAAGACTCAACTATCGTCTCTCGGAAGTTTGACGCTGGATCCGCCGGCAGCCGTACTCGTGAGGAGTACGGCTGCCGAACCTAATAACTCATATTGTCAACCAGTTGTCCCCAAATTGACGCTCATGCCTTGGCGCGGTACCATAAGTGAGATCAGTTCAAAAATATCTGCACATCCAAAAAAGATCAAAACGACCAAAATAAAAGCGCCTCTTACGACACTATTAAAGAGACACTATTTTGCGTCAGCGCTTGTTCAACCTGGTAGCCATTGGCCTGCTCATTGGCGCCTCCAATTTAAGCTTTTCATCGGGTCGCCTCAAATGGGCGCCCACTGCCGCTGCCGATGCGGATCGTTTAGTCTCGGTTTACGCCGACGGCCACAAAACGTTATTCTCAACCAACGCCTCTACAATTCGCGCGGTCTTACAACAAGCCGGTGTCACTCTCGGCCACAATGACCTTGTCGAACCTGGTCTCGACGCTACGTTGCCACCGACCGGTCCATACAATATCAACGTCTATCGCGCCCGGCCGGTACTGGTAATCGACGGCCTCCAGTCGCACCGAGTACTAACTGCCTACCGTAGCCCGCGGCTGATTGCTGGTGCCGCCGGTTTGACAGTCTATCCTGAAGATCAACTAACTACCTCAACCATTACCAATTTTGTCGATGCCCAACTCGTGGGCGAGCAGATCGTTATCAAACGGGCTACACCCTTTGTCGTTAAAGTCGACGGCACTTCCAGAAGTTTACGTACGCAAGCTACTAGTATCGCTGGTGCTCTCGAATCAGCTGATATTGCTGTGGGCCCACAAGATACTGTCAAACCGGCTTTGTCCAAACCGCTCATTGGTGGCACGGTGATAACTATTACTAGAGTATCCGAAGTAGTGGCGACCGTTACGCAAACCATACCCCGCCCAGTCAAAACCATCGCTGATCCCAAAACGCTCAAAGGGACTTCGCGAGTCCAAGATCCCGGTGCCGACGGTCAAAAAACAACCACCTTCAAAATTCACTACACCAACGGCATAGAGACATCGCGTCAAGCTATCAAACAAGTCAGTGAGACTGCTCCCAAGACGAAGGTCGTAGTCGAGGGCACCAAAGTCATGTTCGCCGGTAATATTGAACACTGGCGACCAATGGTGGAGTCGGCCGCCGCTGCCTACGGGCTTGACCCCAATATGATGTTGCGCATTATGGCCTGCGAATCCAACGGCAATGCCACCGCTGTCAGCACCTTCATCGTCAATGGTCAGCACCCAACCGGATTGTTCCAATATCTGCCCACTACCTGGACTGCCGCTGGCGGTACCAATGATAATATTTTCGACGGTGCCCTCCAAATCAAATTGACCGCCAAAAAAATGGCTCGCGAAGGCACCAGCGCCTGGCAGTGCCAATAGCGGTGGACCGAGCCCGCTCGTCATGAATCTACTCGATGGTGCCATTCTGGGACTACTGTTGGGAGTCGCTTGGCGTGGTCAATTGGTCGGGTTACTCAGACAGCTGGGACTCATCGGCGGTTTTAGTCACGGGCTGCTCATGGGCGCCCTCATAGCGCCCTGGCTCGCCAAACCACTGGACTACGGTACGGGGCGAACAGCCACGATCTTGTTTGTATTCTTTGCGGTTGCCGTATGCATCGGTGGTATCGGTTCGACTCTCGGCCAGTGGCTAGCAATTAAAGTCCACGAACGGCGCTGGGGAAGCATCGACCGCATATTTGGCATGTTGTTTGGCGTTGGCGCGACGTTGACGGCAATATGGTTGACCACTGCGGCTTTTGCCCGCACAGCCGGACCATACCTTACCGCTGAAATCCAGACATCACGCATCTTGAGATCACTCGATGCCAACTTGCCGCCGGCTCCAGACATTATAACCAAGCTTGAAAACTCCATGACCGCTACTGGTTTACCCCGGGTCTTTGCTGGTCTTGAACCTGAGGCGCCGCCACCAGTCACTGGCCCCAATGCCGAAGCTGTCAACGCCGCCGCCGCCATTGCCGCGCCCGCGACCGTCAGGCTCGAAAGCCTGGGTTGCGGTGGGCTGCTTGAGGGTTCTGGCTTTGTGGCCGCACCCGAAACGGTGGTTACGAACGCACACGTGGTAGCTGGCATCAAAACGCCGGTCGTCCAAGACTGGGATGGTGGCCATCGTGGCACCACCGTCTATTTCGACCCGCGCTTAGATATTGCCGTCATCCGGGTACCCGAACTAGCAACCGCCCCCTTAAGTGTTGGTACCACCACGTCATTGCGCGGAACTATCGGCGCCGTTCTTGGATATCCGGGAGGTGGAGATTTGACGGTGAAACCGGCGGCTGTGTTGGGTGTGGCTCGAGCTGTTGGACGCGATATTTACGGTTCGGGACTCGTGACCCGCCAAATCTACGAACTACAAGCTGAAGTCATGCCAGGTAGCTCCAGCGGACCTTTAGTCGCTCCCAATGGCACCGTTCTCGGAATGATCTTCGCCAAGTCGACGGCCAATGAGGGCATCGCCTACGCCCTGACAGCGCCCGAAATCACCAAAGCTATCCAACTCGCCGGTGCTACTAGTGTCGATACTGGCAGTTGTCTCGATAAATAATATTATCTTCAAAACGCTCGACCTTATCGTGACACTCAGTCATACTAAGAATTAGTCGACAGAAGTCCTCTCACAACCCAAAGGAATGATCGGTCATGCTTTCTGTAGCTGTCCGTCAAGCCGTCGTCACCGGTCTACCAGCCCAATTCTTGAGCGACCTTGGCGTGCCCCGCAATCTCGTTGTGCCCATCCTCGACGCCATCACCCCGTCGCCATCAGTGGCATCAACTCTAGGAATGACTGACGCGCAACTACATAGCTTGCGTCAAATCATGCGCGTTGCCGGATCTGAACGGCTCGACGAGCCCCAAGCACCCACCCTTGGTGATTTCTACCAAACCGGTGTGCGGGGCGCTGTCTATGCTGGACGTCTCGGTGATTTCCCGGATTCGCTGCTACTGGCCCAACTACCCGCCCGATTGGTGGCTTACTACAACGACGGCCGGGTCAACTTCGGCGATCGCTACACGTACTGCTCTTTGCTTCCCGCAGCCGAAGTCGTGCACATTTTGGAGCTTGTCGGGCTCAAAGTCTGTGGCATACCTGTTGTATTTGGCTATTTGCGCCAGCCACTCGGCGACAAACTCTGCCTGATCAACTGCAGTACTCATCATCAGTGATGGCAATTCGACCACCAGTCATTCTGATGGAGGATGGGGACACCCCCATCCTCCATCAGGCCAATTTGGGTAGACCCCACTAGCTAATCCCAACTATAATGGCTCATGCAATGGATTTATCTCGCATCGAAGACGTCAGAACAGCTCTTAAGCTTGCCGGTATCCGGCCAAATAAAGCTCTCGGCCAACATTTTTTAGTTGATGCTGCCAGTCTCGAATCAATTATGGCTGCCGCCAAACCTGATAAGAATGACACTGTCCTGGAAATTGGTCCCGGTCTTGGAGTGATGACTCAACCACTCACCCGACAAGCTGGCCAGGTCGTAGCCGTTGAAACCGACCCCATTTTAGCGGATTTACTCCGCCGCGACGCTCCCGCTAATCTCAAAGTGGTCGAACAAGACTTTCTTCTTTTTGATCTAACAGCGTTACCATCAGGCTACAAAGTAATTGCTAACCTACCTTATTACCTAACGAGTAAAATTATGCGGCTTCTACTCGAAAGTTCCAATCCACCTTCGGTCATGAGTGTGCTAGTTCAAAAAGAGGTCGCCGAACGCATTACGGCCAGTCCGGGTAAAATGTCAGTACTCGCCTTTAGTGTACAATATTATGGTCGTCCGGAAATTGTGGCCATGGTCGAACGGCATAAGTTTTGGCCATCGCCCGATGTAGATTCGGCTGTGTTACGCATCTCGTTGAAAGGGCCGGCGTTTGCCGCTGATACCGCCAAGCTATTTCGATTGGTCAAGGCAGGCTTTGGCGAGAAGCGCAAAACGCTCAAAAATGCCCTCTCCGGTGGTCTCAATCTGTCACCTGATCTGGTCATAGCGTTATTGGAGACTGCCAATATCGTACCTCTGGCTCGGGCTCAAGAGCTCGACGTGGCGTCGTGGCAACGCTTGTATCAAGGTGCATTAGACCGCCAGTATATCTAAGCACAACTGTTATCATGACGGTCAATTCGTGTTACACTGACCTCATTAAATTCATGTAAAGGTATTTTTATGGATAGCGCGTCGCAAGTTGAATCAGTTGTCGGTTTCGGTATCTTGTTATTCTTTGCCCTTTTGGTGACGATAATGACCATCGTTTTGATTGTGGCTGAGTGGAAAATGTTTGCCAAAGCCGGACGCCCAGGCTGGCATGTACTCGTGCCTATCCTCAATAGTTACGACTTGGTTAAAATGTCGGGGCACTCCGGCTGGTGGTTACTACTGATGTTCGTGCCGATAGTCAATATTTATGCCGTCATCGTGGTCTGTCTCGATCTAGCCAAAGCCTTTGGCCGATCCAGTACTTTTGGATTATTCGGACTCGTACTATTCTCAGCCATAGGGTTCATGATCCTCGGGTTTGGCTCAGATAAATACGTCGGCATATCTGCTCCGGCGCCGACCATCTGATCTGATAATTCTATCCAGCTAGCTGTAAGTCGTGCTACCATAGGCTTTGATATGTCCAAATTTTTCATCACCACCCCTATTTACTACATTAACGACAAGCCCCACATCGGGCACGCCTACGCGACTTTTGCGGCTGATACCATTGCCCGCTACCACCGTCAACTGGGGGACACCGTGGTTTTTTCGACGGGTGTCGATGAAAACTCCCAAAAACGGTCCAAGCCGCAGCAGCCGCCGGCCAAGACATTGCCACCTATACCAAGTCGATGTCAGACCAATGGGAATCAACCTGGAAAAAAGCTGGTGTCTCTTATGATCGGTTTATTCGCACCACCGACGCCGACCACATCAAAGCGGTAATCGAATTCACCAAACGCGTCCAAGCTGCTGGTGACATCTACGAAGGCGAATACGAAGGCTGGTATTGCGTCGGCTGTGAAGAGTTTAAGCGTGAGGACGAATTGGTCGATGGTTTGTGTCCCATGCACCAGAAAAAACCGGAGCACATCAAAGAAAAGAATTATTTCTTTAAATTGTCGCGCTACCAGCAAGCATTGCTCGATCATATTCAAGCGCATCCTGAGTTTATCCAGCCCGAAAGCCGTCGCAATGAAGTAGTGGCTTTCATCGAGCGGGGACTCCATGATCTATCCGTCTCACGCTCCACCCAAAAATGGGGCATCCCGTGGCCAGGTGACAAAAACCAAGTCATATATGTCTGGTTTGACGCCTTACTCAATTACCTCACCGTGGCCGGTTTCCCTCAAGGTGGCTACGAAAACACCTGGCCAGCCGATCTGCAGATCGTGGGCAAGGATATCACCAAGTTCCACTGTATCTACTGGCCGGCCATGCTCATGAGTGCTGGACTGTCATTACCCAAAACCGTTTTTGGACACGGCTTCTTCACCATTGATGGTCAAAAAATCTCCAAATCATTAGGCAATGCCGTTGATCCGGTCGAACTGGCCGGCAATTACGGTATCGATGCGCTCCGTTATTTCTTGCTCAGCGAATTTGGGTTTGGTTCCGATGGTGAGTTTAGCCACCAGCGCTTCGAAAGCGTTTACAACGCCGATCTAGCCAATGACTTGGGCAACCTCGTCCAGCGCGTCCAAGTCATGGTAGGCCGGTACTTAGATGGCAGTTATGGTAACCTGCCGCCTCATTCCCACGACACCTCACCGTATCAGGAAGCCATGCAAAATCTACGACTCGACAAGGCCTTAGCGGAAGTTTGGCTCCTCATTCGGGGTCTCAACCAGTTTCTCGAAGAAGAAAAACCGTGGGAGCTCGCCAAGCACGACAAAGAGCATTTATCCGAAGTGCTCTATCACGCCATTACTGATTTAAACCAAATAGCCACCTTGCTCATGCCGTTCATGCCTGAAACTGCACATAAAATAGCGGCTACCTTTGCAAATGATACTGTGCATCCCGAAGTTGGTCTACTGTTTCCCAAGTCCGATCAGCCGCTAGAGCGCACCATCAAAATCGCCTAAAAATGATCGATACCCATTCACATATTCATTTCTCCGATTTTGCTGATGATGTAGCAGATGTACTTGATCGCGCCAATGCCGCTGGAGTCAATAAGCAAATAGTGGTTGGTGTCGAAGCTGCCGACTCTGCAGCAGCTCTTGAGCTCGCTCGCCAATATCCAAAAGTACTACGAGCAGCGGTCGGGCTGCACCCACATGACGCCGATGCTGGACAGGCTGCTCTCGCGGTAATTGCCAAGCTAGCTGCCGATCCATTGGTAGTAGCAATTGGCGAATGTGGTCTTGATCAGTACAAGTCGCAAACTTCGCCCAAAGACCAGGAATCGACCTTGCGTTTCCAGATTGAATTAGCCAACCAGCTCGATAAGCCACTTATCTTCCATGTGCGCCAGGCGTTTCCGGATTTTTGGCGGATATTGGATGATTATCCAGGCACTCGGGGGCTGGTGCATTGCTTCAGCGCGGGCGTAGCGGAAATGGAAGGGTCGCTTCAGCGCGGGCTATATATTGCCCTCGGGGGCATCATGACGTTTACCAAAGATCCTGACCAATTATCAGCCGCGAGGCAGGTACCGCCAGACCGGATTCTACTCGAAACCGACTGCCCCTTTTTGGCCCCACCACCGCACCGCGGCCACCGGAATGAACCGGCGTTTCTGGCCGATACTGCCAAAATATTAGCTCGTCTGCGCGGCGAAGCGGTTGCTGACTTAGCATTAAGCTCGACCGCCAATGCCAAGAAATTATTTGGTGACTGGTAACGGTTTGCACGTTCGTAAAATGTACGGTATAATCAGGTTTCCCAGCCAATCATGGTATGATATAGCCATGAGACTACCCTTATGGCAACAGATCTTCACGCGTTCTGCTGGTGCGTACGTCGGGGAAGCCCTAGTCAACTATGGCCGAATCAAGTCTCAGTCCCACACAACCCGTTGATTCCAACCAACAACTCTTAGGGGTACATATGCAGGCGGGTCCATTGCCTCCTGCCGCCGATTGCTATCGCCATCTACGCCAACTTGAGAGGAACACCCATGACGAAACCGATTCACCCAATTTATCTCGATAACGCTGCCGCCACACCGCTCGATCAGGCGGTGCTCGAAGTGATGCAGCCCTATCTGACGACCGAATATGCCAATCCGTCGGCACTATATCAATTAGGACGAAATGCGCGATCAGCTATTGAAGATGCCCGCCAAACTATCGCGAACTCACTGGCGGCCAAACCGACTGAAATTGTTTTTACATCGTGTGCCACCGAATCAAACAACTTAGCAATCCAAGGTACGCTCAAAGCTCATCCTGGGTCCCACTGGGTCACCACAGCCATTGAGCATGACTCGGTACTGGCGCTTGAGCAGCCACTCACAGCCTCCGGTCATCCTGTTACGATCGTCCCAATTGGCGCGGACGGAATTGTTGATGCCGCCGTGGTGGCAGCGGCAGTGACCGATACGACGGTACTGGTCAGTGTCATGTTGGCCAATAATGAAATTGGCACCATTCAACCATTGGCTGAAATCGCTAAACAATTGGTGGCTATTCGGGCTGATCGAACTGCCCGCGGGCTAGATCGACCACTTTATCTCCATACCGATGCTGCTCAGGCCGCTGCCTATATCAACCTTCACGTTAATCGGTTGGGGGTACATCTTTTGACCTTTAATGGCTCCAAATTATATGGTCCCAAAGGCGCCGGCGTTTTGTATGTGCGCACGGGTACTATGCTCGATCCGCTCATGTTTGGTGGTGGCCAAGAACGTGGCCGCCGCAGTGGTACCGAAAACGTCGCTACCATCGTTGGACTGGGATCGGCTGTCAAGCTGGCTGTTGCTCACCGTTCGACCGAAGCTAAACGCCTGGAGCAATTGCGTGATCAATTAGCTCAGCAAATTCTGAAGGCGCTACCGGGAACCCGCTTAAACGGCCATGCCCGCCGACGATTGCCGGGAAATCTCAACTTTAGCATCCCTGAGATTGACGGTGAAACACTCGTTTTACATCTCGACCAAGCCGGAATCCAAGTGTCTACAGGATCAGCATGCTCGATCGGCAATCAACTACCATCTCATGTCCTCACAGCCATTGGCTGTACGGCTGACGATGCCCGATCAAGTTTACGACTGACGCTCGGCCGTCACACCCTAGCCTCAGATATAGCCTATGTCGCCCAAACCCTACCGGCCGTCGTCAAGGCAGTCCGCAACTTAGGTTAGCCACTCCAGTTGCTAACGTAAGTGCTACAATAACAAGCATGAAGCGGTTTCTCACCGGATTGACTCACCGTGTCAGTCCTGGTATTGGTCGTCAGTGGCGTAGTCTATGGTATAGGCTTTTATTTGTCGCCCCAGGATCAACTCGCCAAAGTTGACGCGATCGTCGCTATTTCCGGTGGCGACACAGCTGCCCGTACTACCGAAGCCGTTAAACTATATCAAGACGGTTGGGCTCCAATCCTCATCTTTTCAGGCGCTGCACTTGATCCCAATAGTCCGTCGAATGCGGCCGCTATGGCGCAAGCCGCAGCCGACGCCGGCGTACCGGTAACAGCTATTCTCCTGGACGAAGCAGCCACCGACACGCGTGCCAACGCTGCTGGCGTCGCCAAGCTTGTCAAAACAACCGTTACCAATCCATAATTCTCGTCACATCACCCTACCATCAACGCCGCGCCAATTTACTATTTCACCGGGAATTGGGCAACGATTTTCCAATAATCAACCATTCCGGTCTAGATACTCAGTGGCGTCGGTCAAACTGGTGGGATACACCCAAGTCCCTGGCGCTCACACTGTCGGAATTGCAAAAAGTCCTCTATGAGCATCTAGCTGGAGCAAATCCATGAGCCCAAACATTGGCCTAGGGGTTGATGTTGGTATTGTATTAATTCTTCTGGCGGCAGGCTGGGCGGGCCGTCGTCGTGGTGCTGTGCTCCTAGGTATGGAGCTGTTGTGTTTTACGGCTGCAACCGCCGGTGCCCTGTTATTTTACGCACCCTTAGGCGACATGGTCGAAAACTCTTCGGCACCATTCCCGCCTTATCGAATCTGATAGCCGTCACTATTATCTGGATACTCATTGAGATTGGACTTGCCCTGGCTATCCGATTTAGTTTGCTCAAACATTTACATCAAGATCTGCAGCTATCGTGGCCCAATCAGCTCGGTGGCGTTGTCCTCAATGCCTGCAAGTTTGCCGTTCTGACGACGTTAGCTATAGTCATTGCGTTAGCCCTTCCTATCCCCGTTGTAGCTAAGTCAGCTATTCGCGAATCGGTACTTGCCCAACAGCTCGTGAGTATGGGGCGGGTTGCCCAAAAAGAATTTGCAGCTGGATTGAGTCAAGATCTTGGCAATAGTCTCAATCTCTTCACGCTGAACATCACCCCGACCAAAACCGAGTACATTGAACTTGGTTTTACAACCACTGGTATCGCCAGCCCATATGACGAATCAGCGATGCTTGAGCTGGTCAACAAAGAACGGTCCAATCAAGGGTTACCCAAGCTGACTGCCAATGAACCAGCTCGGGCAGTGGCTCGGTCTTACGCCAATCGCATGTTTGGTGAAGGATTTTTCTCACACAACGATTCCAACGGCAAAGGGCCCTTCAACCGTCTCGATGACGCTGGCGTCAAATACTCAGCTGCTGGAGAAAACCTAGCCTTAGCCAGTAATCTGGCCGAAGCGCACCAAGGTCTCATGAACTCGCCTGGTCACCGGGCTAATATTCTCAATGAAAATTTTCGCAAAGTCGGCATCGGCATTATCGATGGTGGTCCCTATGGCCTGATGGTCGTTCAGCTATTCACTGATTAATATTAGCTTGACAGTTGAACAAAAAGTGACATTACCGTAAAATAACGGTCATTATGCCATCGCCACAAACAGTTTATGTCGGCTTGAGCGGCGGAGTCGATTCAGCCGTATCAGCAGCTTTGCTTCAGCAGCAGGGTTACCGGGTCGTTGGCGTCTATATGCAAAACTGGACCCAAGATGTCGGTGGAGTTGCTTGCCCTTGGCAGCAGGATCTAGCCGATGCCCGAGCTGTGGGCGCCAGCCTCGGTATTCCGGTCAAAGTTTTTGATTTCCAGGACTCCTATCGGCAATTGGTTGTCGACGTTATGATCGCCGAATATCAAGCCGGGCGTACCCCAAATCCCGATGTTTTGTGTAACCAGTACATCAAATTTCAACTCTTTGCCGAGGCAGCCCGAACTGACGGTGCCGATTTAATAGCTACTGGCCATTATGCCCGCACTCACAGCGGACATTTACTTAAAGCAGCCGATCCGGCCAAAGACCAGACCTACTTTTTATATCGGGTTCAAGCCGACGTCTTGAAATACACCCTCTTTCCAATTGGCAATTTAACCAAGCCGCAGGTCCGGGCTGAGGCCGCTAAATTGCACTTACCAAATGCAACCAAACCCGATTCTCAGGGCATCTGCTTTGTCGGTCAGGTTGGCATTCGAGATTTCTTATCTCAGCATGTCCAGGCACAACCCGGACCAATTATCGAAGCGGCCACCGGGCAAACAGTTGGCCAACACGCTGGTGCCGTTTATTACACCATCGGGCAGCGCCATGGTTTGGGTGTCGGCGGCGGTCAGCCATATTTTGTCACAGGCAAAGACATGGCAACCAATGCCGTGTTTGTTACCATCGACCCGGCCGACTTACTTCTCGACACTACGACCTTTGAAATCTCTGATTGTAACTGGCTCGTTAATCAGGTGCCAGAGTCAGACCAAACATATGAATTCCGCCTGCGCCACCGCGGCCAACTGATACCCGGAAAATTTCTCCCAGATCCTCCGATAATTTTCGGGTCACACTCGCCACACCCGAGCGAGCTGTCGCTGCCGGCCAATCAGCTGTCGTCTATGAGGGCGATGAAGTCATCGGTGGCGGCGTCATTACTATCTAATTGCTATCAAGGCTTTGGTAGGTGCACTTCAATACCCGATCGCTTTTATGGTGGGTCGGCTATTGAAGTAAGAACTGACGCCGAAAAGCAAGGAGCCGCTCTCTTCTTTTTTCACCCTTCATCAGTTACAATGCGGACAAAGTATTAGCTACAAGGAATTTCTCTATGGGTATCTTTGATGACATTAAAAATGCAGTGATGGGTGGTGGTAAAAAGGCTGCCGACGTCGCCCAATCGGCTGCAGCTGCTGCTCCAGCTCCCGTTCAATCTGCTGTTAATAATGTTCAGAACGCAGCGGGTAATGTCACCAACGCCGTCCAAGACACAGCCCAAAAAGTCGTCGAAGCTGCACCGGCACCTGTTCAGGCTGCTGTGACCAACGCAGTCGACAGCGTGCAACAAGCTGCTCCGGCCGTTATGGATAAAGTCGAAACCGCCGTTAATACAGTGACCGACAAAATCCCCGGTGAAGCCGACGACCAGTTGGCCCAAAAAGCCCTCGATGCCGCCAATGCCGCCATGGCTGCCGGTGCCGCCGCTCCCGCCGCGCCTGAGGCACCAGCTCCAGCCGTTGAGATGCCCGTAGCCCCAGTTGAGGCACCAGTAGCTCCAGTTGAAGCGCCGGTCGTCGAAACCCCAGCCGTTCCCGTGGCTACCCCCGAAACTACACCGGCACCGGAAACCCCTGCTCCTGAAGCTCCTGCAGCCGAGACTCCCCCAACGACCCCCCAATCGTAAATCCCTATCAGAGAAGTCCCATGAATGCTAACGACATCCGCCGTGCTTATCTTGAGTTTATGGCCAAAAATGGCCATGCCATTATTCCACGAGCTAATTTAGTTCCCAAAGAAGATCCCACCACCTTGTTTACCGGATCCGGTATGCAACCTCTCGTGCCGTATCTGCTCGGCGAGCCCCATCCTGATGGTGACAAGTTAGCCGACTCGCAAACATGTTTTCGAGCCGAAGACATTGATGAAGTCGGCGATAATCGTCACACCACCTTCTTCGAGATGCTGGGTAATTGGAGTCTCGGTAGTTACTTCAAGCAAGAACAGTTGCCGTGGTTCTGGAAATTTCTCACCGAGGAAATCAAAATTGATCCGCAACGGTTGTATGTCACGGCTTTCATCGGCGACGCCGAATTTGGCATCGGTCCCGACACCGAATCGATCGAATTATGGCAGAAACTATACCGGCAATCTGGTATTGCCGACCCTCAAGTAGTTGAAATGGGATCCGGTGATGCTGGTGCCGCCCGTGGTATGAACCCCGGTGAACGGATATTCCTCTATGATGGCAAGAAAAATTGGTGGAATCGCGGCGAAAAAGGCCCGGCGACCACGCCCGCCGGCGATCCCTGTGGGCCTTGTGCCGAAGTGTTCTATGAATTTCCCCACATCGAGCACGATCCAAAATGGGGCGAGAAGTGTCATCCCAATTGCGACTGTGGCCGCTTTGTCGAAGTGGGCAATTCCGTATTTATGCAATTTCGTAAAACTGAGGATGGCGGACTCGAACCGTTAGCCAAACCCGAAGTTGATTTCGGTGGCGGCCTTGAACGCATCGCTCAAGCTGTCGAGGGTAGTGGAGACATGTTTAAGATTAGCTTGCTCTGGCCAATCGTCGAAACTCTGGAAAAACTCTCTGGCAAGTCTTATAACGACAATGCGTTCGCCATGCGCGTCATAGCCGACCACTTACGGGCGGCCACGTTCTTAGCCGTCGATGGTGTCGTGCCCTCAAACACCGCCCAAGGTTATGTCCTCCGGCGATTCTTACGCCGAGCCATCCGCCAGGCACACGCTCTCGGACTCAAGGACGACTTTTTAGGCAAAGCCATTCCAGTCATCGCCGACTTATACCGCGACGACTACCCCGAGGTCCGCGAACACAAGGCAACTGTCATCGAAACACTCGTTCGTGAAGAAAAGCAGTTCCGTAGTACCCTGGAAAGGGGATTGCGCGAATTTGATAGATTCACTGCCCAAAATAATAGGCGCAAAGTGTCCTATTCCGATCCCAAAGAGTCGACAATCACCGGCGAAATTTTGTTTACATTATTTGATACCTATGGCTATCCTTTTGAACTAGCAATAGAAGAAGCACACAATCGACAGATTGATTTAGCGCCCGACGCAGTTGATAAGGCAAATCAACTTATGGCCGAGCAAAAAGAGCGCTCTCGCACCGCTTTTGCCGGTCAGTTCAAAGGCGGTTTGGCCGACCATTCAGACGTCTCGATCAAATATCATACCGCTACACACCTTGGTTACAAAGCCTTGCGAATGGTACTCGGTGATCATGTCATTCAGCGTGGATCAAACATAACGCCCGAGCGCCTCAGGTTTGATTTTAGCCATCCCGAGAAAATGACTCCGGAGCAAATAGCTCAAGTTGAGCAAATCGTCAACGACGCCATTGTCGCCGATTATCCCATGAGCTACCGCGAAATCCCGACCGACCAAGCTTTTAAAGAAGGCGCTCTAGGTGCATTCGGCGACAAATACGGTGACACCGTCAAAGTCTATACCGCTGGTGACCCCGATGGTGAATGGTTTAGCAAAGAAATTTGTGGTGGACCACATGTTGAACACACAGGTCTTTTGGGCGAAGCCGGCAAGCGCTATAAGATTAAAAAAGAAGAATCAAGCTCCGCCGGCATCCGGCGCATCAAAGCCGTGTTAGAGTAAAAAGCATTACGGGCACCTGGACTTTGTAGTCCAGGTGCCCGATTCTGAAGGCAGGTTCAGTTGTTACCTCATGACCTTGCCGCGAGGGAAAAAGCGCAAAAAGGTCAGTGGCTTCTTCCGACGCGGGCCGGTTGACGTACTGACTTCCGGCTCATTTGCTGGAGCTTCCAGCAACAGATTGTACTGCTTCGTACTCAGCTTATGCAGCCCAGTCCGACAGTGCGCACAGCTGTTCAGACCGCATCCGCAGTTGAAGAAAATAACCGGCCGCAAACCGGCCGCATTTCCCAGCCAATTGGTGTATCTGGCCAGGACGTAGAGCATGCCCAGCAACGAACTCATGACTACAACCGTCACGATCAAGGCCCAGGCAAAGGGTCCTGCCCAAGCCGCCAGCAGGTCGTTTTGACGAGCACCGATGCAGCGTTCGACGTCTTCCGCTGCCATCGACCTCTTGTAATATCCGCTGCCGTACATCGTATTGATCGGGTCAATGCGGCACAATGCGTAGATGTTCGTTCGTCGCTGGGCGATAAACGTGTATACAAATAGTGCCAGCGTTGCCAAACTCAGCCAGAATTCAATCCGGCTGTTTCGAAACTTAACGATCATGGATCGCATGGAAACTCCCGTTTGGTAGGGGGCTGAGTTTAAAAGGACCATTTATATATAACTACAAAAGTACTCAAAAGTCAAGTAAAATAGCTAAATAATTCATGTTATACACACACGAGCCGCCCAGCCGGACGCTCGTGCGTTCCGCTAGGCGGCATCAGAACTGAGCTTGATGCTCATCAGTGTAAAGCATAGGGCTCCGACGATCAGCGAGACTAGCAGCCAGATTGGCGGTTCGATGTAGCTGGCGTCTTTACCGTAATTCCAACTGATCGCCGCTATTATCATGCAAATCGCGGCCCGGAATCGGATTCCAATTCGCCAACTTTCGTCACCAGAATTGATGAGCATTTGCCAGTGTCGGCGCATACTCAGCAGCCCGAGCCCAATCGCCAAAATCATCAACCCTACAGTCAAGGTTAAGATTGCGCTGGCCAGCCATTGGGCGATACCAAAGATCAGGAGCCCGGCAACCAGTGCCAGCACACTCCACGATTGGCAGTACATTTTGCGTTTGCCCCAGGTCTCTGCTTTGGGAGCAGCTGCCAACGGCCGCCCGATCGCGCGCACACCACGAGCCAAACCAATAGCTCCAATCAGGCTATTGATAACTACATCGCAGATCATGAGCGTTGTGACCAGCTGCAGCCAGCCGGGCGTCAAAACCACATTTGCCACCTGCCAGAGACTGTACAACGTGCAAACAATGGTCCATTTATCGCCCAAAGGATCGAAATACTGACCGAATCGACTTTCAATTCCGCCTTGACTGGCTAGAGTACCATCAACGGCATCCATCGAGTACACCATTGACGCAGCCAAGAGCCACCCAGTAACCAGTAAGCCATGACTAAGCGACGGCTGGAAATGCCAAACGATCATTGCCTGACCAAGCCCCATAATCACTGGGTAAATCAAAATTGCCCGCCAGACAGTCACGCCATTGGCGGATTGTCTGGCGGCGGTCCGGATCGGCCAACGTGAATCATCACGATGCGCCACAATCCACTCGACCCATGCTTTCATGGGCGCCAGCTTCATGAGCGGTCGATCCATCGAATCATGCCGGTTCATACCGGTTCACTTCCTTTCGGATATCGTCAATTTTGTCAAAGGAACTTGCCACACTATACCATGTGCCCCCAGATAGCTGCTATACTTTATAAGCATACCTATGTCTAAGCTTTCTACCACAATCGTCATCACGCTCACCATTGGATTTGTGGCCGCCGCCGGCTTAAATGTCATCCAATATCAGCGTGCCCAAAACACTCAGAAACTACTCAAAGGCGAGATCACCGATTTGCGCTATGAGCTCAATCAGCAAGCTGACGGAGCGGACACTGATGCACCAACGGGCTCGCTCAATACTCCGACACCCACAGCGGTCACACCTACCCCCGCGCCTTCAGTGGCTGGAGCGACGGTACTTAATATTCCCGAAATTGGTGCCAAAGTCTCGACCAGTGATCCCGTGGCCGATCTTACTTATTACATGACGGCTTCAGGTCAATATCAGGTCGCGGCTCTCATCTCGACCAAGATCAAAACTGATTATCCCGCTTGTAACGGCAGCAAAACCAACAACGTGCTCGGCCAAATCGTACGCAAAGACATCAGCCAATCTACTGGCGCTTTAATCAAGAAAATTGGCGATTACTATTACTTTTATCTCAAACCAACTGGCTATTGTACCGATGCAGGTACTGGTCGCACGACCATTGACGCCGCCCGCACCTATGTCGAAAACTTTGTAGTACCGAGCCTAAAGCATATGACCAATCGCCAGCCTACCAATCAAGCCCGCCCTGTCCAACACCGCCAACCGGTCCGGCAGCCGTCTCAGCGACCGGCCACCCAACGCCGTCGTCCGTCACCGGAGCCGCAATATTACGAAGAATATGAAGCCGATCCCATCGCCGAAGTCCTACCTGAACCCGTCGACCACAGCGGCAAAGTCATCATCTTACAATGGGTAGTCATAGCCGTACTCGTCATGGGCGCCATTACCGCTGGTTGGCTCATGGTGGGCAAGCTTAATAGCACATTGTCGGAGAACAACCGGCTCACGGGCAATGCTAATTCACTCAAAGAACAACTCCGCCAAGCCAAGCTCCAAATTCCCAAAACCCCACTCCCACACCGCTACCAACCATTGAGCCATAAGCCCCAAACAGCAATCGTTTGGCAAGCAGTAGCATAAGCGCTAAAATCAAGGACAGATGAAAGGCCAACTCCTCGCCAAAATTCCCAAGTTCCGGTCCAAAGACACCGGGCCGCGTAAGCTTGTGGCTTTAGATATTGGTACCGAATTCGTCAAAGCCCTCATCGGTGAAGTGGTCATGGACCCGTCGTCGGGGGCTCCGGCCTCGGTCAATATCACTGGTGTTGGCCGCCAACGCCAACGGTTAACCGATATGCAATCTGGTACGGTCACTGATATCGCCGGCGTAGTCGAAAACTGCGACGCCGCCCTCAAGATTGCCGAAAAATGGCTGGTACTTCAGTCGCCAAAGTGCCCACGGTCATTGGTATCGCTGGAGAACTCGTCAAAGGTGCCACTACCACGGTGCGCTACCAACGCAACAAATCGACCGATCCCATCGACATGACCGAATTGCGTAAGATTCTCGACCGGGTGCAATACCGGGCTTTCGAGCGGCTCGCGAGCAGCTTACTTGGGAGACTGGCTACAAAGAACTCGAAGTCAAACTGGTCAACACGGCTATTGTCGATGTACATATTGATGGCTATCGCGTCACCAACCCCATCGGTTTCAGGGTAAAGATGTGGCTATTCAGCTCTTTAATGCTTTTGCGCCCATGGTTCACCTGGGTGCCCTCCAATCGGTAGCCCAAGATCTAGACCTCAACCTCATCAATATTGCCGCCGAGCCCTTCGCCGTTGCCAAGTCAGTTGGCGGCCAAGATTCTGGTGAATTCAGCGCTATTTTCATCGATATCGGTGGTGGCACGACCGATATTGCTTTAGTCAATAATGGGGGAGTCGAAGGCACCAAAATGTTTGCCATTGGCGGCCGCAGTTTCACCAAGCGTCTCGCTCAAACCGCCAATTTGAGTTTCGAAAAGCCGAAGCCATGAAAATTGCCTATAGTCAGGGTCAACTTGGACCCAAATCCAAGGCCGCCGTCGAAGAAGCCGTCAGCGGTGACATCGAAGTGTGGTTATCTGGCGTTGAACTGTCGCTCGGAGAATTCGATAAAGTTGACCATTTGCCCAGCAAGATCTTACTCTGTGGCGGTGGCACTGGTTTGCCTCAAATCACCGAAGCCCTTAAAGGCAAAGACTGGTACAAAAACTTGCCCTTTGCCCGTCGGCCTAGCGTCAGCCACATCAGTCCCGCCGAAGTCAGTCGGGTCAAAGATACCACTGGCAAACTCACGAGCTTCGCTGACATTACGCCCATGGGTCTAGCCAATCTGGGCCTCGATCTCGTCGGCGGCGAATCTACGACCGATACCCTCATGCGCAAACTAGCAATCTCGAGCTATTTCTTCTTGAAACACCACTCCCAATTCACATATTTTCATACGCATGTAATTACACAGTCTATCCTTGAGTCGGCAGTGCAATCTGGCAGAAGCCTTGAAATGGATGTTTCGGTAAATCAAAATGATGAGCTTTATGTCGGTCATCCCGAAAGTTTTACAAATTTAAAGATTTACCATTGCCCAAAAATGTTGCGCTCGAAGAAGTCATCGCTGCTGTGTATAAACAAGGCAGTATGTATCTGGTCATCGATTGCAAAGATGTCCGTGCCATTCCTAGAATTGCCGAAATAATAAATCAATTTGGATCCCACCGGGTCGTATTTCACTCATGGGTAGATACACTTTTATTCAAACCATACCCTCCAGAAATAACGATTGAACCACACTGGCCATATGAAGATTTGCCAGTATCAGTCGTCAAAGATCTTCACCACCAAACTGGAGTGACAACAATTTGCTCGGCACGGACTTACCCGCATCGCCTGGCTACTGAAGTTGATGAAATAACTCAACACATGATTTCCACGGTCGGCAGCTTTGCCACAGCTATAAATTGGAATTTACCGGGCGGACAAGCTCCACCAATGGCTGCTATGAATACTTTATTAGCCCACGGTATTCGAACATTTATAAACATTGATGTCGTACCATCAGCTTTTCGCCCGGCCAAATATATTGGTATGACTGATAATATTGCGCTGTCATCACGTCCCTGAATATGGTTATGGGCCCGTCACCAGGTGGCGACGGGCCCATATTCTAGCCTTTGGATCTCCAACCAAGTACGGTGTATCCGGTGACGCCGGCAGCCAAGCCTGCCACAATGGGGTAGAGCCGGGTTCGGCGCTTGAAAGTATGCCGCTGACGCCGTTGCGCGTTAGGCGCGTCATCGCCCCAGTGGTCATCTTGCCAAGCCCATGGTAGACCATCTTCGGTCACGTCTCCGAGACCGAGCCAGTTGACTAACTGACTTAATGGCAAAAACGCAGTACCACGGTGGCAATCAGATCTGAAAACCGCATGAATTCCTCCCGAAAGACTAGCGCTTATGCTTCTTCGTCGGTGCTACCTTCTGCTGGGCAGCGCTAAAAGCTTCGCGCACGGCCTTGGAGATACGACCACTCTTACCAACGTTATAACCGTTCGAGTTCGCCCAGGCGCGCACGGTGGCAGTGTCAGGTTCCACCACAGTCTTGGGCTTGGGAGACTTACGCCCCGCAAAGCGCTTGGCCTTGCTCATCTTGACTGTCCGAGCATGATGCGCCCAATGGCCGATCGCAGCGCGCAGCTGAAGAGCGTTCACAGCCGATACGTCGATCTCGTAGGTCACGCCATCGAGGGCGAATTCGATCGACTCGACAGCTTCACTACCGTCCACATCGTCGACCAAGATGATAGTTTCCTTGCGAGCCATGGAGGCTCCTCTCGTCGATCCGCTGTTCAGGGTTCTGAACGATCAAATTAAACACTAAAACTCGTAATTAATCAACAGCCACGTGAAACGGTACCCTCCAGCACAACAAGTATGATAATCTAGATAGTATGAAAGATCAGGCCCTGTACCTCGAAGCCGACGAAGACATTACCTCGGCTATAGATAAACTGCGTCACGCGACATCTGAATCTGTGCATATCGTGGTGCCCAAGCGTTCGAGCCTGCTCCAAAGCATCATCAATCTCAAATTGCTCAAAAAAGCCGCCGAAGCCGGGGGTAAATCACTGGTTCTCGTCACCAATGACAAAATTGCCACCGATTTAGCTGCTCGCACCGGCTTGGCTGTCGCGACATCAGTCGGTGCTAAAGCTGTAGTCTTAGAGTCGGCGCCACCACCCAAAGTCGATCTCGAAGACGAAGTCATTACTGCTGCCGACCCAGTTGGTCCGGTTGAAGCCGCCGCTGCTGTCGCTGACGATGTAACGCAGCCTCAGTCCAAGGTAACCAAGGCTCTCAAATTCCGCCGCCGAGAAGTCCCCGAAGACGAACAACCAACATCCGATGCCACCCCAGTTACGCAACCCGTGAAAACCGGCGATAACGCTGACGATTCTGCGGATGCGGATGCATCTGACGCTACCCCAGCTGGCCCCGTTCGCCGGGCAGTCAAGGTGCCCAGTTATGGCAAACTCAAACGCCGCCTGCTGTGGGTTGGTCTGGCTGTCTTTGCTGTCGGCGGTTACTTCGGTTACATGTATATGTTTAGCACCGCTCAGGTGACGCTGTACGCCAATGCCACCAAAACCAGCATTGATGCCGCTTTCACCGTCGACCCCAAATCTACCACTACTCAATCTGATAAAGCCATACTTGCCGGCCAGAGTTTATCGGCCAGCCGTGATCTAAACACCACCTTCACCCCAACTGGCAAAAAAGACATTGGTACCAAAGCTACGGGCACCATTACCATTAGCAATTGTATGGACGCCGCCAACCACACCTATGTCGAAGGTACCCGTTTTCAATCGCCCGACGGCAAAATATTCCGCTCCACCGCCGAGGTGATCGTCCCGGGTGGGCAAGGTAATTTCTTTGGTTGCACAACGCCGGGAACAGCCACGGTGGCGGTTATTGCCGACCAAAACGGTGATAGTTACAATCAAGCACCCGCAACCTATACCATGCCGGGATTGCCCCTCAATCAGCAAACTGGCCAAAATAGTATCTCGTCCAAGGGCAGCCAAATGTCCGGCGGCACTAGTAAGACGATTACCGTAGTCACCCAAGCTGATGTGGATGCGGCGGTAGCGGCGGCCGTCGAGAAAGACAAAGACAACATCAGTAAAGCCCTCGAAGGCGTTACCCCAGCCGAATTCTTAATATTGGCGGCTTCGCGCAAAACAACCACCAATGACGTCGTACCATCTCCTGCAGTCGACGGCGAGGGACCGTCAGGCACGATTACATTCAAAGCCGTCTATAGCGCGTTAGCGGTCAAAAAAGGTGAGTATGAGTCACTGATTCGTGACCTAGAAAACAAGCAAGTTGGTGCAGCCAACCAGATCTACGATGATGGTCTCAAATCTGCTCAACTGACGGCCGACAGTGCCGATGCGCAAGGTAAACAAGTCTTCCACCTCACGACCGACGCCTACTCCGGCGCCAAAATCGATACAACTAAACTGGCTGAAGAACTAGCCGGTAAGCGCTTTGGTGACGCAGTCACTTTAGCTGCCCGCCAACCCAGCGTCGCTCACGTTGAAATTACGCTCAAACCAGTATGGGCTACGAGTATACCGGGCCGAACCAACAAGATTACTATCGAAATCAAGGTTGCTTCGGGTGACTAAGCCAGTGGGGGAATCAGTCTCCGGTTATTACCTTGGTATTGATGTTGGTACCAAACGGGTTGGCTTAGCTGTGGCCGAACCCGATGCCCGAGTGGCTCGACCCTGGCAAACCGTGGCGCCGAGCCAGCTGGTGGCCACAATTCAGGAGCATGGTCCCTTTGCTGCAATCGTAGTCGGGTTACCGCGCAATTTAGCCGGCTCCGATACCCCCAAACCCTGGCGGTTCGCCGCTTTTGCGACGATACACTGACCCGGCAACTGAAATTGGACCCGGTGTTTCAAGATGAAGCTGCCACCTCAGCCATAGCTGAAGCTGAGCTCGAGACAGCGGCCGTACCTACACCAAAGCCGACATCGATGCGCAGGCAGCAGCTATTATTTTGCAGGACTTTGTCGACGCGCTATGACCAAGTCGAAGTACCAACTGGTTGCTGGTGTGCTGGCCGCTGGACTCATCGCCGGTCTTGTCTTATTATATGTGTCATACCGATTGCAATTGCAGCCAGCTGCTCCCGACAATACGAGTACCAAAACCTTTCAAATAACGGCCGGTCAAAGCGCCCCGGCCATTGCTCAAACCTAGAAGACGCTGGCATCATCAAAAATCGCCAGGCTTTTGTCACCTATATCAATCTGCATGGACTGCGCCCCAAACTCAAAGCGGGCACGTATGAACTATCGCCATCATGGGCCGCCAGCCAAGTGGCTGAAACTATTGCCGGCGGTCGCACATTGACACAACGCTTAGTGATTCCTGAGGGTTATACTCTCGCCCAAATAAGGGCCGAATTCATCAGTAGCGGTTTGAGTGGAGCAGCTTTCGATGCCGCCCTTGCCGGCCCTCATAGCCAAAGTATATTGAGTAGTCGTCCGTCCGGTGTCAGTCTTGAAGGCTACCTCTTCCCCGATTCCTATGAAATAGGCGCCACTACCACCGCGGCGCAACTCGTTGATACCATGATCGACAATTTGGCGGCCAAGACCAGTACTACTTATTCGGCGGCTTTTGCGGCTCAAGGATTGTCGTACCATCAGGGACTGACGCTCGCTAGTATTGTCGAACGAGAGGTCAATATTCCCGCTGACCGGCCAGTTGTAGCTCAAATATTCCTCAAACGCCTACGGACTGGTCAAACCCTGGGATCAGACGTTACTACCGAATATGCCGCCAAACTCCTGGGTGTCAGCTTTGATGTAAATCTCGACTCACCCTACAATACCCGCAAAGTTGCCGGCTTACCCCCTGGACCTATCTGTAGCCCGGGAACATCGGCTATGGACGCGGTGGCCAAACCTGCCACCACTGACTACTTGTATTTCCTATCTGGTAACGACGGTAAAACCTATTATGCCAAAACCTACGCTGAGCATCAACAAAATATCGTAAAGCACTTACGCTAACCGAACAGTCAGCCTAGTTTGACAGCAATATCAATCAATTGCCTGCAATATAAACGTAAGCTCGTATTTGACATATACCAAAGATGTGCTAACCTGCAACAGGGTCATAAAACACCACGATTTTCGGTTTTCAACCGCCGAAATTCGTATCTGATGACCAGGTTGACAGCTTTCTTCGCCAATCATAGACTAGCAACTGTAAGCGTTAAGCTTTAGCAGTATGGAGTTTCCCCATTAGTAGAGATACCCTCAGCGTCCTGATAAACCCAGGGCACATCGGATTGTTCACCACCGCCCAGCCAGCCCAGCGCCGGCCGCTCAATAGCCGACTCGTCGGTCAGGTGAGCAGCTTCATCAACGCCACTACCAGAGTTTTGGCTGCCAGCCAGCGCTGGTACCGCCCTCGCTTCCTGGCTCACGCCGGGCTCGTGACGTTGGCGGCCTTGGTGGTATCCGCCAATGATCCAGCAACTTCTCACTCGGTAGCGGTCAGATTGATGTCATCTCAATCAGGAATTGGTGGCTCGCTTGATGGCGCAACTGTCGCTAGCTTGTCAGCAGACGTAGCTACCTCCAACCAGCTGATGATTGTGACCGAAGCCTCCCGCACCGCTACCAAGAAAAACGAACAAGTCGCCTTATTGTCGACTGCCGACGATACCCTCGCCAAACGTCAGGTCGTTAGTACCGCTGGCACCGCTACGCGTGATATTCAAAAATACAGCGTCACCGCCGGTGATACATTGTCGACGATTGCCAGTAAGTTCGGCATTACTACTGCCACCATCAAATGGGCCAATGACTTAGATGACGCCGATTTTGTGCGTCCCGGCCAACAACTCACCATTTTGCCCGTCAGTGGATTGTTGTACACCGTCAGTGGGTCTGACTCACCCGAGAGCCTAGCCAACGCCTACCAGGCCAATGCCGCTCAAATTTTGTCCTACAACAATGCCGAACTCAAAGGCTTAGCCGCTGGTCAACAAATTATCATACCTGATGGCATTAAACCTGCTCCAGCTCGTCCTGTCGCCACCTAGCTTCGGCTAGCACCCGTGGATCTGTAGCTGGTGCTAGCACTACACGCAGCGCCACAGCACCGACCCTGACGCGCTACAGCGGTTCTGGTGGCGGCTATGCCTTTGGTTATTGTACGTATTACGTAGCCTTGCGCCGCAGCGTTCCTGGTGGTTGGGGTAATGCCAATACCTGGTATTACAACGCGCAAGCTTCCGGGTTTAGAGTTGGCTCAGTACCCGTACCAGGTGCCATTGCCTGGACCGGTTCCGGCTACTACGGTCACGTCGCTTACGTTGAAAGTGTCTCCGGCAACAGTGTTACGATCAGCGAGATGAACTACAACGGTGGCTGGAATCGGGCGACCAGTCGGACGGTCTCGGCGTCCAGTTTCCGATATATTTATTAGTTTCAAAACAAAATGTGAATAAAAGTGTGGCGTGGCCCGGAACGATGAAACTGTTCCGGGCCACGTGTGTCCCCGCGGGAGAGCTAGCGGATTGAATCGCGTCGGTGCGCAGCACGAATGCTGTTGTCACGTTGCCGTGCCCATTCCAACCGGTCGCGGCATATCATCGCAACAAGCGACATGACCAGCGTCACCAACAGAAGTATGATGACGATCATGAAGATGGTGCTGGAATCCGTCAGGTGATCGATGTTGTACTGGTCTCTCACCTTGGTCTCCTGGAGTGATACCAGGTACCAGATGAACACACCAAGAAAGACAGCGGCCATCATGATGATCCAGTTACCGCGGAGGGTGCGGCACACCTGTACCGGCTGGGGGCGACGAGGATTCGGGTGGTTCATCACCACGCATCCTCAATGACGTCGGCAACCCGGTTGCGCGCACCGGCCCAACTGGCCAGCAGTGCCACCAGGCCCAAGCCGTCGAACGTGCCGACGTAGGCCAGTGGTGCTGACGCCATGTCAGACAGCCACACAGCCGTGCCCAGGGCAGCAGTGAAAAGGGCAACGATGAACCAGGACAACTTGTCGCCGTCCAGGTACATCACTGCTGCGACCACTGCGGCCAATACTGATAAAACAACCATGGTCGAGCTCCTCATTGTCGGGGGACAAAATGAACCTGCATATATTAGCATAAAAGGAATGAAAAGTCAATTAACATAGGCGAATCATGCTATAATAAGCCCACTATGTTTGCAGATACCGCTAATATTGATGTCAAAGCCGGCAAAGGTGGTGATGGCCGTCTCGGTTTCCGTCACGAAAAATACCGGGCCATGGGCGGCCCCGATGGTGGCGATGGTGGCCGTGGTGGCGACGTCATTTTGCGCGTCGACCATAATCTCAACACGCTATCGGCCTATCGCGCTAGCCCTAAAATAGCCGCCCCCGACGGTATGTCTGGCGGGGCTAACCGGATGCGCGGCAAATCCGGCGAAGATATCTTTGTGGCCGTACCTCAAGGCACCCAAGTGTATGAAGACGACCAATTATTGGCTGATCTAGTTGCCGAAGATAGCCAGATCATTATCGCCAAGGGTGGCCGTGGCGGCTTCGGCAATGCTCACTTTACCGCCAGTACCCGTCAAGCACCCCGCACCGCCGAGCTGGGCGAACCGGGTGACGCCAAAAACTCAAACTCGAGCTTAAGATTGTCGCTGAAGTCGGCTTGGTTGGCCTGCCCAATGCTGGTAAATCCACCTTGCTATCGGTGATTACCAATGCCAAACCAGATATAGGCGATTATCCGTTTACTACCATTATTCCCAACCTTGGTGTCGTTGATCACCGCGACCGCAGTTTTCTGGTAGCCGATATTCCAGGCCTCATCGAGGGTGCGCATGAAGGTAAAGGTTTGGGCGACGAGTTTTTGCGTCATGTTGAGCGCACTGCCGTCCTCATTCATCTGATTGATGGCATTTCTGATGATCCGGCAGCCGACTGGCAAACCATCGTCGGTGAGCTGGCAGCTTATGGCCACGGGCTCGACACGAAGCCGCGATTGACAGTTCTCACCAAGAGCGATGGGTTAGTCCCAGCTGACATTGAGGCCAAACGCTTAGCACTGGCGGCTGTTGCCGGCGAACCGGTATTTGTCATGAGTGCGAGCGCCCATACCGGCCTTGACGAGATATTAGACGCCGTCTGGCCGCTGGTCCAAGCTACACGTGAATCCCGGACAGCTGTCATCGAAGCGTCCACTGACCGCTTGACCATGGCCGATCTGCCCGACGCTGCCGAACGCTGGACGCTAGAAGCAGCCGGAGACCATAAGTGGCTCCTCCAAGGTGAAAAAATCGAAGGCTTTGCCCGACGAACCAATTTTGAATCAGATGATGCCGTCCGTCGTTTGCATGACATTTTGCACAAAACTGGCGTCGACAAACAACTGCGCCGCCTTGGGGCTGAAGATGGCGACATCATCGTAGTTGGTGATCATCAGCTGAAGTGGTCCGAATAGTTGCCGCGTTCAGATAAGTAATTTACAATAGTAGCCATGGTTTCTTCCCGGACAGTCGTAATTGTGGCCGTCAGCGCCGTGGTCGCCGCCGCCCTGGCTGGCGGTAGCGTCTATTGGGTCATGCAGCAAAAAGCGACCGCTAGTCAAGATGAGCAGTCGACTACTATTGCCAGTTTGCGGCGACAATTGTCAGACGCTCGGGCTACGCCGACACCGGCTAAGTCAACTTCTCCTACCCCGACTGTGACCCCGATCACCGACGTCGCAATTATCACCAATCAAGCCAAAGCCTTTACGGCTAAGTTGGGTACCGCGAGTGAAGATGCGGTCGACAGTCTATTTACCACAGCCTTCCAGAAAACGTATAAAGACCAGCATCAGAGCTCGGTGGGCAAACTACTCGGAATTCAGGATACTCCCGACCAGGGATACACCTATGGTACGCCGTCAGTCAAAGGAACCGCTGCCGATGTCACAGTCAGTTTCAAATACAGTGGCACTGGCACTACCAATTTCAAATTCAGCTTTCAAAAGTCCGGCACTACTTGGCTGATCAGTAGTATCACCAAGCAATAAACGAAACACTTCATCATGAAAAGACCCAAAACACCTCGCCAAACTCTGGCGCTCTACTGGCGCGCCACCCTCGGATTTCGAGGGTGGCTGGCTATGCATATAGTCACCGTTGCTGCAGCGGTAATGGCTCAAAGCATCTTGTCGCCGTATCTCGTTTCTCAGGGTATCAACTTACTTTCGACGACCGTACATCGTTCTCAAGTATCGTTTTGGGCAACCTTTGGAGTAATCATTTGTTGGTATCTGGCAGCCCAAGTGATCTCCTGGACGTCCTGGCGATTATCTGGGTGGGCGGTTGTTAAATTCGAAATTGGTGTTATGGCCAAGCTTGATCAACTGAGCTTTGAACATCTAGCCGGTCTGAGCTATCGGTTCTATACCAGTGCCTTCACCGGCTCGCTAGTCAACCAATCCAACCGATTAGCCAGGTCGTTTGAGCGACTCTATGACGTCTTAGCATTCGATATTCTTACCCTATTCCTGAAAGTTGGTTTTACCTCTACGATACTATTTACAATTCAACCGATGATCGCGGTAGCATTGTTGGTGTTCTTTGCACTCTATGCCGTGGCTGCCGTTGCCTTAGCACTATGGAAAATGCCAGCCAGCGCCGCTGCAGCTGCCGCCTCCAGCCGCCAAACCGGTCAGCTAGCCGACAAGCTGACGAACATATCAGCTATCAAGTACTTTGCCCGCGAACCCGATGAAATCGCCAGTTATCGTCAAACGGTCGCTTCAACCAAGCAGGCTTTTACGCGTGACTGGGTTACTCAGGAAATTATAAATGCCGTCCAGGCGATATTACTCATTGCCTTTAGTGCCGGTTTCTTCATCGGTTCGCTCTTTCTGGTGTCCCAGGGGCAGATTAACTTTGGTCAATTCATTTTGATTCAGTCTTATGTGATGGTTATATTTGATGCGCTATGGGGATTGGCCGGATCGCCCGCAATATCGAACGCTCGCTCGCCGATGCCGCCGAAATGACTACCATCATGTCAACACCTGCCGAGGTGCAAGACCAGCCAGACGCCCCAGCCGTTACAATACGCACCGGTAGAGTCGATTTCGAACAAGTAGTATTTGGATATGACGGTCAGAAACGGCACCAAGTGTTCCAGGGGTTAGATATGCATATTGAGCCGGGCGAGAAAATCGGCCTTGTCGGCACTTCTGGTGGTGGCAAAACGACGATTACCAAACTTTTGCTTCGGCTGATGGACATTCAAGACGGCCGCATTCTAATTGACGGACACGATATTGCTCGATTGCGCCAAGCCGATGTGCGCCGCGCAATCAGTTATGTACCGCAAGAGCCGCTATTATTTCATCGCAGCCTTCAAGACAACATCGCCTATGGCAAACCTGGCGCTACCGTTCGTCAGATCAAACAGGCTGCTGCCCGGGCACATGCGGCCGAATTTATCGAACAATTACCGGATGGCTATCAGACTTTGGTGGGTGAACGGGGAATTAAGCTGTCCGGCGGCCAGCGCCAACGCATCGCGATTGCCCGGGCTATGCTCAAGGATGCGCCGATCTTGATGCTAGATGAGGCTACGAGTGCCCTAGATTCTGAATCAGAAAAGCTCATACAAGCAGCGTTGGTGGATCTGATGCAAGATCGAACCGCCATCGTTATTGCTCATCGTCTCAGTACTATCCAGCGTCTCGATCGTATCGTTGTTCTGGAAGCTGGTCATATCGTCGAACAGGGTAGCCATGCCGAACTTCTGAGTTTGGGTGGAGTCTATGCTGGTTTGTGGGCGCATCAGTCTGGCGGATTCATCGCTGAGGCCAAAACCAAAGCGGCTCGCCCAAAGTAGCCAAAAATCTGGCCACCTTGAGCGAGCTCGTATCTATGTCATGACCGAAACTCGGCGATGCGAGAATACCATCAGCATAAGCAGCGCTCCAAGTTCAATCACCACGGTTACCCAGATCGGCCCGCTAAATGCAATGTCGTGCGACAAATACACGGTAATGAGCATGGTTAGCATTATGCCAATGCCTACCGAATCAGACAGAATGGTAGTAGCCGAGCCTTGCTCGGAGCCACATACAACCGGTGTAGTACAGCCCTGTGCCTTATGGCGAGTAATAAAGACGGGGTTGAGTCCTCCAGCAGCATCCATCAACCAAGCACTTACTAGTGAGACGAACACGATTGAACACAGAAATACTCCCATGAATATATCGGCTCGGGGCAGGATGCTATGCATACAAACCCAGTTGATCATGGAAAATACAATGAGGCTACCACTTAGCCCCACTAATCTTGTCCGAAGGGATCCAACCATTGCCCAATGGTAAGTACGGCGCATCGTTTTCTCTTTTCTCTCGAAGGAAATTGCCGATTCGCTAAACAAATTTATACCACAATAATCACACAAAAGCTATATTTGTTGCTTGACGCTTGTAGCGAACCTTGGCACAATGGATCAGTCATGGGGCTGTAGCTCATTTGGTAGAGCGCTGCATTCGCATTGCAGAGGTGGGGGTTCGAATCCCCAGCTCCACCATTACAAAATCCCAACCTCGTGTCGGGTTTTTGTAATGAAAGGGTTTGATTCGAACATCGCCGGTTCGGCTAGCTCCGACTCATAAGCTTATCGGGATATGTGAGAAAAGAGGAGGAGCAGGTCGCTTTAGCGACAATCCCCCAGCTCCACCATTTAAAACATACTTATAACAAAACACAAATTGTTCTCGTCTGGAAACGAGAGACAGGGGGCACTTTAGGAGAAATCCTCTTAGTCTTCACCCTTATGCTTGTGCCAAAACGCTTATGATATTAATATTGGCCTATGTTGAAGAAATTCTTACGGGCTCTCACTAAGAAGCGAGATAACCCTCAAATTGCGGGTGGGCAGCGGGATAAGCTTAACCGCTATGTAGATTTGCTCGTTACCGATTACGGGGAGACCCTGCGATTACTGAGCAAAGAATAACCTACCTCTCCGTTGAAGAGGTGGAGTATATTGCTGATGTCATCGGGCGTAAACTCGATACCGAACCGATTCCAAAGTTTAATGAAGTAGCCCGTAAAAGGTTTGACAGCTGCTTACAGCAAATTAAATTGCCGTATTACGACTCCTTACTAAATAAGTCTGCAAACCTTTTCTACATGATAAGTAAGAACCACCCGCTCGAAAATGGGAATAAGCGGATGGCTGTTACATGTTTGGTAATATTCCTCGCATTAAACGGTCATCGCCTTGTGATTAAACCGATGGCAATGGTCAAACTAGCCCGTTGGGTTGTGCAAACTGATACGGCGTCAAAAGATGCTGTTCATGACTTGCCGCCCGATTTTATGGTCAATTCATAAGCTGTGCGGAAAATTGCCATCTATCAATGCTATCTGCATTCTCAACCACTACAGGCTTAGCTGAATCAGTATGAGTTCATCTCATTAATAGCGTTCAATAACGTCGCCGCTGGCAAGGGGCATTCATTGTCGACATACAGACGCAAAATACGCCCATCCTTGAGGGTCTTTGACGGCTGAGCGCTATAATTGTCGCTTCCAAAGTAGTCCGACGGTTCACCTTTGAAAACCCCGATAACCTGCCTGCTGCATGCTTGAGCTGCACCGACGCCTTTGTAAATGTCGGCCGTTTCGTGGGTGTTTCGAATAGCGGTAATGGCTTGGTCTTGAGTGGTACGGTCGAGCAAGGCAATCGCATCGGTCGATGCACTCCGATAATAAACATTCGTGCTTGTTGCTGGCAAAACCAACCGCGAAGCCGGAATATAAAATTTGCCAGTTGCAATGTCTTGCGCGGGCTCAGTATTTAAGCCGCGAATTGAGTCGATCAGTACATTTTGAAAGGTATATGTCTGGAGATTAGCCGAATTATTAGCAACTTCCATCAAGAATACAAACTCTAGGATTTGGACGATTACCAAACAAACAATACCCATCGCTTTGAGCACAGACCAATTGATATTCATACTGCCTTTCGGAGCCCGTTTTGCCACGTCTGGTAACCCTTCTAAATATAATTTCTTATGCTTAAATATAGCATTTTTTCGGGTTTTAGTTTGCTATGATAGAGCCATGACTATCACCGTACTTCAATGGAACACCTGGTACCAAGAAAACGTCCACCACATAGCCGGCTTTTTAGCTGAGCATCCCGCCGATATTATGACGCTTCAAGAGCTAACCATCGGTGATCCGCACCAAGACGTGCCCAATTCACCAGATTTTCTTGCTGCTGCCTTGGGCTATCATGCGCAGTACAAAGATATGCCCTTCGAAGCCCCCGATGGCACAACCCTGACCCTGGCAAGCACGATCTTGAGTAAACATCCGATTGGTACCACTAAAACTATCTGGTTTAGCCAACCCGGCGCCAGCGAAGCTATTGCTGACAAATACCGGGCTTATGTCGAAGCTACCATCGAGTTACCAGATGGCACCGAAATCACGGTCGGGACAGCCGCTGCCAGTTATACTGAAAACTTCACCAATTCGGTGGCCAAAGATGTCGAAACCGAGCGGTTACTGGGGTTGATTGGTGCCCGTCAACAGCGCTACATCTTCGGGGGCGACCTCGGAGCCACACCGCCCAGCCACACCTACGAAGACTTTTGCCAAATACTCGAACCCCGGGGACCAAATCCGGTCGAACCGACCTGGACGACCAAGCCTTTTGGCCAAAATCAATACGACGTCCACGAACTTGCCTGGCGCCTAGATTACCTTTTCAGTACCCCTGACCTGCGCCAAACCGCCGCCGAAGTACTTGAAACACCTTATTCAAACCATTTGCCGATTACGGCTACGTTTGAAGACTATATATAAGTTGCAATAGCACAACTATAGTTATATACTATACGTAGTTCTTTATCATTTGAAACGACTCTCAGAGGAGTTGAGCCTCGTGAACGGAAACGCCACGATTGTGCGTAATCGGCCGCTCCGAAAAAGCCGCCCCGAAGGTATTTGGTCCATGGCAGCAACCTGGGCCATGATGATACTACTCGGTTTGTACCTTGGTGGATTTCTGCCAGTTGGCCGCGCACTCCAGGCTTTTTTTTCGGGAGACATTGCGTCTATCCGTAACTGGGGTTTGGTCAACAGCGCATCGTTGGGCTTTTTGGCATCGATACTAGTAATTATGCTGCCAGTAGGCTTGGGTACTGGAATGCTGGTACTACGTATATGCGGTATACCTCAGGCTGTCAATAATCTTGAACAGTACACTGAAAGACCCAAGCCGGTGTTTATGTTCATCATGGTTTTGTTGTTTGCCGAAGAAGTGTTTGCGCGCTGGTTGTTTCTGGGAGTGTTGCCGCACATTAATGACAGCCATATCGCTTACTACATCTACTTTCTGCTTGGTAATGCGATTTGGGCAGGCTTGCATTTGTACAATTACCCAGTTGCATCAGACCAGCAACTGCTGCGTGTATTACCACAATTCGTCATTGGTATTTTTCTGACAATTGTATATTTGTTGTTTGGCTTTTTGGCGGCACTGTTAGTCCATATTGCCTACGACATGCTCATCTCCTGCCTACACAAGCTCAACAAGTTTAATAGCGGCGAAATCTATTCCATCATCTACAACGCAGCAGTTGCATTGATCGCCTGGCTAGTTGTCCATCCTGAACTAGGCGCCCTCCGTAACTGGTTGCATTTTAATGGACAATTTGCATTGCCGGGATGGCGGTTGCAGGACTATATTGCAGCCATGCTGATTGTGACTTGCATACTGACTGTTTTGGGTGACATTTTCCTCTATGATGTCACTCGCCCTTCAGAGTCCGCGCGCCCCATGGTCTACTTGCTCTGGTCAGTCTTTACCCCGGTAATCGTCCTGGGGCTGTATCTGTTGACTGATGTAGCAATCAATGATGTAGCCGCCCGGCTATTTACGGTCGCTATCGTCATACTATGTGTAGTAAAGACTTCGAGCGGTAGCGCCTTAGCAGGTCACTTCTGGATCTCAGTACCCCGGACCATGACGATGATGTGCGCACTGCTGGCAGTCGGATTGAAAGAGGGGATTATCCTGGCAGTCATAAATATTGTATTAGGGCTCCCCGAGAGAACCATCCGTTACAAAGATAATGAGTAGTCGTTCCAGAGGAATTGCCAAGTGGCGCCGGTCAGTGATGACCGGCGCCACTCAAACTTTATTTCGCCTAAGGTATTCGGTATCGTTCAATGGCCGCTTGGCGTGCTTCTACATGGTCAACAACAGGCTCAGGATAATCGCGCCCAATGACGCACTGTGCTGTTTTCTGCACCGCTAGTGGCATCTCCCATGGCCGGGCCAAGTACTCCAAAGGCACCGCGGCCAGCTCCGGCACATACCGCCGTACATATGCTCCAGTTGGATCATAGCGCGTTTGCTGCGTCATAGGATTATACAAGCGCCGGAACATGGGTGCCGAATCGACCCCTACCGAGGCAATCCATTGCCAATTGCCATTATTATTTGCCGTATCGCCATCTATCAAGTGGCGCGTGAAGTGATCCTCCCCAATGCGCCAGTCCAGCCCCAAATCCTTAGTCAGAAACGATCCGACAATTAATCGGGCTCGGTTATGCATATAACCCTCATGCAACAATTGCCGCATCGCCGCATCAACGACCGGGTATCCAGTTTGACCCTGGCGCCAAGCGTGCGCAAGTCCCTCATCATCAACCCAGGTCATTCCCCGATATCGTTCCTGAAATTCCATCTTAATCGTATCCGGAAAATGCCACAGTACGTATTGGTAAAAATCGCGCCAGGCCAGTTGCCGCCGGAAAGCATCAAATACTTCAGTTGCCACTTCTACTTCCCGCGCTGACAAGCTACCAAAGTGCAAATCTGCTGACAGATGTGATGTGCCGTCGGCGGCCAAATCATCGTGAAGCTCTTGATATTGGTCAGCTTTTATTGTCACAAATTGATGCAAACGCTCTTGGGCTGCGTGTCGACCACCCGCGACCGCCTGTTGTGCCAATGTACTCCCAGCAATAGGGGACGACAGTAACTCGAGTTTACTCAAGCTCGCTATGGCTGCTTTTGACCAGGTAAGAGGCAATTTTGGTATTACTGGTTCATCGAGCACAGGGCGCCGTGGCTGTAACAGCCAGCTTTTATAAAAAGGGGTAAATACCTGATACGGCCGGCCGCTTCCACTCAGTAACTCCGCCGGTGTATCAATCACTATTCGGCCCGGTAACCATTTCATCGCCTTACCCACTGTCCGCAGTGCAGTTGTCACCCGCTCATCCCGGCTCCGGGCGAACGGCGTCAGATCAGACAAGGCCAATACCACCTGAGCACCGATCTGACTTGCCAATTCCGGCAACACAACCTCTGGTCTACCGACGCGAATGAGCAAACCACTGCCACGTTGCGCGAGCGCCGTCTGCAGTTCGATTAGACACTGGCGCAAAAACCGGTTTCGATTGGCACTTGCCCGTGATCCGTTGACCAGGCGCTCGTCCACAATAAATACCGGATAGACTTCGTCCGCTCCCTCGCAAGCTGCCACCAATGCAGGGTGATCATTGAGTCGCATGTCATTTCGAAACCAGACAATAGCTTTGGTCATGCTGTCATTGTAGCCAAACTCGGCCCGTCTCCCTATACTTACACTATGATTAAACGCTGGTTTGCTCCTATTGTCTTAGTTGCCCTGTGGTTGGGTCTGGCCGGCTATGGTGGACCAATCTTTGGCAAACTGGAAAGCATTTCCTCCAATGATGAAGCCACCTTCCTGCCTCGCAGTGCCGAATCAACCAAAGTCCAAGCACTTCAAACCCAATTTGTTGGTGAACAATCCCTACCCGCCATTGTCGTATTTGAATCAAACGACCCCATTGCCCCCAGCGTTATTGGTAGTTTAGCCGGATTAACTGTCGAATTGGGGAGCATTCCTGGAGTCGAGGCAGCGCCAGCGACAGCCCCCACCAGTGTCATTGGCCCCATCCCATCGCGGGATGGCAAGGCCATACAACTGATTGTACCCATAGCCAACGCCGACGAAGTAGCCACCGTTGTTGACGAGATCAGATCCGAAGTCAAAGCCGATACTCCCGCCGGTACGACTGCTTATGTAGCTGGTCCGGCTGGCTTTCTAGCTGATCTAACTGGAGCGTTCGGCGGGATCGATGGTCTACTGTTGTTGGTGTCATTGCTGGCAGTACTAGTGATACTGATCGTGGTGTATCGATCCATCGTGCTGCCGTTTGTGGTGCTCCTGACTGCCATATTTGCGCTATCTGCAGCCATAATCGTTATTTACCTGCTCGGCAAAGCTGGCATCATCACACTCAATGGGCAAAGCCAAGGCATATTATCAATTTTAGTCATTGGTGCTGCTACCGATTACGCCCTACTCATGGTCGCTCGCTTCCGTGAAGCCTTGCATCATACCTCGTCGCGTTGGCAAGCCACCGTCATTGCCTGGAAATCAGCTTTCGAACCAGTAACGGCTTCGGCCGCGACCGTAGCCGCAGCGTTGTTATGCTTACTGTTCTCGGATCTAGAGTCAAACCGTGGGCTCGGCCCAGTTGGCGCCATCGGCATATTGGCCGCGTGGTTGGCAAGCATAAGCTTTTGCCAGCAGTCCTAGCCCTACTTGGCCGGGTAGCTTTTTGGCCAGTGCGGCCGCAGTTAACTAGTATCACAACGAAAACTGATGGTATTACGCCGTTCTGGCAAAAAGTTGGTCACATAGTAGCGCGTCGCCCTCGGGCAACCTGGATGATCACGTTAGGCGTTCTGCTCTTGGCGGCTGCAGCAGCCCCTCGTTTAAGGCATCAGGTGTGCCCGAAACCGAATTGCTACTCACGTCTTCTGAGGCCGTCTCCGGGCAAGACGCCCTTGGTCGGCATTTTGACGCTGGCACCGGCACTCCCGTCCAAATCATCGCCCCGTCAGGTCAAGCCGAAGTAGTCCGCGTAGCGACAGCGGGTACTGCCGGTATCGCCCAAGCTGACATCTACAAAGACTCCGCTGGCCTTCCAGTAGTCAAAGATAGTCAGGTGCTCATCAACGCCACCTTAGCTGATGCCCCGGACTCCACGACCGCCAAAACGACCATCGAACGGCTTCGTACCAACCTCAAGTCAGTTGATTCTGCCGTATTGGTCGGCGGCCGCACGGCCGTTGCCGTCGATACCAACACCACAGCGCAACATGATCTCAAGATCATTATCCCCATCGTGCTCATCGTCATCCTAGTCATCCTCATGATTCTGCTCCGAGCCATCATCGCTCCCATATTGCTGATTGGAACCGTCGTTATCAGCTATCTTGCGACCCTGGGCGTGTCTGCCCTCGTCTTCAATAATCTCCTCGGTCACCCCGGTGCCGACCCAACTGTACCATTGTATGGATTCGTCTTCTTGGTAGCCTTGGGTATTGATTATAATATCTTCCTCATGACTCGTGTCCGCGAAGAAGCCCAAATCCATGGCACATCCACTGGTATTATCCGTGGCCTCGGTAAAACCGGCGGTGTCATCACCTCAGCTGGCGTGGTTCTAGCGGCTACCTTTGCCGCGCTCGGCGTGATTCCTATCCTCTTCTTGGTGCAATTAGCCTTCATCGTCGCCTTCGGGGTGCTGCTTGATACTATTCTGGTACGCTCGCTCTTAGTCCCGGCTCTCAGTTACGATCTAGGCAAATTCATTTGGTGGCCATCCCGACTAGCACGAGCTGTGGTACCATCTAAGAAAGATTAGCATAAGGACTATACAAACATCATGGCTGATTCAGGCGAGCTCCTAGAAAGTGAAGAAACAGCGGTTCCGGTCAATAATAAATCCAAATCCAAGCCCAAACCCAAATTTGTAGCCGAAGACAATTTTCTATCCGATGCCATCGCCGCGCCCCGCAAGCACCTTACCTACCAAGATGGTTTCGCCTCGGAGTTGGTATGACAATGGGCTTTTTATTTATTGCTGTTATCCTCGGTGGTCTCACTGCTGCTGTCGTATTTGGGATGCGTTACCTGCCGTAGCCTTGCGTAAAAGGTGCATTTTTGCTAGATTATGTCCTGTTAGTTGAATATGTGGGGCTGTAGCTCAGCTGGTAGAGCGCTTGCATGGCATGCAAGAGGTCCAGGGTTCGAATCCCTGTAGCTCCACCAATATAAAACCCCAAGCTTGTCTTGGGGTTTTATATTGAGAACACCGAACCCGAACCCGTCAGCTTGCAAGGCAGAGTTTCATCGACGAGGTAAGTCACTTAAACGACGGCCACTGTAGAGGCTTATCAGAGCTATTGGCCAAAAAAGAGCCTTTTTCCAAAAAAAGCGAAATCTTGTGTTCCGTTTTTTTGGCTTGTCTATAGTTGTAAGCCATAGAAAGCTTGGTCTGCCCTTGCTTTTGTCAAGGTCTTAAATATAATCAGAGTATATTACTAAAGTGTAATCATATAAAGACTTGCCCTATTATATAAATGGAGTATAGTAATAGATATGAACCAAGATGTATTAAATTATGTGCAGCGCCAACTTGCATCCGGTAAGCAGCGTCTACAAAAGTATGTTTTTAATCCAAAAGGGAAAGTTTTACCCAAAACGTCACATTTATGTAAAAGCCGAGCAATACATTCGTCAATTTATGGAGGAGACACCCTACCATAAAAATTGGGTAATTATCGGGACTTCGTGGTACCGGCAAAACGACTATTCTTGCTCAGACATATTATGATGTAGTTGCTCGGTATGGAGATAGTGTTAATCTTCTATATTTCTCTCTGGATGAAGCGATAGAGCTAGTTGGGGCCAACCTTAACGCGATACTTAATGAGTATGAAAGCCTATTGGGCGAGACATATGAAGCCCAAAATAAGCCAACTATAATCCTCATCGATGAAGTCCAGGCTGACCCTAACTGGGCTGCCGTACTCAAGTCTCTCAATGATCGATCGAAAAGGGTCTTCTTGGCATGTTCGGGATCATCGGCCGTACATATTCAGGCCAGTGCAGATATATCGGGTCGGCGTGCTAGTGTTGAAAAACTTTACCCGTTAAGCTTCTGTGAATACGAGATGCTAGCCAGAGACATCTACCCTTCGAGCAATCCAAGCCTCAAGCAGGCAGTGAAAGATGCCCTGTATTCGTCAACGTCAGCCAGTGAGGTTTACAAAAATCTTAAGACGCTAGAAGTTAGAGTTAACCAGTATTGGGCGCGCGCAGATAAAAGGCATGTCCGACATTACCTAGCAGCCGGTAGTCTACCTTTTGCGCTCGCAGAACGTACTTTACCCGACGTTTATGACGCAGTCCTAGCTACGGTGGATAAAGTCGTATCTCGAGATATTCAAGAGTTAGGAAAGTTCGACGCCGATACGGTACTTGCAGTAAAACGCCTTCTATTCATTTTGGCCGAGAGCGACGCCATAAGTAATATTAAGCTCTCGCGAGTACTTGGCATAAGCCATATTACGATTGCCACAGTCCTGGATGCTTTAGTGCAGGCTGAACTGCTTGTCCGTGTTATGCCGCAAGGATCGGCATTAAATGCTTCAAAAAAGCCATCAAAATTCCTTTTTATGAGCCCGACAATCCGTGCAGCATTCTTTAGTGTTGCTGGATCGCAAGGTACGTCCATGACCCGTGAGGGACGTCTACTAGAAGACGTAGCGGGTCTACATCTTTACAGAGAATTCGCGTCAAAAGGTGCAGGTTCTATCACATATGATAGTGCAGAAGGAGGGGCGGATTTTATTTTAAAAATTGGCGCACGAAGGCAAATTGCCATTGAGGTTGGACGCGGCGATAAAACTTCTCGGCAGGTCGTTACAACAATGCAACGCGTAAAATGTGATTACGGCCTATCGGTATCTGACGGACCTTTGCAACTTCTAGCCCAAAATACTGTTGTTGCCGTACCTTTGGACTATTTCTTGATGATGTAGATGTTATCGGTCTAAGATAAGTTCTGAGGCTGCCGACACAGGACTTCCAATGCAAAATCCCGATCATTGTGTCAGGTTTGTATCGGAGAACACTGGACCTGAGCCCGATAACCCATAGAGCAGGGTTCGGTAGACGAATGAATGTCGATTTTACGAAACTTTTTAAAAGACATGATAAAACCAACTCAGCGCGACTGACCAGCGAGATGGCACCACTAGAGGTTTGTTTAATTTGTGTTCATTTGCACATAGGTGTATAGGCCAGCTATGGCAGCAGCTAACATTAAAAGGATTGCTAAAGATACATATGGAATTCTTTCGATTTCATATTTGCCTCTAATGGAGCCATATGCAACATATATTGCCATCTTTTTTAGTAAAATGTAGATAAATGTCATTGTAAGAATTGTGATAGCACTGGTCATTATCGCTGAGTACATATGTGCTTTATCAGATATGCTAGCGATTACAAAAGTTACGCATACGACGGTAGTTAATAGCCAATATAAAACTTTGATGGCACGCCACAGCGTTTGGCTTTCTAATCTCGCATATCTCGATTTAAGTAAGTCTGGCTTTGACGGTAATCGATGGGGCAAAGCATCAGCAGTTTTTATAGCAGATAATTGATTGACTAGTACAACTTGGTTTATATGCCGTGGCTTTGAGCCTATATCTAGGTTTCGTTTAATACTTAGCTTATTGACGGCTGCGATATTCTTTGGTCTAGTTGGTTCACGATTCGCCGCGACTATCTTTGGTTCGCGGTCGGTAGTAACGCTTGAAGTTGTATTTAGTGACCATTCGTCAAGTTGAAAAGCGATTATTCTAGAACCAATCGTTAGAGTAAACAAATAAATTAGATTCCAGAAAACAGACCAATCACTATGTATCAGCACAGCGATAATTGCCAAAGGTGTAACCCCTACACCGGCGAAAATTAAACCAATCATTAAACCAATAAATCCAAAATTTGAATATGTGACCAGAAAGCTGTACACCCAGAGGCTTAGTCCAAAAAGCAAAGATTCTAACAAGATAATTGCCGCTATACCATGGCGAAAAGATGGGAATACCAATAAGGGAATCAAAATCAATACAGTGCCGACTATTGCCCAAACCGATGAAGTGATGAGGAATGGCAATAATCCTACCGCGAATGTTCCGCCGAATACTAATAATAGTAAACTTAGTGCTACTGAACCTATGAGGATGGCAAGGCCAAGTAAATTTAACGATAAATTTTTAGTGATTCCATGCTAATTCCAGATATATTATGCTCAATATAACACTATTCTAGAGACATATTGATAATTCTAATGTTGATTCTATTTATCGGGAATGGCTCGAAAATCCAGCGTCGTTTCCACGCTACTAACTAATCCTGTAACCCTGCTCGATTAACTAACCGTTTCACCCAAGCTGGCGCCCACCAATTGTACTTGCCCAGAATTTGCATAGTTGCTGGCACCAGTACCATACGCACGATGGTCGCATCGATCAGTACCGCTGCTGCCAGTCCTATCCCGACTTGCTGAATGATGGAAATCTTACTGGTAGCAAATAGCCCGATTACGACCACCAACATAATGGCGGCGGAAGTAATGATTCCCGCAGTCCGCTCGACGCCTTCAGCCACCGCCAGCGTATTGTCGCCGGTACGGTCATAGGCTTCTTTCACTCGCGACAACAAAAACAATTCATAATCCATCGCTAATCCAAACGCTATGGCAAAGATCAGCACCGGTTGGTTGGCGTCCAGACTCCCATTGGCTGATAAGTGTAATAGACCCGCCAAATGCCTGTCTTGAAATAGCCATACAAGCAATCCGAAGGCTGCTGATAACGACAATATATTCAAGATCATCGCCTTAATCGGGATGACCACACTTCCGAGCATAAGTACAAACAGGACAAATGTCGTTTCAGCGATGATGAGTAGTGCCCATGGTAATTGCCGTACGATGCCATCCAATGTATCGACCAACTCTGCTGATTGGCCGCCAACATAGACTTGCCAGGCATCTGGTGGCGCCAATGCCCGCACGCGATCAACGGTCTCACGGGCTGCCTCGGACTGGCTGGGGTTGTTTTCGGTGGCTTGAACGAAGACGAATGCGCCGTTCACACCCGTTACTCGGGCAGCACCAATTCCTTCGACATCCGCCAAGCGCTCGGTGTAGGCGCGCAAGGCTGTTTGCCGCGCCACATCTGTGACCAGGCCATCAGCTTCAAGTATTACATTCAAAGCGCTTCCACTGCTGGCAAAGTTGTTTTGCAAACTATCAGTCACGTAGCGGCTCGACAAGTTGGTTGGTACCGATGTGCCGTCCGGCAGGGTATATTGGGCTCTCAGGAAGGGCCAACCGACCGCCAAAAGCAAGCCGAGCGCCAACACCAACATCGCGACTGGCCGACGCATCACAAAATGACTATAACGGTACCAAAATCCATGTTCTGGTTCCCGCGAGACGTGGGCATGTAGTCCCGGTAAGGCCCAGGCGTTAATCCGTCCTCCCAGTAGCCGCAATACTGCCATCAGTACCGTCAGAGCCAGCAGTGCCGTGGCTGCAACTACCGCCGCTCCGCCATAACCCATACTTTGTAAGAATTGCTGCGGAAATATCGTCAATCCAAACAAACACAGCACTACGGTCAGGGCGCTAAATCCTACCGTCCGGCCAGCTGTGCGCAAAGTAATCCGCGTCGCCTGATCGGAGGTGGCACCGGCGGCCAATTCTTCCCGAAATCGGCTGACCAAAAACAAACTATAGTCGATGGCCAGCCCCAGTCCCATGAAGGTAATAACGTTAATGGCATACACTGACACATCGGTGACTGTCGTAATCAAACGGGTGAGTGCAAAGGCCACTATAATGCTCAATGCCCCCAGTCCCAGCGGCACTAGCGCTGCCACCACGCTCCGAAATACCAACACCAGCAATACGGCCAGAATAGGGAAGCTCAGCATTTCAGCGCGTTTGAGATCCTCAGAAATCTGGTTACTGATCTGCTGATTGATGGCCACCGATCCGCCAAATTTCAATTTGAGACCATCGACTTCATCTGGCCAACGTTCGGTCAACTGCTCGTAGACTTTGAGATGATCCTGATCAGTTTTCCCCGCTAGTGACAAACTGGCAAATGTCTGCCGGCCGTCCTTAGAAACAAATTGCGCGGCACCCGTCGAATAGTAGCTCGTCACCCTGTCGACACCGTCTGTGGCTGCAGCTTCAGCCAAAATCCGCTGAGCGATACTGGTAAAATTACCTGTAGTGACAGCCGAACCATCGGTTGTTTCGAGAAGCAATATAACGTCGGTCCGCTGACCATCGAATTGCTCAGTGAGTATCTCTTGAGCCCGCCACGACTCCGAAGCCGGATCGCCGTAGCCACCGGAACTCAGATGATCGAACACTCGCAGGCCATAATATCCAGCACCCACGCTGAGGAGGAGACCCAATGCGACAATGAAGACAGGTAAGCGGTTGATTAAAAGAGCTAGTGTATTCATACATGTATCATACAGGGGAAATATCAGATATGACCAGCTTTACTTCAGCCCAGCAATGGTACATTATTACCATAAGTTAAATAGGAATTCTCATTGGTGAAGATTATCCGCAACCAACACGGTGGTGCGATTGTTCTCGAGCTGATTGCAATCGCTATCATTCTCGCGGTCATAGGAGGAGCTATTTATAATGGCGTAACCAATTGACGGACTACAACCGATTCGAGTCCGGCCGGATTGGCGGCTACTGCCAGCAATATTGCTGAGCAAGATACCACCGCTGACGGTGAAGTGAGTGCTGCTGCCGACAGCATTAGTGGCCAAGTACTGGCCGCCGACGCCGCCAATGCTGCTTTTAAGCTCGGTACTCCGGTTCCAGATGGCTCAAGTACGCCTGAGCCATCTGAGTCCACTACACCGTCAGTCTAAATAATAGAAATTAATAGTTTGATTATAAAAGGAGTTGCGGCGTCCATCACGAGGATGGACGCCGCCGGTACTTGACTTACTCGATGTCGCCATACACAGTCAGGGCGAACTCATCGAGATCGAACTGCGCGAACTGGACGACTGGCTGACCAAGGAACCACCGGCTGATGTGCCGGCACATGATGGCAGCCATGGCGGTCGCCGGAAAGACGACAGTTCTCATGGTGCAGGTGGCGTCGGTAGGCGCCATCTCGTCCGGGAACAGCCAGGTCTTGGTGTACCAGTCTGGGTCGAACGGTTCGACAGCGCAGATCTGGGCTGTCTGCTTGTTCAGCCGGCCGTCGAGGTAGAACTGAACATTTGGAGAATTGGTAATGGCATCCCAGATGAGCTGGCGAGACGCCATGGAGTCGACGGCGCCAATCACCAACGGAGTAGTGATGACGTCATCGCCCGTGAAGCGCCGCTGATAGACCGTTACCGTGTCGGCGCCGTACTCCAACAACAGTCGAGCCAACGCACGAACCTTGGGTTTGCCCAGGTCCACCAGGCGGTAGGCCTTCTGGCTCGCCAGGTTGTGCGGCTCTACGTCGTCATGGTCGTACAGCGTGATGTCCTTGACCCCCATGGTGAGGAGCTCGAAGGCCACGTTGCAACCAATGCCACCCGCGCCGATGATGGTGACGCCGCCCACATACTTGTTCGGGTCGAACCAGCCAGTCTGTTGACTGAAGTCGATCTCCACGTCGTGGCTGGCGGTGTAGACGGTGCAACCGCGCTCCTCGTCGTCTATCGCCGTCACATTGGAGACGATGGGCCAGTTCTTGAACGGGTCAACGATCGTGTTCACAAGAGCTCCTTAGGCTCGAGGCGACTTCCGCGCCGGTAACTTCCTGATCACGCATTGCTGCTTGATAGTGGCTGTGATGGTTAGTGCATCCGGGACTTCCCGGGCTACCCACAAGTTGAGTGGACCACCCATGCGACGGGGCTGGTATTGCTCGAAGTTGCCCGACGCTTCACCGTAGCGGTTGACCACCACGAACATCATGAACGGCCACAACGCGAAGTTGTGATGTGTATTGACGTCTTTGTCTGAAAAGCCTGCATGGCCTCCCATATGACTATGCCACATCACTCGGGTCACGCCATCGGGGAATTCCTCGGCGTATCGCTCATCAAGAGCATCTTCCATATGTCCGACGGCACTTTCGCCTTCGGGCATGACGTCGACGCCAGCTTCGGACACAACCTGCCGAGGGATGATGAGATCCGGTAGCACCCGGAACCACTCAGTACGTGATGCACGTGGCGCTTCCATAGGTACCGCAAACGAGTATCCCATCACTTCTCTGTGGCCGGCCGTCTGAGCGTAGCAACAGATAGTATCGTATTGCGGTCCGCTATACACCAGATTTGGTGCCGTTGCCGTAGGGTCAGTGCCGGACAGCGGGATGAGCATCTCCATGATGGGCTCCAGGTTTTTGAGTAATTATTGTCAAGCTTGCGCGCTTTCGGGTGTTGACGATGTCAACAGATAAGCACTCATTTCTTTATATCATAAATACTATGGAAAGTCAATCTTTGGAGACAAGATGTTTATAAATGGAGAGAGCCCGCCGCACTTTTAAAGTGCGGCGGGCCCAAGCAGCCAACTTCGAACAAACGTTTCTGGCCAGGATTATCACCTGGGTCTCTCAGTGGGTCACCCCGTAGCCAACATGCTAACACACCAGTCTTTGCCCCACGGCAATTATTATAGTAGTTTTTTAAAATACGTGCCGTGGGTTGTGATGGCATCGTTGGTGATAGCCGTTGCGGTGTATCCTCCAATAGCATAATTGGCTGGGGTGGATGGAGACAGTGCTTGCGCACCGCTGCAACATCACGGTTGCTTACCCAGCTGTCTTCACAGATTTGTTAGTCCTGGATGACTGCCCCGCTCTGGATGAGCGGGTTGTTCAGCCGAGCTTGGCGCGGGTGGTGGCGTCGATCGCCGTGACGGGGCCGACGGTCTCGTCGACGTCCTCGACCGGCACGCCGTCAGCGACAGCCACGTGGCTGTCGACGTTGAAGTCGACTCCGAGCGCCGAGGCGGCGGCCACGAGCGCTTCGCGGACAGTCATCCCTTCAAGCACAAGCTTGATCTTGTTCTTCTTCCCCGGCAGCTTGATGGTGGTCGTCGTGTTGCCCATTGCGTCCTCCAGGACTCGAATTTGTTAAAGCGGCGGGAGCCTTGTGCTCCTGCAACTATTCGACATTAACATAACGATACAGTATTGTCAACTCTTTTTAGTTAATATTGTATGAACATCATTATAAATGGAGACGGCCCGTACAAATACTCATAACGAGTTATCTGTACGGGCCGGTAGCAATTGTACTCTCACCTGCGAGTCTTGCGTCGACGACGCTGCCTGACCTTACGGGTCCAAACGTCGTCATCAGGGATTCGCGCCAATAGCCTGCCAGCTTCCAGTGCTTCAAAATCATATTCCGAAACCGTGTTCATGGCGCCGAGCGCCACGTTGAAGGCATGGACGAGATCCCCTCGCTCCAGAGACTCTCTGATGAACGTGGCCTGGTTGCCGAAGCAGAACCACGTGTCGTGCCAGCCAGCGTTGTAGTGGCCGCCTAACGGTTCACGACTACGTTCGATTGTCAGGATTGACTTGTAGTGCGGCTTAGCGCTCACGGTGAAGTCACCCAAGTCGTACCGCGTTCCCTGTACACAGCAGAGTTGCGCACGTGAAGTTCAAGGTAGCCGTCTACGAAGTGCACCGCAATCACACCTGGCATAGCCGTGATGATGGCGAGCTCCTGACGAGCTTCCTCGACATCCACTTCCACTTGGTTCGTCAGAATCCTGCGGGCCGCGCCTAGTGATGCTTCCGCTTCACGTAGTTCAACTTGCATCCTCCGGATGGCATCTCGATATTCGCCAGCATTTGCTTTGGCTAACCTGTTGACCCTATTTAGATCATCGATCACGTCGCCGATACTGCCGACGCCGACCAGATTTTTCAACTGGCGGAGTGCCGGTACAGGATCTGCAAGATGCCCCGACCAAACTAGCTCTGGCCGGTTTGTGGCTAAGCGCAGGTAATCACGAGGGTAGTACACGGCTTCCGCGAGCGTGTTTCTCAGCCAGACCAGCAGTGATTTGAGATTGTACTTTAGCAGATCATTAGCTGGAACCAATGTCAAGCCTTTTAAAACCACGGTATCCGAGGTTTTCGTACGTGATCTCAAGCCTTGCTGAGTCAAGCCGACGAGTCAATACACCAGTCAAGAGATGGTAGTTAAGACTGGATTCGACAAACGTACCGCTCGAGTAACTGTCAAAACCGACCTCATAGGTACCCCAGTCGAACTCTTCGTAACCTGGTATGACCGGCCGAACCAACAGAATCAGCTCACCAGCCATGCCGATGCGCGAGCCAAGTACTTCGGGAGAAGTACAAAACTCGGCGAACAGCTCGCGGATTTCCTCGTCGGTGAGGTCAGTCGGCAGGCTCTGCAGTTGGCGAATTTCAGTCTCTCGCTCAGCGATTTGCTGTTGCTTTTTACGAGTGCCTTGCGATAGTGCGCAATCGAGTCGTTCAAACAGGTAATGTTTTGTTCGAGCTCTACGAGTCGAGCATCAGAATGCTCACGCAGTTGCCTGCGCTTCATCTCGACATACTTCGGCAACAGGTTATTTTCTGAGATCGTCCAGGTCGGACGAGGCAGTACACGAGTTTTTTCCGGCACGTCCGTCACCCCATTCAGGTGTGGAGAGTTTGTGATAAGTACTAATCTGAGCTCACCACGAGGGTGGCGCAGTCCAAAAAATAGGATAACATATTAATGTAGTTTAGTCAATTTATCAGAATGTATTATAGAATGTCCTGAACCATCCGCTCGCGGAGTGGGCAGTCCGGGACACATGAGTCAGTTCACAACAATTTGCTGCTCCGGCGCAAAGAGCTGCCATTGTCTCATCTATTCCAGCGTAAAATCAGCACCCAGCGCCCGCAGCTTTTGCCACAAGCCTTCGTAGCCACGTTCCAGATGATGGACGCCCGTCAGCACACTCTCGCCATTGGCCACACAGGCCGCTATCACTTGAGCCATTCCAGCCCGTATGTCCGGGACTTCTATCTTAGTGGCTTCCAGCGGGGTCGGGCCTTTGATAACGGCCGAGTGTCGCAAACTACGATTACGCCAGCGACAGTTAATCTCACCGAGACATTTACTAAAGACACCAATGTCGGCACCCATACGGTTGAGGTCGGCACAATATCCAAAACGATCTTCGTAGACTGATTCGTGCACCACCGACATACCTTTGGCTTGCGTGAGAGTCACCACCGTCGGTTGCTGCCAATCTGTCATAAACCCCGGGTAGGTATCAGTTTCAAGCTCGATGCCTTTGAGACCGGCCACACCCCGTCGAAACGTGATGCCGTCATCATCGGCCGTAAAGTCACCACCGAGCCGCCGCACGGTGTTCAAAAACGTACCCATATCTTGTTGGCGGGCATCTTGTACCCTGATCTCACCATTTGTCGCCAAAGCCATATTGGCCCACGAGGCGGCTTCCATGCGGTCAGGCATCACGCGGTAATGAACTCCACCCAGCCGCTCGACACCATCGATAGTAATCACCCGATTGGCGCCAAATTCAATAATGGCACCCATTTGCTGGAGCATTTTGACGATATCTTGGATCTCTGGCTCGGTGGCGGCGTTTTCGATGCGGGTGCGGCCTTTGGCCATAACGGCGGCAAAATGATGTTTTCGGTAGCACCAACCGAGGGGTAAGCCAGCGCAATGAGCGCACCGTGCAATCCGTGTGGCGCTGTGGCCTCATAACTATGGTCACGTTCAACAATCTTAGCGCCCATTTGTTCTAAAGCTTGGATATGAAAATCAACGGGACGTGGCCCGATGGCATCGCCACCAACTCGTGGTACTTCGGCTTCACCATGCCGCTGGAGCAGCGGACCAAGGGCCAGGATCGAAATCCGGTTCGTCCGGCTCAGCTTACTGACGCGCGTCGAAGTAATGTGGGGGTCGTTAATCGCACCTTGGTGCCATCTCTTGATACGTGGGCACCAACAGCTGCACAAATCTCGGTTGTAATCGATATTTCTTCGATATCAGGGCAGTTTTCGAGTACCACTTCCTCGGCCGTTAAGAGGCTGGCAATCATCATCTTGGAGGCGGCGTTTTTAGCACCAGCCACTTTGACGGTTCCAGACAACGGTTTGCCGCCACGGATCCGAACCAGTTGAGAACTCATGGTTATAACATTTCCTGTTTCGCCCTTCATCATACTACAATGAGGCTATGAAAGCTCAGTTTCGGCGGTTTATCGCCAGTTATTTCGAACACCTTACTGCTCGCACGATCAAGCGCTATAACCTCAAGGTCGTGGCTGTCGTGGGCTCGGTGGGTAAAACATCGACCAAAATGGCTATTGCCACCGTGCTTGGCCAAAAATACCGGGTACTAGTACATCAGGGCAATTACAATTCCGAAGTTGGTCTGCCGCTATCAGTCTTTGAGCAGTCGGTGCCGCAGTCGCTCTACAACCCATTCGCCTGGCTCGGCAAAATGATCCAAGCCTGGTGGCGGTCGCGCCATTATCAATATGATGTATTGGTTCTCGAATTGGGCACCGACCGTTCCGGTGATTTAGCCATCTTTTGGAACTATCTGACACCCGATATTGGTGTAGTTACGGCCATTGCACCCGAGCATATGGCCAATTTCCCTGACGGACTCGATCAGGTGGCTGCCGAAGAATTATCCATTTCGGCTCATTGCGGTACCCTCATAGCCGCTCACGACGAAATCCCCGACAAATACCGCCGTCAATACATCAATGGCTTAGCCCACCATCTGTATTATGGTCAAGATATCGAGCGCGGTTACAGCTTCCGCTCGACTGTCAAAACCGCTGGTTCGGAACTTACGATCAAGCAACACGGCCACGTCGTGCTACGTGATCAGCCGGTAGCATTGCTTGGGTCAACAGCCGCGCAATCATTGGTTGCAGCCTGGGCGGTTGGCGACGCTCTCGGATTGACTGTCCATCAATTAACCAAAGGAATATCTGACATCAAGCCAGTGGCAGGTCGTCTCAATCCGTTACCCGGCACCAACAATAGCTTACTCATCGACGACACCTACAATTCCAGTCCGCAAGCCGTTGCCGAAGCGCTTGAACTTCTCAAATCGATGGATATTGCTGAGGGCGGTCGTCGTATTGCTGTTTTGGGCTCCATGAACGAATTAGGCGCCACCAGCCAGAGTTATCACGAATCAGCCGGCCAGCTCGCTGCTGCAGTTGATTTCCTGGTGACTATCGGCACCGATGCCAATCGTTGGCTCGGACCTGCCGCCGTGGGAGCCGGTCTCGACCCCACCCGCTACAAACCAGCCGACTCGCCATATGCTGCGGGAGCCTTTCTCAAATCGATGATCCACGACGGCGATATCGTGCTGATCAAAGGTTCTCAAAACGGTGTTTTCGCCGAAGAGTGTACCAAGCTGCTCCTGGCCGATACCGCAGACGCCACCCAGCTCGTCCGCCAGTCATCAGCCTGGCTGCGCCTCAAAAGACAACAATTCAACGCCAAATAATGTCTATACAACTCCCACTCATCAATCGCAGCCGCCATCCGTTACCCGCCTATCAAACTGCTGGTGCCGCCGGTTTTGATTTGACAGCCAATATCGACGAGGCAGTTAAATTGGCGCCGCTCGAGCGAGCTATCGTACCCACCGGTCTCTACAGTGCTATTCCCTCCGGCCACGAACTCCAGATTCGCCCTCGCAGTGGCTTGGCGGCTAAACATGGCATTACGGTGCTCAATGCTCCGGGCACGATTGATGCCGATTACCGCGGTGAGCTCATGGTTATATTGGTCAACTTGTCGAGCCAAGACTACACAGTCCAAGACGGTGACCGTATCGCCCAAGCCGTCCTGGCCACATACGTCGTAGCCGACATTACAGCAGTCGACAGCTTAGACTCAACTTCCAGAGGCAGTGGTGGTCTCGGTCACACCGGCTAAATCTGCTATGCTGGCAAGCGTGAACCTATTACCACTCCAAACCGCCAAATCAGTCCAGCAATCACTCAAACGATTTGCCGACCCGGTGCGGGCTGCACTGTCACAACGCTACTTCAAGACCGGACCCGGGCAATATGCCGATGGTGATCGTTTCATTGGCGTCACCGTCCCATTGCAACGCTCAATCGTCCAGAAATTCCGCCATATTTCGTTACCAGAAATCAAGAAATTATTAGTCAGCAAAATTCATGAAGAGCGATTAACGGCACTGTTGTTACTGGTGTATCAATATGAAAACGGCACTCCGGAAACCCGCAAAGCCATTTATAAAATCTATCTGGGACACACGGAGCACATCAATAATTGGGACCTCGTTGATTCCTCAGCACCTTACATTGTGGGGCCATGGTTAGACTCCCAAACTGATGGTCGCCCGGCACTTGAAAAATTAGCAGCCTCCAAGCTCATCTGGGAACGCCGCATCGCCGTCCTCGCCACTTTTTATTACATCAAAGCCGGTCAGTTTGACTTATCGTTACGGCTGGCCGAGCAATTGATGCAAGACCCACATGATCTCATTCATAAAGCCGTTGGATGGATGCTTCGTGAAATCGGTAAACGCGATATATCGGTCCTACGTCAATTCCTAAATGCCAACTATCATCGCATGCCGCGCACCATGCTCCGCTACGCCATCGAGCGCTTTGACGCTACCGAACGTCAACGCTATTTACGCGGCGAGATTTAGGTATAAAAGTGCCCGTTTCCCAGTCGAATAGACCGGGAAACGGACGTTGCGTTACATATCCTACTTCTTTTTCTTGGCTCTCCGGCCAAGATACCTCAGGTGAGCCATCACATCTTCAGCTGCACCCAGGTCTCCCGTATCGAGCGCCTCTCTCACCTCCCCTAGTACCTCATTACCCTCATCCTTGGGTAGGCTTGCCAGTCCATACTCTTCGTTGGTGGGTGCATGTTCCGGCCTCCATCCTCGCATGGTTCCACTTCCTCTCGGTATATAGGATCTCGGATGCCGTTGGTATACTAGCTACATGGCAACATCTCAAGACACGATCGATTTTCTCGTAGAGCAGCTTGCAGTGATGTCGGATCGTCTAAGTACTCGCCGGATGTTTGGAGAGTATTGCCTATACGTTGATAGCAAACCGACAGCCTTCATTTGTGACGACACGCTGTTCATTAAAATCACGCCAGTTAGCCGACAGTATCTCGATGAGTCATTCGACGGCCAAGCATATCCCGGATCAAAGCCCTACTTGCGGGTTCCTCCAGACATGTGGGAAGACCGGGATTGGTTAATAGCTGTTATTGGCGCGACGGCCGACAGTCTCGCTATGCCTGAGCCCAATAAGCACAATCGCTAGTCCAGCTGTCCCCATGACCATAGCCACCAAAGCAGGCCGATGAAAGTTATTACCAAACCCCTTCCGCCAATAAATAATCCCACGGCAAACAGAAGAGGTCCGAGAAAAATCATCATCAATCCGAATAATCCGATCAGAAAGTCATCGATATCCATGATGCCGTCCTCTCAAGGTACAGTGCAATCGGAGCTATCATTTAAGCATATGTAAGTCAAATACTCTAGCCGTCTATCTGATCCCGCGCTATAATTGAGGCCAACTATGAACAAATACGATCCCAAAGCAATCGAATCCAAATGGCAGGGCGTCTGGGCCGACACCAAGCTGTATGCCGCTCGCGATGATGACCACACCCGGCCGAAGTATTTTTATCTCGTTGAATTCCCGTATCCCAGCGGCGACGGTCTGCACGTCGGCCACGTACTGAGTTATACCGCCTTAGATATCATGGCTCGCCATAAGCGTATGCAGGGATACAACGTGCTCTACCCCATGGGTTTTGACGAGTTTGGCTTACCAACCGAAAACTACGCCATCAAAAACAAGATTGCCCCCCAAGTAGCAACCGAGCGCAACGTCGCCAACTTCCGTCTCCAAATGCGCGCCTTGGGTTTGAGTTTCGATTGGGACCGTGAAGTCCGCACGTCAGATCCCAACTATTACAGATGGACCCAATGGATTTTTTTGAAGCTCCTCGAAAAAGGCCTCGCCTATCAGGCAGAACTGCCCATCAACTGGTGCCCATTTTGTAAAACCGGCCTTGCCAACGAAGAAGTCGAAGGCGGTAAGCATGAGCGCTGTGGCACACCAGTCGAAAAGAAAATGCTCACCCAGTGGATGCTCAAAATCACCGCCTACGCCGATCGTCTGGCCGAAGATCTCAAGACCGTCGATTATCTCGACCGCATCGCCACCCAGCAGATCAATTGGATCGGCCGTTCCGAAGGTGCCGAAATTACTTGGGAATTAGCAGGTCTCAATCTTAAAGAACAATCAACACCAACAGTCACCGTCTACACCACCCGCCCCGACACACTCTTTGGCGCCACCTTCCTGGTGGTCTCGCCTGAAGTCGCCAAAACCTGGCAAGATAACGGCTGGAAAGCCAACCAAGAGGCCGCCGATTATATCGACGCCGCCCTCAAGGCCTCCGAACTATCGCGCCAAGAAGAATCCAAAGTCAAAACTGGCGTCGACACCGGCATTAAGGCAATCCATCCGCTTACTGGCGAGAAAATCCCAGTGTGGGTCGCCGATTACGTACTCGGTTCATATGGCACCGGCGCCATCATGGCCGTACCTGCCCACGACGAGCGCGACTATGAATTTGCCAAAGCCTTTAATCTGCCCATCACATATGTGGTTGAACCTTATACTGGCAATGGCCCTGAAGCACCCGAGGAGCGCCCTAGTATTGTGGCTGTGCTGCTCGATCAATCAGGTAAAAAGGTTCTGAGTATGGATCACTACGGCCGCCATGATAATTGGGGCGGACATCTGCTGGTTGGTGGAGGCATAGACCAGGGTGAGCAGCCATTAGACACAGCCAGGCGCGAAGTCAATGAAGAAACCGGGTATACCGACTTTGAACTGGTCGAACAAGCTCCATTTCGGATTCATCATCATTATTTCTCTGCCGAAAAAAAGATCAACCGGTTAGCGGTCACTACCGGTTTCCTATTCAGATTGAAGAGCGATAATAGGAATGAACTAAAGCTGACGAGTAGCGAAAAGCACAACAACGTCGAGCCGGTCTGGTTGCCTGTCACCGAAGCATTAACCAACGTACAAGACGAAATGCACGCATTGTGGCTTCGCTTTTTTACACAAGGCACAAGCTTTGCTGCCAATGGGCCGCTCATCAACTCCACCCAGTTCAACGGTCTGTCCGGCGTCGAGGCCAAGCGCGCTATCGTCAAAGCTCTGTTTGATAAGGGCGCCGGCAAAGGTGCCACCAAGTACCGCCTGCGCGACTGGATCTTTAGTCGCCAACATTATTGGGGCGAGCCGATTCCGGTAGTTCATTGCGCCAAAGATGGTGTGGTGCCCGTGCCGGTTGACCAACTACCCATCGAACTACCCAAAGTGGATCACTATGAGCCCACTGATACCGGGAAGTCTCCCCTGGCGGCCATCACCGACTGGGTCAATACCGAATGTCCCAAGTGTGGGGGACCCGCGCAGCGCGAAACCGACACCATGCCCAATTGGGCCGGATCCAGTTGGTACTTCCTGCGCTACGCCGACCCACACAATAACAACGAATTTGCATCAGCCGCCAACCTCAAATACTGGACCCCTGTCGACCTCTACAACGGTGGCATGGAGCACACTACCCTCCATTTGCTCTACAGTCGCTTTTGGCACAAATTCCTATATGACGAAGGCCTCGTACCCACCAGTGAACCCTATGCGCGTCGTCGCTCCCATGGCATGATCCTGGGACCCGACGGTCAAAAATGAGCAAATCTAAAGGCAACGTTATCAACCCCGACAGCGTCATCGCCGAGTATGGTGCTGATACCATCCGCTTATACGAAATGTTTATGGGTCCGTTCGACGAAGTTAAAGCTTGGTCAGAAGATCATCTCAACGGCGTCTCCCGCTTCGTCTATCGGGTCTGGACCTGGCTTGACGACCTTACTGACGGTGTCGAAACACTGTCAGGTTCAGTCGGCTATGAAAACGACTTAGGCGCATTTACAGTGGCCACCGACCGCATCGTCCATAAGACGCTCAAAAAAGTGCACCACGACATCGAGGATATGCATTTCAATACTGGTGTGTCAGCCATGATGGAGTTGGTCAATTATCTAACCACTACCGAAGTTAAGCAAAAACTGCGCCAAGCTAACGCCCACGATTTGCGCGAGCGAACTGTCCGCACTTTGGTACTCATGTTGGCTCCCTTTGTGCCCCACTTGGCCGAAGAAGTCTGGCACCAAAACTTGCATCAAGAGGGGAGCGTCCATCAAGCGCCTTGGCCGAAGTACGATCCCGAACTCATCAAAGACGACATTGTAACCATCATCCTTCAGGTCAACGGCAAATTGCGCGGTGAACTGGTTGTAGCCGCCGACGCGACCGACGAAGAAGTCAAAGCCGCCGCTCTGGTCGATCCTAAGGTAGTGCCGCATCTAGAGGGTAAAACGATAGTTAAGACGATATTAGTGCCACACAAAATCGTTAACTTTGTGGTTAAAGCCTAACTTTAACCAAAACGGTTATAATGCTAAATAATGGCATCAGCTTATCAACCAAGCGAATCCTTTATCGACTATTATCAGGTACTTGGAGTCACCCCGACTGCGACTGTCGCTGTTATCAAGCAAGCCTACCGTCAAGCGGCTAAAAAAGCCCATCCTGACGCTGGTGGTAGTGCCGACGCCATGGACCGACTCAACGACGCCTATGGAGTACTTGGGGATGCCGACAAGCGGGCTATATTTGACCAGGAGCGCACCCAACATTACGCGCCACCGCCGGTGCAATCGGCAGCTTCAGCTGCTACTTCTCCGCAGGTCCAGTCAGAAGCCCAAATCAACGCTGCTCGCCAAGAACTGCGCCGCCTCAGAGTGGCCTACGCCCGCCACTCCGGCCTGGAAGTCATCCGGTGGTCTCTGGTAGCTGGCGCCGGCTTCGCAGCCCTGACGTGGTTGTTTGGCGGCATGCTTGATACATTCGCTGCCCGATTGATAATTATGTCGATTCTTGGAGGCGCCGGTTTCGGACTGGTTTTTGGAATTACCTCAATCACCGACCCCGATTTTCGATTAGTACTACTCGATTTTTCTTGGCAAAACCGCCAATGGCCGCGTCGCGATTGGTGGCTTATCCTCACGGCCCAGTTAGTGACTGGTTGCATCTTAGGCGGCATCTTTGGCTGGTGGTTACTGCGCCACGCCTCTCTAACAATTTTTTAGAGCCTAGCGGGTTGCATATCTTGGGTACATCTGGCAGTGTAAATACAGTCGGTACCCTATGCCTCATTCCAAAGCCCTCGTAATCCTTCCTACCTACAACGAAGCCAGGAATGTCGAACCGCTCCTTGCCGAGATATTTGCTGTCAGCGATCAGCTCACTGACTGGCAGATCGACGTATTGGTCATGGACGACACATCTCCTGATGGTACTGCCCGCGTGGTCAAACGCCTGGCAGACAGTCTATATGTGGGCCGTGTTTTCTTACATACCGGTCAAAAAGATGGACTCGGCCGGGCGTTGCAGCGAGCGTTCGACGCCGCTTTGACCTACGATCATGATGTCATTCTCACCATGGATGCCGATTTTTCACATAGTCCTCAAGATATTCCCGCTCTCATGGACGCCATATCAGCTGGTGCCGACGTAGCCATCGGGTCGCGATATATCGAAGGCGGAATGATCCCAGGGAATTGGCCACTTCACCTCATAGTTCGAACGCGCCTAGCCACAGCCCTAGCACATTGGCTCGGTGGTGTCAGTTCAGATTTACACGAGTTAACGACCAATTTTCGAGCCATGCGGCGCCAGGTTCTGGTCGAAATACCTTACAACGATGTCCAGGCAAACGGGTATGGTATCCAAATATTTCTGGCGAATGCTTTTACGGATGGCCTGTACCACGTGACCGAAGTGCCGATTACCTTTCGTAGCCGCGCCAGTGGACGTTCGAAGGCTCGGTTGTCTGATATCGTGGAATTTTTGAAAATTGCCTACCACCTTAACTCCGATTCACCGGCCAAACAAGCAATGCGGTTTATGGCAGTTGGTGCCAGTGGTACTGCCGTCAATTTGGCTGCCCTGTGGTATTTTCAGCATCTGACTGGCAGTACCTTGCCGTATATCTCGTTTATGGCTATCCAAATCAGTGTGATCTGGAACTTTCTGCTACATAGTTATTTTACCTTTCGGGAAACAGCCGCATCCAACCGGCCAAAACGGCACAATGTCATCTTTCGGTTTTTCAAGTACGAAGGCGCCGTACTGCTGTCGCAAACGCTTATGCTCGGCACGTATAGTCTCCTCACTTGGAGCGGTCTCCACTTCGTATTAGCTCAGTTAATCGGTATCGTGACGGCTTTTATTGCCAATTATTACCTGTCTGTAAAGTATATCTGGAATCACTCTCGTCACCATGCTAAGTGATGTTCAGACATGGCTACTAGCCGGCTTTGCCCTCGCTTTGACGCTTCACGGCTTCGTCAATCTGTATCTCACGTTGTATGCCTGGGCTGATCCGGCTCGCATTGACCACGCTCGTGCACCCAAAACGTACCGTCCGCCGCTCTTTGGCTTCAGTATTTTGTTACCCAGCCGCCACGAACACCAGGTCATCGGCGAAACACTTAAGGCTTTGGCGGCCATCAATTATCCGGTTCACAAATTCGAATTAATCGTGCTCTGTACACCTGATGACCAAGATACTATCACTGCTGCTCGCGATAGCATCGCCCAAAACCACATTACCAACGCCCGGGTGATTGTATTCGACCCACCCAGTGGCAAAGCCCGGGCTATGAACATCGGGCTGGCAGCTGCGCGTCATGAGCTGGTGACCATTTTTGACGCCGAAGACGATGTCAGCCCCGATATTTTAAATATTGCCAACACCCTTTATCACAACCAAGCTATCGATATCTTGCAGGGCGGAGTTCAACTGATGAATTTTGACAGCCGCTGGTTTAGTGCCGCCAATGTTTTAGAATATTTCTTTTGGTTTAAGTCCCGGATGCATTATTACGCCCGAGCTGGCATCGTGCCACTCGGCGGTAATACGGTCTTTTTCCGCAAAGCCGATGTACTCGGAGTTGGGGGCTGGGATGAGAGCTGCCTGACCGAAGACGCCGATATCGGTATCCGCCTCAGTCTGGCTGGCAAGCGTTTTGGTGTTATGTACGACGCCAGTCATGTTACCCGCGAAGAAACGCCCGCTACCGTCTCGGCATTCATCAAACAGCGCACCAGGTGGAATCAAGGATTTCTTCAGATCACCTCCAAAGGTGACTGGCGTCGGTTGTCCTACGGCAAACAAATTGGCCTCGTACTCTATATTTTGCAAAGCCCCAGCTTTATGGCTTGGGTATTAGCATTGGCGCCGCTTACCCTCTTGCTGGGGCTGTATTTGCAGGCCAATATATTTGTCAGCTTACTGTCGTTTATGCCATTATTGCTCAGTATTTTGAGTATTTTAGTCAGTCTTGTTGGCTTGTATGAGTTTGGGCAAGAGCAACAACGTCCGGTACGTTGGTATCATTACGTCCGCTTTTTGTTAGCCTACTTACCATACCAATTGTTACTGTCAGCAGCTGCTTGGCGCGCTCTCTGGCGACATCACCGGGGCCATCACGGCTGGGAAAAAACTGCCCACCTCGGCGCCCACCGACCACCGAACCGGAGTGTACTATGAACCGTCTCATCAAATTTCTCAAACGTCCCGAAACTTGGCTTGTTGTCGGATTGCTCGTGGTTGCCGGTTTAGCCCATGGCTGGAATATGACCGGTTATCCATACATCGAAAACGATGAAGCCACCTACATATCACGGGGATGGCAGTTTATAACTACTGGCCAACTTGATGTTTATACCTACCGCTATGACCATGCGCCGCTTGGTTGGATCACCATTGGTGCCTGGTTGTGGCTGACTGGTGGCACCGACAATCTGTTTGGATCATTCGTCACGAGTGGCCGAGTGTTTATGCTGATCATTCATTTGAGTTCGTGTGTATTACTTTACGCTGTTACCAAACGACTCACTCACGGTAGCAAAGCCGCTGGTTTTGGTGCGGTTTTAATTTTTAGTTTGTCGCCGTTGGGCATCTATTTTCAGCGCCGCATTTTGCTCGACAATCTCATGACCTTTTGGGTTCTGCTCAGTTTGTGGTGGGCCAGCCGCCCAGCTCATCAATTGCATCACTATATCTGGAGCGCCGTCTTCTTGGGCATAGCTGTCCTCACCAAACTCAACGCCATCTTCTTCTTACCAGCATTTTGGTATCTCATCTGGAAAAAAGCCGATCCCGGCCACCGGTTGCACGCTTTGTTGTATTGGACGTTCGTCGTTGGCGCCATGATACTGGTGTTTTTCTTATATGCTGCCCTCAAGGGCGAACTTCTACCCGCTCCCCGCGACGCCTCGGGCCAACCGCTCCATGTCAGCATGGTTGAAACTTTTCAGCTGCAATTAGGCCGAGGCGACTTTGCCTGGCCGTGGCAAGCACGTAGTAGCTTTCGGCTAAACCTAAATACGTGGGCGCTCAAAGATCCATTTATCTTGCTTGGGGGTGCTATCGGCTTGATCGGCTTGACCGCCATGGCGATCTGGCGTCGTCGTCGGTATCCCTACCTAATCGTACTTGCTGTTGCTTGTTGGCTCTATTTATTGTTTTTGGCTCGCGGCAAAATAGTGATAGATCTGTATATTGTGCCCTACATTCCGCTTCTGGCGGCTACTATCGCTAGTTTTTGGGTCGTGCTGGGTCAAGAACTCTGGCCTCGTCGCTGGCGTTGGTTTAGGCGGGTGCATTTGGCCGCCGGATTTATATTATTATTGCTCACGCTGTCGGTATTAGGAGCCAAGCCATACACTGTATCCGAAACTTCCAACCAGCAAGCAGCCCTCGATTGGGTTCAGACCCATATTCCCACTTCAGCCCACATTGTCGCAGACAACTACGTGTATCCATATTTTGTGCAACAGCGCGCGTACCAACATGTGAGCTATTTCTTTACCGCCGAATACGATCCCGAGGTCCGACAGACCTATGATGATGATTGGCGCAATATCGAATATTTGATCCTGACGCACGAAATCGTAAGCCAGATCAAAGCCGGCACCACTCCCAAGATGAAGCTCATATTGATCACTCCGAACTGGTCGCCGATTTTACGACTGGTGCCTCAAGTTTCATCGATTTACCGAATTATATTTCGACCAATGGCGACTGGGCTCAAGTTTATCGGGTTAAGAGTCGCAATGAGATCGTCCTCCAAGATTCCTGGGCATATTTCAAAGACCATTACATTATTAGTTATGGCCAAGTAGTCGACCCCAACAATCAGGGATTGACGACATCGTATTCCCAGGCTCAGGCGCTCAACCGCGCGGTTGCCGAAAATGACAAAGCTATGTTTGCTGGTCTGTGGCAATGGACTCAAGACCATTTACGCCACCGTCAAAATGACAGTTTGTTGTCCTGGAAATGGGCCAAAAACGCCAGTGGCGTCTACGGTTTGGCCGACGCCAATAATGTTTGCTCGGCTGATCAGCTCACCGCCGCAGCGCTGTTTCGAGCCGATGAAAAATGGCCAGGTCAAGGCTATGCCTCAACTGCTTCCCGCCACACTGCCGATTGGTGGTCCAAGTGTGTCTTCAAGGCGGGCGGGCGGTGGTTTGTCGATTCGTCAGCTGATGGAAGCCGCAATCCGCACTTGGTCAATCCAGGATATTTTGATCCCGACACCTACGCCTATCTAGCAACCAAAGTACCGCAATATGCTTGGGCAGAATTGGTACGGGACAATTATACGACCATCAATTCATTGCTGGCTGCTGACCAGTTACCTGATTGGGTATTGGTGAGTGCCGCCGGCGAGGTCACATCTGCTCGCAGTGTCATGGGTCCGGCAGCTGACAGCTTTGGCTACGATAGTCTCTTACTGGTCTATCATCTGGTTGAGGAATACACTACACCAGACAAGACCCGAGCTCAGACAGCCCGCTCTACCTTGACTCAAATTGAACCACTGCTGCGCGATTTCCGCTCCCGCATTGCCTCGCCACCAGCCGACATCGCCTGGCTGATGTATGGTCAAACCAACCAGATTGTCGACTCAGAGCAATTGCAAACCCTCTACACATATGAGATACATGACCAGTACCATGTGGATGGATACTGGGGTGAGGGCGGTAGTTATTTAGACCAGGTTTGGTATTGGCAGTGGCATAATTTTCAGAGGCACCTTCCTGCCAGCCTCAGAATGGAGCTCAAATAGTGAAACGCCTAGCTTGGTATGCTGTCATCGGTGGGGGAGCGGTCGTTATTGATGTCACCCTATTCTGGCTGCTCGGTTCAATCGTTGGTCTACCGATTGTATTGGCCAACGCCCTTTCTATCGGCTTGGCCATGTTGTATAGCTTTGCTCTCAATGCTCGATACAATTTTCAAACGAGCAACCGCTTGATACAACGATTCGCCAGTTTTGCCGGTGTCAGCGGTGCCGGCTATGTGCTCAGCACGGCTATTTTAGCCGGCTTGGTGGCCAGCGGTGTCAATCAAACCTGGGCCAAAATTGGCACACTACCATTTGTCTTTGTGCTGCAATTCTACCTAAATTCGCGCTTGACCTTTGCGACTGGCGGTACCAATGAATAAGACTACTCGCCACTCAGTAGCCATAATTGGGGGCGGTTTCACCGGTTTGACAGCTGCCTATGAACTTGCCAAAGCCGGCTGTCATGTAACTATCTACGAAGCCGGCAATACCTTGGGCGGGCTGGCTGCCGGCTTTCAACTAGCCGACGGTACACCGCTGGAGAGAGCGTATCATTTTCTCTATACCACCGACAATTACATGATTGAACTCAGCCAAGAATTGGGTGTGGCCGACAAATTGCACTTCTATCCCAGTTCCATTGGTGCTTTTTACCGAGGCAAACTGTATCCGTTTACGACGGCCAAAGATTTGCTCAGCTTTGGACCATTGAGTTTACTCGACCGATTCCGCACAGGGCTGACTGGGTTGAGGTTATTGACCCTCAAGCGTTGGCAACCACTCACCCAGATCACTGCCTACCAATGGCTGTGTCGCTGGAATGGTCGCCGGGCAGCCGATCTCATCTGGAAACCATTGCTCGTTGGTAAGTTCGACAAGTATTGGGACCAAGTAACCATGGCTTGGCTGTGGACTCGTATTCACGTCCGCCAGACGTCCAAAATCAAAGGTGAACAATCCGAACGACTCGGTTACTACGAAGGTGGATTCCAAGTAGTCGTCCGTCAACTGGAAACCGAGCTCCGTCGCTTGGGTGTAACTATTCAGACGCAGACGCAATTGTCGGCAATCACCGAAACCAATGGTCACCCGGCCGTAGTTCTTGGGGGTAAAACCAAAGTTTATGATGCGATTCTCGCAGCCCTGCCGTCCGGTGTACTCGCACGATTGGCATCCAACCATCCGGCTATGACTACACCTTACAGCCGCCAGCTTCAGGACATCACGTATCTGTCGGCAGTGGTCATGGTCTTTACGACCGACCAGCCCATTACCGACCGCTATTGGCACCAGATCCATGACATTGATGCGCCATTCTTGGTATTTTTAAGTCTTGATGCGCTTGTCGGACCAGCCAATATCGGGGGGCATTACGTGTATTACATTGGCGATTATGTATCCGCCGATAGCCCATTGTTGAAACTGACCGAGGATCAAATTAAGGATAAATGGCTTACTGGACTGTCGAAGTTGTTTCCCAAATTTTCTACCGAGTGGGTTAAGGAAAGCTATGTATTCAAATTTGCCAATGCCCAGCACATTGTGGGTATCGATTATGAATCCAAGATACCTGCTCGCCGCACACCCTTGCCTGGCGTTTATCTATCAAACTTTTGTCAAATATTTCCTGAGGATCGTGGCACAAACTATGCGGTGCGTGATGGCCGGGTCGTAGCGGCGGAGATTCTGCATGACTTGGCCTAAAGGGCCGCAACTCTGGCCGTCCCGCGTCTGGTTGAGCCTGGGGGTATTCGGAGCCACCGTGGCCGTTTGTGGTACTGTACTGCTCCAAAGTCAAATCGATACCAATGGTTGGTTGCCGCTTCCGGTATATCCTCGCGTCAGTAACGCGGTCGAAGAACGGGCGGTTACGCAACTCGACGACTTCAAAAGTTGGCTAGCCGAAAATCAAGCCCCCGGTTTTGTCGGTGAGCTCGGCTGGCCCCTAGGTGCTGATCAAAGTCGCTGGAACGCGGTGGCTGACGTTTGGTTCCAAAGTGCCCGTCAACAAGATCTCTGGGTAACTGGCTGGGCGGCTGGCAGTCATTGGGGTGACTATCCCATGACGCTGTACGGATCGAGTCAAGGCCAAGGCATTGATACGGCTCGGGCTACCGCCAACAGTCTTGAAACGGCCTTAAACCATACTCACCTGGGTTTATATGGAGTCAATGTCGCCGGTATGGAATTTGGCACCCAATTGACTGCTCAAATTCCTGGTGAGCCCGGACGGGATTATTTCTATGAGCCCGCTTCCAGTTATAATTACGTAGCCAGCCGAGGATTGACACTGATCCGCCTACCATTGCGCTGGGAACGATTGCAACCCGAATTGGGTGGACCGCTCAAAGATGCCGAAGTAGTAGCGGTGCGTCAACAATTAGATTTTGCCGCCGCCGCCCATCTACGAGTCGTGCTCGATTGCATAATTATGGTCGTTATCGCACGGATGCGGGAGAATTTATTTTGGGTACCGAGCAACTTACTTCGGACCAATTAGCTGATGTCTGGATCAAGCTGGCATCAGCTCTCGGTAATCATTCAGCCGTGATCGGAGTCGGCATCATGAATGAACCACATGACTTACCAGCTTCGGCTGTGGGTAGCGCCGCGCAAACTTGGGAAGCCGCTAGTCAATCTGTGGTCTCGGCCTTGCGGGCTTCAGGTTTTCACAAAACGATTGCTGTATCCGGCTACGATTGGTCCAGTTTGGCACGTTGGCGTACCAATCATCCTCATGCCTGGATCCAGGACCCCGACGCCAATATCCGCTACGAAGCCCATCATTATTGGGATGCCAATGGCAGTGGCAATTATGACCAATCATTTAATCAAGAGTTGGAAGGAGTAGGCGCCGATTAATCAACTCAGGCGGCCTGTTTGCCAAACAGCCTCCGGATCTGTTATAATCTGCGCCAAGAGTGCGATGCACATCAATGTACGAGACATTTTAGCCCAAGATACCGGATATCGCCGGGCCTTTACCATATCAGACGAAAATCCTGATTTGGACGAGGTTGAGTTAACCGAGCCGGTCGACGGAACGGTAACCATCACCAAGACGGCAGCCAAAGCGGTATCTATCGATGGCACCATCAATGCTATCATCAAGCTCGAATGTCACCGTTGCTTGCGCCCTTTTGACCACCCAGTGCGGGTGCACATCCGGCAGACCTTTGCCCAAAGGCCGACCGAAGATGAACAACCGATTATCAGAGACGAAATTAGCCTCGATGACATAATTCAACAGGAAATACTGTTGAGTCTGCCCATCAAGTTACTCGACCGACCTGATTGCCCCGGCTTGGATTGGTCAGACAACGCCACAAGTTCTAACGAAAGGTAAACTATCATGGCAGTTCCCAAAAAACGCACTACCCGCGGCGCCCAAGGCCAACGGCGGTCTCACCTGGCTCTCAAAGCCGTCCAGCTGGTCCGTACCACTGCTGGCGGACTCGTACCCCGCCGCCTCAAGAAAGCGGTCGAGCTAGGACTCGTCAAACGTGGCTAGCAATCGCCACCTCGGCCGCATCGTAGCCATGCAAACGCTCTATGAGCATGACTTTCGAGGCGGTGAGACGTCAGGTTTAGAGCTATCCCCAATTCTCGAGCGCAATCTCGACGAATTCCGGTCAAATATAGACGACACCAACTTCGTTCAAGATATCGTCGATGGTGTATCATCTCATTTACCTGATATAGATGCCATTATCGGACCGGCAGCGCCCGAATGGCCAGTAGATCAGATCGCCAAAATCGACAAGATTATCTTGCGTATTGGCGTTTATGAACTCATTAACAAACGCGAAGTTCCGCCCAAAGTAGCTATCAACGAGGCCGTCGAATTGGCTAAGACGTTTGGTGGCGAAAACTCCAAGTAAGTTTATCAACGGTGTTTTGGGCACCATTTACCGATCAAGCGATTTCTATGAACCAGAGTCAGAACCCCAACCCCAACCAAAATCCGAAGACCGCAAGAAACCAGCACGGCGTAAGTCGTTCCACCGTTCAGGGAATAAAGCTACCAAAGCTCCCGGCCGCATCCGTGCGACCAGGGAGTATACCGCTGGTGGAGTAGTTTATCGTATTCTCGGCAGTCGCGTCGAAATCTTGATGATCCAGGATCGTCAAGGCCGCTGGAGTATACCCAAAGGGCATGTCGAAGCCGGAGAATCCATCGAACAAACAGCTGTTCGTGAAGTTGCCGAAGAAACGGGCTTGAGTCACTTACGATTGGACGAAAAACTCGATAAACTACACTTCTTCTATCGCCGGGAAGGCAAGTTGATCTTTATGACCACGCATGTATTCCTCATGGAAGCTGTGGGTGATACCGACAAAATCGTCGCCGAAAACTCAGAAGGCATCGTTGATGCGCGCTGGTTCGATGCCAGTAAAGCCTTGGGTTTGATCGAGTATCGCGATACTGAGCGGCTTTTCCGGATGGCACTCGCCCGGTTAGATGCCGCCCAGCCGCCCATTTCGGCTGCGTCTAAACCCCAAACTGGAGTATCATAAGAATTAATATGACCACTGTCACGCCACTACAAGACTTTCAAGCTAAACTCGGTCTCAACTTTGCCGATCCTTCGCTCCTCGAACGAGCCTTTATTCATCGTTCGTATCTCAATGAGCATCCAGGTCTCGGACTCGAACACAATGAACGCCTGGAATTCCTGGGCGATGCTGTGCTTGAACTTGCTGTCACCGACCACCTCTACCGCAATTTTCCAAATCCCGAAGGTGATCTCACCAATTGGCGCTCGGCACTCGTCAAAACTGAGTCTTTAGCAGAAGTTGCGATCAATCTCGAAATTGCCCAGTTTTTCAAGCTTTCCCGTGGTGAAGCCAAAGGCAATGCCCGTTCCCATGCCCTCATTTCCGCCAATGCTGTAGAAGCTCTGATCGGCGCTATCTATTTGGACCAAGGCTATGAGGCAGCACGTAATTTTATTGCCCAGAGTGTCATATCGCGTTTGGATGCTATCTTAGCCGATGGCACTTGGCTGGATGCTAAGAGTCGTTTTCAAGAAATGGCTCAAGATCAATTTGGGCTCACGCCGGCCTATCGGGTATTGTCCGAAGACGGCCCAGACCACGACAAGACGTTTTCCATCGGTGCCTTTGTGGGTGACAAGCAGCTTGGTACTGGAACCGGCTCGAGCAAACAAGCCGGCCAACAAGCCGCTGCCGCTGCTGCACTTGATCATATTCGCCAGACCGCGACCTAGCGCTTAATTTCGACGCCACCCATTATTACGGTACCGTCGAGGTACAATACTGGTGATTTAGTGGCATCGGCGGGATTGGTCTTGTCTTCGACCCCACCCAAGATGCACACAGCTTTTGATTTAACGATGACATTATCGGGCACCCGCAGCTCTAACCCGCCCATCAAAATAAACACATCTACGACCGCCTCTTTGGCAATCGTTACTTTGCTCAAATCAAGTTCGACACCACCCATGACGGCCGTCACTTCGCACCCCTGATAATCGTTGCTGGTATTGCGGTGGGTTACGCCAGACAAAACCGCGGTAATGTCTTCATTGCCTGATTCCACCTGTGCGGCGTGTGAGCGGTTACGCAACAAAATTGAGGTACCAACTGCAATAATTATACCGGGTACTATTAGATCGCCCACATCTACTTGTGTGATATCAAGTGTTTTTAAGAGTAAAACTGTGCCAATGCCAGTTACCAGGAACGACCAGACATAATTACGGCTATCGTTGAGATACATCAGTAGACCAGTCACAATCACAATGATCGGCCACCAATCGCTGAGCAAACTTTGCATACCCCACAAATTGAGATTAGCCAATAATAAGACCAAACCAAGAACGACTAACGCTGTGCCAGTGAGTTTACGATTCATAGCTGCATGGTACTCCCAAATCATTTTGATTGCCAGTAGCCTGATACAATAGGTGATAATGATTACACGCCTGACGGTTTCCGGATTCAAATCATTTGCTACCGCCACGACGTTGGAATTCGATGCTGGCCTGACCGCTATCGTCGGCCCAAATGGTTCTGGCAAAAGTAACCTAGCTGACGCCGTCCGTTGGGTTATGGGCGAGCAGAGTAAAGCCAAGCTGCGGCTCGATGACCGCGATGACATTATCTTTGCTGGTGCCGATGGCCGCCCCCGTAGTGGTTTGGCCGAAGTGGAATTGGTGTTGGCCAATTTGCCCGATGCTGTGATGCAAGGCCGTTCCGAATTAGCTATTAGCCGGCGATTGTATCGTGATGGCCAATCCCAATACTTTATATCTGGTGTTAGTGCCAAATTGGCCGAGGTGCAATCGCTACTCGCTGCTGCTGGCATCAGCCCCAGTGGCTATAGTGTTATCGGGCAGGGTGCCATTGATGCCCTCATTTTGGCATCGCCGATCGAGCGCCAAAGTCTATTTGCAGACGCCGCTGGCATTCGCGAACCCGAGTTAAGCCGGGCGGCAGCTTGGCGGCAGCTCGATCAGTCCAAACTCAACTGCCAACGACTGCGCGATATCTTGGCCGAAATTGAACCGCGATTACATCATCTGGAAAAAGCCATCAAACATAGTCAGACTGCTTCCGAGCTAGACCAACGCTGCCAGGAGCTTCGTCAGTCATTGGTCAATGCTCGTGCTACAGCGGCCGCCGCCGACCTCCAGGCTGCCGAATCGACCCACACTGTTGCCGCTAAAAAGTTGCACCAATTGCAACAACAGCTATCAGTTGCTACCCGCGAATTAGCTGAGATTCGCCACCAGTTGCGCCAAACAGCCGATCAGCGGGATCGACTCGAAGCTGATATTGCGGCCAGTTTAGCGCAGCAACGCCAATTGTTAACCGCAGTCCATGAATCAAAACAACAAGTAGAATCTACCCATGAACACATAGAAGAATTGCAAAAACTGACCGCTACGCAAGCCGACCTCCAACAGCGGCTCAATACTGCCCAAGCTGAATTACATACGCTTGAGCAAGACCAAGCGGCCACTACAGCAGCGGCTGGCCGGGCAGCCGCCACGCTGGCCGAAACTGCTCAATCGGTGGCATCTGCGCAGGCAATATTGAGCCAACTGCGCCAATCACAACAGGCCGGTACCAGGGATCAATATGTCAATCACGCCTTAGATGTCATGCGTACGCTGGCTAGTGGCCTACTTAAACAGGATTTACCTCCAGACCAAGTCAAACTACTTGTTCACAAAGCCGGCCGGCTGTTGAGTCACGCGGCTAACCGTCACCCTGGTACAGTTGCTGCTCAGCTCCAAGCGGCCCAAGCAGTCATGGAGACAGCAATGCACCGTCGGGAAACTGCTACCGAGCATCAGACCAATATTACAATCAGTCAACGATCGCGCGATATTGACCTTAAATATGTACGAGAACAAATAGCCAATTATCAGCTCGAACTCGAGCGACTGGCCAGCCAATTGGCGACCGTACCCGACCTTGTCACCAAACTGGAACGTTATGAGCATCAGCACCAGGTAGCAATTACGCAACTAGCTGAGCAAGATGACCGGCTCAAGGATTTGCGCACTACTTTGGCGACACCAGAATCAGGTCGTCAATCTGGCGCCGAAGCTGCCGCAGCCGTGGCCTGTACCCAGATTGAAAATGATATCGAAACTGTCAAACAACAACTGCATACTGCCCAAGCCGCTATCGGCACCGCCCAATCAGCGGCCACCGATGCCGCCACCCTGGCCCAGTCTTGGCAACTGGACATGCCAAGCCAATCTAAACTATCAACATTGTCACATGGTGATCCGGTGGCGCTAGCCGCTGAACTTGCCGCAGCTACGGCCAAGCGTGACGCCCTGGCTGAAACGAACACCGACCAACAATCTGAATATCACGAGGTCAAAAATCGCCATGATCAGCTTAGCAGTCAGATAACCGATCTCGAACAAGCGCAAGCCGATCTGGTCCTCCTCATTCAACGCCTAGACAGCCTCATTCGCCGTCGATTCCAGCAAAATTTTGGTCTCTTGGCCGAGCAATTTGGTGCCTTTTGTGCCCGATTATTACCTGGATCGACAGGTAAACTGGCTCTCAAAGCTGATGGCGACAGCTATGGTGTAGAAATTACCGTCGCACCTCGTGGACAGCGGCCTATCGGAATTCAAGGATTATCTGGAGGTGAACGCACCCTAGCCGGCATTGCCCTGTTGGCCGCTATATTGCGCACCAATCCCAGCCCATTTGTAGTACTTGACGAGATAGATGCCGCCCTCGATGAAGTCAATTCTGGTCAAGTGGCAGCCATGTTGGAAGAGTTAGCCAGGGCTACCCAACTCATCATCGTCACCCACAACCGTCAAACCATGCAAGTTGCTAGTACTTTATACGGCGTAACACTTAATAGCGCCCATCTTTCTACAGTCATTTCCATGCGGCTCGATCAAGCTACAGCCATTGCCGCCCGCTAATAAGTTGACATTCACCCTCAAAAAAGCTACACTCTAATCCGTTGTAATAACTCATTATCAGGACTACCCCATTGCTCGTACTCCGCTTGGCCCGCATCGGCCGCGCTAAATACCCAACCTACCGCATCGTAGCGGCCGAATCTGCACGCGCAGCCACTGGCAAATTCGTGCAAGTACTTGGCCACTACAACCCTCATACCAAGGAGCTTGTACTCAAGACTGATGATATTCAGCGCCATATCGCCAATGGTGCCCAGCCCTCAAATACTGTTGTGAAATTGCTTCAGCGTGAAAAAGTTGAGCTCCCTACTTGGGTCAAGCTCAAGGTCAAAACAGTCAAGAAAGCGGCAGCACCAGTGGCCGAAACTGCCGCCGCCGCCGAAGCACCTGCCGAATAAGCATAAGCAAAATCACTGTTTTCGTGCTAAATAATGCTATGATGGTGGCACACATCGAATTTTGTTTTTGCGAAGGAGTTACTAGTCCCATGCCCGATATGGATAAAGAATTCGTTGAATATGTAGTCAAAGCTCTAGTCACACACCCCGAAGACGTTACAGTCAATCGTAGTGTTGACGATATGGGTATTTTACTCGAGCTCTCGGTAAACCCAGATGATATGGGTAAGGTCATTGGTAAGGCTGGTGCCACCGCCAAAAGCATTCGCACCTTGTTGCGTGTACTCGGTTCGCGTGACGATGCTCGCGTCAATCTCAAGATTATTGAGCCTGAAGGTTCTACGCATGCCGCAGCCCCAACAGCCGATGACGTTATATCGATGACAGCTGCCGCTGCCGTTGCTCCAGCCGCTGCCGCCACAACTACCACCGCTTACACCGACGATGCCCTCGACTCTCAATCTGAAATGCTCGCTCGGACCAAGCGGGAGTTTGCCGATCTCGACGACCTCGATATCTAATGAAGATCGACATTATTACCCTGTTTCCAGACATGTTCAAAGGTCCCTTTGACATGAGTATGATCTGGAAAGCCCAGGATCGCGGGCTGGCCAGTATCAATATTATTGATTTGCGTGAATATGGCCAGGGCGTACGCCACACCGTTGACGATACTCCATACGGTGGGGGAGATGGCATGGTCCTCAAGCCTGAACCAATGGTAGCTGCCATCGAGGAAGCCCGAGTCGGCAATCCGGGAGCGCCAGTCATCGCTATGACACCGGGTGGGCGCCTGTTTAAGCAGGCACTTGCCGTCGAATATGCTCAACAACCTGGGCTGATTCTTGTAGCTGGACACTATGAGGGATTTGATGAACGCATTCTGGACTATGTCGACGATCGACTTAGTATCGGCGACTATGTGCTGACCGGGGGCGAATTGCCTGCAATGGTTATAGCTGACGCCGTTATTCGCTTAATTCCAGGAGTGCTTGGTGGCGATGCATCGGCTGCCGATGAGTCGTTCTCCGACCCCAATCTCATTGAATATCCCCACTACACTAGACCAGAAGAATTTCGAGGGCACAAAGTACCCGATGTTTTGCTGAGTGGTCACCATGCCGAAATTTCCAAGTGGCGCGCTCATCAAGCCGCTGAGAATACCCGGAAATACCGGCCAGATCTATTATCTTAATTGCCGAATAGTATTTATTGCTCGAAGTATTGCCACAATTGTTTCGACAATTCAGCGTGGGCGCTGGCCGATGAGGCGGGTCGGCTCCAGGGTCCGCTCATAATTACTACAAGATAATCGGTTTTGGGTCCGTAAACGATGCCGGCATCGTGGACGTACCCGTCGAGGTCACCGGTTTTGTGGGCGACTATGGTGCCAGCTGGCAAACCCAAAGGCAATCGATTATTAACTTTCTGTTCCTTGAGATAGCCCATGAGTTGAGCCGAAGACTTAGCTGATAGTAATGTGCCGGCTTGCAATCGCTCCAACAAATAGCCTACATCACGCGCCGAGGTTTGTTGTGGCGTCAGCAGGGTTGTGTCGGTATATCCTTCCAGATCCAGAGCTTTATCCTGCTTGCCCCAACCCAGTTTGGTGCCGAGTGCCCGGCCGCAAGCGTTGTCGGAAACATTTATCATGACTCGCAAACAGGCCTCCAGGTTTCGGCCAGATCCGCCGCCGACGCTGTCGGTTAGTTTCCATTGACCAGCGTCTATCATCGCCAATGTTCGCTCCGCTACAAACAACTTGTATAAGCTGGCACTGGTCATCGGTTTGGTAGCATTGACGCTCGCGGTCGCACCGGTCTGGAGGTTTTTCACATATATTCCCCAACCTCCTTGATGACTCTTTACAAATTGGTCAAGTAGGGGCTGCAACCCAGGCGCAACTGGTGCCGCTGTCGGTGTGGCGCTCACTGTGGGGATAGGCGTCGAGTCCGATTGAGCGACAGCGGCTTGTTTAGGCGAAATGTAGGTGACTACGAGTGCTGCCGAGCCAAAAGCCACCAATGTCAGAGCGGCGGCAGTTGCCGTATGCTTCCAGGGTATCTTCCAAGAGCGCGCCACTGGTTGTGTTGAAGCTGGCGAGTCGACATGAGCCGGAGTAATAAAACTACCGAGATCTCCGGCGGCTTTTTCAGCGGTAAAGCCATCTTCAAGTACTGGTACATCGAGTCGCATCGGCGCCAGCGGTGCGCTTACCTCTGGTACTGCGACCCGCGCGCTGACGACTGGCCGCCGTACACCGTCCAAGCGTCCACGGGGCAATCGTTTGGCTGCAGCACTCACACGCAAAGGTTGTGGCCGCTCTTGCTCAGCCACTTTTGGTACTACTGAAGCAGTCGCCACGGCTATCGCCGCACCTACCTCAGGCGCTCCCCTCCGGACCCCATCAACCCTCGAAGTCATGTCTCTACTATAACCGCAAGCGGCATGCATGCACAATGTATAATGAATCTAGTTACCTAAAAAGGAATACCTTTTATGAACATCCATTTTAACCCTATCAAGTGTCTCTTTCGCCAGCTGCCAGCCCAAATGGTATCAGCTCATTGCGACCTACCTTGTGGCGTCTATGACCCAGCGCAAGCTCGCATCGAAGCGTTGTCAGTTTTTGCCATCGCCACCAAGATGGCCGACTCGTCCGATACCGACTATCGCACGCGAGCCATAATCATCAAGGAACAGCGGGCTGAACTAGTTAAACATCATCTTTGGGTACTGTGGACGGACTATTTCAAACCCCAGCATCTCGAGCAGCATCCGAACTTACACGACTTGTTTTGGCGCGCCACCAAACAAGCGGGCGAGACCAAACACCTGCACGATGCTGCTACTGCCCAAAAACTGCTCGATCTCATCGATGAAATAGCAGAAATCTTTGCCGCTACCAAAGCTGCCGCCAAGTAGATTTAAATGTTAAAAATTACACCCTTTGGCCTCTACCAGGTAGCAGGGGAGAGTATGTTGCCTACATACCAACCCGGCACGAGGTTACTCGGACTGCGCTGGTTTCGCCGTCACACAATCAAACCCGGCGCGATCATCGTTGCCCGACAAAACCACCGGTTAGTCATCAAGCGGCTAGCTAGCCTCACGAGCCAGGGCGCCATGTTACTTGGCGACAATCCGAGTGCCTCAACTGATTCCCGTTCCTTGGGTGTGGTACCTCTGTCGGCCATTGAAGCAGTGATCATATCCAAAGTGGTACAATAACGCTACTATGCTCATCCTGAAGCCCCTGAGATTAGCTTATCTCGAACTCATTCATAACCGCCGCCGCCAACTTCCGTTTTGGATGTTGGCCGGTTTTCTACCGACTTTTGCCGCCGCTCGTTGGACTGTACATACCTTCCCCGACCTCTTTCTAGATGTTCGTGGAGTGCACGTGCATCACTTCACGTATGGTTTCTTTGTACTAGCAATCCTCGGTTTCGTGGCATTGACCGTGCCCCACTACCGCCGACTGCAAGCATTTGTATATGGCGTCGGATTGGCTCTATGTTTTGACGAATTTGGTATGTGGGTCAAGCTGACCGACAATTACAATATCGAAGCTTCCGAAGATGCCATGGTTATTATCTTGTCCATATTAGTCTTTATCGTCTATGGCATAGGCATTCTGCGCCGGGCTTACATCATTGCGCGCAATCGTTTCGACAATGATCCAAGTACGTAGTCACAAATAATTGTATAATTAGATTGTCCTATACTGTCGAGCCGGAGGAGGACAGTAGATATGGGAATATTCGACTTTTTTGTCGAGACGCTGCCCGACCTGCCCCCTGGTCGCAATCGCAGCCACTACTACGGCGTTGAAAAGCCGTATAAGCGCAATAAAAACCGTATCCCCTGGAAAGACCACGAACGAAACTACTACCGGCAGCTCGATCGTTATCTCAAAGCGCGCGAGCGCTATCACCGGGACAACGGTCATTATTGACCCCCAAGCTCCCGGACGTTTCAAACGTCTGGGAGCCTCAACTTTATTGCTACATCGGAGATAATCTTGTACTATAGAGCGGCTAGAAACAGTACTGGGACGTGGCCAAGTGGTAAGGCGCTTGATTCTGGCTCAAGAGATCGTAGGTTCGAATCCTACCGTCCCAGCCATGGAAAAGAACTCTACAAAAGTAGAGTTCTTTTCCATGAAAGGTGAAGTTTAGGATTCGAACGTCGCCGGTTCGGCTAGCTCCGACTCGGAAGCTCATCGGGAATGAATAAGAAAAAGGAGGAGCAGGTCACGAAGTGACAATCCTACCGTCCCAGCCATGGAATAATTACATCATTTGTCAACAAATTGAGGCTATCCGAAGCCTCTTTTTGTTTGTCAGATCCCGCTAGGAAGTGTTCATCTCCATAATATGTCCTCGATTAATGCTAGTATTTGTGTATGCCCAACCCGGAATTCTCAAATCCAGCTAAGGCTGACCACACCGCCGATCCAGTTGTTCTTAAAAATGATCAGCCTGGATTGATACTCAAGCAAATGACGAGCCTTCAAGATGATCTTGAGTACCTGCAATTGCAGCAGCGAAATGCCGGGCATATTGCAGAATTCGGCAATACAGTTGATTCGACCGTCGAGGAGGTAACCGCTCGGCGCACAAATAAACACATGAGCCGATTTGGTATCCGAAAAGATAATCGCCTCTACGGCGCCGCCGAGTTTGTCCCAAGCGAAGACGTAAAAGAAGCTGAGGTTGGGGTCGTGCTTGATAAAGATGCCACCGGACAAGGCATGGCGCTTTCGGCGCTGAAAGCCATGACGGACTACATCGCTCCGAGCTTCAAGCGTGTATTTGCCGAAATTGATCCGAAACACGATCGTAGTATTCATATGTGCGAAAAGCAGGTTACGTCCGAAAAGGCGATATCGTGGAACGAGAGTGGGGGCAAGCCGTCGTGATGGAGTATATTAAACCTGAGAATAGCTCGGCACAATAACTTTTGCCGCCGACATAGTACATAACTTACCTACAGACGCCTCGATTGCCACAATAATGATTTCGACAACACAAATGAATTAAGATCTAATGTAATTGTAAAGAGGTAATTAATGGCAAATTTCAATTACAAAAACGTCGGCTCATACTAAATATTTGTTCAACCTTATGAACTATGTTAGTGCTTTATAAAATGAATTGACAAACTTGACGCATATCAGATATCATCTGGGCAACAAAACGGAACACATGATCTGATGCAATTCACGAAGTCTGAAATCGCTGAATTTTCGTATATCAAAGATGTCGATGGATATATTTTCATTTCATTGGGCGTCAAAGTTGCAGAGGGTGAAATTGTCTGTTTAACGTATGTCCCTGATAACCATGGGTCTAAGTCCAGCCTGACGGGTGAGCGATACGCAAAATGCATTTTCGAAACCGATGTTGATAGCGTTCAACTACTAGATGTAAGCCAAACAGTCAAAGATAAAATGCGGTCAATGATTGTTTGTAATCCCCACACACAGGAGCAGTTTTTAGTTCTTGGTTATTCCAAAATAGCCTACGTATTCAGTGCCCAAGAAAGTCTCAGCACAATTATGACACACCAAAATACCTCTATGCACGTCCCAGCGTTCAAAGCGCACTTACTGCATGCGATGAAGCCGGAATACCACGCGATATCGTCGGTATTTATGGTGGCATTCAAGCTTTATTAACAAATCCGCCAAAACTGTATGATGTCGATTTAGTATTCAATGGCCTTAAATACTACCCAAATACGATCACTCTCATGTCGCAACAAGGGTATTTTTGTGAATTCCGAGCTTGATTATGCCGACACTCATGAGTACAAGGCCAAAGTCACGCCCCGACGTTGGGAAAACTCATTCATGAGAATTGACGACGAAACGGGGTGCGACTTAAGGATTTGTCGTAGATCCACTGACCGGCATTCATACCTCAAAATGATTGCCCGTCCTGAACTTGCGGACTACATGTCCATCGAAATCGATAAAGCAATTGTGATAAACGCCGATGAGTCGTTATCTATGTGCCCGGCGTACCAAATTCAAACAAACAATGGCCATACGTATTGGGTATCCTCCTTTGTACTATTGCTTTGTTGGTATTGCCAAAGTAGGAGATAAAGTAAAAGTAAAAGGCAAGCAGCTTAGTAAAGACGAGATTGCCATTTTTAGTCCAAATTGCGCAGAAGAATATATTGAACCAATTGACTGTGACCCGCTTGGTATCATCGAAGCTAATTTTGCAACAGCACGAGTCTAGCTATGTCAACGATTGCCGCAATGTTTGCCGACACATTGACTACATACACAAAACTACAGCCGCGCTTACATAGTCAACTTCAAAACACCTATATCTTTGCATGCCAGCATATTCGCAATCCTCGAGCCGAAATGCTGGAAATCATTGAGCGATTCGGTATTCCAAAGCAAAACATATACTTACTCGGTAAGAGTTATTCGACAAACATTGAACTACAAAATTCTCTAATGGATAGCGGGTATCACATTTTACAACCTGACACGCCCTCCAACCTGTCGTTCGATATTATGCACCAAATTAATTGTCAGCGGTTATTCGAAGTTTTCATCCAAACTGTGTCAGATGGCGCCCGGGTAATAGTCTTAGATGACGGCGGAATGCTCCTGACTACATTTATGGATAACTATGACCAGTACAGTAGCTGGCATCTCGAAATAGCCGGCATTGAGCAAACTTCTTCAGGCTACAGAATATTGTCTGAGCGCCAGGCACTGGCTTTTCCCGTTATAAATGTGGCCCGTTCAACTGGTAAGCTGCAATATGAAACGCCACATCTAGCGCATATGTGCCCAGCAACTAGCAACACTTTTGCAGATACATGCGGTCGTAAATCCGCGCATCATCATGATGGGTATGGGTAATGTTGGCAGTGAGATCTTTCGCAACTTACAGCAGAGTGGTTTTAATGTATCAGGATTTGATATCAAGACTCATTCGGATGATCCGGTCGGTTTTATCCAAAAGTGTCAGGCAAACGTAGTAGTCGGTGCCACAGGTGACACTTCGCTCGGACCCCGTGACATTGAGAAATTATCAAAATCCCCACAGCCGATTTATTTAGCCAGTGTGTCGTCATCTGACCGGGAATTTTCTGCCCATCTATTCCGGGCGAACCAGGATTCGGTTTCTCATGACGATTTTAAATATGGTAATCTCGTATATTTAAACAACGGATATCCCATAAATTTTAGTAAGATTGCACAATCGTTCGACATAAAATTGGATTGCTCATACTATGCAATTATTACTGTCTTCAATCCTATTTTTAGCGAACCTAAATTCGTTTCAGGTACTGCAATGTAACTTTATTAACGCACCTCAGGAGCCGCAATCGTCATGAACCCCACAAGTCTAGGTAACCCGTTTCGCCAAGTTTGTATTGACTTTCAAACTGAGCCAATACAAGCCGTCGACAATGATAGTCAAACAGTTCGAGAATATGTGAAGCGTGTCAAAGGTGATAACGTAGCTGACTTACTAATTGGTTGGCTCTGCATTGAAGACACTTTTTTGCCTACCTTTTTCGACGGATGAAGCGTGAATCTAGACAAAATAACAACTTTTCGATAGCTGAAAACTTAGCCGAGAATGGCTTTAAGTCACTCACAATTAGAGTCAATAAATGGATCATTTCCGAAAACCGGCCAGTTTTAATCATACCTGTTGCAAGTCGTCATGGCGTTTCCGAACGATTTGCTTATATCCTGATGAAATTACTCGAAACATCTTGTAAGCTATCAATGTTTTATACGATGCCATTACAAAAGAACAAGCAAACACAAGCTGACATTAAAAATATTGTCGGTTGGAATAATAGAGAAAACGTAGTTAAAGATATATTTGAGTTTAAAGATACCGGATATGAATTAAGTAAATATAGTATCATTTTGGTCGACGATATCATTACATCCGGGGCAAGTTTACGCCGGTCAGCCGAGATATTGGTAACCAATGGTGCCGACCGAATTCTAGGAGTATGTTTGGCTACAAATCTCTACTACAATACTGGCGATAAGAAATAAATACAGACGCCAACGTTGAAATCATTTAAATACGACATGATGAGTTAATCACCTCTGACAGCCCTCGGCTGATCTGCGTTAACAATCTGGCGCTGCAAGACAATGCAGACAGAATCGGTAATGTCACAACTGTGAATACTGGCGTCATAGCATAGTATCAATGAGAGTGTGACACTCCAGGCTCGAAGTTGCTCAAAGCCCATTATCAGAACATCGGTTTAACAGTCGATCGTTCTTATAAACATTAGCGTTTTGTGATATGGTAAAGCTGTAATACTCACTGTCGATGGAACATATCTCAAAAATACCTCAATTTGCTCGCAGTATATCAAAATCTGCAGCGGTCATTTTGTTAACAGTCAGCATATTACTTACATGTGCGCAACCAGTTTCGGCGGGAATTTATTACATTACTGCTTACCCGTCTACTACTCAAGCTAATACTGGGGCTACATTTATTGTTGAGTACAAAACGAGGTTAGTCAAAGATGCTGCTGCCACCGGTCTCATACAGGGTGCCTTTACCTACCCATCAGATTTAGTTCAGCTTCAAAATGTCACTATTGGCGATTATCCCGAAGTAACCTACTCGACGGCTACCACTGGCCGCATTACGGTCTCTTCGCCGAACAAAGGTTCAAACAATGGCTATGATGGCCGGTTCCTCATTTTAACTGCAACCTACAAAGCCATTGCCGGTGGTACTGCCAAATTTTTCGGCTACCAATGGCACGGCCAACGATGTCATGATCGTCAATGGTACCAATCACACGATTAATATTGGTTCTGTCGAACTCATCGGTTGTTTACCCAAATACACTGGCGTTTACCCGAATTGTATTGCGCCATCTACGCCTGTACCCGTAGCTCCGGTCGTTACAACTACACCAAAATCATCAGCTGCTACCACCACTACGCCGAGGGCTACATCTCCAACACCCACGAGCGCGCCAGTAACCGGAGGGTCAATCGCTGGTGGTGTCCAAATGGCCGCCAAACAGTATGATCAAGTCGATGATCAGCTTACACGCTGCTTGACAGGTTCTTCTAGCGACACCGATTACTTAGAGCGCCTATGGCAACAGTCGCGCTTGACGTACGGCGATCTCGACAAAACTCAAAGTTGCTTTACCTCGCGCAAATCAGTCGTGCCTTCAAACTTAGCCCCGGTAGCACCGACCAAAGTCAAAGAATTACCAGTCAAAGATACTATCAAAGTTGATAAAGTCGAACAATCCACCAAAAACAACTCCAAAGCGCTAAAACTTTCGGGTAAAGCGGCACCCAACCAAACCGTTGTTATCTATCTGTTTTCCGAACCATTAGTACTGGTCGCCAAAACTGATCAGAACGGGTCATGGACATACGAGCTCGAAGACCCTATGGAGCCAGTAAAACACGAAGCTTATGTGACTGTTGAAGGTGATAATAACGCCTCAAGCCGTTCGTTCTGCTGGCCTCAACTTTGCTATTGTGGCCGCACCCGCGACAGCTCTCAATCCGACAGGTTTGAGCTAGACCTGGAGAAGACGAGTACATCGAAAAGCTTCTTCAGTTTGTATATCGCTGGAGCCGTCGCGGTAATCTTAATCGCCCTTATCATAAGCCTACGATTTATCCGTCGCCGCCATACCCAGCCAACTATCGACTCTAACCCACCCACGGGCACAGTCGTAAGCGGCAGTGGCCTCCTCTAATGTTCACGGAGAAATTCCAACTTTCACGCGAGCGTTTGGAATTTTACTACTCGATCGCTCTTCTAGTGCTGATACCAATACTCATAGTCGCTAATACGCTGGTGATGGCTTTTGCTGTTCGCAGTGATCTGACTCGAACTACGGCGCAAAGCCGCGTTGGCCAACTCACTTATTACGGAATCGATCAAGTCAAAATTGAATGATCAATCTGCTGTCCAAAACCAAGTGTCAGCTTGGACCACTAGTAGCGACGAACTTGTCAAAGTCAGTATTGTGAAGCTCGATGGTCAGCAGCCCGGCACTATTATTGCCACCGGCGGCAACCAGGACGACACCGCTGGCAGCAGTGAAATATTGCTACAAAACTGCTGCCGCCAGTAAAAATCCGTTGCCCAAGAACTTCAGTTGGCCGACGGTCAAAGAATCTGGCGTGTGGTGAGTCCAGTTATTGAAAATGAAATCGTCAAAGCCGTTGTAGTCAGTGATGTGTCTTCCCAACGTACCGATGGTCTGATCGGTACCACACTCATGCGGTCTCTGGGTATTGTCATGGCTACCGTCGTCTTGATCGTACTTCTACTCCTTAACCATTTCCGGTTCGTCCAATACGCCATGCTCTTCCGTCGCATGAAAGAAGTCGACCAACTAAAAAATGACTTCTTGTCAGTCGCCACACACGAGCTCCGCGCGCCTATGACCGTCATCAAAGGCAGTATCGAGAACCTCGAGGATGGTATCACCGGCACGGTCGATGAGAAAGGCCGACATGTGCTCAAAGTTATTTATGGTGAAACTGAACGACTCAACAATTTGGTGACCGACTTACTCAATGTCTCACGGCTCGAGCAAGGTCGCATCACCTATACTTTTGAGACAGTGGATCTACGTGAAACCAGCCAGAATATTGTCGACGAGTTTACGGCCAAAGCTCAACAAAAGGGTTTGACCATTACTTATCAGCAGCCACCCACTCCGGAGCTCATCAGCGCTGACAAAGGCCGTATCATCGAAGTATTGACCAATCTTGTCGACAACGCTGTCAAATATTCGCAAAAAGGTTCGGTCATCGTCACTCATAAAAGTACAGCCAATCAAGTGGTGCTCTCGGTTCGCGATACCGGCATTGGTATGGCTGCGCCTGATCGCGAACGATTATTTAGTCGCTTCTACCGAATCCAGAATGATGATACCAAAGGTATCCCAGGTACTGGGCTAGGTTTGTGGATTATCAAGCAATATATTGAAGCTATGCGCGGCACAATTAGTGTCGACAGTATGGTGGGTGTGGGCACCGAATTTGAGGTGCAATTCCCGCGTCTAAAGCCTGGTCCCGAAAAGCCATGAAGCGCGCTAGCGGTGACACGACGACCGCTGCCATCGACATCCAACATTTATCCAAACACTATGCTGGCGCTACCGACCGCGCCCTCGACGACCTAACCTTACAGGTCTACCCAGGTGAAGTTTACGGCTTCCTAGGGCCGAACGGTGCTGGCAAATCCACTACTATCCGGTTGCTCTTAAACTTTATCCAGCCCTCAACTGGTACTGCCCAAATTAGAGGCTATGATGTCGTTACGGATAGTGAAAAAGTGCGCAGTAGTATCGGTTATCTGGCGGGCGATGTGCCGGTATACCCCAAGATGACTGGCCGGCGTTATTTGCACTACTTGGCGACTCTTCAAGGTCAAAATTGTCACAAAGCGATCGGTGATCTATCTGACCGGCTTGACGCTGACCTTGATAAACATCTGGGAGACTTGTCCCGAGGCAATCGGCAAAAATTGGCATTATCCAAACATTCATGCATCAACCTCGTATTTACATCCTGGACGAACCGACCACCGGATTAGATCCGATCATGCAAGAAGTGTTTTATGATTTGGTTCATGAGGCAAGGAAGAGCGGTGCAGCCGTTTTTCTAAGTAGTCATATCCTTGGGGAAGTTCAGAAGCTGTGTGATCGGATTGGTATCATTCGGCAAGGTCGGCTTGTGCAAGAACAAACAATCTCAGATCTCTTAGGCGATGCCGCTCAGACATTTGTAATTAGCTTTGCTGGTCCGGCCCCGGTAGCCGAACTCCGTCATGTGACTGGAACGCGTATTTTGGAGCATCATGGCAACCACATCACTGTTCAGGTCAAAGGTCCGCTTGTACAATTGCTCAAAGCTTTATCACACCATGACGTGAAGACTCTTCATAGCTCGAATCTAGAATTGGAAGCAGACTTTCTCCAGCTCTATGAAGGCGAGGTCAATCCATGAAGGTAGTGATTTTCATGACGCTGTGGCAAAGACGGTGGTCTACAGTCTGGTGGAGCCTGGGTGCTGCCGCATTGATTTTATTGAATATGGTTTTCTACCCCACATTCAAAGATCAGGCAGCTGAACTCGAAGAAAGTCTTGCCGCCATGCCCGAGGCAGCTATTCAGCTATTTGGTGGCAGCACCGACTTCTTTTCGCCAGTGGGCTTTCTCAATAGTCAAATATTCTTCATGATGCTGCCGATGATTTTGGCGATACTAGCGATCGGCATTGGTGCTAGTCTGATCGGTCGCGAAGAACAGAATCAGACCCTCGAAATCCTATTAGCCCGGCCGATCAGCCGCAGCAAACTGCTGATTGCGAAAGCCATTGCAGGCATTTCAGTGGTCTCAATAGTGACTTTGATATCTCTGGTTATAATCATTGCGACCGCTCGCGCAGTTGATATTGATGTTTCGGCCAGATCGATTATATTGGCGACATTTATGTGTTGGCTTTTTACTTTAGCGTCGGCTGCCATCGCCTTTGTTTTGGCGGCTTCCGGAAAGGGCCGCGGACTCGCAATCGCCCTAGCTGCCGCCGTAGCATTGACCGGATATGTGGTCAGCTCTTTGTCTCAAACGGTTGATTGGCTGAAAATCCCGGCTAAGTTTTTGCCTTTTCACTATTATCGACCTGAGGCAATATTAAAAACTGGTAACGTGGAGGTATCTCACGTAGGCATATTACTTGCCGCCATCATAGTATTGGGTGCCATATCGTGGTTGGTATTTCGAGGACGCGATATCAAGAGCTAAGGTGTCAAGCCAACCCGATTTCGAGTCTGGATTGTGCTACCATGCATAGACTACCAGGAGCTGACATGACCAGGCGACGTACAATCCGTAAAGGCCAAATTGTGCTCTACCAAGGCGAGGTTACCTCCTCAGTCTTCATGATCAAGCAGGGGATAATCCGAGCATATAGTATATTGGCTAATGGCAATGAAATTAATGTCGCCTTATTTGGTCGAGACGATTATTTTCCAATTGGAGTTGTAGCCGGGCAATTACCGGTAGCAGTTTTTACTATGAGGCTTTGACTGATGCTGAGCTAGATGTGGTCGCAGCAGACGCACTATTTTGGAAACACTTGTCCATGATCCGGCTGAATTTGAACGCATGACCCGGCGTTATCTGGGCGCCCTGCTTCATATACAGGCATTAGGCCAAGATAGTGCGGCTGCCAAACTAGCCCAAACATTGCGCTACTTAGCCCTGCGCTTTGGTGGACCGGTCGACGGCGACGGGTATCGTGAACTAGACATCAGCCTCACTCAATCCGATGTGGCTCGCTTGGCTAATGTTTCCCGTGAAACTGTCAGTCACGAATTATCTGCGCTCAAAAATCAGCAAGCGGTCTGGCAAACTGGTAAACGTTATCGATTGCATGTCGGAAGATTAAGTCGGTTTAGCGGGGACGAACTCCAGCCGGATATCAACCTCTCAACGTATCCTCGATCACCTTGAGCAGCTCAGCTGGCGTTACCCAAGCTTTGAGCATATAGCGGCGTGCGCCTAGCTCCATAATATCTTTGACTTCCGATTTGGTATCGAGGTTACTGAAGACAATTACTGGCACTTGTTCAGCTTTGTTAAATTGTCGCAAAACTCTTTGCCATCCATTACTGGCATGAGCAAGTCCAATAGAATGAGATGAGGTTGCGAAATGGCAATTTTATCCAATGCTTCTTGGCCATTGAACGCCGTTTCCACACTATAGCCGAGCTTATGAAGCATCAAACTAAATACTTCATTGAGAGCACCATCGTCTTCAACCAATAGAATGTGGGTTTTAGCTCTAGACTGGCTATCCATTGGCGGATTGTACCATAAGAAATGTCAAAATTCTGTAGGCTCGCTCACAATCCGGTTACTGATTACGCGCAGTGGTAATATGAGCCGAAACGACGAACCTTGACCCAGTTTTGATTCAACATGCAAGCTACCTCCTTGTGCTATAGCCAGTCTGTCAGCCAAGAACAAGCCCAGACCACTGCCACCCTCCGAGCGCGATAATGGATTGTCGAGCCGAGTAAACTTACTAAAAATCTTCGGCAAGTCAGCCATCGCAATACCTACTCCTTGGTCGGTCACACTGACTGTTGCGTGATCAATGCCTTTCGAAACTATCACATTGATAGGTGAACCAATTTCTGAATACTTGATGGCATTCGACAATAAATTTTCCAATATCATCCTGGTATACCGAGCATCGGCTATGCAGTTTAATATCTTGGGCGCCTTAATGCTCACTGTTAGTTTTTTGCCGGTTGCCGCCGCTGCTTGGTCTTCAACTACCCGGCGGGTCAATTCGGCCAAGTTAAGCTGTTCGGGATCGGTTAAGTTTTGGTCGGCATCTGCTTTTGCCACATAGAGCAATTGATCAATTATTTCCAGCTGGCGATCGTTCGCACTTTGCGCTTTCGTAATAATTTCTGTTTGGTCGTTACGTAAATCACCAAAATAACCAAGCTGCAACATGGACAAATACTGTCGCACCCCGGTGGCTGGTGTTCTGAGTTGATGCGAGGCGAGTGCCAATAATTCATCTTTGGTACGTTGAATGTCGTCTTCATGCGAGCGGTGCAATCGTTGCATCCGGCGGGCGAGCATGCCAAATATTAATGCGCCAATGCCCATACTGGTGGCTGCCCGAGCAAAAACACTCCTAACGGCCCTAAGACGCTCTGCTCCGAAGGCCGGCTTAAGTGTATCTCAGAGCGCCATTGCCGATTAAACACGGCAAAATCTGCAACCAATCCCGTATCACCCACTTGCGATTGAAATTCGTCAGGATAATAACCGTATAACGAAGGGATATCTGGGGTCGTAATATCCTTCAACTGGTAGGTCGCTTTGATTGAATCAAGTACATTTTGGCGAGCCTTCATCATGTCTTGCAAGCGTACCGAAACATAGACATAGCCGGTCACCATCGCGCGGCGCTCCTCGATAGTTTGCGGTGTATCAACTGATTGATATAAGGGGTAAAAGAATATCAGACTATTAGGCCGGTCATCAGCCGGTTGGTTAGCATCAGCACGCAAGATTATGGGTGGTGTCACCGTCGTCTGGGCTTTGTCTCGTGCCAGTTCCAAGGTTTGAAACCGGACGGGTTCATCGGCTAAATTGAAGCCCACATTGGCTTGTTTGCTATCGTCAAATACTTCCGAGTACGTCACCGTCGAATTTTTTACTAAACCCATACTCAATAATTCCGGATGCAACCGACGCATTTGGAGACTCGACACCATGACTGTCCAATCCTCGGCGGACAAGTTATCTAATCCGGATACTTTTACGAGTCCCGACGCTGACAATAAAATTTGTTCATAGCTGGCGGCTCGTTCTTGAATGTAGGTAGTCAGAGCTTCAGATTGTTGGGTGCGCAAGTTGGTACGCTCAATCTCGGCTTGCGTCGACAAATTACTACTGAAGACATAGGCGGTCACTACCCCTGCCGCCACTACCAACAACGAAATGACAGCTGCCATCGTTAAGTAATTTTGCGGCGTCGTATAACGCTGCGCCCTGGCCGTCAGATAATCCCTCATATTCCGGCTATTATCTCATATCTGAATAGGTACTTTTGTGAGCTACGTCACACTATTGTCGTGTCCTAGCTCACGGCTGACTGTTTACGTTAATTGTTAAGCTATCAATCACTTAAGGAGTGTAAACATTATGTCATTTCTCATTTGGATTGTGCTGGGAGCACTCGCCGGCTGGATTGCATCCATGATCGCGGGAACGAATGCCCAGCAGGGAGCTATAGCCAATATAATAGTTGGTATTATCGGTGCCTTCATTGGTGGTATGGTGATGCGGTTACTCGGCTTCGGCGGTGTCGACGGATTTAATTTGTACAGTCTATTAGTAGCTGTGTTGGGAGCCGTAATTCTACTCTTTGGTTATCGCGCGTTGTCGGGAAGGCCAGCTGAATAGTATGCCAAAAGTCATTTAGTCTACCCAGTCCAAAAAGCGTTACAATAGCACTATATGGAACGCCTTGCCCGCCACGCTCAAGCCCTGGTCTCAAGATTGACCGCCCGCCGGCTACTCGTGGCGGGTTTGGCCTATGTCTTGCCAGCAGCCCTGCTCGTTTATACCTTAGGTGAAGCCGTTGAACGTGAATATTGGAGTCTTGACCCCGCCATTTTGCTGTGGCTTCATCAATTTGCTAACCCCAATTTAGATTGGTTGATGCGCACCATCACCAATCTCGGAGATGTACCGGTGATCATGTTGACGGCCGCCGTATTGTGCTTGGCATTATATGACCGGCGACGCTACCGGTCGGCAGCTGTCGTTATAGCTGGCGTCATGGGTGCGGCAGCTTTCAATTTAGTGCTTAAATCATTATTTGCCCGCGATCGGCCCGACCTGTGGCACCAAGTGATTACCGTTGGTGGTTACTCATTTCCCAGTGGACACGCCATGGCATCGGCCTCTTTGGCCATGGCGACCATGGTAGCACTGAGTTCTACACGGTATCGGCAAGCCGCATGGATAATTGGTCCCGTCTACTTGGGGCTCGTGGGTCTCTCACGCTGTTATCTGGGGTGCATTACCCTAGCGATGTCGTAGCCGGCTGGTTATTCGGTGCCGGTTGGGTGTGGTTGGTTTCACTCATTGTCAAACCACCAACGCATGAAAGTGCTACACTAGAGCCTACATAACCAAGGACTTTCCCGTCATGAGTCGGTCTCGCATATTGTTGAGTTTTTTTGAGCTTCGCGCTGAGTTGGTTTGTCATGCCGGCACCGGTATCGGCCGCTGATAGTGGATCGGGGACATCTTCCGTCGTAGCACCCGACCGAATGCAAGGAAATTTGCTGTTTGGCCAAGATCATGCTTATACCGTGCATCTACGAGGAAATGGCGAAGCCATTGTGACGGCTCGTCTGACTGTGGGCAATCAAACTGATAAACCCCTGACAACATTGAGCTTTAAAGTGTCGGAGACCGAATTAACTGATCTGGTCGGCTATCAGCAAATAGTCAACCAAAGTGTCGTCAATGAAAAACAATTTATATCTGACTATTACCAGTACGCCAAATTATCATTTCAACAAGTAGACGGCCAATACCAAGTCACACTACCCAAAGCTATTGCTGCCGGCGACCAAGCGGTCGTCTTGCTTGGCTATGCCAGTCGTCAGTACATTAGTCAAAACTGGTTGGCGAGCAACTATCAATTCCAGTCGCTCATAGTCTCCGAGCGTATACGTTCATTGACAGTGGCGATCAATGTCGATAGCCAATTGTATCTCAAACAAGTCGACAGTGGCGTCAATTACCAAGGCACTGGTGTGGCGGTCGATACACCCTTGGCCGCTACCGAGGATATGAGCCGCTCCCTCGATCCGATTATCAGCAGTGTCGGGTATGGCCAACGAGTCGTCACTGCCAGTAATTTAGCTGCTGGTGAATCATACTCGGTGTCAGGCAGCTTTGCTGATGCCCGCTGGAAATTTTATGTCGGCTGGTTAGCCGGAGCCTTACTCCTGCTACTCATGATCCCGGTATTATTATGGTGGGGCTTGCGCTTATTGGCCCAACGGACGTCCACTACGAGTCTGATGCTGTTAGCTGCCACCGCGGCAGTGGCTTTGGCGAACATTGCGGCCGTATCTGGCATCGTGATGGGGGCAGACTGGCTGATATCCCAAAACAATAGCATGGGTGGCAGTTCATTCTTGTTGCTCTTAGTCGGACTGCTCACCTTGGTGTTAGTTTTAGTTTTAGTACTGGGACCAGCGTTATGGCTATGGTTATCCCGTCACCGCGGTCAAGCGGCCTTATTACTCGGTGGTTGGCAAATCGTTTGGCTCGTGGTACTCATGGTTGTGTATATAGTAATGTTAACGCCCCAAACAACTGGTGGTGGCATTGAACCGATGTTAAGCTTATGATTTCTCGAATTAAATCCTACATCAAAATTGAGCACCTTATGTATGCGGCATGGACGATCGCCCTTGTAGCCACAGTCGGTAGTTGGGGTTTGAGTGAAATCATGCATCTTCCACCATGTAGCTTGTGTTGGATACAGCGTATCTTTATGTATCCTCTGGCGCTCATCATGCCTATTGGTATCTTGCGGCGCGACCCCGACCTACCATACTACGTCTTGCCGCTGAGTGTGGGTGGTATGATTGTGGCGTTTTATCATACATTGCTGCAATGGGGGCTCATCTCCGAAAGCGGCTGCACCGTGCGTGGGCGGAGTATCGTGTACCGAAGTCCAATTGGCCGTGTGGGGATTTGCGACCATACCTTTTGGTTCATTTTTGAGTTTTGTGGCGGTAACTGGTTTGGTCGGCTGGGCTTTTTGGCGCCAACGCCGGCAAAACAGCCTCCAAAGCTAGTCACCACCCGGCAATTAGTATATAAACATAAGTAGTATGAAGCTTCAGGCTCGCTTTCTGCTTTTGTTTATGGCTCTCTTTGCCATCATTGCGGCCTTGGTCGGTGGTCAGCAATGGTTCGAGGGTGGGCGTTTGCATACCCTGCTCGAGAACGAATTAGCTGAGCGCAAAGCTTACTTTGCTCAGATAAGAAGCCTTGACGGTCAAACATTATTGTCGTTATCGGTCGACTATTCCTTCTGGGATGAAATGGTCGATTTTGTTGATTCGGGGATCCGGAATTTGCCCGTGACACCATTGACGCTGGCTTGTCGAACTATGGCGCGACCGCAGCCTGGGTGTATCGTCCGGACCGGACATTGGCATATCACGCGGCTCAGCCAGGTACGGCCGACATCCGTCAGGTGGATTTGCCGAGAGTTTCTTTGCCCAATTACACAATTATCATTTTGCTCACTATTTTGAGGTCACGCGCGCCGGTCTCATGGAATTCCGGGCAGCCACCATCCATCCCGGTGACGATGACGAACGTCGGACTGAACCCAAAGGTTATTGGATAGTCGGTCGGTTGTGGGGTGAGGAGCAACTTGAACATTTAGGCGAGATAACGCAATCTCGCATCACTATCGGCTCGCCTAATGACAGTTCGGTGGATGAACTCAAGCAAGACCGGGTCAGCTTTGCGCAGAGCCTCAATGGCGCGAACGGCCAACCAAGCGTAATTTTACGTATTTCGAGTTCAATTCCAATCATCTCAGGTCTAGCCCAGGCCCAACAACGGCAACTTTATCTCCTCGTAACGGCAGCGCTCGCAACGATGATGCTTCTTATATTTTCGCTGTGGGGAATCGTTTTACAGCCACTTTTAACATTGACTCGCAGTTTACAAAATATCGATACGAGCAAATTAGCAAAATTGGCTTCCGCTGATACCGAGTTTGGTCAATTAGCTCGGTTGATCCAGCGAGCGACCGACGCTGAAACCAAACTAGATGAATCTAAGTTCGTCAAAGATAAGCTCGTCAATCTACTCGTGGCCAAAAGTCAGTTCTTGGCTGTGGCCGCGCATGAACTCAAAGGCTCGGCTGGTGCCACTCACGTCATGCTTAAACATTTGGCTGATCGCATTGAGTCTGGTGCGCCGCCAAGTGACTTGCAACTTGAAACTCAGCGTTTAGGACATCAAAACCGCAAACTTACAGTTCTGATCAACGATGTCTATCAAGCCAGTAAAGGGGGACATGTTTTCTCGATCAACAAAACCAGCTTTGATTACGACGAGTTTGTCCGAGAACTGGTTGCAGACGCTCAATTGGGTATCAAGCAGCACATTGCTATATCGGGCTTTACGGCTGCCCATATACTGTCAGACCGTGATCGCTTAGGCCAAGTGTTGAATAATCTAGTCAACAATGCTGCCAAATTTTCACCTGTTGCTCAGCAAATTAGAATCGTCCTGCGGCGTGATGGTCAAAATATTATTACCGAAATTCAGGACGACGGTTTGGGTGTTGCCGATGCTGAGCATGACCAAATATTTGAACAGTTTTACCGGTCGGCGGCAGTCGCCGGTAAATATCCTGCATTAGGCATTGGATTGTCGCTTTGTCGTGATCTCGCTACTGAACTCGGTGGCAAAATCTGGTATACGAGCCGGCTTGGTCATGGCTCACAGTTTTATGTGTCACTGCCGCTCGACGATTTGCTCTAAGCGTTCTATCAGACAGCTATTTTAGGCTAGATATTGTCTGGTATGTACCAGCAACGTAAACAGGAGATATTTGAATATGCGCACAGCAACCAAAATCTGGATGCCGCTAGCTGCAGCAGCCGTCATCGGTGCGACAGTCTATGGAGCAAACAGTGTCAGCGCCGCCAGTGATGGCACCGACCGACAGTCCACGCTCATCCAACGTCTGGCCGACAAACTCGGCGTCGACAAAGCCAAAGTGCAGGCGGTGTTCGATGAAGAGCATGCTGCTCGTGATGCAGACAGACAAAAAACGTATGAGGATCGTCTGACCAAGGCAGTCACTGATGGTCAGTTGACCGCCGACCAAAAGCCAAAGTCTTAGCGAAGCACAATGAGCTGGCAGCCACAATGGAAGCCAATCGCGACGCTTTCAAAGACAAATCGGCTACTGAACGCCACACAGCCATGGCAGCAGCTCGCACTGAAATTGACCAATGGGCCAAAGACAACGGCATTGATGCCAAATGGCTCATGGGCGGTGGACCCGGACAAGGTCGTGGTATAAAAGGTGGCCACGGCATGGGTGGTGGCATGATGGGCGACCATGATGGTGAAGATCATGGTAATTCGAGCGCAATAAACTAACCAATCACGAAACACCCAATATAAAACCGGCCAATTTAAGGCCGGTTTTACATTGACACAACTCCATAAAAAATGTATAAATATACATTAGTTTTAAGTAGCAACTGTCTTTCATGCAATATCTCCATATTCGTTATACCAACGGCCAAGCTGAAGTTGTAGCCTATCCCAGCGCCGCACCTGAATTGCCGCATAAGCAGCAGGGCTTTTTTCGAGTCGAACGATCTAGACAACCCGTGAAATGGGTTAATCTCGCCAATGTAGCCGCCTTGACGATATATGAACCAGTCCAGCCCCGCTATCAAAAAGTATTAGATCTCGTCATCGGACCAGCTTTTGCCGGTTTGTTTATCTATGCGGCGCTCTTTGCCCGGGGCAAACAACAAATATCAATTTCCATCGCGTTGTTACTCGCATTAGCCATCGTCCAAATGTTTCGTCGCGGCCAAGTGCTCCACACCGTATAATAATGTTACTAGGGCAATAGTTAAGGAAGTAGCCCCACGTACCCCTACCCAAAACTAGTTAATACGGTTATGCTCTAAAGTATGAAACTTGCCGAAGAACTCTCCAAAGTCATCAAGGGTGAGGTTGACGCTACCGCTAAAACGCGTGAATTTTACTCCCATGATGCCAGCCTTTTTGAACTCAAACCCGAAGCGGTAGTCTTTCCCCAAGATTCTGCTGACGTCCAAAAACTCGTTAGTTATGTGGCCAAAAACAAAGCCACCAACCCCAAGCTATCAATCACTCCCCGCAGCGCCGGTACCGATATGTCCGGTGGTTCGATCGGTGAATCAATTGTCGCCGACTTTACCCGACATATGAACCAGCTGTATGAGGTTTCGGCGACTAAAGCTCGTGTTCAGCCTGGTATGTATTACCGGGATTTTGAAGTTGAAACCCTCAAGCACAACGCGCTCATGCCCTCATATCCAGCCAGCCGCGGACTGTGTGCCATCGGTGGTATCGTAAACAACAACTCGGGTGGCGAAAAATCTCTCGAGTACGGCAAAACCATGAATTTTGTCGACACTATCAAGGTAGTGTTAGCTGACGGCAAAGAGTATGAGCTTGGACCTATTACCAAAGCTCAGCTCGACCAGAAAATGAAGCAAAAAGATTTTGAAGGTAAGTTGTATAGCCGCATTTTTGATCTGGTTGATACCAATTATGCCGCCATCAAAGCCGCCAAGCCTCATGTCTCCAAAAACGCGACTGGCTACAACCTTTGGGATGTCTGGGATCGCAAGACTGGCATCTTCAACTTAGCCAATTTAGTGATTGGCGGACAGGGGACACTCGGTATTCTGACTGAAGCTAAATTTAAACTGGTTCCGCATAAACCCCACTCCGGATTATTGGTGCTCTTTTTGACCGACATAAGCCATCTTGGTGATGTCATCAACAAAGTCCTAGGCTATAAGCCCGCCACGTTTGAGTCGTTCGACGATGTCACCTTATGGCTATCGATCAAATTTATGCCCAGCTTCCTCAAAATGCTCGGGACAATCAAATTCATCCATTTACTTATTAGCCTCATACCCGATGCTTTCATGCTGATGCACGGCATTCCCAAGCTCATTTTGATGGTCGAGTTCAACGGCGATACTCGCGATGAAGTTCGGGAGAAAATCCATGCCCTCCACAAAGACCTCGACATCAAACACAGCTATTACCACATCTCAGCTACCGAGGAAGATCCGACTGAAGAAAGCTCAGAGAAATACTGGATCATGCGTCGGCAGTCATTCCAGCTGCTGCGCAGCAAAGTCAAAGACAAGCACACGGCACCATTTATCGATGACCTGGTAGTCAACCCCGAGCATCTGCCGGATTTTCTACCCAAAATGCGTCTCATTATCAAAAAATATGATCTCTTTGCCACCATCGCTGGCCATATGGGCGACGGGAATTTCCACATCATCCCTTTGATGAAGCTTGAGGATAGAGACGAGCGCGCCAAACTCGAACCGGCAATGCGTGAGACTAATGAACTCGTGCTGTCATATGGAGGCTCACTTTCAGGCGAGCACAACGATGGTATGATTCGAGGTCCCTGGCTCGAGCAAATGTACGGACCCAAAATTACCGGCTATTTCAAAGACGTCAAACGCATCTTCGATCCCGAGAACATCTTCAATCCGCACAAAAAAGCCGACTCCGACTGGGACTATTCCATGGCCCACGTGCGCGATCATTTCTAAGCTACTTGAGAGCGCTTGCGGTCTGGCTATCTATGCGTGCCCTGAAATACTGTTTTGCCCTTTCGAGATATGGAAGCACATCTGCACCAAATGAAGCCATATTTGCAAATGCTTCAAACCTTGACTTCGCAAAGTGAATCTCAGTGATATCATTTAGTGCCACGTCTTTACCCATATATTCGTAAAATCCTGCCCTCTCGTTATAAATGACAAAATTACATGGATCGTCAGCAACCAAGCCAGCCGTAAAGGGATAATACCACAGCTGAGCGTTTGAACTCCGAGCATGCGTTCAATTCTATCTATTTGTACGATCTGCTCCTTATAGCCGGCAGCGGCTGAATAGAGAGCTGATTCATACATGAGGAATGTAAATCGACAGTTTGGATCCCACAGTCTGTCTTGGCGCTCTTGAAGCAACCTTCGAGCCTTGCTCCGCAAGGACGGACTTAACATCATACGGTTAAGGACATGATCTTGATAGGTGGCTGTCTGGAGAAGAGCCGGTATGATAAAAGTAAATATTTTTATCTCGGTGGCTTGTGTCTCAACGGAAAACAATCTTGGAAATTATGGCTGACCGGCTTAGATTCCATGAAATTGGCTCGAGGTTGACCCATAAGCCATCGGGCTTGCTGACGCTGGTATTCAGTTGCATCTAAGGCGTCTAGCAACCGGTTGATATCCTCGGCTCGCGGCTGGCGGATGCTTTCGGTTTCGATTTTGGAGAGTTTTGATTGGCTCATCCCGGCTGTCCGAACCAAGCTTATTCCAGTTACGCCCTTTTGGAGTCGCAAATCATGAATATAATGACCAATTGATTGATATATTGGCGAAGAATCTTCCATGTGGTGTATCGTAATACATTATTCCAATATTTGGAATATTTGTATTCTAGAATATTTTATATACAGGCGAAATATCGCTCGCTCATTGACCCCGTCTGAAGGGATTAATAGTTATGTGCGCAAACAGTCAATGCGTTGTTATCGTCATCTCTGATAACAAAGTTCAAATATCAGACAGTAAGCTTAGTGGCCAGTCACCAATAATCAGAATCGATAAAGCACGCTGGGAAGCCATGCCCCCTAGTTATTGGTTCTTGGCTGACGGCGATTGGTACCTCTTTCGGGATCCCGAAAACCGTCTTAGCCCCGCCCTTCAATTCAACCAAGGCGAATATGGTGCATTACTGGAAGAGGTGACTAAGAATGCCGGAATCGCAATGGCCTAAAGATACCGCCTATAGTGCGATGGTCATTTTAAGTTTTATTTGCAATGCTTCGTGCGCTTATTGCTTCCAGCGCCAGCCAGCCATCAGCCAAATTGGTCCACGGCTCAATAGCCGACCCATGACGAATGACATAATGGATCAGGTATTTAAATTTGTTGACTACCGGCGACAAGGTAGTGTGGTAAACCTGGTTATGCTCGGCGGCGAGGCGCTCATATTTCCCGACCATTGCCTCAGATTACTCAGGGGCATGCCCGCGCTGTCTAATGCTCGCCTGACGACCAACGGTGTACTGCTTGTACCGTCATTGGCTGAAAGGCTAGTCGAAGCAGGTCTAAAGTCCGCCCTTATCACGTTCGACGGCTCACAGCCTAACCATGATGCCACAAGATACTTAGCTGGCAATCGAGGCACATACGATACCATCGTGAAAAACCTCAGCGCAGTCGAAACAACAGCGTTGCGTACTAACATCAGGATTCACGTGACGCCGCACAACTACGCCAGCATCCCCGATTTGTTGAACGATTTAAGCACGAATCTTAACCCGTCCCTGCATACAGTTTTCTTCGCATTAGTGCATGACACGGGTGTTGGTTGGCAATCTGGCCTCGACCCAAATACGCTGCCAGCGGAGGAGGCTATCATTGAATTATATCGACTGTCGGCAGCTTTAGGCTTTGGTGTACCGACAAGGACACGTGTACCGTGCCCAATGTGCCAAGCAGGGGGTTCAGTCATTGGTCCTACAGGCCATCTGTATCCTTGCGAGGAGATGGCTGGGTTTGAAGACCGCCGTGTAGGTGATGTCTGGAACGGGTATGACGAAGCCATCTCGAATATTCGTTGGGGGCGATGTTTCACTAGTAGGATTGATCCCGACCCAGATTGAGAGAGCCACTGAATCGTCTCGATGAAGTGCTAGCTGATCTTTCAACCACGTATTAGGAGTCAAAATGTGTACTGATGCTCGCTGTGTCGTCGTCACCAACATCGGTGACGAAGTCCATATCACCGACAGCAAGCTCGATGACAAGTCACCGGTGGTGGTCATCCCGCGTGTTCGTTGGGACGCCACCCCGCCGGCCGACTGGTTCGTTCAAGACGGTGACTGGTTCCTCTTCCGGGATCCGTCCAACCGCCTCAGTCCCGCACTCCAGTTCGACCGGGGCGAATACGAGGTCTTCCTCAAGGAACAGGCTGATCTGAGGGCTTAATTATCAGCCCTCGATGACAGTTAATTCGGGCACCACCTGCATCAGTAATAGATGCCGGTGGTGCCCGTTAAACGTCTAAAGAATTACTTAAGCTTAACAATTATGCCTACAACGATCATAATTGTAGTGATATGTTTAGCGCTCTGCTCGTTCTTACTTCTACTCTGTCGGGAGAGATTTCCCAATCGCTGGGCAAACAGCTTGCCCTATGGCGTCGGGAGAATGTCTATGAGCTGGCATTTTTGGAATTATTCTGGGGATTGGTCTTTGTGGCGGTCACCTTAGCCTTTGGTGCTGATTTCAAACTCGATCTAGCCCAAGCCTGGCCGACCATGCTTATTAGGCTTGGCCTCGAAGTCGTCATGATTTATAGTATCGCCGAAGCCACCATTCAAGCCGACCGCAGTACCATCGGTTTCATGCGCCTCATTACCATACCTTTTATATTAGTGGTCGATATTGCGCTTGGTTATCACATTTCAATGGTGCAATTTGCAGGTATCGCCCTCATGTTTGTCGCTCTCATTGCCGCTTTTCATCGGACCAAAACTGGCAGTCGGGGAGCGGGACTAGCCGCCTTGAGCGGTTTTATGGGTGTTGGCACAGTCAGTTTATATAAATACGACATTACTCACTACAATTCGGTGGCGGCTGAGCAAATCGTGGTTCTAGGTAGTCTGGTCGTTATTACTTATGTTGTAGCTGCCGCCCACACTCGCCGTTCACCCTGGCGGTTACTCTACCATCCCACGACTGGCACTCAAGCCCTCGCCAATGGTATTGCAGTAGCACTTGGAGAGCTTTGCCTACAGCCTGGCGCCAGCATCTCTCATCATGACCTACAAACGCAGCTTTGCTCTGCTGTGGAGTATTGTGTTTGGGAGTGTTAAATTTCATGAGCACTCGTGGCGGCGCAAACTCATGGCGGCCGCACTGATGATGGCCAGTGTCGCCTTGCTGACTGTCCCCTAAATTACTGAAAACAAAGCAGGGGCGCCGGGACCATACTTTCGTATGATTCCAACGCCCCGTGGGGTATATACCTGCCGACTAATTCATGTGCGACTTTGCCAAGCGAGTCACGCGCTCGGCTGCCAACCCTGTCCAACCGTTGACGACATAGTCAAAGTGTGAACAGCTAAAGAGCGCACAGTTGGCCAGATCTTCATATGACTGTCGATCACCCTTAAATGAACAGACTGGGTCGCGGGGATCGCAACCATCAAAGGTATTCAGCAAGCTGTAACCCTTTGGGGTTGTCAGTTCATCTTGCGGTGAAGGCCATCCGATAGCTCTTAGGCCGGAATACAATATTCCATGACTTCCTCCGGGCAGTTTGTACAGCTCGGTTTCGCTAACATTCTGATTTCGAGCCGGATTACCAAACAACACAAATGCCAACCCGTTATTGAGTAGACCCTCCCGCCAGTAGTCGCGTCCAAACTCACCAATCACATTGGCACCTTGACTGAAACCCGTTGCCACGTAAGCGCTTTTCGGACAGGTGGCCTTGAGTGTCCGGACATTTGCCGCCAGCTCTCTGACGCCCGCATCAACACTGCGCATATAATTGGCGCCGTATGATTTGACTCCAGTCGTGACCGGGACAGCAGGATATCTGACCATTTCCAATCGAATAACCGACATTGGTGGCACCGCTGCCCAGAATAGGCGTAGCGGAATTGATTGAAAAATCGATTGACTACACCATCAGCCATGCCAGTATCCTGGCATTGGTGCGTGAACCCGCACTCCAAAGACGACGATTTTTGAACACATCGGTTTGACTACTGTAGCCGATACTGGCGTTGATGCTGACGCTGAAACGGTTGGACCGATTGCAGTCAGAGATAAAGCCAATCCTAAGCTTGCGATTGCACGAAGTGGCCTGAGCCACATCGTCATCACCTCATTTCTGATTTCGAAGGGCGGTCAGTAGCTTATCTGACTAACCTGACCGTAGTTCTGTTAACGGGTGTTCGTCAATGGGCAATATTACATACAATCCTTTCAGCTATAGTTTCTGAGCAGATAGGTGCATACTATATCACAAAAATTCTATTTTACAACTAATAAGATGGCAAGATGAACTTTATTTATCGCGGAACTTTTTGCCGATGTACAACAAGCCGACAATCGTAACACCTCCACCAATCCAGCCGAAAGCTGTCAAAGTACCGTAAAGCTGGGCTAGCAAGCCGAAAAAACCAAACAGTCCGATACTTAGTATTTCCAGAATAAATCCACTGACGGAAGTGATAGTGGCGCGGCGATGACTCGATATTTCATGCTGCAACCGAGCATCATATGCCACCTCCAGTAGTTTAAGTAAACCAAAGCCCAACATCACTGCTCCAAATCCTGGAATACGCCAGGAGCTGCTGCAGCTATGAGCGCCAATCCAGCCAGCGCCAATAACCAGGCAAAACCTTTGTCGCCCACAGCCTGGAGACGATGTGCTACCAAACTGCCGCCGATCACGGCCACCCCTATGATGCCTTCCAATAGCGATATTTGCCACAGTTCCAATCCTGGGATTGCTGCATAGACCGGGGTATATTCCTCCATCACACCATAAACACTACCAACCACCGCGCCCAGGATAGCCAACCGCAGGATGGCCGGCGTCCGTAGTGCTTCGCCCACGCCGACTTTCAATTCATGCCAGTAGCCGGTATCAGCCAATTGTTCGCGAGGGGGCGCTGATGGTAATGTGGCATATAAACCAGCAGTAATTAACCCGACAGCAATACTGATGTAACCAACCCCGTCATAGCCCCATTGGATGGCGGCGGCACCCGCAAAAGCGCATAGCATTAAACCTAGTTCCGTCAATGCGTTCAAGCGGCCTTGCCACCAAGTGTAGCGTTGTGATTGACCAACGGCTGCCAGCTCATCGTAGACAAATGCTTGGTATGTTCCCGAATGAAAGGCGCCACTTATACCCCACAAGACAAAACCTGTAGCATAGCCCCACCAGTCAGGCCACACTAACCACACGCCGAACCCTGCCGCCCGTAAGATCTGGGCAGTCACCAAAAGGTATCTCCGCGGTATGCGGTCAGCTAAGACACCGGTTGGTATCTCGGCAACGATTGAAACCAATGACCACAATATAAATAGCCCAGAAATTTGGGCGATATTGACCCCTTGGGCCAGCATCATCAGCTGGTAAAACGGGTAAATAAGTATAAAATCTTCCAAAAAAGCGCCCAGTAGCAGGCGCCATTTCAAACTGCGATGCATAAACCGATTGTACCTTAAACGGTGAATAATATATTGGTCACTCGTGCACTCTCACAATGATTAGTGCATCTTTACTTTAAATATCGTAAGAAATGTTAACAGTCATGGTTGGATAAGAATGCTAGTATATTCAAATGAGTGAGCTAGCCAACTACAGTGTCGAAACCGATGAAGTTGTACTCCTAATATTTCAAGACGGCTCCCGGCGTCGGGTGGCTGCCAATCAGCTCGACCAGTATCTCGAACCATTTGATGCCGCCCGCGTAGGAGCTGCGCTCAAGCTAAGGCATCGATTTCTACGCTTGCATATGCCCAAAGCCGTTGTTGCCTTTGTGGCTGGAAGTGCCATTGCCATGTTGGCCTTGGCATCAAAGCCGCTCGCCACCTTGTGGGTGGGGACGCTCGGTCGGCTACTGAAACGCCCCGACCCGGTACTACAGAATTAGTCCATAATACTGAAACTGCGACCAAAGCCAAGCCTACTACCGCGCCTTCAAGTAAAACAACGTCCACGCCCAAGCCGTCGATCAGTCAGCCCACCCCATCGCCGAGCCCAGCGCCTCATTCCGGAATATTAGCCAGCGTCGTCCACGCGATAGTCGAGATCACCAAAGATGACCCCATTTCATCAACGCAGGTAGCCGAACCATCGCCTTCACCGCAGCTTTCACCAAGTCCAAACGTCTCACCAGATCCATCTCCATCACCTGCATTAGTACCATCACCCACTCCGGGGCCCGTCGTGATTGATCCCAACCCTACACCTCAACCTGGAGCTGGCCAAGTACTTGGTGATTCTACGAACCAGTCAAATCAATCAACGCCTATTCCCAAGACCTAATGAAAATGCCACCTCCCAACTGTGTAGGAGGTGGCATAGGTGAATCAGATCAATATCGATCAACGAACAGGCATTGCTTGTGTCGGTAGGCCAACAATATGCGTTAGTTCACGCAGCTTGTCTGGATCAATCCGGCTGATCTCGTTGGGAACACTCCGATCCGGATTATGGATCATGGCAATCGCCCGCTCAGCTTCTGCGGCTTCATCATCACGATTTACTGAAATCAGCCAGCCTACGACCACCATAAAACCGGGTCGATTCAGGGGATCATGCATGATGGCTACCGGCATGAGCCGGAATTCGCCAGACTGCCGCTGCCCGGACTGTTCGTTGATCCATCGACACGTCCAGACCAAGAAATCTTGCCATGACGTAATTGCTTGGGTAATGGTGCGAGAGTCGAAATACCCAGAGCTTCCCTCCCGCCAATTAGTATCAATGCGGACATCTTCATCACTACCGGCAAAAAGCTCACTGAGAAGCACGGCATATCTCCTTTGGTTGTCAGTCCACCATTGCGGTGGATAGTGGTACATCTCGAGTCTGTCTCATGACAGGGGCATATCATATCATTGAAGAAATATATGTCAAATTAATCCGTCACGCTGAAAAAGGCTATGACTTTAACATAACGCCTGCTCGGGCAGTCCGCACAGCTAGGTCATCTGGACTAGTTTACGTTGACCTGCAATCAGCAGTGTACCAACAATCGCAACATACATCACACCGCTGACGCACGCCGGTGCTAGGTGAGCCGGCGACAACACCGTCAACCCACCCCACTTCCAAGCGTCGTGCCGATGAGGCTTCCAGCAACCAAAAATTGGTTACCGCTCGGCCTGGCGTACAGATACGATGCCTGCACCAAGCTCATTATCGCCAGCAAAATATGTAGCGTTAGAATCATGAAATAAGTATAACAGACGTTATTAAAGCTCGATCGGATTGCCAAAATGAATCTAGAAAAATTTATTAACTATCGCTAGCGGAGGCGCTGAATAGAAGCGCCTCCGCTAGCGAGCAGTCAGGAATCTTACCTGACTATGAGGGTTCGCTCGAGATATTTGTCGAGGTGGTTTTGCTTGTACGGAAATGCATTCCAGAGACCAGCCGCATCGAGTTCATCGATGTTTCCAAAGGGATGGATACAATCATCCATGCCCCAAACTGGCGAGGCGACGACTCGTCCGTTTGGTTCGATCAGCCAAGCATGACCCTTACCAATGCGTTGCCAGTCAGAAATGATAATTCGAGTCTGCCAGCCGTTTTGACCTTTTCCTCAGCCAAAAAATCAGCCAAGTCGTCCAACTCTTGCTGTGGGACGAACCCATCGAAGAGATCTTCGCTTCGACCTTTCGGAATTGGTGTAAGAATCTTTGTCTTAACGGCACCGAGCAGATCACCTTGTTGAGCTATATAGTGCATGACATCGCGATTGCCCGGCCGGAGTTGCTTTGAGCAGGTTTCGCGAATCAGGCTGCTCAGCTGGCATGTAAACGCAAATTGCAGACAGCGGAATACCGGCTATAGCTACAGACATCATGCCTCGGGTAACCTTGGCGTAGTCACCCCGGATTGCATTGTGTTGACGGCGGGGCCCATCAAGCGTGACGTCTACATAATCAACCAACTCTTTTAGTCGCGATGCTTCGTCGGGTCCGATAAAAACAGCGTTTGTTGACAGTACTACTACTTCAAACCTGTCTCGCAGATATTCCATGAAGGGCCAGAAATGCTTGTAAACCATGGGTTCGCCACCGGCAACAATGATGCGCCGCATTCCAGCCAGTCGATCTACCCGTTCAAGATGTAACCCCAGCGGAGTGCTCACACCATCTGGCGGTTCCGAGCAATACACGCATTTGAGGTTGCAAAAGCGGGTTAGCTGGTAGGTGGCGCTCAACGGCGCTGTCATCTGAGCTACCAATTCAGTGGTAGATTGGCCAGATTCATTTCGATAGCATTGTTCCTGGTGGTCGAATTGAAGCTCGGGCAACTGAAAAGTAGTTGTTGGCATGTGTACTCCAATAGTTTGGGTAGCTTACAGAACCAGGCTTGGTTCCTCGTTTGGATAGAACAATGTGGCTAAGCCATCGCAATCTCGTATACTATAGCTCCTTCCATCGTCACGAACCCGTATCCCCAGCTGGACCGTAGCTACGAATAGCGCAATCCGAGCTTTGTGATCACCGATTCCCGGCATAGCTACTAGACGCCGGACAAGCTCGCCAGCAGGTACGCTTGGGGTCCATATTTTCCGCACATCGCCGTCATATTCATTAACGATTACTCGGGCTATGGCGTAGGTATATTGTGCCATTCGCTGAACAAATGGGTGGATGGCTGGAGATCTGCCAAAAATTTCTGTAAATTCTGACTCACTATAAATCAGAATATGTTCCGGGGTGAAACCGTCCAAGCGCTTTCCGAGTTGGTATGGCGCGCGCCAAGCGATATCACTCCGAACTTGCTGGTTAAACAATATACCCAGTAAAAACATAAATGCAGACTGACGGTCCACTATTGGTTCGATTGGTAAGATGTCTAGAGGTTTATTCATTATGCTCAGATATTTTTTTAGCTATGGCGACGGCAAGACGTTGCGCCGTTTCAGATCGTGATGTCGAATCATTATTCTCAATCGTAATTGTGTCGACACCGAGATGTGACAAAAAATCAGAAATCTTCCCGTACAAAAGTATTTCATCAGCGACATTGCTGGATCGCTCAATGCGAGTGTACATACCGCGACCGGCTCTGCGCTGCTTAAGAATTTCCTCATCTGCGACCAGAAAAACATTCAGGTCTGGCAGTAGAAATTGATTGTTCATCGCCCATACTGTTTCAAAAGGCACGCCATCTAGCACCTGAAAACCTAGTGACGACGCTATATATCGATCTGATATCACAACATCGTAAGCGTGAAGTGCTGGCAATATAACTTCGTCTAAATGCCTGCGCCGATCATTGGCTAGCAGTCTGGCTAAGTCTTCTCCACTATAAGCCTCCTCATTTTCTAAATGAAAATGGATTGATGGCTCTTTGGTAAGGAACGCGTGAATGTCCATTGCATGCAGCAGAGGAGTAAGTAGGGCTAATAATGTTGACTTACCTGAATGCTTTGGTCCGTCTAACGCGATAAAAAACCCTACGTTTTGGCTCATACGTATTCCTCTCTGGCAGTCTATGAACGCCGCACAATGATAAAAGAAATACGATTTATTATCAAGCTGTCATGTGCCAATTGCGTTTTTTGTTAATCTCTTCTTTGTCACGTAGCGCCTGTTCTAGATTCACATTGAGACGATTAGCTATGGCGCAAATGTAGATCAGTATATCTGCTAATTCTTCCTCAACCTCAGTAACTTTGGACTTTGCGTCTATACGCATTTTTTGTTGTTTTCGCACTGCTTTAAAAAGCTCACCGACTTCTTCCCCCAATAACAAACACTCTTGCTGTATGGAGTTTCCGGTAAACCCACGCTCAATTTCCAATTGGTTGACGTATTCCTGTATGGCACGTAAATCTGGATTGGAATTGAGTTTTAGCAAACTATCGCTCACGGTGATGTGTCCGGCGCATCTTAGCTACGCCCAAGCGGACATTGGCGCGGTCAATCATACTTTGCGCTTGCTCCAACTCGACGCGGTCTTTGGCCTTGTCGCGCATTTCGGTCGCCCGTTTCAACGCCTCTTCGACTTCATCGGCCAGCAAGTCATCGGCATGATCAGCTTCATCAGCCAATAGCCGCACGGCGTCAGCTGTCACTTCCACAATGCCGCCGTAGGTCGCAAAGATTTCTGGCTGACCCGTTGTGGGCCGGACTACCACTGGTCCTGCCACTACTTGGGCTACAAAAGGCTCATGGTGGGGGAGTATGCCAATCTGACCATTGGTGGTAGTTAGCCGCAGCTCATCGGCTTCACCCGAGAATTTGGTTCCCGACAGTGTTAGTAGTTCTACTTTCATCGCGGGCTAATCTTCTTTCTTTTTGGTATGCACGTCTTCAATACTACCCTTCATGTAGAAGGCACCCTCATTTTTGTCATCGTGTTTGCCTTCGAGAATCTCTCGAATGCCTTTGACTGTGTCGTCGAGCTTGACGTATTTGCCTGGTATATTGGTAAACACTTCTGCCACGTGGAACGGCTGGGTCAAAAAGCGCTGAATCTTGCGCGCACGGGCTACGGTTTGCTTGTCTTCATCGGACAGTTCTTCCATACCCAAAATGGCAATGATGTCTTGCAGGTCTTTGTAACGTTGCAAAATGCGCTGGGTGTCACGAGCAGCCGCGTAATGATCTTCACCGATGATGGTTGGGTCCAAAATAGTGGAACTTGAATCGAGTGGGTCGACCGCCGGGTAGAGCCCAAGCTCGGTCAGCGCCCGGTTCAATACGATGGTGGAGTCAAGTGAGCAAATGTGGTCGCCGGGGCTGGGTCAGTTAAGTCGTCGGCGGGTACGTACACCGCTTGAACACTCGTAATTGATCCCTCTTTGGTCGAGGTAATGCGTTCTTGCAATGAGCCCATCTCTTGTTGCAAGTTTGGCTGATATCCAACCGCACTAGGCAAACGGCCGAGCAGGGCCGACACTTCCGAGCCCGCCTGGGTAAAGCGGAAAATGTTGTCAATGAAGAGCAAAACATCACGGCCTTGATCGCGGAAACCCTCAGCCAATGTTAAGCCAGTCAGACCAACCCGCAACCGGGCTCCGGGCGGCTCGTTCATCTGACCAAATACCAAAGCGGTCTTGTCGAGTACGCCCGATTCGGCCATTTCGTGGTAGAGGTCGTTACCTTCCCGGGTACGTTCGCCGACGCCCGCAAAAACCGAATTTCCGGAGTGGAATTTGGCGATATTATTGATGAGCTCGGTAATAAGGACCGTCTTACCAACGCCGGCTCCACCAAACAATCCGACCTTTCCACCCTTAACGACGGGCGCAATCAGATCGATTACTTTGATGCCTGTTTCCAATATTTCAACGGTGCCGGATTGCTGTTCAAGGGTTGGTGGTTCCCGGTGAATCGGTGTCAGTTTAATGTCTTTGGTCGGCATCGGCTTGAGGTCGATGGGCTCACCTGTGACATTAAACATCCGGCCCAAGGTGCCGTCGCCGACGGGTACGCGAATCGGTGCACCCGTTGCTTGCACGGCTGTGCCTCGGCTTAAGCCGTCAGTGCTTGAAAGCGCCACTGCTCGTACCGTTGACTCGCTCATGTGCTGAGCGACTTCGAGTACCAACTTCTTGTCATTAAGTTCGACTTCAAGCGCGTCGTAAATGGCGGGTAAGTGACCGGCGGGAAATTCGGCGTCCACCACCACACCGACCACCTGAATAATTGTTCCTTGTTTGATTGTAGTTGTCATTTAGATTGTCTCCATAAATTTGCAATTGTCGCGATACCGGAATGTGCAGCCTGCAGGTATATTGTGTCATTAAGTATCATGCCGTCACCGCCTCAGATCCCGCACTTATTTCAGTCAGCTGCTGGGTAATCCCGGCTTGGCGGGCGTTATTGAATACCAGCGTCAAATCACCAATGATATCATCGGCATTATCAGTGGCATTCATCATAGCAAGCATCCGGGCAGCTTGTTCACTGGCTCGAGCATCTAATATTGCCTGGGTCACCTCGGCTTCCAATACCCGCCGCACTGCTACTTCAACGAGCACTTCAGGATTCGGTTCCATAGTCGCCTCACCGGATGGCTTGGTACCTTCTGGTAGTTGCACTGGCAGAAGTTGTTTAATGGATACATTTTGGTTGACGGTCGAGATAAAGTCAGTCGTAATAATGTCTACCCGGTCGATCTCATTATCTTGAAATTGGCGAATTACTTCGCTCAAAATTGGCAATGCAATGTCCGACGCAGCGTTACCAGTCTCTACCTCATAGGCAGCAATCTGATCAACATCTTTAGCCCGCGCTACGTGCATAGCTGCGCGTTTACCGACGGCAATTGCGGCGTGGTTAGCGGGGATATCTTTCATGTGCCGGACCAGCGCTCGGATAATGTTGGCGTTGTAGCCACCAGCCATACCCCGGTCGCCGGCGATGAAAATGGTTAGCGCGCGTTTCACGGGTCGCACCGCAAATAACGGATGCCCGACAGTCGCCGTTTGTCCGCTCAAACTGAGCAATAACTGTCGTGCCGCCGCGGTATAAGCTTGCGGCGCAGTGGCAGCTGTTTGCGCCCGGCGCAGCTTACTAGCAGCCACCAGCTGCATAGCCTTGGTGATCTGGCGCGTGCTTTTAACACTCTTGATTCGCCGTTTAATGATCTGCAGGGACGCCATGCGTTATTGCTCGCTCTGGTGATAGCTGGCAGCCACTTTTTTGGCCACTTCCACAACAGTAGCAATAGTATCTTCGGCCGGTTTAGCACCTTCATTAAGGGCGGTCATCACTTTGGTATGGTCTTTAGCCAGTCGCACCGTTAGTTCGTGCGCAGCTGCTCCCACCTTGGCCTGGGGTACTTTGTCGAAAGCTCCTTTTTGGGCGGCTACGAGCATAGCTACCTGCTCGGCTACCGACAATGGACTGTATTGCTTTTGCTTCAATATTTCGGTCAGCAAGCGTCCTCGGGCAATCCGTTGTTTGGTCTCATCGTCTAAGTCACTCGCAAATTGGGAAAATGCGGCCAGTTCCCGAAATTGTGCTAGCTCAACCCGCAAACTTCCGGCCACACTCTTGGTCGCTTTGGTCTGGGCATCGCCTCCCACGCGGGACACACTCAGTCCCACCGATACGGCCGGGCGAATGCCTTGATAGAACAGGTCCGATTCCATAAATATTTGTCCATCGGTGATAGAAATAACGTTTGTCGGAATATAAGCCGAGATATCACCTGCCTGTGTCTCAATGATAGGCAAAGCGGTTAACGATCCCGCACCCAGGTCATCACTCAATTTCGCCGATCGTTCCAGTAAGCGACTGTGTAGATAGAATACATCGCCCGGATAGGCTTCACGACCCGGTGGACGACGCAGCAGCAAACTCATTTGCCGATACGCTACCGCGTGTTTGCTTAAGTCATCATAAATAATGAGGGCATGTTGTTTGTTGTCACGGAAATACTCACCCATTGCTGTACCAGCGTAAGGCGCCAGGTATAACAATGCCGCTGGGTCGGCGGGGGAAGTCGCTACCACGATGGTTTGATCCATCACGCCTTCAGCTTTCAATCGTTCGACGAGGGCTGCTACTTTGCTCAACTTCTGACCGACAGCCACGTACACGTTGACCACGCCGGTCTGCTGTTTGTGCTGGTTGAGCATTGTATCGATGGCAATGGCAGTTTTGCCCGTCTGGCGGTCTCCAATGATGAGCTCGCGTTGACCCCGGCCAATGGGCACCATGGTATCGATAGCAATCAACCCGGTAGCCAATGGTTCGTGTACGTGCTTGCGTTGCATTACGCCGGGAGCATTTTTTTCAATCAGTCCCCGCTGGGTGGTCTTGATCTCGCCCAGCCCGTCTATAGGTCGTCCTAATGGATCGACGACCCGACCTAGTAATTCTTTACCCACCGGTACATCGAGTACGTGTCCCGATAGTTTTACTTTGGCACCAGCCCGGACACCGGTTTCACTATCGAGGAGCACGGCTCCAATTTCATCTTCATTTAGGTTTAAAGCAAAGGCTCTGGCGACGCCACCTTCAGTGGTGGCCACTTCCAATACCTCACTATAGCCAGCTCCGCGCAAGCCGTAGATCCAGACGACACCGTCTGACACGCGGGTTACAACACCGCTTTCTTGCAGGCTGTCGGAGTCTTTGAGACCCTCGATAGCTTCGACCAGCTCGCGACTTAATTCTTTTACTTGTAATTCACTCATAGCAGTACTCCTTCTACATAGCGAGCTAATTTAGTCCGGACCGATGCATCCAAAATGGCACCCGGTGTTTCGATAATTGCGCCACCGATAATGGTGGGGTCTAATTTTTGTTCTAATTCCAGCTCTGATACACCTGTTAGGTGTTTACAGAATTGTTGGATTTTTAGTTTTGCATCATCCGTCAAAGGTCGGGCAGTGGTCACCTGAACAAGAATGTGGCCTCGAGTGGCCAATATTGCCGCTACGTCGCGAGCCAAATAACCAGCTTGACCAGTCCGGCCGGTATTCACAAGCCATGCCGCGGCTGACCGAATAGCTTCAGATCGCCCGGCAGCCAAATGTTCCGCCAGATAGCCTGCTACCTGCGCCCGACTAGCCATTGGCGCGCTCCAAACTCTTGGCTATCAGCTTACCATCGCGGTCATCATCGAGCTTCTCGTTGAGCACAGCTTCAGTGGCACTGGCGACCAATTTGGCTGTCTCAGCTTTGAGATCACGCCGGGCCGTCAAAACGTCGCGGGCTAATTGCTCGCGGGCTTTTGCACACTCCGTTCAGCCGCCGCAGCCGCTTTCTTGTGGGCGGCTTCCAATTGCGTTGTGGCATCAGATTTAGCAGCCGGCAAAACTTCATTGGCTTCCAGTCGCGCTTGCTCGATCAATTTACCGGCTTGAGCTTTGGCTTCATCTAGTTTGGTCGAGGCTTCGCGTTCGAGTCGCAAAGCCGCGTCCAATTCATCACGCTTGGCGTCCAGAGCTTTAGTTAGTGGCGGAAAGACCCACTTAGCCATCACCCACACTACCAACAAAAAGGCTACCGAGTTGACGATCAGCGATTGGATATTGAGCCCCAAGGCTTCAAACAACGCCCCGACGCCGCTGGCACTTGTGCCAGCGGCAGCTGCGGCTACTTCTTCATTTGCTAATAAGACATGAAACACGTTTGGTGCCGCCTTACTTCAAGAACTTGATGATCAAGGCTACAACCAAACCGATGATAGCCAAGGCATCTACGAAGGCCATCGCCAAAATCATCATGGTTCGAACTTTACCGAGAGCGTCGGGGTTACGTCCCACAGCACTCACAGCCGATGCGCCAACCATGCCCAAACCGATTGCGGCCAGACCGGCGGCCAGTGAGTAAGTAAGACCGAATGCGAGAGATTCCATTGAATAGTTCCTTTTTTATAACCTAATTAATTTAAACCGTTGCCGCCGCCATGACATCCTTGTCTCCTGATTCATGATGTGCGCTAGCGAGCGACACAAACACCACCAGAAGCATAAAGAAGACATAGGCCTGGACTACTCCAACAAACAGCTCCAACAGCATAAACGGTGCCAAAGCGACTGAGGCTGCCCACGACGTGATAAACGCCATAGCCAGCAGTAATATTTCACCCCCAAACACGTTGCCAAATAACCGCATTGCAAGGGCTATCAAGCGGGAAAATTCGGCGATCAGCTCGAGAAAGCCTTCAACGGCATGTATAGGGTCTTTGAATGGGTTGCCGAAGTAGCGACCCAGATTACCAAAAAAGCCATGGGTTTTGACAGCCCATACTTGCGCTACCACCATGGTAATAATCGCCAAAGCGGCCGTGAAATTCAAATCTGAAGCCAACCCTCGAAACAGGGGCTCACCATGCCAGGTCACGGGACCGACAAATGGCAATAATCCAAACCAATTGTTGATCATAATCACAAAAAAAAGCGTTATCGCCATTGGCGCCAATTGGCGGGCCCGTTGTCGATCACCCATGACTTCTTCGACGGTGTTAAGCAACATTTCATAACCCCAGAGCATCAAGATAACCAAGCGATTATAGCGGCGCTGTTGAATCCGGCGAGCAGCATACCAAAACAAACCCATAAAGGTCAGCGTACCGAGAATTCCTAGCAACTGTGAGTTGTAGATATCAAGTGGCCCCACCGAAAACATCAGTTCAGCCGGTAAGCTGACATGTGGTCCCGTTGAAGCAAACAATACGTTCATTTAATAACCTTTTAGTTGTCGTTTGACGAGCATTACCGAACCGCCGAGCCCCACTATCATGCTCAGTAGTGTCATCCAGGGCCCAGTCTGCCACGAATTATCCGCCCACAGACCGAGCGCCACCGTCAAGGCAGGCGGCGTAAACATCCGCCAGGTAGTATCGGCCATCGATATCAGTAGTTGCTGAGTGCTTTGTTCACGGTCGCGTTCGCCCATCGCAAGTAGGTTAGCAAAAAAACTGACTTTGCCGCAATCTCTAAGAGGCGCGACACAAATCGGTATGTCGTGCTAAAATATTTTGTTTCCAACGCGTATACTCATAATTATGTATGGAGTCATTCAGTCGCGCGCAGCCCGGATCGGATTAGGTTTCATCGTGGGTTTGCCGCTGGTGACCTTGTTTGGCTGGTGGACTATCTCCCGCCCAGCCACTCCAGTTGCGCTCAAATCGTCCCCTCTACCCTCGTTTACGCCAACCCCTCAGGCCGAGATGGTTACTAGTAAACTCCTCGTTATGGGTGATGTATTTTGGGGTCGCTACGTTCACGACTGGTCGATGGCCAGTCCGCTCAAGTATGGTTATCCCTTTGCCGGACTAGCTAGTTTCGACCGCCCAGCTTATGACGCCTGGATTGCTAATATGGAGTGTCCCGTTACTACCAACCCGTTGGCATCGTCCGCCGCCCAAGAGGCCACTTTAACCTTCAACTGTTCACCGAATTATCTACCCGAAGCCGCCAAATGGTTTTCGGCTATGAGTCTGGCCAACAATCATACGGACAATCAACGCGCCGCCGGCTGGCGTCAAACTGCCGATTTGCTGGGGTCGGCTGGCATCCAAACTTTTGGCCACTATGATCCCGAAGTAGCCAGCGACCGCTGTAATATTTTGAGTTTACCTGCCCAGATCACTTTCATCGATGGTGCCAGCAAAACAGTTAAATTGCCGACAGCTTGGTGTGGATACAATGCTGTTTTCAAGATTCCCAGCGCGTCAGCCATTACCGATATCGGCCGCTATGCGGAACGATTCGTCACTATTGCCATGCCTCATGCTGGCACCGAGTACCGGGATGCCCCGGATCAGCTGAAAACCACGTTTTACCGGGGGCTTATTGATGCCGGTGCCGACGCCGTCATTGGTGGACACCCCCATTGGGTCCAAACCAGTGAAGCTTACCAAGGCAAACTCATCCTGTATTCACTCGGCAATTTTCTGTTCGACCAACAAGCCAACCGGGAAGTCACGCGCGGGGTAGCGCTCCAAGTCACTCTGGCGTTGGATGCGACAGCAGTGCCAGATTTGGATAAATGGTTAGCCCTCGCGGAATCTTGCGAGACATACACCGACAATTGTTTGACCCAAGCTGCCTCTCAAAACTTGACCAAACTACCATTCAAAATCAGTTATGGCATCTTGTCGAGTGACGATTCTGGCCGCCAAGTTCGCGCTGGCGACGCCGCCCTAACTGCCGCCGTCAGGACCGGCTCGGCTGGTCAAATACGGTCGCCGAATTAAAATAATTTTTACAAGAGCGGTATGCCAATCAACTCCGACCTGATCCGTCTAAACCAATCTGACACCGAATGGCACCATGATCTACACGACTTCATCTATGCAACCAAAGGTCGTAACCAAGGCATACTCATAGATTACGTGTACGAACCACCAAATCAAATCGTCCCGCAGCGCTTGTATAATTATTCACTTCACCCGGACTACGTTGTTCGCCGCCGAGATGACTTCGAATTCGGCTTTGATCTCATAACGGCTATTCGCACCATTCCGGCCCAACGCCGGTACGGTGTCTACATTGTTGAATTATCAGATTCGTCCAATCATTTGTATGTCGGCCAGACCTGGTATGACCCGGCCGAACGCTTAGCCCAGCACAATACGGGCTTGAGTGTTTTTCATGCCGCCCGCCCATTTAAACATGGGCTCAAGGGCACATTACGACCAGATTTATATTCCCACCTCCCTCGGTTCAGGAGCCAAGCATCAGCTGAAGCTCTGGAAGCCAGAACTGCCCGCGAATTGCGGGCGGCCGGCTTTCATGTCGAAGGCGGACATTAATACATCTATCTGATTTTCAACTGCTATAATCATGGTCATGAAGCACTCTGACACTGAAATACTCGAGATATACGACGCCGCTGGCCAGTCACTTGGCACGATGGACCGCCGGGAAGCTGAATCGCTTAATCACCTGACAGCCAATGTGTTGGTGTTTATTTTTACACCAGCTGGAAAGGTCTGGATTCAGCTACGTCCCCAAAACAAGGCTCATTATCCAGGCCGTTGGGACATATCGGCCTGCGGTGGTATTACAACCAGTGAACCACCTGAAGTAGCCGCTCAACGGGAACAATTAGAAGAGATGGGTTTTACCTGCCCGCTGACATTTGTTGAAGTTTTTCTCAATGTTTTCCGGGAGATTCGGGCGAGACTCGTCGGCGTTTATCATCAATTTTATTGGTGAATCAGATATTGAGCCGCAGCGAACTGATGACGCAGACGAATTTCGCGCAGTTGAACCAGATGAGCTACTGAAGGAATCGGCTGAGTTCCCAGACCGATTCGTACCGTCTTTAGCTGTCGAGCTAAACAAGGCGGTTGCTGCCTATCGCCGGCATAAAACTCAATCTGCCTAAAAATTCCGATCAGAAATCCGCTTCATTGCCCAGTAAGACAACCACATCGTCTTACTGGGTCACCTAATAATCTGTCATTCATGTATCATACCGGTATGACTGGACGCACCCATGACACCGCCGCCCTCACCGCACTCTTGGTGGTAGTCATCGTATACCCGCCCGACCAAATTTCAACCGCCACGGCTTTAGCGGCGTTTTTAGCAAATCAAGTGGGAGGCATCGCCCCGATATCGATCAGCCCACCGCGCCCCTATGGCGCAATTTACCGGTAGCCGGGCTGTTCGGCCGGACTATGTCGCGGTTACTTGGTGGACACCGTTTTTGACCCACTCACTGCTCGGTTTGTGGTTAATAGGGCTATTTTCGCGCTGGATACTCGATATTTTGGCGCCCAGTCTCGGCTCCATCAACACCGATTTTGTGTGGTGGGCGTTTATGATTGGCGCGCTTTCTCACCTGGTGATGGACTCTTTCACCCGCGAAGGTGTGCCCTGGCTCTTGCCAGTGCCGGTCAAATTTGGCTTCCCACCATTACGATCATTGCGCTTAGTCACTGGCGGGTGGTTGGAAAATCTGGTCGTATTTCCGGGGTTATTAGTAGTAAATACCGCACTGTGTGCCCAATACTATCCGCAAGTTTCGAGTTTTCTCCAAACCCACGTCAAGCCTTAAACTTCCAGGCATCGCGCACCATGTCCTCAAGAGTGTATTTGGGTTGCCATCCCAAAAGCTGCTTAGCTTTGGCATTGCTGGCTACCAATATCGCCGGGTCACCAGCCCGCCGGGCTTGAATATCGATGTCTAATTTCTGACCCGTGACAGTTTCTATGGCTTTGAAAATGTCATAATTTGATGAACCGAGGCCAGTGCTCAAATTAACGATGTCATGCTGACCAGTTTTCAAGTGATCTAATGCTAATATATGGGCGTCAGCCAGATCGGCGACATGTAAATAGTCGCGCACATTGGTGCCATCGGGCGTGGCATAATCATTGCCAAATAACGTAAACGCTGTGTGATGTGCAATAGCCTCGAGTGCCAGTGGAATAATATGCGTTTCAGGTTGATGTCGCTCTCCATACCGACCGTAGGCACCAGCAACATTGAAGTATCGCAAGCTCAGAGCCGCCCAGCCGTAGGCGTCCGCGTAGCTTGCCAGCATTTGATCGACTGCCAGTTTCGTCCAACCGTATACGCTGTCTGGATGGGGGATATCCGATTCTTCGATCGGGGTCCGCTCAGGTGTGCCATAACAAGCCGCGGTCGATGAAAATACGATTTTGTGACACCCAATTTTCGCATTTCGGTCAGCAATGCCAATGTGCCAGGATGTGTTGGTTTGCCAGTATTTTTCTGGCTGTTTCATCGATTCGCCTACTTGGATGAGCCCGGCTAAGTGAATAACACCGTCAACATTGTCTTTGTCAGATATTAGTTTACCAATATTCTCGATAGAACCATGACGAAAATCAACTTCTGGTGGCAAAATCGGATCAAGTCCGCTACCCAAATTATCAATGCCAATGACGTGGTGCCCAGCCTCCACCAATTTGGCACAGACGACGCTTCCGATGTATCCGGCCGCGCCGGTGACAAGTATGTTCATATCTCCATACTATCACTGTCTGATATCATATGTGATATGCGCTTTGTAGACATTCACTCATCAGACGCTGCTGGTCAAATAATTGCCAGTCATATTGCTGAATCATTGGCGAATGGTCCGGTTGTTTGGTTGCTCTCGGGCGGCTCAGCCATCGCCCCACAAATAGCAGCTGCCCAACTCCTGGCTAAGCAAAGCTTGACCTTCGACCGCCTGATGGTCACGCTCATCGACGAGCGCTACGGCGAACCCGGTCATGCCAATTCCAACTGGACGCAGCTCGAAGCCGCCGGATTCAAAATTCCTGGTGCGCAGATGTTGCCCGTATTGGTGGCCGGTCAACCACCCGCAGCCGTCGCTCAGCGTTGGTGGTCGCGTCTCGAGCCGGTACTCCAAAATGGCACCAGCATCGGCGTTTTGGGAATCGGCCCTGATTATCATATCGCCGGTATCAAACCTGATAGCCCCGCTACTCGCACGACTGAGCCAGTCTGTGCTTATGAATGGTCAGACTACTCCCGCATCACGCTGACCGCCTCGGCTCTTCAGCAACTCGACCATATCTGGCTATATGCAATGGGCTCGAGCAAATGGCCAGTGATCGAGCATCTCGAAACGTCAAACAATTCACTGATTAGTGAACCCGGCCAACTGCTCAAACAATGGCCCCAAGTTACCATTCTGTCCGATCGAACTGAGGCTATAGTATGATGCCACCACCCGCCAGCGTTATTATTTTCGGAATCACTGGAGACCTATCCCGCCGCTATCTTCTGCCATCGCTGTATCATTTGCTGGCCGCCAACCTTTTGCCCACGCCGTTAATCATTGTGGGCGTTACCCGGCGCGATCCCAACAAACAACAGATCCGGCACCATCTCATTGAGCGGCTCCAAGCCACTGGCCAAACGGTCGAACCACAGCTGGTCAATCAGCTGATGGATATGGTGCAGCTCCAGTCGCTCGATCTCACCGCGGCAGACTCGTATCATACATTGGCCGATTATTTAGACCAGCTCGAACAACAGGCCGGTATCTGTCTGAGCCGGCTGTTTTATTTGTCGATCCCACCGACTGCCTATGGCCCGGTCGTCGACCTCTTGGGCGAAGCGGGACTGCATCGGTCGTGTCATCACGGCCAACCGAGCCGGCTCATGGTCGAAAAGCCATTCGGGTACGACCTGGAAAGTGCCACCGAGTTGATCACACGGCTGACCCGGAATTTTCATGAGGATCAAATCTATCGGATCGATCATTATTTAGCCAAAGAAACCGCTCAAAACTTATTGGTATTTCGCAATGCCAACCCTGTGTTTAGCGCTGTCTGGAACCGGCACCACACCAAAGCTATCACTATCACTTCCAGTGAGACCATTGGCATCGAAGGGCGAGCGGCTTTTTATGACCCCGTGGGTGCCTTGCGCGATGTAGTCCAGAATCACTTGCTCCAACTATTAGCCCTGGTGACAATGGAGCCTCCAGCTGGGCGGTCACCTGCAGCGCTCCACGCAGCCAAATTGAGATTACTTGAAGACATTGTACCCATACCGGCAGATCAAGTAATGCGCCAGACTCAGCGTGGCCAATACTCTGGCTATAAACGCGATGCCGCTAATCCTACCTCAACTACCGAAACATTTGCCCGATTGGAACTGACAATTGCCAACGACCGTTGGCGTGGTGTGCCAGTAATCATCCAAAATGGCAAAGCCCTCGACCGCAAAACCACCGAAATTGAATTCACCTTTGCCGATAGTGGCTTACCTGAAGCTGGCACCAACCGACTCGTCTTTCGACTTCAACCCGACGAAGGAATTGCGGTTGATTTGCTCGCCAAACGGCCTGGTTTTGCTGACCAAACTGATACCGTATCCATGGATTTTGCCTATGCATCGAGCTTTGCCGGTCATACCCAACCAACTGCCTATGAACGAGTCTTATTAGATGGACTAAAAGGGGATCAATCCTTATTTGCCACCAGCGCCGAAATCTTGGCATCTTGGAAGATAATCGACAACGTTATCTCGGAATGGGCTAAAACTGCCAAAGATTTACACACGTACGATCACGGTTCGGCACCACATTCTATCGGTAAGCAGCGCTCCAAATGAAAACCACCCTTTCACCGCCCGCTGGATTGCGGAAGTAAAAGAGGTGGCAGAGCCGAAATTAGTCGGCTGATGCAGATTCGAGCCGTCGTCGCATCAGTCGATTTCTGAGGCTCAAGGGTTGCCGATCCAGCTGAGTTGACCCCTTGGGAAAAGGGCCATTCCCGTCAATGATGATGGGAGCGTCCGGGCCATCAGCGAGCTGAAAGGCAACCTTAATATCGTATCCGTCGAACCAGGCTGCGCGGTACATACGTTTGGCAGCCCGCTGCAAGACATACATGGATGATGAGATGTCTCGTCTTCTATACCGCGTTGACGGAGACTGTGCCGCTCGCGAACCGAATCGCGTAAATACGCCAAACCTGCGCAATCGGGATGATTCTCGAGATAGAGATAGAGTGCACCCTTCTTGAGAAAAACCCGCAATTGCAAGGCGACAACAAACCAGAATGCACGGGCATACTGCAAGGCTCCGCCAGGCTGACGGACCGTATACGTCGTATATCCTTGCTTTTCCAATTCATCCGTAAAGGCTTTGAGGGCGTCATTTCGTCGCTGGTCACTACAGGTGACAATGACGACAGCGGGTTTACGTGCCATATAACTTTCAGGCATTTTGATAGCTCCTTAGGCTCTACGAATTGCCTCTGTGGCAATAGGTGGACGAATAAAGTCTTGCAGGTAAAACACGTCGTCCTCGACAGCCAGCTGCCAGCATCTCACGATCAATCGAGGTAGCATCAAGCGCTCGGTTACGTGGTGATCATGGGGCGCCGACGAGTCAAACACCAGTACCATTTCATCAGGTTGATGAATATGCACGAGGTTTCGAACAAGCGCTAAGTCACTGGCGCGCGGCAATCCGACATGTTGCACGACGACGATGTCTGAAACTGGTGTGAGTGTCGCTTTACCAAGTCGGCTGGCTATTTCTTCAAGCAGTTGCTGCTGGGCTGTGCCCAAGAAATCACCGACGACCAGGGGCAACGCGGTAATACGGTCGAGCGTTGCGCGCTCAACGAGGACAAGGAGCGTCACTGGCTACCACCATCGATTCCACGATCTTGGCTGTCACACCTGGTAGACCTGGTGTGAGGTAATTCGAAGGCTTGGCCTTGGCCGCGCCGTAGAAAACTTCATGGTCGATCGGATTGACCGAAGCTGCAACTAGTTCCGCCAATGCATTGCAGATGCCTGGAATAGCTTCATCGGGATCGACTACCATGATAACCATTTCGGGCGCTTCGCTCGCCACCAGTTCAGCACACGTGTCGTTGGCACCTGGAGTATCAACACGCACAGCCTTGAATGACACAAGAGATGGCATTGATGTATTGGGCAATACGGTGAAAAGACTTCTGCGAACAGCTTGAAGAACTCGCTGTTCATATATGGCGTGCTGCTGGTTTGCCGCCGCCAGGGGATTGCCCCCGGCATTCCAGCGGAGTAGTACTAAAGCCGATGTGCTCATGTCAGATCTCCAAAATCTTCGGGAATTTTCAACTAAACCTGTCAGTGAGTGCTGACAACCGTCCCAATGTACTCCTGCTTGGGGATAATGTCTACAGTTCTCATACCAAACTCAGCTTGTGGGGAGACCGAACATGCATATAATCGCATACGAAGTAGTCACCCACAATCCTTTTCCTACAGATAAGAAAACCCCCCACAAAACTACTTGCCAAATGAATAATGCTAATGCTATTGACGCATCTGTGGGTAGCATGCTACAAATAAGCTAGATAGCGAGGTGGAGCCCGATTGAAAAAATGCAAAAGTAGAGTTTGCTCCTTTTGCTTCGAGTACTGCAGGTGCTAGAAACCGATCGGAACTTCGTGGCTATCTAGGCGGGTCGTACGTGACCCGCCTTTAATGAATCTATGTGAGAGTATGATTGAGTAAAGTAAGTAGGGCACTCATCCATGGCACTGATCAATCCCAATCAATACATCAAACAATTCCGGGATATCGAAGACAAATTAGCCGATGGTATTACCAAGTTTGCCGGCAATATCAAATTCGTCTATTTCCACGTCTTGTGGTTCGGTGGCTGGATTTTAACCGGGCTCGGCGTCTTCGGCCAACAATACGCGTTTGATACCTTTCCCTTTGGGCTTCTAACTATGGTGGTATCACTTGAAGCCATATTCTTGTCGACATTTGTCATGATCAGCCAGAACCGGGCCTCGCAAAAAGCCGAAATCCGGTCGCAGCTCGATTACGAAACCGACGTTCAAGCGGAACACGAAATCGCCATTATTATGCGCACCCTCAGCCGATTGGCTGACAAACATTCGGTCGATATCAAAGACCTCAAGGTCGAGATGGACGAGGTCAAACATCTTGCCGAAACCGAAGCTGCCCGTCGGACTCAAGCGCGCCATGCTCGCCATCAAAAACTCCGCCATGAAGGTAAGGCTTGAGATTATCGCCATAATTATACTAGTTCAGACCCGAGTCTAATTGTATGATGTGATCGCAGGAGCTTGCCCACCAAGAACCTGTGCACCACAACCGCAAAAATGCAACCATCACAGATGGAGGAAGCATGTCTGAGGTCTGGCGATTGATCCGACAACGATCGCTGCCATCTGCCGTCATTTTCACCTTACTGATGGCATTGACGATGGTGCTGGGACTGGCTCAGCCCACTCAAGCAGTACCGCCGGTAACAACGTCATCTGCGTCAGCCGCACCTGCTGCGCCAGGTGGCTACGTTGTTGGGGTATTCGTCTGCGATACTGCAAAGCCAGGAAAAATCGGTGTCCGCCTTAAGGCCACCATCTTCCAACCCAGCAAGGGACCCCGTGTGGTTCGAATTGAGCACTCGGGCGCCCATACATGGGGCCCACCTTCGAGAAGTGTCAATGTCGACACAATCAGTGTGGCACCGGGCGGAAACTATGGGCGAGGTCTTTGGGCCTATCCAAGACCCAAAGCACCCAGCGGATCAGTTGTGATTCTGGCACAATATCCGTATGGGGATCGAACGGTACAGCTACAATCTATCAAGAGCATGCGGGCAAGTAGCGGTTTTCCGAACGCTGGTTGCGTCGCTCGCAAGATTGGGTAGCTTCAATCCACCCGCACTCGGACTAGAACTGACTAGTCCGAGTGCGGGTGCCTAAATTATGATAATGCTCATGGTAAACTAAATGATAATGGCCTCATCTCAAACAAAACGTCGTTCAAGATCACCCCAAGTTCCGCTCGTGATTGCACCAGTTCGATTACGCGAATTACCGCAGTTGGTACAGCTATTCGAACAGGCGACGAAGCAACATTTTGGCTACTTTCCGCCACACATACAGCACCAAATCATTTCGGGTCACTCGCTATTTAAACTGCTCAAGGCCAGGTTCGATGATAAGCGAGTTGTATTGGTCGCCCGTTCAGGGAATAATATTGTCGGGTATTGCATCGGCGCTTTGCCAAAAACTGGACCGGCGCAACTATTTTGGCTCTATGTTGAGCCAAATCACCGAGGAACCAACACGGGGCTAAGTCTATTGTCTCGAACCATAAAGCATTTAGCCGAAGCAGGTGCCGGTACTATCTTCTTGGCCACCTACGATCACCGTCGCTATTATGAGCGACAAGGATTTACTTGGATTGGGCGAGACCATCGTGACGGTATCGAAGTTGATATAATGAGCTATACCGTCCGGAGACATGTATGAGTACACCAAATTGGCAACCAAAACGCCGCCGGCATACCGCTCGCATTATCGTCTATAGCCTCGTCGTTATCGCTTGTGTCGGTACGGCGTATGCCTTGGGCCGCTTTGATCGTATTGGCGCCGTCTTTACTACCGGCAACCCCCTGACCGACACGATTCAGGCAGGTGATCTGATTGCCGTCGATGAAGTCAAAGTCATCCAGAGCCCCGAAGTAGTCAAACTCATTCGCGAAAACTACGGTGCACTCACACCGCAAATAACCAATGCCATTACCAAGGTGACGTTTCATTATCGCTCCCGCACGCCATCGGGTGCCTGGATAACAGTCTATGGCCGGGCATACTTACCCGCTAGCCCCACATCGAATTTACCGGTTTTTGCCTTTGCGCCCGGCACCACGGGTATCGGCGATAAATGTGCAGCCAGTCTCGAACAACCACACATTGCCAACTGGGCCAATTACGACTCGCATCTAGCTGCTTACGCTGTCCAAGGCATGGCTGTTGTAACCACAGACTATGAAGGCATGCGCGATGTCGCCCGGCCGCATCACTATATGGTCGGTGAATTGGAAGGTAGGGCACTCCTCGATGCCGTGCGGGCACTCAAAGAATTACCCGTCGCCCAAGACCGGCTCAACTTGACCAATTTATATACGGGTGGCTACTCCCAAGGTGGACACGCAGCCCTGTGGGCCGACAAAATTGTTCCGAATATGCACCTGAGCTCAAAATCAAAGGCGTCGTCGGTTATGGGCCAGTCATGAGCGTCAAAACGACACTCGCCGATGTCACCCACGGTGCCAACATCAATTGGTTTGGGCCATATGTATTGTATTCATATCGCGATTACTACCGCACCAACTACCCCTTGGGCGAAATGCTGACGCCTCGGGTTGTCACCGGACTCGATACCGATGTCCCCAATCATTGCATTGATACCAACATACCGTTTTGGGGCCGCACGCCTGCAGGAGTATATTCGCCAGACTTCTTGCGGGTTTTGGCTGACAACGCCTGGACGGGCAGCCAGTACGAAGAATTTGGCCGCCAGCTCGATCTCAACGCCGTCGGCAGCGTCCCTACAACCAGTGCCAAGCTCATCAATACTGGAGCGCTCGATAATGTCGTCCTTGCTTCTCAGCAAACTGCCGGGACCACGCAACTGTGCGCCACCAGTTCTGGCCCAGTCCGGCAAGTAGTCTATCCCAAAGCCACGCACTACGACACTATGTTGCAATCGTATCAAGATACACTTACTTGGATGCGCACGCTCAATATCGGCGAAAAACCCAACCCCTCCTGCCTACCATGACCACCGGCAATTCAATTACGTTGCTGCATAACGGTGACGAAATATTTCCTGCCATGCTCCAAGCTATTACTTCAGCTCAGCGGCGAGTCGACTTTTGCACCTATGTTTATTGGAAAAGTGCCATTGCCAACAAATTTGCGTCGGCGCTGGCTGAACGCGCCAAATCAGGCGTGGCAGTTCACTTGGTCGTCGACGCTATTGGTGGGGCTACGATGGATACCCGCACCCTCACCCGGCTCGAGCGGGCTGGTGTCCAGGTTGCTTGGTTTCGGCCACTGACAGTCAAACATCTCTTGCAAGCCAACCACCGGACTCACCGGAAAATTTTGGTCGTAGATGGTGTTATCGGTTTTACTGGTGGCGTTGGCATTGCTGAAGAATGGACAGGCCGGGCTCATAGTCCGCATCACTGGAGGGAAACTCATAGCCGGCTCACGGGGCCAGTCTGTCAGGAGCTGACAGCGGCTTTTTGTGACAATTGGCTGGTCGCGACGGGCCGAAAACTGCTACCTCTCGAACAGACTCCTTCCGATCAACCTCTCCCCACCCCGGGCACCTATCGTGATGTATCTATCACTGCGATCGCTAGTCGGGGCGGTCAGCGGCCGGCCGTCCTCGAAACCGAGTTTCTGCGCGCTTTTGCCCGTGCCCGGCACAATATCAATCTGACAACGGCCTATTTTGTACCCAATGAAAAAATAACTCAGGCGCTCATACAGGCTGCACGCCGTGGCGTGTTAGTGCGTATCATCACCAATGGACCGCGCACAAACCATCGGTTCACTCGCTGGTGTAGCCGCTCCCTCTATGCGCCATTGCTAGATGCGGGTATTAAAATATTTGAATACAGCCCCACCGTATTGCATAGCAAGACGCTCACTATCGATGGTCAATGGTCTCATATTGGCTCTGCAAACGTCGATGATCGGTCGCTCTTGCTCAATGATGAATTCGATATCTCGATCGAGCATGCCGATCTGTCAGCCGAGCTTGACGCCGCCTTTGCCGATGACCTGTCTCACTGTGTCACCATCGCTTCCCAGACTTGGATCCAACGGTCGTGGTTGTACCGCACCCTCGAACGGTCAGCCTGGTTGCTGAGGACGCAAGTTTAGTAGTAGTATCAAATGCGAAGGAGGCTTTTATGCCAACCAAAGTTACGAAGGCCGTTATCGCTGCCGCAGGCTTGGGCACACGTTTCTTGCCCATGACCAAAGCCATGCCCAAGGAAATGTTAGCCATCATTGACAAACCGATAATCCAATATGTGGTGGAAGAGGCTGTAGCCGCTGGTATCACTGACATAATTATCGTCGGTAGCGCCAACAAGCGGGCTATTGAGGACCATTTCGACCACCAGTATGAGCTCGAAAGCAAATTGCGCAAAGACGGTAAAGATGAGTTGGCCGACCGTATGGTTCAAGTCGCTGACCTAGCCAATTTCGTATATCTGCGCCAAAAAGGTGCTTATGGAACCGCTACACCGCTCCTTAACGCCATGCATCTACTCAATGATGAACCATTTCTCTTTTTGTACGCCGATGATTTTTTCCGTTCTGAGCAACCCCGAGCCGTCAGTCTGGTTGAAACCTATAACACCACCGGCAAATCGGTGATTGCCCTCGCTCCTATGGATCAGTCGCGAGCCAAATCGTATGGTGTTGCCGACATCCGCGACGAGGTTGGTCAAAATACCTATTCTTTGGCTGGTTTAATTGAGAAACCCGAAGTCGCTGATGCCCCAAATGTCGATGGCACCATTTTCGTGTCCACGGCGGGTCAAGTGTTAACACCTGAAATTTATCCGTTCTTACAAAATCTGCAACCAAACGCCGGTAATGGTGAAATGGTGTTGGCTGATGCCATCAATCAATTGGCGGCCAGCGATACCGTTTTTGGGCGGGTTATTGACGGTCAATGGCATGACTGTGGTAATAAAGAAAAATATCTGGAAGCCATTGTCGATGTAGCGCTCCATGAGCCAAGTATCGCCCCCAAATTTGAAGCCTTTTTGCGCGATCGCCTGAAAGGAAAATCATGAAGCCAGTCATAACTTTTTTTGATGCCTTTGAAGCTGATAAAAATTTCTTTGAATCACATTTGCGCGAGCAATTTGACCTCGTCTTTGTCGACAAAGGTCTCAGTGCCGACACTTTCGATCAAGCAGCCAAAGCCCAAATAATCGCCATGCATGTAACGAGTCCTACTACCGCCGAGCTGATGGCCAAAATGCCAGATCTCAAGCATATTGCTTGTCGTTCAACCGGTTATGATCACGTTGACCTCAAGTATGCTGCCGATCATGACATTACGGTATCGAGTGTACCAAGCTACGGCGACCAAACCGTCGCCGAATTTGCTGTCATGCTACTCTTGAGTGTCTCGCGTCGTTTAGTGCCCAGCGTCGAGGCCACCAAAGCCGGCAAAGACGTCACCCCTCCCGATCTGACAGGTCATGATCTGGGCGGCAAAACCTTAGGTGTTATTGGTACCGGCAAAATCGGCCGCAAGGTGATTGCTATGGCTCGTGGCATTGGTATGAACGTTGTGGCATTTGATCCTATGCCCAATAACGATGCCGCTCGGGATTTAGGTTATACCTATGTCTCGCTTGACGAGCTTCTAGGTCAGGCAGATGCTATCACCCTGCACGCGCCGGCCCTACCCGAGACTGAGCACATTCTCAACAAAGACACATTGGCCAAAGTAAAATCCGGCGTTATTGTCGTTAATACTGCTCGTGGCACGCTCATCGACACACCAGCCCTCATTGATGCCTTGCATTCTGGCAAGGTTGCCGGTGCCGGTCTTGATGTCCTCGAAGGCGAAGAATTCCTCCAAGTAACGCCCGAATACGCGTTACTAGAAGCCAACGCCATCACCGACACCAAATACCGCCAGGTACTTGCTTTGGATGTACTGGCTAAGATGCCAAATGTCGTTATGACCAACCACAATGCCTATAATAGTGTTGAGGCTCTGGATCGCATTCGACAGACAACCGCCGACAATATTGTGGCCTGGCAATCAGGACATGCTCAAAATCTGGTAAAATTGCCGGAAAAATCTAGTTAATTAATTTCTCGGAGATATCCCTCATGACCGCACTTACACCCTGGACCAGCCAGGAAGACCAGACCGTTAATACTATTGTTGAAATAAGCCAAGGCTCGCAGCTTAAGATAGAGTGGGATGTCAAGCGCGAACTATTTATGCTCGACCGGGTTGAGCCGGGCATTTTTGCTAAGCCCGTCAACTATGGCTACATACCTGGTACCCTCGACGAGGACGGTGACCCGCTCGACACTCTGATTGTGTCGCCCGAGCCAATTCCCATGGGTGTACTGGTCGAAGGCCGCGTCATTGGCGTTTTAAACTTCGAAGATGATGGTGAAATGGATCACAAAGTTGTGGTCGTACCTGCTGACGATCGCTCGACAGGGGATGCGATTAAGAACCTCGATGACCTCGGCGAGGCCTGGAAAAATCAAGTAGCTCATCATTTCGCCCACTACAAAGATCTCAAGAAGCCCGGCACCACCAATGTTCAGGGTTGGGGAGATACCTCCGCCGCTGAAGCGATAATCCAGGAGTGTATTCAGCGCGCCGACGAAACCGTCAGCTAGTCTTGACAATGTAGGGCTAGCAGTCCATTATCGCACCAAGCCGGGGCAAGTTTCCGGTCGCACATGTTCACAACCCCACTAGATAGGGTGGTTTCCAAACAATGAGAACCATGCCTGCAGGCAACCAGGCTTGCAAAAGTCGGTCGAACTAGATGGCGAATCAACTTTCCCGGTTTCGAATGAGCATCGTCGCCTGGGCACCGCTCGCGGTTTTGGGTGAGTTGGCTCAATGTCGTATCGTGCAAATGGTGGCCTTAACACTAATTTCAATCTGTTTACTAACCGATTTCTTTGACGGAGCTTGGGCACGGTACACTGGCACGACAAGCAACTATGGCGATTGGCTTGATTCCCGAGCCGATCTCATCTGCCGTTACTCGTTGTGCTACAGCGCCCTCGTTATGGCGTTATTCAACAATTGGATGACTATCTTTGTCATCGCTTTAGTTCAATGGTCGGTTTGGCTGCTGCGCTCAATCATCCTCAGGCGAACAACCTTGATCTACCGAGCGCTTCAAAATCGCCAAGAGACTCCGTCGATGTGGTGCGAGCCCGAATGGGTAATCAAACTTCATACAGCGAATGATTTTGCTGCCGGCTGCTTTGTACTCTGGCTACCCCTTGTACTGCCTCATTGGTCTTTTGCGAATACATTTGCCTGCGTGATCCTGGCACCTACGACCGTATTAGCCATCGCCTTCGGCTGGCAAAATGTCCGCCAGTTCAAATGGTTCGTCAATCTGAGAGATGAATTCGTTCCATTAGCCGAAATCAGAAAATAGTTAATCCTACTTCCGATAAGGAGTAAGCCGTGAGCTTCGGCCAAAACAAGCCCCCAAAAGAGCAATGGATTGAAGACGACAAAGTAAAAGCGAAAGTTCGCCAGCGTATGCACGGCCGAAAGCCTATGCGCGGCGAGGGAGCGGCTAAAAATGCCCAAGAAGACTACGCTTTCCCGGGTAATGCATTCAAGCGCGATCACTGTGACAGAAATCCCGATGAAGCTTTTATGCCTGAGTACAGGGACTAATGACCAACACGCGAAAAGAGTGAAGCAATGTTACAACGAACATACCCAACCTGCGGTTGCGCCAATTCCTCCAAAGATGGTAGCGCTGAAGGCAAGAACTAGCCAAGAGGCCGACCAGGTCATCGCAACAAGCGCACCAAAGGTGAACGTGGCCAGAAGTAACGGCGACATGCAAGGTAATGGCTCCTGGGGAAATCTCCCCAGGAGCCATTTTGGTTGTACTTCGCGGCTGCAGATACGTAATTATATGCAATTACATTTTACTTAAAGCAATAAGAGTAGTAGAATGTTACAATCCCATTTTAGTGCAATCCAACGATTCTGCAGATTGGGGGTACCTATGACAACCTTCATCAATTGGTGTCTCATTCTTGCCGGCACCGCCGTGGCGTACTATTTCATGTCACACATCCCGTTTTTCCAAATGGATTACCATCGTCAAATCACAGGGTGGGTGCGACGCTGGTGGCGGCAGCGGAATAGGCGCCCTCAACGCCCCCGACGGCCGGCCAATCGACCAAGTGGAAATCGCCGCTTTCGGCAGCCGACCCATTATGGTTTGAATGCTGCTACTCGGTTCCTGCATGGGTTTCTGTACGACTCCCCCTACTATCCGATCGCGGGTAGCCACGAGGTAGTGACAGCAGGAATTCCGACTTTGGGCCGCACCCGCGAACCCAAGCGCCTATGCGACATGAACGAGTATGAAGGCTACGCTGCCACATATTCGCCATTCATATTTTGGCTTGCTGCCATTGGTTTAGTCTTGCTGGACCTTATCCTGACTTCTGTGGTGATGGTCACAGGACTAAACTGGATCTGGTTCATTAGCTGGCTGGTGTATCAGAGCGTCGCATCTACTGTACTGGCAGGGATCTACCTGCACCGCCTGCTATCAGCGCGAATCGTGTTTGCCCACGGGTTTATGTACAAGTCAAAGCCCTTTAAGTCCAAATGGACAACCGAAGAGGATGCTTCATTTGGCAGATGCATCGGTGGCCCCTATGGCAACGTATTCTTGGAGCGGTTGTTCCGACGCGTTCCGCCATGGTTCTGGCCGGGTACAGTGACGTTGCTTGGCAAAGAAAGTTCAATCGCGATGATTGACCTCAAATTCGTTCAGTATCCTACCCAGTTGCGGTTATTGCTAGACGATATTCGAGTCAGATTTGAACAAAATCACGGCATACAGACGGATCATCTACGCGCTATCCGAGAACTCTTGGAGGAGATAGCTGCGCGGCAGCGTACCGAAAGAATTGATGAGCTGTGACTGTACTGCGTCGAACAGGCGTCGTCTTACTCGGTTTGTTCCTCTTCCGTGCGGTCACAGCTACGCCCGTGGAGTCAGCCAATATCGCCTTAGGCTTGTTCCATCTTCTGGTATCGCTCGTGACCGGGGTTTTTATGTTCTTTGATGCCATCATTGGCATCGTTGACGCCATAGGCTAGCCATTCTAAGGAGGTGTTAAATTGGCGAATTGGTGTAGACGAAAAGCCGTTTGGGATGCTCGACGTAAGGTGATCGAAGCTGGCGTTGAGCACATCAACAATGACAACCCGGCCGACCAGCCTCGCACACAGTCGAATGTCGATCAGGCCAACGCCGCGTATCGAGAAGCACAGAACAAGAAAGGCCGACGCAATAAGTAGCGCAAATCCAACCCAGAAGGAGAGCATCATGCGCTTGAGCTCGAGCAAGCCGAAGCCAGATTGCGCGATGCTCAAGTAAAAATGAGCAATCGCCGTAGAGGATAAACACCCCCAAGAAGGGAAGTATCAGCATGATTAGACGCAAGGAAAAAGACGAGGATCCGCTTGACAGAGCACAGGATCGATTGGATCGGCTGAAGAAGAATCCGCGTTCGGAACGCGAAAAGCTCGACGACGACGCGCTTCATAGGGAAATCAATAAGCGCCGTAAGGATCCTAAAAGCGTGGGGGTAACTAGAATGCGCACTCGCAACTACGAACCTGGTCGCGACGCTCAGAAAGCTTAACGACGTAGTGACGACACCACCTAGGAAGCAATTCGCGACCAGGCGGCGGTGCGGAAAAGGCTACAGCGTCACCGCGATTCATGTAAGAACGGTAAATAGAGAGAAGCTTGAGGTGGCCGCCTCAAACTCAGCGTACTAATGAGTACGCAATAGCAGAGGAGCAAACCATGTTTGGTACACGAAATCCAGACAAGAAAAGCCCGCGCAAGACCACCCGCCCCAAGCGTAAGGGCCGCTAGCTCCATGGCGCGGTACTGCGAAAAACACCAGCAGCGAATATTCAGGATCGTGGGGTGTACCGCTTGCAATGACGAGCGCGAGCGGGAATTGCCGCCGGGGCTACCACTGTGTACTAACTGAAAGTACAGGAGCACCCGTAAAGATGAGGGAGGTGAATAAGCATGGGTCGCAGGAGCGGACAATGGTTCAAGAACGAAAATGGTGTATGGGAGCGGGATCGCACCGAGAAAGACAGCGAGGCTGACGACATTATCTTGGCGGACGAGTCGTCAGATCCGAATGAGAGATATGGAGCCTGGCGACGGCTTCAGGGGATCTGAGAAAGAAAGGTCGTCGACCCAAGACCTGATCTGATCGCACTACCGGGACTCCTGGGGCGTCTTGCCCCAGGAGTCCTTTTCAAATCAGTAATAATAAAATGTGCTTCCGGGGATCATCCCCGGAAGCACATGGCGGCGCTGTGGTGTTATTTCCGCTTGTGGTTGTTACCACCGCGACCAATCATGTCAGCGCTCCTTCTTGTCATCTCGTTCGCGCTCAGCATCGCGTCGATCGCGCGCATCTTCGTTAGCTCGGCGAGTATCCCAGGACTTGCGACCGATTCTTGACCGTTCATTCTTCGTTTTTCCCGCCAATGGATCTCTACTACTGAATCTACGACGAATCATGTCAGTGCTCACTCTTTGGGTCGAGATCGCGGTCATCCTTTGGATACTGTGAGATTTGCGGCTCGTTTGCAGCTTGAGTATCAGGATCGGGCGTTGCGGCGATATATTCCGCCCATGTCAATCGCTCACGCGGACACATTTGGTACTCCATTCTGTCAGTAGGTACAAAACAGTACTGCGTGGCCGGCAGTATACCAGAAATCGTAGCCATTGCCTACACCCTCTAAAGCTTATACACTAATACTAAAGCATAACCACTTCAGGAGCCTTTATTTTATGACGTACAAAGTCGCCATCAACGGATTCGGCCGCATCGGCCGCAGCGCTTTCAAGATAGCCCGTAGCCATCCCGAGCTCGAGGTAGTTGCTATCAATGACCTCACAAGTACCGAGACACTGGCATATTTACTTAAGCACGCCTCTAACTATGGCACCTACCATGAGACTGTGACATTTGATGCCGACCACATCATCATCGGTGGCAAGCCCGTCAAAGTAACCGCCGAAAAAGACCCGGCCGCTTTGCCCTGGGGCGACCTAGGCGTTGATATCGTCATTGAATCCACCGGCCGTTTTACCAAAGCCGAAGACGCTGGCTTGCACCTCAAAGCTGGCGCCAAGCGCGTCGTTATATCTGGCCCCGCCAAAGGCGAGGGTGCTGGCACCTTTGTGATTGGAGTCAATGAAAACGATCTAGCCGCCACCGACACAGTAGTCTCAAATGCCTCCTGTACCACCAACTGTATTACGCCGGTAGCTGTCGTTATTCAGGAAAACTTCGGCATCGAAAAAGCCATGATGACTACCGTCCATTCCTACACTGCCAGCCAAGCTTTGCAAGATGCTCCCGCTAAAGATCTCCGTGAAGGCCGCAATGCCGCTGAAAATATTGTGCCTACCACCACTGGCGCCGCTACCGCTGCCGCCAAAGCTTTTCCGGCCCTCAAAGACAAGTTTGACGGCTTGAGTATCCGTGTCCCTACCCCGGTAGTATCACTATCAGATTTCACGTTCGTTACCAGCAAAGATGTCACTATTGAAGAAGTTAATGAGGCCATCAAAACCGCTGCCAAATCCGAAAAACTCCTTGGTATTTTAGACGTCACTTCCGAGCCGCTGGTATCAAGCGATTTCATTGGCAACCCTCATAGCTCAATCGTCGATTTGTCACTCACCAACGTAGTTGGTGGCAACTTACTCAAAGTCGTCGCTTGGTATGACAATGAGTGGGGCTACTCCAACCGCTTAGTCGAGATGGTTATGAATGTCGGGAAAACAATTTCAGAATGACCATCTATCTCGGTGCTGACCATGCAGGTTTCCGGCTCAAGACCATGCTCAGTGAACATCTGGTTCACCAGGGCCATAATGTACTAGACTGTGGCGCCCAAAACCTCGACGCCGATGACGATTACCCTCGCTTCGCTTATGCCGTCGCTAGCCGTATTTTGGGTGGAGAAGATGATGATCTGGGATTACTGATTTGCGGATCAGGGCAGGGAATGAGTATGGCAGCCAATCGAGTCAATGGTGTGCGGGCAGCCCTCGCTTGGTCCGAAGAAACCGCCACTAGTGCCCGCGCCGACGACAATGCCAATGTATTGGTGCTGCCCTCGCGTTTTATCTCAGATGAAGATGCTGTTTCCATATTGGATACGTTCATCGAGACTCATTTCAAATCGGATCCCAAATACCAACGGCGCCTTGATGAATTGGAGCAGCTGTATGGCTAAACTCATTGACGGCAAATAGTTGAAGAAAATAGCCTTAGTCATCGCAAATATTGTTGCGGCGATCGGATTGCTCGTTATTGGCTATCTATTTTTCATGATGACAACCTGCAAAGATTCGGATGGCTGCGTCGTATTTACGCTTTTACTTATGGCCAATCCGCCAATGTGGTTTTTGGCTGCATATGTCAATATCATATTAGTTTATGACGGAATATTATTTTTACAGAAATTTGTCAAAACGCGGACTGGTCAGCGCTACACAGCTAAACCAAACTTCTCCCGAGAAATGCGCATAATACTAGTCATTTTAGCTGCTGTAGTCATATGTTATTACGTTTATGAATTTATACATTTAATGCTTTTGATACTAAACAAATGATTTTACGAGGTTAAATAAATGCCTATTCTCGCACCCACCATCAACGCCACAGACCCTGCCGACTATGCCCGGCGCATTGGCAATGTCAAAGGCCTAGCTAAACGCCTGCACATTGACGTCGGTGATGGCGTTTTCACTGATGTCCGCACCGTCGGCTTAAGCCAGGTATACGACATTGATGGCGTACCATTCGATTTACACCTCATGATGAACCACCCTGAAGGTCACTTCGAGAATATTTGCGCCCTTATGCCTCAACTCGTGATTGTTCATTTTGAAGCGCCCTGTGCCCGGGCTGAATTTTTCAAAGATTTGCGTCGCGTTGATATCAAAGTGGGGCTCGCTATAAATACCGAAACCACCATTGATCAAGCTGCTTCTGTGCTCCAAGATATCAACCATCTGGTTGTTTTTACTGGTCAACTGGGACACAATGGCGGCGAATTCCGCGCCGATTGTCTCGAAAAAATTGCCCAAGCCCGTGCCATCAACCCCAATCTCGAAATTGCCGTCGATGGGGGACTCAACCAAACTACTGCCAGCTTGGCCATCGAAGCCGGTGCCGATGTCTTGGATGTGGGTAGTTTTATTCATGATGCCAAAGATCCCGAAATTGCGTTTGTGGCCATGGAAGCTATTGCTGAAGGCTTAAGTTGATTATTTGACCAACACGTGTAATTAGTTTAAAGTACTAATTTGACCGGGGTTACAAATCCCGGTTAGTTCTCCGACATCTCTGCTCCGAGAGGATGCTCCGCATGAAAGACTCCCAGGTCTTTGGTACTGAACGATTTCGGATCACACCCTTCGCCGCTATTTTAGGTATTGTCGCAATTGTAGTCGTACTATTGCTCACCGCCTGGCGAGCTATGGCCACCCCGTCATATTTACCTGAGCATAATGCGGCCGCCGACTACCCAGCACAGGTTGCCCAGGAATACTGGGCCTGTGAAGTTCCGCCGGTAATTGGAGTTCCAAATGGAATCGCTCGTAGAGTCTTGGAGATCGGCGCTAATGGCATTGCCACTGATCCTTTCACCAAGTTTCCTGTCCGCGAGCTTACCACGTTAGAAAAGCATGCAACACAAGGTTGTCGCTATGCGGTAGACCGTCATCTGACGATGGCTCCAAAAACCATTGCTCTCACCTATGATGATGGGCCTCACCCGGTGTGGTCGAATCAGATTATGGACGAGCTAGAGCGCAATAACGTCAAGGGTACATTCTTTGTCGTCGGTGAAAACGTCCAAGCACAACCGTCAGTTTTCCAACGCATGATTAAGAATCACAGTGTGGGAAATCACACGATGAGCCACGCCGACGTTTCAGACGTTTCGACATTGAAGCCCGATTTCGTTCGCCAACAGCTCATCAGTGCTACGCGCGTAATTGCCAATCAGGGCGGAAAGACTACGGCATTTCGCCTGCCCTACACTGGTGAAGACGTTGACTCTCAAGTATCCGTAGTGTGGCGGGTATTGCCCTCGCCCAACAGCTAGGCACGCCGCAAATCAGTTTTACGTATGATACTCATGATTACACGGAATACGGTCAGACTGCATCGCCAGGTGATCTTCGTCTCGACGGTCAACCGGCTATGATTGTCATGCACGACTCTGGTGGCGATCGAGCAAATACGGTCAAACTGACACGTGACATCATCGCGCGAGCGAAAGCCGCCGGTTACACATTTGTCACAGTCGACCAGATTTTGCACCCGGTTTCAGTCACAGCTGCTACGCCAACGGTGTGGATCGCATCGCCAGTTGGGCCGTCGGTTTTCAGACTGCTTTTTCCTTGTGGACGCAGACAGGTCTGATGATGTCCATTGGCTATGGTTTAGCTGTGTCGCTCATTATTGGTTCCGCATCCATCTATGCGAGCCGCACGCTGTGGCGACGTCACAATTTCAACGAAGAAAACCAGTGGTGGCATAGCCTTGACGGTTGGTCACCGTGGCCCAAGTTGGTAACAGTTCTGATTGCCGCCTACAACGAAGAAGATCTCATTGGTCATACGCTCGATTCGATTCTGGCGTATTCATATCCATTCGCAGTCGAAGTCGTTGTTGTAAATGATGGCTCGACAGATGGTACCAGGAAAGTTCTCGATAGTTATGCAGCGGCAATCAAAATGGGCCCAATCAAGATCCGCGCCTTTCACCGACCCAACGGTGGTAAAAGCGCAGCTCTCAATTTTGCCCTGTTGAACCCGTCTATTGTGCGCGGCGAGAAAACTGTTTTTATTGACGCTGACACACTCGTTCGTGCCGAAACAATTCCGGTCTTGGTGCGGCCGATGGCCAATCCCAGGGTAGGTGCCGTTTCGGGTCGAGTGGCAGTCCAGAATCTCGGTAATGGCTGGTTTGCCAAGCTCATCACTCGCTGGCAGCAGGAAGACTACACTGTCGGCATGGCGGTAGCCCGTATGGCTCAGTCTATGGCCGGCGTTGTCATGGTCTTGTCTGGGGCATGTTCAGCATGCGACACCGCCGCCATGCGCAAGCTCGGAGGCTTTGCCACCGACACTATGGCTGAAGATGCAGATGCCGGTTGGCGGTTGCAGCGTGCCGGTTACCAGATTGCCAATGCTCCACATGCTGTTGCTGATACCCGCTACCCCGAAACTCCTCGTGCGCTTGTGAAGCAGCAGTTTCGTTGGTATTTTGGTATTCTGCAGGTGATTTATAAGCACCGCGAGGTGCTTCGGCACCTGTTTAAGAATTTCAGCCAAGCTTTCATTATGGGCTACAGTCTCATCAATGCGCTCATGCCGTTGCTGGCTCCGTTCATCTGGCTCTTAATTTTTGGAGCCTTGTGGCAGGGGCGATGGGAAATTACTCTGGGATATTATGCGCTGTTCACATCCGTTCGCGTGGTCACAGCTTTTGTCGCCATGTATAACGTGCGTGAATGGTCATGGAACCCGCTCTGGGCAGTTTTTCATCGGCTCATCAATGACCCCCTGCAGGTAATTGTGACCTACCGGTCGCTATTTGCCGCCTTGAGTGGTCGGCTCGTTGGCTGGGGACACGTTCCTCGTCAAGCTGTATTCATGAATCCCTAGTCACCTCCACCCCTACCACTTTGACGGAAGGATTACAGATGACCAGCCGAACTCGCTGGATTTCCATATCTGTCGTGCTCGTAGTTGCAGTCATTGTAGCTTTGATCTGGAACTGGTCGCTAATCAAACCCCAGTATAAGACATCCAAGCCAAGTACCGTCGAGCGCATCATGAAGCAGCCCATCGTCGCGCTCAAGACTGCCAATTTGCCGCGCACGCCGCCGGCACCGCGTCCTCCACAGTGCAAAGCTCAGCCGAGATTGCTCGAGGCACACGGTGTTTGGGTAGTAAACTGGTCGACCAATAATGGACCACTGCCGGTGGCAGATCTTGTCGATTTCGCTTGGCTGACGTGGACTGGTGAGAATCAAATCAAAGAGCAGTTCAATCCGCGACTCAAAACGGCACTGGCCCGCCAAGCCGATGAATACCCGTGTCAATGGCGTTTAGTCACACTGAGCGACGGACACGAGGAAGCTACGCGCATCGCCATGGCAAAACTCTTGATGTCGGGTGCAGCTCGAAATGAGCATGTCACTCGCATTGCTGAGTTTATGTCGCATCAGCCGCAAGCTCATGGTCTGACCCTCGACTACGAATTTGCGTTACCGACTACTAGTCAGGAAATCTCGCGTCTGTACAGTCGGTACTTAACCGCCGAACAACGGCAGGCACCTTTCGATCAGCAAGTCGATTACATCACGCAAGGTTATACCGATCTGGTCGCCAAACTCACTCAAGCTATGCATATGCAAGATCGAATTCTGAGAGTGGCAGCGCTCGTCCGCGAGCAGGACCAGGTATCGACTACCTATGTCCCGCCATTCATCATGGACTATACCGGTCTCCGCCAGCACGCCAATCAGGTAATACTGATGGCTTACAACCATCATTGGCAGACGAGTGATCCTGGTGCAATTTCGCCAACTACTTGGGTTGCCAGCATCTGGGAGCATGTTGCGACCGACGATGAGTCAAAGTTGGCGCTGGCCATACCCAGCTATGGCTACGACTGGAAGGTTGATGCCGCTGGCAAACGGACTGGCGGTAGCGCCAAGATCATCACTGGTAGCGCACAACCAAACTGGACCAAGCTCGAAACCATCGACGGTGAACATCGTTTCAGCTACACCGACGAAGCTGGTCTCAAACATGAAGTTTGGTTACCGGCTCCCGACGAAAAGCAACAGCTCGCCGAGAGTGTGACCTCTGGTGCGCCCACAATGATCTGGCGCGTCGAGTACTAACGATCGTCGTAACAATGCCCGGGGCGGACACATACTTTATGTGTCCGCCCCAATTAATAACCTCGAATTTATAGCTCAATCACTTGATAGCTGGCTCGTTATCAGCTAAGCTGGATTATCTACACCATAAAAAGGACTGGTATGACAATTTTTAAACGCACGAACGTTCTTCGGCTGATGGCAATGCTCGTCATTGCTGTAGCTGGTATAAATTCATTTACCGCTCAAGCTGCTGGTCCGAACTTAATCAACAATCCATCAATGGAGCAAAGCACGAGTGGCGCACCCACTGGCTGGAGCAAGGGTGGTTGGGGCACGAATACTGCTTCCTTGTCTTACCTGACTACCGGCTGCCAAAACGGGACTGCTTGTCTTAGTGCGACCGTATCAGGTTATTCCAATGGTGATGCCAAATGGTACTTCACTCCAATTACTGTGACTCCGAACACGCAATATACGTTTTCAAACTGGTATCAGTCTGGCGTGGCTACAGAAATCGATGCCGTCTGGACTTCAACGACTGGGGCAACCACCTACACCTGGCTGGGCACACCAGCCGCCAGTACAACGTGGAAGCAGGCCACCTACACCTTTACCTCGCCGGCTAATGCCTCCAAACTCACCATTTACCACGTTATTGCTGCCAATGGCACGCTCAAAACCGATAACTACAGCTTTGGCACTACTACCGGCTCAACCCCAACTCCAACAGTGACGCCAACACCAACTGCGACTCCAAGCGTCACGCCAACTCCGACCGTAGTTCCGACTGTTACTCCTACCCCAACCCCAACTCAAACTCCCACTCCTACACCCAACCCTACAAACTTAGTGGCAAATCCAGGATTTGAAACTGCGAGCGGCACTACTCCCGCTAACTGGTCTACTTCATCTTGGGGAACCAATACGGCCAGTTTTCAATACTTTACCACCGGACATAGTGGTAGCCGCAGCGCCAAAGTAACAATCGCCAATTATAATAGTGGCAATGCCAACTGGGCCTTTGCTCCGCAAAACGTCACCGCCGGTGCTACCTATCAATTTACCGATTGGTATAAATCTACAGTCACAACTGAGGTTGATGCCGCTGTTACGATGACCAATGGTACCATACAATACTTGTATCTCGGTGCCGTGCCAGCCTCAACATCCTGGGCGCAAGTCAAGATGCCGTTTACTGTTCCCGCCGGTGCCAAACAAGTGACGGTATATCATTTGTTAGCTGCCAACGGCACACTCACTACCGATGATCATAGTTTCGGTCTGTATACACCGACCGGGTTTAGTCGTGGGCTGGTGACTGTTACGCTCGATGATGGCTGGACCGATCAATACACAAATGGCTTACCCATCTTGCAAAAATACGCCATGCCTGTCACCTTCTATATTTTGTCCGGATCACTTACGAATCAACCGGATTACATGACCGGCACTCAAGTGCGTGCCCTCGCAACAGCTGGACACGAAATTGGATCACATACGGTTACGCATCCCCATATGCCGACACTATCTGCCAATCAACTAACTGCTGAATTGGCCAATAGTCAAACTACACTCCAAAATCTTATTGGCAAAAGTGTACCCAACTTTGCCTATCCATACGGGGAATATACGGCGGCGACCCAAACAGTGGCTGCCAACTATTACCAATCACAACGCAGCGTTGAAACTGGCTACAATAGCAAAGACGCTTACAATAATCGTGCCCTCAAAGTGCAAAACATTACAAACTTGACGACGCAAGCGGAAATACAAGCTTGGATCAATCAGGCCAAAGCCAATAAAACATGGCTGATTTTGGTCTACCACCAAATCACCAACACCCCAGATCCTGTTGACCCTACCTATGCTACGAAACCTACTGATTTCGACGCCGCCATGGCAAAAGTCAAAGCGTCAGGCTTAGGTATTGTTACTATTGGCCAAGGACTGGCTGAAGTCGGCCCACAGCTCTAACCAGTAAAATTGCACCCTAGCTCTAAACCAGTTATGCTCTACATATGCCTGCAACGAGCCGTCCTGATTATGCCCAGCTAGCTAAAACAGCTGCCAGCATCAGGGAGGATATCATCAATATGCTTACAACCGCCGGTTCCGGCCATAGTGCCGGGCCGTTGGGACTGGCTGACATCTTCACAGCCCTGTATTTCCATATCTTAAATTATCGACCTAAGGAACCAAATTGGGTAGATCGTGATCGCCTGTTCTTATCGAATGGTCATACCGCACCAGTGCTCTATGCCACTATGGCTGAAGCCGGCTATTTCCCGCGGAAAGAATTGCAAACATTGCGGCAATTTGGTTCCAGGTTACAAGGTCATCCTGAGCGCACCAAATTACCGGGTCTTGAATCAACCAGTGGGCCATTGGGCGAAGGGTTGAGTCAGGCAGCCGGTGCCGCCCTAGCTTTGCGCATGGACGGTGGTCGTCAACGCGTCTATTGCATCACTGGCGACGGCGAACTCGACGAGGGTAACATCTGGGAAGCCGCGATGTTTGCGGCCGCCAAAAAATTGTCAATCTGACCGTCATAGTCGATCGCAACAATATTCAAATCGATGGGCCAACAGAACTCGTCATGCCGTTAGACGACCTTGCTGCCAAGTGGGCTGCCTTTGGCTGGCATGTCATCGAGGTTGACGGCCATAATTTTGACGCTTTTATATCTGCCTGCGATCTTGCTCGCGCTATTGTCGAGCGCCCGGTAGTGATTATCGCTCATACCATAGCCGGAAAGGGTGTCGATTATATGGAATACGACTTTCACTGGCATGGTATGCCACCAGGGGCTGCCGATGTACCTGGAGCTCCGCCGCGCGCCGACCAAGCGCGAGTCGCACTTCATGATTTGCGCACATTGAGTGGACGGATTAGAGTGAACATGAATAAGTATTCGCCTACGCAATTAAAGCGGTTTGGTTTTTTTGTATTAATTGTTGTTTCCATCTTGGTTTTTCTGGATACTATGGGCCAGACGCTAACCATATTTAGTAGTATCAAGATTGTTGCTAGTTTAATTGGCATCGGTGTTGGCTTCGTTGGTAACGCAACGAACGGTCGTACCAGTGAGCAACCTCCAGCTCCTGGCACGGGTATCTGGAAAGTAGCCGCGGTATTGGCGGTGATTGTGACAGTTATATCTGGATTATTTACGCTTATCGCGCCGATTGCCATTCGATTCGGCAATTCTAGCCCGACTATTTCAGATAATTTGACTGCTATGGCATTCCCCTGATTTGCACAATGTGCTCAATGATTGTGGCTTATTTTACAATTTACAAAGTTAAACACTCATGATTGATTATTCTCTGCATCTCAACCCAGATATCCTTAAACCAGATATCAAACAAGAGCCCATTCGCGCCGGCTTTGGCCGCGGATTGCTGGAAGCTGCCCATCGCAACAAAGATATCGTCGCTCTGTGCGCCGACCTCACCGAGTCTACCAAGATGGATGCTTTTGCCAAGGCTTATCCGGAACGATTTGTTGAAGTTGGCATTGCCGAACAAAACTTAGTCACGGTGGCATCAGGCATGGCCAGCGTTGGCAAAATACCCTTTGTATCTAGCTATGCTGCTTTTTCGCCTGGCCGCAATTGGGAACAAATACGCACCACCATCTGTCTCAACGAAGCCAGTGTCAAAATCGTCGGTTCTCACGCTGGAATCTCGGTCGGACCTGATGGCGCCACTCATCAAATGCTCGAAGATATTGCCCTCATGCGGGTCTTACCTCACATGACTGTAGTCGCTCCCATCGACTCGCTCCAGGCCGAAAAAAGCCGTTCAGGCTTTAGCCGCCCATCCGGGTCCCGCCTACATCAGGTTAGCCCGGGAAAAACGCCAATTATCACCACATCCGAAACGCCTTTCAGCTTTGGCTAAAGCTCAGGTTTACCGCAGTGGTCAAGATATCACTATCGTTGCTACCGGTACCATGGTCTATCACGCTTTGATAGCTGCCGAAACCTTAGCCCTCAAGCACAAGATTGAGGCCGAAGTGATATCGGTAGCGGTGATCAAGCCCTTGGATACTATTACGATTTGTGCCAGCGCCCGCCGCACCGGAGCTGTTTTGACCGCCGAAGAAGCCCAAGTTGCCGGTGGCTTGGGTGGTGCTGTCACCGAAGCTTTAGCCGATCACTGCCCGGTGCCTGTCAGTCGTATGGGTATCAATGATCGCTTCGGTGAATCTGGTACACCAGCAGAGCTCATGGAACACTTCGGTCTTACAGCCCCTCATATCGTTAAAAACGTCTTAGAATTAATGAAACGAAAGGATGGGTAAGCCCATGGCCCGTGCTCGAATTGCTAAAAAAGCATCAAGATTGTTTGTCACACCGCTTGCGTCGCGCACCGATCTATTATTTCTTGTGTTGTTCATCGCCGGTATTTTAGCAGTTTTAATTCCAGGCATGTTTATTAGTCAAATGATCTGGATGTTGCATCCTGCGGTTATGGATCTGAGCCAAAACTATTTTGCCTTCGAATATCTCATCAGTATGGTCGTAGCCGCTGCTGCCTTTAGCGCCATTTTTGTTTTAACCATGGTGGCACTCAAATCCGTTGGTATCGATTCTGACCGCAGTCGATTACGCGTAGCTGCTTGGTTACAAACCTTGGTCTGTGTGGCCGTGATGGCTATCGTGTCTCAGGCATTTCGCCTCGGAATGGACCAATTAGGCGGCCCAATGTATCAATCTGCTATCATGGCGCTCTTCGGAATGTCTTACGTAGCCGGTGCCCTGTTCGCCCGTAAATAAATGGTATAATTCGCTTATGTCTAAACTCCATCACATCGCCGCAGCCCGCGCGTTATATCAGCGTACCCGAGGAGAACATTTTGCCTTGGGCGCGTTTAATATCGACAATCAAGAAACGCTAATTGCCATCATGCGTGCTGCTGCCGCCAAGCAGAGTCCGGTATTGGTACAATTGTCGGCCGGTGAAGTAGATGCGATCGGGCTTACCAATGCCCGTTGCCTCGTCGACAACTATCGTACCGAATATGGCGTCGAAGCCTATTTGAACCTCGATCATGCCCCCAGTGTCGCCGCTGCCAAAGCGGGCATTGACGCAGGCTTTGAATTTATTCATATCGATTTTTCGCAGGCCAAGAAGGATGCCTCACTCGCCGAAATCATTGCCGCCACCAAAGAAGTAGTTGAGTATGCCAAGACCACCGGCGCGCTGGTCGAGAGTGAACCGCATTATTTTGGTGGGAGCTCCAATGTTCATACCGATGCCATCGATTACGACACCATCCGCCAGACGTTCACGGTGCCCAGCGAAGCCAAGGCATTCATTACCGAAACCGGCATTGATACCTACGCGGTTGCTATTGGCAACTTGCATGGTACCTATCCAGTACCCAAACAACTCGATCTCGAGTTACTTGAAGAAATCGTCGCAGCGGCACCGGCTGCTGCCCATTTCAGTCTACATGGCGGTTCCGGTACCCCAGCTGAGCAATTCGAGGGAGCCGTCACCCGGGGCATAAGCAAAGTGAACATCAATTCCGATATGCGCAAAGCTTACCGAATGACTCTCGAAAAAGTCCTAGCCGCCAACCCCACCGAATATGCCATCGTCAAGCTCATGCCTGAAGTGATAGCAGCCGTTCAGGCCGTGGTGGAATCAAAAATCGATAGCTTTGGCTCAGCTGGCAAAACCACCAAGCACGGCCATGTCGCTGAACATAACTCAATCGACCAAGAAGCCTTTAATTAAACAAGTTATAAATATTAGGAGGCCTATACCCATCGTCAGGCCACTACGATGGGTATAGGGGTTTTAAGAGGGGAGTGATGGTGGCGTGATAGTAGCTATTCTCCAAATTCGGCAGTCCCCCAGACATAGCGGATGGCAGATGATGGCGCCTTGATGGTCACTGAGGGCCCGAAATTATACGCGTCCTCGCACTTGCCGTTTTTCAAATAAATCACGTGTGTCGTGACGAGCATGCCTGTTGGTGCGGCTATACTCACCTTGGTACTGGTGCCAGCTGGCATCAGTTTGGGTTTGGCGAGCCCATCGAAATTGGTACCCTTGACATCGAACCGTTTGGTGATCGTGTTGTACACGAATGTGTTTGAGCGCACTACCACCTTGGGTGATGGACAGGTCTCCGTAGCAACCTGAGTTGCCATCGACTTTGTCACGTACACGACGACGTCATGATCACCTTGGTGCAACCGAGTAGAGTAACTCGTGGCGTTCCCAGATGATGTGGACTTACCACTGGCTAGGGTACACTTGCCGCTGCCGGCTGCCCGGTAGACCATGATGATAGTCGCGTTTGAGGCCGAAACCGAACCTGTCACCAGGTCATTGTCGAAACGTTCGAACTTGACCTTGTAGCCGCTGTTGGTCACCGTGCCGAAATAACCTGGCATGGTTCCGCTCGACAGAGCAACAACCTGCGGTTTCGGCCCAGACTGGCTCACGCCGATGGGTGCACACCACACCGATTGCTTCGTATTCGGCACCGGTTTGGTGATTGTCTTGGATGGACTCGGACGAGCCACGACCGCCTTTGACGGCGCCGCAGTTGGTGTTGGCTGGACGACCGACGTGACGGTCGCGCTAGGCGCAGCCACCATCGCGCCTTGGACTTCGCCAGCGGATGCAACCGTGACCGGAATAGCATCCGGGCTGCACCCGCTCAAAGCGAGAGCGGTCACAGCAACAATGACGAGGAACGTGTAGCGAACCAATCGAGCGGTCACGTTGACCACTCCCTCCATGTTGTGTAAGAGCAATGAACTAGGGTTATTATATAATATAGAGTTATAAATTGCAATAAAGTTCGCCTCCCCGCAGGAACTTTGGTCACACGAAGTGACGCAATAGGTTCCTGCGGGGAGAAGGGGGGAGAGGCGATCTTACGATCGCGGGTGGCCGTACCAGATATGGTACACCAGATCAACGCTTGCGCGTTCGACTGTTGCCAGCCAGCTTGTGAGTGCGCTCGTCATGACAACAAGCACGCGCTGTGGTGATCGGTTGATCATGATAGTACTGGCTGCCGGGCATGACGGCCACGACGGCGGGTTTCCGTCTGTGACAGTTCAACATTTTGCCAGCATGTCGGCAGAACAAAACCGCTCAGTGCGTGCATGACAACGGGATGTGAACGTGGGTTCACTCCAACCGTAATGCAATCACTTGACATGCTTCGAATCTCGACTGTGATGCGAACGTCTGTCGGCTCAAATAGCGCCGGCAAAATCGTCATCAGAGCCTCTTCAACATAGCTCGTTCGAGCAGTCAGAAATTCGCATGCCAGGTCACCATCACGTGGTGGCCCAAAATTGTCACTGACCAGATCCACGAGCTCTCTCCTCAAATGTATTGGTGCTCAATGACCGGGATGTCATCGATATCTATAATATATCAGAATATCACACCAATTAAAAGTCAAATACTCCAATTTAAGACCTATCTGACTACCCATTTGTTGGTGGAATTGTTATTATCATAACCAGTATGAGTCAAATTCCAGTCAAGATCATTACCTTTGGGGCGGCCACCCAAGATGTCTTTTTAATGGGTAAATCCCTGCACGGACGTCGGGATGTGCGGACACGTGACTATGTCGAGCAGTTTCCTCTCGGCGCCAAAATCGACGTCGACCAGATCGTTTTTGATACGGGTGGTGGCGCCACCAATGCTGCCGTGACGTTTGCGCGTCAAGGTTTTGAGGCGGCATTTGTGGGCAAAATCGGACACGACCCGGCTGGTACTGAGGTTATCCGGACGCTCACCAAGGAAGGGGTTGGCCTTGAGCGATTGGTCAAGGACCCCAAGAAAAATACCGGCTATTCCGTTATTATGGTTGCCGCCAATGGCGAACGTACGATTTTGTCGCACCGCGGTGCTAGTCACGAACTCAAAGCCAAAGACATTGCTATCCGAACACTGGCGGCCGACTGGTTCTACATCAGCTCCCTGGCTGGCAATATGGACTTGCTTGCTAAACTCCTGCGTCACGCCAACAATCACGGCATCCAAGTTGCCATCGATCCTGGTAACGGTGAACTAGCGCAAATGAAAAAATTGCGCGCCCTATTACCTCTAATCACCGTTCTCAAATGTAACGCCCAAGAACTGGGTCAAATATTTGGCGGGACCAATTTATCCGAGACTGTGTCCAAAGCTCATGGTGTATGTCCATACGTCGTGGGCACCAATGGTCCGCTTGGTTCGTATGCCGCCGTAGCCGGCAAGCTCTATCAGGCTGGCATGTACGCTAAAGTCCGGGCAGTTGACCGCACCGGTGCCGGCGATGCTTTTGGTTCTGGGCTGGTAGCGGCCCTTGCCAAAGGATTGAGTATCGAAGACGCATTGTCGCTGGGAAGTGCCAACGCCACCAGTGTGGTAGCGCAAGTCGGCGCCAAAGCCGGTATCCTCAAAACCCCTCGAGTTAAGCGAATGAAAGTAAAGGTGACCAAACTATGAGTACCATCGGCCGATTTCTCCAAGCCAAAGAACCATTATTCGACCATGCACTCCATCAGCTCGAATTAATTTCGCACCAAAAAGGGGTTGACGTTAAGCTGGCTGCTGAAATTGCCGAAAAAGCCGCCATGGCTACAAAAAATATGGGACTGGCCGCCACCGCCACCGGGCCAGAACTCTACACTGCCCTCCTCAAGCAAGTAGCTATCAATGATACTCATATCGCCAAAGCCATCGGTGGCCACAATACTGATAGCGTCTCCGAAATGATACCACTGATTGCCGATGCGGCCGCTGCCGCACCGGTGCCCAAAGACGGTTGGTTTCTCAAAGAAACCAAAGCCCGCGATCTCTTACGCGCCAATCCACCGACCGCAATCATGGACCGACTGGGACACCATTTAGTGAGCCGTTTACTCGATGAAGAAGATATTTATGAACTGTTTCTGGCGTTACGGTTTGCTGAAAGTGCTGATTGGCTCAACAATTTCGACCGTCAATATTTGGACCTCAAACCATCGGACTTTGAGTCGCGGCGTATCAAAGTAGTGCCCTTTGCGGTTGCCAAATGGGGTGATATCGCTGAGCATTTCATCGAGAAGAAGCGGCACAACATTACCCACTCCAAAGAAATGGGCGCCATCGCTATTATGCCCATGAAAGCCGAAACTATGCGCGGCATTACACTCAAAGTGCTACCGTTACTGCTGCATTATTATAACGAGATCAGATTATACTCGAGCTTTTTCAAGCTCATGCAAACCAAGCAAAACTTTGGCGCCATCATCTCGGACACGCTCATTGCCGACCCGGCTCACGTTAAAATAACCGACTCGCTACATATCCATTGGCGCGTGATTCAGCGTTATTTCGGTAAATTGACCACCGAAACACATCCGGAAATCTTCGAGCCTCATCTGCAACCGGAAGACTTGCACTGGCGGCGGGCTGAAAGTGTCTTGTACAAGCTGGCTCCCGAACTCGAATTTTGGCACGAAATGGATTATGTGGCCGTCGCCAAAGGTCCCGCCCACGAACCTGTAACCTTCAATCTCATGGATCTTAGCCTTGGATATTCCAACGGTATTGAGTACGCCGACCGCTATCTTTATCATTTCCGCGAAGCCTTGTGGAATGAAGTATTTGCCCGCTATCTCGGTGAAAAAGTTCTCGAAGAGCAACTACTCGAAAAGCTCAACAATTCTGTGATCGCACCCGAGCGATTGGTCCGGACATGACCAAAATTTCTGCCAGCAAAGCGCACGATCTGCGCTATCAAATCTGTATATCAGGTGCAGCGCGCGGTGCGTCAATTGAAACCGGCAAAGACCTATGTATGGCAGCTGCCCGTGAAATTGTCCGCCGGGGACACATTGTGACAACTGGTGCTACCCGGGGGCTACCGTATTATGGGGCTTTGGCTGCCAAAGTTGCCGGTGGTACCAATATAACCTCAATCTGGCTTCTCGCCTGCTGCCAGTCGGCTAGCACATGTCAAAAATATCGCCTGCCTTTAGACCCATTTGATACAGTCTTGTTTACTGGGTTCGAACATACCGCCGCAATTTACTACTCATCCGATCAAGTGACGCCGTCGTCATGGTCGGCGGCCGCATCGGAACCCTCAACGAATTGACGATTGCCATCGAGGAACGCAAGCCCATTGGTGTGCTTTTGGGCTCGGTGGCATGACCGAAGAGGTCGAAGATGTCCTCAAAGCCGCCAAGCGCAGTCGGGCTGGACTAATTTTTGATCATAGCCCGACGCTGCTTGTTGAAAGGTTGCTCCAGCTCATCGAAGTACGATCACGGCGGCTTCCTGATCTGACAGTCGAGTTGTAGTCACTATGGTACAGCGCCACTTAATTGTTGTCGCATCGATGGCAATAATTGTGCTTGTTATCTTATGGACACTAAACCTGGCCACTCTGACACTGTGACTGACTACGCTTCCTGTACGGCTGCCGGTTATGTAGTTACTGATACGGAGCCGCCTGTTTGTCGAGGACCCGGCAACCAAAACTACACCGGTCCCGTCCAAAATATGGCAGCAAATGGACCGGCCTTCACTACCAATGCTTTCAGATTCTAGTCGATGGCGATTTAGCCACCAATTTTGACCGTGGGCAATTTCTATTAACCAACTCCAACGATTGGCAATCGTTTTGGCAGAAAGTTCATGCCGGCACCAACACTCAACCACCGCTGATTCCGGTCGATTTTAGTGACCATGATGTGGTCGCTTTTGTCCAAGGTAACCAAGCAACTGATGGTTACTCTTTGCGATCAACAGCCGTTTTAACGAGCCAAACCGGTTCGAGTATCAGCTTTGTCGAGCAAACTCCAGGGCCAATGTGTCCAGTCATCTCACGGCCGAGCAACCGTTACCTCATTATCCAAACCCCCAAACTGATCGAGCCTGTTAGTTTTAAGATCTCCACCGTCACTCACGATTGCCGATAAAGCAACATTTGTGTCATAATAGGTTTAACTCACCCCTAGGTGAGCGTACCCATCCACCTCAATGAAAGGAGGTGAATACCATGGATTGGCGAAACCGCGCCGCCTGCCTCGATGAGGATCCCGAGCTGTTCTTCCCCATCGGAAACACCGGTCCGGCCTTGCTTCAGATCGAAGAAGCCAAAGAAGTCTGTCGCCGCTGCGAAGTGATTGACATCTGCTTACGTCAAGCATTGGATAAAGGCGACGACGCCGGCGTTTGGGGTGGTCACAGTGAAGATGAACGCCGGGCGCTCAAACGCCGCAATGCTCGCGCCCGCCGCGCTGGATGATATTGCATTGCCAGCCAGGTAATGCCCCGCCCGTACCGACTGGTCGCCACCTTTATGGGAAAGGGGATTGATGTGTCACAATCGACAACATCACCAGTCAAATCTGTACGCCCACCCCTTGTTTTGCTCACAATTTGTTGCCGCCAGCGACAGATTTCAGCGAAACAAGGGGTATTTCGTTTATTATCCAGATATAGCTATTGACAAAATGCTAAAGCTATGATAATATAAAAACATCACTCAATTTCTGAGGAGGAGATTATAAATCATGATTAAATTAAATGCATCTTTGACTGCTGTCGGTCTGCTGTTGAGCGCCGCTGTAGTTTTTACCCCCATGCCTGTTCAAGCTGGTTCGACACAAGCTTGTTTAGATGGTGACCTCAAAACCAGCTACGATGTTGGTTTCACTCGCGGAACCGGCACTATTTCTACCAAGAACGGTGCTCCCCTGTGTGCTGATACCACTTTGGTGCTCGAAAGTTTTACTTTGCCTGACACCTATGATGGCAATAAGTTTAACCAAACTGCATTACCCCAAAAAATGTACGCCAGTACTACCTTTGTATTCCCTGGCAATCAGAAAAATGTCACCAAGAAAATTAATGTCGGTGTACCAGCTGAATGCCAAAACACCCAACTAGATTTCTATTACCCACCGGTAATCGACGAAATCAAGACACTTGATGGTGATAGTGGCCAATACATCGGTGGCAAAATCTTTGGCCGCACTGGTAGTTGTGTCAGCCCTACGCCCACACCTACACCCAAAGTGACGCCTACACCCAAGGTTACGCCTTCGGTGACACCAAGCCCTACCACCACTCCCACCGTACTCGGTGACGACACCGGTGCCGGCGAGACGTTGCCTGCCACCGGTCCTGAAGGCTTCATGGCTTTCGTCGGACTGACGGCTATGACTGGCACCATTGGTGCCTACGTCCGCCAACGATTCAATCTCAAAAAGTAACATTTTCCCCCTAAAATAATCCAATCAACCGGTTTGCCCTTGGCAGCCGGTTTTTTGGTGTACAATGAAATATATATGTCCAAAAAACAAACAACATCAAAGATGCGGTTGCATCACAAAATATTGCACCATTCCCGACATTGGTTGGTGCCGCACGCTCACAATGATCACCGTCCTCATCTTATCCGGCGTCATGGCTTAGCCGCGGTAGCCGCCCTGGTGCTGGTGGTGCAGGTTTCTGCTAACTTATTACTGGGTTCAGGCGCGGTGCTTGGTTATGCCACCAGTATCAACGCCAATGATTTACTCACTCGCACCAATGCCGAACGTACCGCTGTCGGACTGCCAGCACTCACTCTTGATACCCGGCTCAACCAATCCGCCAGCCTCAAAGCCGCCAATATGTTTGCCGAAAATTATTGGGCGCACGTATCTCCCAGTGGTTTACAGCCATGGCATTGGTTTACTCAAGCCAATTACCCTTATACCTATGCTGGTGAAAACTTAGCCAAAGATTTTGATACGTCTGCCGGTACCGTGCAAGGCTGGATGAATTCGGCTGGCCATAAAGCCAATATCTTGAATGCCAATTACACCCAAATCGGATTTGCAGTCCAAAATGGTACCCTTGTAGGTGGTCAAACAACACTGGTGGTTGCTCACTATGGCGCCACGGCAGCCAATCCTGCGCCGACCGTCACGCCCAAGCCAACCGCTACTCCCAAGGTTGCCGTTCGCACCGCCACACCTGCACCAGCGCGCAGTAGTGCCACGCCCACGCCAGTACCTACTCCTACACCCACGGCAACCCCCCCCAGTCCCACCCCAATTATCGCTCAAGTCAGCCCCACTCCGACTGTGAAACCGCCATCTGAGCTCCAAACGGCTGATGCAGCGCCAGTTTCGGCCAACAAGAGTCTCTTTGCGCCCTTAGCCCTCATCAAGTCACTCAATTGGGGAACACTTGTCACGCTCGGAATATTATTACTACTCTTCCTGGTCTATCTAGCCACCCATATCACCGTCTGGTACAAAGGACTGCACCGTTGGCACCAAAATCATTACAAACTCTTTGCAGCTGGTCAGTTAGCCGGACTAGCGATTGTAATCCTCGTACTAGCAGTCTCGGGTATCGGGACAGTCGGTTAAACTAGACGTCGAATCACTGGACGCGCATAATCAAAACATTATGGTACCCACGGCAACTCCCCTCAACGCTCCCCACGACAGTACAACTCCGCTTGAACTACCATTCCCAATAGGTGTATCTCTCGATGCCGGCGAAACTGTCCGTCGCCTGGTCTATCAGCATCCCTTTGCGCTATTGCCAGCCATCTTTGGCGCCATCGGTTTAGAAATGTTCTCACTTCTTATCGGCTATGCTATGGGTAATTTTCCTGAGACCATACCTTTTCCGCCCTCAATATTGCTGTCTCTCATGCTCATTACATCATTACTGGCAGTCACCATTCTGTTGGTGTCCTATTATACGTATCGTCACAATGTCCTTATATTCACTAACGTACATTTAATATATGTCCACCAGGTCGGGCTTTTTGGCCGCCGGGTTTCTCAGCTCAACTTCCGCAACGTTGAAGATGTTTCGGGACACAAAAAAGGCATTCTGCAAACCTTATTCAATTATGGCGATGTCATGATTCAGTCGGCTGGTGAAGTCGAGAAGTTCATCTTCGAAAAAGCTCCCAATCCCAGCGAGGTGGCCGACGATGCGCTCTTGCGACATGAACTCTGTCTACGCAATGATGCTGCCCATGGCATATCGCACACATAGATTCAAAATCGAATGAGCAAATAGAAACGATTCATGGTTGTTGCCATGGAAAAACTTATATATACGTGAAGCTGAGGTGTTATAATTTAGTCAAGGATAAAAGGTGAACAACATGGCGAATATGAATCAACGCGGCGACGCAAGCACAATAATAATCACTGTAATTGCACTTGTATTGTTGGGTACTGGAGTGTATTTTGCCTATTCCAATGCCCAAGACAAACGCAAATCAAGTCAGCCGACTAGTTCAGCTACTCCTGCGGCTTCATCTTCGGCAGTTTCGTCGTCACCATCACCAGCAACTCGTACATCATTTACCACTAAATATGAGAAATTTTCAGGTTCGTATCCGACTAGTTGGTCACTCCAAAACTCAGCCATTGCGGCCGACAATACAGGTGTTGGGCCTAGTGATAAGCTCGTTTTCAAAAGTCCGGCTGGTACTCAACTAGAAATTTTGACTGGAGCAAGTCAACTTGGTGGTGGTTGCCAAGATTGTAAGGTTCTTCTTGAACAGTCAATCACCATGCTCGGTCGTCAAGCGTATGTAAATTTCATTGACACTGACAAATCAAATCTTGTCAAAACCATTGCAATTACCGACATAAAAAATGAGTTCATGGGCTTAGTGACGGGTAAAAACATTGCCGACCCGACGACTACCTCCAAAATGCGGCCAATCTATATTGCCATTACTTCAGCCGAGTCCAACGGTCAGCGCGTATTATCACCCAAACCGCTTGACCAATATAAAGATTCCACTGACATCAAAGACATTATTTCGATAGTCGAAAGTCTCAAGTACTAAAGACCTAGCTCAGACGCGATACCCTCCTGTACAATGCAGTCATGTCCGAATCCAGCCAATTATTTAAGCTTGCCAGTTCGTACCAACCCTCTGGTGACCAGCCCCAAGCTATCGCCAAGCTCATTGCGGGCATTAAAGCAGGTGATCGTGAACAAACCCTCCTGGGTGTGACTGGCTCTGGTAAGACGTTTACCATGGCCAATATCGTACAAGAGCTCCAGCGCCCGACCTTGGTGTTGTCGCACAACAAAACCCTAGCCGCCCAGCTCTATACCGAATTCCGGCAATTTTTCCCCGAAAACGCCGTCCAATATTTTGTTAGTTATTACGATTACTACCAACCCGAAGCCTATATCCCGCGCTCAGATACTTTCATCGAAAAAGATTCCTCTATCAACGATGAAATTGACCGCCTACGCCACGCAGCTACCATGAGTCTTCTAACTCGCCGTGATGTCCTAATCGTGGCTTCAGTTAGCTGTATTTACGGTCTTGGTAATGTCAGTGATTATACGGCCATGACCGTCGATCTAGCCGTCGGGGAGCGCCGATTGCGCGACAAACTCCTACGCCAGCTCACCGACATCCAATATCAGCGCAACGACATCGATTTTGCCCGCGGCAATTTCCGAGTTCGCGGTGACGTGGTCGATATTTTTCCCATTGGTGACGAAACAGCTTTCCGGCTGGAATTCTTCGGTGACGAACTCGAACGCATCCGCCAAATCGACCCACTGACCGGTGAAATGCTTTCCGACCGCCAATCCTTGAAGATTTTTCCGGCTAAGCATCATGTAACCCCTCAAGAAAAGCTCCAAGTGGCCGTCCAAAAGATTGGCGAAGAATTAACAAACCGGCTCATTCAGTTTAAAGGTGAAGGTAAGCTGCTCGAAGCTCAACGCCTCGAACAGCGCACTAAATACGATATGGAAATGCTGGCCGAAACCGGTATGGTGCAAGGTATCGAGAATTATTCCCGCTATTTGGGTGAACGCGAAGCGGGTGAGCAACCAGCGACATTACTCGACTACTTCCCAGATGATTTCATGATGTTTGTGGACGAGTCCCATATCACTATTCCGCAAATCCGGGGCATGTATAATGGCGACCGCGCTCGTAAGGAAACACTGGTGGACTATGGTTTCAGATTACCGAGTGCCTTAGATAACCGGCCTCTCAAATTCGCCGAATTCGATCGTCACGTCAATCAACTCGTCTATGTATCGGCCACGCCCAGCGATTATGAACTGTCGCACTCGTCCCAAATTGTCGAACAAGTCATCCGCCCAACTGGTTTGCTTGATCCCATAATCCAGGTCAAGCCAATTGAACATCAGATAGATGATTTGGTAGCTGAAATCAAAGCCACCGTTGCCAAACATCAACGCGTGCTCGTGACAACACTGACCAAACGCATGGCCGAAGACCTCACTGAATACCTGAAGGAAGCCGGTATTTTGGTGCAATACTTACACTCGGAAGTCCAAACCCTTGACCGCATCGACATTCTCCAGGACCTACGAGCGGGTGTCTATGACGTTGTCGTCGGTATCAATCTACTCCGCGAAGGATTGGATCTACCCGAAGTCTCACTCGTAGCCATACTTGATGCCGACAAAGAAGGCTTCTTGCGGGGCAAAGCGGCCCTCGTGCAGACCATTGGGCGAGCTGCCCGACACGTGGAAGGCCGTGTCATCATGTACGCCGACAAAATGACCGATTCCATGACCTATGCCATCGACACTACCCAAGCGCGGCGCCAGATCCAAGAAGCTTACAATGTCGAATATGGCATCACGCCCGAAGGTATCAAAAAGGCCATGGGTGAGCGCATGCGCGCCGAAGTGGAAGCTGAAACGGCCGATGTCCGTGAATTCAATCCCGCCGATATTCCCAAAGAAGACCGGGCGCGCATGGTAAAAGAATTAACCGAGCAAATGGAGCTTGCAGCCGGCAACCTCCAGTTCGAAAAAGCCGCTTTGCTGCGTGACCAAATCTCCGAGATCAAAGAGACTACCAACAAAGTTCCTCGCAAAGCTGCTCGCGGCCGTTAATGCCGCCAAGCCACCTAAATTACTTGTAGGATTGCACATGGCCGATTCACCCAGGGTACGTTAAGATTAATTTCCACTTACCGGAGGATTCGAAATGGCCAAGGCTGATGATTTAGACGATGAAGCCCGGGCAGCTGAAGATCAGGCTGCTCAATTACGCGAAGAAGCCGAAAATGTCCGCCAGCAAATTACCGATGCTCAAGCCGAAGTCGACGCTGCCCGCACTGAAGCCGAGGAAGCCCAATCGGCCGCCGACGATGCTAACGCCCGCGCGGATGACGCCGAGCGTCGCATAGCAGATTTAAGTCGCAGATAGTTACTTTTGCCAAACCCTAACGTAGTCAACTTGCATGACGCCGGGCTGGTCGGCCGTTAAATTACCATTGTTATACCCGCTACTCGAATCTGATCCGGTGTAACCGTGATAGCTCGGTCCATCGCCGCCAAAGGCCAGATTCAAAATAATGGCATGCCGCAATGCCCAAAAGTTTGTCGATGGTGCGCCGGTAGTCTTCATCGAAGTAGCCACACCACCAGCACTTACTGTATACATGGTGTTATTGGTACCGTCAAAGTATTGGAATGGCACACCGTCCACATACCAGGTCAATCGATTAAACGTCCACAACAACCCATAGGTATGCCAATCGTTGGTAGCTCCAGTGACCAGTGGTGGCACTACTTGGCCTTGGTTCGAATTAGGGCTTTTGGTAGCCACGTTGTACTGGTTCGGCCACGTTTGGACATGTCCACTCGACGAGTAATGCAAAGTGCCATAGGTTGAATCAGGATGGCCGCCATACAATTCTACGACATCAAATTCGCCGTAGTCTGGCCAGCTCGGTTGACCCGACTCGCCGGTACTGACGAGCCAAAACGCCGGCCAATAGGGATTGCCGCGCGGGGCTTTCATGCGAACCTGGGCATAGCCCTCGGTGAAAGCATAGGTGAGAGACCCACCCATAGCTCGTGTCGTCAACGCACCAGATGTCCAATAATAATTTGATCCACCTTGCGGATTGGTGCCACAGCCTGAGACGGTTTCGCGTTTGGCAGTCAAACTTAAGATACCGCCTGCAACCGTTGAATTGGCAGCCTTGTAGCACTGGTCTTCATTATTGCCTGAGCCGTAATTGCTGTTGTTGAGCACGTTCCATTTCGAGGTATCCACTGACGAACCTTCGAAATCATCACTCCAGCGCAAAGTGTAATTGCCTTGCGATTTCACACTGGCTGGCAAATCATCACTGGCGCTCCCAAATCGCACGACATTTCCGCCACTTGCGCCGGTCACTGCCGCCGTCGACACCGTGCCACTTTTGGTACCAGATTCAACTTCAAACGCCGCCAGAGACCCGGCCGCGCGCGTCCATAAAGCCATCATACCGCCCAATAAAGCCACAGCCAGCATCACCGCAATCGGTTGGAACTTTTGCCACTGGGAAGAACGCGCCCGCTTCATAATTACCTCTAAGCATAACATGTATAGTTGTACCATCGAGACCAGTGCCGTTATACTTAAAACCAATTAAACAGTAATGGCATGATACATATGGGTGAAATACCTGCACCTCGCAAACCGTACCAAGTTGGACGACCAGCTCCGTCTCATCCAATTGATGTTGAAAGCGTATCGCGCTCAGATACTGGCCCTGTCGAGCAACTTGATCAATTTGAACATGGTGAACTTATTGAAGACTGGGATGATTTAAGCCGCAAAATTATCGATGCCAGAAATTTAATCGCCAACACACTCCCTGGAGGAGCAGAGCAAACTCCTCAGCTTGATAAATATTTGCAATTACTTGATTCAAAATCACATGTTCTAACAGCGCCAACTGCACCAAAATTAGATACTTCGTCACATGAATCAGAATATGCCACCAAACTCAATCAAGTGCTCGTTGGACTGGGGTCGCTCCTGCAGAATCCTGGGTACGATTCGACTCTTGTAGATATTGCTATTACTGACCCCGATGCAACCGTGTATAAACAAGCCACTGATACGTTATTAGAGATAATTGGCGCTACTCAAAGAGTGGGCGCAAAACATGCAGCCGGTGCGGTCGAAGCTTATGATACCCAAATTCCCGGGTTGACTTTTACCCTGAGGTTGACTGAGTCGACTCCAAACCAGCCAAGTCATTATCAGGTAATAACTGAAATTACTGATTCCGGTACAAGTGCTTAGTGAAAACCACCCAAACCCCCACCCATGACCGACTACTCGCCCAGCTCGTTTTAGGCGCTGCTATTGTCATGCAAGTGCTATCCAGTGATTTACTTCCCAGCTTCATGGTGACGCTCCACAACAGCATTCTCGTAATCGAAGCCTTGTTACTGGTCGCGATCACACTGTCCGCTCCAGATCATGCCCAACGGCAGCAGAAATGGCCCCGGCGCGCAGTTTTGGGATTACTTGGTTTTATCTCGGCGGCCAATGTCTTGGCCTTTGTCCTCATCAGTCGACTACTCATTATGGGCCAAGCAACCTTGAGTGGCGCCGAATTAATCACCGCCGCCATCACAATTTTTGCCACCAATATCTTCGTTTTTGCCCTGTGGTATTGGGAAATAGATAGCCCCGGACTAAGCGGACATCGGCTCAGCCGACACACCAAAGATTTTCAATTCACTCAATATGACCAACCGACAGATTTTCCTCGGTGGCAACCAGGTCTCGTCGACTATATCTATTTGTCAGTTACCAATGCTATCAACTTTGCGCCTGCTGACGCCCGGCCAGTTACCCATCAAGCCAAATTGTTGATGGGCTTGCAGGCGCTCGTCTCGGTATTTACCTTGGCATTGATACTAGCCCGGTCGGTCAGTCTCTTGCACTAAGACGCATCGAAAGCGCACAATTGACGCATGAAAGCATCACTTAGCCACTATATAGATTTGGCCCGCCGCAAAGGCCGGACCGACGAACAAATTATTAAAAACTTGGTTGAGGCCGGTTGGGACGAAACCACAGCCCAAGCTGCCCTCGCTGAAGATGACGGCTTGTTGCCGCCTCCGCCCCCGCCAAACCAACCGGAACATGCGTACCAGTCCAGATCCGCTGCATTGACCGCCGACAAGCCCGGTGTCGTCAAAGTCGTTAGCTACCGCTCAACCGCCGGCCTTGAATATCTCATTACCTTTATCAGTTTATGGGTAGCGGCCATGTCATTGGCTTCTGTCATGCACAGTCTTATCGATACGCTCGTTGGCAATTCCGACTCGTTCTATGAGGGTATTGCGACGTTTGCAACTTCGGCTATGCTCGTAAGCTTGCCTATATTCATATTTATGTTCTTGCGGCTCAAGAAACGCGAAATAGGGGAACCGGTCATCCGGACTGACCCGAGCCGCAAAGCTGCTGTTCAACTCACACTCATCATTACATTTGTCATTGCCCTGGGCCGGACAGCCTATTGGATTTACCAGCTCATGAATGTGGGCAATATGCCGCTCGTAGGCAATGCCAGCTACTTAAGTGAAACGCTCCATGCGTTGGTCACCGTTGGTGTCTCAGGTCTCATTTTTGGCTATTACTGGGTGGACGACCACCGTAAAATCGAGGACTAATATATGAAACGTTATTACGTCTTTTTTGTCATCACATTTGTGGTTTCGGTAATTGCCGCTACCAGTTTGTACCTACTGCGCCGTGGTCCAGTGGCCGATCAACTCCTAGCTGACGATATCCGAAATATTGCCAACGAGGTTGACTACTATTATCTCAATAAAAACGAATTGCCCGATAATTTGAGCCAAGTTATATACAGTACATCCGAACTCGGCGCCCGCGCTGCTACCCTGGAATATCATGTCTTAACCAAGACTGAAACGGCGGGTAACAAAGCCCAATATGAGCTCTGCGCTACCTTCAAGTCGAAACAGTCACCAGGTCGAGGTGTCATCCAATATGGCACTACACCCAATCCAGAATATCACGACTCAGGCCGCCAGTGTTTCACCTACACTGAACTTGCCGCTTTCAAACAATGACCCATCACACGGTCGAAGTTCTCGGTCGACGCACGCATTACTGGACTGCTGGGCCAGCTGAGGGGCACGTCATCGTCTGTATCCACGGCTTCAGAGGCACCCATCATGGATTGAATGATATTGCTGGATTCTTGCCGGAATACCGCCTTATCATTCCCGATTTACCGGGTTTTGGCCGCTCTGAACCACTAGCTACCGATAATCACACTATCGACGCTTACGGTCACTGGTTGCAGACATTTGTGCAGACACTCAGTCTCGAGAACATTATCTTGTTAGGTCACTCTATGGGCAGCCAAGTGGTAGCTCAGGCGTTGCAGTGCGACCCTACTGTGGCTCAGCGCGTGATTTTTATCAACCCCATTGCTGAAGCCGCAACCAACCTGGATCAGGTCAAGCTGGCACCAGTACGCGCTAGTGTCTGGCTGGCCGCACATGCCATGCCTCAGCGCCTCGGCGATACGCTATTGCGCCATCCCTGGCCCACAACAGTGATTAGCCGTCTCATGGTCACGACGCATCGTCAACCGTTGCGGCGCATTATCCATCAGTACCACCGCCGATATATGAATCAATTCGCCCATCCGCGCCAATTTGCGCAGCTCATGTCGTCTTCACTCAAACACGGCGTGGTACCTGTAGCCGATAAACTGACTATGCCAGTTTTGATTTTGGCCGGTGACAACGACAACATTGCACCGCTGTCTGGGCAACAGCGACTCACTGGTCGATTAGAACTATCACAACTCGTAACACTCAAAGGTGTTGGACATCTGATTCATTATGAAAGACCAGCCGAAGCCGCCACTCACATTAAGCGATTTCTCGACGCTGTTTGAGCACCGTTTCATATAATGCTTCAAACTGGCCGATTGTCTCGCCTAAATCATGGTGACTGGCTAATTCCTGGCTCATCGAACCAAATTTTGTCATGAGTTCTTTGTCATTCAACAAAGTCTCGATATGGGACGCCAGCTCATTGGGTTGGCCCAATTTGTAGAGGAAACCGTTTTTACTATCGTGACATAGTTCGTACAAAGCCCCGGCATTGACTGCCACTACTGGTAGGCCCGTTGCCATAGCTTCCAACATAGCAATACTTTGTAATTCTGCTGGCGACGTCATGACGAAAATGCTCGCCAAGCGCAAAATGGCCGGCTTATCGTCTTCGGCTATCCGACCGGTAAATACTACATCGTCGGCTAGTTTTAACTCCAGCGCTAGTTTCTTCAAATTTTCTAAATCATTACCAAAACCAACAATCAACAGTTGGAGTCGGAAGTGCTTAGGTACAAGTGCAGCTGCTTTGATCAAGGTGCTTACTTGTTTTTCGGCATCAATCCGACCGAGGTACATTACTACCGGCCGCTTGAGATCGATACCATATCGTTGAGCGATAGCGGCATCTGGTACCCCCGGCTGGAAACGACGCAAGTCGATACCATTAGATATAGCCTTGTGTGGAGTTGTAAACGACTCTGGTCGTTGCATGGCAATAGCAGCGGTAGTCGGGAAGGTCATATAGTCGGCATTGGCATAAAACCGGGAACCATACTCACGCAACAGGCGGTCGATGGGCTTAGCAAACGGCGCCAGCAACCGTAGATTCTCAATCAAATTCTCGCTCATGGCGTGGTTCGTAGCCACCAGGGGAATGTGCAGTTTTTTGGCTACGTTAACTGCCGCCACACCGACACCCAAGGGCGTTTGTACGTGTATGATGTCCGGTTGAAACTGCTGCACAATGTGCTTCATTTCTCGTTGCGGCGACACCGAAACTCGCAGATTTTGATAGAACGGAAATATCAACGATGCTGTCCGGCTAATGGTATAGAGGCCATCAGTTTCTTCTGTTTTACGGCCAGTTTGGGACGGCGCTACCACCATAACTTCATGACCGCGCTCAGCCAGTTCGGTCGCTAAATTTCGTCCAAACGTGGCGATGCCATTAATAGTCGGCCAGTGCAGATCGGACGCAATGAGTATTCGCATGAGCACAATTATATCACTAGCATCGGCAAAACATGGTTTCAAGCATATAATGAAATGTATTATGCATATCGCAATATTTATCGACCAACCAGTATCATCACTTGGTGGTGTCCAGACGTCAGTAGTACTCCAAAAAAAATATCTTGAAAAATTAGGACATATCGTCACAATTTGTCAACCAGCGTCACGAAAAAATCAGGTTTCCACTAGTGAAATAAATATCCCCTCTTTTAGCATTGGTAGCGAGTATCGAGCCTATATCCCGACCAAGCGCCGTCTGCGCTGGCTTGCCGAATCATTGAAGTCATTTCCGCCAGTCGATATTGTGCACGTACAAGCCGATTACTGGGGGGCTATTAGTGGGCTATATTTTGCTAAGGCGCAACAATTGCCTGTGGTTATGACCTGCCATACCAATGTCGAGATCGGCATGCGCCAAGTGGTCGGTACTTTGGGCATGAAAATACTTACTCTTTATTTTTCATATCTTACCAATCGATTACTAGGTGGACCGCATTTGGGTAGCTGGACGGACCCCTGGGCGCTCACTAGACATTTGGCGCAATGGGCTCAATTAGTATTGGCACCAAGTCGCCATTTCGCAAAACATTTAGAAAACTTGGCGTTGCCAAGCACGTGACGGTGATGTCAAACGGTATTGATGATGATAGCTTGGACCATATTCAACGTCGTCCTTCAAAACCCCATCGTTTGTGTGGCTTGGGCGGATGAGTCGTGAGAAGAGATTAGTCGAGTTTATGCAGGCCATCGACATGTCACATGTGCCTGCACAATTTGAGATATTTGGCGATGGCGCAATGCGGGCTGAAGCTGAGTCATATGTACAGAAGCATGGACTAAGTAGTCGGGTGACCTTCCATGGCAAACTCAGCCATAATGAAGTCCTCAATGGTTTAGCATCGGCTGACGTGTATGTCCAAACTTCAATTGGATTCGAGACCCAGGGCATGACGGTTTTCGAAGCCATGTCGCTCGGAACGCCCGCGATTATTTGCGATCCAAACATTGCCGATGATTTTCCGCCAGAACATTTTTGGGCGGTAAAAAGCGACACAATTGCTGATTTAAGTGCCACGCTAAAACCGTCGCTTATCAGGACCTAATTCAACACAAGCGTCAGCGAGTTGTCTTGGGTAAAGATTATAATTTTCGACAAAGCGCCATGACGGCTCAGGCCACTAAGCTCTACGCGTCAATTTTAAGCCGTTAACTGACACTCTCAGGAGGTGACAAGGCTACGTTCTGAGGCCAGTATTTTTCGTCTAAAATTTGATTAATCTGATCGGGACCTTCAAACGGCACTAAATGGCCTGCTTTCGGGAGGTAATGCAAAGTTCCGCGCTCGCCCAAAGCTGCCACAAACTTCTCGGTGGCACTTTTGACGGCTACCGTATCATATTTGGCGGCCATGATAAAAACTGGAATGGTGATGTGTGGTGCCGATTCCAGCAAATCAATTTGCAACAATTCCCGTGACAATTCGAGCACAACTTCTGGCCGCAAGTCGTGCAATTCTTGCCGGCGGTGTCGCAGCAATTTGATGACTTTTTCGGGATGAAGACTACGGGTTAGATACAGTGATGTCAGGTCAAAATTGGGCCGCCACTTATACAAAGCATGGGCTGCCGCCATTGAATAATCTGATAAGTTGTCAAAATTGTGGTAAACATTCGCACCGGCCGAGCTACCCGGATGACGGGTGTGATCAAAATGAGATTCGACAATAGTGCTGGTTGTCTGGCGGCGTAATTGATAGCAATATATGAGCCAAAAGAATATCCAATAATAGTTACCCGTTGGGCAGATGGCGCGGCTGCAGTCAAAAATAACTCCACCCAATCGATATAATGATTCAGACTGGCGCCATTGGTCTGAAATGGTTCAGACGAGCCAAAGCCGGGCAAATCTGGTAGTAAAATCGCGGTTCCGGCCGGCACCGATAGCTTTTCGGCCACCATTTGCATACTGCGGTAATCAGACATAAAACCGTGCAGTACGAGGACAACATCGAGGCTGTCGCGACTACCAGATTGCACAAAGAATACCGGCTTGCCCTGGACATCGACGACGTCGGGTATTAAAACGTGTGACATGATACGGTTTATTGTATCATTAACGCAAGATGGCCCCACCAAAACGCACATTGTCGATCGTGATACCGGCCTACAACGAAGAATCAGTCTTACGTGCTGCTCTCGATTCGATTGCGGCTCAAACATTGCCGGTCGATGAAGTATTTGTGGTCGATAACCATTCGCAAGATGCTACTGATGCCATCGCCCAATCGTATCCGTTCGTCAAGCTACTGCAAGAACCCAAACGCGGCATCGCCCCGGCCCGGGATAAGGGCTTTAATGCCGCCCGCAGTGATCTGATCGGTCGCATCGATGCCGATACTGTTTTGCCGCCAGATTGGGTTGCCACCGTGCATCGGTTAGGTGATAAGCACGCAGGCGAAATCTACGCGCTCAGTGGCCCGGCTTATGCCTATGGTTTGCCTCGGTGGCTTGGTCGGTTGGTGGGACACGTTGTAATTGCCTTTGGCTTTTTCGGTATATCCCGGTTGTTTTTGGGTCATCAGCCGCTTTATGGCTCGAATATGGTTATCACAGCGGCGGCTTGGCAAAAGGTTAAGTCTGAAACCTGCACCGACAGTCAATCTGTTCATGAAGATGTGGATCTGAGTATTCATGTCAATCGATACGGCCTAGTCGTATATGAGCCAAGTCTCAAAGTTGGCGTCTCGCGCCGGGCATTTCTGGGTGAGTCGCCGGCCAAATTTTGGTGGCGACTGCAAGCGTGGCGCCAGGCTGCGAGCCGGCATCGCAATCTGAGTAAAACTGTACTATAATAAGATGTTCGACGTCCTTTACCATCACATGATATAGAGCGAATCTGAGGTGATCAGAAATGTCGCACCCCCTGACCAGGATATGTCTGGCAGTATTAGTGCTGTTTACAGCTGATATCGTCTGGGGTCAGCTGGCTTCGTATCGAACAAGCGTAGTCACCCATGTATTCCCTGGTATAGACAATTCAAGAATTGTCTTTGTTTTGCCCGGATGGGGTCAAGATGGACGAGCAGTTGGCCAGATCCTTGCCGAAGGTCAAATTAATCAGATTGCGACTGTGGTGGCATTTGATTATCCTCACCGAGGCTTTTACCTGCGTGATATTTACCAGGAGTTGATCCGTCAACTCAAACTACACCAACCGACAGCTTGGACCGCGGTTGGCGGTTCTATGGGTGGCGAGATCTGGTTCGAGCTCATGCGCCATTATCGAGCTGAGTGTATAGCTAATCCGTACGGCTTACCATTACCACCCATATTTGACAGTGCTCCTGCCTGTCCTGAGGATGTCATGATCCCTCGCTGGGGTTTCGCCCTCATGGGTAAACTTGGGCATGGACCGATTGCCACAGCACTGAAAGCTGCAATCATGAAATTGACCGCTGTGCGGCCGATTACACCAGACCCCGGTATCGATCCTGATGCCCTGAAACGTTTGTATCATATGACGACGTGGTATCCGTTTCCAGGCGCAGCTGCCCAAGCTAAATGGATGTCCAAATTTGACGCGCGAATAATCGGCGCTAATTCGTTGGTCCCGGCCATCCATTTCATCAAAGGTGCCACAGACGATGACGGACTTGTCCGCAATCGCCAAGCTGTTCACCATTGGCAGAAAGTTGCACACGTAATCGTACACACCGACAATGTCCGGGGCGCCCGCGACCATAATACGGTGACCAGGCCAAATTTTGTCGCGCAGATTGTCGCTACTGTGTTTGCCCAAGCACCCACGGGAACCGTCAGTTAATTACGGTGCCCGCAAGACCCTACCGTTTTCCGCGCTATGCGGGCGACGGTAGGGTCTTTACCATTCGGCAGTTTTTCGGTACAATTACACCCCGTAAGTGGTGTTGTTATGACGGATAAAATCGTCGTCCGGGGTGCACGTGAGCACAATCTGAAAAATATCAACGTGGAGATACCACGTGATCAGTTGGTCGTCATTACTGGCCTATCTGGGTCGGGTAAATCGTCATTGGCGTTCGATACCATCTATGCCGAAGGTCAGCGCCGCTATGTGGAATCCTTATCGGCCTATGCCCGGCAGTTCTTAGGTCTCATGGAAAAACCGGATGTCGACCAAATCGATGGTCTCAGCCCGGCTATTTCGATCGATCAAAAGTCGTCGTCTCGCAATCCCCGTTCAACCGTTGGTACGGTCACCGAAATTTATGATTATTTGCGGTTATTGTATGCGCGCGTCGGCACCCCGCATTGCCCCCTCTGCGGCCGCGAAGTCGTCCGGCAGACGCCCGGTCAAATTGTTGATCAGATATTAGAATTGCCTGAGGGCACCAAAATGTATCTGTTGGCACCAATTGTAGACGACAAAAAAGGTGAATATCGCCACATCGCGCCGGAGCTCGCTAAAGCTGGCTATACCAGAGTGCGGGTCGATGGTACCGTCTACGACTTGGCCGATTTTCCCAATCTAGATAAACAACGCAAACATACTATCGAAGCGGTCATTGACCGGATTGCAACCAGCTCCGACATTCGCCAGCGCCTCACCGAATCCGTCGAGCAAGGACTCAATCTAGCTGACGGCATTATCAAAGCCCTCCAAGCTGACACCGGTGAAATGCGCATTTTTTCTGAGCACTATGCCTGTCCGGAGCACCGGGAAATTTCGTTGCCCGAAATTGCTCCTCGTAATTTCTCCTTTAACTCACCACACGGCGCCTGCCCACACTGTACTGGCTTGGGATCGCGGCTCGAAGTTGATCCCGAATTGGTCATTCCGAACCGCCGCCTAACCCTGGCCGAAGGTGCTATTCGACCGTGGGCTAAAACGACGAGCCGCATGAGTTGGTACTCCAAACTACTCGACGGTGTTGCCAAGGCTAATGGTTTCTCGCTCGATGTACCCGTTGCCGACATGAAATCGTCTGATTTGCGCATTGTTTTGTATGGTGCACCTGACCAGTCAATTTCCTCCGAGGTCCCGGTGGCCGCACCTACCATACCAACTACGAAGGTGTCATTCCTAACATGGAGCGGCGCTACCACGATACCGATTCCGATTTTGTCCGCAAAGAAATCGAAAAGTACATGGCGGAGCGGGAATGTCCAGTCTGCAATGGTCAACGGCTGAAGCCCGAAATATTGGCCGTCACGGTCGATGGCAAATCGATTGTCGATTTGACGCGCCTGTCCATTGGTGAGGCGCACCGCTTGTTTAGCGAACTCAAACTCGAAGGTCGCCAAGCGCAAATTGCGGTCCAGATTCTCAAAGAAATCGAGTCTCGCTTGAGTTTTCTCCAAGATGTCGGTCTTGAATATTTGACGCTTGATCGATCGGCTAATACCTTGGCTGGTGGCGAAGCCCAGCGCATTCGGTTAGCTACTCAAATTGGCTCGAGCCTTATGGGCGTCCTTTATATTCTCGATGAGCCCAGTATTGGTTTGCACCAACGCGACAACGACCGTTTGATTGCAACCCTCGAACGATTACGTGATCTGGGTAATACCGTCATTGTGGTCGAACACGATGAAGACACTATTCGCGCTAGCAATTACGTCATCGACATTGGTCCAGCCGCCGGTGAACATGGTGGTGAAGTAGTCGCATCCGGCACACCCGATGAAGTAGCGGCCAACCCGGCCTCTTTGACCGGCCAGTATCTCTCGGGCGCTAAACGCATTGTCACACCTGCCAAACGTCGCCCGGGCAACCGTAAGTCTATCGTCATCAAAGGTGCCCGCGAGCACAACCTGCAGGGAATTGATGTGGAGATTCCCCTCGGTCGGCTCGTCAGTGTCACCGGCGTGTCGGGATCGGGCAAGTCGAGCTTGGTCAATGACATTTTAGCCAAAAAACTCAGTGCCGTTTATCACCGGGCTGGCGATTTACCGGGCAAGCATGACGACATTCAAGGGTTGGGTAATTTAGATAAAGTCATTTCAGTCGACCAGAGCCCCATTGGCCGCACCCCGCGCTCCAACCCGGCCACGTACACCGGAGTCTTTACTGATATCCGGGAGTTATTCGCCCAGGTGCCCGAAGCCAAAATCCGGGGATATAAAGCCGGACGATTTAGCTTTAACGTCAAGGGTGGCCGCTGTGAGCTCTGCCGAGGTGACGGCATTATCAAGATTGAAATGCACTTTTTGCCTGACGTATACGTGACCTGTGAAGACTGCAAAGGCAAACGCTACAATCGTGAAGCCCTCGAGATTTACTACAAAGGCAAAACGGTGTCAGATGTATTGGATATGACCGTTGAAGAAGCGGTGAAGTTTTTCGAGAATATCCCGTCGATCAGACGCAAATTTGAAACATTATTCAATGTCGGACTGGGATATATTCATCTCGGTCAATCAGCCACTACCTTTTCGGGCGGCGAAGCCCAGCGTATCAAGCTCGCCACTGAGCTCGCCCGCCGCTCCACTGGACGCACGCTCTACATCTTGGACGAGCCAACTACTGGCTTACACTTTGAAGACGTGAACCGCTTACTCGGTGTATTAAATGCCTTAGTTGATACTGGCAATACGGTACTCGTGATTGAACACAACCTCGATGTTATCAAGAGCTCAGACTGGCTCGTCGACATGGGGCCCGAAGGTGGCAGTGGGGGAGGCTTAGTCATAGCTCAGGGCACGCCCGAAATGGTCGCCAAAGAACCCGATAGTCATACTGGTCGCTATTTGAAACGTATTTTTGCCCACGAAGCCCAAAAATGACCGACCGCCTCCGCGCCAAGCTCAAAGAACTGCCCGCCGAACCCGGTATCTATTTGCACCGCAACGATAAGGGCAAAATTATCTACATCGGAAAAGCCGCCCTTTTGAAGAACCGGGTGATGAGCTATTTTCGCGGCAATATTCGCGATGCCAAAACCGCAGCGCTCGTCGCCGAAATCTCTGATACCGAGTGGATTACCGTTGGCTCGGAAGCCGAAGCGTTATTTCTAGAATCTGAATTCGTCAAACGCTACCGCCCGAAATATAATATCGACCTCAAAGACGACAAAAACTTTATTTATATCAAGATATCCGCCGATGAATTCCCGGTTATTAGCTATGTCCGGCGGCCAATGGACGACAAGGCTCATTACTACGGCCCATTTACATCCAGCGATCCAGTGCGGCGAGCCATGCGGCATTTGCGCAAAGTGTTCCCCTACGTCACGCACGAGCAATGGCCAACCCGGGGTTGCCTCCAATATCATCTCGGGTTGTGTCCTGGTCGAGAAGCTGGAGCTATTACCGCCAGTGACTACAAGCGTCAGATAAAAGGCTCGAGCTCTATTTCCGTGGTGAGCAACCCAAATTGATCAGCCAGCTCGAGAAAGAAATGGCCAAGGCGGCCGCCAAAAAGGATTATGAAGCGGCGGCCCATCTGCGTGATCAGATTCAAGATCTCAAAGGCTTGGGCCGGCAGATCATTTTGGTGATACCGAAACCTTCGATCTGACCCGAGATCAAGCGCTGACTGGCCTGACTGAGCTACTTGGCCTCAATGTCTTGCCCCGGCGCATCGAAGCTTACGACATCAGTCACCTTGGTGGCACGGGCAATGCCGCCAGCATGGTCGTGTTCTCAGATGGCCTTCCCAATCGGGATGAATATCGCAAATTCAAGATGCGATTGGCTGGGAATAATGATGTCGGTCACATCAAAGAAGTCCTGACGCGGCGCCTGAGTGCTAAGAACCTGGCCGATTGGCCGAAACCTGATTTGATCCTCATCGATGGCGGTCAACCACAGCTTGCTGGGAGCCTTGGAAGTGCTGACCGCCAGTGGCATGCCGATTCCGGCTATTGGTTTAGCGAAGCGGCTCGAGGAAGTCGTCCAGCGCCAAGCTGACGGAACCTATCGCATGATCCAGTTGGCACCATCCAGCCACGTTTTGCAACTACTCCAGCGGGTTCGCGATGAAGCCCACCGTTTTGCCATAACCTATCAGAGTATTCTGCAAGCCAAACGGGCGACTACCAGTTTGCTCGATAGTATTCCCGGAGTCGGGCCCACCACCCGCAAAGCGCTCATCAAGCGGTTCGGATCAGTCCGTGGTGTCAAAATTGCCAGCATCGAAGAGATAGGCTTGGTGATTGGACCGGCTAAGGCCAAAATCGTCGTTGAATATCTCGGCCAGACTAAAAATAATTGAACACTTGTCCCGAAATCGTTATTATCTATTTTTGTTAAATAGATAATTTAAGTTTTGAAACCAGATCTAAATTTTATTTCGCAAAATTATGACAGTCCCCACGCCATACGAGTTAATTATTGACGCCTACAATAATCGGGAAGTTGAATTGCCGTTCGACAAACTTATATTTGAAGATCAAGAACGCAAGCTCAATCGACTTGCCGAGATCTTTAAAGCGGTCAGTAACACCGACAGATTGCGCATTATTAAATTGCTTGAAGGCGGTGAATTGTCAGTCGGAGTACTAGTCAGTGAGTTGTCATCATCGTATGCATCGATATCCAGGCATTTACGATATTTACAGCGGGCTCGCATAGTCGATTCGCGACGACTCGGAACTGCCGTCTGTTACAGTCTCTATGATGACCGTATACTAGAACTCATAAACGACACCCGACCATGACGCCCCAATTCCATACGCAAAACCGCCAGGCATTTGCCAAGCACATCGGTGACGACGCCATCGCTATTATCGATACTGCCGCCACCATTACCAGGCGTGGTGATTATGAGTACCCATACCGCCCCGACTCCAACTTCTATTACCTGACTGGCATCTCTGAAGCTCAAGCAGTCCTAATATTGGCTCCAGGTCAGTCCAACCCCAAGGCCCGCGAGTTATTATTTATATCGGGAGATTCGAACCACACGAGCCAATGGCAAGGGCCCCGTCTGGCACCTGAGCAGGCCAGCGACATGAGCGGTGTGGCCTCGGTGTTGCCACTCAATGACCTACCTTTTTACCTGTCACGATTAACGAGCCGTTTCCCCAACGTCAGCGTCAATGATGATGAGCGCGCCCGAAACCTGCGCCAGCAATTTCCCACGATTGCACTGTCATCGGTCTTGCCCGCGCTTGACCAACTCAGGCTCATCAAACAACCAGTTGAAATTGATCTCATCCGGCGCGCTGCTGCCATTACTGAGCAGGCGATTCAAGTAGCGGTAGCCGCACTTAAACCCAATCAATCTGAGTTTGAACTCGAGGGCATACTCATCGGCTCGATGTTATCGGCCGGCGCTCGGTTATCATTTGACCCCATTGTAGCAGCCGACAGTAATAGCACTTACATCCACTATCCAGCCAAAACCGGACATACCTCTCGTCACGGTCTCATCCTGTTCGACGTTGGCGCCGAATTTGGCTTGTACGCCGCCGACATTTCTCGTACGGTACCAGTTTCTGGAACATTCACCAAGCGCCAACAAGCTATTTACGATATCGTCAAAAAGGCTCAAATCATTGGTATAAAAGCCCATCGGCCCGGCACTACCATTGCTGAAATTGACGCGCTCATGCGCGCATCCCAAATTGAAGACCTCAAAGCGTTCGGACTGCCGACAACACTGGCGGACTACCCGCACATTTCCCACCATCTCGGCCTCGATGTGCACGATACCGGCTCGGCCTATACCAAACTGGAACCTGGCATGGTTGTCACCTGTGAGCCTGGTTTGTACGTACGCGATGAAGGCATTGGGGTCCGGCTCGAAGATGACATCCTTATCACGGCTGACGGTTATGAATTGCTCTCGAGTGGTCCTGAAGTGGTATAATACAAGAACGATATGATACGGCAATTTACATTGCGGGTACTGGTTAACTTCTTGGGTCTATGGGCTGCCGCTGAGCTCATGACCGGAAGTATCAATTACCAGTCGTCATGGCAAGTTTTGGCCATCACAGCCGTCATTTTTTCGTTGGTCAATGCGGTCATTCGGCCAGTTATCGTACTACTTTCATTGCCAGCTATCGTACTGACGCTCGGATTATTTACTTTGGTCATCAATGCCGGCATGCTCTATCTGGTGACTAAGATATATCCGGCCTTTTACTTACGATCCTTCTGGACAGCGGTCATCGCGACCGTTATTATCTGGATCGTGAACTACCTGCTAACTGATTTATTGGAGCCCAAACGTGCGTAACTTTTTCAACATCCTCACCGTATCCTCGGCCATTCTCATGATGATAGCTATCTTAGCTCAGACTCGTGGCCAAAGCCTGGGCTCAACCTTTGGTGGCGAGACCAGCTTTTACCGGTCGCGACGCGGTTCTGAAGCGGTATTATTTAATGCGACTATCATCCTTGGCGTTATTTTTGTACTGTCAGCTATCCTAAGTATCATGGCCAAAAGCTGATATTCTAGGCTTTATTAACTGATGTTTAGTTACTTACAATTTCGGTACCGGCGCGCCTGGCGATCGTGGCGTCGTTGGCTGAGACAAGTAATTATAGGCTTACAAGGTTATTCACAACAATATATCTGGGGCAAATGGCGCCAAGCCGGACTCATTCGCCGGTTTTTGCTTGGCTGGTGGTTACTGATTATTATCGCTATTGGTGGACTAGTGAGCCAGTTCCAGCTTGTTAACCGCTTAGCTCGGCAAGCGGTGGCCGATCCTGGTGGCGTTTATATTGAGGCAGCTGTCGGTTCTGTTCGCGGTATTAATCCAATTCTGCCCGAATCCGCACTTTCTCAGGACATAAGTAGATTGATATTTAGCGGATTGACACGTTACAATTCGCTCGGCCAAATTGTACCCGATTTAGCAAACTGGGAGGTATCTGCTGACGGCCGTACCTATACATTTCATATCCGTGAAGGTGTTAAATGGCATGACGGGCAAGACCTGACAGCTGCTGACGTTGAATTTACCTTAACTGCCATTCAAAATCCCGATTCGCACTCGCCCTTGGCTTCCAGTTGGCAGGGCGTCACCTATGAAACGCCGGACTCTCAAACTGTCGTCTTCAAAATTCCCCAACCACTGACATCGTTTCTCGATTCCACCACGGTCGGCATATTGCCCCGGCACATTCTAGAATCGGTTGAACCAACATCGTTGCGCGAAGCGGCCTTTGCCCAAGAACCCATCGGCACCGGACCATTCAAAATGAAGACATTCGCGCCATCAGCACATACGATAGAATTGGAAGCTTTTCAAGATTACCACCATGGTCAGCCACAACTCGATGGCTTTGAGTTTCGATTATATGATACTGCAGAAGCCGCCCTCGAAGCATTTGCTGCTCGCCAAGTGACATCTCCAGGTCGAGTCATGCCAGCCAGCCTCGACAGTCGTTATTTGGTAGACGATCAGCTACGACTTGGCACTTATACGCTTCCGGAAGAGACAGTTCTTTTCTTTGATAATGCCGATCCGATATTGTCGGACAAGCGCCTCCGCCTAATTATCAGCCGGTACTTGGATCGGGGACAGCTCGTCGATTCAGCCACCAAAGGCTATGGCCAGGCATTGTCGCAGCCATTACTACCCGGCCAAATCGGTTACACCAACAAGTATCAATTTGCTCCGCTTGATGATAAGGGTGCTGCTGCTGAATTAGCCGCCGTTGGCTGGGGTCTACCGGCTGGCGACAATATCAGGAAAAAGGACAACAAACCACTGGTACTCAAACTAGCTACCATATCCGGTGGCGAACTCGAAGCTGCCGCTAGTCAGATCAAAAGCCAACTCGCCGCCGTCGGTATTGGCGTCGATTTAATACTCCTAGGACGAGATGAGCTCCAACAATCGTACATTCGCCCGCGATCATTCCAGATGTTGTTATTTAGTATAAATCTCGGTTCTGACCCTGACGTCTATTCATTTTGGCACTCCAGCCAGGTTGCCGATCCCGGCCTCAACTTATCACAATACAAGTCGACCGAAGCTGACCGGGCACTCGAAACCGGCCGGCTCAAGTCCGACGACCTCATCCGCAAAGGTAAATATGAAACCTTTTTACGGCAATGGAATGCCGACGCTCCCGCGGCCGTACTTTATCAACGAGTATACGTTTACGGGCAACGCTCCAGCGCCGCTGGCTTGACCGCCAAGCGCTTAGTTACGCCCGCCGACCGCTACTACCAAGTAGAACGTTGGACAGTCAACCAACGGTTTGTCTCACCCTGATATTTATGCTATTGTGACTGTCGTACAAACCCACTTTGCGCGAGTGGTGGAATGGTAGACACGCTAGATTCAGGTTCTAGTGCCGGCAACGGTGTGGAGGTTCGACTCCTCTCTCGCGCACCATAGTAAAAACCCGACACGAGGTCGGGTTTTTACTATGGTAGGAGAAAAAGGGGAGAACCGTAGGTTCGGTAGACGAGGAGCGCAGCAAAATAGCCGAGCTTGCTCGGCTATTTTGCGAGCACCGCAGGGAGGAGGCTTTAGCCTCACTCCTCTCTCGCGCACCAAGTTATTATATGGCTCCCTCAAGCCACAAAACGGTTCCAGATAATACTTTATCTTGGGGCCGTTTTGCTTATTATGGCTTGGCTTATGCAAAATCATGGGTTCGACTCCTCTTTTGGGCTATGAAAATCGATGCACTGCAGGCGCTCGTTTGAGCACAATATTTGACAAAACGTACTACTTATGCTAAAATAGTCATCATTCAATCGTAAAGGTTGAATTTTGATATGAGAGTCCTGGCCGGCTTATTGCTACTGAAGCACAGTGGTGGTAATCCGGCCCAGGAAATCAGGTTCCAGGCCAACGCTCTAGAGAGGGACACTTCCATGAGCGAGGAAGCAGATATTCGGCATCTTCTCGAGATCGCCGGCGGTATTCAGTCGCGTTGGGCTTTCGAGCCCTGTGAGCTGGCGACCAATCGTGGTCGCGACAGCAAAGCTGCTGAAGTCGCACTCGATCGGGCTGGGCGGCTCGCGCCGGCCGCCCTCGGGCGAGTGCTTTGCGCAATGCCAGATTGGCTCCGCTGGGCTGACTACACGCAAGTGTGGACCATCGAGAGCGTTCTGGCTGATCATCATCACGACGAGGTGGCTATCCTGCGCCTCAAGGTCGCGATGATCCTACTCCAGGCGATGGGCGCCCTCGAAGGCGTGTACTCCGGAGATGGATGGGGCGACGCCCGGACGACATACACCAACGGCGCCGCTGCCTGACCTCATGTCCGCCCCGGCTCCCGTGTTGATTCTGACGCGGGGCCGGGCCTACCCCGAGTCCTCAAATTCGTTTGATGCTTCAGGATAGGTAGTCTTCCCTTCAATGATTTGAAGCCCAAATCCTCCTAGCTTACTATCCAGAGCAACCAATTGAGGTTGTAATGTGTTCCAAATTGAGGTCACTTCGCGCACCAAAGCAAACCTCCCCGCCAGGGGAGTTTTGCTTTGGTAGGTAACGAACGAGTCGAACCGACACAATAATAAAAAAGCTGGTTCGGGCGAGCATGTAATCATGCGAAGCGTGGTGAGGCTATGCCGAGACACACTCCTCTCTCGCGCACCAATGAATTATTTGGCAAGAATGCCAGCTGAAATATCTGATTTATATCGGGTACAAGGCTGGTATTTTTGGTTCCATCAACTATTTCTTGGTAGGTTGGAACCTTATCGAAAATTACCCCAAAATACTCGGCTTTAGTTAGTGGGTTACAGGTACGGAGTAGTCAATCTGACTGTTGTTCCACCAGAAGGCCCTAGATCGTCAATATTCCCCGGTGGATTCTTGACCCATGACGATCATTCAGGCCAGTCTAGCTAACATCTGGTGTGATACCAGCAAGTTGTTGTAATGCAACTTTGGCCTGAGATAATAGATCATCATACGTCAGAAGCTCTTCTACTCCCAGTTGGCTCTCGAGAAGCAAGAGCTGCCTTCTTATATTGGACCTACCACCAAAACTCTCTTCAGTAGCTCGACTGATAATGATAGTACTTGTTGTCGCCCGATGGATTCCCGGAAATCTATCCTTGATAACATCGTGGTGCTCTTTAATAAAATCCTTAAACTCCGAGATTTGAAATGAAGCTTGCGTTGTCTCGGCACGCGCTTGCCCGGCTTTTGTGGCCATCTTCTTTGAAGGGCGTTCAATTTCAATTAAGCGATACCGATTCCCTGGTCTACGCACTATGAAATCGGGCTCAATATATGTCTTACCTAAGGGTGACGTATCTCTCGGATATACAAGCCGTGGCCTAGGTATTACCTCGCCATATATATCTATCAGTAATGGATTATCTTCAAGAAACTTCTGGTAGAGCCGTTCATCGTCCCCGGGGTCCTTTAGTAGCAGCTCCTCAAGCCCCTTTACGGCTGTCTCTAGGCGAGCAAGTCGATCCCTAATTTGGATGAGTACATCATGTTGATTTTCGCCGAATGACATCGTAGCCCCATCTTTTTCTGACATTGCAATTGCATTTGCAAGGTCTCTTTGAACGTCAAGCTTCGATCGAGCCCAAATACCCCTTTTATCCCATGCAGCGTCCTCAGTATGACGAATAAATTCGGCATACTGCAAAAATCTCCGATGCTCACGATCGGCCGTAAGAAAACCCAGCTTTCTTACGATCATCGGCTGCCAGAAGTTGATATTCGAGGTAGAGGGCAAATGCACATCAAGAATTGGGCCGTAAGCGCCGAAGGTTAGTTGAGAAATCAGCTCATTCCACGGCACATCTAACTTCAAGATCTTAAATTGTGGTCCGTCAGGGACTGAGACCGACAATTGGTCTACAGCAGCCGGAAAATCTGTTAACCAATTACCATTTGAATTTTCTCCGGCGGAAATACCAATCGATATATCCCAATTGGTTTTCCAATATTCCCGCAGAGCGCAAGATGGATTTTATACTCTCTGGCACACGCGAATTAGGTCGGGGTAATCTACCATAAACGCCGGTCCACCCGCTATATACCAATCGTATTCCGGCTCTGAAGCGTCCAATAAGACAGCACCATCACGTGCCACATACAATGCTACATTGCTGCGCTCAAGATAAGGTGATTTAACGATATCAGGGAAGCCAGCCCCTTTCGGGGGTGCCTCGATTAGCCTAGCGTATTCTTGTCTGTACTTTTGTGTGTAGCTAACTAGATAGTCTGCTATAGTGCCTAAGCTTACGACTTGCTTCGGCGTCTCAGCTTTTGATTCGCATAAAGTAGGTGGAGCAGTCTGATCCATAGTCGAATTATACCTCGTCAGATGCATCTCATAGGCTATGATATTAACTATAAAAGAATAATGTGGCTCCACCTAATGTAGCATTGGTAGGCAAAAGTGGTGGAGTCGAACCGACGCAGAAGATATGCGGGTTCGGGCGAGCGCGTAATCGCGCGAAGCGTGGCGAAGCTATGCCAAGACGCCCTCCTCTCTCGCGCACCAAGGCCTAATCCGCCGGGGATAATTTGATTATATGCGCTAGAATAATCCTATGGTTATCATGCGGTTTCTCCAAAGCTGGAAAGTTTATATTTGGTTTCTGACCGCCATTACAATTGTGCTTGTCGGATTAACCATATATACGACAATCACGGTCACGGGTACCGACAGCGGCCTGAGCGTGGTAGCTGCACTAGCATATTTAATTGGCGCCATTACCTTTCTCGCGCTAAGCATACTATTGGGGCGGTGGCTAAAGACGCACCCTAGAATTCTTAATGTCTATCTTGGCCTCTTTTGGTTAACCCTAACTTTCGGCTCCATCTCGGCTGCTTTCTTCCTACAGAGTAATATTCAACGCAATGCCCGCAACGACGATATCATCGCCGCATTCGGGTACTGTACGATTGAGAAAGTAACCTGGAACTATGACCCCGCTCGCCTACTCATTGAATATACCGATCGCGACCCCATCCAAATTGATATCCGCACCGATCCGGCCTTCGTTGAGGGACAGGTTAGCGCTCAGAAACTCCGTTGCGACGCTACCTATGAATTCCTCATGAACGGACGGGCGCAAAACTAGCCTCAATTTAGTTCCAGCTAACGTCGCACTCGCGCACCAAAGCAAATCTCCCCACCAGGGGAGTTTTGCTTTGGTATGTAACGAACGAGTCGAACCGACGCAGAAAATATGCGGGTTCGGGCGAACCGGTAATCCGGCGAAGCGTGGCGAAGCTTGCTGAGCCACCCTCCTCTCTCGCGCACCAGGATATTATTCAAAATATTCCAGATAGAAAAGTTCCAGAATCTATTTCTGGAACTTTTCTTTTTGTAATCGTAATCTGTTGATGCGTGTTCAAGTCCTTTCCGGCTAAATCTGGTATTCTGAGTGCAGATGAGAAACATAAAAAACCACCTACTTCATCACGCTAAACGAGTTAAGTATTTTATACGGCCTCTCCCCGCGCCCGATCGATTTGTTTATGAAGACGTGCCATATTTTTGCCAATGGGAATCGCGCGAACTAGCGAAATCGATTCTTGAGAAGAAAATCAGTACCGACGACGACCCAAATTGGAAGAAGTCAGGAGCGAAGACTAAAAAGGAGTACCACGACTGGAGCTGGAGCGCCTGCGGCATGGCCTGCACAAAGATGATTCTAGCGTACCGCACCGGCAAGATCGTGCCGCTTGTTGAGCTCGGCACAAAATGCACCGAGTACGGTGGATACGTTATGCCACTAGAAAATTCGGCGGGTCTCTACTACAAGCCCTACATTTCGTACGTTGAAAAAGAGCTTGGATGGAAAGCGAGAGTTGTTCAGGGTATCACCTTACAGGAACTTACTCATGAACTCAGCAAAGGCAACTTTGTGATCGCTGGAGTTAGCCCGTGGATTCGATATCCAGACAGTAAGCCCAAGACGAAAGGCGGGCATCTTGTGCTTATGGTGGGTTACGATAAGCCCAAACAAGAATTCTATCTACACAATCCATCTGGTATTTCAAAAGAGACCCAAGAATACGCAGCTGTGAACTTTAACGAATTTAAGAAGTTTTTCAGCGGCCGTGGCATCGTAGTTCGGGGCGGCCAAATCTCACCGTCTCGATAAGTGAAGCCAAGAGCTTCTAGTTTTTGATACATCAGCAGAATGCACGTCTCAATGTGGTTCCATCTAACGTCGCACTCGCGCACCAGGAATAATTTACAGATAAGAAGACGGCCAAATTGGTTCGTCTCTTTGTCTTCGTTGTAGATTGTCTATCTTTTGACATTTATATACCATTTTGATACCATTTAAGTACTATGAATACCAAGTTACAAATCCCTATTGATCAAGATGTTCGCGATGGCCTAGAGCGCCGTGCACGCAGCCTCGGTTTTGATTCTGCCCAGGCCTATATCCGCGTGTGGGCAAAAGCCGAGGCAGACGGTCGAAAGCTCGACTTTGACGGCAAGGCTGTTGTTTTAAGCCCAGAAGCCAATGCTCGTTATGAGCAAATGATCGCCGATCTTGATGCGGAAAAAAAGTCAGGCAAGATCAAAGAATTTAGCTCCGTTGAAGACTTCATGAATGACTTATAGGTATGAAGCCTATACGCCGTCACCGTAAGTTCGAAAAGAATTTCAAAAGTCGCATTTCCACGAACCCCAAACTCAAGAAACAGTTCCAGACCCGGCTACAATTATTTACAGAGGGCGTACGCGATTACCCGCTGGACGATCATCCACTTGTTGGGACAAAGAGGGGATTGCGCGCTTTTTCAATTGGCGGCGATCTAAGAGTTGTGTATCGGGAGACCGAAGACCACTACGAGTTTCTAGATGTAGGATCGCATAATCAGGTATATTAGCTAGCTTCAATTTGGTTCCACCTAACGGCGCATTCGCGCACCAATGAATTATTTGGCAAGAATGCCAGCTGAAATATCTGATTTATATCCGGTACAAGGCTGGTATTTTTGGTTCAATCCACTATTTCTTGATAGGTTGGAACCTTATCGAAGATTACCCCAAAATACTCGGCTATTGTAAACTCATTACAGGCATCTACACCGATGTATAATTAAACCATGACAGAAATTCCTCCAGATAATCCACCAGAAAATGCACAGTTCAGCGGAAGGGGTCTAGCCGAAGAGTTAAGTGCAGCTGGTGAGGAATTGAATGCCGATACTGGCGTTGAGCAAACCAGTAGGGATGGACCTCCAATATTTTTTGCCGGAGGATTGGGGTACGACGCAAATCGGAACCTATTCACTTTGAGCGAAATAAGTGCAAGAGGGCATAATGTTTTGCCGCCATTGAGAGATCCATTGCCGGGGGAGGTTGACCCCGGATTCTCCGTCACCGAAAATGGCGAAACAAGGCAGGCATCTAGGAAAGAAACCCTAGCTGTTGCTCATCGGCCTGAAATTGAACTAAGCGTCGCACACTATCAGCAGAAGCGAGCAGAATTACTGATAGAAACATTAGATTCTGCGGGCATAGGCAGGATCGATGCAATTTTCCAATCCGCAGATACTTTAATGGGAATACTTGCCGCACACCAACGGCCAGATCTATTCGCAGACCTAGTCTTGGCTTATCCCGTCCTTGGTGAGGCACCGGACATGACAGATAAAGGGCTCATTGCCAGGGTGGTGGCGGAAGAGGCGTTGACCCGTTTGCGACGCGAGCACCGGGCAAACCGAAAAGAATATAGTTTTGAAGATCGTCTGAGTAGGTTGCGGGCTGCCCGAGAATCCAGAGCAACCAAAACCCCAATGGGCGGGTCAGTGATCTATTCAGTCGGTAGCTCGAAGCAAAGTCCACTACTTCACGAGTTGCGACAGCGTGAAGCTGCTCCTGGCGTTGGAATACTCATAGGTACCGACGACATAATGCTCTCACCAAAGCGTATTCTCGCCAGCATTCAAGCGCCCGAAGATGTTGATGCTATTATGGTAGTAAATACACCACACGGCATGAACGGCCGCGGCGACGTACTCGATGATGCCCTCGAGTTGCTAAGACTCACAAAACAGGAGAAAGCTCGGCGGCTAGGGAGCGGAACTCGGATACCATTCGTTAATCGATTGTTTTTTGCCCGAGACGTTAGTGATACTGCCCGAAATGAGATCACCTTATTAGCACGAGCAACTGATACGCGACTCGGTGGCGAATGAATCGTAGTGTACATCATTGTTCAAATGTATGAACCTGCGGTATCTCGTTTTGAGTATGCAGCACGACGATTGAGGCGTCTTCACAATTCAAATTATTGTGCAAATGTTGCATGGGCAATAGGTTAGTAGCTCTAGTTTTGGCGTCTCAAATGAGTGCAGGCGTATTTTTTATTCACGATGTTGCAGCCATCATCTCCAGGTGAGTATAGATTCTGACATTGACTCTGGGATTATTGCGCTAGGGTCATTTTTGGTAGAATATTTGGTAAAGATAGGAAACAACAGATTATGAAGACGTTGTCACTGACGCTATCCTGGCTACCAAAAAAGCGCAAGCTTACCCTAATAACCACCGTACTTGTGTCTCTCTTGATCGTAGCCGGGTTAACGATGCTAGCACTGAGCGCGACGGCAGATCTGAATGTGCAGGCTTCGGCCGATATGGTAATAAGCCAATATCTTAAGCAACAGCCCGAAATTAGGTCATATGTGGTACATGACCGGCTATGGACTCGGTCATGCTGTGCCGTGTCTGCCAAATCTACGCCGGTTAACGCCAATGGGGTGCGCTATACCATATATGTCACCTTGACCTCGGGCGAAGTTCGCGAAGAAACCATTGACTTGCACGATAGCCGTGACCAGGCTGAGCAGCTTAACGACAGTAGGTCAACTTGGGGGCACCAGCGTTGGAAATTCCAGAGAAGATACGTGCCAGGCGATACCGTTCCAGCCGCAATCTGGAGTGTTTAAAAGTTGATTTGCCCATTATTTGCTGAGACTGATAGGGGAGTTATCCTGAAACATAAGCTCAATACTTCCTTCAAACGCAACCCACATGTATACTTGTATGTAAATAAGCATAAGGCTATGTATGGAACCCAACTCAGATCAATTTCAGTCAACAACACCAGATACCTCGAACAATAATGCGGTAATGCCATCCGCAAGTTCTCAGAAGCCAAATCAAACAAAATTATTCATCATTGGTGGAATAGTCTTAGCCGTACTGCTTGTGGCTGCGGTTATACTGGCGGTATTACTAATAAATAAATCCAAGACGACCGATTCATCAACGACAAGCACTTCTCAGTCAAACTCAACCACCAATGGCCAACAAACCGCCACTCCCACGGCCAGCCCGACCAAAACCATTCTCACCACGGCCAAATCTACCGACGACAAGCTTGAATTTGTGGTTTATAAACCCACACAAAATTCCAGCAACACCACGATTAATTATGCCGTTCGCAATACGTGTTCCGGTTGCGCTCAAGCCATCTGGAGCGGCAACATCGTTTCAAATGCTGCCAATAAAGTAACGTCGTACCTGGTAGATGATGCCGCAGGCAAGAAATACACAGCCATCACTGACGAAGACGGCAAAGTCCTGGCCACCCCAGTTTGTGGTAGTAATATTAAATACAACGAAACCACCGAATGCTTCGTATCATTCGCACGGGTTCCATCTGGTAGCACGGTGAGCTGGACCTTCGGAACTACTCGCATCGATGGAATTAAGATCGACTAATGGTCATTCGGAAATCAAAATTATTCTGGCTGATGACGGCTATTGGGGCTGTACTGATGGTAATTATCGCGCTGCTAGCAATGCTACTACTCATCAAGCCAGCAAGCCAAACCACAAGCCCAACCCCAACGCCATCTGGCCAGGCATCAAATAATGGTACTGGCCCAGGCTCCAGCCTCAACAAGGGAACCGTGTCGTCGCTCAGCGGCGGTGTGGTATCGTTTCAGAACCTCAAGGGGCTGACGCTCCGAATCAACCAAATTGATACCTGTGCTGCGTCCAGTATTGCGGCCTACGTTTCGGTAAGTGCCCAATCTGGTGACGTCAACACGAGCTTCAGTAAAAGAATGTCAAAGTGTACCTTGACGGCCAAGAAATGAACGATTTCGAATTCAATGCCGTCAATACAACGCAAGCGCCACTGGCTAATATGCTGGCCGTCGATGTGTCGGGTAGTATGTCTGGTACAGCGATCAGCAATGCCCGCCAAGCTGCCGCTAGTTATATCGACCGGCTCAAGCCAAACGACCAAGTCGGTCTAATTCAGTTTAATCAGACCGCATCAGTGCGAGCCGGACTATCGACCAATAAAACGGCCGCGCGGTCGGCTGCTACTGGTTTGGTCGCTGGTGGCAATACGGCTATCTATGATGCGCTCAACTTAGCCATTACCAACCTGCCAGCTTGCGGTCGCAAAGCCATCACCGTACTAACTGATGGAGAAGACACTGCCTCAAAATCAACCCTTGCCAGTGTCAAGGACGCCGCTGCCAAAGCCAACCTACCCATATTTGCGGTTGGCATCAAAGGGTACAGGCTTTAACCCCGCCACCATCAATGCCCTTGCCAGTGGCACTGGCGGTCAATATCTTGAGGCCAACACACCAGGTGAAATCAGCTCACTATACCAAAAATCGACAGCCAATTAACCGGACAATTTGAAGCCAATCTCAAGGTTCCGGCTGCCAAAAACGGTGCTGTCCACACTCTCAAAATCGTTTCAACTATTGAGGGTTCAGATACCAGCAGCGAACGGGCGTTTGTGTTTTAGGTACACCGTTCAAACGAAAGATTTACACCTTTTCGTAGGGCGTGCTTTCTAAGTAGCCTCCCGCGATGCCGAACCAAACCTTATCATTCTCGTCTGTGACGATATTACCTACGGTGGGTACAGGCGATGACTCAACGGTGCGTTGGTGATATTCATGGATTGTAGCTGCAATATTTGGACCTGGGACGAGTCTACCGTCTGCACCAATCAGGAAACGACTAGTATTTTCACCTTTCGTACTACATGCCTGGATAATAATGCGGTAGGCAGAGCCGAGCTCCTCTTCGTACGTGCGAGCACGGGCGTTTGGAAGCTTTTGCAACTTAAGATACTGACCGACATTAATGGCTTCTCCATCTAACCCCAAGAGAATACCATCTGGATTGGCATGCGCGTGGATCACAACATTTTTCACTGCATTCTCCTCTTTGGGAACTCGACCATGACTTAATTCGCGATCCTTAACCGCGCGGCGAATGTCGTCGAGATCTCGGGCACTACCCGCTTCAAAAACAAAAAAGTTTGTGTCTTTGAAAACCTCCTGCGTATCTTGTCCGGCGTTGGAGTTCGCTCCGTTCCAGTCGGCACGAGAAACAATCATAAGATTTTCAACTGGCCGTTCGCCGGAGCGCCATCGTTCCAATTGGTCATGTAGTAAATCTACTCCCACATGCTCAAAGTTGGTAATCTTGAACATTGTCATAATCTCGCGTGCCTCTTCGGATCCAAACCGAGCTACGTAGTCCTCATAACTCCGCAGATTTTTTTCGATATGCTGGCGCTGTAGGTTTACTAACGCGGGTAGCATATTAAGTGTAACCTTACCCTCGCCTCGTTGCGCACGGGCATATGATGCCATTGCATATTCACTGTGATACGACCAGGTCGAAAACATTCGATTAGCATCGTCTCCACTGCACCCAATATCTGCCATTCGGCGGGCGATTTCTGGACAATCGGACAACACGGCTCGCCTGCCCTTTGCGAGAGATATTGCTTCACCATAATTCTTGTTGTAAATATCAGTAATCTCCCGCGCTACGAGGTAGTTACTAGCAATTCGCTCGGCAGCTTGCGACAAACGGTCGGCTCGCACTTGCGGGTCAGCCTCGGACACCTGTTCGGCTACTGGGGAGAGTTGTCGCAGCATGTCAGATATCGTAATATCGGACTCACTATCAAATTTTAGGCTCCGCGACGCTAGAGCTTGGCTGCAAGACTGAAGCATATCTACGGCTTGCGGAGCAGAGGGGGCATCGGTAATAGCTCGAAGGAGCTCGGCGCGGGTTGGATCATTCATTGGCTCGGCCAAACCCGTGACTTTGGCTAGACTAGCTGCCAATTCTGCGGGGTGATCTGTCTGGATAACTGGATCCAAGTATAACAGTCGCTCACCCTTGAGCGCTTGTGCCGCCGCCACTGCCGTCAGTATATCCTCGACCAACTGTGGTTGATCTGTAGAATCGCGAATGCGGTCCAAAAGAGGTGGAAGCAGATCATCCAAAACACCCAAATCGTCAAAACGAACTCGAGCCATAGTTAGTTGTGCAAGTATTTGAGGGTCAACCGGCACCAGGTCTTGTTGATGAGCCGGATCACGAAATAAGTCGGCCAGTTTGCTTGTGGCAACATCGAGCGGTAGATCGCCATAGATCGCTTCACTGGCCGCCAATGCCTGATCCGGCTGCGCAAACTGAGCTAGTTCTCGCTTAATAATAGGCAGACGTAGCTCCTGGCCGGATTGCTGCATTTCGGCGAGTTTGCCGACGGCTTGCCCGTATTCCGTCAGATAAGCTTCGGTTTGATCACGATCATCAAGTTGGTCAATGCGGCCTATCAGAATCGGCATATCACCGAGCAAGCCATGAGTGTCAAGGTCTTGGATCCCGCAAGCTGTCCGATCCATTCGGCTGCTCGCGAGAAGGGAAGCTTGCGCCTCAGAGCCAAGCTGGCCTATGAGTTGCCATTGCGCTTCGGAGATCGCACCGGCACTATCAGGATTGGCCGCTCGATCGACCACAACGGCAGCAAAACCTTCGGGGGCAGAACTGATAGTCATTCTGGAGAGTAATGCTGTACGGTTTCTTTGTACAATTGAATTTATTTCTCTCTCGATCGCTAATTTGGCCGCCTCGTCTAGTCCATTGCGCTCGGCGTATAGACTAGTGGCAAAGCGCAAATTTTGGAGTTCTTGCTGGGACGATGAAATAAGTTTCTCGGCGAGTTTTGCATGCCTTGTTGCAACCAAACCAATGATAGTAGCATCGAGCGCTAATTTATTCGGCTGGTTGATGCGATATTGGTCGCCGGGAGAACGCCAGGATCGCATTTTCTCAAGCTGGATTGATAAGTCCGAATCGGGTGCATGCTCGGCCGCCACTATCCAATCAACGAGCTGGTGTGCGTCAATGGCCGAATCAGGGCCGACTGCGTCTATCTGAGTGATAGCTTCTTGCGGAGCAATGTTTGAGGGCTCAGTCTCAGGTGGCACATGGTGAGTTAACAACTCAGGTTGCAGATCAAGTGAGCCGAATATCTGCTGCTCATTATTCTCAGGCATCTCGCTCATAAGTCTTACACTATCATACTTATCTTGCGGTCTTGATAAAATTTTTGTCGTATATTCGAAGTGGTACTGCTTTTGCCAGGCCTGCCTGTGCTGTGAGGCTTTCTCGGCGGCAGACAGAACCAGTTCGCTGGGCTGCAGCAGCTGGTTCAAGACCGCGTTGAACCGAGCCATAGCGATATGGGTTAACCCACGCAAATACCCCGCCTGATGACGTATTCCCGGGCGGGAGTATTGCGTGCGCCCCAGGCGGGGTTAGGGTTGGGCTGGCGGGTACGTCCGGCGGGGGTGGGAGCGTTATGAGACCGGACTTACCACATCGACCACGGCTCGGTCACCCAGGAACAGTACGGCCGCTCGCGCAACGGCCTGGCCTAAGGCTTCCTGATATCCATCCTGTTCATAGGGATCGACGACGAAGACGAGCTGACCGGCACCAGTTTCAGTTGTGATGACGCGAATCTGCTCAACAACATTGAATATGCCCGCTTCGTAGATCTTCTGATACAGGAGCTGGACGAGATACGGCCAGCTGTGTGGATAGATGCCGGGCGCCTCCGGACGATTGTAAGCCATATCTGGTTTTAGTCCGGCCGTCAACCGGAAGTTAGCACCCACGACCACGCGGTGATCGCCCCGTTGCTCTTGATGTAGCAGCGTGACGGTCGGCGGGATCTGGTCGACAGTATCGACCGGGCAGATTACTCTAGCCACGGTGATGCCGACGATCGACCCCGACGATAGTGTTGTGCGGATCTCGGCTTGAAGACGCAAAGCGAATCTTTCGTGATCGATGGCATACGGACTGATGGGGCCATACTCCAACACACCATTCGTGATCTGAGGCGCCGAGTCAGGATCGGTGTGAACCATTCCGGTTGCACAGGCAGCCCGGATCACCAGGTCTTCGATCAGCTGCGTGGCGGCCCCAACATAGATGAGCTCAATCCAGCCGCGTTTGTCGTCACTGCCACTTGGACGAAGCAGCAGGCTGGATGAGGTGATGACCCAGTAACCGCTGAGCTGTTCAGCTGCTGGCGTGTCGGCATGAACAACTTTGATCGGAAGCTGGCTTTGCTTTATGTCATCGACCCAGCGATGAACCGCCGACGCAGCGTCACCCAAAATGCCTTCGGTGGCATCGGCATCAAACTCAAGCCACAGCTGATTTCCGCCCGACCGCGGCAGAGTTCAATACACCGGACGGCCGCACAAGTAGCTGGGTATTTATTAAGCTCCGCCCATAGCCCCGACATTGTCAGATCATATAGGTCAAATAGCTCGGTGTTGCTGGTGGCTACTAGGTAGGTGGCTTTATGGGGTCCGGATGTCATGGTTGAGATTGTTAAGGTTGGTCGCTCGTCGGTCACGCGTTTCCCCTTTGTTGGGACGAATCGGAACAAGCGGCCCGGATGGGACCGCCATAGCCTGGTTATACCACCAAATTATAATTATTGCTAGGTTCTGAGCGAAATGGGTTTAATCCATGCCAATACCCCGCCTGATGACGTTATTCCCGGGTGGGAGTATTGCGTGCGCCCAGGCGGGTTAGGGTTGGGTCAGCTGCACCCCTGGCTGGCATCAGTCAACTATCGTTGCCAAACTCGCACATAATCAATATCCATTTCGCTTGGTGCCTTGATTGGCCCACCATAGCGATCTTGAGGGCTCATCTGAGCCATAAGAATTAGGTATTGCGGCGCCGAGGTGACATTACTATTCGACGAATATGATCCCAACAACTTACCATCATAGTAGGACACCATTTTACCAGGTGCCCACTCAGCTGCAAACACATGCCAGCCGCCCATAACTCCGCCATTTCCAAGCTCGTAACCAGCACCATTGCCTTCAGGCCCATGCCAATTGGCGCGAGCTGTACCGCTTAATCCTTCCATGATATCTACTTCGCCGGTAGTCGGCCAACTGTCACCATTGAGCCACCAGGCTGGCCAGTTATACACGGCATTGCTACTAGCGTCCAACCAGATGCGCGCCTCAAAGTACCCATAACTATAGGCGCGCTTATTCTCGGTATTAATAGCACCTGAAATATACGGCCGGGTACCATTACAATTGGTAGCCTTGACGTCAATCTTGAGGCGCAAGATACCGTTGTCGAGCACTACTTGATTTGGGTCATAGCAAGCTAGCTCTTGGGACTGGTTTGGGGGCGTAATGCCTGATCCGTGCCAACCAGTTGACCAAATCGATGTATCAAGAGTACTGCCGTCGAAGTTATCATTTAATTTGAGGTTCCATGTGCCATTTGGACCGTTGGCGGCCCCGTAACCAAATGGTAGTGGACTAATTGACGTGCTCGGTGTTGGTGTTGGCGTCGGAGTTGGTAGTGGCGTAGCAAGATTACCGAATACAACGGCTCTTCCTCCGCTGGCTCCGGCGTCATTTACTGTGGTGGCACTTCCGGATAGTCTAGCCAGTTCTGCCTCAGCCGAAATAGACTGATCAGCTGCACGAGTTGCCATGTAGATGATAGCACCGCTAACCATAGCTGTGATAACAAATGTTGCAGTCATTCCAGATCTTACGGGTTTAGGCTTGAGGAAATGTCGGATTTTTTCATAATTGAAAACCTGTTGATTGACAACAATAAACATTAGCATATTCATCATAGACAGTATCGGCCCAAGGTTCTAGGCTTGAACGCCCCGCGATATCATGAGTAAGATTCCAAGCTCTAGGAAGTTGATAGTGTCTACCCGAAGGAAACCACTGTTGAAACCGCTGAGCCGCTACAGCTAGATCAACTTGATCGTCTCCAGGCGCAGTTATTAATGCGGCGTCAATATGTATAGGTAAGAGTTGTCGGGGATCGATCGAGCAAGCAATAAGTAGCTGGCGAGTCCGGCAAATGTGCGTGCCTCATGCGTTGGATCGGGTCTATCCGGCAGCCATCGCTGTGTACCATAGATTGCAAGCAGTAAATGTAGTCGCCACTTCGGCACGAGGCGACGAGCCGGTTCCAGAAATGGATTCAAAAGGAGAAGTCGATTCAATTGTATATCTGATTGAGCCGTTAGCCAAGCAGCTAGAACCGCTCCACCACTAAGTCCAATCGCACCACTCGAACCTGGACATAGCCGCATAACAATATCAGCACCCGATCGTGCATACGCTTGTAGCTCTGGGGCTGTTGGCGCAATTCTTAGTGGTCCGTCAACTACTCCATGACGCGGCGCACGTGGGATGTACGCATAGTAGCCACGATCCGCCAGTATCTGAGCAAGATCAGCGAATTGATCCGTCGGTGAAGTGTAACCTGGCAAAAGGAGAACAGCGCCAACTACTGAATGTTGCGGCTCAAACAAGCGTGTCCGAAATGCTGGCATTACTCGTTGATCGCAAGCATCAGCTTCTACGTTCTGCCGGGCATTTGCCAGTGCGGATGTTGTCTGCTGATTCATAGTCATTATCGTAGCACAAGCGGCTTGTATTGGCGCCGCGCCGCGCCGTATCATAGAAGTATGAGAAAGCCTTACATGCGAGAGCTTCAAGCCCGCCTCCTCGGAGCGGCTACCGACCAGCCAGGTGCTTTGCGCCAATTAGCTACTGATAACAGTATCGTTACTGCCGAACCAATGGCAATCGTGTACCCGGCAAATACGGCTGATGTTCGTAAAACGGTTCAGTTTGCGGCAGATCATATCTCTTCTACTAATCCAACTCCAGTGATAGCTCGCGGTCTCGGAATGGGTCTAAGTGGCGGTGCAGTTGCATCGGCAATCCAAATAGTACTACCTGCTCACATGAACAAAATATTGAAACTCGATAAACGCACAGTCACCGTTCAGTCAGGTGTCACATTTCGGACACTTGAGCAAACGCTCATGTCTCACGGACGGCACATTCCATGCTTGCCGCTCAATCTTGACGGTACCACTATCGGTGGTGCCGTTGCCGAAGAATCGCCAGGATTGCATGCAGTTAAATACGGATCGATCCGTCAGTACGTACGCGGACTCAAAGTAGTACTGTCGGATGGCTCACTTATCGAAACCAAACCACTGACAGCACGACAGCTACGCGCCCGCAAAGGATTAACCACGCTTGAAGGTCAAATCTATCGAGATATCGACAATATACTTCTCGATCATGAAGAGTTGATCAGAGCCGCCACTCCGAAATTGCCTTACAACAATTTGGGCTTCGCTCTTGAAAAGGGTACGTCGCGGTAATATGTTTGATCTAGGTCAGCTCTTTATCGGTTCAGGAGGTGCGCTCGGAATAATCACAGAAATTACTCTCAGCACATATGTGTATAATCCACGTACAACATTAGTAGTCGGTTACTTCTCGGCAACGGCACAAGCGCTAGAGGCCGCCAGTCGTGTTGTGAAACTCAAGCCGTCTGCACTCGAATTAGCTGACAGGGGACTTCTCGAAGCCGTTTCTATAAGTCATCCTGGATTTCTCGATGGATTATTGCCAAACGATGAACCTACTACGGCATTACTGGTCCAATTTGATAATATGTCTCAGCTTGGTCAACGAGTAGCCTCCACGAGAGCCGAGAATATACTCAAACGCTACGGCGCAACGATTCGCACTGCTCGTGATCCGCTGGAGCAGGTAGCTCTGTGGAAATTGCGCTCAGCCGCCGCTCAATATTTGGAACCGCCGGGTTCGAATCAGGCAATATCATTCATGGAAGGCGCAGTGGTTCCATCCGCAAAATTATCTGAATTGCTTACTAAAACCACTCATCTATTGGGTAGCCACGACCTAACCGCAGCTATCTGGGGTCATGTTGGCGATGGCAATTTGAATTTTTACCGCGTTTAAATTTATCCAAAAGAAAGATACCGACAAGCTACTTATTCTTATGCGGGAATACACTAAACTAATCGCCAAACTCGGCGGTACTCCTAGTGGTACGGCGGGCGATGGATTGGTGCATGGATGGGCAATAGCCGATATATATGGTGACGAGCTTGCTGATCTGATGGGCAAAGTAAAAGATATTTGTGATCCATATACCGTTTTTAGCCCTGACCACAAAACACACGCAACTCTCGAATCGTTAAAAAAACTCTTACTTTCCAACTATCAATTCGGACACCATCATCATCAACTAACATTGCACTAATAAAACAAGAAAGGTATTCTCATGGTCTTATCACGCCTCTTCCTTCATCACAAATCGCCCGAACCGCAGTTTGCTCCCGCATTGTTTCTCCTCCTTTTAACCGTGTTTACTGTGGTAGTCCAAATCAAGCCCATACTCGGTCTAGCCGGACTTGGCACCACTGCGGTATTAGCTTCGTGCTTGGTACTAATAAATCGCAAGCAGATCTGGGAAGAGTACCTCAAAGCCTATCACAAACGTCGAGGGCTAGCCGGTGCCCTCACCGCTCCCAGTAACCTCTATTATGTCATTAACGTCGCCTTTTTGTGGCCACTCATCTTATTCCTGGGTGTCTGCTGCCTCTACATTGCCTGGGTCATATCATAAAGACCGTTTAAATTTAAGCGTCCATATGGTACGATAACCCGGTAAAATTACATATTCGCGCGAGTGGTGAAATGGTATACACGCCTGTCTGAGGGGCAGGTGCCGCAAGGCGTGGAGGTTCGACTCCTCTCTCGCGCACTAAAGCAAACCTCCCCGCCAGGGGAGTTTTGCTTTGGTATGTAACGAACGGGTCGAACCGACACAATAGAAAAGCTGGTTCGGGCGAGCCGGTAATCCGGCGAAGCGTGGCGAGGCTTTGCCGAGACACACTCTTCTCTCGCGCACCAAAGCAAACCTCCCCCGCCAGGGAGTTTTGCTTTGGTATGTAACGAACGGGTCGAACCGGCACAATAGAAAAGCTAGTTCGGGCGAGCCGGTAATCCGGCGAAGCGTGGCGAGGCTTTGCCGAGACACACTCCTCTCGCGCACCAAAGCAAATCTCCCCGCCAGGGGAGTTTTGCTTTGGTATGTAACGAACGGGTCGAACCGGCACAATAGAAAAGCTAGTTCGGGCGAGCCGGTAATCCGGCGAAGCGTGGCGAGGCTTTGCCGAGACACACTCCTCTCTCGCGCACCAAAATAATAATTCACACCAATTGGTGTGGACTGATATGTTATACTCAGAATATGAACAGATCGAGACTACCGGAAAAGCAGGCCAGCTTACTACTGTTTCTTCACGAATTCCGTCAAAGGTATGGTGAAAGCCCAACATTATCGATGATCGTGTCTGGCCAGAGTCTAGCTTCGAACCGCTCGGTAATAGACATGCTCCGCTCACTTGTGGCCAATGGTTATCTTGAACCCAGCTTAAAGATCTCTCGCTGTACTAAGTTGACGACAAAAGCATTGACTGAGCTTGGACTATTAATGGCACCGCGCGATGTTGGTCGGTGGCCAAACAAATTTGCCACATCTACAGTTGTTCCGCCAACCAGCGCCCAAGCAACTTGGTCCGACCCGGGTTATGCGACCTGGATCGACCCAAGGCAACCAAATGGTACACGCTCCGGCTCGGGCGCCGATGACATTATCCGGTTGCTACAAAATGCAGTTTCGGAACTTGGGCACTCGGGAACAGCATCGAGATTATCCACTGAAAGCGGAATCTCAACCCACCCCTTGGTCTTCTTATCGGTCTGTAGCGTCGCCATCGTCGTAATATTCGGGCGTGGCGTCGTAGCTGCAATCTTGTTCAGTGTCTTGATGATCATATTAATAAGGAGATTAAGATGAGCTTAGGAATCGCGGTTACAACCACTGGCGGCATTGTGCTGGCAGCCGATAGTCGGCAATCGTATGTTAACCGTAAAGGCATGGGTAGGGTTGGCTCTGACTCAGCGCAGAAAGTATTTAACTTAACTGACCGTGTGGGCGTTGTAATGGCTGGCTTGGCTTTCCTGGATGACAACGGGACACCCAAGATTGTTAGCAGATTCATTGAAGAATTTAAGCGGGTACATGAGCTAAAGAAGCTCAACGTTCAACAAATAGCAACAAAGTTAGTTGAGTTTCTTGGGGAGACGTTTAAGTACAAGAAACTCTTACATCAATTACCTCAGCAAATAGAGGCCAACCTCAAAAAGAACGGTATGGAGCTTATTGAGCACAAAATTGTAAATGCGCAGGTTGTTTTTAAGTTTAAGCATCCAAACGGAGAGATACAGTCAGGGGTTACAGGCATTCAAGGTCTATATTTCTTGGTGGCTGGCTTCAATAACGACGGTACTCACATGGTATGCAATGTTAGTATGCCAGGCTCCATTGAACTTATGCGTGATAGTAGTACAAAGGGTAAGGAGTACGGAGCTGATTGGATTGGACAAACAGATGTCGTCTCTCGAATAGTGCTTGGGGTTGATGGTCGTATTTCGGCACTGCCTTTTGTACAAAAGGCGGCACAAGAGGTTTCGAATCTCAAATAAAGGCTCAGTTAAGTGGGTTGGAGTATGTGATCCAATGGGGTGCCATGACAGTGCAGGATGCCATCGACTTTAGTCGACTCGCCATCGAGACCACTACTTCAATACAGCGTTTCTCGGATGGTATCCAAATGGATCCGGGTGATTTGCCTGGTGTAGGCGGTGCTGTTGATGTCGCGTACATCGGTGTTGATAAAGACTTTGATTGGATAAAGAAAAAGAGCTTAGTGCTGAAAATTTTGATAAATAAACATATATCCGATAGGCGTTTAATGCGTTAAATAGAGACTCACCGAACCTCACATCTCTCTCGGCACCAGGAATGATCTGTTGCATGGATCCGGCTGCTCATACGCTTGATTCTCACGGCAAGTCCGTCGTGCTAAGCCCCGAAGCCTATCATTCGACACAAGAAATTCGTTAAGAATTTTCATAGTCGCATTTCACCCAATCCCAAGCTGAAAGACCAGTTTGCACTTCGCCTCCAATTTTTATTGATGGCGTGCGCGATTAACCGCTGGATGACCGCCCTCTAGTCGGAACGATAAAGGGTCTTCGTGCGTTCTCAAGAGGCGGCGATCTGCGGGTGGTGTATCGCGAGACAAATAAGCATTACGAGTTTCTCGAAATTGGTTCTCATAACCAGGTATATTAACCAGCTTATTATGCATCATTATCAAACTGTCCAAAATATGGTGCCACTTAACTTCGCATTGGCGCAACTTTGCCGTTGGTATTCATTGACTACCAACGGCAAAGTTGATCTGTTGTGCAACTTTCTTCCCTATCATGGGTATAACTTATGAAACCAATGGACGAACAAACCACCATCCAGCTCGTATTAAGCGGTGATGATGCCGCCTATGGCATACTGATTGAGCAACATCAGTGGGGTTTGATTCGCTTTTGTTTTACCATCACGCACGACGCTGACCAAGCCGAAGACATCGCCCAAGAGGCCTTCATTCGAGCTTACAATCAGTTGTCGAACTACGACCCTTCGTTTCGGTTCTCCACCTGGTTGTACCGGATTGCCCGCAATCTAGCTCTTAACCACATCCGGCTGGCTACTCCACTACCTCTGGACGGCCAGCTCGAGCTGCAAGCCGACAACGATCATACGCAGACCCTCGATCGAGAAGCGCGCGAGGCACAGGTACGCTGGGCGGTGGATCAGCTGCCGGAGCACTATCGCAGTGTTATCCACTTGCATTATTGGGATCACCAACCGTATGTAGCCATTGCCGCCGTAATGGGCATACCTGAATCAACCGTAAAGTCATGGCTGTATAGAGCCCGGCAGCAATTGAAAGAGACGTGTCATGGAATCATTAACTAACATTTTGGATCGCCTCGAGCCGCAGCTTGTACCTCGCCGGTCACTGGTGCAGCCCGTGCTCTCCCAGATTACTACCGCCAAGCGCCGGGCGCGGATGATCCGGCGAGCTCTGTGGTTCCTGGTGATAGTAGCCTTAATTACGCTCATTATAGCACTGACCCGTAGTTCAAGCGTGCGCGTGGTGCAGCTTGGCTGGCAGCAATGGGCCACTGTACGCCAGCACCTGCCAATATTTATACAAGCCCTCGGCGAAACTGTGCCCTGGATGGCCGTCGCAGCTTTTGCAAGCGTGATCGCGCTGGCGGTTGGACAAACATGGCTGACTCGGAGGGCTAGGGTGGTGCGACCTGCGACTTTGGCCGGCGCTCTAGTGATCGGCAGCCTTAGTGTATCGGCCGGAGCTTACGCCGCTGTTACCTCTAGTCCCGAACCAGGCCCGGCCTTTATGCAGCTCGAGCGGATAATCAATAGTATCGGCAAGCAAGAAACCGTTATTGAAGGCCAAACCTTTGAATTTCCAGCTGGGCTCACCGATACTCAAATTCGGGCACAGGCAGAGATGACAAACTTAAACAAAATAACAAACACCCTGCCTGTACAGCGCGGCGCTGACGGAGGCCAAACTCCTGCGCCTGTCGGGTCGTTAGTTACACAAATACTAGCATAAAATTTGAATGGTATCTGGGTAGCGGCGATCCAATCTCTCCCAACGAACTCGTCATTGACGCAGCCACCGTTCAATATATCGGCCTGATGCCGGTGCCGCGACTGGAACTCCGACCGGGTGACTTCATTTTGGTGGCACCGAGCACGAATGGTATAACAGCCGCATATATTGCCAAGCCCACCTATACGCTGCCCGACGTGCAAGCGGCAACCCAAGTGAGCGTGGGCCATGCTTTGCGCCGCCCTGACGGCCTGTGCTTTAATAACATCGATGATTTCTGTCCTGTACTCCCGGCGATCTATGACTTCGGCTCATACCTGCCACCTGAGAACGACATCCCTGCTGGCGCGATCATTCGTGAGGTATATGGCAGCATCATCAAGCTCGACGACAGGGAAGTCCAGGTCCGGACCAGTTCTGGACAATTGTGGACCTTCGTGATTAGTAACTGGATTAGTGTGTTGAATGAGTCGGGTATATACTCGGGTTCAGGTCAGGCGGTCGACAAAAACCTCAAAATAGGAATAAGTGACCATCTGCGCGTGGAATTCTGGCAGAAGACTGATGCGCTCGATGTCCGCACTGTCTACGGTGTTGATCCGGATGTTCCGGCTACCAGAGCTGAGGCCCAGACCCTCAGCGCCAAAGGCGATATATTAACTTTTCGGTCTCAGATTCGTTCCCTACAATTGGCTCTGTCTGCTCCTTGGGAGCTCGGCCAGATTCCCTATAAATATTAACCGTCCCAAATTAAATAAAAGGAGAGTTTCATGTCTACATCACATCAAGAACGCGGCTTTGGCCTCATTATCATCATCGTACTCGTTGCAATAGCAATCGGCGCCGGTGTACTTGCTTATACTACCCGTGCCCGTCTGTCCGTCCGTCCCACTCCTACCAGCACGGCAACGCCCATCGCTTCTGCCGTGAATGCTGCACTGACCCCAACCCCGACGGCAACTCCATCCATGTCATACACTGCCGCTCAAGCACTAACGAAGGTACAAGAATTCTATACAGCCTACTCTAAGAATTCGAGCGAGGCAGTGGCGAAGCCATATCTGGCCGATGACTATATCGGCACGCTCTTCAGCCAGAAGGCTTTTGACCCTGTACTTTGCACCCAGGGTGGCAGTGACCAACCGCTGCGCTATGCTATATCCTCAAGTGACGCCACCACCGCCAATATACAAATCCGACAGCTCTACACTGGCAACAACCAAGACAATATCATTGATGTAAGTATTCGACTCAGGAACCTCCGGGTAAACCAAATAACCTGCCACATATAGCTTGCGGCCTGAAAAATCACCTATCCCCCCAACACATAGCAAATTCCGGTTATATACTGCTCAACAGAGTCAGGTATCGCTCTGTTCGAATCCAAGTTCTACATCACTTACTGGGCAAGCACAAGCTTCTTCGTTATTGCAATGTTCTTCCCGCTCATTTCGATCTGCGTAAAACAGCGCAAATTCATCATGCTGGGAGTTGCCGTACTGTTGGCAGCGGTCTTCGTACTCATACTGGTAGCTGCGTTGAGTTGACCTTGGGGAGTAGCTAATTCTCGATCAATATGATCAATTACTAATGAAGAATATAATGGCAAACACAGCCACAATAATCGACCACCATTTCATATCGATGAAAAAGAATTGATTCCGATGCGATAAGGTAAACTTTTCGCCGGTCTTGGTATCAATAACTTCGCGGGAACGGCTGATTGAGCGTTTGTCGAACCAGCTACCAACCAGATACACAATGACCGCCCCCACCATGAGCCCACTCGTCGGGTACCAGGGACTACTTTGATAGGTCGGTTTGCCAACCATCAGTTCTAATATGACTATGCAGCCAAACGGAATAAGAATTGCTAGGATTCCCCAGCCACGCCAAACCAGCATAATTTTGACCTTTTTATTATTGTTTATAATATAACGAATCACAAAGTTTTTCAGCGGCCGTGGCATCGTGATCCTGGGTAGCTAAGCTCCGTAGCTTTGGTTAATTGATTAGGAACAATACCGAGAATATTTAGAATCGAGCTTGCATACTTCAATTTACCTATAATTGGGTAACAATACTCGTATGACTTGTATTCGTAATTATTAAATGGTCGACCAAATCTATGCCGAGAAGAGTACCGGCGGCCCGTAACTGATGAGTAATTTCGATATCTTCTGCAGTGGGCGTGGCATCGCCAGAAGGATGATTGTGCGCAACTATAACACCGACTGCTCCATATGCTATAGCCGGCGCAAAAACTTCGCGTGGGTGAACAATGCTCGCCGTTAAACTACCAATTGAAATAATTTCCTGATGTATTACTTCATAGCGGCTGTTGAGATATAGCCCACGCAACTGTTCTTTGGGACTCTGGGCGATGGACGACAAATGGTCGTAGGCATTTTTTGCATTGCGAATATAAATTGGTAACCCTCTTGCTGTAGCAAATTGGCGCCGACCTAGCTCCATACAAGCCACTAGCTGGCAGGCTTTGGTGTATGGAATTGCTAAGAGTTCACTCAAATTCTGAGGATTTGTTTCATGCGCCATCGCTTGGCCGCCATACTCACGAATAACGCGTTGAGCCATTGCAATTACGTCTTCGTTTTTATTACCAACGTTCCAAATAATGGCGACCAATTCAGCCATACTCAAGGCACTCGGGCCGGCTGCTTTCAGTTTCTCGCGAGGTTTATGTTCGAGCGGCAGGTCGCGCACGCGCAAGACATACGACGGAGACTCTTCTCCAGTAATTCGATCGTGGTCAACAAAGCGGTATGTAAACGTATACGCCATAAAACTATATTACACCTACTCGCATAAAATGCGTGAGGTTTTCGATCAGTGCTTATGCGGTTATTCAGCGACAAAGCTCTAATGCGCCTCAGTAATATTATTCCAGTTAATTTAGTCAATTCTAACTAGAAGGTAGTGACAACAGTAAATAGATAGGGTATAGTGAAATACCGTAATGGTCTTATCCAAATTCATCTTTCCAAATCTACGGGGCTACCAGCGACGCTGGCTGAAATCAGATCTGATGGCGGCAATGGTAGTAACGGCTATTGCTATTCCAGAATCACTGGGTTTTGCAGTCATTGTCGGCTTACCCGTGCAGACTGGCTTGTATTGTGCTCTGCTTGCTCCCATTGTATTTGCAGCCTTCGTCATCTCGGCGGCTTGTAGTGGGTGCAGATTCCGCAACGGCTGCATTAGTGGCTGCTGGTGGTGCTACCATAGCAGCTGCTGGGACGACTGAGTATGCCAACGCCATCGCTGTACTCGGTATCACGACTGCGCTGGTCTTACTGGGGATGTCGGCGGCTCGGTTTTGGATTTATGGCAGATTTAATTTCACGGCCAGTCCTGATCGGTTTTATATCTGGCGTTGGCGTGCAATTACTAATAGGTAAATTGCCGGAAATGTTGGGTCAGCATGCTCATGGCAGCATCGTTGACAAGTTCCTGTTTGTAGCGACGCATCTGGCGCACATCGAATGGCTCACTGCCGGGCTTGCCGCCGCCGTTGTCGCCGTTGTGGTATTCGGGTGGAAATATAACTACCCGGTGCCTTGATCGCTTTGGTCGGTGCTATTGTTGCCACCAAAGTATTTGATCTGCATCACCTAGGTATCGAAGTCATTGGTGCGGTGCCACCAGGATTGCCGGCCTTGATGTGGCCAAACATTACCCTAGGCCTCATGGTGACACTCCTGCCCACGGCCTTCTCGATTGCCGTCGTCATTTTGGCACAGAGTTTGGCCGTCATCCGCAGTTCGGCTGCCCGCCACGACGAAAAGGTGAACGACAATCCGGATTTGATGGCCTTAGGTATGGCTAACGCTACGTCAGCGTTAGTTCCCGGCTTTGCGATTAATGGCAGCCCACCCCGGACTTCAGCCGGCGAATTGGCAGGTGGTCGCTCTCAGCTTGTAAATGTTATCATGTCACTCCTGATTGGCTTGGTGTTGGTGGTAGCTACCGGTTTATTTGCGTACGTCCCCCAGGCTTCGTTGGCGGCCATTGTGTTTACTATTGGTCTGCATTTAGTAAAAATTTCTGAACTTAGAGATATCTGGGCTATGCGTCGAAGTGAATTTGCGATCGCCATGGCAGCACTGATTGCCGTTGCATTGCTGGGTGTTCAAAAAGGCGTCATGCTGGCTGTGCTCCTATCGTTAGTCGAGCGGTTGCGTCGGCAGTATCATCCTCATGATGATATCTTATTACGCGATCAGGAATATGCTGAGTGGGCTGCCGATCGATTCTCTAAAGGCAAGAATCCGGTGGCTGCTCCAGCTGGCGTCTTGGCCTACCGCTTCAATGATGCCATCTTCTTTGAGAACTCCGGGTATTTCCTTGAGCGCGTGTCCAAGCTGGTAGCTTCAACTAAGCAGCCAGTGCGAGTCTTCATCTTAGATGCCAGCGCCATTACTGATGTAGATTACACTGCCGCCCAAACGCTCATTCGGTTGATTAATCAATTGGACGCTGATGACATACAATTCTGCCTCGCCCATGCTGCCCCTCGGTTACGCGCCCTATTCAAGCGTTACGGCCTCATTGATCTCATTGGTTCGAAAAATATTTTCCCAAATCTGCGCTTTGCAATTGAAGCTCAAATAAAGAACATTGATGATAAAGCTGAACGCATTCAGTCATTAGGTATAAAGCCACAAGACTACGTCGTTATCGGGGCGCGGCGCTCGAGCTCATGAAAATTCGTTCCACCAATGATATAGACCTCGTCGTCAACCAATCGGTGTACGACAAATTTAAGGATAAAGGCTGGAAGGAATTTGTCCACGACGACGGCAAGCGGGTTCTCACTCGTGATGGCTATCATTTGATGCTGCAATGGATGGGTCTAAATATTCATGACCTCCAAAAACCGCTGTCAACATCACGAATCTCCCTGTAATGTCGATGCCAGACTTAGTCGAATGCAAGATTAAGCTCGGTCGACGCAAAGACCTTGAAGATGTGATTCTAATCAAATCGCATGGCGTGCTTCATGGTCAAGCAGCCACTGCTTGACCGCGAGACCATATCCGTAGTTGCCCAAGGTACCGTCGCTCCGAACTACCCGGTGACAGGGTACGAGCAAGGGTAATTGATTACGGGCACAGGCACTGCCAGCTGCTCGCATCGCCCGAGGACTGCCAGCCTCGTGTGCCAACTCGGCGTAGCTGGCGGTCTGACCGACTGGGATCGCACTCATGGCTTCATAAATTTTGGCAAAAAAGGGGCTTGCCGATTGCTGACGGGATATCTGATCGAGCGCTACTAAATTGCCTTCAAAATAATCTAATACCAGCTGGGCGTACGGATGATTTGTTTGTGCGACCGCCATCTCATTATTAAAAGTTGCATATATAACCTTGGTACCGGCAATATGCATCACAAAATGTCCGACCGGTGTATTGACGACAATTCGCTTATTTATACTCATATTATGGCATTTTACGCCTATTTCTTGTAATATAACCAGGTTCGGGCAATTAGCTCAGTTGGCTAGAGCGCCTCGTTTACACCGAGGAGGTCGGGGGTTCGAGCCCCTCATTGCCCACCAAAACAAGTGCTCCCATCAGGGAGCTTTTGTTTTGGTACCGTATTCCGAGTACCGCAGGAAAGTCACGGAGTGACGGCTCCTCATTCCCCACTATATGGAGGAGTAATTCAGGCAGGTGTTCCACATTGCGAATATGTAATTTAATAATGTTGACACTCGCGCTACACGCTGACAGGATTAAATTATGAATGAAAATAACGGTATCTTTATTGGATTCAGGCGGCGATTACTACCAATCGTAGCAATTTCTCTTGTAATTAATGTATTAGTAATAACTAAGCCCGCTGAAGCGGCAAATCTATTTGGTCCAGACACTTCTTTTGGAGAAAATGGTTCCGCAGTATTATCCGGCAGCGCGCGGAAAATGGCTACTCAATCAGACGGTAAAATACTCGTAGCTGGAGCAATCGTAAATGGAGGGGAAGGCTGTCAGGTTGCTCGTTTTAACCCGGATGGTAAACCGGATACTAACTGGGGTGATGCAGGCAAGGTAATACAGGTGACCCCCGGTGTGCTGTGCGTCCCCGAGACCGTTTATGTTCAACCAGATGCCAAGATACTTGTAGGTGGTACTTTCTGGAGGGGTGCACAATCTCATTGGTTCATATTGCGGCTAAGCTCAAATGGTTTATTGGATTGGTCATTTGGCCGAGACGGGATAGCAGAACAATATGCCGACAATCCAGCGTGGGGTACGGCGCTTTACTCTATGGACTTACAGTCTGACGGTAAGATCGTAGCTGTCGGGACGAATGGAGTGTCGTCAAATAACGGCTCAATGAGCAACGCGGCTCTATCGCGATTCAACACTGATGGCAGCTTAGATAGGAGTTTTGGTAACACGGGTGTAGTAGATATAAGCCTTCCAGGAGAGGCTATTCATACGTGCAATGGTTGTTACTCGGGAAGCTGGGGTTACGGTGTAAAAATACAACCTGACGGTAACGCTATCGTATTTGGTGACTATTATCCGGACAATAATTCTAGTGCGGCCGATTTGCGAATATTCTTAGCCCGGTACAAATCAGGAGGTAGTCTAGATACTACTTTTGGCGATGCTGGAATCGTTACAAATCCTGGCCGAGTAAGCAGTACTCACACCCAGATTAGTAGTCGCCCTATCGTGCTTCAATCAGATGGAAAAATTCTGATTAGTGCCGGGATGCCCGGCGGAGGAGTATACGTCGCGCGATATAGCATTGCCGGACTTCTTGATCCTAGCTTCGGAGCGCTAGGCAAAGTTAGTATTACAGAGCCGGATACGGGTATGAACAATTTAACTTTCTTAGCACAACAACCTGACAAAAAATACTAGTAGGATATAACACCGAAGGAAACACAAATTTTCGCATTAGGCGTATTGGCGTTGACGGTACTTACGACAGTGGTGCCAGCAATGTATTTGAGAGAGCACAATCATTTTACGTATCCGATGTAGTTCTCCAGGAAAATGGGAGGCTTTTTATTACTGATGATACCGCAATTGGTGGCGAGGTAATCCGACTCACCACCGATATCGCATCTACGCTTACCGAAACGCCAAACTATTGTTCAGATGTACTCTTCGTAGCCGCAAGGGATCGGGCGAGAAAGGGCCAGGCAATAAAGACTGGACGCCAACAACTGCTGATCCCCTCGGAATGGGGGCTACAGTGAAAAGCGCGTTTGATAAGTTTACATCTGAGATTGGTACGAAACGTACGATTTCCGCAGTATCTGCAGATTTCTCGGCCGAGTCAGTTTATAACATTTCGCACGATATCGAGAAGTACTTTAATGGCCTGGGTGACGGTGTGAGCTTTGTGTCACTATATCTAAAGAATCGAGCGATGATATGCCCGGATGAGCGAATTGTATTAGCGGGATACTCACAGGGTGCAATGGTAATGCACAGAGTTGCGCAGCAGCTATACAAACTACGCAATTCAACCGACTCGTCGCCGCGTAACAACAAAACCATCTTATCCAGAATTGACGCGATTATCTTAATCGGTGATGGTGATCGAGTTCCAAATGATAATGCCCAATACTATGGAAATATGCGGCAGCGGAGTAGTGGTGTCGGCTTAGGCTTTTGGGGCACAGCCACAATCTGGTACTTCAACAGATAAATTCCCGAATGATGGTGAGCTACTACCGAAGAGTAAAATTCACCAAGTTTGCGCCCTATATGACGTCGTGTGTGATTTTGCTTTTAAGCATATTGTCTCAGGGGCAGTCGTCCATACCTTGTATAGTGGTAGCAGCATCGTAGATAAAGCTAGCATTGCGGCAGCTAATAGTATCCTTAGAGTGGCAGTACCAACGCCACGTTCAAGCCAAATGAATGCGACACGCGGCAAACCGTTCAGTTACCAATTACAGGCAAAAGGAAGTCCGTTGAAATGGGAGGTGGCTCCAGGATCCTCGCTTCCGCGTGGACTGCGTTTAGTCGATAATGGTCTGATAAAAGGGACTCCCAAGATTACGCCAACTGGTCAGACGATAGTTAATGTTCGAGCTAGTTCGGCTGGTCAAAAAGGCAGTTGGGTAGCAGTAACTTTGAAATGGTGACAGCCAATCGAAGATGATACTACCTCGCTTGCGCCATCAACGATTGTGAACAGTCTCGAACCTCCATTTGCTTGTAAGCGGAGGTTGATCTGAGGCATATGTTTCGCGCGAAGATTTGACTACAGCCTCGCCTGTATTTGAAAACCCTGACGCATCAAGCAAAATATCCACTGGAGATGTCGACGAACGCGACTTTGACAAAGACTTAAGTTAATGTCATGCGCCAGCACAATGAGCCGATCGAGGGCGCCAAATGCAAAGGTCAAGATGTGTTTCAATATCAATTGCATGTCATGCTCCGCTATGATGACGATCAAATGTACGAGTACGCCGAAGACGGTCAACGATTTTTAGTTCCTGTTGAGGAACGAAAGCATTACGCTGATCGAATTCGCGCAGTGTTACTGATTTGACAAGCTATACAATAAGCATACAATAATTGTATATAACAAGGATTGATAGCGTGTCTTCTCAAACGATAAACATATCTCTCCCCGAAGAACTGGTAATCAAAATCGATCAGGCTGCCAAAGCAGAATATGCCAGCCGCAGCGATTACATTCGACAGGCTCTTGTTGGAAAGCTCAAATTCGACAGAGATGCAGAGCAAAACTGGTTACTCCTCGAATCACTCATGAAAGACGCCGCCAGCGGTGCCCAGAAAAATGGCTACCGTACCGACGAAGACTTTGTCCGTGCTGTCAAAGAAGTCCGCTCTTAGCTCATGCGGGTCGTCTTCGATACGAATGTACTCGTCACCTTGACGCGTCGCGAGGAATTGGCGTCATTCCGAAAAGCCATTGTATTAGATCAACTTACCTTGGTTACCTCAGGATTTATCCTGGACGAATTAGAACGAGTTTTACATCAAAAATTTAGTCTAACAATCCAAAAAGCTCGGATAACGGCAAAGATATTTGCTCGCTTATCTGTAGTCGCAAACCCCGTTTCAGTTGACCGAATCTGCCGTGATCCAAACGACGACTATATCCTGGCGGCTGCTATAGCTGGCCAGGCGGAGTATATAGTGACGGCGGACAAAGATTTGCTTGTAGTAGGAAAATACAAAAACATTCGGATAATTAGCCGCGCTGAGTTCAAAGATATACTCAAGAATTGATTTTCGAGGCTATTTTGTAACCTTGTCAACAACTTCCCCTTCAGTCGGTTCACTCGTATCGCGCTCGACCACAATAGAGCACTCCGTCACCAGGGCTGCGATCGCACCCACAGCCGCCAATGGGGGAGCCAGCACTGCGCCAACTACTCCCAAGGTGAGGGGTAGCTCAACTATAGTTTTGCCATCTTTATTTTTAATTGTAATTCGCCGGACGTTGCCCTCGGCGATGAGACGTTTGACTTGAGCGAGTAATTGTTCACCACTAACTTTGAATTCTTCTTTGCGTTGTGACATGTGAAGTTCGTCCTTTTTACATTTTCACTATGCGACAGCTGCAATCGAATTGCTATAGTCGTATTTCCGAATTGATACCTACCCCCTCTATGGTATTTCCGCTACAATGAAACGTAAGCATTGTTGTAGGTGATACCAAAGCAAAATAATTATGCGCCACATCTCGCACAGACTTGCCCCTGGAGGGCAGCCCCATCCCCATACTAAATGGGGTCTCCTGATGAGCCTGTTGGTCGTCGGTATCTTGAGCGTGGGAGAGCCGGTACTCGCGGGAACACCCGGCGTTCAAGCGCCTATCGGACCTCAGAGTGGCAGCGTGTTTACTGGCACGTTTACCTTTAATACCTATATCTACTGCACCGCCGGCTATGAATTTCCTAGCTCGTATTCCAGTAATCTCAATGGCACCCACGGTTTTGCGTTTTATGGTGCTCCCGACGGGTCATTGCTCTTAAGCATTGATGGCGGCGGACTCATTTTATTGACGTCGTGCGGTGATCCCTTTGGCGGTCCCGCGACGCACGTGGTTACATATACGGTCACCAAGACGAATGGGCCGCCACCGACGCCGACCCCCACCCCCGTCCCTACACCGGTACCCACAGCCGCTCCAACACCGACACCCACTCCATCAGGTGGGGGAGGGGGCAGTCACACCCCCACCCCGACGCCCTATGTCGGTCCGGGAGCCGCTCCCACCACACCCTTGCCTCCTGGCCAAACGCCGGCTCCGACGCCCACACCAGCACCAGGAGCTGCCGTGACGCCACCACCGGCAGCAGTCACACTTGACCCCGTCACGGGTAAGGAACAACCAGTGACTGCCGCGTCGCCCTCGCCAATAGGTGCTGCCAATCCGTCGACTGAATCTTCCACCTTCGTTTCAACTATGCGCCAGGCCGGTATCTGGTTAGTTCGGATATTGGTGTTTCTTATAGTCTTACTCATTCTCGTGCGGCTATTACTCAAAACCCGCCCCGGACAAAGCCTCGTGAATCATCTTGGACCTATCTGGCATCGACTCTGGGCGCCACTATGGTTACGCTGGCTGGAGCCGCGGCTGTTTCGTTGGCGGTATGCCTGGCATCGTCGCCAAGAACGACTCAAACATCGGTTTACCACCATCGGGCACCATTGGCCTCGGCAGTTTCGAGGCCGGCTCAAACTGAGCCCCCATCATCACAGCGGTCAAATTGACAGCGCATCACCATACGTCGTATCCGTCATTGGCGTTACTAATCGTCATCACGACCGTTTTGGCAGCTTCAATGAGCTGGAGTAGCCGGGCGGCCACCACCACGCTTGATCTGACTGTACTTGGACCACCACCACCAATCGGGTCGACCATTGATAGCCCGCTCGATGGCGACACTACCACTTCTTCACCTATTAGTGTCTATGGTAGTTGTCCGGTTGGTTTATTGGTTGAAATCTGGCGCAACGGCGTCTTTGCCGGCAGTGATTTTTGTGACGGCAGTGGGTTGTTCTCGGTGCTCGTTGGTTTGAGTAGCGGATCCAATCAGCTGGTCGCCCGCACCGCTGACGCGCTCGGCCAATACGGTCCCGATTCATTGACTGTATCCATCAACTATAACCCACCACCACCAACTCCAACCCCCACCCCCACGCCGACACCATCACCAACAGCCACGCCGACGACCACGCCTACCCCAGCGCCATCATCGTCGAGTACCCCGACGCCTCAGTCGACCCCCACACCCACCCGGCTACCGCTCTTTCCAACCCCACGCCCAACCAACCCACCCACACCGGCGCCACTGGTACTTGATCCGGGCCGTCATTTCTATCAGACCGCCGAACCCGGCACGCCGGTCGATTTCGAGCTAGCAGTCTCTGGCGGTAATCCACCATATGCGGTTGCCTGGGACTATGGCGACGGCCACACCGAGCAAACGACGGCTACGCAAGCTGGACCTTTGCGGGCAACCCACAGTTACACCTCGGCAGGCGCATACCAAATGACAGTGCGGGTACGCGATGCCGCCGGACACACAGCTTTAGTCCAACTAGCCGTCATTGTCAGTGGTCCGACCGGTGTACCAATATCTACCAATTATGACAGTGGCTTCTTGGGATTCATCTGGCCGCTAATCATCTTGGTCTTCTTAGTGGTGTTGAGCTTTTGGCTAGGAGAACGGGCTCGTTTGGAAAAAGCGAGGGAAGAACATCCTCTTGACAACCCCGTCGGAACCGCTTAAGCTTGAGCCATAAGCCCCAAATTAGGCTTACAAAACCATCAAAAAACCAAAATAAACAGAAAGCTTGAGAAAGTCTTATGACCCGTTCTTCACGTACACGCCGTTTTCGCAGTGCTACTCTAGCGCGCCTGTGGATAGCGGCTATTTTAGTTGTCGGGGGACTTTTTGTGCCCTGGCTTAATGCCCAAGCTGCCACCTTGTCGGCAGCGTCTGTAGCCCTGTCTGACCCGCGCCCCAACACGCCGTCGGTAAACTATACGTTTACTGGATCCAGCGTTTCCACTGGCGGTCCCGGTTTAATTCGTTGTATTAAAATGGTCTATGCCGATGCCCCCAGCGCTGGATCAGTACCAACCGGCATGACCACCACGGGCGCCACCGTCAACACTGGCGGCACCAACTATATACCAACACCTGGTAGCTGGACGCTGAACGCCACTACGAACGGTACACTCCAACTAACCTTAGCCGGTGGTGAAACTCCCGCCAGTGGTTCGGCTCGCACGGTGAGCATTAACGGCATCACCAACGGTAGCACCGCTAACACTGCCTATTTCCTACGCTTTAACACCTATTCTAATACTGACTGTGCCACTGGTCCGGTTGACTCAACCATCGTCCAATTCATCATGGTTAATGGCTCCACACTCTCGCTGACCGTTGACAACACCTTGACCTTTTCAGTGAATGCCGTATCTTCAGGAGCGAGCTGTAATGGCGCCACTGCTACCGGTACGTCTACTGCCACTACGATACCCTTTGGTACAGTATCGGCTGCCTCTAACGCCATTGTCTGCCAAGATTTAACAGCTGCAACCAACGCTACAGGTGGCTACACTATCTATACGCGCTATACGGCTGCTCCGACCAACACCTTAGCGCAGACCATTGACTCTCATACGGGATCAAACACCACCCCACGTCCTTTAGCGCCGCTGGCACTGAAGCTTACGGTTACACCACCAACGACTTTACCTTTAGGTACTGGTACTGCTGGCCGCTTTAACTCCAATCTCTGGGCTGCCATGACTACCAGTAACGCCGAAGTCGGTTATGAAGCTGCCGGTGTGACCTCCACGACCTATCGGGTCGGTCACCAAGTGGTGTCTCGACCCTGACCCAACCTGGTACCTATACCACCACCGTCATTTACACTTGTACGCCTGTCTTCTAGCCACTGTCTATTCCGGCCAAATATCCACAAGTATATGTCTCCCTATCTGAAGCATAAGGGTTTGACAAGAGCCTGTTGTATTCGTTACACTTCTAGCAAGTACACATTAAAAGCTTGCTGGAGAAATAAAAACGTGAACCGACTAGAGCGTGCGGCCCTTGCCTTGGGCGTGCCAGTTGTCAAACCAAATCGTCCGCTGTTCGTAAAACTCATGGCCTTAGGTTATGTTGCTGCGCAACTATTCTTGCCCGCTGGTATGGCCCATGCTGCCACCTTTTCGAACGCTCGAGTAGCTTTGAGCGACCCTCAACCCAGTGCTACAAGCGTAACTTACACAACTACAGTATCGAGTGTCACAAGCGGTAATATTCAGTGCATCAAAGCCGTTTTCTCATCTAGTCCCAGTAGCGCTGTTGCTATCGGTAATGGTTTTACGGCCGCTGGTGCTAGTGTGACAGCTGCTTCTTCGAGCCTTGTCAACAGTACCTCAACAAACTGGGCTGCTACGCCAGCTACCAATCAAATTACCTATGTTAATAGTGGTGGCGGTATCACTCCAGGTACTTTGACGGGTGCGACATTCGTGATCGCCGGAGTCACTAACGCCAGCGTCGCCAATACTTCTTACTGGGTCTTTTTCAACACCTATAACAACACCGACTGTGCTACCAGCCCAGTAGACAACACTATTGTAGGCTTCATCTTCACCCAAGGTTCACAACTATCGCTGACCGTCGACCAGACACTTACCTTCACAGTCAACGCTGTAGCTGGATCACAGGCTTGTGGCGGCGGAACGTCAACAGCTGCCTCAACCGGAACCACCATACCCTTCGGCACAGTTTCAACAGCAGCTAATGGCCTCGTCTGCCAGGACTTGACTGCGTCAACCAATGCTACTGGCGGCTACACCATCTTCGCTCGCTATACGGCCGCTCCAACTAACGGCACCGGTCAGACCATCGCTGACTGGACCGGAACCACTGCTGCTCCTACCACCTTCCCCGCCGCTGGTGTCACTGAAGCCTATGGATTTACTACCAACGACCAGACCCTCGGCACCGGTACCGCCAACCGTTATTACAACGGCTCCGCTTACTCCTACGCTGGTATGCCGTCCTCCAACACTGAAGTCGGGTACGAGTCAGTCGGAGTAAGTTCCACCACCTACCGTATAGCTCACCAAGTCGGCATCACCGCCCTGACCGACCCAGGGACCTACAACACGACCGTAATTTACACTTGCACTCCGGTATACTAGATTGAAACGCTCCACCTCGCGCACACACATTCTAGCCGCAGCCGCCTCCCTTGTGGGGGCGCTGCTGTTGAATCCGTCCACAGCCCAAGGCGCCACCAGTGCCAGTTTCCAGATCTCTCCGCCGACATCCAACTACGCCGGAGACCCCGGCACAGTGTCCAAAGGTACCATGAAGGTCACGAATCTGACCGATACCAGCTTGACGCTCAACATCACCAAGCAAAACTTTGTCGCCAAAGGCGAAGAAGGTGAAATCGAACTCGTCGATAATGCCAACCCACTCTATTCACTAGCGCCTTGGTTTAACATTCCGGCTGGATCTATCGAAGTGGGCCCACGAGCAACCAAAGAAGTAACGTACAATATCTCAGTTCCCGCGAATGCCGAACCCGGCGGCCGTTATGGCTCCATTGTCTTTTCGACCATTCCACCTAAGCTTCCTAGCGGTCAGTCGGGTGCTACTGTGCAGCAAAACCTGGCTGGTGTTATCTTTCAGCGTATCAATGGCGATGCCAAGGAAGAACTGAAACTCGAAAGCTTTGCGCCCGAAAAGAACTTCTATGAAACTGGCCCAGTTAAACTCTATACCCGCGTTTCTAACCAGGGTAATGTCCACGAAAAGCCCACCGGTACCATTACGATTAAGAATTTCCTGGGCTTCAAAGTCGCCGAAATCCCCTCGACGAGCACTTCATTATTCCAGCTTCCACCCGGCGTCTAACCAACGAGTGGCCCCAGGGCGACAAACAACCGTGGCTAATCGGCAAATACACCGCCGAGCTCTCAGCTAACTACGCCGGAGACAAAACCTTTACTGGGACCACGAGTTTTTATGGTCATACCGTGGAAGCCATTGTCTGTAGCCGCTGTCATCTTGCTTATCCTCTTCCTGGTCTTTTGGAAAGGTCGCCGCCGCTTGTCGCGCGCGGTGCGTATACTGGCCGGCCGCGAATAAGCTTTGCTATACTAGTTAGTATGAAACGGTGGTCACAACGGGCATCATCTGCTCGCCTGGTAACACGTCAGCAGCCCTTTAGTTGGCGCGGAGCGCTCATATGCCGTATTGTCGGTCGTGCTAGCGGCAGGATCGCGCCCGGCCGCCGCCGACCTCATGCAAAGCTCCAATTTCCGGCTTGATCCCAATGTGGCGGCCAGTTTTGGTGGTGCCGGCAGTTCGACCAGTTATAGTTTGTCTGCTACCGGCGGTGAACCCATAGTGGGCGCCGGCGCCAGTCAAAGCTTCATGCTCGGTGGCGGCTACAATGCGCAATTACCTCAGTCGATCCAATTGTCGGTTTTACCCAGCGGCACTGTCGCCGACTGGTCGCTGGATACCGGTAGTGGTACCGCCGCCTATGACAACTCACTCACGGGCAATGATGGCGTCCTCCAGGGCGCGCCGACGTGGGCCACTGGCATTGTCAACCAGGGTGTCTTACTCAATGGCTCGAGCCAATATCTGTCCACATCTATATCGGGTGCCGCTCCGCAGATATTTACTATCGAAATCTGGTTCAAATCAACGACTGGCAATGGGGGGCGACTCATGGGCTTTGGCAGCACTGCTACTGGTGCTAGTGGCACGCTCGACCGCCATTTATACCTCGATAACGCTGGCCACATTATCTGGGGAGTTAGTTCCAGTGGTCAACAAACGGTCGCAACCGCCGCCACCTACAATGATGGCTCCTGGCACCATGTGGCTGCCAGCCTCGGAGCGGGCGGACTGCTACTCAATGTTGATGGTGTCCGCCAAGGCACCAATCTCGGTATTACAACGGCCGCCAACTACACGGGCTATTGGCGTGCAGGTTACGACAATCTGTCAGGCTGGCCCAGCGCTCCAACCTCCAGTTATTTAGCTGCTACCATCGACGAAGCCCGCGTTTACAATCGTCAATTGACCGATCAAGAAATAAATAATGACTACCTGGCAGGATTTGCCAGTCTCCAAAACGCCTTTACGCTGCCCGACATTGTCCCCGGTACCTCGCAAACGTACTTAGCCGACGCTATTGTGCGCACTGAAGCCCCCGGGTATGACCTCTATATGAATAAAACCGCCCCCCTCACGCACACCGACACTACCACGACGATTCCCGACATTTCCAGTTCTATTTCCAGCCCGGCCGCGTGGAGTGAAGGCACAACCAAGGGTGTCGGTTTCACGCTCACGGCTGGTACTCAATTGTCTGGCGCCTGGGGCACCAACCCCAATTACATGTATGCCGCCATTCCATCGACCAGTGAGCTCTACCATACCCGTACCGGCGAAAATGGGGGAGTGGCTGAGGTTACCACTATCCAATACCGCGCCGATACCTTGAGTACCCAAAAACAAGGCTTGTACAAAACTACCATCATCTACTCGGCGACGGCCAAGCCGTGAAGTACCTCGTCCGTTTTATCGCCGGCTTGGTCGGTCTCGTGGCGCTGGCTATCATCGGCTCGCCAACTGCCCTCGCCAGTACCACGAGTCTCCAAATTGCCCCTGCAATACGAAGCGGCGTTGGACGGCGGCAAAGTTTCTACAGGTTATGTCGATGTCGCCAATCCCACCGGCACCTCCATTTTGATCAAATCATCAGTCCGGGGCTTTCGCCAAACGGGCATCGATGGTCAACTCGAATTTTCGATGACCCCATCCTGACTGCCGCTATCCAACCAGGACTAACCGAATTCGGCTCGGACCCCGCGAAGCCGTCCGGGTGGTCTTCAGTGTTGATGCCGCCAAATTACCCAAGGGCGGTATCTATGCAGCCGTATTTTTCCAGACCGCAGCGCCCCAAGAATCAAACAGTCACTCTTATATCGCCGAAGTCGCCAATGTCGGTACCTTACTCCTCCTGACTAACGGCGAAGGCAGTACTCATCAGGGGCTCGTGCATGATCTCAAACTCAAAGTTTGGCAGTACACACCCGGCTTGAGCGGTACCTTTGCCTTCACTAACACCGACCGCACTGCCCAACCCGTTGGATTCAAACCACAATTTGTCGCCCAAATCACCCCTGGGGTAAAAGCACACGCTCGAAAATGGCTTTGTCCTACCCGGTAGTCAACGACAATTTAGTTTCAATCTCAATGGTTCTTACTTGGGTCCCTTCATGCCACCGGTCACCATCACCGATACTGACACCGGCTCGCATCACTACCAACTGGGTAGGTAATTCTCGCTTTCCACGCGCCATACTGGCTACTGCTGGAGTTCCGCTGGCTCGCCCTATACGCCGTCAAAGATCATTCATTCTAGCTTATAATGGGCGACAAGTACTCATTTGATCTTCCGCCGCTGGCGTCAGCGCCGCCGCCATTCTCAATACGGTCCCAGCGCCAGCCGGCCAACGACGAAGCCCTGCCGAGTAATTTAGTTAGATTCTTGGTTGACGACCGCGTTATAGATTATGCGCGATAGCTCGGCATCAAATTTGCTGGCTTCTTCTGCTGGCAGTTTGACCATGACACAAACGATATACGGCCGATTGGGTACATAAAAATCCCACAATCCGAATCAGTGATATTTTTAAACTGGTTCCAAATTTATGTGCCACCGGCAAAGTACTGTCTGGCACGCCATCCGTTAATCTTCCCGGACTCTTTGCATTTGTCAGATGCTGCAGAATCTCTTGAGAGTCTGCGAAATTATTAAAACAGGCAAAATAGAGGCACTTCAGAATTGATGCATAAGATTTAGAATTTATAACGACCGCATTATCGACTGTATTAAAGTCGGCATCAACGGCTGCCATACTGCCTTCCTCGGGTTGTAATTTGCCATACAGGGATTTTCGATCACGTTAATGGCGGTATTGTCGGACTCCTCCAGTGTGAAGGCAGCTGCCTCACGCAATGACAGTTTATATCCGGCACCTTTTTGGAATAACTTTCCATAGTCGTCATTGAGCATCTCGGCTTCGACTACCACTTGCTCATCAATATTGAGGCTTGCCCAATTCGGCAGCTTTATATAAGTCCATGACGATAGGTAGCTTAAATAATGATGCGCCAACCAACGCTACGTCGTCTCCATTGCGAATCGATGTACCTGTTGGCAAGTATTCAAAATAAAAACTAAATGGCACCTGAAGTTCCTGAAACCGCCGTTCGATTTCTTTGCGTAACGGCACGAATTTCACGATCGCATCATTCGGATTGTCAATGAGGATGCGTTTAGCCAGCAAAGGGTAGCGTATTTGATCTATCGGAGTAGCTTGAGATTTTTGACTGTTAGTGCCGATTGCAAAACCAGCAATTCCGGCACACACTACGGCTACTCCTATATACAGATATGTGTTCGATAACTTCATGCTTAATTACATTACCACAAAACATATCTCGAAAATCATCTCGACAGTGTATTGCTTACAACATAAGCAATATGGTAAATTACCTATGTAAAACCAAGGTTGTGAATGGCGTTACGCAGACATCTGAAAGTCCGGGTTCAATCAGCCCTGACAATCACCGGTCTAATTCTCACAGCCTTATTTGCTGTGTCTACAAATGACCCAAGCGCCAGAAGCGCAATCTGCACAGACGGTTCCATATCTAATCAACTTCCAGGGCCGCCTCACCAATACAGCTGGTACTACGGTTGCCAACGGTGACTACAACATCAGGTTTACGCTCTACGATGCACTTACCGGGGGTACGAATCGTTGGCAAGGTAGCCGGGTCTATGGCGCCTCCGACTACCGAGTGACAGTCACGAATGGATTATTCAATGTCCAGTTTGGGACGCAACGAAAGGCGACCCAGCTCTCAGTCCCAGTCTCTTCAACACCCAAACGTACGCCAACCTTTATCTTGAAGTCGAACTTCCAACGCCGGCCACTGCCACCTGTGCTACCAATGGTTGTGCTGTCTTTACGGAAGGCCCCATGACCCCCGGCGCCGGGTTGCTAGCTCGCCCTATGCTATGCAAGCCGACACCCTTGATGGACTCGATTCTGATGCTTTTGTCCAGCTCACTCCAGGTGCAACGCAAGCAGGAGACATTGACATATCTGGTGATCTACTTGCTGGCGGAAACTTGCAAGCAACTGGTACTGTTCAGGGAGCTAGCGCAACCTTTACCGGCGCTAGCACTCTCACGTTAGGCACTGCTGGCCCAGCTGGTAATACTGGTGCTGTATTGTTTAACAACGCCACCAATGCCAATACGTTGACTCTTCAGAGTGGTGCCACTGCTAGCACGTTTGCATTAACATTGCCCACTGCATTAACGACTGCCGGCGATTGTCTGAAGGACACCACCGGTGCCGGAGTACTGGGATTTGCTGCTTGTTCAACGGCCGCCACACTTCAAGACGTCTACGATAATTCGGCGAGTCCTGCCCAAATTACGACCAGTTCGTCGGCCAAGAATGTAATTATTAAATCCGGCACAAGTTTTAATTCAACAACTGCTTTCCAAGTCATACCAGATGGTACCAGTACACCAACATTTAATGTCGATACTCAAAATAACCGTGTGGGCATCGGTACAGCCGGTCCAAGTGAAGCATTAGACGTAGCCGGTGCACTCCGTATTGGGACATCAGCAGGTACAAATACTGGTACAATTCGCTGGAATGGGAGCGACTTTGAAGGCTACGATGGCTCGAATTGGCTGTCTTTGACCAACGGCGGCCTAGTGCAGACTACGCCGACTATCGCCAAGAGTAAGACTTCAGCCGATACGTCTCTCGCAAGTACCACTACGTTTACGACTGAATCTGATTTAAATTTCGATGTCGGTGCTGGAGAAGATTGGGCATTTCGTTATTTTGTTCAAGCGAGCGTCGCATCAGCTCCAGATATTAAATTTCGGATTAATGCTCCAGCGGGAGCAACCTGTAAATGGACAGTTAATGATTATGAAGATGCAGTTTCGGTATCAAACAATAACTGTAACGTAAGTGTTGCCAAGTCATATCCACAGCCGGTCCGCTCAATGATGGAATTGAACTAGTTGGTACCATCACGAATCCTACCAACCCGGGCACAGTATCACTTGATTGGGCACCCAATGTCTCTAGTGCAACAGCTACCATTTTTTCGGCAAGGCAGCTCACTAATGGCGATCCGTGCCAGCGGCACCAATAATCCATTCCAGGCCCTCATTGAAGGCGGCAATACCGCATCCGCAGCCCTCCAATTTGGGACAACGACGAGTCAAGATGTGGTCCTTCTGACGAACGGTACCGAACAACTCAGAGTCGATACCAGTGGAAATCTCAAACTTGCCGCAACACCGACCGCTTCAGCCACCGTTGCCCTGGTTGAGCTTGATGCCGCCATCGCCGGTGGCTCGGCTAGTGGTACATTTATTGGTGCCAATCCGGCCAGCTTCTCGGGTGATTTCTTGAATTTGCAGGTGAATGGCGCCACCAAGTACAAAGTCAACAATTTCGGCGATCAGACTGCCGGTATGACCCAGCTCGATGGCTCTACTACCACAAATGGCACTGGCACCAATTCGACCAGCATGACAGTGACCAGTTCCGCCAACTTTAATATTGGCAATTACATTCAACTCGCAAATACGGCGGCTTGTCAGTACTGGTGGACCTACAACGTTATTATTCTAAAATCACGAACATTGTTGGCAACGTCTTGACGATTACACCTGCGCTGACGTGGGCAACTGCCCGCCCGTCGTTGAGCACCACGTTCCTGAAATCGGTGGCACCGACGTCAGCTCACCGACCCTGGCCAACCGCTATGGCCGCGGCTACTTCATCTCCGGAGTTGGTACCGGTAATGGCACCACTTTTTATAACGAAGACGGCATCGATTCCGATCTTTCGACCTTCAACCTATTGTTGCAACGTCACAGCTTTGAATCTTGGATCGGGTGGAACAACACCGTCACTATTCCGGGAACATTATCTATTACGGGCAATGTTTCAGGTGGCACCGGTCAAATCGACCGTCGGTGCTGCCTAAACTGGCACTGGTAATTCCACCTGCGCCGTCGGTGATCTCTTGTATGCTGGTTCAACCTCACATCTGGAGGCCGGGCGGCGGTGGCTCTGGCTTCTGTCTCATTTCGGCCGGCGTCAGCACGGCCCATTACATTGGGAACGTATTCGGGGTCGGCGGCGGGGAGCCACCACTAGCAGCTCGACAACCTTGGATACTACCAGTATCAATGCCGCTTTACTACCTAGCGCCAACATTCAAAACGCGTAGTCTGACCATCGGATCTCTCGACTGGCAAAACCTCGACACTGGCAACGTCGACGCCGGTACCAACTACCACCGCTGTCAGTGTTGATGGGGGACCACCAGGGGCTGCTATCACCGCTCGGTCGTACCAATCGATCAACGGTTTAGTATTCCTTCTGGAGTTTTCCTCAACTGCCTGGCATAACCACGAGCTGTTGGTTTCGACCACCAGTGGCACCGGCCTCAACACCTTTGCCGTCGCTGGCGCTTTTGTCGGCCCGAGCTGCCACCAATCTCATTTCAACCGGAGTCGTCCCGTTTGTTCTGGCTCCATCAATACTCGTACCCTAGGTACCGCCACCACTGTCGCCGCTAACAACACGCGCAGTCTGGGCTCGGCCGCCCTCGTCTGGCAAAACCTCTTCACTGGCAACGTCGATGATCTTCTGTACGACCGATACCACTGCCACCACCGCCATCGCCATCGGTCGCTAGTGGATCATGTTTGATCTCTGGTGGTGTTACAGCACAGCTCCCGTTTGGGGTAGCTGTGGAAGTGGCGGTGCCAGCACTACCTTGAACAATTTGGGTGTAACTACCATTAATGCTGGCCTTTTCCCGGGCACCACCAACTCTATCGACTCAGCCACCTCCGGCTTTTTTGCGTCGGTTTTGTCGGCCCAACCTCGGCAGCTGCCCTAACTGGTGATTCTAATTCCGGCAGCCCCTCAATATTGGAACCGGGCCGCCAATGCCAAAACCATCACTATCGGGTACCGGCAACGGTGCCTACCACCGGTCATCTTCCTACGCCGGAACTGGCCATCTTGGCTCGTCGGGCAGTCGACTCCACGAGGATCATTGTTCGTTTTGGCTTCCGTGAGTACGGCTGACCCGTCTGGAACAAATGGTGCTTCTTACTTGATAACCTCAACGAATAATAAATTCCGCTGTTTCGAAGGCAGTGCCTGGAAAGATTGTCTTGACGGGCCTTATTCAAAAGTCAGGACTACAAACCAGGTAGCAACATCAAGTAATATTACTTTCCAGAATGACAGCGTGTTATTCTTCCCAATGGTGGCCAACGGTACCTATGAATTCGATGCCATGATTCCTATCAATGATTCCAATGTCACCGCCGACATGAAATACACCTTTACCGCCACAGGTGCCACAACTATTTCAATCATGAACAGTGCATATTCTTCGGCTACAGCAGTCATACTATGCAATATCATAACAAGCGGCCAAACCTGTGCTAAAACGGCCGGTAACAGTGCCAGCGGTATGATTCAAGTCAAAGGTGTCGTAGTAAATGGCGGATCTGCCAGCACGCTGCAATTCCAATTTGCTCAAAATACTAGCACCGCCGTGGCCTTCCCGATAGTCAAGACAGGTGCCACCCTCAACTGGCGACGGGTCAACTAACGCTGGTAACTTGTGACGTAGTCGAAAATCAGCTTCGACGTTTCGGCCATGAACAGCCCAGCTTGATCGTCAGGTAATCCAACCATGATACACACCGAATACGGCCGGGCTTTGGCATACACAATACCACAATCACTTTCGGACCATTCTCGATTGTAAACCCCATTTTTATGTGCAACCGCTAAATCGCTAGGTAGTAGTTTAGTCAGGCGGGTATTCTCATTTGATTGTGTTAAAAAATTAAGTAACTCTGATGAATGATCCCGATTCAGATATGAGGATAAATACAAACTTTTTAGAACTGACGAGTATGATCGGGCATTGATAACGGCCTGGCCATCATACGTGTTCTGATCGATATCAAGCTGAGCTAGCGATTGTTCATTTTCGGATAACTTTGATTGGATCTGGTCAAATATCGCTCGGGATGCCGTATTATCCGATTCAGCGAGCGTTAGTTTAGCGAGTTCACGTAAAGTTAACGTTGTGCCGGCGCCCCGCTGCCACAGTTCACCGTATGAGTGATCGAGCTGTGATTCTTGGATAGTTATTACTTGTTCCAGATTGACCCGGCGCAGTTCAGCAGCTTTGTAGAGATTCATGACGAGTGGAACTTTGATCAGCGAAGCGGCAATCAATTCTCTGTCGTCAAATCCGGATGGAAGTACCACTCTGTAAATATTCAAAATAAAAACTATAAGTCTTATCTGCTATCAGAGCGCTGAACTTTGCCTCTGTTGACGACGCAACGGGATGAAATTAAAAAGCATATCATTCTGATCCTCGGCGAATATCCTTTTGAAAGCAATGGAAAATCGGTCAGGACTCGCCTCAGTTGGCGACGGAGTTGGTTTACACCGACCAATACCATCAGACTAATAGCTAGTTTCTTCGAAAGCTGCCAGACCAACAATTCATCTTGAGTGTCATAGTGACTATTTTGCAGGCTTCAATTATCTGCAAGTGACCATCATTGCACCCGAACATCGATACGGCGTACAATAAAAGTAAATTATGTTATGCTTAAAGCCAATTATGAATAAGTTCAGTCACATATTAAGCATGGCGGCAGCGTTCATTGTTATTGATTGTCAGCTCTAAACGGAGCGCCATTACAACTGCCAACGCAGCTAGTTGTACTGTACAGTATAGCTTGACCCCATGACCTCCTTTCAGACCAAGCGGCAACAGATTTCACTTTTATACTTTCGAAGGTCTTAGATGTTCAATGGGTTCAAGTAGTACGTCCCGAAGGAGCCATCGCCCTCAGCGACGCCAACTCAGATGAATTTTCAGCTACAGACCTTACATCCGAGTTCTGCCACTTTTGGCTAGGGGTGATTTCTGAAGGGGCTACTTTGACTATCCGGTTAACGTGTTCTGGGCTGGATATCCAGCACCGGCGAATCGGCATATTATGATTTTGTCTCCAGATCCTGATGGTAATGATCCGATCAGCTGCGGCGGCGATACCAGCTTTAGCCCCATCTGGCGCTATACCACCCCAAATCACTGGCGTCTCAGCTCATTTATTATCAGCTGACCCCACGAAAATACGCCTGGAGTGGTTAACGGACAAGCCTACGTCAACCTATGTTCAGTATGGTGTCACTCCCGCTATGGGTTTTCAGCAGCGGATGTCGACACTTTCCACCAGTCATAGCCTAAACTTGTCAAACTTAGAGCCCTCAACCAACTATTATTACCGAATCGTTAGTACAGATAACCGAGGTAATAGCTCTGCCTATGGTGGCGGCCGGTTTTCGACAGCTCCACCGACAATAGTCCGCTCAAATAAATGCACCACTTCCAGCGTCAAATACCACTCGGATAACGTGGTTAAACCCGAAATAGTTTTAGCGACCGATTTATCCAAATATTTCAAATCTGCGCCGAGCATTACCGGACGCGCCACCGACAACGTTGCTATTGCCCGTGTTGAGTATTCGCTCAATGGCGGACTGGATTGGCAAGCCGTACCGGGCGTCTTGAGTGGCTCACCTACAACCAATTTTAGCTTCACGCCGGTCTTATCTAGTGATGGCAATTATCCGCTACTTGTTCGGGCAATTGATACGAGTGGCAATTTGTCGGTCACAGCTGGCGGTACTGTGGTAATTGACCGCCTGGCGCCAAGTGTTGGTGTCGCAGTCCTGACTCAAGGGCACCAGAGCTTGACGCCCTCCATCAATGGTCAGTATCAGGTCTCAGCCGGTTTGGACTACGACATAGCCTTGAGCGCAGTCGGTGGTCCAACCAGTATCACCATCGACGTCGTTGCCGGCTCTACTGTTGTCACTGCCATTGGACTGGCTCCCGATAAAGCCGGGTTGTGGCGGGGAGTCTAGCGTTGCCCGATGGCGGCACCTACCAGCTGGTAGCCCGCAGTCTAGATGGCGCCGGACGCTCGTCGACTCGCCAACCAGCTACCCTCAAGGCCGTATCCGGTGGACATATCGTAGCCGCAGCGTCTGGTCAGCCAGGTTGATAGCGCCACTATCAAAATCAATTACTTCGAGCCGGTCAGCGCCTCCTGGGTAGACTGGGATGCTGCCGCTTGGGGTCAAATCAACCCCGTGCCGGCTGACGCTAAGGGCAGTTATCAAGCGGTTTTGCCAGCGGGCCGGTATTATTTCCAAGTGTCAGCTCCGGATTTTCAAACCTACACTAGTGCTATATTCGCCCTCGATCGTCCGCGGCCGCTGACCGCGACCATCAAACTCGCGTCCCGGAAGTGGTGGCCAGATTGGCAAGCGCACCCAATCACGTTTTTGTCTGATACCGTCTCCAGCTCGACCAGTGTTATCGGGCAGACTTTCCCCGATTTTAAACTATCCGCAGTCGGTGGTGGCAGCCGTCAGTCGACCGATTATTTGGGCCGGCCGACCCTATATTCGGTAGTTACCACCTGGTCACCCGGCGCCCAAGACCAATTGCATGAATTGGCCGAGCTGAGCAAAACCAGCGGCATCAGCGTCGTACCGATATTTAGCCAACAATCAGCACTACGGGCAGCAGCCTATCTGACGGGGGCTCAATATCCACTCATCGGTATTGCCGATCCCGACAGTATTTTGGCAGTCAAATTGTCGCTCACCGGCGTGCCTGTTCACTACATCACCAATAACGCCGGCCGTATAACTCAAGTAAAAACCGGATTTGCGTCCAAAGACACATTATTAAAAGACATAGGCGGGTACTAGTATGGTCTCGATCCAGTTCTTGGGTATAAACGCCCAGTTTGCCATCAATTTATTAGCCGCATTTGTCGCTTTCGCGGTCTGCTGGCTGCGGTTTGACGCCTGGACGGCCCGCCGGTCTCACGCCGAACTACTGAGCTGGCTCGGATTTGCTCTCCTGACGGCTGGCTTTATGCTAGCTGGTTCGGCGGTCACTGGTGGCTCCAGTTGGTCTGAGGGACTAAATGGTGCGGCCATTGGGGCTAAAGCCCTAGGACTTCTAGCCATTGTGTTGGCGCAATTATTCGAACCCCTGCAGGCAGTCCCTGACATTTCGGGTGATTCAGACCGGTTGGCACTAACGAGCCGCAAACGGTCAACCAAGAAACATCACGGCGTTTTGGCCTTCAGTTGGCCCGCCGGACTCAATGCAGTCGGTGCTCTGGTTGGTGTAGCTGTATTGGCGGGTATTGTGGCCGGGTTGTACTGGCGCCGGGCAACCAGCGGTCTCGAACGGCATCTCAAGCCCGTCGCCTATGGCTTTTTGGCCTGGTCGTTAGCAGAACTAGCGCTAGCCGCCACCCATCTGCCGACCGTCGCTAATCCTCATCTGGAAACGGCACTGGCTGCTTTCGGACCCGTCTGGTGGCTAAGTTTACTCTTAAGCTTAGCGGGTTCGCTCGTATTAGGACGATGGGTGTGGTCCTATTTGACTAAGCGATTACTGAGCCAACTTTATATGGCGCTCATTGCTCAAGTCATTGTCATATTCTTGCTAGCAACCATGAGCTTTACGTACCTCATGCTCCGCGACGTCAAATCCGCCCAGCTCAATGATCTCCAGACCGCTAGCCGGGTTTTGCAATATGCTGTCGTTAGCCGCCAAGCCCAAAATGAGGCTGAAACCCAAACTGCAGCCGCTACTGCTTCAGTGGCAAGTGCCGTGGCGACCCGCAATCAGGTGGGGCTAGCTGCTGCACTGACCTCATTCTATCGGGATCATCATGTCAGCAGTTTGGTCGTCACCGACGCCAGTGGCGGAGTCCTCTGAGGGCCGAAGATCCCGAACGCTACGGCGATTCGGTTTCGAGTGACCCGCTCGTTCGTCGGGCACTCACTGGCCAGACAGCATCCAGTGTAGTCGTCAGCTCTGGTGTGACAGCACCGATAGTAGCACTCACTGCTGTCAGCCCTATCACTGGCACCGACGGTCTCGTTGTCGGTAGTGTGACGCTCGGAGTTGATGTCACGAGCGGGTTTGTGGATGGTATCGAAGCTTCGACGGGCCTATCGAGCACGGTTTATGGCGGCCAAGTTCGAGCTGCTACCACCCTGACGGATGCAGCCGGCAGTCGCCAAATAGGTGAGCTTGACGGACGCCACAGCGGTGAGCCAAGTGCTCCAACACAATCAAACCTATACCGGCAGCGTCACCATCAACAATCGGCCATATCTGACCGCTATTACGCCCTTGGTTGATGTCAATAACCAACCCGTGGGTATGCTCCAGGCCGCACGCCCGGCCACCGACTTGTTTGCAGCGGCTGACCACTCGTTGCAACTCATGCTACTGCTCGCCAGCGCCTTGGTGCTACTAGCAGCGTTACCACTCTTCAAGCTGGCTAAGTACATCGAGCGCCAATTACAATAACAGTTGCAATCTATTAACAGGAGTCTGTATCTATGCCCACAGTCTTGATCGTCGAAGATGATGAATTACTCCGCCATATGTATCAAGTTGTGTTTGAACACGAAGGTTTTACAGTTAAAGTTGCCGGCGATGGCCAATCCGCCTTGGTTGCCGTCAAGCAGTCTTTGCCCGACGTAATCTTACTCGACGTTGTCATGCCCAAAGTCGGGGGAATCGAAATGCTTACCAAATTACGCGCCAACCGAGCATGGCAGCATGTGCCAGTAGTAGTTACGACCAGTTTGACCGATACAGCTACCGCCGAAGCTGCCCTCGCCGCTGGTGCCACCAAATTCATCCAAAAAGCGACTACCGGCCGGAAGAGGTGGTCAAAGTAGTGGCTGCCACCCTGACGAAATAACAATTAAACCCCTGGCGTGACGACCTCAAATCGCTTATGCTTAAATAGCATCTATTGGGCGATCTCACAACGGTATGGCAGCGGTTTATCATAACCTCCAAATAATTTCTTTGAAAATTAAATACCCACAGCGCAAATGGCCTGACAATTTGTCAGTTTTGTTAAAAACCAATAACAATAACCAAGGACACCTATGACCATCAATTCGGCAACCGTATTTAACGATCTACTCTTGTCGTATAGTCTCTATTGCCTCGCCAAACTGGAATTACTCGATGATTTAGAAATGGGTATGAGTTTAACAGGGATGGTGATCGCCCGTCGCCTCGATGAAAATCGCCTCAAACAAGTATTACTAATAACCACTGCGACCGGTGCCACCACCCTGCGTGATGACCGCTATTACTTAACCGAGCTTGGCGTCGAACTCAAGCAACACATCGGCTTTATTACCTGGGCGATTGGCGGCTATGGTCCACTACTTGAAAATATGGATCAGTATCTGATGAATCCCCAAACCGATTGGCATGCCCACGTGCGCGGTAACTACGTGGCTATCGGATCAGACGAAGCCCACCAGCGTATTATGGCCCAAACCAATTGCGCAAATCCTGGATAGTTTACCAGCTACCTGCGTTGCTGATTTAGGTTGTGGCAATGCTGGCCGCTTAGCCGAACTACTCATCCGTCGTCCGCAGCTGTCTGGTATTGGCATCGACATTGATCCTGGCGCCATCACTGCCGCTCAGCACGAACGAGCAAAACACAGACTAGAGAACCGCTTAGAGTTGATCATCGAAAACGTGTTCACGACCATATCCGAACCCCATCCCGAGCTGGCCAAAGCTGACCTGGTCATGAGCTACATGATGCTCCATGACTTATTTAATATGCCGGAGCTTGACGACAACTTGTTTACAAAATTGCGGCAGTCGTTTCCCAATGCCAAATATTTCGTACTAGCCGACACCTGCCAGGATGAGCACGAAAATGCTGGTATTCAGTATCCGGTGTTTACCTTTGGGGTTCGAACTGGTCCATGCCATGAGGGGTATCAAAACGTTTCCCTTGGCTTACTATGAGCAGCGTTTTGCCCGCAGTGGGCTCAAACTGATTGATCGCCAAGTCTTAGGTGTGCCCAATACCTATATGTTTGTGCTGAGAGCCTCATGAGTCCAGTAGCTTTACATCGCAATGAAATGCCGCATGATATACCTATGGAGCTGAAACGGCGCATTGCCGATAAAATATCAAATGTCGCTTTTAACATATATCCAGAACCATTCGCTCAAAGCCTGGTTGTTGAATTGGCGTTGTGGTATGGCTGCCGGCCAGAACAGCTCATGGTCGCACCCGGCTCCAGCGCGTTTATTCGATTGTTATTTACCCATTATGCCATCAAACCTCAAGGATACATCGTAATTGCGCGGCCTTCGTTTCAATATTATGAGGAATATTGTCAGGCATTTGGCATTGCCTATTCGACGTGGGAACTAGATGAACATCTCGAATTTGATGAAAACCAACTTGGTAAATTACCTGAACAATCGATGGTTATGTTTGCCAGCCCCAATAATCCTACAGGGCAGAGTATACCACTGCCTATGCTAAAAAGACTGCTGCGACGCTGTCCTCAAACCTTATTCGTGGTCGATGAAGCCTATGCCGAGTTTGCTGGCAACTCTACACTAAAACTAATTAACAATTTTTCAAATCTTATAGTTCTGCGCACCTTGTCAAAGGCGTTGAGCGCTGCGGGCATACGCTGTGGTGCACTCATTGCCAACGAACGCACCGTCAGTGAACTTACGAGATTACAGACGCCATTTCAGGTTAGTTCGCTTACGAGCCAGATAGTCAAACAAATGTTAGCTTATGACCGAGATGTCTCTTGGGTGAAACAGCAAATTCAGAAAGTCATAAAAGAACGACAATTGATTTATGAGACTTGTCAAGCTTTGTTGCCTCCAACCTGGTATTTATTTCAATCGGAAGCAAACTTCTTATTACTCAAGTGTCCCGATCATGCCACAGCCAAGAGACTCGTTCATACATGTAATGATCATGATATTGCTATCGCCGATCTGAGCAATTTGCCACGGCTTGCTGGTTGTGTCAGAATCACTGTCGGTTTACGCGAACATAATCATCAGTTTATTTCGGCGCTGACCAAATGCTTGGATCCGACATTACCGGACGTGGCGTTCCCTCTCCCGAGCAATTAAAATAGTTACAGAGGGAGTGACCACTCCCTAGCACTATCACATCTCGACTGAGGAGTAAGTGACTGTGGATCTAACCTCCCTGTCTATGGCAGAGATCTGGAAGTTATATGCCGAGTACTATGGTCGGTTGCGGCTCCTGCATCCTTACCGACAGCTATTGCTGACCGCCATTTCTGAGATGAACAGTCATATCAATCTCAAGCCAACGTCAACGATTTTCGATGCAGCCGGTGGCGACGGCGGATTGCTGTGGGCGTTGCAAAGCGATCCAGCGCTGCCCAAACCGCGCGTTTTGTTGATTGATCAGTCACCAGACATGATAGCCCGAGCTCAGTGTGAGCCCTACGATGGCCACGTAGACTGCCGGGTAGCCGATATCGATCAGCCCCACACGACTTGGTTTATCCCAGAGCCCGTTGACGCAGTCCACTGCGGTCATGCTGTCTATGCCAGTAACGATCCGTGTGCCCTCATCCGACGATTTGCCGCTGTGACCAAGCCGAATGGAGTACTCGTATTCACAAACCCGATGCCAGAACCAAACATGATGGCGGTACTTAAAGAACACCTAGCAGTAGTTGCTGCAGCCGGTCTCGATGTCGGAGCCGAACTGGCCATGTTGCAGACTGAACTGGCGCCGCTCGTGGCCATCAATGATGAAATTTTGCGACACAGTGGCCAACTCCATATGAGCGATGAAGCTACGACTTTAGCTTGGCTCGAACCTCGGTACTGGCAACTCCAAAACCACTATCGGACATATGCCGGCAATGATCTGATGGTCGTAGCTACGCGGACGAAGGTTGAGGTATGAATTTAGTACTCCACAGCTCATACGGCACCGCGCGTTTACCGTATTGGCGACAAGCGCGACTTGTGGCATTTCGCAAACTGCTCGGTAGCGCTTCTCCGGTCGATGAATTTGATCGGTATTCCTGGCACTATTGGGTTGAACTCGGTGGTAGACCAGTCAGCTGCGCTCGTGTGGTCCGGCAAAATATTGACCAGTTGCCATCAGGTCATTATTTCATCAAGCGTGGAATTGTGTTGCCACCTGGGCCGTATGCAGAACCGTCGCGATTTGGCGGAATTAATCGTCGTGCATTTCTCATGGCTACCGGATCTGCTGCCTATGATGGATATCTGCTGGGAGAATATTGGATATTAACTGCCCGCGAGATATTGCTCAATCATTGGCGACCTATCCGTTTCAAATATTTGGCATGTTAGATTCGCGAGAAATGGATGGTGGACCAGCTACCAAAGAGCCCATCTGGCTCGTCGGTGTTAACCCGCTTCAGTCTTTGGGATCAGTATTTGCTCTGGAGCCGCACAACTTTTCGGTGTTGTTTCCCACGTTGATCCTGCAGATGTAGCTGATATTCCCGAAATGCCGAGTGCTGACGAATTTTCTGAGCTTGCGGCATCCAACGTAGAAATACGACGACAAGATAAGGAGAAATGGACCCGTTTGAACACCTGAGCGTGGACCGCCGGCTTAATTGCTGGCGGTCCATTTCAACAAACAGCGGTGTTGATACATGGATATTGAGGTCAATTTATGGTAATTTAAGCTTAAGCAATATGAATATTTCTCTCATATCACTCGTGATTGTGCTAGTAATTAATACTGGCTTAGCACTAGTGTGTATGGCTTCAATCTCCAAATCGGCCTTTGAATCGTGTTTTTGACTCCTCGTATTGGGACTTATCGTCTGGAGCGCAACCGGATATTATGACCAAACAGCCAACATATCTGACCCACTGTTTAAGATTTTAGCTGGAGTGCCATTTGCCGCCGCTGCTTGGACAATACATATGATAGCGGCATTCTCGCTCTACTTTCCAGAAACTCAGCCAAATTCTCGGCTAGTACCCGTACTTTAGTCAATATTTCAGCCATTATCTCATCGATTGTTGCAACGATTTTGGTACTTTTCTTCGGCGAGTATGTCATTAGCGCCGTGACTACTTCAAATCTCAGGGAAATAATGTTATACCTGGACCTTTGTATCTAATATTTCCAATGATTTATATTTTTTGGCTTATGTATGCGCTCATAAATTTATCACGTAAATTTAAGCGGTCATCCTTGCAAGTCGAAAGAACACAACTGACATATGTGTTTCTGGGATTTTTACTTACAATCGGCATCGCCCTGTTTACGAACGTAGCATTACCGATACTAGCACATAATCCAAGAGTATTTCTCGTTTTGGCTATATATTTTACGTTGTTTTTAGTTGGGAGTTTTAGTTATGCCATAGTCGCGCATAAAATGTTTGACTTTCGTTGGCTAGTTGCACGATCGGTGGCATTTATATTGCTACTCTTGGCGCTAACAATTCTCTACTTCGTTGCTATGTACGGCATAGCTGGCGCAATTATACCCGGACTTGAACTCACACCCACCCAAAACGCGGTTTATATTATCGGTGCCATTTTGCTGGCATTTTCCTCCCACCCTTGCGCCGATTCTTTGAGCGGGCTACCGACCGTGTGTTCTTCCGTGATCACTACGACGCTCAGGCGCTCTTGGATCGGGTATCGAGTATCTTTGCCACCGAACTCGAACTCAACCCACTCATGAACAAATTCTTACGTGAACTAACTAAAACGATGCGCCTCGTCAACGCCCAACTGGTCGTCATGGAAGGAAAGTCGGTCTATGGTCAAACTGCCCACGGCAAACTGGTTGTGGCGCCACTCGGTCCTGACAGTTTACCAGTGTTCAAACATCCCTTGATGGTGGCTGACCTCATGCCGGCCGCTCATGCCAAGCACGTCATGGTGGCACAAGGCATCCAGGTTGTTACTCAACTGCGCGCTCACGGTGAACTCGTGGGCTACCTAGCACTCGGTGACAAGCAAGCTGGCACAGTCTATTCAAATGAAGATCTAGCTGTCCTAGAGATAATGCGCAAAGAGTTGTCAGTCGCCGTCGCCAACGCCAAAGCTTACGACGAAATTTCTCAGTTTAACGTCACGCTGCAGCAACGTATCAGAGACGCCACCAAACGGCTCAAAATCGCCAATACAAATCTGCGGGCTCTCGACAAAACCAAAGACGAATTTATCTCCATGGCGAGCCATCAACTAGGCACACCCTTGACAGCCATCACCGGCTATTTATCTATGACCCTCGACTCCGATAAAAACAATTTAACAGCCGACCAAAAAGAATTCGTCAGTTATGCGCTAGAAGCCGCCGAAAAAATGGTCTACATGTCCGGTGATATGCTCAATGTCTCCCGGCTTAATTCGGGCCGTTTCATGATTCAACGCCAGCCCGCCGAGCTCGTTAAAATGGTTCAACAAGAAATTCACCAGCTCGAACCAGCTGCCGCCCGCAAGGGGCTCACCCTCACGACCGAATTGCCCGATACTCCGGTGACCTTAAGTATTGATGAATCAAAAACGCGGCAAGTAATCATGAACTTCATTGACAATGCTCTCTATTACACTGAAACCGGCGGTGTACACGTCAAATTGGAACAAACCAAAACCCATGTCATCTTGACCGTATCGGATACAGGCATGGGAGTACCAATGGCTGAGCAATCTAAGCTATTTGCAAAGTTTTACCGAGCAGCCAATGCCAAGTCGGTGCGACCCGATGGCACCGGCTTAGGGTTGTATTTGGCTAAACGCGTTATTGAAGATCAGGGAGGCCAGCTTATATTCTCATCAATCGAAGGCAAAGGCTCTACATTTGGCTTTAAACTCTCAAAGCAGGATACTTAAATAGCATGTTTCATCGGCGACGATCACAAACTGGACAATATATATCAGCGTTGACAGTCTGGTTTGATATTACTTTGTTTGTAATTAATTTTATATTTGTAGCGGCCATCCTTGTGGCTGTGTCAAATGCAGTTCCGGCATCGTTTTCCATGGGTATCAATTGGTTTGCTCTTGTACCGGCGGTCAGCGCGATTGCGAATTTAACACTCATTGTCGTGTTGGCTCGTCGTCCCAATGAAGGTCAAGCCATGCTTTGGTTTGCTTTGTTTATTATCTTTAACGCCCTGTGGGGTACTTTTGAAACTGCCCAGCGTCTGACCAACTCACCCGCTGGCAATGCTTTTTGGAGCCATATAAACTTCGGATTGTTAAGCTTTCTGCCAGTATTCTTCTATCTATTCATCCGCAGTTATACCGATCGCAGCCGGCTGTCTGATAGTTGGCGCACACCAGCCGTATTCATTGCCGGTGCCATGATCATATCAGGACTTGTAGCTGGTGATGGTGTTTTTCCTACGCCATTGCTTTCAGAACGACTTGCATGGGGCTATGAAGCGCCTACTACCTTAGTCTCATATCTATTCGTAGCTTGGTCTATGCTAGTAACTCTCGCCGCTGCCGGTCGGCTCGGTGTCCTGTACCGAATGAGCGCACAAGTACCAAAGACCGTCGCCAAGCATTACTCCTCCAGCGCCAACATGTATTACTTGTCACACTGGTCGTTATCGGCTGTGGTATTACCTGGACTCGGTTTCATGGGTGATTCCGTCACTGGGCCAGTAAGTCAACCATCATGGCAATCACGGTTATAATGAGCGTTCGCCAAATATGGTCTTTTCTAATATGGAGAATTAGCGGTTAAGTGTTGGGTACTATGGCTGAAGCCGTTTTGCCAAGCAATCAAACATGACCGAAGTTGTTTATGCAAGTACGCACTTTGACCTCACTACTCGGTGGTAAAAAACTGCTCAATCATTGGCCGCAATCTTCATGATTACAGCCAAAGGCCAACTAGATCGTGGACGAATCGTGACATCAGAGGTGGCACTGAATCACCGGGCTGAGCTCAATGCGGTGAATATACCGACTCAAGAAAGCTGACAAATTCAAATCAAATGACCATAATAAATTGAAGAAGCTACTCGTTGGTTTGGGGCTGGCAGGCGCCTTGGTGACGTCGTTATTAAGCCGAAAGCCAATGCCGAGCTCAACAATCTCGCGATGAACTTACGGCGTCGCTTTCAAGGCAAAAATTCTTGAAAGATCAACTACGCGATGAAAAGCTAGTGTTGACGGCGGTGGTTCGAGCTACAGCTGGGTTTCAGGCTGAGCATGCCAGAAGTTACCGCCGCTCCATCAAATAGCTTATAAATATTGGCTTCGTAATGACAGATGCACGCGGTCAAATAGTGATGGCAAACACCGCCACTCAGCTGCAAATTATCGAAGGGAACAAGGGCTCCAAGGGGGTCAAACCATTGTTGAGCCCAATATTCTTACTGGTGTCTCGATCAATACTTCGGCCTCATTGCAAAAATTAATAAATGTCTCAAGATAAAGCTCATCCTGAACGTTTCATAACCTTCAGTTTCAAGGCGTATTATGAACATTACCTTACAACCGGTCATGACCGCCAAGAGAGAACAAAAATTACTGGGGTAGTTGTATTATGACGACGTGCGATTTGGCCCAACCTCAGGCGGTCTCAGGATGAGTTTTTCTCTATGCCAATACTGAACTCCGTACGCCACTAACCTGGGGGGTAATACTACCATGATCAACAGTACTGGCGATAAAATCAGAACCCAGATGTAAAGTCGATGCTTGGCGACGCGCATTTGCAGCTCTAGCGCGTCTGATTGCGATGATGGCTAACTTCCTCGATATCGTCTCGGCTCGAACAAGGAAGAATTCGCTTTAAGCTGGAATCAGTCGATATGGTGGCTCTGTGCCGAACCGCCAAATCGATCAATCGCAATCTGCTGCTCAAACCCAGCCAATCGGTGCCAGTCAAAATACTGGCCAGCGAAGCATATCACTTGTGTGGGCAGATTACGATCGGTTAGCTCAAGTCATTACCAACCTCATCGGTAACGCCCTCAAATTGCGATAAAGGGCGAAATCTCAATCGGTTTTGCCAAGTCGATTCGAGTGATTGCTGATTAAAGATTCGGGTAGGTATTGCACGAGGCTAAACATTTGCTCTTCCGCAAGTTTCAGCAAGCTAGCGACGATATCCTCACGTGATTCGACCCGCTCGACTGGTTTAGGGTTGTACATATCCAAAGACATATGAGAAAGCCATGAATGGTGACTTAGAACATCGATCAACGCTTGGTTCCAGTTCGACCTTTGCCATAACGTGCCGATTGCTCAGAAATAACGTACAATCTAAATCATAAGGAGAAACTAAGTAAAGTACTTATCATCGAAGACGACCCGCTGATGTCCGGATGTGCAAAAGATCTTCACGTTTGAACAGTACGGGTAGTCATGGCCAAAGATGGCCAAAGAGGCTCGACCTCGCCCAATCCGAAAAACCAACGGTCATTTAACAAATGTGGCGATGCCTAAAATGAACGGATTTCAAGTGTTGGAAAAGCTCAGAGCGATCCTGACGCAAATCCGCCCGTGATCATGCTCACCAACCTAGCTGGTGAGCAAGACATAGGAAACCGCCCTGACCAAAGGCGCCGTCAAATATATCGTCAAAGTGAATATGAACCCAAACAGGTGGCCGATATGGTCAAGAAAGGAGGTATCGCCGGTTACACTCACCCCGGCGAAGTCCCGAGCCGCCTAATGCCCAAAGTATTGCTGATCGAAGATACTCCGGAGATGCAGCGTATGTATGGCTATGGTCTAGCAAAGCGGGATTTGAAGTCGAAATTGTGGGCAGCGCCGGTGAAGCCTGGCCATGTGCAGTCGAAATAGATTTTGACATAATTTTGGTTGATCTCATGCTAGCTGGCATGGTGTGATATATACGATTTTCTCAAGACCCTTTAATCTACGAAGACGCTCATGCCAAGAGGCCAAAATCATCGTACTAACCAATGTCGACAATCCCGAAATTATCGACAAAGTCAAGCGGCTGGAGTGACGATTATCTCGTCAAATCACAAACCGATCCGTAGCGGCTAACCATTGCAGCAAATGCTGCAATGCGACCACTTGAAGCCGATCCGTTGCCGACGGCTATTTAATGTACGATACTGCAGTACCTTTTCGGTGATCATCGGCCCGGCAGTTGGCTCAGTTGGTAAAACGAAATGGCCTGGGGAAGCCTCATGTCCTCAGTTTCGAGTCGAGTCTCGCCACCATCTGTTACATTTCGGACGAGAACCGTCGCTCGGTTCGGCAGCAAACGTGCATTTTGCTAAATTTAAAAGCAAAAATTCCGTGCGCTGGTCGCGAAGCGACATGACGAGAATCTCGCCACCGGTTTACATTACGCGGGTGTGGCTCAGCTGTTAGAGCGCCTCTTGCCAAGGAGGAGGTCCGAAGTTGGAATCCCTGTACCCGCACCAGAATAATTCAAAAAAAGCGCCCAAGTTTGGGCGCTTTTTATTCTAAGAGATTGGTATTCACATTCCCGTACCAAATCTGATCAGGCGGACGAATATTACCAAGCCAACTTAATAAAAATATCGGTATCATCACATGCCGCCAGCGAATCGGAATTACAATTTTCCGTCTGGAAAATCTAAGCCGACTCAAAAGAATTGCCCGACAGTACTTTGCCCGGCAAACGAGTAGATGAGCCGAGTGTGGCGCGTGACTCGTTGAGCGCTTGATGCTGGTTGGGTTTCATTATGTACCGCTAATACCGTAGCATCCTCGTGAGTAAAAGAAACCGATCGCAACCAATTTGTTGCCGCCAAGAAAACTAAGCGCAAAAGAGAGTCGTAAATCCCAAGATAATAAACAAATTTGGTGCCGCGATATGTGCTCTTCAAGTGATGCATCCGCAGTACATGACAACGGCTGTGACACTGCCAACTGATAAGTAAAGCCACCCATTGTGTTGGTGTGCCTACCTGGTTGCTAATAGACTGGCAAATATTCACAGCATACCCGCGGGAAGCCTTGCACGATGACGGCGTAATGAGTATTCGTCGCAACGTGGCACTTTCTGGTGTTTGAATGCAATAGATGGTGGCGAAGCTGGCAGCTTCGACATCAACCTTTCTATGCATGGCTGGTAGGCTCAATGTGTTCCGGCGAGATAGTGCTCACGAGAACCTTAGTGTAAACAATAATGTATATTGTAAATTCAATAGCGCGACGCCACCAAACTGGCGCTTTGCAGCTGCCATGGTAAAAGCACTGTGCGTGCGTAAATTCGCCCAAATGATTTTTGCTAGTATCGCCCAACGATTAAGGCGACCTGGAACACCGGAAATAAAGGCTTTACTTTGCCCCAAATGACAAATCCGAGCAGTAACCATTAAAATTTGGAAAGAACAACAGATCATAAGGTCACTAGCTGCATGACTCGTCGGCACAAGCGACCATTTCTTTGACATTTTGTCGGCGATGACTCGGTGGGAACTTCGGCCAATACCGCTACTATCATCCAGACGGCTAGCAATAAGCCAGCACTTCCAGCTGCCGACATGCCATGATCGCCAAACATAATGACGTAAAACGGGTAGATCACGTGAATTCGGACATAAACGATAAGTATAAATGCGTTTCTTCATCTTATGCATCATTGTATCCTAATAGTCAGATACTTCGGCATAGTGCTAAACTAAATTAGTAACTATTGTTAATGGGTGGGAGAACTTAAGATGGCTAAATATGTAGATGGATTTGTACTCGTAGTGCCCAAAGGCAAAGAAGCTGACTACCAGAAAATGGCTGAAGATGGCCGCGACTCGTGGATGAAACATGGTGCCCTTCAATGGCGCACGAATGCCGGGGCGAAGACCTCAAACAACAAGAAATGGGCGACGAAAAATCACAGGCCTTTGCCGATATGGCTGGTACCGATAGCGATGAAAACGTCTGGTTTTTCTTTCGTGTATTCAGCTCGACCTTTTTGACGAAGTCAACACCAAAAGTGGCGGTAAGCCGAAGCATGTAAACCAAAGTGACTTCGTTTCACCATTGATATACAAAAAAAATGGCTTATGAGTGGGTTTGAAGTAGCTGTTGAGGGCTAGGCATGCAGAAAATTGAAGTGTGGACAAAGAAGCATTATCTATCATTGTATAGTAGCAAAAGTCCTGCTCGTTCACCGACAATTCACGAGGAGTGTCATGAACAGACGGCTCAGCAGAATCACCAGACTTTGGCAGCTGCATTTGTGTCTGTTCTGGTCACAATCACGCTGTCAATAGTCCGGCGCAGCGGCTTTAAAGTTTGGGCTTCAGCTCGATCCGGGCGACCAGCTCCTTCCGGGCCGCATCATCTCTTCCGAGAATGGTCTCTACCAGCTCAAGATGATGATAGTGGCAATATGGTGCTGCGCTACAACGATGGCAAGATCATCGGCGATACCGCTACCTGTGATCATCCTGGCACGGTGGCATTCATGCGTGACAGCGGTGCACAAATCCTACGAGCACCTGGCAATGTGCCCATCTGGGAGTCACGCACCGCCGGGCATCCGGGTACCGTCATTCAGATCCAGAATGGTAGACAAGCGAGTGCTCTATGCACCTGAGCATCGCCATTGCCGTCATGTTCCCGACCAACACCTTCGGCTACAGCGTACCCACGCGTTTCGGTGGCAATGTCGCAGCAGGCTGGCGCGCAGGGTCAGCCAGCCCTCTGAAGTAGGTGTTGCCGTCTGGGATGGCACTCGAGTGGTCGGGTGCGCCACTGCTGGCAAGCTCGTCGATCTGGCTGGTGGCAACGCTGCTGTCGATGTACCGAGGAACAGGCGCACGGCATGGTCACTGAGGGCAAAGCTCCGGAAGTGGATAGCTACAGCGCTGTTCGATTGACTGGCTCAGTGGCATTCAACCTCGTCAAGTGGGGCCGGTCGCCTCAACCCCATCAGTGCCGGTCTCGGTGCCGCTTGAAATCTTGAGCGAGACCTCGCCCGCGTACTGAACGTAGTGAACAATCAGTAGGGGTTGGACCCTCGGCACCGCGCCGAGGTCCAACTGCGCCACTATTCATGAGGCTTCCGCAAACGGAAGTTTTTGTTTTAATAGCTATATGACGGGTAATTTTTGCATCAATGCTCTCGCGCGGTAAGCCCAACTCGCTCGGCGAAGTGCCGGCCGTCATTAATACTGTTTTGGCTGAGCACCAACGCCTATCGGAACTGTGACTGCCTGTTTAGTGAAGATGCCTGAGGTGCGGATGCGGGCAGCCGATGCCCTCGAGAAAATCTGCCGGGTTCATCCCGTTTGGCTAAACCTTATATCGACAAATTTTCATCTGATCTTTACTAGTGATACCCAGCCATCAATTCAGTGGCATATGGCACAGATTTATCGCCAGGTCACGTTAACGCCCCAACAACGGCACGTTGCCATAAAATGGCTCAAACATAAAGGTATCTAAGACAGATGTGATTGATGATCCGCCAATGTCATGGATACGCTCACTCCAGTTTACAGCTATAAGGATTGCACAGTCTCGGACCTCATTACCTCTCTTGAAAATTCAGCAACACCATAAGTCGCCAGCCGTCAACAAGGGCGACCAAATATCTTCGATAAATATTCATAATTGCTGTATATTAGGTCAGTCTACCGGGCTTTTTATCCATCACGCACGTTCAACCCTTGAGGAGAAATATCGTAGCTGCCGACTTCGACAGTCGCTACAAGACCATGACCGATAAGGACGCTTGGCCGAGAAAACGCTTACAGTCACGGGCTGCATTCGAAGCAGCCATCGCTGAAGGTCTGCTCGAGTGGCGATTCGTTGGCCATTCAGGTCAGGGCAGAAGACGACTTCGGTCACTTCGAGATGATCGCCCGGAAATTTTTCGGCCCCGATGCCGAAACAGTTCGCTAACACCGACGTAAACACCAGCGTGGCGACATGCCGACATGGGATTCCACATATCGGCGTCTGGAACATGGTGACAGGGTCTGAGGTGCGGGCTGGATGGCGGAGATTACTGTTATCGAAAGCGCGTTTCTTTTGGGTTTTAACAAGCCAACATGTTCCACCTAAGCATACAACTTACCGGTGGTGAAACCACAGTTAACTGACATATCTTTGTATGCACGCTCTGCATTCACCGGGTGACATGTTGAAGAGTGAACCAAGTACAGCAAGGGCGGGCATCGATCACGTATTCTTGTGCTCTTTGGACGGCGGCACGCGTGTCGAAGCGGACGTTCCGTCTTTGTATCATTGGTTGTGATAAATTAATTAGTTTCATACTGTTTAAACAGAATAATATGGGGTAGCGGTATTAATGTTTTAACTATGGCGGACTCAACTTACAAATTGCCGAAATATATCACATTTGGGTAAAAACAAATTAAATCAAATATTGTCTTGTTGAGTTCGCAGAAACCAATCATAAAAGTGTGACTGTTTCATAATTCGGATCAGATGTTGATAAACGACCATGAATATTACGCAGTTGCCGACCATCAAACCATCACCAGGATTGGCGAAATCGTCAGTTGACATTTGAAAATAGTACAAAACGACAAATCTTTGCCAGTATCATTAATATTATAAACAAATTGCGGAAATCATATCGTCAAGCGTTGTTGACTGTTGACCTGTTGATGGAATGGAAAATGTATTGATGTTTACTCCACAGTGAAGCTAAATGTGCAGATGGCTGCAGTATCTAAAGACCATTACAGGACAACAGTGGTTTAAGTCAGAACCAGTTAAAAATGTCATGTGATTAACAACATCAAAGCTGTGCTCTAAAATAAAAGAGTGTGATTAAGTTGGACCTGAAGAAATTGGGAGTAGAATCTGCTGTTGTGTTTAACTGAAATGATCTTGGTTTTAAAGGTGGGATATATGGAATTTGTGTCTGAAACTCTTTGATAGCTGAGGCTGTTTCTTAAACAAGTATTCCAATCAAATCATTATAGTTGGGTTTCAGAAATAACCAGCGAAAGTTATCTGGTGAAATATAGGATGAAGTGGAAGTGAATGTGTGAAGAAGGAACGAGGAAGCAGTAAACGGGACGGGCGGGCGCGGGCGAAGGACAGCTGGGCAGGGACAGGGCATGAGGGACTGGGAGGCGAAGGGGGTGAAGGTGAGCAAGGAATGGTAGGGTGGGTGGGAAGCGGGTGGTGGGAAGGAAGGAGCTGGAGTGAGCATAGAAAGGAGACAGCGTAGCGAAGAACAGGAAGAACAGAAGGTGAATGGGAGTTTTGAAGAGTTTTGAGTGAAGGAAAAAATGAAGACTGAGGAAGAATGTGAACAGTCCATAGGAGCAGGCGGAAGCAGGGCAGGAAGGAAAAGGTAAGGTGGCAGAGGGCGCAGGAAGAGGCTGGGTGGATAGTGGAGCTGAAGGTGGGACAGAACAAGGCGGGAGCGTGGAAGGCTGAGGTAACAAGCAGTGGGTGGCGGGTGAGACAGGTGGCGTGGGTGGCGGGACTTGGGAGGCGGAAGTGGGGGGTGCATCTATGTTATAAGGAATTTGAAGCAGGAGGTTATCGACTCTAAAATCAACGGTTCTTCCATTGAGTTTACGGTGCGCAGTTTTCGACAAACCAGATATTCGTTCTGTGCGCTTTGCATCTCATCCTCAAAGCTTGCTTTAATAGCGAACAGTGGTACCTCAAATTATCCGACGCTGACATGAAGCAAAAGGCTGGTGTGCTTCCAGTTGGGCGCATTCGGTGGGATCTAACATCCGGATGCGGGCGAAACTATCAGCGGTTGGCCTGATTCTTGGTAGCGGTAAACTACTGGAAGCATTGCGTGGATGGAATATTATCTAATACACTTTGTCATTCAATTTAACTTCATTGGCCTTAAGCGGCTCCGGTTGCGCTCATGCGCCATTGCCTCCACGTTTCAGACAAACGCTACGCAAGCAGCCAATAACGCTAGCAAGTCCCGAACAAATCCAGGTGGAGTAGACTAGATGGTCTAGATTGTCTTCACTTGATAAATAGCTTCAAATTCTGCGAGCGCATCTCGTTCTGTGACAAATTTTGCAACAAATCTTGTTTGCTCATACCTAACCTTTTAGCGTCGCTGTTTTTACAATGTACATCAATCTTCTAGACTTACCGATCGTTCAACTGGTAACTTCTCCAGCACAAGTCATTCGGGTATAAACCGTATACAATAGAATTATGTTAACTACTCCTCACGCAGTGACTGGAGCCGCCATCGCTGCGCTCATGCCCAGCCCTTGGATAGCTCTGCCAGCCGCTGTTGCCAGTCATTTTGTACTCGATCACATACCTCACTGGCAGGAAACCTTGGCTCCGTATATCCCCACCCGCCGGACATATATCCGTATCTTTTTTGATCTGACATTAGCTGGGCTGCTCGTCGGGCTCGTAGCTAGCTGGTACCCAGATCGAGCTGTCATGATTTGGCTCGGGGCGGCCGCTGCCAATGCACCCGATCTGGATACACTGACTGTTCTGGTACCCGGCCTCAGACGCGGACCCATTCAGCAGTTCTGGGACTGGCACTGCCGCATACAGCGCGAGACCAATGATCTCTTCGGCGTATACACTCAAATTGCCACCATCACACTTTGCATGAGTCTGGCTTATTTCATGCGGTAGCGGTGTATACTGCAACTATAAAAAAAGGAATGTGAGAATGGAATTTCTGTTTAGCGGCTCTGGCTTGATTGTGCTGGCAGTCGTGTTTCTTTTGTCTGGCATCCGCGTAATTAATCAATACGAGCGGGGTGTAATTCTCACGCTCGGAAAATATAGCGGTATGAAGGAGCCTGGTCTACGGCTCGTTGTGCCAATTTTTCAGACCATGCGCAAAATAGATGTGCGTTCCACGCCGGTTGATGTGCCCAAACAAGAAGTAATTACCAAGGACAACGTCACCATTGGTGTTGATGCAGTCGTCTATTTTCGAGTATTGGATGCATCCAAGGCAGTGCTAGAAACCAATGATTACCGTTATGCTACGGCGCAATTTGCCCAAGCTGCCTTGCGTGATGTCGTGGGAAGTGTCGAGCTTGATAGTCTCCTTGGTAAGCGCGAAGAAATTAGTCAGCAGATCAAAGCTATCGTCGACGCCGAAACCGACCGCTGGGGCATAGATGTTGAAAACGTCAAAGTCCAAAACATCGAACTACCCCAAGATATGAAGCGAGCCATGGCCAAGCAGGCCGAAGCCGAGCGCGAGCGCCGGGCTGTCATCATCAGTGCCGAAGGTGAGAAAGCCGCCGCCCAGCAAGTCGCCGAAGCTGCCCAAATGCTATCAGCGGTTCCGGGCGGCATTAGTATTCGTACATTGCAGACACTGGAAAAAATTGCCGTCGAACCATCCCAGAAGACTCTTGTCGTCCTGCCCGCCGAGATTAGTGACATTATCAAATCGTTTAAAAAATAACTTCCAACTCCTATGGCCAATCCATCGTCCAAACGCCGCATGGCTGAAAATGAAGTAATCTTCGTAAGCGCAATGAAAGCGTGCAACAGGGGATGCATGATCTCCAAATGATGGCCAAAGCCGAAGGCCAGGAGTAGTGGTTCCGGATTTTGACTTACCATTGCAATTTTATTGTGAATGTTCCGGTGAAAATTGCACCCAGCGTAACCAATTAGGCTCCGACCAGTATGATCAAATCCATCGGCATCGGGATCGGTTTGGAGTGGCAACTGGGCATGAAACTGGTGTTATAGAGAAAGTTATTCATACCGAATCAGGGTATAGTATTGTCGAAAAATTCGATACACCCCAGAAGATGTCGCTAAATTGCAGCCGACGAATGTCGATAGTAGCTAATTGCTATTTTTGTTATAACCAGAAGATTTGACTCTAGGCAATATAATAGTACAATAATATAGCTCATAAACCTGTGAGCAACTTTAGATACGGGTTGCTGTCCCATCGCGGAGCTTAACCCACGTCGAAAGGACTGCCATCATGGCGGAAGGTAAGAGCAGGTCGACTGTTCCCGAGATCATCATTACAAATGGTTTACTGGAAATCATTACAGATGAAGGTACAGAAACAATGGTTTTGCGTGGAAACGTCGATCCTACGTGTCTGCAGCACCTACAAATTGACAGCTCATATCAGCGCGAAGAATTGACGCCCAAGAAGATCGAAGCATTGGCCGAAGCTTTCCGTATGGGTGAAATCTTGCCAGATATCGACCTTGGCATGCGCGGCGACGACTGCATTGAATATCCTTATGAATCTGGTACGTGGCGTCTGTCGGGCCGGATTTATATCATTGACGGTCAGCAGCGACGTGCCGGTGCTTTGTTGGCAATGGACGACGGAGTATTGCCGCGAGTTGGCGCGGTCGTCCATTTCAACACAAGTCGAGCGTGGGAGCGTGATCGTTTCGATCGACTCAACTTGTTCCAGACAAAGCTAGGCGCAAATGTAGTATTGCGAAACCTGGCAGCAGATGAGGGAAATACTGCTGCCCGAATGATTTTGCAGCTGAGTCGTAACGCTGACTTCCAGTTGAACGGAAGGGTTCAGTGGAGTCAGAACATGGCTCCGGCGCATGTCATTACGGGTCGAAACTTGCTACTGACTGTCGCCAGGTTGCACGCCCACATGGGACCTGGTCGGAGTAATGGATCAGCTGAAATTGTTGATGGACTTCAGAAAATCGCTGAAAACTGCGGCATTTCCACAATGCGCGCGAATATCATCAGGTTCTTCGAACTAATCGATGAAGTATGGGGTATCCCTAACTTTGACGAAGGCTTTAACCGAGCCGACATTACATGGTTGAAGCACCGCTTTGTCTACGCGCTGGCGGCGTTCTTGTCTGACCACTACAACTACTGGGATGATGGCCGGCTGGTGATTGACGAACCGACGATTGCCAGACTGCGCAAAATCGATCCAATCAGTCGGATCATTTCAGGATGGGTAAAGGGTGGTCAGGAAGGTTCCGCAAGTATGTTCCTGCACTTGGTGACAATTGTCGGCAAGAGTCGTCGTAAACTGAACCGCGACACAGCTTTATCATCGACATTGGTGATGAAGATGCAGGCGATGAGTAATTATGGCATTCTCGGAACAGTACAGGAATGCATCGCTCATATGGTGCATTCAGTTTGGCGCCAGGAAGCAGCCAACATCATGGCGAAGTTCACCAAATCGACAGTTCATCCTACAGCTGAACGGTGGGCTCAAGGCAGTACAGTGCCGAACGGCAACTTCTATGCACGGTTGATGTATTTGCTCAAGCTATTGGGCTACGATGTTACAGAGTACCGTCAATCTACAAGACATGGCCGGATGCTAATCCGTCTCGTTGCACTTGAGATTTTCACACCGGAGGATCTCCAAGTTCAACTTCAGTACAAAAATGCACAATCGCTATGGCAAGTTGCATTTGGACGTCAAAATGCGACAACCGAGCGCAAATACCGGATTGAACAGCTCACTGGCCTGTATAGTGACGACATTAAGAATGCCAGTTCGCGTTGGGAGGTAGAGTATCAACCGATAAATGAACGTTGTCAGTTGACATCGAAGTTGCCGTTCAAGAGATATCGGGCCTGAAGCTAAGGTCAACTACAGAACATTAGCTCGATTGCTCGCCAATCTCATCCAAAGTGTCGGCCTGGTACTCGACGAGACCGACGACAGTGTTGATTTCAATATCGAAGTCGACGCAAAATTTACTTCGGTATCTCCGCGGCATGTCACGGTAGTTACTGAGTTTCTGATGAAGCGCTTGCCAGCCAGGTAGGTCGGGCGCAACCGCCCACCAGAGGACGCATCTCCTCTGGTGGGCACCCACTTAATTCACGAAATACACCGATTGCTGGTATAATCTACCTCGTTGGCCCTGGTGGTAGGGTCACATTTTGGCACCTTGGCGGAGTGGCTACGCAGCGGTCTGCAAAACCGTTTACACCGGTTCGAATCCGGTAGGTGCCTCCAATGAGTATAAGAAATACCACTACTCTATTTGCAATAATTACGAGATGATATGCTGTGGCATATACATTTCATATGTTGTAGCATATGAAATCCCATTTAATATAAAAGACACCCACGCTGGCTCAATCGAAAGCTTATATCCTGCTTCCGATACTCTATCGAACCTTGTATAATAAATTGCGACCTCACCCGGGCGGGTGGTGGAATGGTATACACGGCGGACTTAAAATCCGCTGCCCTAACCGGCTTGCGGGTTCGAGTCCCGCCCCGCCTACCAGTTTGAACGTATTTCTCAGCTCACATTCAGGAGCCTACAATTATAATCAGTCCAGAATGAATAATCGTATACTGAAATGGTATCTCCAGCGTAGCTGGTTTTTTATTGCCCTCACCGCGGTCTTGGCCGTGGTCTGTTTCGGTTGGTGGCAAGGCTCCAGCGCCGATCTGGCCTTAACAGGTGGCCAGTTGGTGGCCGTCGGGCGCTTGTTTGGGTTGTTGTCGGCCGTTGCCATCCTACTCGAAATCGTCCTCATGGCGCGCATACCGTATATCGAGAAATTCTTTGATTTGCACGAAAACTTAGATCTCCATCGTCTCAATGGTTATGCCGTGCTTTTACTGACAGTTGCTCACGTAGTTGCCATCACTGTGGGTTATGCCGCACCGCGTCAAATCAACCTTATTACTGAGTATATCAACATTAATACCGACATGGCCTATGTGTTATGGGCTAGTATTGGCACGGGCGTTTTCTTCGGCGCCGTGGCTACCTCGGTAGCGGTGGTGCGCCGGCGTTTGCCGCACGAATTGTGGTATGCCATCCATCTCACAATGTATGGGGCTATTGGCTTGACCTTCTTACACCAGGTCAATGTGGGTGGCGATTTTGTCTCGCAGCAATGGTTTGAGTGGCTGTGGTATGGCTTGTTTGGCTTAGTGTTTACGGCATTGGCATACTGGCGAGTATTACGACCGATAGTCAAAAGCTGGGGCCATGAGTTGCATATCAGTCAGATCGTAGCCGAAGCTGAGGGTGTCTATTCCGTCTATGTATCAGGGCACAACGTCAAAGCCTTCCAGTTTGAGCCTGGCCAATATGCTACCTGGTGGGTGCTGTCGCCTGGCTTGTGGTGGCAAGGGCACCCATTTTCTTTTTCGGGTTACCCCGGCCAAAACCGCCTCCGATTTACGGTCAAAGCCACTGGTACCTATACTGAGAAATTAGCTAGCGCTGCTATCGGTAGCCGCATTATCGTGGACGGGCCGCGCGGCGCTTTTACAGCCGACCGTATTAGCACTCGCGATGCCTTGTTGGTGGGCGGTGGCATCGGTATTGCGCCTCTACTGGTGCAGGCTCGCGCCTTGCTGGCTGAGGGCCGTCACGTGACCATGTTGTACGCCACGCACGATCCGGAGCAAGTGGCCTTTGGACAGGAATTAGCCCAGCTTCAGTCCCACGGATTGCGGCTCGAACACTTCATTTCCACCCAAGGCAACCGCCTGACTCCCGCCGCCCTCAAGCAATTTCTAACGTCGAGCAGTACTGTTTATATCTGTGGTCCCGATCGGCTCACCCGGCCAGTCAAACGCTACCTCAAAGGCTTGGGTGTGCCTCCACTGCGCATTATTACCGAAGAATTCAATTATTAGATACGGCCAGCTTCAGCCAGGCATCGTTGGTATGAGCCGTGCCATCCGGCTCGATGGCTAGCCACCATAGCCGCCCCAGTCGTGGCGTAGACCCGCGATCCCGCCCGCCAGGATAGCAGTCGCAAAAACATCAGCTGGTATGATTTCGGCACCCACGACCGTAACGCTTACCAGCTCTGTTGCTGCCTGACCAGTCAGTGGGTTCACCATGCTGGCCCCGGGCGTACGTACCCGAAGTGGCAATAGCACCAGTTTGCACCGACAGTGAACCCATTAACTTTTGTTTGATCAACGGATGCTGCAATCCAATGGACCAGGTATCATCATGCCTGCCAGCGGCAAAATATCGCCACCGGCATTTGTTAAATAATGGTGCCATCCTGATTCCTCCAGCGCCCGCCCCGCGGGCCACCGCCCAGCCTTTGACCAAGCCACTGGGATCATATTGGGAGCCGTAATTGGCTGAAAATAAACCATCAGTTTGTTGGTTCCAGATAATGCAGGCCTGTTGAACTTCACGAAACTCGGTACTCAGGTCCGCTGAAGCCAGCTCGCCCCGGTTAAACCGAGACAGTTCTGAATTAGGCCGGTAGGGACTAAACCGGGCATCAGCCAGCCGCATTACGGTAAAGGCTGGTTCCAGATCAGCATCCCACCGGGCGGCGGCACATCAATACTGACCGGTAGACCCATGACGTGTTCGACCCGGCGCATGACTAGCTTCTGGCCTGATCGAGCGCCGATTGTAATGATGTTTTGTAAGCGCGCGTCGTCAGGGTGGCGCCAGAGACGTTCGAAGGTGCTGCTTTGAGCTGCCAGTGTCAGATCCACGAGTTCACTACTGGCATAATCGGAGATATCAGCCGACTCGTGGTCACCCATAGGCAATACGGGAATATCGACCGCCGTGATCTTACCGCTCTTGATGGTCACGCTGACCTGAACGCTACCAAATTTGTGACTGGCAGTGGCGCCGGTGTAGGTGCCATCTTGGTACGATGCACTCACCGTCGTCGCTTTCGTCGCTGTTGTGGTTGTAGCCACTGTAGCCGTTGGCGTCGGGTTGACCATAGCGGCCTCGCCGTGCCCAAAATTGACTGCCATCACCCCAGTATCGCTACCACCGCGACCATTACTAAACTCGCTCGTAAATTCAACAACTATAATTCCTCGCCTTACATACGCTCCCTACCATACCATGAGATGACTGAAAGCCAGCTGAAAGCTTTAGCGACGACGCGTACGCCGGAAGCGTCGCACGAGCCCCAAGCCAAGACCACACCAACCAGTAGTAAACTGCCGGCTACGATCATAAACGTCAATCGGGGAACCAAGAGCGTCCATTTCGATATACTGTCGGTTCGATCGAGATACTTCACGCTCGCGGTCACTTTGTATAAACCAATAGCCGAACCGGGTGGCAGACTAATTGCAAAGCGCCGGGTCGTCCCAGGCAGTACTTCACCTTTGACATTGTGCGGTTGACCAATCTTACCGAAGGGCGATTCCAGGGTGAACGTGACATCGGCGTTGAAATGTACATTACCCTCATTTTTGACCCGCAAAGTACCAGTAATCGGTGGCAATGATTGCATGCGTGGCACATTAAGCTCGGCAATACTGCCAACTTGGTTTAAGTTACCATCAACGGCAATATAAAAAATTGACGCCAACCGGTCGACCCGGTTAATCACTGATCCGGAAGTATTTTTGGGCGGCACCGTCTCCACAAACACCGCCGCATAATGCCCACCCACGCTGGCATTGGCCGGAATAGTCAACGTGTAAGGTATTTTTACCTGTTGCCGGGGTTTGATGGAGGCGTTTGCGGATGGCAAGCTAAACCAGGATACTGCCGACACATTAGCTTTGCTGGCATCATTGGTAAAATCACCGGCATAATCCTCGCCCGAGACCCGGTAATCAGTGGCATAGAGCTTATAAATAACGTCAGTGTCGCCATCATTGAGTACCGTCAGTTCGCCACTGAGTTTTTCGCCGGCGTTCACGGTCAGCTCCTGATTGGTGGGCGATATACCAATGCCCCGCACGGCCGCCGCTGATGGCGCTTGAACCATAGCTAACCCCAAACTAGCCGCAAACAACAAACCAACCCGGATCAACCAGCGTTTAAACATTTTCATATTAATTGGTCGCGATAGTGTATTTGACGACGGTCGAGTAACTGCCGGTAGGTTGGGTGTTATCGACCCGGGCGCTGTACCAAACCGTGGAACTCGTCGAACCGGTCGTTGCCGTGGTGTTGATAGTATACGGGGCACCACTGGCCGGCATGCCAGCATAGGTCAAAGCGCTCGGTGCGGCACTGTTTAGTACTCCGGCCGGTCCAGCTCCGAATGTAGCGCCACCCAAGGTCAAACCGTCGATGCGCCAGCCCCAACGATTATTTACCAAAGCCACCGGTGAAGCAGGCGTACCACTATCGGTAGCAATCGTATTTCCACCAGACACCATGTTGGTACTGGCGCCATTGGCTTCCAGCGTAATCGATAATCCAGCTGAGTTATTGGTGGTCGCACTAACCGTGTCACTGGCTGTTGATTGACGGCCGGTGCCATCTGGCGTGATAGCTCCCAGCGTCACCGTCGGGCCAGATGAGTAAGACGTAATTACGCCCAATACCGATAAGTTAATAGTGGTCGTAGTTGTGACGGTATCAGCCGAGGCCACCATGGGCAGGGTAATAGCGGCCACATTCAACCCAACCAAACCCAGTGCCGCTGCTAATTTGACGTTGGTTAAGCGCCGCAACATCTGATTTTCCTATTCCCTATCCGAATTTGAGATATAGTTTTTGTTTTCATAGGACGTTACGCTTATGCTATCAGAACTTGCTGATTCCTGTCAACCAAGCTCATGTATAATGCTTATGTCATGCTCAATAAATTCACCGACTTACCTGTAAAAAAACTGCCACCAGCCCCGCCCATTATCAAACTGTTAGGACCGAGTTTTATTATTCTAGGACTCGGTCTTGGTAGTGGGGAAGTAGTCCTGTGGCCGTACCTGGCGTCTCAGTATGGTCTAGGCCTCATTTGGGGTGCCATCTTGGGCTTAAGCCTGCAATTTATTATCAATCTCGAAATTGAGCGCTATACCTTGGCCTATGGCGAGAGTATCTTTGTCGGGTACGCTCGGAAATGGCGTCGGTTGCCTTTGTGGTTTCTTATCTCGACTTTTATTCCGTGGATGTGGCCCGGCATTGCGGCGGCGTCAGCGTCATTGGTCGGTCATGTCTTTGGTATCTCCGAGATTCAATATATTGGCATCGGTTTTTTGGTGGTAATGGGCCTGATATTGTCGCTGGGACCAGTACTCTATAAGACTGTCGAATCGCTCCAAAAAGGTCTGATTTTGATTGGTGTGCCCTCAATCATGGTTATTAGCGTTTGGCTTGCTCAACCCGCCGATTGGGGCGCAGCTGTCGCGGGCCTCGTGGGGCAGGGCGAAGGCTTCTGGTGGCTGCCTGCCGGCATCTCGTTGGCTGCTTTCTTGGCTGCATTGGCCTACTCGGGAGCGGGTGGCAATCTCAACTTGGCGCAGTCATTCTACATCAAAGAAAAAGGCTTTGGCATGGGCCGCTATGCAGGACGTATTACGGGGCTCATTACCGGCACGACTCACGAAAACGTCTCGCTTGAAGGCCATCGCTTCACGATCACACCTGACAGTATTGCAACGTTCAAACTCTGGTGGCGTCGCATCAATATTGAGCATTTTGTGGTGTTTTGGCTGACCGGATCAATTACCATTGTGCTCTTAAGTTTATTGGCCTATACCACGGTCTTCAAAGCTGGCGGTACCACTGCCACTTTTGCGTTCGTTATTGCTGAAGCCGGCGTCATTGGCGAACGGTTGTTACCAGCTGTAGGCACCTTTTTCTTACTCGTAGTAGCCTTGACACTATTTGGGACACAATTGACCGTCTTTGATGCCAGTAGCCGAATCATCGCTGAAAATGCCGTTTTGGCTGCCCCCAACAAGCTGCGTTCGCATCACATCCGGCCGCTCTACATATGGTGCTTTGGGGTTTTATTGTACGGGCATACTAGTGTTTATGGGCGGTTTTACCCAGCCACTGCAGCTCATAACCTTGGCTGCCGTGCTCAACGCCTTTGCCATGTTTGTGCACTCTGGACTAACATTATGGCTCAATATGACAGCCCTACCCCGGCCAATTGGTCCCAGTTCCTGGCGAATAGTGGCTCTAGCTACCGCCTGTCTGTTTTATGGTGCGTTTAGCTGTACGTCATCTGGCACGATTTTCTATCCAAAAGTCTGATATAATAGCCTCAAGTGAAAGGGTAAATAATGGATCCTGTAGTCATAGTACTAATTGTTGCCGCCGTATTGGCGTTGGGTCTCATCGGGCTGTACAACAGCTTGGTTCAGGCCAAAATCAGAGTAGATGAAGCCTGGTCGGACATTACTGTCCAGCTCAAGCGCCGTTACGACCTCATACCAAACTTAGTAAATACCGTCAAAGGCTATGCCACCCACGAAAAAGGGGTATTTGAAGCCGTAACAGCCGCTCGGTCCGCCGCTATGGGTGCCACACGGTCCCGCCGACACCGCAGCCGCCGAAAATATGCTGACCGGAGCTCTCAAAGCTTGTTTGCCTTGGCTGAAGCCTACCCAGACCTCAAGGCTAACCAAACTTTGCCCAACTCCAAACCGACTTAGTCGACACTGAAGACAAAATCCAAGCTTCGCGCCGTTTCTACAATGGTGCTGTCCGCGATCTCAATACCAAAATCCAGATGTTCCCCACCAATATGTTTGCTTCGCTCCTCGGCTTTAAACCCGTGATTTCTTCGAAGTCGAAAACCAGGCCGAAGTCGAAAAAGCCGTCGACGTCAAATTTTAAGCGCTATTTAACGAACAAAGGACCCACTTGTGACGCTGTCAGATTACCGCTCAAACCCGTATTGGAAAGCTGCCGTTGACCTGGGCCCCACCTTGGTGCGGCTCGCCGACGAACTCCGGCCTCAGAGGCCACCGGCATTAGTCAGGTATTACGCCTGGTCGCCATCGAATTACCAGCCGCCATTGCCTCCGATCTCATGGATGGTGGTACTACGCGCCACGCCCGGCCCTCAAATTGGCTGCGGCCGTTGAATTGATCGACAAAGTTTATCCCGCCTTGGACACGGCTGCTGGCCGTTCAGCGGTGGATGCCCTGCTCGAAAAGCTCTTTGCCAGTGACTTTGGTGGTTCGGCTCCGGCAGTACCAGTTGTGACTCCAGAACCAGCCGCTCCCGCTCCAGCCCCGCACCGGAAGCGCCAGCCGCCGACATTATTTCAGAATCGCCCCCATGCCGGCTGCGCCCACCAACGTTACTATTCAACCAGCCGCTGAAACACCGGTATCGACCGATCCGGCCGCTGCACCCATCTTCACCCGCTTCGGTCCCACCCAAGGGTAACTCAAAAAGGGGAGTCGTATGTACCAACACATCGCCCAAAACAAGCGCCGCACTTGGTTGCTGTTAGCCAGCTTTGTGGCGTTGGTGGCTGCACTCGACTACGTCATGGCCCGGGCCTTTGGTCAACAATCGTTGACCATTCCCATCATGATCTTTGGCTTCGGTTATGCCGCTTTGAGTTATTACTTTTCGGCCAATATTGCCCTCGCCACCTCTGGTGCCCGGGCGGTGACCAAACAACAAGCGCCCGAGGTCTATCGCATCGTCGAAAATCTTACCATTGCCTCGGGTTTGCCTATGCCCAAAATTTATATGATTGACGACCCCTCACCTAACGCCTTCGCCACCGGGCGCGATCCTCAGCATGCCGCCGTAGCCGTGACCTCTGGCATCGTCCGCCTGCTCGACAAACCCGAGCTTGAAGGTGTCCTAGCCCACGAACTCAGCCATGTCGGTAATTACGATATTCGCTATATGGGCTTGGTAATGGCACTTGTCTCGGTCGTATCGCTGATTGCAGATTTATTCTTACGCATTAGTTTTTGGGCGGGCGACGATGACAATGCCGGTGCTGGTGGCCAATTTTTCTTCGTTTTAGGCATTGTTGGTGCGTTATTGGCGCCACTGGTAGCAGCCGTCATTCAAATGGCCGTATCGCGTCAACGCGAATACCTGGCCGACGCTTCCGGAGCCCTATTAACGCGCTACCCCGATGGATTAGCCCGAGCCCTCGAAAAGATTGGCGCCTATGCCGAGCAACGCCCCTTAGCCCATGCCAATTCCGCCACCGCGCCGCTCTACATTGCCAACCCTTTGTCAGGCAAGTTTTTTGCCCATATGTTTGATACCCACCCGCCGATGGCCGAACGCATCGCCCGCCTGCGCCAAATGGATGACCGTCATGGCGTCTAAAAAGCTTGGTAGTCTCCGGCTGCTGCGGCGCGCATTGGGTCATTTCCGGTACCATTGGACCGGCTACTGGCGCATTGTAGCGGTAACGGCTTTGCCAGTCGGCTTTTTGGGTCTCTTCATGGGTGCCAGTTCCGATACTACACTGTCGGCTTACTTGGCGCTTGGCGTCTCTGGTGATGACTACGGCCTTGGTGTGGGCCATGGCTCGTCAATTTGCCGGCCGCACTTCCCAGATGACCGAGCGCCTGCCCCGACCGGCATCAGTTGCCCGCAGTTACTATGACGGTTCCGAATTGTTTGTGAAATTTATGCTAGTCGGTTTGAGCTTGGTCAGTATGGTTGTGCCTCTAGCCATCGGGCTGGGACTGCTCAATGTCAGCCTCTCAGTTACCGGCTTTGCCAATCTTATATCGCCAGAGCAGCTCATTATCACGGCCGTCTGTGCCCTCATTGCACTACCGACGTTTTATCTACTGGGTGGCTATAGTCTGGGACTGATTGCGGTGGCTCGGGATGGTGGTCGACCGATTGAAGCCCTCCGAACCGCCCGCAAACTGGTCCGGGGCAGTTTCTGGTCCACCGTCGCCCGCTTGATTCTGTTAATAATCTGGATGAGTATTCTGCTGGCCCCTATGGCCGTAGCTGCCGGACTGCTCGTCAATATTGGCTATGTCGGCTGGGCCAAACTATTATTCCAGTATTACTCCTGGTTTATCATCCTGCCGATTATGTATTTGTATCTGTTTGAGTTGTATATCAGCCTCGAAGATCAATCAGTTTAGCCGGCGACAATTGCGCATGTGTCGGGAGCTGTCGCGTTTTTTTGGCCTTCATCTTTAGTGTAAATTGCAAATTGATATGCTACAGCATATGAAATGCATACCTTGTAGCATATAAAATCACGATGTCGCAAAAAATAGATTCCCCCTCGATTTATAAGCAAGCTATAATACACCTATGACACACGCTGAAGCCGCCGACCGCATCCTCAAGCTCAAAGACCAAATCAACGATTACCGCTACCACTACCACGTGCTCGATGAAAGCATTATGAGTGAGGCCGCTGCTGATTCGCTCAAACACGAGCTCACCCAGCTCGAAACTGAATTTCCCGATCTCATCACGCCCGATTCTCCCACCCAGCGTGTGGCCGGCACGCCCAGCTCCAAGTTCAAAAAGGTCACACATTCCCAACGCATGATCTCGTTAAATGATGTGTTCTCTCGCGAAGAAGTCCAAGCTTGGGCTGACCGCATCAACAAACTCACGCCCGGCGCCAGCACAGAGCTCTTCGCCGACACCAAAATGGACGGCCTGGCCTGCGCCATCACCTACATCGACGGCGTGTTCACCCAGGCCGTTACCCGCGGCGATGGCACGGTGGGGGAGGACGTTACCGCCAACGTCCGCACCATTGAATCCGTCCCCTCAAGCTCGCCGCACCCCCGGCTTCGAAAAATTCTCACCGGCCGCGCACCGAAATCCGCGGTGAAATCGTCATGTCAAGGCCACCTTTAACAAGCTTAACGAGGCCAACGAAGCCGCCGGCAAGCCCCTTATTCATGAACCCGCGCAACGGCCGCCGGCACCATCCGCCAACTTGATCCCAAACGGTAGCTGCCCGCCCCTTGAACTTCTACGGTTACGATTTCCTGCGCGATGATCCAGCCGATGTGCCCACCTATTCTTATGCCTACGAAGCCATCCGCGCGCTTGGCCTGGCCAGCAACCCTCGAGCCTCTACCTTTACCACCTCGATGGCCTCATGGATTCATCGACCACTGGGACCAGGCCCGCCAAAACTGCCCTTCAGCACCGATGGCTCCGTCATCAAAGTAAAACGACCGCAAAATCTACCATGACCTCGATCGTCGTATGTGCCCCCGCGGCGCCATCGCCTACAAGTACGCCGCCGAAGAAGCCACCACCATCGTCAAAGATATTGTGCTCAGTATCGGCCGCACGGGAGCTGCCACCCCCATCGCCACCTTCGACCCGGTGATTGTGGCCGGTACCCAGGTCCAGCACGCCAGCCTGCACAACGCCGATGAAATCGCCCGCCTCGATGTGCGGGTCGGTGATACTGTGATTATTTACAAAGCCGGCGACATCATCCCCAAAGTTCAGGAAGTTCTGCCAAAACTCCGCCCAAGCGACAGCCAACCCTTCAACATGGAAGCCGAACTGGCCCGCCAATACCCGGAAGCTGTATTTGAGCGCCCCGAAGGCGAAGTGATCTACCGAGTCACAGGCGCCACTGCCCCCATACTCCTGCAAAAAGCCGTCGAGCACTATGCCAGCAAAGCCGCCCTGGACATCGACACCCTCGGTGAAAAGAACGTCGTGGCCATTGTGGACGCGGGCCTCGTGGAAGACCCGGCCGACCTCTACAAGCTCACCAAAGACGACCTTCTCAAACTCGACCGCTTCGCCGACATTAGCGCCCAAAAGCTCATCGACGCCATCCAGGCCAGCAAAAACCCCACGCTCCCGCGCTTCATCTACAGCCTGGGCATCCGCCATGTGGGTGAGCAAACCGCCGTGGACCTGGCCGCGTCCTTTGGCACCATCAAAAATCTAGCCCACGCCACGCCCGACCAACTCGACGCCGTCGAAGGCATCGGCAAGGTCGTCGCCGAATCTATCTTGGCCTTCTTTAACGATGACGATAACCAAGCCTTCTTCGAGAAATTCACCGAACTCGGCGTCGAGCCCCAACCGTTCACCCCGCCAACCGGCAAGCTCACCGGCGTCAAATTCGTGATCACCGGCACCCTCGAAATGGGCACCCGCGACGAAGTGGCCGCCAAGCTGGTGGCTCTGGGCGCCAAGGAGCAAAACTCCGTCGGCAAAGACACCACCTGGCTCGTCGTCGGCGAAGCGCCCGGGGCCAGCAAGCTCACCAAGGCGCAGAAGTACGGGACGAAGTTGGTGGATGAGGGTGAGCTTAGCCAGCAGCTGGTGGAGAACTAGTCACTGTCGATGGAAAGGCCCGAGGGCATTTATCCTCAACCGCCACAATCTTATCCTGCGCTAGAACAGCATGAGCAGTCCGAGACCCCGGCCGAAACGTATCGTCGCGCGCAACGGCTCCAGGAAGCTGGCGACATACATGGAGCAACTGAGCTCTACTTCAGTACCGGTTATGCCGCTCTCGGCGTTCGGGTTCTCAAGGAGGCTGGACTTATGGAAGAAGCCTATCAGGCGGCGAAAGCGCACAAAGAATATGGCGAGGCCGACCAGCTAGCTGTCCAGTTGAATATCACAGATCATGAATTTAACAGCGTCCCATATTATCGTGGTGGCGATTCAATCCAAAACATATCCTACGGTCTTGAGAGCCGGTTACGGCCCGGCGCGACAGGTGAACGCCTTGGTTTCTCGGGTTTTCAAGACAAAGTGGTGGCGGATGTAGGCACTCGCGACGGACGATTTGTGCCACTGTTTCGCAAGCTTGGCGCCAAGGACGTATATGGGATCGATCCGAGCGAACAAGATTTACAAGTAGCGGTGGATGAGCACATTTTGGAGCCAGATCACGCCATTGCTACTACCGCACATGATGTCCCGGAAGAGCTCAAGGGAACGTTCGATGTCGTAGCGGTCTTTAACATCCTTGTACCAAATTCGGAGCGAGCTGGCTTTATTCAGGATCTCAGTGACTTATTGAAAGAGGGCGGCGAGTTGCTCATAACGGCCGCTGAGACCGAGACATTATTGAGTATTCGACGATTGGTTGAGCAGAGATTTAAAGAGGTACAGGCAGAAACTTTGTGGAAGGCCGTTGAGGGAAATGGTGAACATAAGTTTTTAATCGTCGCTCACAAGCCAACTTCAGCACCTCAACCCGGCGATGACCAATTTGCGACGCTCAGGCCAGAGGCAAATTCGTGATCACTGGCACCCTCGAAATGGGTACCCGCGACGAAGTGGCCGCCAAGCTCGTGGCCCTGGGCGCCAAGGAGCAATCTAGCGTCGGCAAAGACACCACCTGGCTCATCATCGGCGAATCGCCGGGAGCCAGCAAACTCACAAAAGCGCAGAGGTATGGGACGAAGTTGGTGGATGAAGCTGAGCTAGGGTAGCTATTTAGTCATGCCATCGATTGACCCTTAAGCGCCGCATCACTATTTGTTATCGCAAAGTTCGGCAATCAACCTGTCGGGCAGGGAACATGTTTTTATTGAGCGTCACGAGAGCAGCCTATACTCGTGACAAACTGCACATGTAGTCACGGGGCGCCATTTTTTTACTCGAGCGCTAAATAAGCTCGGGGCGATTCCTAACAAGCTCGGGGTCTACATGCATGTCCGCGATAGACTCGGTACATGGCAATTACACGAATTTGATCTATTCGACCAGAATGTAAGCCCCAAATGGACAGAATCACAAAATACCGATGTAATACTTCTTCCGGTGAACCTTCCGCCAAATCGACTTACTATCCGGTCGACGCTTCTCTCGAACACACTGATATCGGCTTATCTCCTCAAGCGACGTATCAATAGTCGGGTATCCGAATGGGCAGACTGCGACCGTAGAAATTCCGTTATGGAAAACCGGGCATATCGCGACCGACTTTGAGGCGGATTATTTCGTTCGCCATCTTTTCTGATTGACGCAACAACAAAACAAGGGATGTCAGGATCGCCTGTCTACGCTCGCCGTGCGGGGTCGTACCAAACGTCAAACGGAGATCTGGTAATGATTACTGGTATCGCAACTAAATTCCTTGGTATATATTCTGGGCGAATACCAGAAGAGGACGGCATGGACTCAAGTATCGGCATTGTTTGGAAAGCCAGCGTACTTGAAGACCTTCTAGCCCGTTAAATGCAGAGTTAGAATATGAAGATTTCAGGAATAATTCGCGCGTGATAAAGCTGTCACGGCGGAAATTTAGTAAGTAGCATCGGTGATTGTTGCCGGAGGTAGCAATGCGCAGCGACGGCAATCCGGTCGGCGGGTTAAGTAGACATTTTCGAGCCCAACGGCTATAGTTCGCCATAACAACCCCAGTTCCCAGGCCATTAACCAGTTGAGGATTTTATGACGTTGACTGAAGCCGTCGACTATATGAGTAAAATGTACCTAGACCGACTCATTAGCTCGTTTTCTAAGGACATTCAGAAATTTGACGAGTCCGAGGCGCGCAAATACATCGAGAAGAACCTCAAAGAAATCCGAGATCCCGAACACATCAAAAAGCGGGTAGCGTTCCATTCGGTCACCTACCAACAGCGTCTGCTCATGCGGGATATCTTGGAGTTCTTACTCTTGCAGCGCAAATACGAATGCGCCGAGAAGGACATTGAGGCCGCTTTTGCGGCATTCCGTAAGAACAAGCTCCGCAGGTACAAGTCACAGGACGTCTTAAACGCCATCCCTGCCAATAAGCAGGAAATCATGGGCACGCTCTACGAAGTGGTGTACGAGAACGATGCCATCTCTCAGGACGAGGAAAAGGTGTTGAGCGGGCTCCAACATAAGCTCTCGCTAACCGATATTGAAGTCTGGACGATCCTGGCCGCTCAATACAAAATTGACAAGCAATTGGCCTACACGCCTGTCCAATTCGCCCAGGCCCTCAAGGACTTACAGTGCCATGGTCTTGTGCTGTATCTGAGCAAAGAAGTCTCGCCACGCAAGTTTATGATTCCCAAAGATATCGCGCTTGTTCTGGCTGAGTTCAAGAACTACCCCCTCGACCAGCGGTCATACACGCTACTGGTGGGCGAGCTATCGCGCGCCACAATTGGGGACGCGGCCAAGAAATTTGGCCTGTACTCGTCTGGCACCAAGGATGAGGTAATTAACCGGCTGTGGTGTCAGGGGCGGGCGGCATCAGATGTATTAGGCGCAGCTAACCGCTCGGAACTTTCGGCGATCGCCGCTAAGATCCCAACTATCAAGAGCTCAAGCGTTAAGGAGGCCTTAATCGCCGATCTTAATCTTTACTACTTCTTGCTCGATACGAACCCCATCGCCGAAGTAAAAGCAGTAACCGACGCCCAGCTTTGGGAATATTACCCCGAGTTCGGCCGACGCAATTACGCGCTGCTGCGCAAGACCAAGCTCATCGACAAAGACCTCGAAATTGAGCACCAATTCGAAAAGCTAACGCGCTACGCCTTCACCAAATTTGCCCGTGCCAAACTGCTCAACTTTTCCGCAGCAACAACCCAGACGGGGAGCACTCACCGAAGACGGAAAGAGTGTACTGCTCTGGGACAACAAGAGCCAAGAGCTCAACTACCAAATTACGCTGGCACACCACAAGCAATTCCTACACTACGTTACGAAATCCAAGCTACCGGTACTTTCGTTTCTGATTATTACTGGTGACCTCGGCGACGAAGATCTGCTTCAGCAGCAAGCTATCAAATTGTCGGCCGAAAGTGGCTTGAACATCGCCATCATTGGCGCCGGCACATTTAAGACATTTATGGATCGAGTAAGCAAGCGCGAAAACGCCGGCCCGTTGAACCTGCAGGTATTCAATCACAACGGCATTCTGACGAGCGAGACGATTAGCACGCGGGAGAAAGTGTTCCGCTAGTTGTTCAACTCGCATATAGAGCAACACGCACATCAACACAAAAATCAACATTTTGATCATCAAAATGTGCCACATTCGTGCTACAATTACGCCATAACGAGCCACCAAGGACAAATTCCCATAAGGAAGAGTCGCAGGACTACTTGGCCGGCTGGCCACTCGCAAGGGTGGCTGTAAAGGGACTGTAGCAATGGCAACCAAGTACAAAGAATATCCATCAACCGTCAAATTTGAAGGTGAGTCAGCCAAAACGTTTCAAAAAACATTGAAGCGGCCGCTTTCTGATACTCAAAAGCAGATGATTGATCAGGCAGTTGGCGTCTATGGCTACTACGCAGCAAAGTGGCAGACTCCACCCAAATCATAAATCTTGCATCAATACAGATTGCCCCTCTTGAGACAAAAGCCCAAATCAGAGGGGCTTTTGCGAATGAGAGCGATCCAGATTACCAGCATCTGGTAGGATGGTTCAAGACGCAGGCATTCATTGCCCAACGGGAAAGAAAATCAAAGACTTACCTGATTACCCATGACGGCTCATTGATCGGTTATATAAACATATCGACGGTTGCGATTGAGTTTACACCGCCGGGTTTGGCGAACACTACAAGTCACGATCCTCAGGCCGTATTGATGGGCAAGCTATTCATATCGGAAACCTGTCGGGGGAATGGTATAGGGAGGATTGCGGTGCAATTCGTGATTGGCGTCGCCCTCAAGATGAATGAATTAACGGGATGTGCTGGAATACTGCTTCATTCACATCCGAGCGCAGTCGAATTTTACGAGCACATGGGATTTGTACACATCGAGAACGTGGAAAATGAATCCACAATGTTCTTCAAATTGCCTTAGCAACTCGTAGCCTACCCCCACCCCGGGTAACCTGCTACACTCCCCACAAGAACGAGAGGACCCATCATGGCAACTGGCACCAGCACCAAAACTGACCCCTGGCAGCTCAAAACCCCACCGCTTTCGAGCGAGTATCAGATGTATTACGGCGACAAAGACGGCCAGCCCGTGATTGTGTGCGTGGTGGGCTCGACCACCCTGTACTATCAGCGCCGGGCCGTGGAAGACCTACATGCCATGCTCAAATCCCACGGCGGCTGGTATGGATTAAAGAAAGGTCTGCGCGGACGCTTTGGTATGTACATGCCGCCGCTCTTGGAAGCCCTGGATTTGGCTGAGGTAGAGCACAATGCGCGGGGGAATCGGATGCGGGCGAAGTAAGTCTGGCCTACCTCGCTCCCAGTGCCCAATAACATCCCCTATGCTGCTTCGGCCTAATCTCCTTCGCCAAACGCACCAGCTTTGCACCAACCTTATCCGGATCGAGTTTCATGCTCACACCTATCACGCTTGCGGTAACATCGCTGATCAGTGGCTTAAAGTCGCGCGGGTTGTGCGTTACTACAATCCTGCCAGTGGCAGTTGCGATCGCGTAAACCTCTGTGTCACTTGCACCGGATTTACTCAAATCGTGCGCAATATGCTTAACATCAAAATATCCATTGAGTTCAGAAAAAGACTTCCGAGGTCGGAAGCCTTCATCGAGGAGCAATTTTGGCTTAGGCGTGCGCCGGATGGGACTCATGGTTCAGTTCGGCAATATGTTCACGCCCGTAGGTAATAAGTTCGTAAAGTACGCCACGTACCGTTTCCTGGCTTAGCTGTGGGTACTCGGCCTGGAGGTTCTCTTCGGTATAGCCATGCTTAACTAACTCGCCGATCCGTTCGATGGGGATGCGGGTTCCGGCAACAACAAGTTCACCGCCCAGAACATCTTCGCTACTAGAAATAAACTGCTTCTTTGTCATTCTCGTCCTCTTTCTCTCCGGACTGGGATTATATGGCATGTTCCGGATCCTTTCAAGATGTATCTACACATACTCTAACACAAGCGTTTTGGAATAGTGGGTGTGCTACCAGTCATGGCAACAGGCACCTGCACCAAAACTGACCCCTGGCAGCTTAAAAGCTAGAAGCCGGGCCGTGGAAGATCTGTGCGCCATACTGATATCACCCAGCGACTGGGTGGAATCGTGTATGACCGACGAGCAAAAGCCCGCGGGAATCGGATGCGGGCGAAGTAAGGCGAGTATACAGCGTATAATATTAATAATGGTATTTTATAATCAACGCGGCGGTGGCAGGATCTATACAAATGGAAGTCCATTTGGTTTCTCGGCTACCTGGCCATTTAGCCGGTTAATTGTGGCTCGTGACGAAGTCATATTCTCTATTACTGGTAAAAAATATAATTTCAAACATGCCGATATTGAGCAAATACGCATCAGTCGTCTCGGATATGTAGTATTCTGCGTTGGCTTTCATACATATTGGTTCACAAGCACATCAATCGATAAAATTGTAGGCGCACTACAATCAAGCGGCCTTACGATTGCCGATGATGAACTGAAGAAACTTGGATTTGTTCGATGGTTAATAAGAATTGAATATGGTTATTTGGCATTGTTTTTAACGGTGTGGTCGCTTGGAATGCTGTATGGACTATCGTTAATATTGAAAAAAATCGCTGGTTGAACGCTGGTGATTCGTTTTCGAGCGCTATTATTTCTCGCCTCAACTAGGAATGAATAGGGATATGGCTGAGTTGGAGCACAATGCGCGGGGGAATCGGATGCGGGCGAAGTAGACTCAAACAATCCCTTGTTTGCGGTTCACATGGCAATACGGTAAGATGAATCTACTATTCCTTCGGGATCCGAGGACCCTCAACTGAGAGTCCGTTTATTTTCCGAGGTTTCACGACCACACGTATTATAGCTAACTGAATCTCGCTAAATACAATTTGTGGCATGGTGTACAATCTCCGGATTAGCCGCTTAGCATCTAATAATCGCATCTGAGAGATAAGTGCAGAAAACTGGCCCGATGGAATATCAAACGCCAGATAGTAGGGGTTGGCTGGCTTCAGCTTCGTTGATATCGGGACACCCCAAAATGATTGCTGGCTAAATCCGCGTAGAATAAGTACTGACCTCACGTACTGTTCGTGGTGACCATCTTGCTCATGGCCAATATTCGCACCAACAGAGCACCACCACATGTCGCGCTCCTGGAAATATACCTCATGGTGGGCACCCTGAATTATCTTCTGATAATCATTCCATCCATCAAAGTCTTTGCTCCACATAAGTATATTCTATCTGAAATGCGTACAAATAGCGAACATACGAGAAGCGAATAATAATCCTTGCTACCAACTAATCTTGGGCTTGGCCGAGGTAGAGCACAATGCGCGGGGGAATCGGATGCGGGCGAAATAAGTTCACGCAGTATTGACAGATTAAACTACTTAGGCAATTATATACTTGACGTTACCAAAGTATTTCGGTACTATTAAAGTATGGAAGCAACAAATCTCATCGAGTTCTACAACGAATTTGCCACCGAAGAAAAGTGCCAAGACTTCTTGGCCAAACAACGGTGGGGTCATAAGATTGTCTGCCCGAAGTGCGGCACAGTTGGCATTAAGGCCTACAAGTTAGCCAGTGGTCGCCTGAAATGCGCCGAATGTCGCAGCCCCTTTACTGTTCGTATGGGGAGTGTTTTTGAAGATAGTAAGCTTCCCTTGCAAAAGTGGTTCTTCGCCATCTACCTCTGTACCAGCCTCAAGAAAGGCGTGTCATCGATCCAGCTCAGTAAGTACCTCGGCGTCACCCAAAAGACAGCCTGGTTTATGTTACAGCGTATCCGCTATGTTTTTGAGAATGGCACCTTTGAAAAACTCAAAAACGCTGTGGAGGTAGACGAGGCCTACATCGGCGGTGTCGAGAAGAACAAGCATGCCAACAAGAAAACCAAAGGCACCCAAGGCTTCGGTAGCAAGAAAGTCAAAACCCCAGTAGTCGGCATGGTGCAGCGTGGCGGGAAGCTCCACGCTGTTGTTACCGGCGACACAGGCAGTGCCACCCTCATGGGTTTAATTATCAAGCATGTTGATTTGGACGCCACTGTTTACACCGACGAACACATGCCATACCGCACTCTGCCAAAGCTTGGCTACAAACACGAAAGCGTTAACCATGGCAGCAAAGAGTTCGTAAACGGCATGGCCAGCACCAACACCGCTGAGTCATTCTGGTCACACCTCAAGCGTGGCATCGATGGCATTTATCACCACGTCAGCGCCAAGCATTTGCAGAAATACTGCGACGAATACAGCTATCGCTGGAACACCAAAGATATGGCGGACGGTGAACGATTTGAGGATTGGTTTAGCAACATCAACGGCAAACGCTTGATGTATAAATCGCTCATAAACAAGGCTTAACGCGACGCAATTTGGCTGCCCTAGCGCCGATACTGCGGCGTTTTTTCTCACGTGTATAGTCCTAGCGGATTAGGACAATAAACTCTATTTTGTAAGCAGTAATATTTGAAAAATCGTGTCACCTACCCTATAAATATACGGTGTAGGTGGGGTTGGCAAAATACTATCGCTCAAAACCAGACAAACAAAAAAAAGCACCAGATCAAACCACTACCAATACTACCCACTAACTCTTCTCTCAAATGAAACTACCTAAACTAACTCCCAGACAACAAACCATACTCATACTGCTCTATAAATACAGATTCTTAAATCGTATCCAAATACAAACGCTCATGGGTCATAAGGATTACAGGCGGATCAACGCATGGCTTTCAGACCTCCGAGATAACCACTATGTCGAATGGATATACTCAACTGACTTTCTCGAAAAATCCAAACCCGGCATTTACTACCTTGGCTTAAACGGTATCCGCTGGCTCAAGGAGCACCAAGATCACCCGATTGAGGAGTTTCGTAAGCGCTACCGTGAGTCGTCTCGGAGCCAAGGCTTCGCAGATCAGTGCGTGCTTGTGGCCGACTGCTGCATTGCCATGAACGCAGAAAATGCCGATAACTCCGGCAAAGTTAGCACTCACTACTTGTACGCTACCCAGGCCGACTACCTCGATCCAGACAGTGATTACCATTTCGTGAGCGAGTCCGATCTCATCCGGCCGCAGCTGGTACTTGAAAAGACGGTGGAGACCAAAGACGACGTCACGGGTACTACCCACTTCATTGAAATCATCGAAGCTACCATGCCCCGCCACAGGGTGCGGAAGCGCCTCAAGAACTACATTGAGTATCTGGAAGACGGGTATTGGCAGGATGAAACCAGTGAGGACGAACCAAACCCAATCGTCATGGTTGTGTGCCCTATACTCACTGATCTAACCTACTGCAAGCGAGCTACTAAGCGGCTGCTTGAGGAAAAGTGGGGCGAAGACATCACGATGTGGTTCACGACGGCTGAGAAGTTCAAGGCACAGGGGATGACGGAAAGATTTGGGAGGAAGTGCAGGCGCCGGAGGACGAAGATGAGGGTTGACGCAGTTCATATGAGCCCTCAGGTGATATAATTACACAATGAAACTCACCATAGCCACATGCCAATTCCCGACTAGCTCGGATATCACGAATAACGAGCGGTGTATTGCAGATTTACTGCGGAAAGCCAAGCAGCAAAACGCCGATGTGGCTCATTTTCCTGAGTGTGGACTGTCTGGGTATGCTGGTGCGGATATGGAATCTTACGAGGGCTTCGATTGGGGGCAACTCGAAAAGAGCACCGTACAGGTCATGCAATTAGCCAAGGAGCTGGAGATTTGGGTGATTCTTGGCTCAACACATCGTTTATCGGGGACCAATAAGCCGCACAATAGCCTGTATATCATCGATGATAGCGGCCAAATCGTAGATAGATACGATAAGAGGTTTTGTGCCGGTGACAAAGACTCAAAAACAGGTGATTTAGCTCACTATACATCGGGTGATCATTTTGTGTATTTAGAATTAAGGGCGTACAGTGCGGGACGCTCATTTGTCACGACTATCGTTACCCGGAACTGTACCGGGAATACAAACGCCTAGGCGTTCAGCTCATGTTCCACTCATACCACGCAGCACATTGGCCAGCGGAACGACTCGAAGCATCAAGGACTGAGATTGGTGACGTTGAACTTAACGGAAATCCAACCGTTGCCGGTATTACTCAAATTGCTGCTATGCACGCTTCGTCCTCGAATAACTACATGTACATTAGTTGCCCAAACTCTTCGGCCAAGGAAAGCCTCTGGGAAGCTTCTTTGTACAGCCTGATGGCATATTTACGGGCCAGGTTGCGCGCAACGAACAGGGTGTGCTAATTTCGACCATCGATACCGACGATGAGTTTTATGATTCAACTGTCGCATGGAGGGGCAACGTAATATCTGGAGTTCTCCATAGTGGGACGCTGGTAAGCGACCCGCGTTCAGATGACAGAACTCATATATAGACTAGCACCACGACCAAACCAAGTTCTGTTGGCGGGGCAATATACAGTAACTTTCGTTTGTACTCAAACGGAAGTGCCTGTTTTCTTTCAGAAAACAGGTTTCGTTAGCGCAAAATGTTACACTTTTACATATGAGCGAATTTATTCCAGAGCTACAGCTATCCGAGAAGTTTTATCAAGAGCTTGTTGAGCCAATAACCAAAACGCGCTTCCCGGACCTTTCATACGCTGCTGCATTGATTGGCGACGGTTCGGGCGTATTGGGTTTCGACACTGAGCTTTCGCGTGATCACGATTGGGGACTGCGATTGCAGCTGTTTATCAACGAGGGTGAGCCGCGAAAGAGCGAGATTCGGAGTGTTCTCGATAAACAACTTCCGAATGAGTTTCTTGGGTATCCGGTTCGTTTTAGCAAGGGTGGTTCTCCGTCGAACACCACATAGATATTTATACTGTAGGCGCATATCTCAATGAGTATCTAGGCGTTTCATCAGTAGCAGGCATTGAGGCCACCGATTGGTTGACGTTTCCAGAAGAGATGTTACTTTGTCTGACAAGCGGTAAAGTGTTCTATGATGGGCTAGGAACCCTATCTAGTACCCGACAGCAACTAAAACACTATCCGCATGACGTATGGCTTTATCTGCTTGCCTGCGGCTGGCGCATTTTATCCCAGGAGATGCCATTTATTGGTCGGTGCGGGGATGTTGGAGACGAAGTGGGGTCGCAGACCATTACTGCACGCCAGTGCCAGCGCATTATTCATCTTTTGTTCTTGATTGAAAAGCAATACGCGCCATACAGCAAAATGGCTAGGGACAGGATTCAAAAAACTAAATGGGGTGCAGCAATTGAGCCTCATCTTCGTCACGCTATGCTCGCCAACACCTGGCAGGACCGCGAGTCCCATATCAACGAGGCATATAAACTTCTCGTCGAGGCGTTTAACGAATTAAAGCTTGTTGCGACTGCTTCATTGGAGGTGAAGCATTTCTATGACCGACCGTACACGATCGTAGAGGGTCCATCTCCTGAAGCAATCCAAGCCCTGATATCCGACAGGGCCTTGCGAATGCTACCGCTAGGGGTGGGTGGGGTAGATCAGATCACCGATAATGTCGATGTATTGAACCGGAATGAAGTATTTCGTCGACTTAAGGATATTTATCGACTGAATTTAGGAGATGATAATGCCAGACGCTAAACCTACGAAACAACAACTTGACGAGCTAGCCACTCAGATCAGGAATGATCAAGATACGGCAAACCCTGCCGAAAAGCGGGTCAAAGTTGATCTGAATTTCAAGGATGCAGTAAAGAAGATGGGGCAAACGCCGCCGCCAGAAAAAGCTGACAAATAAGCCCTCTTTTGGCCTTGGTAACGTCAAGTATATAATTGCCACTACTTATGTTAATATAACTCAGTTCGATTGACATCACTTCTCCGGTACCGCCGAGCGATAGGAACGACTTCGGATTCTGAATTCCAGCCCCGCAAGACCTCGTGGCAGATGCTGCGAGCCGGCTTCTACGGCGTTACACTCACCGCGCTCTGCGTGGTTGGGTTGTACCTGCGCTTCACCAGCGGTGGACTCGAGCTGATGTTTCGCTTCCTGCTCAACGTGCCGTTGACTGGTGGCTACACCGAGACCGATACCGCCTACGGGCGAGCGCTCATCATCGTGATGGGCGGGTACATGCTCTTCGGTGCCATGATGCTGTGGGTGTTCGGCCACTACAAGCGGCACCCGCCGTTGGGAGCCATCTGGATCTGGCTCTGGGCGGTAGTACCAATCGCTGCCGTCTACGGCGACGCCTGGCTCATCCGTCTCCATGGCTGACCATCGTGTCGCTGATCCAGTACTGGAGAAAGGGCAAAGAGGGACGAACGGTTCCCGACGCCCGTGCGCCTAGAGTAATATCTCTAGGCGCTTTTTGCATGTATCTGCCGCAACATAAAGAAAGCCCACCTCGAGAATTCGAGATGGGCCCGGGGCCAGAACCGAGTCTGGCCCGTGGTGGAGACTAGCGCCGTGATTTGATGACAGTAAAGCTTTCCCGGTGCACGTATCCGAAGTAGTGGTTACCATCCCTGTCTTGGCAGTAGAAGCTCAGTACGGTGCCATCCGTATTCCGGAGGGTACAGATCACGGTGAAAACACCAATCACGCAAGTCCGGACTCCATCGAGCCCCGTGAGTTCGAGCCAGGCGTGACCCACCTGTCGAATCAGTTCTGCGGTGATTACCTCGAATGGACACCCACCATGGGGTGGCCGAGTTGCCGGGTGGTCGCGCTGGACGATCGTTGCCATGTGAACCTACCTCAATGTGCGAATGGGATAATAATTTATAACATATAATCATATAAAAGCAATTTGTATCAAGACAGTACCCGAGAATATTGACAAATAAAGCATTAATTAGTATAATGTTACTATTCTAGTACCTTCCAACCCAACGGAGAGCTAATTGCGCATGACCGGAGTCGTGCCCGGTTAGCTCTCCGTTGCTGCTTCGGGCGAGCACCTCCTACTTCTACTACAAGCAGCAGGACAGAGGAAACGTCATGGGCACCAAGTTTTTCATCGAAATCGACGGTAGATCCGAGTTCGCAGCGGAACTTTCTCGGACGGATGAGGCAGGCGAACCGGTCAACCCGATGCCGACCGTCGACAACTTCATCCTCAAGTGGAGTAAGTCGCGGCAGCGTTGGTATTTCGAGGTGTACGGCATCGTGACCGAGCCGACGCCGGATCTCGTCACACTGATAGCGTCGCGAACCGACATCACCATCGTCGAAGTGGAGATCGTCAAGGGGGCGGCGACCGTCGACCGCAAGAGTGCCTACCGTGGTGTATACGTCGGCGGCAATCGATTCGTTGGCTGCAGGGGTACCGTTGACAGCTGGGTAAGTGAGAAGACCGGATCCCTCCAGTCGATCACCGTATTCGGCCCCGTCGCCACCTGCGGCCTGTACTACGACGGCATTACCCAGTGCCGGATCCGACCCACCATCTGGCGTGAGCCGAAGCCGGGCTGGCCGCGGCGTCTGGCGCAGTTCCTGCGTCTGATCAGCCAGTAGTACGAGCAACGAAAAGCACTACCGCCTCGGGCGGACCTACACTTCGGTGTCGGGTCTGCTCAGGGGCGGTTATCATTTATAATGACTCCATGAGTACAACCATGTACTGGCCGGCGGCAACGACCGCAACATCCCCGATTATGATCCACATTTAGCGGCCGAAATAACCAAGCGCATCGCACATCCCAAGATTTTGAGTAGTTTTCTTGCTTGGCCCGAGTCGACCTGGGGAATAAGGCCGAATATAGGGCGATTGGTTTCGGCAATATTTCGGCGAAGACAAAATAACGCACCTACCCGAAGGGCAATTTATAATTATCAATTCAGTAACCGGTACACAATCATGAAACTCGCCCGTATCTATGTTTTTGGCGATAGTCAGACGTATGGCGCTTGGGACAGTCAAGGTGGGTGGTGCGATCGAATCAAACTCGAAATGCACCAACTGACTTTGGATGAATCCGCAGGCGTCAAATATCAGATGTTTAATCTGGGCATTGGCGGCGAACATTCACGGGGATTGCTCGGTCGGTTCAAGACAGAATTAGATTTTCGGCATCGACCCGATTGGCCACCTGTAATAGTCATTGCTACCGGATCGAATGACACCCGGCATTCATCAGGCAGTGATCCAATCGTACCAATCGACGAATATCGCACAAATATAAAAGCTCTAATTGAAATTGCCCGCACCTACACTTCGCGCATTCTCATTGTCGGACTAGCAACGGTACGCGACGCGGATACCGCCTTTAAAAGCACAATTATCAGTCAACAACATATTACTGAATATAATCAGGTGTTAGCGAAAGTTGCGGAAGAGGAGAGTATTCAGCTCGTGGATGTCCATTCAGCCATGCAATCAAATACTGAAGGAGATCTATTCGCCAAGGACGGCATTCATTTAAATGATAATGGGCACCAGTTTGTAGCCGGATTAGTGAAGCCACAGCTTATTAAGTTACTTGAAGAATAGGCAAATTGAATTATGTGTAGAAATATTAAAATTTTATTCAACTTCGATCCGCCTGCCACCGATGTCGAAGTGCGGGAAGCAGCTCTACAATACGTGCGCAAACTGTCGGGTTACAACACGCCACGCCCGTGACCGTGCCACCGAAGCCGCCAAAGCCAAATTGAAGTCCATTAAAAGATTCGGGAATTAGTTCCGTGACGTATTGTCTGACACCGCCACCGGTAGTGACAGGTATCAGCTTGACCGCGATAAAGATGGTTACGCCTGCGAATAATAATTTTACGATGATCAAATGAAAAGTCGCTGGTGTCTCGTGCGAGACACCAGCGACGGTGGAACCCTACGTTGTCTTCAGTGCCGTGCCGCAGGTGCTGCAGAATTGAGCGCCTACTAGGTTGAAGTGACCATAGGAGCACAGAGCGGTACCGCTGGCGACTGGCGTCGATACAACAGCTGCCGGTGCCGGTCGAGCCTGTCGATTCCGAAAGAACAACCCGCCGCCAATTGCAGCGAGCACGACGACGACACCGAGTGCAATCATTGCCCCGCTCGGAGAGCTATCGGACGAGACAGGTGCAACTGACACTACGGGACCGGGTGACGCCTGGCCCGATGCTGATGGTGCCACAGTCGCTCGCGGCGCGTTCGCCGTCACGCCATGCGCCGTCAGGTAGGAAGTGAGTCGTCCCGGATCGGTGATGAAGTTGAATGCACCTTGTCCCGTAGATGTGAACCCGCGCGAGTTGACACCCACAACGTTGCCGGCCAAATCTACGGTCGGCCCGCCAGACATCCCATGGCTCAGTTCGGAACTGACCTCGATACGCGGAATACCGTCATCCGTCGTCTGGACAGAGCTCACCTCACCAGACTTGAAGCTGGCCCGCTGATTCGGTACATCCTGCTCCGTGTTGAGAATCGCCGGAAAACCCACCGATGTCACGGGTGTACCGATGGCGGGGGCCTGGGCTGCCACAGCCAGGGGAACAGTCCCGGTGACGCCTGACAGCTTGAGTAGCGCGACATCACCCTGGTTTGACGGGTCGACCGCAATGATCTGAGCCGGCCGGTCATTCATCGATACAGGCGCATTTACGTCATCAGCCTGGCTGACTCGGACCTGCACGAGGGGCTGAGAACCCTTGCTAGCACCTTCCGGTGTCCAGTTCTGGTAAATATAGTCCTTGTCGATCGTGCCGGTCAGTCGTCCGTCTTCCTGTAGATGCTTGATAGCCGCATTGATGAAGCTGATCTTGACCTCTTCAGGATCGACACAGTGGCCAGCAGTTACAATATCGCCGTCTTTGGAGACAAAGAAGCCTGTACAATGACCCTTGAGGTCGATGGCGTCAGTGACGTCTTCACCATTGTTATTAGTGGGATAACGAACCTTGCCGGACCAATTGATCGTCAGAGAGACGACGCTCTTCTCGATAGTTGCACTGTCGATGCTGGCATGCGGTGCGGCATAGGCCGAGCTGCTGCCGAACAAGAGCACAATCGCTGCAATTACCGAGGTTACCAACCAACGGAGAGATCTCACTTGAGTTGTCCCTTCAGCCGGGAATATCTGTAACTCGTGTTACAGATTGAGAAATTATGATATATAAAGGCTTATTTGTAAATATAATTTCCGAAAACGTATACCGCTTATGCTAAACTTTACATATGACATCATCAATTTCGCTCATGAGTTTGAATCGCCTTAACTGGTTCGCCTATGTCCTGCATTTATTCCAAGCCGCCGCCGTACTGGCCCTGGCAAAAGACTTCCGCTTGCCAGTCAACATGCCATATCTGGTCTTTAATCCCGCCACCCAAAGCCTCGATACCGCCACCCGCCAGCTGGGCGAATGCCCCTAGCGCCCTTAGTCGCGGGCTTTTTGCGCTATCGGCACTGGCTCATTTCACCATTGTGACTGTCTACCGCCGCCGCTACGAAGCTGATCTCAAGGACGGCATCAACCGCGCACGTTGGATCGAGTACTCTTTGTCTGCTAGCACTATGATGGTAGCCATCGCTTTACTGGTGGGTGTGTATGACGCCTCGTCATTAGCGATGATATTTGCCCTCACCGCGGGTATGAATCTCATGGGATTGGTCATGGAAGTCCATAACCAAACTACTAAGCGTACCAATTGGCTCAGCTATTGGATTGGGTGCTTGCTCGGTATTGTGCCCTGGCTCGTCATCGGCGCCTACTTTCTGGCGGCCGCCGCCTATGGCTCCAAACCCCCGACTTTCGTTTACTGGATCTACGTTTCCATCTTTGTGTTCTTCAATGCGTTTGCCGTCAATATGGTGCTGCAATACCGTAAAATCGGCCCTTGGAAAACTATCTCTACGGTGAGCGTGCCTACATTATCCTGAGTTTAGTAGCTAAATCATTGCTGGCTTGGCAGGTGTTTGCCGGCACCCTGCGCCCGAATTAGTTCACCACAGCAAAGGCCCCAGAATAACAGGGCCTAATCTTCCTATTCTTCTGGGGCAGTGGGGGTAGTAGACCGGTGGCTAGCCATCCAGTCGGCAATCAAGCGGAGCCTGGCTTCTTCCAGCCGGCTCAGCCAATCTGTGGTTTCAAATGACGCAAACAGCAACGGATTAGCCTTCAAATACAGAATTGCCATGTAGATCTTGCCCAGATCGGGCTTTGCATTCTCTGCATCGAGCTCGTCCACACCAGCATGAACGATCATCTGTATGGCGTAATCACCTGGCAGGCCGTAGCCGTACAGATCATCGACGGAGGTGTCGGCCAAGAGACCACGCAGACGGTGATAATGCTCAAAGTACGACTCGGTCATCAATCCCTCACGACGCATCGTCAGCTCAACGATAACGCGCAGATAATCAGCCACATTCTCGAGTGAATGGGCCGTATCGGCGGCCTCAAACAGGGTCCAGATGAGATCGCGGTGCGCCGTCTTGACCCACGTTTCGCCATCGTCAAACCGCTGAAACAGCGGCCACTCTTTCAACACTACATTTTGACTAATGCGGTCGAGGTTGCGCGTGCCATCGAGAATTCGCTCACACAAATCCACCTGGCGCGTGCGGGCTCTGGCATAGGCTTCAACATCGCGCGTGTTGAGATCATCCGTCAAAGCATTCAGTTCGATCAAGCAAGCCGCGATTTCCGCTTTCATAGCTGCCCTATTGGCAGCATTAAATGCTACCTCGACCGCTCTATTGATATCATTGTGACGGTAGAGGGACGCCAAAATATTCTGGTCAGTATCGTTACCGCTATACATGATGTCCTTGATGGTACGAGCGGCTGTTTCGATTTCTGTCTGACTACTGCCAAATGCATCTTTATTACAGGCAGTATTGAGCGTTGACTCAATGTTTGCGCGCCGCATCAGCCACTGTTCAGATCGATCTGACCGGATTTTCAATACGATCACGAGAACTGCCACGATGACGAAACCTGCTATCGCGAACCAAGATTGTTGGTCGGACATGGCCGTCCAATCTGTCGAAGTTGGGTAGGAACGAACTAGGGGTATTATCCGAAAAGCCCGTCGCTATAATACAAGGATTAAGTACCAAAGTCAATGATTATCAGCTATGGCCTATAGACATAAAGCACAAAATATGATAAAATATTTATCACTTTACAGCAGGATTCATTCTGCTTACAAAGCGTTCCCGCCGGTTATACCGGCCCCACAATCAGAGATGAGGTCGACAACCCGTGAACACGACCAGACAGACTCCCGCCCGTCTCACTAGCTCCGACTACACCGATTTGGCCGATCGCACGATGCGATCTGTTGCCACGCATCTCGGACATGCCGAATTGCGGATTGCTTCAAACCGCGACGTCGAGCTCGAATTCACACTCGAGTTCATCAGGGTAGGGTGTCAGGATCGGTTCCGCTTGGTAGCCCGGGTCAGCCAGATCACTGACGCCGGTGCGTATTTCTTCCTCTACGAAGGCTGGGATGACTCAATCGGTGCCGGAATCTTGGTGTCCTGGAGTGCATTTCAGTTCTCGTACCAGTTCGATGGCAGTTTCAACTGTCGCCATACTGGACACGGCAAAGATAACGAGATTTACGATCTCTGTCTACCTGACACACTTACAGTTGATCTCCCCGGTTACAACGGCGCTCATCCGTCTCTCGTCAGCGACATCGTCGACACGGTGAACGGCTACATCGAGCAGAGCGATCTCGCCTGACCCACCCGGCCGTCGTTCCTCACCAGAGGTTCGGCGGCCGGTACACCCCTTTATACCTAATGAATCGTCTCGCCCCGCTCGAGCATAGCTAATAATGCATCAAATCGCCTCTGCCGCCCCACCGCCGTCTTAACCGTAGTCAACCGCCAAGCAATGGCATACAGATTAGACCGGCTCAATTTCGCAAAGGTGGCTGCTGCCACCGGGCTGCGCTCGACTGCCGCCACAAAATCGGCTGGCACTTCCATATTGGCCGGCGAATCATAGGCTGCCGCCCATCGGCCATCGGCCTGCGCCCGTTCTACCTCAGCCTGTCCCGCCGGTTGCATTCGCCCCGCCGCCGTCAGTTCAGTAATTTTGCCGATATTGCGTTTGCTCCAGATGCTCCGAGCCCGCCGCGGCGTAAACCGCTGGATAAAATAGGTGGCATCATACGTGCGCTTGAGGCCGTCAATCCAGCCATAACACAGCGCAACAGCCAGCGCTTCATCATAGGTCACCGACGCCACACCCGAGGCCTTCTTGGCAATCTTGAGCCACAGCCCAGTAGACGTGGCATGGTTTTTGGCCAGCCAGGCCTCCCATACTGCTGGGGTGGCGAAGGTAAGGGTTAGAAAGTCATCGGGTTTATTAGACATGTATGGGCTCCGTTGAGTTATATGATAACTGAAAGGTCGATAAAAATTGCTCCCCCGCACCATTGCTGGATACGGGGGCGAGGTCGAAACCCATTTGTACACTCAATATACCGAGATAGGCCACTCGATTCAAGACCGTTAATTTGTTCATAAAACACACAATATTAACGGGTACATTGACATATAATCCTTGATATAAAAGGAAACCGAGCGCATTTTGCTTGAGCAGCAAGTTATGCGGAGCGTGTCTACGCGGGAGCTATACGAGGCTAAAAACTTAGCTCGCGTGTCGGAATACCTTGCCAGCAAACCTGACATCGAGTTTAACCCCGAGAACATGCTCCTGTTGCACCAAATGCAGATTGGCGGCATCGACGACGCAATTGCCGGTCGTTTCCGCAAACAGCACGAGTACGTTCGGGTAGGTTCGCACATCGCGCCGGCTCCCGAACACGTCGAGCAGCTCATCGAAAGCGCCATCACCGACTACGACTCTGAGCATACCCGATACTTCCTTGAGCGCATTTCAATCTTTCACCTTGAGTTTGAGCGAATCCACCCCTTCTGCGATGGCAACGGCCGGATTGGCCGCGTGCTCATCAATCTCCAGCTCACCAAGCTCGGCTATCCCCAGCTCATCATTCGCAATAAGGGCAAAGCCGACCACTACTACCCGGCCTTCCAGGCCTACCAGGATGACCGCAAAACAACACTACTTGACCGCACCCTCTCGTTGGCCTTGATAGAGTCTCTGCACAAGCGCCTGGCATATCTCAAAGGGCTCGAAATTATCGACCTAGCCGACTATGCAAAATCCACTGACCAGTCAACCAGCACCCTGCTCAACGCCGCCCGCCGCCAAACCATCCCGGCCTTCCGGGAGAAGGGGGTTTGGAAGATTGGGCGCTAGCGAATTCTGAGCGCGTCCACCTGTATGTGCGTGTCGTCGGGCGTCACCTGCCGCGCCTTCTTTGCCCACAACCCGTCGCCGGAGATGAGATGTAATTTGGTGGTTGGTGGGTTTGGTATGTGGGGGCTCCGTTGAGGCTAGTGTCTCATGTATGATGTTCTCATGAATATATTTAAACGCCGCGCTATGACTTATGCGGAATTTTGGACTTGGTTCGCGCAGCATGCGGATGAATACAGCCAGCTAGAGAATGATCAGGATCGGCTGATTGGGCTACTCGCAAAGCAATTTGATAAAACGGACAAATACCTGTGCTTCCTTATCGGCCCGCTAGGAGAGGGTGCGCGCGAGTTCTTTGTATCGTGTGACGGGGTTCGGACATATGCCGACCGAGTACGCGAGATGGTGGCGGCGGCTCCAAGCATTCCTGGCTGGAAAATCACGGCCTTCAAGCCGCCCATCTCAACAGATTCTTTTACCTATGACGGCCACAATATGTTGGTTGAGGATGTGTATTTCACAAGTGAGCGAGACAATGAGCATTTAGACATTGTCATATATATTCCAGATTATGATGATGCGGCCAAGGAGCGATATGCTGGGCTAGGCTTCCTGATCCTTGATAGTGTAGTGGGTGAAGAAGCAACAATGAACAAGATCAGGTACATTGAGTTTGCGATGCTTGATGAGGGGAGTAAGGCCAAACTGCAGCCAATTCGGAAGCTCGCCGAGAAAATATAAGCTAGCCTCGACCTGAAGTCGAGCGTAAAATACGCTGTATCATGCCAATCTTCTCCGCCACCAGAACAAGCTCACCTCCATCAACGAGCTCAATCCCAAATCGTACAAGGAAAGCGATCTCCAGCGCCTCGCCGAAGCCAATCTTGAAGCTGTCTTTGGCCTTATATTTGTGACCACCGAATTCCAGCTCAACGGCCTACGCGTCGACACGCTGGCCTTCGATGCCGAGGCCAAAGCCTTTGTAATCATTGAGTACAAGCGCGATCACAGCTTTAGCGTGGTTGATCAGGGCTACGCCTACCTTTCGCTCATGCTCAACCATAAAGCCGATTTCATCCTTGAATACAACGAGCACATGTCCAAGCACCTCGGCAAAACCGACGTTGATTGGTCGCAGTCGCGGGTAATCTTTGTGGCTAATTCCTTCACCACCTACCAACAGCAAGCCATCAACTTCCGCGATCTGCCGATGGAGCTCTGGGAAGCCAAATATTACAGCAACGACACAGTACTGTTTAATCGCCTCAAAACCCCGGATTCTAGCGAGTCGATCAACACGATTTCCAAGAAAAGCCAGACCATCAATGAGGTTAGTAAAGAGGTCAAAAAGTACACCGTCGCCGATCACTTCACCGGCGCCAAAGCTGAATGGCTGCCAATCTACGAAGAACTGTGCGACCGCCTCATGATGATCGATGAGCGCATCAAGGAAAACCCGCGCTCGGGTCACATCGGTTTAGCTCTTGGCGAGAATGGCGCTAGTACGGTCATCTATATCAAGCCGCATAACCAAAAATGACAATTGAAATCCCGAGCATTCGCCCTGAGGACGTCGATATTATGGATCCCGACGGCCGCATTACCTACATGCCTAATAGCTTCGAGCATTACAATACACCGGTAAGTCGATTTGACATTCGGAATTCAGACGACGTTTACTACATCCTGCCGACAATCCAATGGGTGATGAAGCGGTTTGGTAAGTGGAAGTCATAGATATCCAGTAGATATGCTACAGTAGCAGTCAGTGCGCAGTTGCAAATGTACAAATAGTGTGATACATTCCTTGTATGACCACGCAGCTACACGAACTCATACTCAAGCTCCAATCCGGCTACACCTTCCGTGGCCCGGTGCTTCATGACCCTGCTGGAGATGTTCGCGTAGCCCAATCAAAAGATGTGACGGCCGTCGGCGTCGAACTAGAGAGCCTTCCGCGGGTAACGGGCGCAGACTACCGCACAGCACCAGAAACCGGCATGGTTGTCTTACTCGCAGCTCGCGGTAGCTTTCGTGCCGCCGCGTTAAACTGCGACGAGCCGATAATTGCCAGCTCATCGCTCTACATAATGAAACCCGATGAGAGCCGTCTTTTACCAGAGTATTTGGCAATACATCTTAATAGTCCCGCCGCCCAAGCCTACTTCGCCCAAAACTCTACCGGCTCATCCATCAAGACCCTCCTCATTGATACTCTCCGCCAGCTCCCGGTTCCCGATATTCCGCTCGACCGCCAAGCGCTCTACGTCGCGCTACACCAAAACTTGATGCGCCAACGAGCCATCCTTGAACGAAAAACCGCTCTCAGCCAATCAATACTTAACCAATCGCTCACCGCAATCGAAGGAGCCATCAAATGACCGCCAGAACCTACACCCAAGAAGAGCTCAATAACATACTCTGGAATGCGGCCGACTCGTCCCGCACCTCCCTCGATGCCGGTATCTACAAAGACTACGTGCTCACGATGTTGTTCTTTAAATACCTCAGTGATCTGTCAAAAAAGCAGTATGAGGTTTACAAAGATCGCTTCGGCGGCGACACCGAGCGCATTGCCAACAAGATGAAAACCGAGCGGTTTTACTTGCCAGAAGAAGCCACCTTTGACTACGTCTACGCCAAGAAAGATGAAGACAACATCGGCGAAGAAATCAACAAGGCCCTGCACCGCATCGAGGATATTAACAAAGCCAAGCTTGAAGGCGTCTTCAGCGTCGACTTCAACTCTGAGTCCACGCTCGGCAGGCTCGAGCAGCGAAACAAGATGCTCCGCCATTTGCTCGACGACTTCAACTCCATTGATCTCGCCCACATCAATGAAGACGTCATTGGCAACTCGTACATGTACCTCATTGATAAGTTCGGCGCCGACGCCGGCAAGAAGGCTGGTGAGTTCTTCACGATCAAAAGCGTGGCGTCATTGGTGGCACGGTTGGCTCAGCCCAAACCTGGCGACCGCATTTGCGATCCGGCCGTCGGTAGTGGCGGCCTCTTGCTGCTCGCTGGCGCCGAAGTCGAAAAGCAGGGCTCCAATAACTATGCCCTCTATGGCCAGGAATCAACCGGCAGCACCTACCAGCTGGCTCGCATGAACATGTTCCTCCACGGCAAAGACTCCGCACACCTGGAATGGGGCGACACTCTCAACAATCCGCTCTTCGTCGAAAATGATCGCCTCATGAAGTTTGATATCTGTGTGGCCAATCCGCCCTTCTCGCTCAAGAAATGGGGTGCCGAAAATGCCGAAGACGACCGGTACAAGCGCTTCTGGCGTGGCATCCCGCCCAAGGACAAAGGTGACTACGCTTTCGTGACGCACATGGTGGAAACCGCCAAGCCCAAGACCGGCCGCATTGCAGTCATTGTTCCACACGGTGTGCTCTTCCGGGGCGGCGTGGAAGGTAAAATCCGTGAAGCCTTCTTGCGCGAAAACATCATCGATGCTGTCATTGGGCTACCGGCCGGCCTATTCCAGACCACTGGCATCCCTGTCGCTATTTTGGTAATCGACCGCTCCCGCGAAGTTGGTGGTGCCAACCACGACAAAAAGGATGTGCTATTCATTGAAGCCTCCAAGCTCTTCAAACCCGGCAAAGCCCGCAACACCCTCGAGCCTGAGCACATCGACACTATCTTCAATACCTTCAAAGAGCGCAAGGACGTCGACAAATTCGCCCATGTCGCCACCTTCGACGAAATCCAGGAAAACGACTTCAACCTCAACATCACCCGCTACGTTGACACCTTTGTGGAAGAAGCCGAAATCGACATCCAGGCCACCATCAAAGAGCTCGAAGCCCTCAAGCCCGAGCTAGCCCGTCTGGAAGCCCAGATGGACGATTATTTGAAGCAGTTGGGGATTAAATCATGAATCCGTACGAGACGAGTAACATGCAAGAATTGCACGTTGCTATACTCATGAAATTAGTATCTAGTAACCGCATCGATTTCGATGCGGTTAAGATAGTTTTCCACAACCATTTCGAGCATCTCCTCGAAATGGTATCAGCGCTATACAGAGCCACAATCGGTACATTAAGCATACAGTTAGGGGGTAGGCAGTGAACATCACGGTATTTGAAGAAATTAAGCTGGTCGATTATAGCCAAGCCGAATACTGGATGGCGCGAGATTTATGTAAGGTTCTTGGCTACTCCGAATACCGTCACTTCTTGCCAGTAATCACGAAAGCCAAAGAGTCCGCCAAAAACAGTGGTCAAGTTGTCCACGACCATTTCGAGGATATTCTCGAAATGGTAGTCCTTGGCTCGGGCGCACAGCGCGAGATCGATGACGTAAAACTTAGTCGCTACGCCTGCTATTTGATAATACAGAACTCCGACCCGACTAAAGAGGTGGTAGCGCTCGGTCAAACCTACTTCGCTATCCAAACCAAGCGTCAAGAAGACAGTGATACTCTCGTCGAAGACGGCAAGCGAGTAGTGCTTCGAGATGAAATTTCGGTACACAACGCCTCACTTGCGAGTTCTGCCAAAAAGGCTGGAGTATCAAACTTTGGCACTTTCCAGAATGCTGGTTATAAAGGCCTATATAAGATGACCGCCCAACAAATCCATAAGAAGAAGCAGCTCAAAAAATCCCAAGGAATTCTCGACCATATGGGTAGCGAAGAACTGGCTGCCAACCTCTTTCGCGCCACTCAGGCCGACGCCAAGCTCAAGCGCGAGGGCATTCAGGGCGAAGCCGAGGCAAACCTTGCCCACTACGAAGTCGGCCAAAAAGTTCGCCAAACCATCGACCAACTGGGCGGCACTATGCCCGAGAATTTGCCTGTTGCCGATGGCATAAATAAGGCGAAGACTCGTATTAAGAAGCAAAATCAAGAAGAATCGTTGGGGGAGTAGCCATGGCGAGAAATGAATATATAGCCCCCGGCTTTAGCGTCGCTGCGTTCCACTGTGGCGTATGCGGGGTCTTTGCAAAGCAATTTTGGTCCCACCTTACGGCTTCATCTGATGGCTACTCAAGACCTCACAGGGGCACCCGATCAAATATTTATGGGTCAAGCGAGTTTAGCGAATTACTTCCTGAACAATATGTAGTTTTCAAAGTGTGAGCACTGTAGTGGTTACTGTATTTGGCTAAATGAGGTGTTAGTTTTGCCTCGAAGCATTACGGTTGACCAGCCGAATGGAGACCTGAACCCCGATATTCAGGCTGATTACAATGAAGCCGCTCAGGTACTGGCCGACTCGCCTCGTGCAGCCGCCGCATTATTGCGTCTAGGGCTCCAAAAGCTCTGTGTTCAACTTGGACAGAAAGGCAAGAACATCAATGATGATATTGCAGAACTTGTGAATGCCGGACTAAGCCCGACTATTCAGAAGGCATTGGACGCGCTGCGTATTACGGGCAATAACGCCGTTCACCCGGGCGAGATCAATTTAGATGAGGATCCAGCTAAGGTAGTAGCGTTATTCAGCCTGATAAATTTTATCGCTCAAAAACTAATTACCGAGCCTAAAGAAATCGAGGCGTTATATGACGCTTTGCCCGATGATGCCAAAACTGCCGTAGAAAAACGAGACAAAGATGGCAAATGACACCAACCGGTTGTGGAAGCTTAAGGACATCACGACTAAGATTAGTGATGGTATTCATGGCACGCCAAAATATAGCACCGGTACGGGCATTTTCTTCATCAACGGCAATAATTTGGTTGACGGAGAGATACGAATTAGCCGGAGCACAAAGGAGGTTGATCTCAATGAATACGAAAAACATAAGAAGCTCCTTGATGGCTCTACCATTCTGATGTCAATCAATGGCACGATTGGTAGTCTTGCGCTTTACAATGGCGAACAAATTGTACTCGGGAAAAGCGCTGCATATATCAACTGTGCAGACGACCTAGAAAGAAAATACTTATACTATTTTCTTTTATGCGATCAGACTAGGGCCAGATTGCTTGATGAACTCACTGGTTCAACAATAAAAATCTCTTTTGCAATCGATCAAGGATTTACAAATTCTGACTCCACCTATACCCGTACAACAGCGTATAGTCGCAATGCTAGAGACTTGCGACAAGTTAATTAATGTGTCGCAGGTGACGATCAGAGTAAAAAGGCGGTTAAAAGATGGTCTAGCGGAAGGGCTGCTTACGGGGGCAATAAGGCTACCAGGGTTTCGGTCAAACTGGGGGAGCCTGAAACTGGGTGAGGTTTGTACGAGAATCAATAGAAAAAACAGCGAGTTAAACCAGAATGCGCTCACTATATCGGCACAAGATGGATTGGTTGCACAAGGGGAATATTTTTCTAAACGCATAGCCGCCATTGACCTGTCAGGCTATTTGCTCTTGCACAATGGCGAGTTCGCTTACAATAAGAGTTATTCAAAAGGCTACCCGATGGGTGCTATAAAAAGACTAAACGCGTACAAAAAAGGAGCGGTATCAACACTCTATTTAGCGTTTACACCGACCCGAATTGAATCAGACTACCTTCAGCACTACTTTGAGCAGGGTCTGTTCAACAAGGTTTTATCCACGGTTACACAGGAAGGGGCGCGAAACCACGGCTTGCTGAATATAAGTGCGGTTGATTTCTTTGATGCAGATGTTTATGTTCCCCTCGAACCCGAAGAGCAAATTGCAATCGCCCAAATTCTGACTGCCGTTGATGACGAAATTACCACCCTCGAGCGCAAGCTCGCCATCATCAAAACTCAGCGTAAATACCTCCTCAACAACCTCGTCACTGGCAAAATCCGCGTGCCCGAAACCCTCAAGCCTCTCGCAAAGGAACCCACCCATGCATGACATCAATTTCGACGAGGCCAAGCAATCCCAGCTGCCATTCGTCGAGCTGCTCATCAACCTCGGTTATAACTACATCCCGGTCGGCGAGGCCCTCCGTCAGCGTGGCGATGATACCTCAAACTTCATTCTCAAAGACATCGCCGCCCGCGCGCTCATGAAGATCAATCGCTACGAACACGCCGATGCGCTCCACCAGTTTAGCGACAAAGATATCAATGACGCCATCGACGAGCTGGAAAATCTTCAGTTTGAAGGCCTGGTCGACACTTCAAAAACCGTCTATCACACCGTCATGCCAACTCGCGGCGGACGCACCATTAAGATGTTGCTCGACGGCAAGTATGAATCCAAAAGTTTCCGGTTCATCGATTTTGACATGCCAGAAAATAACGAATTCCATGTCACCGTTGAGTACCCTGCCAGCGGCAAGGGCAACATTCGGCCCGACATCGTGTGCTTTGTGAACGGCATACCATTTGTGATCATCGAGAACAAAAAATCCAGTGTCGAAGTTGATGAAGCTATGAATCAGCAGGTTCGGAACCAAAGCGTCGACCGCTGCCCGCGGTTATTTATCTACACGCAATTGCTCATCGCCACCAACGGGAAAGACATGCGCTACGGCACCACCGGAACCCCGGCCAAGTTCTACGCCACCTGGCGCGAGAAGGATACACCGAATAGCGTTCTGGATGGACGCGTGCGGGCGCTTATGTCGCAACCAATCCCGGCCAGCACATACTCTGATCTCCTGGCCGATCTCAACGGATCGGTACTCGGTTATACCCAAAAACTTGAGCGGGAAGTAACCGCCCAGGACCGCAGCGTTGTCGCGATGTTCGACAAGGCCCGCCTGCTCGATATCGCCAAGAACTACATCCTTTATGATGCTGGCACCAAGAAAGTGATGCGCTACCAGCAGTACTTTGCGATCCATAAAATTCTGCGGCGCATCAAGCAAACTGAGCAGCTGGAAATAGGGAGCGCCGCCAGGGCGGTATTGTCTGGCATACTCAAGGTTCGGGCAAATCACTGACCATGGTGATGTTTGTGCGGGCACTCATTGAAGACAGTACTATCACGAACCCCCGCATCATCATCGTGACCGATCGGAAAGATCTCGACCGTCAGATCAAGGGCACGTTCAATAATGCCGGCCTCAAGAAAGATGTGATTCAGGCAACGAGCGGTGAACACCTGCTCGATCTCATTCAATTCAAAGACAAACGCATAGTTACGACGCTCGTGCATAAATTTCAGACCGCCGCTCGCAAGCGCGCCGGGTTTAAGGACCCAGACGAGAACATCTTTGTACTCATTGATGAGGCTCACCGTTCCCAGGGCGGCGACGCCAACAGCGAAATGAACCTCGTGATACCGAATGCCTGCTACATCGCCTTTACCGGAACGCCGCTCCTCAAAAATGAGCGCTCACGTGGCAAGTTCGGTGACTTCATCGATAAGTACACTATCGACGATGCCCTGGAAGACAAGATCATCTTGCCGCTTATCTATGAGGGCAGGTATGTTGATTTGAAGCAGGATAAAGAAGAAATTGACCGGCTCGTTGACCGCCTAACCGCCGGGTTATCTGAAGAAAAGAAGAGGCAGCTTCAGAAGCAAGTAGCTCAGGGGGTCATCAAAGATAACCCGAAGCGCATCGTCGAGATCGCCTTTGATATCCAACGCCATTACATTGATAAGCTACAGGGCTCCGGCCTCAAGGCTCAGATCGTGGCACCGTCAAAGTTCTCGGCCGTCATGATGCAGAAGTTCTTTACTGATAGCGGCCTCATCAATACGGCGCTCGTCATCTCGGATGAAAATGGCATCATCAACGAAGGCGACGACCACAAGAAAGAAGTCGACGACTATCTCAAGGACGTTAAAGAGAAATATCAGAGCCTGCTTTCGTATGAGAAGGATGTCGTGGATAGCTTCAAGTATAACGATGACGGTATCGAAATCCTGATCGTGGTTGATAAGCTCCTCACCGGTTTTGACGCTCCGCGTAATACGGTGCTGTATCTGGCTCGTGAGCTAACCGATCATAACTTGCTTCAAGCCATCGCTCGCGTGAACCGCCTCTATGACAACCCTACCTTGCCCAAGACGGCAGGGTTTATCATCGACTACTCAGAGAACGCCCAAAACATTCATACGGCCATGCAGTTGTTTGGCAATTACGATGAAAATGACGTAAAGGGTGCATTGGTCGATGTCGGCGACAAGATTATTGAACTCGAGTCAGCCTACGCCGCGCTCCACGACCTATTTAACGGTGTGGCTCACGACGACGAGGCATACCTACAATTCTTGGCTGATGAGCCAACGCGTAAGCAATTCGTTTTTGCTCTCAACGAGTTCATCCGGCTATTTGGCGAGTCGATGACGCTCCAGGATTTTGCGACCAAATTCCCGCATCTGCATATGTATCGTGACGAATGCAAAAAGTTTCTCGAGCTACGTAAATCGGCTAATCTGCGTTACGCCGACCAAACCGATCTCCGGCCTTACAAATTGGCGCTCATCAAGATTATGGATGACAATATCAAGGCCGATGAAGCCGAGCTCCTCACTGAACAAATCGATATTACGGACAAAGAACTCTTCGAGAAGGCTATTGCAGAGCTTGGGTCTGACAAGTCGAAAGCTGAAGCTATTGCGGCCCAAACCCAAAAGACAATTACCGAGCGGCTATCTACCGATCCTGAGTTCTATGCTAGATTCTCGAAAAAGATCTCAAAGATTATTGAAGAGATGCGCCAGAAAAAGCTCGCCGACATCGAGGCGCTCAAACAGCTGCGACTCATAAGTGATACGGTACTGAGCAAGCGCGACGACTCGCTGCCAGCAGAAGTTACCGCCAAACCGGGTGCCGACATTCTCTACCGCAACCTGGAAACAACTCTCGGGGTCTGGGCATCTAGTCCTGCAATTTATCAGCAGGCCGTGCTAGGCATGAACGAAATGGTTCAGCAAAGCGCGACAGTTGACTGGTGGCACAGCCATGAAACCAAACGCCAAATGCGCAGCCTTCTCGATGACTATCTGTACGACGAGGTAAAGGGCAAGATGGGCATTGACCTGAGCTACGACCAAATTGAAACAATCATTACCGATGTCATGATACTTGCAGAGAACAACCACGACGTGTTCATCCAACTATGAAACGGGTCTTTCGTTATGGGCAGTATGAATATTCGTACGAGCTCATTTACGAGCCGCGGAAGAGTCTCCGGCTTACGGTGGAGCCAGATCAAGCCATCACACTAAGGGCTCCTCATGATGCTGGCGAGGAGCGCATTACAAAATTTCTTGAGAGTAAGTGGCGGTGGCTCGATAAACAGCTTCGGATGTTTGATCGGTATCACAAAAAGCGCTACGAGAGATCGTATGTTTCAGGCGAAAGCCTCATGTATCTCGGGCGGCAATACGAACTGATTGTTGAAGCTGGCAAAACGGACTCCGTCGGCCTACTCAAAGGAAAGATTAGGGTATCGACATCAATGGGCGCACAAATGCCCGAGTATACGAAAATGCTGATCGAAGGCTGGTACAGAAATCGCCGCAACTTCGTATTTCGTGAAGTTTACGCAAAAGCACTAAGATACTTCGATGGCGTGGAGCCTCCTCGTTTGATCGTAAAAGAGATGCAGAAACGATGGGGTAGCTTCACAAACGCCGGAAACGTGGTGGTCAACCCGCGACTAATTGAGTCAGATAAGTCTGCGATCGAGTACGTTATGGTGCATGAGCTGTGTCATCTCACTATTAAGAACCACGGGTCCGAGTTTAAAGCATTGCTCGACCAAAAGTTGCCGGGTTGGCGTGAAATCAAAGATCGGCTTGAGTTGCGGCACGGCTAACTTAGCCCCAGATAAGCCAATCTGCTACAATCTGCCCATGACCACCCTCCTCCAGATACCACCCCCCTGGGCACCCCTCGGCTCTCGCCCGATGAAAATCGTCTTCATCGCCGGGCCCTACATTGGCGATGGCAAAATCGAGACCATCGAGGCCAACAGATTGTCTTGCATGTACGGTAACCGTTCGGCATAATTGAAATATGCGAAAGCCTACCAACAATCAGCTAGCCCCGCACGAAGGCGAATTTCTGTTTTATACCGCCCCGGATGGCAAGCTTCAGCTCGAGGTCTTCTTCGCTGACGAAACTGTCTGGCTCACGCAAGACAAAATGGCTGCGCTGTTTAATCGCTCTAAGAAAACCATCAGCGAGCATATCGGAAATCTTTTTGATGAAGGTGAGCTCGATAAGTCGGCAGTAATCCGAATTTCCGGACAACTGCCGCCGACGGCAAGCAGTATGACACCAATTATTACAATTTGGACGTAATAATATCCGTTGGCTATCGGGTAAAATCTCTCGAAGGTACCCAGTTCCGTAAATGGGCCACCGTCACTCTGCGCGATTTTCTCATTAAGGGCTTCGCTATGGACGATGAGCGCCTGAAAAACGGCACCCATTTTGGCAAAGACTACTTTGACGAGCTCCTGGAGCGCGTCCGTGAGATCCGGCTCAGTGAACGCCGTATCTATCTCAAACTCGCTGATATTTTTGCCCTTGCAAGTGACTATGACAAAACCAACGAGCTGACCAAAGAGTTTTTTGCCTTCATCCAAAACAAGCTTCACTACGCCGTCGCCGGCGGCACGGCAGCCGAAATCGTACATGACCGGTCCAGCAGCGCCAAACCGCACATGGGCCTAACCAATTGGAAGTTCGCACCGGATGGCAAAGTACTGCGTACCGATGTAACCGTCGCTAAAAACTACCTCACCGAGGCTGAACTCCACCACCTGCGGCTGGCGGTGTCGGCATTTCTGGATACTGCTGAACTCCGTGCTAGCCGTCGGTTACCCATAACCATGGCTCAATGGCTCAGCATCATGGACGGCTACCTGGAGTTGAATGATTATCCCAAGCTCAAACATGCCGGCAAAATCTCGAAGGCCCAGGCAGACGCTAAGGCCATTCAGGAATACAGCGAGTTCCGCACGCAGCAAGACCTGGAGTATGTTGGTGACTTTGAGCAGGCAATTAGCCAACAAAGCAAGTCCAAAAAGCCGCGGGGGTAGTTCTGAATATGGCGCTATCTGCTACAATCTGCCCATGACCACCCCTCCAGATACCACCCCCTGGGCACCCCTCGGCTCTCGCCCGATGAAAATCGTCTTCATCGCCGGGCCCTACATTGGCGATGGCAAAATCGAGACCATCGAGGCCAACATCCGCGACGCCGAGGCTTACGCCATAGCCCTTGCCAACGCCGGCATCGGCTTCTTTTGCCCGCATCTGCACACCCACCACTTTGGCACCAAAGCCCAAGCCGACGAGACTTTTTATCACGCCCTAGATTTTCATTTTCTCAACGCAGCCGACGCCGTGCTCTTCACGCCCCGCTGGCATACCTCCAGCGGCGCCAAGCGCGAGCGGGCCTGGGCATTGGCTAAGGGCTTGCCATTGTTCTATCCGGAGTCGCCCCAAGAGATTGAGGAATTAGTAGCCTGGGCCACGCGCGCTGAGTATCGGCACAAACTCAATGAGCCAGGCGAGTAGCTTATTTCTATCAGACATGCTATAACCGGCTCATCCACTCTCTACTCGACCTGGAGGTATCATTGTGGTAGCACCTCGACCTTTTTCGCTAGAAGGGCTCGCTCGAGAAGTTAGTTGTGGCCGCGAGTGGGCAGCTGCCCGTCTGGTTGCGTATGCTCCAGATGACGACGGTATCTATTCGCCAGAAGCCCTCGCCCATCTACGGGCTGAAAAAGGCTTTTATGCGCCTGCCAGTGCTCGGACGCAATTTCACGCTTCCGCAAGCTGCGGCGGCGCTCAACTGTACTCGGCAGTATCTGATTATCCTCATCGACCACTATCACTTGGTCGGCGTGACAACCTATCGCAGCCCCAAAACCGGCAAGTAATAGGGGTACCGCGGACAACGGTGACCAAGCTCAAGCAGCTCATGCCGCCGCTGGCACCACCGGAATATGTCACTGTATTGGATCTGCGGCGTGAAACGGGTTGGGCCTGTAGCACTATCGTGTCGCGGCTACGTAAAGCCCGAATCCAGCCGCACGAGTTCCGCGCTATTGCCAACGGCCATGTCATCAATCATTACCTTCGAGAGGAGGCCGTGCAGAAACTAGGTGTCCGCCCTCGGTATATCCCGCCCGGCGGTGAGATGCTTACCGGTACGACGATCGCCAATCTCATTGGACGGTCGTATGATTGGATACTTCCGCGCGTCAGTCGCTCTACTATTCAGCTGGTTGCCCGGCCCAGGCTCGATGACAGTGGCAACATTCGCGAGCACTACCCGCGTTGGGTATATCTGCTACTCGAGCGAGAATCAACCCTTGCGGGCCAATCCACGGCCTCGTAAACAGCCGGTTTGCAGCGATGCAAGCCGGCTGTTGTCATTCATTACTACATGATAATTGCAAATTACACAATTACATAGTATAATAATATTATCCATAATCTTTTTGATGCCTGGAGCACCCCACACACTCAGCACCATACGCCTCTGGAGGCATGATGATCGGCGTGCCGCATTATGTCAGCATCACCGATAGCCGCTATGGTCGTCGGTATGAGGTCGGTAAACCCGACTACCTCTACAAAGTGCCCATTCTCTCGATTCAGCGATTCAAACTGTACTACCTCGTTTCGATTACGGGCGGGGGAAGTTACCAAATCCCGGTTTATGCGGTCGAAAATTTCACCATTTTCTACCAGTAATGATCCGAAAACTCCTCTCGTCCTGAAAGGACGGTACACCCTATGTACACTGTGCTGGTTCTCAATATCGACAATAAAGAGAATCCGATGGCTGTATCTATCGGGGATGGATTTAAGGGTTTCATCGGCCCGCCTGGTGCTCGTCCGCAGATTAGTCGTGGAGGCTTCCGCTTACACGCTTCGGGGATCGGCATTACCACCGAGCCTGTGGACGGCTGTCTGAATACGGAGCCTACTGCACTCGCCGGCCTCGTCGATCGGGTGCGCATCTTCCACGATATCCCTGGCCATGGCTTTCCCGCCGAAGTACGGGTAACGGATGATGCTGTCATTGCCACCGATCACATCTTCGTTGATGAGAGTCCGTTCACCCGCCTCACCGTGGATGCACCCAACCTGCTGGCTGCCAACCGGGCCTTCGCCGCGGCGATGAAGTCGGCTGTGGTCTCGCAGTAACTGTCTATTAGGCACCGAGAGTGCCCACTCCTCCGCCGGGACCCAAAGGCTCCCGCCATGCTTGCTAGTTCCATGCCAAGAACTAGATCTCCACCCGAGCACTTAAAGTAATTTGAGTATTCAGGTTGCGAACGATAACGTCGATAATCATTTCTCGCTGCCACGTAATTTAGATGGACAAAGCATTATAATTATGATATAATGTAGCTTGATCTCATTGATCTCCATCGCACCTGCATAAACCCAATCCCACGTCCCGGAGGCTCCGTGCCCGACTTCACCGTCCCGCCCACAGCAAGGCCAACCCGCACTCAGCGTCGTTGGAGCTGGTTGCACGTGCGTTACACGATCTACATCGTGACGCTGATCAGTTTGCCGCTATTGGCACTGTATTGCAGGTTCACCCCAGTGGGTTGAAGCTGTTCAGTTTGTTGTATCTCGGCATGTCAAGCGACTCGCCATATCAGGAGCTTGCTGACGCTTTCGGGCGCCTGATTAAGTTCATCGGAATCGGATATTTGATCACGATCGTCTGTAACATGATTGTGGTAAAGCGCTACCCGCCCCACGAAGGCACTGTAACTTTCGGCGCCATCTGGCTCGTAATGATGACGCCACTCGTGGTCGTGATCGGATCCGTCCAGCTCTACGCGCTGCTTCACTAAGCGCACAAACCAAGCACTGCACGTGCATCACCCGTCTACCAGAAGGCCCCGGCCTCATGGTCGGCGGGTTTTCTGTTTATACCAAAACCCGACCTGGCAGCTCAACAATTAAGTTGAACGTCCGGGCCGGGTCCGGTCTCGACAAAGATGCCGAGACCGGGTGTTCACCGGGTAGAACTAGATGTCTTCCATACCGCTCCGGTACAATGCGCCGGTGCCGCCATCCGACGGCCGGGTACCGAAGAGGGGCGGAATGCTCGAAGCGAACGGCTCGCTCGTGGTGTTCGGCGCCGCTGCGACTGGGGCACCGGGCTGAGCCGCCGACTTGCGAGACGAGCTGATGCTCGAGATGGTCGCCCAGGCGATGCGCACCATGCCCACGGCGAACCAGATGAAGAAGGACGTGAAGACGAAGCTGGACCAGAGGTTCTGGTTCCGCTTGGCCTGGACTGCCTCCTCGGAGTACTGCTGCAGCCCCTTGAGGCCACGATCGATGATGGCCTGCTGGTCAGCGCCATGCTTGGCCTGCAGGTAGATCGCCATCTCAAGGACCGCTGCGATCAGCATGAACCGTACGAGGCGGTAGAGAGCGGATCGCCGCGGACGAGCGGTCTGCGGGGTCTGGTCGGGGGTGTCAGTGGTCATCACGATAGCCCTTCGGTCGGTGAGCAATTTGCTCGGAGTCTAGGGTGAACGGTATAAGTATACTACAATAAATGTAATTAGTCAATCTATTACTATCTAAAAACCCGACCTGGCAGCTCAACAACATAGTTGAACGTCCGGGCCGGGTCCGGTCTCGACAATGAAGCCGAGACCGGGTGTTCACCGGGTGGTGAAATTGCGGTCTACGATCGCAAGAGCGCGTTATCGTAGATGGTGTACTCGCTGCGATAGATCAGCAGGTACTTATCGTCGATCAACAAGAGCGTGCTCTTGGGCACGTTGGTGGCAAAGTACTCCACCTTGTTGCCCGCGTAGATGGCAATGGGAGAGCCGTTCTGCGACCGCACCACGATTGTCCTCGCCTTGCCCTGCCAGTAATTCGAGTATGTCTGGCGCAGGTAGTTGAGGAAGGGAGTTCCATGGTCAAAGTTGTTCAGGTCGACGGTTTTGGGCAGTGCTGCGCTGACGTCGACAAGTCCGTCCTCGGCCATGAGTAGCGTCGAGCCGACGTGCGTCATCACGTTCGCACCCACACTGACTGACACAACCGACGAATCCTTGTTGGTGGATCCGTCTTCGTTCTTCGAGTCGAAGGCCTTTTCACGCTGGATGTCCACCGAAACACCGTGGATCCGGTCGAGCTTTTGTCCGAACACGTTGTACGTGGTGACGGTGGCTGACCGGCCCTGCATCAAGCCTTTGAGGTTGGCGACCTTGCTGTCAACGAACGGGCAACCAGCCAACGTAACGGCCAGTACTACTGCTCCGATCGCCATGGCGATCGTTCTGAATATCCGACGAGTCACGGGGATACTCCTGTCCCAAGTTGTAGGGTGACTACATGGCTGCATATCTGAAGGTTGCACCAAGGTCCGATATATAATACTACAAAAATATAAAATAGTCAATATTCATTACCACTCACATCTGCTATGCTAACAACTATGCCCCACCAACCATCATTCTTCTTTTATGATCTGGAAACCTCAGGCACCGATTGCCGGCGGCAGCGCATCATGCAATTTGCCGGTCAGCGCACGACCCTTGATCTCGAACCAATTGGGGAGCCCGTCAATTGGCTGGTGCGCCTAGCTGACGACGTCTTACCCGAGATAGAAGCTACCCTCATTACTGGCATTACCCCCCAGTCGACCCAAGACGGCATCACCGAAGCCGAGCTGGTCAAGCGCTTGCAGGAGCAGGTTCTTACGCCCGACACTATTGTCACGGGATACAACAATATTCGCTTTGACGATGAATTTATCCGCTTTACGCTCTATCGCAATTTCGCTGATGCCTATGCCTGGGCCTACAAAGATGGCCGTAGCCGCTGGGATCTCCTCGATGTCGTGCGGATGATGCGAGCATTGCGCCCCCAAGGGCTCACCTGGCCAACTGATGATACCGGCAAACCAACCAACAGACTCGAGAACCTGGCCCAAGCCAATGGTCTCGACCATCTCAAAGCCCACGACGCCCTCAGCGATGTCCAGGCTCTCATTGGCTTAGCGCGTCTCATTCAGCAAGCACAACCCAAATTTTGGCAGTATGCCCTCAAGTTGCGCCACAAAGCCACCGTTGAAGACATGATCAAACCCCTATCACCGGAACCCTTCATCTATACCAATGGCATGTACGGGCATGAGCATGACTCCACTACGGCCGCCGTTATTATCGGGCAGGATCGACCTGGTACGTACTTCATCTATGATTTACGCGTCGATCCAAAGCCATTTATGGATTTATCGCCCGAGGATTTGCAGGTGCGCTTGTTCAGTAAAAGCCAGGAATTAGCGGCCACCGGCGTGTCGCGGGTACCAGTCAAAACCCTCAGTACCAACCGGTGTCCGGCGGTGGCACCACTAGCTACGCTGACGGACGAGGCTGCCTCACGGTTGGAGCTGGATAAACAAACCATTCAAACTCATTGGCAGACCCTCCGAGGGAGCCAATTGCCGGCCAATATTGCCGCCGCCTTTCAGCTCCAAACGCCATTTCCGGCCACTGACGATGTCGATGGCGCACTCTATAATGGATTCCTTAATGACGATGCTGCTTGTAACCAAGTCAGGACGGCCACCAGTCAAACAATTGCTACGTTGGCGCCACCATTCACCGATGAACGCTTACCAGAATTATTCTTGCGTTACAAAGGCCGCAATTTTCCACAAAGCCTATCAGACGAAGATCGCTCACAATGGGAAACCTATCGCGCGTCCCGCATTATGGCCGACATCGAGCCCTGGTCTACCGCTTTAGCTGCTGCTTACGACGATGCCGATGACGCTGGCAAATCGCTGCTAACTGATTTGCAATTATGGGCTGAAAGTATTTACCCGGCAGAAATATAACTATTGCATAACAGCAAATAATCTTATATAATAACCAAGTCCAAACTTCTCGTGACGAGGAGTCGTCATGCTTGAAATCGGCCAGTACTTGGTTAAGGAACTCGATACCGAAAACGAGAATGTCCTACGTGGAAAAGCTCTACGTGATTCGACCAGCGGATTAAAGTTGATTACCATCGGACTTTGGTTTTTGGAAGCGTCGCTGGGGCTGGCATGGATTTTCCGTCCTTACGACAGCCACCGCGCAGATTTGTCATTCCTGCATGCCGTGGTTGCGATCATGTCCGGTTCCGGCTGATGTGGTTACACTCACAAGCATTCTCCTGTCGAACTACACGGACCGACAGATCAAAATCCTGCACTCAATCTACATGTCGTTTCTATATGTGGAAGAGAGTGGTCGAAACCACTACTTCGCCTGCTGGCAGGGTGACAAGGTGCTATATAACGGCCTGCAATCCAGCAACTAAGTCACCAAGACGATCGAGTCGGGGAGGCACCAGTCCTCCTCACTCCAGCCGCCCAGTACATCACGGTACTGGGCGGTAGTTCGTTCATACCATTATTCATCGATGAGATATTCGCGAAATGTCCTAAAAACAAGGTATGATACCCATATAATGCAATCGCAAGAGGTACACTATGGCTAAAGGCAAAGAAAAGAAGAAAGAACCCAAGGCAGTCAAATTGACTACCAAAGAAAAGAAGGCTAAAAAAGCCGCCCGCGAAGCCAAGTTCTAGCAAAAATACGAATACAAATGATAATGGCCCATCTCTGTAAAAGAGATGGGCCATTTTGACCGCAGGCTGCAATCTTACTGCGAAATCTCGATCCGTGTGCCATCAGGCATGACGAACTCGACATGCTTAGCGCCGCTGAAATGTTCAGCGACTCCGGCCAGCAGATGCAGATCACGAGCGGTGCGTTCGGTCATCGGTGCATCGCTACGAGACTGCACGTAACCGCCAAAGTAATAATTCTCGCGACCGAATGCCTGGCACATTAGCGCCAGAACTTCATCCATGATGTCCTGCGCCGGGGCAGTGCACTTGAGCATGATTTCGGTGTAACGCAGAATATCATCATCGCTGGATACCATGTACTCGTAGCGGAAAATTGACACATACTTGGACTTCAACATGGCTTGTTCGATGCTCTCCCAAGCTGCAACGGTCAGCGGCACCGACAGGTAAATGTACCGATACCCCCGCCCAAATGACTTTGACACAAAGAAGCGTTCACCTTCGTGATCGGGCGCTGTGTCCTGTGTGGCTTCTTCGATTGTCACATCTTCGGACGGTGCTTCGGGAGCCTGGTCCAGCTGGGCTGCATAGTGGCGCACGACGTATCCGGCCAAGACCTGCTTGAGCCAGGACTCCGGTGAACCGTGGCTCGCAGGATTGACGACAACCTTGATCTTCTCGCCCTTCACATTACTGGCCGAGGTCACCCACGGCCGACTCTCGAGATCGGTCTTGAGCGTCGCTCGATCGACGATCTCGGGATCGATTGACACCGTAAACAACACTCCGTCGGGTGACGGTACGACCGCGAAACGACCATCGATGGCCGAAGAATCAGTACTCATGGTGTGACTCCAAGGGTTGAAGGTTCGATCGAACAACAATATTTTAAGTAAAAATTGTATATTGTCAAAGAAAATGCATAATTAATATTTCATACGAGCAGCAGTAAACTAGTGTAAACTAATAATCATTAAATGAGGGCATTTATTATGTTTAAAGATACTCCCGTATTTAGTACCTTGCCGTCGACGATCTGGACGCGGCCGAGCAATTTTATGGCCAGACGCTTGGTCTCAAAACGAGCACAAATCACATGGGTCTACTCAAGTGACAGCCGGCGAAGGCACCGGTTTTGTCATTTATCCTAAGCTCGACCATACCCCGGCAGTTTTCACACTTCAAAATTTCCGGGTCAAAGACATCGACAAAGCCGTCGATAATCTCACTGAGCATGGCGTGGCATTTGAGCACTACGACAACGAGCTATTTCGCACCGATGAGCGGGGCATTAGCTCCGATCTCGACAGTGGTATGAAAATAGCCTGGTTTACTGACCCCGCCGGTAATATATTGTCGATTATTCAGGAGTAATTATGGCAGCTTGACGCGAGTCGTCGCATATCCAGCGCCTAGCTCAAACACCCATTGCGTGTCTGTCACCCCATCGGGTACGATGTAGCTGAGCTCGCCCCGTCGGCTTTGGCCAAGCGCCAGTACGCCAGCATCAAACGGGTTGTCCAAAGGTGCGGGTGCCATCTCAAAACGCTCGCCCGTAGCCGACTGAATATGTGTTTGAATGACGGGTGCCAGCGCTAAATCCGCCGTATCAGAATTGGTAATCTCAACATCGACAATGACGTAGTGATAACCGGCTCCGGGCCGAAAAACTTCAGTGCCAGTATTGTCGATGCGACTCGAAATTATTTTAGCCACATATTTTGGCTGCGGTGAAACTGTTGTTTGGGGGGTAACAATGGGGCGATACAACCACTGACTATAGATCAGCCAACCGGTCGCCGTACCCAACAATGCTACCAATACCAATATTGCAGTTACCTGCCTGCGTTTAATGAGCTTCATCCCTGAACAGGACCGACTTTGTACGAATTGAGAATGGTGTACGTCGAGCCACCATGGTTGTGCTTTTTGCCACCTGTCGAAGTTGAGCCATTGAGATAGCCGGTGGCATTGATGCCGCAGGTACTACTGTTGAAGACCGAGGTTCCACCCGGATGGCTGTTCACATACGATGTCACAATGTAGTAGTAACCGTTATAAATCATCCAACAGTTCGTCCGGCTATTGTGGGCAGCTACCTGCGCTGCAGTACAGGTACCGTTGGCACTACCGCACGCTGGACCGGCCGGAACCGGCGTTGGTGTCGGTGTAGCCGGCTTCGGTGTTGTGGTAGTCGTCCCGCCAGCTGGCTTAGGGGTAGCGGTGGCAGTAGTAGCTGTTGATTTACTGACTGGTGTAGCTGTTTGGCCTGGCTTCAATGTAACGACTGGCGTGGGTGTAGCAGTAATCGGTGTCTGCCCCGCCGGTACAGTTTCCGAGTTTGCCGGCGTGATGCCAGTCGACCCGGCTTCAACCAACGTTTCGGGAGCCAGTCCCAATCCCAGCTGTACTGGTGAAGGCTGCAATACTAAACCGACAAACATTATCGTACTGACACTACTGGTAAAAACGAGTAAAGACGCGCGCACTAACCCTTGGTATTTCATGACATCCGAAACTCCTCTGAATGAATATTTCGCGGGTGCACGCCCAATTGACTGAGCTGCTTCTTGATGGCAGTCATCATCGGCGGTGGTCCACACAACAAAATGTCTTTTTGATCCAAATTGCCACTGGTCTCAGCAATCTTTTGGGCCGTCAATAAGCCCTGTTTATCGGCAACGTAGGGGATTAACCGGAATGATTTACCGGGTACCCGAGATTCCACCAGCTTGAGTGCATCGACATCAACGAGTTCAGACTCTTTGGCGACAGCATAATACAAATCAACGTCATACTCCGGCATAGCTGACAGATTTTTTGCCATGGCCAAAAATGGGGTAATGCCAATACCACCGGCAATCCAGACTTGTGTTTGTCGATTCATCCGATTGAAGGTAAATCGCCCGTATGCGCCTTCGACCAGCACTTCAATGCCTTTCATTGAAGGCAAAAAACGAGACAACATATTGGTGTATGAGCCCAGCGATTTCACCGTTACGGCCAGCCCTGTTTCACTCGGCGCCGACGACACGGTAAACGGATGCCATTCTTTGGATAAACCCTCCGCTCGGAAGCTCACAAATACAAATTGACCCGCATCATAGCGAATGGCTCGTTGTTTCGGTATCAGTGATACTTCAACCGTACTGTCGTTGAGCTGTTTGGCGATCGATACGGTGTAGGCATAGCGCTTTACAAAGATGCCCGGGAACATCGTGCGATACACATATGACACCAGCCCCAAGGCTGAAAATCCGACCAAATAAAACCGCAGCCAGGGGTCAGCCGACAGATCATTGGGCGTCAAGAGGGCATGCAGCCCGGCCAAAAAAAAGACGCCGCCTAAGAATTTGTGGCTTAACAGCCAGGTCCGGTAGGTGAGCTTGACAAAAAAAGTCGACACCATCAGGCCAGTGAGCCCCGCCAAGGCCACAATGCCTAGCGCAACCGGCAAATTGTCGGTCCGGGGTACGAACAGTAAACCAGCATCATGTAATGATGATGGTGCCAGCCGCAGAGCCAACATCAGCGGATGCATGAGCAACGCCACAAAGGCAAATGTGCCGATGATATGGTGAGCAATAAACACCCGATTTAAGCCGCCAAACAAATCTTCGAAGAGCTTAATGCGTGTTGTCAGAAGTAAATTAAAGGCGAAGAGAGTTAAGCCTACAATACCACTGATTTGACCAAGACTGAGTAATGTGGACACCGGACTACCGAACCGGTCAACCATCGGTTCGAGCATAAACCACCGCATCACGGGCAACGTGCAAATGACCAATAAAAGCGGCCAGCCTGCATATTTTGTAAGTCGGTACCAAGTATTCACGAGATGTCGCCCATTAGCTTGCCCCCAATTATATCATAGTACTGGTTATGCTCGATCAAGAAGGTCAAACGTTTAGGATTCAATACCTTTGCATCATGCATGTGTTAATTCTCGGGGCCTGCGCATGGCTATTCCCATGTGCCGCCGGCCGTTATTGTAATAATCCAAGTACTCTTCTAGCCTTGCTTGCGTCACGTTCCGCCTGAGCGGGTACGAACTCACATTCGTCTTGTAAGGTGCGGTTGAATCGCTCCACATGAGCATTGTCGTTGCTGTGCCGAACCCGAGAGTGTCGCAGAGTAATGTGTCTGGCCGCTAGCATGTCATGGAAGTATTTCTGGAACTCGGGACCGTTGTCGGTCTGCATCATGACGAATGAGAAGCCAGCTTTTACCTGGGCCCGTAGAGCTACTTTGAGCGATATAGCTTGGCTGAGTTTGTCATGGACTTCGGCATACGCCCAACGAGAATGCAGGTCAATAATCGTGTAGATATAAAAGCGTTCACCAATGCTCCAATCCACAAATGGACCGTGTCCATCTGGACAAGTGAACCTGGACCGGTGATTTTCGGGTCTCGGCAGTGATTCCCGAATCCGGGCCCACTTGATTTCTTCTGAGCAGCTCATGACGGTCTAGGAGTCCGTTTTACGCTTGAGAGGCTCACATGGACACCATGTTCGAGCAGCTCTGCGTGGACAACCTCAGCGCATCTGTTGTGCTTGAGACGCTCGGCGATGATGGCTTGACGATTGCCTTGGAGAGCGCTTTCGATGAGACTGAGGCCGCGAGGACTCGGTTGGAATATTCATCCGGCCGTCGGCCGGAGCTTTAGCGACCCAGCGCACAATGGTGGACTGGTTGTACCCGAAAATGAAGGGCGACTGCACGAGTAGTCCACCCTTTTCTTACAAGTTTGACCGCTTCCATGCGGAGTTTAGGAGCTTTTCGTTAGATGTGTAGGCCATGGTTCATTGTAGCGTTACTTTGATGCAAAGCTATTGAACCATTACGTCAAATTGACTAATTACACATTTAGTGCAATAGTTGCGCTACCGACCTTTGCCAATATATGCCTTAGAGCCTTTGTGGTGACAACATCATCCATCGATTGATCAAGGAGTACATGATGTCGAGTCTTCTGCCGGTTGTGCGTACACAAAGCTGCCGCCAATCAACAGAGTCAGACATTTTGGCTCAGTTGACGATGCATGATTCTCATCCGAATATTGTGCTGGCAAATGGTCAGCATATTGTTCCATTATCTCGTCAAAACGTCGATGTATTTGCAGCCCGAGCTGGCCGTCAGTGGCGAACAGTATACTTTGGATCCATAATTGCATCGGTAGCTGCATTTGTGGGATTTATGTTTTGGTGCTTAGTGTTTCACCCTCAAGTCCCGCTTATGATCGGCGCTATTTTAGCTATCAGCGGTGTAATTATTGTCGCATTGGCAATTTTGTTAATGCTCGGCTTACTGAACAATCAACAACGAATACGATGGCGCCAGGTTCCCTGGCAACAGTATCGTCGGCCATGTCCGTTGACTGTAATTGCACTTGCTAACCAGCTGTCGAACGAATTTGGCCCAGATGCAGTTTCAGTCGTGTGCGCGCAAATCGACCCATTCTTGGTTTTGACACTGCGCGGCGTCAATCCGATGGTTGTCGCTCATTGGCATTTCGGTACCGTCTCAATGGCATCTAAGTGACTGTAAGCGCCCAGGTTGATTCTCGTTCATTCGAGAGTTAACCTGGGCATCTCTTGTATAATGACCTCATTATGAAAACCGAATATGAAGCCAAATTTCTCCAGATCGACATTGATGCTATCCGGTCGCGGCTTCGTGCGGCCGACGCAACGCTGGAGCAACCGTTGCGTCTGCTCCGGCGCATCGTCTATGAATCGCCGCAGCTCAATGCCAAAAATGCCTATATCAGAGTGCGTGACGAAGGTCATCGTGTCACGCTTACCTACAAAGCAATTTGACGCCCTGGCGCTTGATGGTGCCAAAGAGCTTGAAGTAGTAGTTAGCGATTTTCAGACAACCGTTGATTTATTGGCAGCTATTGGAATCACCGGCACTGCCTATCAGGAATCGCGACGCGAAAATTGGCGGCTTGGCGACGTCGACATCATGATTGATGAATGGCCATGGCTCGTACCATATATCGAGATCGAAGCCGATGAACCGGCTCAAGTTCAATCTGTGGCCGAGCATTTGGTCTGGCCTGGGCTGACGCTGCGTTTGGCGATATTATGGTGGCTTATCGTGACCAGTACCCTCATCTCGATTTGAATCAACAAATCAGTGTCTTGCCCGAAGTCAAATTTGGCGATCCACTGCCATCGTTATTTCAGGGTAGTGTCGATAAGAGTTAACGCTTGTTTGGGCAAGCCTTTGCTCGACATATGAAAGGCGCCGTGACCCATGGTGCTGTCGGTTAATGTCGCTAAGACATTGGCGCCGTGGGCTTTGAGCCACGTCGAGGTTTCAGCCATACCGATGCAACCGTCTCGAGTTGATTGGGGTCAAGGCCTCCGCAGGCCAACACCCAGGGAATATTTTGGTAGAGCCTTGTGATATTAGCGTTCGACGAATCGGCAATGCCGAGCGGGAAATCACTTTGGTACTTACCGGCATTGGAAATCACTGCATCAAAACTGTCCCGGCTGAGGATCGATCCTGGGCGATGACGGCATAGGTGTTGGCGCTACCGCGCGAAAAACCATGTAATACTACCCGGTCAGATGATGTATACCCCTGTTGGTTCAAAAGGCCCGCACTTCCCGCACGACTTCACCCGGCGAATAATAATCCGTTTTATTCTCGCCGGTACCCTTCCACCAATTAAATTCAATCAACGCATAGCCGGTGCCACTCAAATGGGTTTTCCAGGCCGAATAACCATCATCAGCCGTCGTACCGTGACCGGGTAATGACACAATTACCTTCTTAGGTGAGGCGTTATTTTGACCAGCTGGCGCACCATATATGAAGTACGTTTTGCCATCAGCACTGGTGATTTTCGTCGGGCTGAAAGAGTATCGGCCGAATCGGCTGGGCGTGGCGTTGGCGAAGGTGTCACGGTCGGCAGGGGAGTACTGGTAGGTGTAGTTTTGGAAGACACCAAGCTACTCGTTGAATGTTGGCGCGCTTGCCAGACTGCCAGTCCAACAACTGCTACGACGGCTACCAACCCAATAATTGGCAGTAGTGCAAACCCAGACTGGCTTGATCGAGCATTATCATTCCTGCACACGATGTTTATGTTCCCGCTTATGCTTATCAATATACTCGACGCGCTGGCAAGGTGTACAATTGTCTTATAAATAAGGACATACAATTATGTCTGATGCCAAACATCACGCTGCTCATCACGGATCAGGCGGCGCTGTCTACGGACTCGGGTTCATCGGTGCGCTGGTGTACTTTTTGCAAAATGCCGACTCGTTTTGGATGGGCGTAACCGGCTTCTTCAAAGCCATACTGTGGCCTGCCTTTTATGGTGTATCATTTGCTCGACTTTCTTAAATTCTAATTAGTAGCAATAATACGGTATTTGTTCGCTTTCGCCTCATGCGGTATACTTATCTGTATGACCACTATCGCCTGTCCCAGCTGCCAAGCAGCCATTGAGATTACCAAAGCCTTGGAAGGACAGATCCAAGAGCAGGTCTTGACGGCTGCCCGGCAAAATCATGCCGCCGAGCTCGCCAAGGTCCGGGCTGAGGCGACCTCAACGCTGGAGCGGCAACTGTCAGCCGAGCGCGAAATCATCCGCCAACAATCGGCAACCGATCTGAAATTGAACGCCGCCGCCTGGCTGCTGAGGCCGAGAATACCGCCAAGCGCTTAGCTCAAGATCAGGAATTGGCTTTTAAGTCGCTCACCGACGACGCGGCTGCCGCCAAAGCTGATGCTGCCAAAATGAGAACTCAATTGTCTGAGCTTATGACCCAATTACGTGAAGCTAATCTCGCCCGTGACGATGCCAAGCTGGCGGCCCAAAAACAATTAGCGCAAGATGAAAGCCGCATTCGCGAAGAAGCCACCCGCGCAGCCGACGAACGCCAACGCCTCGAATTGTCAGCCAAAAATAAAACCATCGAAGACTTGCAAAAGCCCTCGACTCCGCGCAACGCAAAGCCGCCCAAGGCTCGCAACAATTGCAAGGCGAGGTCTTGGAACTTGATTTCGAGCAAGGCTTAGCTAATGCTTTTCCGGGAGACGCTATCGAGCCAGTCGCCAAAGGTACCCGGGGTGGCGATGTAGCCCACACGGTTCATACCCCCCAAGGCCATGTCTGTGGATTGATAATTTGGGAGCTCAAGCGGACTAAAAACTGGTCAAATGACTGGGTTCCCAAACTGAAAGCTGATATGCGCTCAGCACGGGCTAACCTGGCCGTTATCGTTACCGAAGCTATGCCCAAAGACATCCAAAGTGACCTCACACTTCACGAAGGCGTCTGGCTGTGTAAACCGGCTTTAGCTTTAGCTCTGGGCCAACTTTTGCGCCAAGGATTACTCGATGTCGCCCGTACCAATGCCCTCGCCGAACGGCGTAGTACCCATGCCGAGAGTCTGTACTCGTACGTCACCAGTCACGAATTTAGTCAGCAAATCGAGCTCATGGTCGAAACCTATCGCCAAATGAACGAGCAAGTACTCAAAGAGCGGGTAGCATACGAGAAACTGTGGTCCCAACGTGAAAAACAAGCGTCGGCGCTGTTAACCGGTACAGCCAATATTATCGGCAGCATGCAGGGGTATATCGGTGGCGCCGCCATGCCCCGCATCAAAGGACTCGAACTGTTGTCTGATGGTCTGGCGGAGGATGCAGTATGACCCGTACCAAACTGGTGCCAGGTATGGTTGCCGGCGTATTTATAGCTGTAACTGCCGGGCTGCTGACAGCCAGCTCTGTACAATTGCGCAAAGTAGCCACCCAGGATCAAGTAGTACCGCACGTCACGACCACGCCGAGTGTATTGAACGCCGAGATCAGCCCGACTGTCACGCCCGCCGCACCGTCAAATAGCAGTACGGCCGAAAATGCGGCGGCAGCCACATCGACACCAGTCCCACGGCCGAATCCCATGGCTAATCGCCAATTATATGTTGACCCCCGGTCTCAAGCTGCTTTAGCCGAGGCTACTTTGCGTTCCACCAATCCTGCTCAAGCGCTCCAAATCAATAAAATTGCTAGACAACCCCAAGCCAAATGGCTCAACGGTCCCACCGATACCGGCGCCAATTTGATTTCCTACCTCAACGCCACTGGCAATAAATACCCAGTGCTCGTAGCCTATTACATACCGGTGCGTGATTGTGGCGCTACCAATCAGCAGGGTGCACCGACTTCGGCGGCTTATCGCCAATGGATTAACAGTATAAGCGCTGCCCTAGGCACCAAAGCGGCGGCTATCATAATCGAGCCCGACGCCTTAGCCCGACTTGATTGTCTATCAGCAACTCGTCAAACCGAACGCTTAGCTGACTTAAGCTATGCCGTCCAAAAGCTGGCCGCTAAACCCAATATTGCCGTCTACCTCGACGCCGGTCACTCCAATTGGCTCAGCATCAACACGGCGGCCGAACGACTGAAGGCGGCTGGAGTTGCAGCTGGCACCGGATTCAGCCTCGGCGTATCGCATTTTTCTACCGCCGCCCAAAAATACTGCCTATGGTCAAAAAGTGTCAGCTGCCATCGGCGGACAACACTTCATCATCGATACCAGCCGTAGTGGGCAAGGTGATGCAGGTGCCAATCAGTGGTGTAACCCACCTGACGCGGACTTGGGCCTACCCCGAGGGTGTCACCGGGATCGAGTTTAGTCGACGCCTATTTGTGGGTGAAGCGCCCCGGTGAATCCGACGGCACGTGTAACGGTGGCCCACCTGCCGGGGTATGGTGGCTCGATTACGCACTTGATTAATCAGTAGGGCTAGTTAACAATAATTAACCATTTCTAGCATCACGGACACATCTTGTCAACGCAGACCCAAAAGTCTTATAATACGAACAGATATATAAGCATAAGGACTATAAATATTATGGCGTCAAAAGCCGCTCCGCCAGTCAATCCTCGTCCCGTTCCCAACCAACCCGCTTCCACCAAATCAACAACTCCCGCCAAACGCTACGGATTCTTTGAAAATGCCGCCGTCTGGTTATTAGCCCGTTTGCCATGGTTTAACACCCGCTATCAAAATTGGACCAAGACCCGTCGCATCGTCGTCGGTCTGTTGATGTACATCATTATCTTGCCAGTCATCCCGACTGTCGTTGGTATCGTCATGTATGTCCGCAACCCCGAAGGCTTCAAGAAGGGTAACGCTAGCAAAATATTGGGTGCCATTATTGCCGCCCAGCTGGCCTTGTTTGGTCTCGTCGCCGTCCAGCCAGCTATGCCCGACAATCCCGTCAAGGATGCCGTCAATGAAGCTACAGGCACCAATATCCAGGGTGAACCCACTGGTGGCCGGGTCTTCGACAACTGTGATGAAGCTTTCAAAGCCGGTGTTAAAAACATCCCCAAAACCGACCTGTCGTACCGGGCTGCCCTCGATGGCGACAATGACGGAGTAGCTTGCGAGAAATAATCGTAGTATAGTGTCCGCGTATAATACTGTTAGCTAACAAAGGAATATATAAATGACCAATATTATCGATATCGAAGGCGTCGGACCAGCCGCTGCCGCCAAACTAGCCGAAGCTGGTGTCAAAACGACCGAAAAGTTGCTTGAAGTAGCCGGTTCCAAAGCCGGTCGCGTCAAACTAGCCGAAACCACTGGTGTCTCTGAAGCCAAAATTCTGGAGTGGGTAAACCGAGCCGATCTCTTCCGCATCCATGGTGTCGGTGAAGAAATTTCCGACTTACTCGAAGCCGCCGGTGTCGACAGTGTGCCCGAGCTGGCCACCCGTGTGCCAGCCAACCTCCATGCCAAGTTGGTAGAAGTAAATGAAGCCAAGCAGCTGGTCCGCCAAGTTCCAAGCGAATCTCAAGTTGAAAAGTTTGTGACCGAGGCCAAAACACTTGGTCGAGTTGTCACTCATTAGGTCTTGATTTAGTACAAATTCAAGAGCTATACTCGTGGGCACCACTAATAGACATTAGTGGTGCCCTTCGATATCCAAAAGGAGCACATCGGTTATGTGTCGTGGCAACTTTCGTCGCTGTTTATCGACGCTATTCATGACAGTTTTGTTGTTGGTAATGAGCAGTGGATTATCCATTCCTGCTCAAGCAATGTCATATGGCGAGACTTCAGATAGTACGATTGTCAGCTTATGTCCAATATTGGGCTGCAAGGCTGGAAACGTGAGACCCAGTCGGCTTCAACCATTTTTCATCGGGGATGTTCGGACTTCTTACCATGTACGCACGATCATGCGAGGTAAGCAACTCGTAACCCAAGTAAAATTCGAAGTATTTACTATTCGACGTCAGCTGGGACGAGGTGAAACCACAGCCACTGTATCAGTTAATGCGCAGGGTTTAGCCGCGGTGACGCTCACAGGTGATTCGAAAAAGTATGTGACGATGCTGGCACTACAACCGGCTGCATGGCGTGATCTTCCGCTCAAAGTCCATCTGGTAATTGCACAATCAATCGAAGACAGAAGTGAAGTAATGATACGAGACACAACGTTCAAAATCTAGATCGCCATGCTCGTATGAAACCTTCGGGGGCCACTTGTACAGCAACATATAAGTGGCCCTCGTTCAATTATCTGCTCGTTTTCAATCTTTAATCCATACTTGTCAGACGTAGCCAGACGTTATATGCCGGTTTTGTCGTGCCATCAGCCCGTTTTAAAACCGTAGAAATACTCACTCGATACTGTCGATGTACCGGAATCTTTGAGCTCATACCACATAAATGGTCCGCTCCAATCAAAACCGCGGTAAATGGTGGCGGCTTGAGCCAAAATATCGGCCTGAGTGTCCTCGTCGACATATTCACCTGGCAGATCAGGTCCATTGGTGGGCGCACTAAACTCGGTTATCCAGATTTTTTATCACCATCTCCATGCTCGGCCATAACTTCGTGAGCCAATTTCATTTGGCCCCAGGCGTCAGCCGGCGTACTATCATTGGGCATAATCGGGTAAGTATACGGATGCATAGCCAGGGCATCAAAGTACCCGGCCGCGCCTTTTTCGTACATAGCATTCACAAAATCCAACGGCCGCAAATCGCGGTAAGTCGTCGCAGTCGGTGCAATACTGCCACCCAAAACAATAGCTTCGGGGTTGGCCAGCTTTATTTCTTTATAAGCACCTTTGAGCATATTCACATATTTGGTCACATCGACCGACGGGCCGAATCGATAACTAATGTTGGGCTCGTTCCAGATTTCCCAGGCTTGAATGTCGGTGCCATATCGTTCGGCGGCAGCTTTCACGAATTTTACATAGGCAGCAACATCGGTCGGAGCACAGCGCTCGCCGCTGGAACATCCTGGCATGCGATAGGCGGCGGGGTCAAACCGGGCACCATCAATATCTGGAGTCCGTGTCGCTTGGCTGAGGCCGTCACGCGATCGGGGGCAGTCCAATCATAAGCACCGCCGAATCCTTGTTCGACGGCTCGGTTCCAGCTTAAATCGTAGCGCACCCAGGTGGCACCAGTCGCGGAGATTTCACCCATACGGGTTTCGAGTTCAGCCGGGGAGAGCATATCGAAACTAGCGGCAATTCCATATCCATTGGCACTCGAGCCTGCAGTAGCAGTTTGTGATGCATCTGAACCTGCTTGACTCCAACTCAACATGCCCGACTGGGCACCAATATACAGCGCAAAGACCGCGGCAAACGCAACCGGCATAATCATGCGAAAATTGATACGTTTTAGGGGAAACACAGGTAACCTCAACATAAGAGCTACATAATAGCACAACATTAGCATTATGTCAATAATACGGTTATGAAATATGCTAAAATGAGTGGTGCATGAAGTTATCTGTACGCACTCAAAAACCCCGTCAAATCATTGACCTGACTGACCATGTTAATAGCCTGTTGCCTGATAGAAGTAATGGTGCTGCCCTTCTAACGGTTTTACATACGACTGTCGCCCTTACGACGGCTGATCTTGATCCGGGCACCGATCTAGATTTTCTCGATTTCCTTGACCTCATAACTCCCAACCGACCTTGGCGCCATCCGCATGACCCTGAGCACGCGCCAGATCATTTTCTAGCTTCAATCATTGGTCCCAGCGTCACCTTACCGGTAGTGGCCGGCAAATTAGTATTGGGGCAATGGCAACGATTCGTCCTTGTTGAGCTGTCTGGACCCCGCATTCGCCATCTCGACCTGACACTGTTAAGTAGTCAAACCTAGCCATACCCGATCGACGTATCATATAATATGGTCATGTCAAAAATCGGAACCACGCAAGTCCGGCGGATTGCCAAACTTGCCCGCATCAATTTAACCGACGACGAAGTTGCTCAAATGTCCGTAGAACTCGGCGCTATCGTCGAATTCGTGGAGCAATTGTCCAGTATCGACGTTGACGGTATACCACCCACTGACCAAGTTACCGGCTTGGTCGATGTCTGGCGCGAAGACACGGTCAAAGCATTTGGAGATCGTGACGCACTTCTGAAAAACGCACCCGCTACTCAGGACGGATACATCAAAGTCAAACGGGTGATGCAATGAAAAAAACTTCAGTTATAGATTTGCGCCAACCAATCGCCGATATTGTCGCCGACGTCATGGCGGGGCGGGTCACAGCTGTGCAATTAGCCCAAGCTAGCCTTGACCGGATCGCTGCCACCTCCGATTACAACGCCGTGCTTGAAGTCAATCCTCGCGCTCTCGAGCTCGCCCAGGCAGTCGACCAGCGAATTGCTGCCGGCGAAAAACTGCCACTGGCAGGCATACCCTTTATTGCCAAAGATAACTTTCTCACCTTCGACACCCACACCACGGCCGCTAGCAACATCCTCAGACCCTATGAAGCCATCTATGAGGGTGCAGTTATCCAGCGGCTCAAGGCGGCCGGAGCCGTGTTGGTTGCCAAAGCCAATTTAGATGCCTTTGCCCATGGTTCGAGCACCGAAAATTCCGATTTCGGTCCGACCAAAAACCCGGTTGATCCCACTCGGGTACCTGGTGGTAGCTCGGGAGGTTCGGCGGCTGCGGTGGCTCTCGGTCAAGCGTGCTTCGCTACCGGCTCAGACACTGGCAGTTCCGTCCGGTTACCGGCAAGTTTCTGTGGTGTTGTCGGTATGATGCCCTCATATGGGTTGGTCAGTCGCAGTGGTGTGGTGGCCATGGGTAGCTCTTTCGATACCATCGGCGCTTTAGTCAATCACGTAACAGATATGGGCCTTATCCTCGACATCATTGCCGGCAAAGATCCGCTTGATGCTACCACCGTCGATCGGACCCCTTCCTATCTGTTGCCCAGCCAGCCACAACCGCTCAAAGGCACCAAAATGGCAGTTATCAAAGAGTATATGGCCGATGGTATCGATTCTGGTGTGAAATCAGTCATTGAACACTCCATTGACGAGCTCAAAAGTGCCGGTGCCCGCATCAGTGAAATCAGTATTCCGCTCCTCCAAAAAGCGTTAGGTGCCTACTACATCTTGGTACCTGCCGAAGTCTCCAGCAATCTAGCGCGGCACGACGGCATCCGATATGGTTATAGTTCGCCCGATGCCACCAATCTCGAAGAAACCTATCTATTGAGCCGTCAGCACGGCTTTGGTGCCGAAGCCAAACGCCGCATCATGATTGGTACCTATGTGCTTTCGAGTGGATATTACGACGCCTATTACAAACGAGCGCAAAAAGTTCGCACCCTCATCATCAACGAATTCAAAAAAGCTTTTCAAGAATACGACGCCTTGCTTGGGCCTGTCGCCCCATGCCTGCCTTCAAAATCGGTGAAAAAATGACGATCCAATCCAGATGTACCTAGCCGACATCTGTACCGTGGCTGTCAATCTATCTGGTTCTTGTGGCATAAGTGTACCAGCGGGCGACGTCGATGGACTGCCGGTTGGCCTGCAGATAATTGGTCCCCAGGGCGGTGAAGTCCGTACCCTAGAGATTGCCCAAAGCTTTGAACAACTCCAACGATGACAAATAGCGTACTTATATTCTTAATCTTGGCACTCGTGGGCGGTATCATGATGCTGGCATTTATCAGCGCCCCAAAGAATAAATCTAAATCCAAACCAACTCGTCGCTCGAACGGCGGTATCCATCTATCGCGCACCGAAACAGCCGAAAAATGGGCCATCATTGAAGCTATGAGTGCCGGTGGAGGCAATGGGTTGCGTCAAGCCATCACCGACGCCGATAAATTGCTGGATAACGTCTTGCGCACCCAAGGATTTGGCGGAGACACCATGGGCGAGCGACTCAAACATGCCAAATCGCGCTTCACCGATTATGAAGTTTACGACGCCACCTGGCGAGCTCACAAACTGCGCAACGCCCTCGTGCATGAAATGGGCTTCGATCTCGTACCGAGTCAAGCCAAAGACGCCCTCGCAGATTTCAAAAAAGCCATTCAAGATTTGGGAGGCATGTGATCTATGAATAATAAAGTTCAACTAGGCGACAAACACGAAACAGCTATGAGGCAGCGCTACGCGAAGTATTTGAGGAAACCGGCATTTCGCTATCCGAATATTTGCCGAAACCCCAGCGTCTCGACGACATCGTCACCGAAGTACCCCTGCCGACGTATATCCACCAACAAGTTATCCCTGCCTATGACGACCAGCCAGAGCATTATCATCTCGATCAAAATTACGTTGTCTATCTACCCGAGATGAAAGTCACGCTCGAAGCTGGCGCGGCGCACGACATCCGGTGGTTTACTAAAGAGCAATTAGACACAATCGATGTGATTGCAGATCTCCAACCGATTCTGATGCAATTGTTGAAATAACAAGTACGGAAGTCCATTTCCCGAGACGCTTACTTCATGGTGCCCTCACGATCATCGTATGAGTCACGAAGCCCAAATCCACCCTGCCCAAACCAAAATATTACGAGAATTAGTCGACCATTCTGTTGGTCTGTTATACGGAATGAAACATATTGTAGTAGGAATAAAATTTGATGGGGCCGGAAGCGTAGTTGCCTCCGGCCCCATTGTTATGCAGCCAAGAAATTACCTTCTCCGGCGGCGATCGGATCCATCTGTGGGATCCGTCGATACTCCGCTCCTTCGCGCAGCTTCGAGAAGGCGTTCTACGGTTCGACCTCGACGGCGACCCTCCATGCCCATCTCCTCGCCAATCTGGTCATTGGTGAGGCCTTTTCGAGCCAGTTTTGCGGCTCTGCCTTGACCGTCTGTCGGGCCCTTCGAACTTGATCTGCCCATTTGCGAAATTCCTCCTCAGTAGTGAGAACTTCTGGAATGTGCATAAAAGTTTATAACACTAATATTGAAATCTGTAAATCATATAGTTTAAACCAAAACATGAAATGATATTTACAGTAACAATGAGTTATATAAGCAAGAACTCGTCACAAGAATTTATGCAAAATCGAGTCCATTATACTTTAATAAAATCCGATCATCAGATATAATTGTCGCAATATGAACCCCGACTTACGAGCCAAATATGAAGCCGTTATTGGCATCGAGTGCCATGTGCAGCTGGCTACCAAGAGCAAATTGTTTTGCTCGTGCGACAACGATTCGCGCACAGCCGAGCCTAATACGAATGTGTGTCCAGTGTGTCTGGGTCACCCCGGTACGCTCCCGGTGCTCAATAAACGTGCCGTTGAACTAGCGCTACAACTTGGCTTAGCCTTGGGCGTCGATTATAACAAGTATGCCAAAACCGGTGGACTCCACACCAAATTTGATCGCAAAAATTACTTTTATCCCGATTTACCCAAAGGCTATCAGATTACCCAATTTGATGAGCCAATTGTACCTGGCGGAGCAGTCGAGTTTCCGTTTGAAGGTGGTATCAAGCGAGTCGGCATTACGCGAGCGCATCTCGAAGGTGATGCTGGCAAGCTAACCCATCCCGACGGCAAGGATTACTCGCTTGTCGACCTTAATCGTGCCGAAACTCCGCTACTTGAGATCGTATCCGAGCCTGATATGCGCAGTCCCGCCGAAGCTAAGGCCTACGCTCAGGAATTACACAATCTTGCCCGCTATAGTGGCGCCAGTGATGCCAATTTGTACTATGGCAATATGCGGTTTGACGTCAATGTCAGTGTGCGTCCCATCGGGCAAGCCGAGTTTGGTACCCGCACCGAAACCAAAAACCTCAATAGCTTCAAAGCTGTCGAAAAGTCCGCCGAGTATGAGATCCGCCGTCAGATCGTCCTCGTGGAGCACGGCGACAAAATCAAGCAAGAAACCCGCGGCTGGAACGAGGCCAAGGGTCAGACCTATTCCATGCGCAGCAAAGAAGACGCCGACGAGTACCGCTACTTTCCCGAGCCTGATTTACCGCCATTAGTAATTACCTCGGAGATGGTGGCACAAGCCAAAGCCGAACTCGGATTGCTTCCCACGGATTTGCGCACCGAAATGGCCGCTGCCAAATTACCTTTCAATGAAGCCGAAGTTCTGGTGTCCGATCCGGACGCCGCCTTACTGTGGCACGAAGTGGTGACTCAAGATCCAGCTCAAGCGCGTTTTGCCCTCGCCTGGCTGGTGGGGGATAGAGTTAGGTTAACCCAAAGTATCGGCCTTGATCTTTTAAATACATCAGTAACTCCAACCGTCCTGACGCAAGTCGGCCAGATGGTGTCAGACGGACAGCTGAGCTCCACTAACGCCAAAGCATTACTCGAATATTTCTACCAACCTGATCAGCGCGAAACACCGGCTGCTGCTGCTAAAAAACGAGGATTATTACAAGAATCAGATGAAGGCGAATTAGCGTCGGTAGTAGCCCAAGTCATTGCTGCCAATAGTCAGGCTTCCGCAGACTACCGTGCAGGCAACCAGCGCGCATTTGGTGCACTCGTCGGTGCCGCCATGAAAGCCACGCAAGGCAAAGGCAATCCTGCTTTAATTAGTAAATTGCTCAAAACCCAATTGGACCGTGACGCCGTCTAGGCCACTCCAAATTAAATATGTCTTCTTCGATATTGGTGGAGTGTTGATTAATGATTTTTCAGGCAATGGTGGACACGATGAATTACTGGAAGAATTGGGAGCAACACCTTCCACCCGGCATAAGTTCGAAAATATATGGTCGGTTTGGGAACCCTGGGCCTGCTTAAACGCTGATGTTGATGATTTGTTACCGATACTTACGGCCACTGGTTTTAATCCACCCCACCCCACGTATTCATTGCTCGACCACGGACTTGTTAAACGCTTTCGGCCCAATCATAGCATTTGGCCCCTAGTTGATGGTCTTCAACCACACAGGTGCGGCATCATCAGTAACATGTATCCGCGCATGCGGAATTTGATTCAAGAGCAAACGTTATTACCGCCAGCCATCGCCAAGTGGTTCAATATTCTAGACTCCAGCGAATTAGGACTGCAGAAACCCAATATTGATATATTTGAATATGCTGCCGCCACTGTTTCATACTCACCATCGGAAATTCTCTTTGTCGACAATATGGCAGACAATCTCATCGCACCGCAAACATTAGGTTGGCAGGTGTTTCATTATGATTCGACTGATCACCGCAGTTCAGTTGCCCAGCTGAGCCGCATACTCGAGGATAGCTCGGTCGTGATACAATAACCGTAAGCATGATAGATTTTAGTTTTGCCAATTCACCATTTGCCCACACTTTTGATGGGGTCAAAACGGTGGCCAACAATTTGCCACAAACGGCATTCAACGCCATTATCGGCTGGATAGCGATCCGTATTACAGTTTGGATAGTGCGTAAATTTTTCAAATTGATTCGGGTACCAGCAGCCTTGCGTGGTGTCATAGGCTCCATTGTCGAAACATTTCTATGGTTGCTCCTCATTATCAATCTCCTGCAAACACTTGGGTTTAGCGGTATAATTTACTTTTTCTCGGGTTCAATTGCGGCCATTGGCTTGGCGATGGCAGCGGGCGGTTCAACACTTATATCTGACATCGTCGCTGGGATATTCTTGGCTCGTGATGGTGACTTTAACGTCGGTGATGAAATTAAAGCCGGCGAAGAACCGGCCATCCAAGGAATCATAGAGCGACTCGACGCCCGCCGAGTACGCATTCGCGACTCAAAAGGCATCTTGCATGTGCTTCCCAATTCAGTTGTAGAACGCAAGGCCTGGACAGTATTACGCCGCCGGTCACAGGTATCAGCCGATGCACGATCAAAAGCCGCTAAATTATCTGCTAAGATTTCCAAACCAGTTGCATCAAAAGTCTGAAAGCGCTACGGTATATGCGTAACCTTAGGAAGCAGGTTTAATTATTGTGACCACGATCGAAACAATTCTTGTCATCATGCTCGGCGTTGGATTTTTCATTTTGCTCGTATTGAGCATTGTAATCGCCAGCTTAGTTGTGGTGATCGTTCGTCGAATCAACCGACTGTCTGTCAAAGCCGAAACTGCCACTGAAAATATCTCGAGCGCGGCCGCTATGGTCGGCACCAAATTGGCACCAGTGGCTATCTCAACGCTACTTGGACTAGTTGCTAAAAAAATGAAGTCACGTAAATAATCGTTATCGGAGGAGAATATATATGTCAAACAAGTTTTGGAAAGGTACATTTATCGGAGTAATGCTAGGCGCCTTAGCTGGATTACTTTTTGCCCCTCAAAGCGGCAAAGATACGCGCAAAGACATCAAGAAGAAAGTTAAGGGTACCTATCAAGAATTCGTAGCCAAGCTTGAAGTCATGAGCGATGAAGTAAGCGGCAAAGTGAACTCACTCAAAGAAGTAGCCAAAGACCTCAAGGGTGAAGCCAAAGAAGAAAGCCAGGAGCTCATCCGGCGAGCCGAAGTACTCAAACAAGACTTACGTGCTTCTGCAAGCAGTCTCGCCAAATCGGGTAATGACACCAAGGATGGCGCCGTCAAACAAGTCAAAACGCTCCTCGGCGAAGGTGCCGATGTTATGAGTGAATTAGAACGACTTACCAAGAAACTGGCGGCTTCAGCGAAGGACCGCGCGCGCGATAGCTTTAGCTCTGAGAAATAACTGACATGGTTTTTGATAACCACCGGCCGGCCGTCCACAAAGACGCCAAAGTTAACTACGAAAAACTCGGTAAGGCGGTCGAAGACGCCCTCATCTTAGACTACATTTACGTTCTGCACAGCACACGACGCCAAGTCTGGAGCGCCTTTGTCCGCGGTGTTTTTGCTGGTTTTGGTGGCGTACTAGGAGCAACGGTTGGCGCTGCCATGTTTGTCGCCATCTTACAATTGTTTGTAGATGCACCCGTTATCGGCCGGTTTATCGAAGGTCTCGGACGGATTATTCAAGGTACACATTAGAAAAGTCCGCTAGATTCGAGATATCGCAATTTTGAGGATATCGCGGAATAGCATGGATTGCTGGCGCAACCGTTGGCGACCTTTTTCGGTTATTGAATACAACATTACATCAGAACTACCAGCTTCAATCACGCCTTCAATTTCGGCAAATCCCAACTTGATGAAATGATCAATGATGCGTTTTTGCGTTGTGAGATCCGGCACGAAGTTTTGTTGACTGTCCGCGATTATTTGTTGTCGTATACCATAGGCGTGCTGCGGACCGATTGCCAATGCAAGCAGAGTATAAAAACGCTTCATTTCCATGGGGCGTGGCATTTTCGACACGACTATCTCTGATTTAATATGCGTCGCACTATGCGACCTGTGTTAGAACTATGCAAGCAAAAGGATTGTACAAGGCTTATTAAAGCCACAAATGAAAGCATCCTTGCAATACAACAACATGTGTCTCAATTTGCGACCATATTTGTTTTAAACTGTCACTCGGCTATTCACACCACACCACAGTTAACCGCAAAAACCAGACTGCCGCCAAACGATGTCATTTGGTAAGCTTGAGTGGTAACAAGGGGGAAGTTGAGGTGCGCCCATGAGTGGTTTTGTCCATTTACATAACCATAGTCATTATTCGTTGCTCGACGGCTTGCAAAAAGTACCCGGCATGCTGGAACGTGTCCAAGAATTGGGTATGGGTGCAGTGGCCCTTACTGACCATGGAACACTTTCAGGCGTCGTCGAATTTTATAAAACCGCTCACAAAATGGGCGTCAAACCAATTATTGGCGTAGAAACCTATGTCGCTCCCCGAAGTCATTTAGATAAAGCAGGCCGCCAAGATCTCAACCCATTTCACCTCGTATTACTCGCCGAAACGACTGCGGGCTATCACAATTTAGTCAAACTCATCAGTATCAGTCAGCTGGAAGGATTTTACGGCAAACCGCGGATTGACCATCAACTCCTCGAGCAATATCACGAGGGGCTTATTGCCTTGTCAGCCTGTGCTGGCGGCGAAGTGGCTACCCACATAGTTGATGGCAATTTGCCTGAAGCCGAACGCATCGCTACCTGGTACGACACCACATTTGGGCGCGGCAACTATTATTTAGAACTCCAAGCGCACGAGCATGAACGGGCAACTCAAAAAACAATTAACGACGGTCTCATCCAACTGTCACGCCAGACCGGTATACCCACTGTCATAACGGCCGATTCTCACTATTCGCGACCTGAAAACCGTGACGCCCACGAAACCTTACTTTGTGTCCAAACCGGAAAAATGCTCGAAGACAAAAGCCGTATGTCGATGAGTATGCACTTATACATTGCCAGCCCAGATGAAATTGCCGATAGGTTTAATCATATTCCTGAGGCTTTGGCAAACACGGTCAATATTGCCGAGCGCTGTCAAGTTGAGCTAGATCTTGGCAAGATATTGATACCGACATTTCCAGTGCCTGACAAAGATTTGAGTGAACGAGATTACTTGCACAAACTATGTTGGCAGGGTTTAGCTTATCGCTACGGCGGTATTCCCAAAGAAGATGTCGGCACAATCTCCCAAGATCGTGCCCGTAAATTAGTTGAAACGACGATTGCTCAGCGGCTCGAATACGAACTCGGCGTCATTGCCAATATGGGATATGACGGCTATTTCCTCATCGTGGCCGACTTCATTAACTGGGGTAAAAATCAAGGTATCATCTTCGGTCCCGGACGGGGGAGTGCGGCCGGTTCAATCGTGGCTTTTGTGCTCAATATCACCGATTTGGATCCCATCAAATACGACTTACTCTTTGAACGATTTCTCAATCCCGACCGCATCAGCATGCCTGATATTGACATTGATATTCAAGACACCCGCCGGGGTGAAGTGATTGATTATGTGACCGAGAAATATGGTCAAGACCGAGTCGCTCAGATCATTACCTTTGGTACGATGGCCGCCCGCAACGCGGTACGTGACACTGGTCGTGTCTTAGGTTATTCCTACGATGAGGTCGACCGGATAGCTAAACTTATCCCACAACCCATTCAAGGTCGCCATACACCACTGGCGGTATCGGTTGGCATCAAAGAAGGAAAAGTGCCAGCCGACCCCGATTTATCCAAAGAATATCAAACCAACTCTCGTGCCAAAACCCTTATTAACCTGGCAATCCAACTTGAAGGCACGATTCGCAATAACGGGGTGCACGCTGCTGGTGTCGTCATCGCCCCGGCGCCAATCGTAAATTATCTGCCATTACAACGCGCTCAAAAAGGCATTCCCTGTACCCAATACGCTATGGGGGCCGTCGAAGAACTCGGTTTGCTCAAGATGGATTTCCTGGGTCTATCAAATCTCACGATTATTAACAATGCCCTGCGCATCATTAAAAAAGTCTATAAACAATCGATTGATATTGGCACGCTGCCGCTCGACGACACCAAAACCTATAATTTACTGGCCGCTGGCGATACGACTGGTGTCTTCCAGCTGGAGTCAGCTGGCATGAAGCGGTATTTACGTGAACTCAAACCCAGTCAGTTTGATGACATCATAGCCATGGTTGCACTATACCGGCCTGGTCCAATGCAATTTATCGATGACTTCATTGATCGCAAACATGGCCGCAAAGAAGTTACCTATGAACACTCGGGTATGGAAGCTGCCCTAGGAAACACGTATGGTATCTTGGTCTACCAAGAGCAATTCATGCAGATCAGTAAAGATATGTGCGGCTTTACGGGCGGCCAAGCCGACACCTTGCGCAAAGCCATCGGTAAAAACAGCGTGAAACCATGGCCAAGATGCAAGGCTTATTCATCGAGGGTATGGTGTCCCAATCGGGGTCAAACAGGCTTTTGCCGAAAATTTTTGGCACCAGCTCGAGGCCTTCGCTGATTATTGTTTCAACAAATCGCATTCGGCCTGTTACGGGTTAATTGCTTATCAAACTGCGTACCTGAAGGCTAACTATCCCAGCGCTTATATGGCTGCACTCCTCACGAGCGATTTTGGCAACATTGATCGCATCGCCATTGAAGTGGCAGAGTGCCAGCATATGGGTATAACCGTCTTGCCACCCGACGTCAATCAGTCGTTTTTGGAATTTGCAGTGGTGCCCGACACCGGCGACATCCGGTTTGGTCTGTCGGCCATCAAAACATTGGTACAGCGCCCATTGAAGCCATTTTGCGAGCCCGGGCTGAAGGTGGACCATTCAAAGATATTCAAGATTTCGCTACCCGAGTCAGTGCGCGGGAAGTGAACCGTAAAGTCTGGGAGTCATTGGCTAAATGCGGTGCTTTCGACTCAATTGGCGGCGTTGACCGTGCGACATTACTACATAACCTCGAGCTCATAACTAGCTATGCCGCCAAATCGCAAAAAAAATGCCCTGTCTGGTCAAATTGATATCTTTGGTTCACTCGGTGATGGCCACTCAGCTCCCGACCTGCGTCTCGAGCCAGCTCCCACACCCGTAACGACGCGTGAACAATTGGCTTGGGAAAAAGAACTCATGGGCTTGTACTTATCACACCATCCGCTCGATGATTACGCCGCCTATCTCGCCGATACTACACAACCTATTGGCCGGCTCACGCCCGAAGCTGACGGTAAACTAGCTCGTATCGGTGGCCTCATCACCGGTGTACGCAAAATATTTACCAAAAAGGCGATGCCATGGCTTTTGTGGCCATCGAAGATAAAACTGGATCAACTGAGCTGGTTGTCTTCCCGAAAGCCTATGCCGCATCACCCGAAGTCTACGAACCGGATAATATCATTATGGTCAGCGGTAAAATTTCTGCGCGTGATCGTGACGGCAGCCTCAATGGCGAACCCAAAATCATGGTCGAAAACGCCAAGATTATCAATTATGACTTAGCCTCAAAGCACGTTCCGCTCAAAGCTACTGCCCTGGCACCGAAGCCAGTTAGACAGTCACACCAGGTGATCTTTGCCATTGAGCAGACTTCAAACGACATGCTGCATGCCCTCAAAGAAATCATTGGCGCTCATCCTGGAGATGTTGATATGTATTTGCAGGTTGGCGGACCTGCGGGCAAAAACTGCGTTTACCATTTCGAGTGGATGCCAGTGATGATTTGAGTAAAGCACTCGAAAATATTGCCACTGGTGGACTTGTCACCAGAATTTAAGTGATATATTGACAGCAATTGGCGGGCTTGTTTCGACGAATGAACAATAAGTATACCAACGCTATTGCCTAAGCTTTCAAGATATGCTAATCTAACCAGGTTATGGAACTCATCACCCAACTCGAGCGCACGTACCGCAAACCAGCATTACCGCAGGTTCAGACTGGTGACACGGTCAAAGTACATCAGCTCATCAAAGAAGGCAGCAAGCAACGTATTCAGGTTTTGAGGGTGTCGTCATCCGACGCCACCGCATGAACGAGCTTGGTGCTACTATCACCGTCCGACGCATTGCCTCAGGAGTAGGTGTCGAAAAAACCTTCCTCATGCACTCGCCCAATGTTGCCAAAGTTGATATTCTCCGTCGCGCCAAAGTTCGTCGCAATTTCTTGTCGTTCTTACGTGATCGCCGTGGTAAATCTGCCCGTTTGCAGGAAGTAAGCTTCGACCGAGCCGCCGCCAACGACGTTTCTGTCCCAGAAGTAATGCCTGAAGTAAGTGCCGATCCTGATGTCCTTGATGAAGCAGTATCTCTCGACGACGTTGTCAAAGCCGAAAACAAGGCGGTTGCCGCCGATGACGAAGCCCCTCAACTGATGAGGCCGCCGGCAGCGAAGCCACTGCCATGGCCGAAGAAGCTACCAAAGGCGTAGCCAAAGCCGACAGCAAAACCAGCTAAGTCAGTAACAATACGTATGTACGAACCAGCCACCCTCGGCATCGATGAAGTCGGCCGGGGAGCTTGGGCTGGTCCGGTGGTAGCCGCCGCCGTCATTTGGCCGGATGCATTGCAACTACCTCTCGTTCGCGATTCCAAGTCCTTATCATCAATTAGAAGAGTACAGGCGAACCGTCTGATCCGCCAACTTGCCCTTGGTATTGGTATCGGCTGGGTAGCTCCAGCTGAAGTTGATAGTCATGGACTATCGTGGGCCATCCAGCAATCAGGATTTCGGGCATATCAAGCCTTACAATTGGAACTAGATTGGCCGGGAATTATTGCCCTTGATGGTAATTATAATTATCTCCAAAGCCTCGGTTTACTAGCACAGGCGACGGTCAAAGCCGACGCCACCATCCCGGCAGTTTCAGCAGCATCTATTGTAGCCAAAGTCGCTCGTGACAATCTGATGATAAAACTTGACCATACATATCAAAATTACGGCTTCGCCCGTCACAAAGGCTACGGCACAGCTATACACCAACAAGTCCTGGCCGCCTGTGGGCCTACGGTTGTTCACCGCCGAAGTGTAGCTCCAGTCTTGAGGGCGCTATAACATGCCTACTCCTAAGAAGCTCTCTCCAACTACCATCGGCCGGCAAGCTGAAGCTGAGGCCGCCCGCTATCTCGTTGGACTCGGTCACCAATTGCTTGATCAAAATTGGCGCACCCGCTTTTGTGAACTTGATATCGTGACGATACATCAGGGCGTCGTTCATATTGTTGAGGTCAAATATCGAGAGAGCCGTCAGTGGGGAACGGCCGTCGAATATGTAGTGCCAGCTAAAATTGCCCGTTTACAACGCGCCGCAGCAGCTTGGTGTCAGGCGAAGCGGTATTCCGGCGCCTGGCAAATCGATATTGTCGCCGTCGACGGACCAGTCGGTCAGACGGAAATTACCTATGTGCCCAATGCCTTGTTTTCTTGAATCCAACTGGTAATGAAGTTGGCAATAGCTTGGCGATCACGATCGTACCAATCAGCTTTGAGTCGGATCGTCTCGACTGCTTGGGCCACTGGCCGGTCAATCAAAACGTGCGGATGTTTGGCAAAAAATGCCGCCACCATATCGGCTTGAGTAGAAGTAGCAAAAGCGTCGCCTGCAAAATCGGGGAACCGATCAAGCATATGGCCGCCCTCGCCATAACGTTTCACGAGCTCTGGCCAATTTACCTGTAAGTGGTTCCAGGCGAGTTCGCGATGCTCGCGCGTGCGCCACACTCCAGCTAATCCATAGACCAGGTCTTGCGACTTGACCTTATTGCTCATCGCCATATCGAGGGACCGCTGCGCTAAACCAGCATCGCGGAACCTACCCAAATTTACAAGTTGAGCCTGTCGCGCTTGCGGTGCCGTTTCGTTTTTATACAGTGCCAACATCTGCTCGTATTCGGGTTCTCCACCACTTCGAGCTGCGCCATACAGAACGGCTGAGCGGATGTTGGCATCCAGATCTTGACCACTCACATACTGACCAAATAGCTCGAGCGCGCGGTCTCCTGCTCCAGGCACATCAAATCGTACACCGGCCGCCAACACGACCGGACGCAGCAGGGTATCGAAGTGAGTGTCTGTATCATGGGGCTGCCAACCGAGTCGTTCATAGTGGGCGCTGACCAACCATTTGCCAAAACTCTTGAGCTGATCACGAACCGCTTGATCTTCGACAATGGCCAAGACATCACCAAAACCGTTGAGCAAAGCCACCAGCGCGTAGTAATCCGGTTCATCACGTAACGCTGCTACCAACTCCAAGGCTGAACCAGTGCTCATATGTCCGGCACTGACGCTCGCCCAGACATCGGCGATAACGCCGTAGCGATCAGCCACCGACAGCAGGCGCTCCTGTAATGGAATGCGTAAACTGCTTAATTGCTGCTCGTTGTAGCGTGAACGCCAGAAACCCTGCTCGCCTGGATTGGGTTTAAACCAATCAGCTTGGGCAATTTCTACTGGCAAATCGGCGTTAATATTGTCAACGAGCACTGGTGGCAAAGTCTTGGGTCGGCCATGGGTATCGCCGTATACCGCAGACCACGGTATATGCCAAGTCGGTAGAACAGATGACGAGGCAAGTTTTCGGGCTTCGCGGGGACTGGCCACAAAGCGTTCGACAGTCATCTGGTCTTTGCTATAGCTCACCATAGGGAAACCTGGAGCTGTGGTCCATGTTTCCATCAGGGCAACCACATCTAGACCGGCTGCCTGACTCAATGCAGCCCATAAATCGGCCGTAGTGGCATTGCTATAGGCATGTGCTTGAATGTAGCCTTGTAAGCCTTTTTGAAACGTCTTCGGCCCTAGATACGCTTCCAACATTCGAATCAAGCCTTGACCCTTGAAGTAAGAAATTGCGTCGAATATCTCATCGAGGCCCTTTGGATCGGGTACTTCTACCAAAATAGGGTGGGTATTGATCAAACTGTCTAGTTCTCGCGCATAGCTACCCAGCCCCACGGTATATTCGGTCCACCATTGCCATTCCGGCTCCAAAATATTAACCGTCATAGTTTCAGCCCACGACGCAAAACTTTCATTGAGCCATAAGTCTTCCCACCAGACCATGGTCACGAGATCACCGAACCATTGGTGAGCCAACTCATGGGCGATCACTTCAATGACTCGCTGCTTGTTAGCCAGCGATGTGTGCACTGCGTCAACCAGTAAATCGGTTTCCCGATACGTGACCAACCCCAGTTTTCCATAGCGGCCGCAGCAAAATTTGGACAAGCTACTAAATCGAGTTTAGGCAGCGGATACGGTATACCGAAGTAGGCTTCATAGTGTTCCAAAATCCGAACGGCGCTATCGCGAGCATAGTCTAAACTACCAGCATGTCCGGGAGTGGCATATATTCCGACAAGCACGCCTTGGTTGGTAGTAGTATGAGTTTCGGCCAGTTGGCTCACTACCCAAGCTAGTAAGTAGGTACTCATCTTGGGTGTTGGTTCAAAATTTACCCGGCGCAACCCATCAATTACTTCATCACTGGCGACAGGTGTATTGCTCAACGCAGTCAATCCTGGTTGATCCGGGAACTCCAGACTAATCTCAAACACCGCCTTGGCCGCTGGCTCATCCACACAGACCATAGCTTCCCGAGCATGAATGGCTTCAAATTGCGTCATCAAAAACCAGGCTTGGCTACCTTGATGGTCATAAGCGGCTCGGTAAAAACCATGCAAAGAATCTTGAATAGAACCGGTAAAAGCCAGTTTTAAGCGCTGTTGACCGGCTGCCAATTCTTTCCCAAATTCAAAACTGACCGTTTGTGCTTGGACGTTATACGTTATAGCCTGCGCCCGATTGCCTTCAATCTCAGCATCTGTTATATCGAGCCCAACGGCGTGTAACGTTACCGTCGTTGCGGGCATATCCAATCGAAACTCACATATTTCGGTTGCCGAAAATGAATCCCAATCCGCAGTTACATTGAGTGTTAATTGGTAGCGTTCCGGTCGAATAGTGTCGAGTAAATGTACAACAGCCAAACTACCTCCTCCTTTCATGGTTAAATTTAGCGTATACTACCCAAAGTTATGAAGCAAACCATGGAGCTCGAACCCGAGCACGAAAAATATTTTGATCGCGTCAGTTTGTGGTATGCCACCTTGATTCGATTGGGGCTTAATTTACTCTTGGCGATTACCTGCGCCGCCCTCTTTATTGGCATCGGCAAAGCCGGCTTTGATCTGTACCGCAATATTCACCAACCACTCGAGTATATTTTGCAACTAGTATTGCTCGATGCAGTTTTCATACTGGCTCTAACTGAAGTGTCAATCACCATTCTCGGTTATCTCAAAGACGGCTATGTGCAGGTGCGCTATATCGTCGATACTATACTCATCATTATGCTCAATGAAGTCATAAGTCTCTGGTTTAAACATCCCAGTTTGGCTGATACGGCCAGTTTGGCTATCATTATCGTGACACTGTTAGTCGTCCGTATTGGGGTCACTAAGCTATCTCCCGCCAAAAAGTCGTGATATAATATTAGACGTAACACCGGCCACCAGGTCGGCCGTTTTTCGATTAAGCCACATTTTAATATTTCAAGGACAACTGAATATGCAAGCCAATTTCATGACCGCCATCAATACTATTGCTGAAGAGAAGAATCTCCCTCGCGATATCATTATCGATACTGTCGAAGCCGCCTTAGCCGCCGCCTACAAAAAAGACTATACCGACCGTGACCAAGACGTTCAGGTCAAACTCGATGAGACCACTGGTGAAGCTCACATTTTGAAACCAAGACCGTTGTGGAAGATGATGCTGTCGAAAACGAATTTTTGCAAATCGGTCTCACAGCTGCCAAGAAAATCGACAAAAAGCCATTGTGCGCGCTGCCGATCCCGAGCAGGAAATTGAAGCCTATACCGTTACGCTTGAAGCCCATCCTGAAGATTTCGGCCGCGTGGCCGCCCAAACTGCCAAACAAGTGATTATCCAGCGCTTGCGTGAAGCCGAACGAGAAATCATCTTTACCGAATATAAAGACAAAGAAGGCATCGTCCTCAACGGCAGTGTCCAGCGCGTCGAAGGCAATCAAGTATTCGTCGACCTCGGTAAAGCGGTAGGGGTTATGTTTGGTGGCGAGCAAATCCCCGGTGAACGCTACTACACCGGTCAACGGTTGAAAGTCTATGTCGTTCGGGTTGAACAAACCTTGCGCGGACCGCAGATCGTCTTGAGCCGGGCGCATGCCAACATGGTCCGTCATCTATTTGAACTCGAAGTACCCGAGATAGAAGGTGGCAACGTGGAAATTCGCGCGATTGCCCGCGAGGCTGGCGTCCGTTCCAAGGTTGCAGTGCTCTCACATGCACAAGGTGTTGATGCAGTCGGTACCTTTGTGGGTGGTCGGGGATCACGCGTCCAAGCGGTCATGAGCGATCTCGGTGAAGAAAAAATTGACATCATTCCGTTTTCTGACGATCCGTCGGTATTTATCGCCAACGCTCTCTCTCCGACCAAAGTTGCGAGTGTTACGCTCAATGAAACGGAGAAGAAAGCCGTCGTCCGTGTGCCCGAAGACCAGCTATCATTGGCCATCGGTAAGCAGGGTCAAAACGTCCGGCTGGCCGCCAAACTAACCGGCTGGAATATCGATATCATTTCAGCTGACGAGTCACGAGTCGAAGCTACCGCCGATGCTGCCGCTAGCATTACCGACGACCAACCTCGAGCCAAACCTGCTAGCCCCCGCGATCTGGAAAACTCACTCCTTGACGCCATCAATTCAGGTACTCAGACTGACTAGTCAGACGTTCAGAAGCCGCTAATATAAAAACTTCACAGTCATGAACTAGCACTCACTTGCATTGAGTGCTAGTGATGATATACTAAAAATACGTCCATATTGTTTGTTCGAAAGGAGCCCGCCATGGCCGACATGAGCGCCCACTTTGACCGTTTTACCGACAACGCCAAACGCAGTTTACACAATGCCGAAACCATAGCCACCCAGATGGGCAGTAGCTACGTTGGCACCGAGCATATTTTGTTGGGAGTCCTCCAACAAGACACCTCAATTGGTGCCAAAATCTTGGGTTCTGCCGGAGTAACCTTCGAGAAAGCTCAACTCGTTTTGAGTTTTAGTCAGCAAATGGTTGGTACCGGCTACAAAGGTGCCTCCGAGACTGCTAAACGAACACTCACCTATAGTCTGCGGATCGCCAAAGAATTTGGCCAACCGTACTGTGGTACTGAACATATCCTCTATGCAATTCTGAGCGAAAAAAGTGCGCGGGCAATTAGCTTGTTGCGCAATGATCTACAAGTGGACCCGGCTAATATCCGCACACAAGTTGAGAACTATCTAGGTAATCAACAGCCAGCTTTTCCCGAAGATTCTCAAGCCATGTCAGCCCGGGCACCCAAACATAATGGCAAGTCTAGTACACCAGCCCTCGATCATTTTGGTCATGATTTGACCGCCAAAGCCGCCAAAAGTGAACTCGATCCCATGGTAGGCCGGCAACCCCAGATGAGCCGGGTAGTGTCAGTCTTGGGTCGTCGAACCAAAAACAATCCTGTCCTCATTGGCGAACCAGGTGTGGGTAAAACGGCTATTGCCGAAGGTCTGGCTCAATCAATCTCCACCGGCGATGTGCCAGAGCATTTGCTCGGTAAACGCCTGGTGGCGTTAGACCTTGCGGCCGTGGTTGCCGGCACTAAATATCGGGGCGAATTTGAAGAGCGACTCAAGAAACTGCTCGACGAAGCCACTGCTACTCCCAACATTATCTTGTTTATCGACGAGCTCCATACCGTGGTCGGAGCCGGAGCTGCCGAAGGTGCTATTGATGCGGCAAATATTCTCAAGCCAGCTTTGAGCCGGGGCCAAATCCAAGTCATTGGCGCCACCACACTCGACGAATACCGCAAACACATCGAAAAAGATTCGGCGCTCGAACGCCGTTTCCAGCCCATTATCGTGCCCGAAGCTACAGTCGACGAAACCATCGCCGTATTACGGGGCTTGCGGCCTCACTACGAAGCTCATCACAAACTCAAGCTCACCGATGCAGCCCTGACGGCCGCTGCCGAAATGGCTAAGCGCTATGTGGCTGACCGATTTATGCCCGACAAAGCCATCGATTTAGTCGATGAAGCAGCCAGTTTGGTTCGTATTCAACGGGGTGGCACCAGTAAGTCGCGCCGCACGCTCAACCAAACCTTAATTGAAATTCGCGATGACATCGAAAACGCCGTTTTTGACCAAGACTTCGAATTGGCCGCCCGCCTCAAAACGCGCGAATCGGTTATTCAAGGTAGACTATCAACGCTTGACCGTCGCGAAGGTGACTTACCGAAATTACAACTCGAAATCGAGGACATCGCACAAGTGGTTGCCCTTATGACTGGAATACCAGCCACCCGCTTAGCTCAAGCTGAAGCCCAAAACCTGTCGAATCTCGACGCCAATTTGCGCCGACGCATAATTGGCCAAGATGAAGCCGTCGCAGCTGTGGCTGCCGCAATCCGCCGGTCACGGTCCGGAGTTGGTGATAGTCGCCGGCCAATCGGTTCCTTCATGTTCTTGGGACCAACTGGTGTCGGCAAAACTGAACTAGCCCGGGTCTTGAGTGAAGAAATGTTCCATGACCGCGACGCCCTTATCAAGGTCGATATGAGTGAGTTCATGGAAAAACACAACGTGTCGCGGTTAGTTGGAGCTCCGGCTGGCTATGTTGGCTATGAAGATGGTGGCCAGTTGACCGAAATGGTACGTCGCCGTCCATACAGCTTGATCTTGTTTGATGAGATCGAAAAAGCCCACCCCGATGTTTTCAATATGTTATTGCAAATTCTCGAAGACGGTTACGTTAGTGATGCCAAAGGTCGCAAAATCGATTTTCGTAATACTGTCATCATTATGACTTCCAATGTTGGTGCCGCCGATATGTTCCACGAAGCCGCCCTCGGCTTCCGGACGACGACCGCAGCCGGTGAACGGGCCCTCGAAGTCGAGCACGAGCGGGTCAAAACCAATGTACTCGAAGCCCTTCGCCAACATTTCAAACCCGAATTTTTGAACCGGGTCGATTCGACCGTTGTCTTTCACGCCCTATCGCCAATCTCTCTTCGTGAAATATTGAGTCTGCAATTGGCTGAACTCGGCCGCCGTTTAGCCAAACAGCATTTGAGTTTACGGTTCTTACCCGCCGCTCGCGCCCTCTTGATTGAAAAGGGCTACGATGCCAAACAAGGTGCTCGGCCGTTACGGCGCACCATCCAACGATTAGTCGAAGACCCTCTAGCTGCTGGTTTGCTCGACGGGACGTTCCGGGAAGGTGATACTATCTCGGTTAGTCGTCGCCAGGATGAATTGGTACTTCGGCCATACAATCGACCAGCCAAACGCACCAATCAATCGCCATCCAACGCCACCAATTCAACGGCCAACAGCCGCTAAGCTATGGCTAAACCCACGACTGCGTACACCTGTGCTCAATGTGGAGCCAGCTACAGCCGTTGGATGGGTAAGTGTGAGCAGTGTGGCGAATGGAATAGCCTTGTCGAACAAGCGGTCTCGGCGCCCACGACGACTGCTGGCAGTCGGTCGCGCTCAGCTGCCGCCGCTAGACCCCAATCATTATCAACCATCGATGTGTCGAAACAGCCGCGCTTGAGTACCGGGCTCACAGAGGTGGATCAGGTACTAGGTGGTGGCATCGTCACTGGTTCTATTATGTTGCTATCGGGCGACCCCGGTATTGGCAAAAGCACACTCGTATTACAAATTGCAGCTCACTTAGCACTAGCTGACCGGGCGGTGTTGTATGTATCAGGAGAAGAATCGGCCGCTCAAATCAAACTACGGGCTGACCGGCTCGGGTTTGGACAAGCTCCCCTTGAACTCTTAGCTGAAACTGACGTTGATATTGTGGTAGCCACGATGGCGGCCGGTCAATATGACCTTGTCATCATTGACTCAATTCAAACCATGGCGACTACCGTCTTGACGGGTGCCTCCGGTACCGTCGGCCAAATCACAGCTGCCACTCATACCATCCAGACGGCTGCTAAAAAGTTCGGTATTGCCACGTTGGTAATCGGGCATGTCACCAAAGAAGGCACCATCGCCGGACCCAAAATTCTGGAACACTTGGTAGATGTTGTCTTGTATCTAGAAGGTGAGCGTTACGGCACGTTTAAAGCCTTGCGCGGCATTAAAAACCGTTTTGGCTCTACCAGTGAAACCGGCATCTTCGAAATGGGGGAACAAGGACTGCTCGGAGTATCGAATCCGTCGGCGGCGCTACTTGCTGAACGCACGCCTGCCAGCGGTTCGGTCGTTTTGGCAACGCTTGAAGGCACCCGTCCTATCCTGGTAGAAGTCCAAGCATTGGTGGCACCAACGCCATTTGGGTACCCGAAGCGCACAGCTGCCGGCTTTGACCTCAACCGGCTCAACTTACTGGTCGCCGTACTGGGGCGACGCGGTGGCCTAAACTTGAGTTCACATGACATTTATGTTAACGTCGTGGGTGGCCTACGGGTGGCCGAGCCAGCCGCCGATCTTGCAATTATATGTGCCATCGCCTCAGCTTTAGCTGATACGCCGGTACCTGAGAACACCGCCATCTTTGGCGAAGTGGGCCTCAGTGGTGAAGTCCGGGCCGTCGCCCAGGCTGCCCGACGACAAGCTGAAGCCGTCAGGCTGGGGTACCGACACGTCATCGGACCCGCCTATCATGCTCCCAAGGGTATATCTGGTGTTAGCTCGGTCATTGACGCCATCGACAGTATCGGTGCCACAGCTCCAGCCAGACGCTCCCAACGCCACGATTAAAGAGAAAGGACGTTTATGTTATATCTCCTGCTGTTACTTGCCATTATCAACATCGTCATATTAGGATTAGTCTGGCAAAAAATTCAAAAATTAAGCCGAGCGACACCGGTGACTTCTTCGCCTACGAGCACACCCGCCAGGCCGTCCATGCCCCTCATCCTCATCGACACATCGGTTATCATTGACGGCCGTATTGCCGATATCGCTGCCGCTGGTTTCGTCCCCGGTCGCATTACTGTGCCCAAATTTGTATTGTCTGAGCTCCAAAACATTGCCGATTCCGAAGACGATCTTCGTCGCGCGCGCGGACGCCGGGGACTCGAAACCCTCCAGCGGCTTCGCGAATTGCCTGGTGGCCTCAAAGTGACTGATGAAGAAGTATCCGGCGTCAAGGAGGTAGATGCCAAATTGATCAAACTCGGCCAACGGCTGCATTGTGCCTTACTGACCACCGATTTCAATTTGGGCCAAGTTGCCAGTGTCCAGGGAATACGAATCCTCAACGTCAACGAGCTCGCCGGTGCCATCCGGCCAGTGGTAGTGCCTGGCGAACCCCTGACTGTCACCGTGGTGCAAGCCGGCAAAGGCAAAGGCCAGGGCGTCGGTTATCTGGATGACGGCACCATGATCGTTGTTGAAAACGGCGCTAATCTCATCGGCAAAACCATCAACACCGAAGTCACACGCGCCTTCCAAAGTGCTGCTGGCAAGATGATATTTGTGACACCCATAAAATAAATTGTCTTATTGCCACTGACTTGGGATAATAGGCATAATTAAACATAGCCATTATGCCAAAACCACCTCTCCACTCCAAGTCTGAACAACCAAAACGCTGGCAATTGCCTCCCAGACTGACGAAACTTTGGCCCACTCGCCGTCGATATCAGATACTGGCCGTTGCGGGAATCGTCATCCTCGTGGCTGCTTTATCGGTCGTTAATCCAGGTACGCGCTACGTTGTTATTGGAAAAATCGTTCGTCATGACACTCGAGTCAGAATTCTTGATTCTGCGACCCACCGCCCCGTCACCGAGGCTGTCGTTAATGTCAGTGGTCACGACTACCAGACCGATGCTGCAGGCGAAGTGGTCATACCGAAGCTTGGTGCCGGCAATCATTCAGTATCGGTATCGAAAAAATATTATAATCTCATCCGACCGGATATCCATGTCTACATTCTTAAAGCCAATGCCACGATCGAGTACCAAATCGACGCTCTTGGTACTCCCGTCGGTATCAAAATCCTTGACGCCATTACAGCTGGAGCGGTGGCAGGTGCCAAGGTTACTGTCTTAAACGCTGAATATACCACCAATGACCTGGGCGAAGCGTTTGCCATAGTCCCAACAGCCCGCCAATCTGAAACCAGTAGTGTCAGCCGCGACGGCTTTAACTCGCTCAGTACGACTGTCAAAAACTCAGCCAACCCCGCTGATAATACTATCAAACTAGTTCCAGTTGGTTATGTGACCTACTTGAGTAAGCGCACGGGTACCATCAACGTCTACAAAGCCGACCTCGATGGCAGCAATGCCAAAGTTCTGGTGGCCGGCACTGGCAAGGAAAATGATTACGATACCCAGCTTATGATGAGTCCGGACCAAAAATTTGTGATGTTGGTGGCCAAACGAGAAGGTCAATATTCGTCGCTTTATCGTATTGATCCCACCACTGGCTCGATTGCCTATGTCGATGGGAAAAATGGTGGAGTGCATATTGAAGGATGGGTGTCAGACCGCCTTGTCTACCAACAATTTACCGATAAACAGCTCTGGGAGCCGGCTCACACCATACTCAAGACATACCAGCCAGCTACCAGCAGAATAATTACGATAGCGGAGTCAGAAGGTACGGGCAACTCGTACAATTACGTCAATAGTAGCTTTTCCAGTATCATCGTATTCCAGAATCAAATCATATACGGTGAAAATTATTACGCACCATTCTCTGGCAATCTACGAGACAAAGTAACATCTTTGAAGTCAGTGTTAGCTGATGGATCCAATGAAAAAAACCTCGTCGAAATGCCGGCGCTCGATCAAAAAGACAATTTTACTACCACCGCTGTCATGGCTAGCATCCACAACCCGAGCAGTTTAACCTTGAGTTTTAGCAGCGGCGATTCAACATACTATCGGTATGATGGAAAAACAGTCACCAAAATCAAGCCGACCGACAATGTCTCGAGCGCCAACTTTACTTTAAGCTACAGCCCAGACGGTCAGAAAGTGATGTGGTCTGAACCACGTGACGGCACCTATACCACGTTTATGGCGGATGCCAATGGTCAAAACGCCACCCAACTGGCTACCGGCTCCGAGCAATGGGTAGTCAGCTGGTTGAATAGCAACTATGTACTGCTCCAGAAAGACTACAAGCTGTACATCAGTAGCGCTGATATGAAATCAGTGCCTGTCAAAATTGCCGATATTCACAGCGCTCGCTTCGGCTACTAAGGCGTTAAGGTTACACTCCAGGGACTGGTTTGAGTGCCCTTGTTACTCTTGACGTACCAAGTGTGTGCACCAGCACCCAACGTAATACTGCGCGATGTAGCGTCGGTGGAGCCCCAGCTTAGCACCATCGACAAACAGGTCATAACTATCAGCGCCGTCTTCCTCGGTCCAGCTAAATGTGACCGAGCCGGCACCGCGTAATGATCCGTTGCTTGGCGATTCGTTGCTAAACGGTGCCCCGATATTGGTCACTGACACCGTCTGGCTATCGCTACTCTGGTACAATTTGTCGTCGGTCACGACGGCCTTAATAGTGTGTGTGCCTGCAGTTGTCGGGCTGTAGCTAACGTCGTAGGTACCACTGCCACTGATCACCTGGGTCGAAACAATTTGGTCATCGAAAAGATTTCAAGCTTGGTTGGGGTAAACGTCCCGGCTGTCACCTGCACCTGGAAGTTATACGGACCGCCACCACCTAGCCCCGTGATGTTAGCGGTAGGCTTACTGTCCGAACAGCTGTGGACGTTGTCGGATCCCGTCGGGAGGTCAGCGCTTGACGCATAACCGGCTTTGTTCAGAGCCGCCAACCACAGGCTATATTGGAAACTATTTTCCGTTTTAGTTGTTTCGGGCAAGATAGCACTCGAATATTTCGTTTCTTTGGCTAGATCTGGTGTACACTCAGTGGCCAACAAACCTGATACTTTATCGACAACTGCACTGCGGCCTGATGATGGGCTCATGGGTACATACCATGATGGAAGATATCGGTAGTGGTAGTAGTGGTACCGTTAGATTTACTACGACCCGTCTTCTTATCCAAGCTGACTGTTTTAACCGAGGTGTTTTTGGTGAAAGCATCGGTCGGCTTGCCGCCAGTCATCTTGTTCATGAATGTCCGCCAAACGGGAGCGGGCAATATCGGCCGCCGCCGAGTTCATGGGGCATTATCATTGTTTCCGACCCACACTGCCGCCACTAAATTGGTGGTAAAACCAACAGTCCAGGCGTCATTGAAATGCTCAGTGGTACCAGTTTTGGCGCCAGCATGCACACAATTGGTGGCGTTATTGTTGCCACACATATTGGTCAAGGTTAGGTCGTTGCCGAAGACAAACTTCTTGCATCGTTGTCACTTAAGACATCGGCCATCAAATAGGCTACTTGGGCATCCAGTGCTTGTTTGGGCTTGTCGGGCTTGGTGTTGTCTTCCATGACCACACCCTTTTGGTCGTAGAGCTTCAAAATTGGTGTCTGATCGAAATGCTGGCCACCATTGGCGAATGACTCGTAGGCATTGGCCATCTCGACCAGTTTGACCTCGCCAGAACCGAGCACCAATGACAAGCCGTATTGAGCAGGATCCTTAAGTGTCGATATACCCAATGCCCTGGCCGTTCGAACTGAGTCCTCAATACCGGCCATCGACAAAGCTTTCACCGCAGGGATATTATGATCCAGCCAGTGCTTGACGCATGGTAATAATGCCATAAGTCTTATTGCCAAAATTCTGAGGCCAATTTGGCTTTTCAGGCGTAAACACTGTCGGCACATCATATACAGTTGTGCCCGGTCCAAAGGTCGAGCAGGTGCGATCCTTGGCACACGATGTATCCTTATTTTTGGCAAAAAGTGTTGCATATACAAACGGCTTGAAACTCGATCCCGGCTGCCGGAGACTGTTGGCTACATTGACTTGCCCGTTTTCGGCATTATTAAAGTCGTGAGACCCAATCATAGCGAGAATATGCCCAGTTTTGGGATCGGTGACCACCATGGCTGAGTTTGATCCCTTATTTGAGCGGATGCGAGCCATGTTATCTTGAATCGAGTCATACGCCGCTATTTGCTTGTCGAAGTCCAGGGTAGTGACCACTTTGAGCCCGCCCTCGGTGACGGTGGCTGTACCGTATTTTTGCTCCAATTTCTCTTGGGCATACAAAAACGAAATGTGCCATGCGGGGGTCGAGATTAGCATAGAGGTTGCGTTCTTGGTTGAGTTTATCGGGGTTGCGCAAATCAGCCATTGTCCACATGGCGCCATCGGCTTCGGCTTGCGAAATGTAACCCTGCTCATACATGAGCCCGAGCACAATATGCTGACGGTCAATGAGTTCTTGCGGGTGATTGCCGTAGGGCGAGAAATAAGACGGTCCATTTAAGATAGCCGCCAGCAGGGCCGACTGATCAAGTTTAAGGTTTTTAGCACAGCGCTTATCTTTGTCTTGTTGATCGATATTCATCGGGAAAAACGTTTTACAGGCACTCTCAATACCATAGGCTTGGTTACCGTAGGGTATTTCATTTAAATACAATGCCAAAATGTCATTTTTAGAGTAAAACTGGCCAATCAATACCGATAGCATCAGCTCTTTGATCTTGCGGCCATAGCTGTGATCAGTGGGGTCGAGGAGGGCATTTTTGACGTATTGTTGAGTAATGGTTGATCCACCTTGGCGGGTATTGCTGTTGCGGTAATTTTCATAGGCCGCCCGGACGTAACCCCAGACACTAAATGACCCATGGTCATAAAAATCTTTGTCTTCAATGGCGATGGCCGCTTGCTTGGCTACAGCTGGAATTTCTTCAAAGCTAATAATGCTGCGGTTCTGGTCGCCGTAGACTTCATAAATCAGATGTTGCTCACTGGCGTCATAAAACTTGGTCGTTTGGGCGGTCACCCGGGCATTAATCTTACCGGGAGTCGGTAGATCTTTGGCATACCATAAAAACACTAAAAAGATGAAGAAGACACCGGCACCCGCCATTAATCCAACGCGCTTTAAGCCAGCGCGGCTAAACCAATAGGCTTTGATGCCACTTGGTGTGAACCCATGGCGGAACCGGGCCCAGCGGCCATTCCAACCAGTTGTATTATCGGTCAAAGGGGCAGCCGGTGGGCGCCGGACTACATGTCGTTTTGGCATAATTAAATATCGCTCACTGTGCGGTTAACCACCCCATTATACCATTCACTTTTACAATGACAGCGTATAATACGCTTATGCTTCTAACAAACCATACGCTTACCGGTATTGCTCTCGGACTAGCTACCGGACAACCAGCCTTAGCCCTACCTCTTGGGATTGCTTCGCATTTAATCCAGGATATGATTCCACACTATGGTCCGGGCCGGCGCAGCAAGGGTGATTATTCATATCGTGACCGGTTTTTTCTGATTCTCGGATCGTTAGATTTTACGAGCTCGAGTTGTCTCTCTTTCACCGCACTATTGATCTGGCCTGACGCGACTTGGGCGGTCGCGGCCGGAGTTCTCGGAGCCACTCTGCCAGATTTAACCTATATCCCGCTGGTCATCTTTAGTCGTCCACGGGTCGAACGGTGGTTACCATGGTATCGGCCGATGTTGCATTTCCTCAGTGGAATTCAACGGTGGGAGCGGCCCTGGGGTTTGATCATCGAACTCGTGTGGGCGAGCACCCTTGTCTGGTATCTTTCAGGCTGGTGGCCGGCCGTGTTAAAATAACTCCTGATATGAAAACCACTCTCGTCGAATTTCCAGACCTCCTGACCCGGGGTACCGATACCATTATTGATCAAGCCCGTCTCGAAGCCGCTTTAGCCGCCGGTAGTTCAACCAAAAAATTGCGCATAAAGTTTGGCGTTGACCCCACCCGGCCCGACCTCCATATCGGTCACGCGGTAGTCTTGGGAAAACTGCGTCAGTTTCAGGAGCTAGGCCACACCGTCATCTTTTTGATCGGTGACTATACGACCAAAATCGGTGACCCCAGTGGCCGCAATCAAACCCGGCCCATGCTGTCTGACGCCGGCATTGCCGCCAACGTCAAAACCTATCTCGACCAAGTCGGAAAAATGATTGATGTTAAAAAAGCGGAGATTCGATACAACTCCGAATGGCTGGGCAAGCTGGATTTCGGCCAGCTCATTAACCTGGCTTCCAATATCTCCGTCGCCCAAACCATCGAACGCGAAGATTTCAAGCAGCGCCTCCAATCTGGTGCCGAAATCGCCCTCCATGAGCTGCTCTACCCACTCATGCAAGCCTATGACTCAGTGGCGCTCGAAGCCGATGTTGAGTTTGGTGGCTCTGATCAACTCTTCAATCTGATGGCAGGCCGGGCTTTGCAAAAAAAACTTGGCCAAACTCCTCAAATCGTCTTCACCTGCCAATTATTAGTCGGACTTGATGGCGCTAAAAAAATGAGCAAAAGTCTCGATAATTATGTCGGTGTGACTGATGCACCTCTGGACATGTACGGCAAAATTATGTCCGTACCAGATCCACTGATTGCGCCGTATTACCGATTGTGTACCGGTGTACCTCTAGCCACCATCGATGAGCTCGTCAAAACTCTGGCGGCCGGTGCCAATCCCCGGGACGCCAAAGCCTCGCTGGCCCGTGAAATTGTCAGAATGTACCACGGTGAATCTGACGCCATCAAAGCGGAGGAAGAATGGTCGGCTACCTTCCGTGATCGCACCGGCCCCACTGCCAATATGATTGAACCGGTAAAGTTAGCTCAAACCACTGCCGCCTATCAGGCACTCGATTATCCGCTCGTTGATATCCTCATTGAAGTTGGGGCAGCTACATCGAAAAACGAAGCCCGGCGCTTAATTGAACAAGGTGGAGTGTCACTCGATGATGTTGTTTTGAATCAACCTGACACCAAACTGGCACTTAAATCCGGTGCCATCCTCAAAGTCGGCAAACGGCGATTCTATCAGTTAGATTTGTCATGACCACATCTGAACACGATTGGCAAACTCGACCAGTCGAGTCGCTGACAGGTGTGGGTTCGGCGCTGGCAGCCAAACTCGCTCGTCTCGGTATTCAGACGGCCGGTGAGCTGGTTCGCCATTATCCGCGTCGTTATGACGATTTCTCCCAAATCATTCCGATCAAATCGATGCGTCCCGGTAAAGTGACGTTTAAGGGTCAAATCGAGCGCATTGCCGCCCGGTACGCCCGTGGCCGTAAACTCCATCTAACTGAAGCCATAATTACCGACGGCACAGGCACCGTCAAAGCCATCTGGTTCAATCAGTCATATCTCGCCAAGACGTTCGTCCAGGGCACGCCAGTCTTGCTGTCGGGCGAACTCAAATTTGTCCGCAATGACCTAGCCATGCAATCGCCAGCCATTGAGAAAACCGAAGCTGGCCGGGCGACCAAATCTACCGCTCGCATTGTGCCCGTGTACGGCGAAACCTCGGGACTCAGCAGTAAGCAACTCCGGGCAGTCATGTTGCCACTCATGCCGCTTTTGGCCACAATCGTTGACGAGCTGCCAGAAACCGTCCGCCAGCAAAATCAACTAGTCGATCTGGCCACCGCTCTTCAGCACATTCATTTCCCGGAAAATCAATCTCAATTGGCTGCTGCCAAGGCTCGCCTGGCCTTCGACGAGCTCTGGTACCTCATGCTCACCAGTCTCGTTATCAAGCAAGAAATTGCCACCGAGCCCGCACCTGCCATCGGTTTTGAAGTAGAAGTCGCTCAGGAGTTTACCCGGCAACTGGGCTTTGAATTGACGCCACATCAGAAACAAGCCGCTTGGGAAATACTGCAAGACCTCGGTAAGACGACCCCCATGAATCGCCTACTCGAAGGCGATGTTGGATCCGGCAAAACGGTTGTGGCGGCCATGGCGGCCACGATGGTGATGTATGCCGGCTATCAAGCTGCCCTCATGGTGCCTACCGAAGTGCTCGCCCGCCAGCATGCCGCCAGCTTAGAACCACTGTTTGCTAAGCTCGGGTATCCCGTCAGTCTCGTCCTCGGTGGACAACCGGCGGCCGCTGCCCGGGCTGCCCGCCAATCTCTCCAAACTACTGAACCCCGGCTCATTATTGGTACCCAAGCCTTATTGTCGGACGCCACCCGGTTTGGCCGCCTGGGACTGGTCATCGTCGACGAGCAACACCGCTTCGGCGTCAATCAACGTCAATTACTCAAGTCCAAAGCGGGTAGCTTGCCCCATCTATTGACCATGACGGCAACCCCCATTCCGCGCACCCTCCAACTGACTGTCTATGGCGACCTCGATATTTCCATCATTGGTGCCGTACCCCCCGGCCGTACAGCCATTACCACCAAGCTGGCTGACACTGCCAAACGCGAAGAAGTCTATCAATTCGTGCGCGAGCAATTGACCGCCGGACGCCAAGCCTTCGTGGTTTGCCCGCTGATTGAAGATTCTGACACCCGCCAAGTTAAATCGGTCACCAGCGAATACGAACGCCTCAAATTCGGACCCTTCACCAGGTACAAAGTTGGTTTGCTGCATGGCCGGCTGAGTGCCGCTGACAAGGCCGCCGTCATGGACCAATTTGCCGCCGGCTCTATCGATATACTCGTAACAACCACCGTCATCGAAGTGGGCGTCAATGTCCCAAATGCCACCGTCATGCTCATCGAAAACGCCGAGACCTTCGGTTTGGCTGCCCTCCATCAACTCCGGGGTCGCGTCGGCCGCGGTGAACATGCCTCGTATTGCTATCTACTCGCCGACACCAAATCAACTGGTACGCTCGAACGGCTCCGAGCGATCGAAAAATCCACCGACGGCTTCCGGTTGGCTCAAATTGACCTCGAGCTCCGCGGTCCGGGTCAAATTTATGGCCGGATGCAACACGGCCAACTCGAGCTCGACCAAGCCGACCTGACTGATGTAGCTACCCTTACTAAAGTCCGTCAAAGTGCCCTCAAATTCCTGTCTGACCCTCAGTCTCTGGTAAAATATCCTCAGGTGCTGGCCAGAATAAATGCCCTCAAGAGTCTGACCTCACTCGACTAACAATAAACGATTGTAAAACACCTATGTACGCAGGATTTATCTCTCCCAAGCGCGCCTCCCGCCACCTCGGCGTTCATCAACGACTCGATGTCGCTGCTTACAAAATGATCGACCCCTATTTGGGCGATCAGTCATTTCCGCCAATTGCCCATATTCTCAATTTTGAAGGCTATAACGGTCCCGACGGTATCAAGAGCAAACAAGGTCTCAAGTACAAAACGTCACACGATCATGCTCCCAGCCATCTCTATGATCCGGTCGCCGACGAAGGTGAAGTACCAATCCACATTGCTAATCATTATCAGGGTCTCGTCCAAGCGCTCATTGCCAAAGACCACGTACGCGCCTCGTTTGAAGCGGCTTGGCTGGCTCACTATGTCTGCGATGGTTTAACGCCCGCGCATCATTTCCCCCTCGAAGCCAAAATCACCGCCGAAGTCGAAAAAGCCGCCCTCACCATTGCCTCTGGAGATAGTTCTAAAGTGACCGCCCAAGTCAAAAAACATTGGGCAATCTGGGGACCCAAGGGTCATCTCACCACCCATATCGTCAATTTCGAAATTGGCATCGCTGTCGCGTTATTATTCTTCCCGATCAAAGGGCGCTTGAGTGAAGCCGAAGTGGCCCAAGCCAGTCAACAAGGCCCCGTCGACTATTTCAAGGTGGTCGCCCGGCAGGTATCCGACCTCAAGCTCTACCAACAATTTGCACTTCATGGCTGGACCAATGATCTGGCCAGTATCGTCAAAAATACCCTCGCCCCGCTCATCTCCCGTAGTATTGGCATAATTTGGCTCTTGGCTAGCATCGAAGCCGCCCAAGCCCAAGCCGAACAAATGACCACATGAAAATACTATCTGGCACCTACGGTGGTCGGCCAATTGCCCAGCCCCCTGGCACAACGACCCGGCCACTAAGCGAAAAAGTCCGGGCAGCTATCTTTGATATAGTCGGCCGTCCGACAGGCTTGGTGGTTCTTGATGCCTACGCAGGATCGGGCGCGGCGGGTTTTGAAGCCTTATCCCGGGGCGCCATGCTGGTGGAGGCCATCGAAAGTCACCCCCGCGTTGCCCGGACCATCGATGCTAATGCTGCCACACTCGACCTCACCACCAACCACATATTGCACACGGTGCCCGTCGAAACGTGGCTGGCTGCCCCTGCTCAAAACCCACCTACAGCCCGCTATGGATTGATAATCGCCGATCCACCCTACGCCAAACTCGAACCCGACATTATTGCCAAACTGATCAGCTTTTTGACACCAGATGGCATATTGGTACTCTCGCATACCAGCCGACAACCATCGCCCGAGTTAGCCATCGCCAGTCTCATCAAGACCAAAACCTACGGCGACACGGCCTTGAGCTTTTGATCCCGCCAAAACCTGATATTATGAGCCCGTTCCCTGCGGATGTGGTGGAATGGTAGACACGCTAGCCTTAGGAGCTAGTGACGCAAGTCGTGAAGGTTCGAGTCCTTTCATCCGCACCAATGTTGACACACAATTCAACTCGACTAAAGCGAAAGCCCTGTAAAAAAGGGCTTTTTGGAGTTCGATAAATCTGGTAAAGCTAAGGTGGTTGAAAGGACGAGATGCGAGAAATAAAATCGCGGATTAAAGAGCTGATCACGTCGGAACGCCGCAAAAATATTTTTATTGTTTGACACCAGCGTACGAGAGTAAGTAATATACGTACAATATACGTGATAGAGGGAACTCATGAATTCGGATAAAATTACGGTAAAGAAAGCCGCGGAGCTGGTAAACATAACGCAGCATCATGTGCGGCAGCTACTTCGCGAAGGGAAGATTGGCGGCGAGCAGGACGTTGAAACAGGCAAGTGGATAGTCAATAAGCCGAGCTTACTAAAGTTTAAGGCCGCGGATATCAATAGTCAGGGCATCTCCGGTCTAGCCAAGGAAATGCGCATCACAATAAAAGACGCTGTCGAAGCCGTCGAAGAAGATTTCGACTGCACCGTAATATCGTATATCTCATCGCCCAACTCCCCTGTGTCTATGATTGATCACAACGACTGCATACTGCTGGATGACTTGCTTCATAGCCTGAAACAAGGGTTCCCAAAAAGCACTCAAGGCAAGAAATACAAAAGAGTGTGCCTGTTCCTTCACAGTGGCGGAGGAATACTGGAATCCGCGATAAAGTTCGTTGACATAATTAGGCAGTATGCAGATGAATATATAGTCATAGTGCCCTTAATGGCCAAGAGTGCCGCAACCTATATGGTACTAGAGGCGGACAAGCAGTACTTCACCACCCTGTCTGAGCTTGGCCCAGTAGACCCAATAATACAAAGCCCAACAAAGCCCGACTTAAGAGTGCCAGCGACTGCGATATATGAGTTTATTAACTATTGGGGCAAGGAAGGTGGTCCATATCAGCGCAACTCAACCACCGATTCGGGCACTGCGCCCATGGACCAACTGCTCAGGGCTAAACTAGATGAAGTTGACCCGTATCTGCTGGGATCGTACATGACGGCGCTAAAGTTCTCACGAGAAGTTATTGAACAAGCACTACGTGAACATGCTATGAAGGGCAAATCAGACACTCAGATTGAGGCCGCACTTGACGAGTTCACGAAAGCACACAGCTCGCATGGCTACCCAATTAGCTTCTCAACTCTGGAGCGGTACGGAATCGGCGAGAAAGTCGAGGATGAAGCAAGATTGGGTTCAATAAAACTGCTCACCACTGTGTACCAGCAGTTTATGGCAAACTCCAATATCGCAAAATTAATTGGCAACAGGGAAGAAAATAAGAATATTACGGTGATGCCAACGCAGCCTACACGTCAGACGCCGACTAGGACGTCATTGTAGTGGTATCCGAACAGCGCCGAGAGCACGAAGGCGTCAAAGTATTTGTGTTTATTGATGCGTCCAATCTATGGCAAGCCCTGAAAGTAAAGGGCCGCTTCCTTGACTACGCTAAGCTAACTCTGTACTTGCGAAACCAGTTTTCAGCCGACGGGGTCCAAGTATACTATTACACGGCATATCCGGCAGAAGGAACGCGTGACTATAGTCTGGACAGTAAGCATAAGTTTTATACTTACCTTAAAAAGGCGTTGGGTTTCGTCGTCAGGAAAAAGGAGCTAAAGCGCATTACCGTGACTACGGCAGAAGGGGTGGCAATTCAAGAAAAAGGCAACATGGACGTTGAAATGGCCATCGATGCTGTAAGCACTATTAGCCAATATGACATTGCAGTGCTGTTCACTGGCGACTCGGACTTCTTGGCGCTAGTAAAATACATTCGCTCGCGCGGGAAAAAAGTATACATATTCTCGTCCCCGAACAATGTGTCTACCGAGCTCAGAACCGGTACTGACGGCTACTTTGATGTTGCAAAGATTGACGGTGACATATGGCGGCAGGAGATAAAACACCGAGATCAAAAATAAAGCGACCCGCCGTGTGGAGGATCGCTCTTGGATGTTATACCCTGACAGTTCATGGCTGAACTGAAAGACAAGCACAGTATAGCATTCTTTGCAATCGAGTTCAATCAGTTGCGACCGGTCTCTCTAATGATCGGAGCAGATTCTTCCGGAACACGTAGTAGCGGAGAAGTCAAATCGTCGTAATGGTTCAATAGCTTTGCATCAAAGTAACGCTACAATGAACCATGGCCTACATCTAACGAAAAGCTCCCTAAACTCCGCATGGAAGCGGTCAAACTTGTAAGAAAAGGGTGGACTACTCGTGCAGTCGCCCTTCATTTCCGGGTACAACCAGTCCACCATTGTGCGCTGGGTCGCTAAAGCTCCGGCCGACGGCCGGATGAATATTCCAACCGAGTCCTCGCGGCCTCAGTCTCATCCGAAAGCGCTCTCCAAGGCAATCGTCCAAGCCATCATCGCCGAGCGTCTCAAGCACAACAGATGCGCTGAGGTTGTCCACGCAGAGCTGCTCGAACATGGTGTCCATGTGAGCCTCTCAAGCGTAAAACGGACTCTAGACCGTCATGAGCTGCTCAAGAAGAAATCCAAGTGGGCCCGGATTCGGGAATCACTGCCGAGACCCGAAATCACCGGTCCAGGTTCACTTGTCCAGATGGACACGGTCCATTTTGTGGATTGGAGCATTGGTGAACGCTTTTATATCTACACGATTATTGACCTGCATTCTCGTTGGGCGTATGCCGAAGTCCATGACAAACTCAGCCAAGCTATATCGCTCAAAGTAGCTCTACGGGCCCAGGTAAAAGCTGGCTTCTCATTCGTCATGATGCAGACCGACAACGGTCCTTCACCCAGTTCCAGAAATACTTCCATGACATGCTAGCGGCCAGACACATTACTCTGCGACACTCTCGGGTTCGGCACAGCAACGACAATGCTCATGTGGAGCGATTCAACCGCACCTTACAAGACGAATGTGTGAGTTCGTACCCGCTCAGGCGGAACGTGACGCAAGCAAGGCTAGAAGAGTACTTGGATTATTACAATAACGGCCGGCGGCACATGGGAATAGCCATGCGCAGGCCCCGAGAATTAATGCATGCATGATGCAAAGGTATTGAATCCTAAACGATCGTTCTATGCTCGGGATCATACTCAAACGATTGACGCAGCCGGTCTAGCTATAGCAAAAAGAGTTCGAATGAATGTCTTTCAAGGGCACCAAGTAATTATTCAATAGCAGCGCCGTAAAGCTTTTATACTCTCATGAGAAAGTGACTGTAATTGCAGCAACAAAACACGCAATGGCAATTATTAACCAAACTAACCATAACGAGCTCCGTTTTACGGCTGTAAAAACCATACACAGATCGCAAGCGACAAAACAGTGCAGATTAATAGAATAATGAATAGCGGTGGCATAGGCTAATGTGACTCGACATCAATAGTAATACTTGACTTGGCGACAGAGTATTGAAGTCACTTAAAAAATAATTAGTACTATTTGAATTTATATAACCATAAGAAGAATCAAATTACAAATCAAAAGATCAAGACACGTTGACATAATATTACAAAAGTATCATTATAATGCACGGCTGAATTCCAGCCACGCGACGGAAAAGGAGCTCCAAATGCTTCGCAAACTCCGGCGCGGGGGCGCTTTGACAATAATCTGTTTTACCACCGCAATCGTGCCAATGGCTACTGAAGTAGTCGTGGCCGACATGGCCGTGGCGGCTGCCATCAAGTCAGCCACCATCCCGCCTACATGGGATCGGTGGTCCTATTGCGACATCACCACCGGCATCGACACGTACGGTAAATCCAAACCCTTCCATCATGTCGACACCTCCTTGCCCAACAAGGGTGTGTTCAAAAAGGGATGGCCGGGAGACGTTAGTTTCTCGGTGGGCGACGTGCTGCCAAACCGGCCATATGCCAACACAGGCACCCTGGCCGAACTAGCTGGTGCGCTCAACCGGTGCGCCCGCAAGGGCACAACCACCACGTTGGCACACGAGCCGGAAAACAACGGCACCTGGTTTCGCTGGGGAGCTTGCCGGAGTATTCCGGAGCACACCCCCTGTCAGGTGGAACCCGACATCGCCCGCAAGGAGTTCAAAATCTTTCGAGCGGCGCTTTTGCCCATGCTGGCTCCGGCCATCAAGCGTGGCGCCAAGTTCAGGTTCATCAACAGCCTGAACTTCGGGTCGCATGACGTCATCGGGACACCCATCAGGGGATCAGATCCGGTGACCGGCAAAGAGGTCAAGCTAGCCGAGTACGGCACCAAGACCGTCAAGTCTACTCCAGCCAAGTACTTTGTACCGGAGTCGGACATGATAGGTGTATCGCTGTACCACTCGACCATTGCAGATCCGAAGACCAAAAAGATCCGCAACATGACCTGGCCGGAACTCCAATACTCCACCTGGTCAAATGGACAGGTTCCGGTGGTCTGTAAGCCGATGACCGCCAAGTGTGCCGCCTTCCCCCTGGGGCCCGAGTCCTGGAAAAAGTATGCGGCACTGCATCACAAAGCATTGTATTTCACCGAAATGGGTACTCGAACCATCGCCGCCCGCAACGGTGAGCAGCTCTGGATGGCCGCCAACGGTCTCAACCAGCGCAATGCTTGGCTCCAGGGCAATGGAACTCCCTGGGTGAAATACCGGTAACCCAACCCAAGTCCCGGAGTGTAGGTCAAGCTGCACTCCGGGCATCGACCTTTATGACTAAATAACCCTATCTCACCACAATTGTTGACAGATCAGCTTAAATAATGCAATATAGGTACGGCATTACGTCCAATTCGTACCTTGATCCATCGATGAGTAAAGGAGCGCGACATGACTGTCGCACATCGCCCCTACCCGCGCTGGCGAGCATGGGTGCTTGCACTGATTTCCATCAGCATGATTACTGGAGCTTTTGGCTTCAGTGCCCCACCCGCTCAGGCAGTAAGTACCGGTCCGACCATGTCCAATGGTTGGATGCTGCCGGCTGGCAAGACGTATCAGCCCTCCACGGGCTTCCTAGCCAACGACTGTGGTCATCCTGAGTATGGGGTATACTACGGCACCAATTCAGGCAAGTTCCACACCGGTGCTGATCTGGCCATTGCGTCCAATGTCTACGAGGGCGACAACGTCTTTCCGGTAGCCGCTGGCACCGTCATCAAGATGGACTGGTCAGCCGGCTGGAGCGCACCTGGCAAGCGCAACAATGTCGGCCTGTTCGTCCGGCATGCAGCTCCCGATGGCACGCAGTTCGTGGCGCTCTATGGCCACATTGTGCCGGCCAAGAGCTGGAAGGTCGGCGACTCGTTCATCGCCGGGACCATTCTCGGCAAGATCGGGGATTACGGCTCCAACGGTGACCATCTGCATTTCGGGATGTATCCGGGTGCCAACATGCCGGCGTCTCCGTACGGGTCGCAGTCTTGCTCCAAGTGGGGTAATAACAACGGCGCAGTTGACCCGTTGGCGTTCCTCAACGCACATCCCAACACGTTTGCGGCAATCATGCGTTACCAGCACCAGCACAAGATCGTGTCTTGGAACAATGGTGCCGGCAAGCAGGCCACATCCTGGATTGTTCTGGATGGCAAGCGCTACTGGGTCGAGGACATCGGTACATTCTTCTGTGCCCGTGACCACAATGGCTATGCCGATCACGGACTGCAGTCGGCAACCGTGCTCAACGTCCTGCCCGATCAGAAGGGTCAGCACGCCAGCCCGAAGATCAATTGGTCCAGCTGCATCGATTTCGTGATCGTCCAGTGGGCCAACGGCGGTGGCAAGCCCAACACCAGCTGGGCTGTGATCAATGGCAAGCGCTACTGGATCAAGAATGCGGCAACGTTCAATTGTCTCAAGACAAAGTACGGTTATCACGACCGCGGCGTCCAGTCGTCGAGCGTTCTCAACGCCCTGCCCGATCAGAAGGGGCACTGGGTCGTCTGTGATGTCTAATCCACCCACTCACTAGATGGACGCCCGCCGGGAGCGTTATCCCGGCACCAACCTGAGTATCTAAAGCCAATTTAGATATTGAGGCTGGATACAGTTTTCTTTGCTATACTTCCCCTATGCCTGAATACATCGAAATCCGCGGCGCCCGCGAGAACAATCTCAAAGACGTCTCAGTCAAAATCCCCAAACGCCAAATCACCGTCTTTACCGGTGTGTCCGGTTCGGGCAAATCTTCCATCGTGTTTGATACCATCGCGGCCGAAGCCCAGCGCCTGCTCAACGAAAACTTCTCGATGTTTGTGCGCAATTTCTTACCCCATCTCACCCAACCCGCTGCCGATGAGATCAAAAACCTCTCCATGGCCGTGATTGTCGATCAAAAATCCCTGGGTGGGGGATCACACTCTACTGTCGGCACCGTGACTGACATTGCCACCGCCATGCGTCTCATGTTTTCCCGCATCGGCAAACCGTCGATCGGCTATGTCAACTTATTCTCCTTCAACGACCCGGCCGGCATGTGCCCGGATTGCAACGGTATGGGTCGCCAAATGACCCTCGACCTCGATGCTGCCCTCGACCACACCAAATCCATCGAAGATGGAGCCATCAAGCTTCCTGGGTACTCGGGCGACAACTTCTGGGGCTTTGGCGTAATCAAAGCTGCTGGAGTCGACACCACCAAACCGCTCACAGACTTCACCGACGCCGAAATGGACGATTTTCTCCACGCCGAGCCGACCAAGGTCAAATTCAATGGCATCAACCTGTCCTACGAAGGCTTCGAGAATACCTTCATCAAAAAATATATTTTACGCGACCTCAAAACCATGTCCGACCGCACCCAAAAGCAAATCCAACCCTTCATCACTATGGGCGCTTGCCACACCTGCCACGGCGCGCGACTCAGCCAACAAGCTTTGGGTGTCAAGGTTGAAGGCCACAACATCGCCGAACTAGCGGCCATGCAGGTCGACCAGCTGCTCGAGGTAGTCAAATTCATCAAAGCACCAGAGGCCAAAGCTATCGTCAAAACCCTCGAGGACCGCCTGTCCAACCTCGTTGATATTGGACTCGGCTACTTAAGTCTCGACCGACCCACCGACACCCTCTCCGGCGGTGAAAGTCAGCGCGTCAAAATGGTCAAACACCTCAACGGGTCCCTCGTAGACGCTATGTACATCTTCGACGAGCCCAGCGTCGGACTCCACCCCCGAGATGTCCACCGCCTCAATGAATTACTCCAAAAGCTACGCGATGCTGGCAACACGGTCATTGTCGTCGAACACGACCCCGACGTCATCCAAGCCGCCGATCACATTGTCGACGTCGGCCCCAAAGCCGGAAGCAATGGGGGGCAGATTGTCTTTGAAGGTACCTATGCCGAACTCCTGGGAGCCGACACCCTAACGGGCACGCACCTCAAATCCCACCTACCCATCAAAACTGCTGTCCGCCAACCCACCGGACACCTCAGCATCAAAGATGCCCACGTCAACAATCTCAAGCACATCGACGTCAATATCCCCACCGGTGTCTTCACTGTCATTACGGGCGTGGCCGGCTCGGGCAAGAGCTCACTCATCAATCAAGTCTTCCTCAAACAGCACCCCGATGCCATTGTGGTCGATCAATCCGCCATCGGCGTGTCCACCCGCTCCAACCCCGCCACCTATACCGGCATCATGGACGTCATCCGTAAAGCCTTCGCCACGGCCAACAAAGCCGATGCCAGCCTCTTTAGCTTCAACGCCAAAGGCGCCTGCGATAACTGCAAGGGTGCAGGCTTCGTGACTACCGACCTAGCTTTCCTCGACGACGCCAAACTGCCCTGCGACATCTGTGAGGGCAAGCGCTTCAAGCCCGAAGTCCTAGAATACAAATACCAGGGCAAATCCATCACCGAAGTGCTCGATCTCACCGTCGCCCAGGCCATCGAGTTCATCGATATCAAAGACATTGCAACCAAGCTCCAAGCCTTATCAGACGTCGGCCTGGATTACCTCAGCCTCGGCCAGCCCTTGAGCTCACTTTCCGGCGGTGAATGCCAGCGCATCAAACTAGCCTCTGAGCTACACAAAAAAGGTTCAATTTACGTCCTCGACGAGCCCACCACCGGCCTGCACATGTCAGACATCACTCGGCTGCACACCATCATCAACCGGCTGGTCGACGCCGGCAACTCGGTGATCACCATCGAGCACAACCAAGACGTCATCCGCCAGGCGGACTGGATCATCGACCTCGGCCCCGAAGGCGGCAACGCCGGCGGTCAGATCATGTTCGAAGGCACCCCGGCCGAGCTCGTGAAGAGCAAAAAGGCGCTGATCGCGGAGTATTTGTAGGGGATGTAGCTCGTTGATTGACAAAGCTAATAGTTTCTATTAGCATCTGAAGCAGATAATGAAGTATTAGCCATGAAACAGCTCAAAACTATCGCCAGTTTTTCCATAGAACAAGATATCAAAGATGGTATCGACCAACTTGCCGAGCAAGAAACCGCTCAAGAGTGACATCCTCCGGGATATGTACAAGTCTTACCGATTTCATCGCGCGCTCGATGATATTCAAACGGAAGGCCGCGTGATTGCTGCTCAGCTGGGCCTTGAGACAGAAGACGACGTCTATCAATACCTCGATGCGCATTAGGGTCGTCGCCGACACAAATATCTTCGTCGCAGCCGCCCTCAAACCAGGTGGTCCGACCGAAATGGGCTGCGGATCGCCGGCCAGCCGCAGAGCTCCTTTTGAGCTATTTGTCTCAGATCCAATCAATCGATCGAAGTCAAAGAGAAATTGATCAGCAAATTTGACTTCAGCCAGGAGCGAACCGAGAACTTTGTGGCGGCGATTCGTGAACGCGCCACACTGATTGTCCCAAATGTTCGTCTAGCAGGATCCGTATCAGACCCCGATGACGAAATGATACTGGGTGCGCTGTAGCCGCCAGGCCCAGCTCATAATCTCACCGATCGCGACCTGATTGCCCTACACCTTTCGGGGATTGGTATATCTCATCCCCGCGAGCTCAAAACATCTTCCACTCCGATCTGCGCGCCACAAACAACACAACGCCCATCAAGCGGATGGGATCAATGTTCTCGGCCCCGAAGGCGGCAACGCCGGCGGCAAATCATTTTTCGGCACACAATTGTGATAGCATGAAAACCGTCCTCATGGCCATCGCCATTATCAAAGACGGCGAGCGCATCCTCCTCCGCAAGTTTGACCCGGCCCGCAATCTCTACGGCAAACCGTGGGGGCTGTTTGGTGGACAGCTCGAAGGCGTAGAGGAGTAGCATGCTGCTATTGTATAATAAGCTAAAGTATAACCACGAACTTAATTATCAGGAGCAAGATATGAGAAAAAGCGGAAAAAGTTTCGACGTAGTTGTGGCTCTGCTTGTAATCACAGTTATTGGATTGATACTAGTCATCGGTTGGTCGTTTATCGATAGACAACAAGCTACAGAACAGCAAACCTCCGGATCTACAAATGCAGCAGTAACTTCGATACACCCAAATGAAAACAACGGTGCAGCATCAGAAGAATTCTATACTGTAACGATGCCTGGTGGCTGGTCAGTACAAAATGTTTATGAGCCGTTCGACATGGTAAAAACCATTGGTAGTGATAAATACCTAATTAGCTCATTTATTGAAGATGGTAGAAGTCGAAACATAATGGAACAACGAGTCGATGAAGGATTGAATCCGTCAAGACCGTCAAGACCAGTCGGCACGAATGTAAGCATCTTAAAAACATCTACAGTATTATTCCGATGCCAGCTGTAAACCCACGGGCGAAAACTGCTATTTACAACTAAACGGCAAAAATTATATATTCATCTCTATCAAGTCAAACCAAGTGCTCAATCTTTATCGGATATTGATTACTCTTCTGAGTCAGCCAAACAGATAATTAATGATTTTGAGAGTATCGCAAAATCCCTCAATTTATAGACAGGGTAACCCCATGAAAACCGTCCTCATGGCCATCGCCGTTATCAAAGACGGCGAGCGCATCCTCATCCGCAAGTTTGACCCGGCCCGCAACCCCTATCACGAACCGTGGGGCTGTTTGGTGGCCGGCTCGAAGAAAAGGGGACCGTGGTCGACATGCTCAACCGCGAGATCCAGGAACGTTGGAACATGACTGTCAGCATCACCCAACCACTTGCCTGGGATGAAGACCTCAAGAAAGATCACGACGGCGAGCAAAAACGCTTCATTTATCTGGACGCCATGTGCGAGCTGGCTGTTGGCGACCCCAAGCCGGTCAACCCCAACGAAGAGCTGAAGTGGGTGGACATCGAGGACTTGCCGGATTACGAACATGTGCCGCCGGGGGTGAAGTTGTTTCAGAAGCTCGGGTATCTCAACTATAACCGTGAATTCAAAAACCCCTAACCCATTAACAATGCAAAAACGCACCGGTTAAACTTGTAAGTGGAAAACAAAACAAGGAAAACCAAATGCGTTCTTTGCAACCTCATCATATCGTAGATATCTTTTGCTTTGTAGATAGTCTCGTCGAGGAGCCGGCTCGCCCGCAGGGGCGCCGACCGAAACTGGTTCGCGACTCGGAAATCATTACCCTTTTAATCTGGAATTGCTTGTCGAGTACTCGTCAGCGTACGCTCAAAAGATGTGTTTCGGTGGGCGCTCTTGTACCACCACCGCGACGTGCCCAAGCTGGGTACATATGGTGCTTTTTGTGGCTCATTGCCACCGGTTAGTACCCAGCTCACGAGGTTGCTAGGCATGCTATTGGTGCCAGCTAAGATCCAATTTATTGATTCGACCAAACTACCCGTTTGCTCAAACCACCGTACCGGACGCTACCGGGTGGCCGAAAAATTAGCTGGAGTCGGTCGAAACTGGCAAGGCTACTGGTATGGCTTTAAGCTCCATTTGGCTATTAACGGGTCAGGTCAAATCTCAGCTCTGGCCTTTACTCCAGCCGATGTCTACGACGGCCACATTACTGAGCAGCTCGTCCGAGCCGAGACCAAGATCGTGGTCGGTGACAGTCATTACGGCGACCGCATTCAGCGGGCCAAGCTCAAGGCACGGGAATTGTGGTCGTGGCTCCGCCTCACTGGCGCCAGCGTCGCCAGGTTATGGCAAGATGTGGCAGCAGTCCTGTTGTACAAACGAGCCAAGATTGAGGCTACCTTTGACCCTTTAAAAGAGCATTTACCTCTGGTGAGCTCGTTTCCACGGAGCGTAAATGGTTGTTTGCTCCACTACGTCAGATATTACTGGGTTACCAGATGGAGTGGTTTTTAGATTCACGGAACTATAAACATTGACAAACCTAAGCATATAATTCATAATAATATGACCCAGACAAGCTTCGCGACAGTTTGGGGCACCTCCACATCACGCTTCTCAACACCACCCGCTGACTCTCATCGGAAGGACAACAATGCGCTACGTCGTGGCAATTCCTGGCGCCGCCCTGAAGATCGTCCGAGGCATCCTCGGATTCGCCGTCTTCATGATCGAGTGCTTCATCAAGGAGCCGTTCCGGACTGCCAGCGTCATGGTGATGTTCGACTGACTGATCTTCGGATTCTGGCGCTTCATCGCCAGCCCGATTCTGGGCTTCTTCGGTCTTCATTGGCCACCCTCATTCGGAGACGTTCTGGGCGGGATCGGACTGCTGATCCTGGCCTTCTTCATCTACGTGGGTTATGCGATCCACAGCCAGGTGAAGGACGGCTGACTACATCCTCCTGCGACACCACATTCCCGGCACCGCCGGGCCATCCCACCAAGATGCGAGTGGTGTCGCGGAGGCACCACCCGAGTGCTCAAAGATTAGTTTTGAGCCATCAGGTAGTGTTTCTAATTCCTTAATAAAAATGATTAGTTGTATAAAAACTAATATTGTTGTATTGTCACCTTTGATCCATTGAAAATCCAATATCCTCATGCCCATCTCTAGACTTTCCCTGGGAGTAAACGTGCATATCACACGCGACGACGCTAATGGTACGTGGAAATTCACCCCGGTCACAGCAGACGAAGTTGTGTTTGTAGAACTGATTCAAGTCTATAATCAGCCCGGAGTACCCATCCACTACATGGGCCGACGCGATGACGCTTCATTTCCCAATCACGTCAACTGTAAGTTTAATGTCGGCGGTGAAGGTGAATGGGTTACTACTCCAACCCCGGAAGGTGGTAGTTGGACCGAATTTTGCTGGAACGGTGGTGTTACGTTCTGGCTGGAAGGATCCACTGAGTCGGATCGAGACGAACTCGATTCACTTCGTGACACCATGTACTTTGGTTCTTCGGGACTCATGCTGGTCGAAGCCGAAGTCTCCGGCGAAACTCTGTCACTCTTCTTCACTGCTAGCAAGTGTCAACACTGCGAAGCTCGATTGATCAAGATGGGCGAATGCGAGTGGAAGACGTGCGCTGAGTGCAGGTCCAAGTGTCAGCACGACTGGAAGGAAGGAGCGATCCACGGCGGTGATGCCGGTGAACTGGCTCACGGTGAATTCTGCGCGAAATGCGGCATCGTTAACCCTGATCGACCGATCGACTGAACGCCCCGTTATGGATATTGCCTTCGATCCCGATAACTAAAACTGTACGACATTGACCCCACGAGCCGGCATGCGCTCGTGGGGTCATTACTATTTCAGGTGAGAATGTGCGTGATAGGATTAGTTCATGAACTACGCAAAATCCATCATTCCTTTGTCTGCGCTCGTAATCGGTATCGCTCTGGCTTGGTTTTTGAGGCCGCTGTTTCACGGTTATATATTATCAATTTGGACTGAACCGTTGGGTACTCTTTTGCTCACGGCTGGTTTTGTCGCCCTCATTATCGGTGGCGCGTTATCTGGCAAAGCTTATGTCCGCACCAAACTCGGCCGGCCCAAGCGCGTCAATGTCTTTAATTACACAATTCCACTGACGTTGGGCATATTGTTGCTGTCAGCGGCAGCCTTTTACAAAGGTGCAGCCGCTGACATCCGGCTGGCCTCTGCCTATAAATCCCATACTTTTGAAGACACAAGTAGTTTGCCGGCCGACCAACAAAGCCGCTTAGTACCTCTACCAGTTGCGGAACGATTTGGTGCCGACTCGCTCCAGCGCTCAACTGAGAGGGCTTACAATTGGAACCCACAGTTGTGGGATGGCAATTTCAGCTGGGTAACTGCCCTGACGCCCAACAGTCCTTTTCGGCAATGGTTCGACCAAGCCCGTGGGGTACAAGTAGTTGACGCTACTACCACTCAACGCCGTTCCCAAACCACCGATCAAGCCTTCACCTTTTCGGAAGGTGTCCAACTAACTGACAATATTCGCTGGAAGCTGTATAAACAGCGGTACCTCATAGATTTACCCGAAATTTATTACGCCAAAGTTAACGATGCCGTCTACGCCGTCGCGCCCATTGTTTCCTACCGCGGGTGGCTTATCCGCTATCCCGTTGTCGATGGTGCGTTTGTAGTAGCTGCCGATGGCTCAATCGAGCAATTGGGGCTTGAAGAAGCCAAAACCACCCAGCCGTGCGTGCTACTGGCCGGCTCTATCCCGAATCTTATGTCCGGTTTGTCCATGAGTCATATGCTCTGAAAAATGGTGTACTAAACAAGTGGTTTCGCCACGTCGACCAAACCGAGATATCTGATCCAGCTGGCGAGAGCAATTCCCAACCGTATATGTTGTCGACCAAAGACGGTCTCGCCTGGGTATCGGCAGCCGATCCCTGGGGAAGTCGTTTGGTATTTACAAAATCTTCATTACCAATGCCATTACCGGTCGTCATCAATTGTATAGCGTGGCTCAGGATGCTGCCTCACTGGCGCCGCTCAAGCCATAGGCTATGTTAAATCGGCCCGTCCCCAATACAATTGGCGTGTCGATGGTAGCCAAGACACATCAAGTTCCGGCAATATTATCGCCATTGAGCCCCGGCCGTTATTTGTTGATAGTCAGCTCTACTGGATGGTCGCTATCACCACCACCGAAGCCAAAGGTATCAATGAAACCTGTTTCGTTCACGCCAAGGACAATCAAGTAACCTGCGCGGTCAATGACGACGAAATCAAGTCATTCATTGCCACAGCTGCAGTTAAACCGGCTCAACCAACCGCTACGCCAAGTACACCGGCACCGACAACGCCGCTACCAAAGCTACCATCGACAAGCTCGAAGCCACCCTTCGTCAGGCGCTCAAGGAACTCGAAGATCTCAAAGCCTCGCAAAAATAGTAGCACCGCTACATACTACCGTGGCTTAAACTGCGATACTTCATCGAGCATCGTTTTGGCCATTTTGCCGAACTTCTTATCCTTTTGACGTTTTTCTTCCGCGGTGGCCGCAAAATGGGCCGCTTCTTTGGCCAGCTTAAGGAAGTTCTCGTAATGCGACGCTTCGATCTGACCATCGTTGAGCGCTTGCAAGACGGCACACCCGGGTTCTGTCGTGTGGGCGCAATTGGTGAACCTACACTCGGTGGTCAGCGTTTCAATGTCGTCAAAAACCTCCACAATGCCCGATTGCGCGTCAGTGACACCCACCTCACGACTGCCCGGGTTGTCGATGATAATGGTGCCCGAATCCATAGTATAGAGTGCCCGGCCTGTCGTAGTGTGACGACCGCGATCGGATTTGGTGCTCACATCTTGGGTTCGAATGGCGTCATTTTCTAGTAATTTATTGATAATTGTCGATTTACCGACACCAGATGAGCCCAAAAGACAGTAGGTGAGTCCGGGTTCCAAATAGCCAATCAGCTGATCTAGACCAGTATCAGTCGTACTAGACGTCACCAACACCTCGATTCCTTCAAACCGCGTTTTGAGCTCGTTCACCCGCTCAGCTAAATCAGCTGCGGTCATTTTATCGGCTTTATTGAGTACTAGCACTGGCATCACGCCACCCTCGCGTACCAACACCACATAACGCTCAAACCGATTGGGACTATAATCGCGGTCGGTGGATTCTACGATAAACGCTACATCCGCATTGGCGACCATGAGTTGGGCGGCCGTCTTCCCGCCATATTGTTTATGCAGGGTGCTGACCCGCGGCAAAATAACATCAATGATGCGTGGAACTGCTGGCTCAGCCGACAGCACTACCCAATCGCCGACGGCGGGAAAATCATCCCGTCCGGTAGCTGTCGTTATGCGTTTGGTTGTCACGACCGCCCGGCATACCCTATCAGCTGTGGCTACATCGTAAGCACCTTTGTGCTCGGCAATTACCCGAGCGATACTGTCTGGATGCACATCGAGCGCTGAAGATAGTTGCGATAAATATCGACTAAAACCGAGGTGGTCTAAGCCGCTCTGACCATCAATCATGTAACTTTGGGATTATGATTGAATGAATCCTCAATCATCTGTCGCAGCACAGCCATATCAATTTTGGCTGAGTGATTTGATATACAAACAACCTTTACCGCGTTTAAATGATCCCAGTTTTTCGAGCAATGCTTCGTTCGAGACGGACTGGTCATAATATATCAATCCATAGAGGGTGAGTGCAGTCTTGCGAGCGGCAAAACCCAACCGAAACCAATCGCCTTCTTGGCCCGAGGCATATTTATAATGATAGGTACCAAAGCCAACCATGCTCTCACCCATGACAGGTTCAGTTTTCGTAATTTCACGCATCAGCTTTAGCACGACGTTTGCATCGTCGCGGCGTTTGGGATCGTCAATAGCTTCAATATAATTATCGACTGACGCCAATGTTGGTTTCGTTTTAAGTTCACTCATAGTAATTATTATACTCGCAATATCTTTGACATTAATTTACCATGTCGCCAGCTCATCAATAAGTTTGTCGAGATAGCGAATTTCTTGCATGGTCGGTTCAATGATGTCTTCCACCCGTATACCACAAATTACGCCGGTGATGAGTTTTCGCGCCGGATTTAACTGAGGCGCTTGTGCGAAAAAGTCCTCAAAATTAGTTTCATCAGCCAAAACACGAGCCATTTGTTTATCGGAATAGCCAGTCAGCCACCGGATTATTTCGTCAACTTCAGCTTTGGTGGCCCTTTACGTTCAACTTTGGCAATATACAGTGGGTAAACTCGGGCAACACTCATGGCGTAGAGCAGGGATATCTTCATATGCTAAGTATACAGAAATGCAGCACTGTAATAATTGACTAATTTCACTATTTCACACAATATAAATAAGATTTGCTCAGCAGTATCTACGTAAACTGCCTAGCAAATTGCATCTACACAAATCGACCCTACAGAGAGGTCCGAAATGAATTATAGCCGCAGGCATTGTCGATTCCACTGGTTTCATTTGATTTTAGCAACATTAGTATTGTTGCTCGGAATTTCCTCAGCAGTACCGGCCCAAGCGATTGGAACTTGGGATAATGCGAAAGTCGCAGATGAAGCACTTCGCTACAACAATGGTTCCGTATACGGCGATGGTGAATGCAAAACCTTCGCGAACGGTATGGTCGCACTAGCAAGCAACAATTCAATCAACCTCGGTGGATATATCAATGGTTACTCGAATAGTGGGGAGAACCTGTAAGTTTTGAAAATGCTACCAAGGGCGACATCATCCAGGTAACTCCGGCAGGCAGTACTGATGAGACTGTAGAGCCTATGTTTTACGCGGGTAAAACAGCCCTACATACGGCGATAATTTTGACAAATAAAGGCGCTGGAAAATTTGATGTGATCGATGCAAACTTCGTGAAGCCAAGCCAGGTTTGGCGACACGATAATTGGGATCCAGCTTCATGGGCGGCGAGTAACCCAGGAGGCGGAGATGTCCGTATTTGGAGGATGGGAACCGTCTCTAATGCGCCCACACCAACCGCCAGTCCAGTACTGCAGGTCAATAAAAGGGTTCAGTCTGACGGAACCAATCAAGTTTATGTAGCTCGCGCCAGCACAGTCGATCAATATTGGTGGAATACAAACACCACAAAAGTTCAATTCACCAACATCATCACGATTGCGCAAAACAATATTGTCGCAATTGACTCAACCATTATGCCCGATGGTCAGCACTTACTCTATACAGCTGTCCCAGATGGAATATGGGAGTCGTATTGGTACCCTGGCCAGAAAAAGCCAACGAGTTCAAAGATTATTTCTGGTTTGACAGGCGTCAAAAAGGTTCAAAAAACTCTACAATCGAACGGCTACCAGCAGTTGTATGTCATGACTGGTGCTGGAGTATATGAATATTTCTGGAAACCAAATACCACGATCAAGGGTGAGCTGCTTTACGGCTTAAACAACCCTGTAGACATGGTAAAGATTTTTGAACCGAACGGATCGCAGTCTGTGTATGTTGCCGACCAGGCTTACGTATACAGGGTCAATTGGGGTACTAGTGCAGGAAAAACTATTACGCCGATGATTAATATAGCTCAGCGCAATATTGTCAGTGTAGACGTAGTTGTAGCGAGCGATGGACGTCATTCGTTGTATACAGCTACAGACACTGGAGTGTGGGAAACAAACTGGTACATTGGTCAGCCCCATTCTTCTCGCTGGATTGCCGGAGGCACCGGCATTAAGCAAGTACAGGCGAGAATTATAAGTGGCACTTACCAGGTTTACGTAGCCACAAATGGCGGAATCTATCGCTATTGGTGGAATGTGGGTAGTACCTCTGTAAATCCGGTTGTTATCGCAAATTTACCAGCAGTACGCGGATTTGACGAAGGGATCAATCCAGACGGAGCGCGTGCAGTTTATACTGCAAGTGGCAATACAGTCCAAGAAAGCTACTGGTTCGGAAATACAGGAGGTGTAACGACACACGAGCTTAAGTAAGTTCAAAACTGTAACAACGCCCGCCGGGAGCGATATCTCGGCACCACTTTATAATTTTTAATAACCATTACAAAATACTCTTGCCAAACAATTCCACCTGGGATTAAGATAACCGATATAAGTTGTATCTGGAGGGGGTCCGGAATATGAGATTTAAACGCACATTACCGTGGGCGAAACGGCTACTAGGAATTGGCATGATTGGCGCAATTGTGGCTATTGCTAATCCGACTGGCCAAACTTTTACGTTTGCCGGACCAGGTCAAAATCAAGGGACACCCCGTTTGATACCGGGGAGTAATCAATCGATAATTGCCGGTGCTGTTTCCGGACTAAACCTAGGTAACAATTCGGTACTGGGAATTCGCACGGCATCAGTATCGGGATTTACCTTCCCGACGCCCTTACCTCAGACGAGTCCCACGCCAACACCGGTAAGTATACCTGGGGTGATTACACCGAGCCCTCAGCCCAGCCCAACCGCCATGATCGATAACCAAGCCCCAACGGTGCCGGGTAGCATTACCGCCACTTACGATGGGCAATCGCAAATTGTGGTGTCATGGGGCGGCTCGTCCGACAACGTCGGTGTTACGGCTTACCGGCTCTATCGTGGCACTGGCATTTTGACACTCACACCGGGGACCGCTTACGCCGATGGAGCGGTTACTGCTGGAAATACCTACACCTATATGGTGACAGCTGTCGATGCGGCCGGTAATGAATCTGCCCCCACGGCGGTAGTTTCGGTCACCATTGCGCTCCCGCCCACACCGACACCGGCGCCCACGGTCACACCGATACCTATTTTGACACTCAACTAGGCTATACCGGCGGCTAGATCTGTGCTAACCTAGCTAGCGATATGACACTGCCACTTACACTCAACTTCACCAAACGATCCGATAACCAAGCCGAATTCACGGTCACCGTACCGGCTGAGCGACTCGAGCTCATTCGCAAACATGTCTTCGACGACCTGCGACCTCGGGCCAAAGCTCCGGGCTTCCGGCCCGGCAAAGCACCCGACCATCTGGTCGAGCGCTCACTCGGTAGCTCACTCGTCCAAAGTGAAGTCGTCGATCATGCCCTACAACAGACGTATTCCGAAGCTTTGAGCCAAGAAAAACTACCGGTCGTAGCTGCTCCCGAAGTCTCGATTGTCAAATTTGTGCCTTATACTGAGCTTGAATATCAGGTCACCGTCGAACTCTTAGCCAAGCCCAAACTCGCCGATTATAAGAAGATTAAGGTTAAGCGACCCGCTACTGTCGTACCGTCCGGTAAAGCCGAAGAAATGCTGCAAGATCTGCGCCGCCGCCAAGCAACCCGGCTCGAAGTTACCCGTCCCGCTCTAATGGGGGATGAAGTTGTCTTTGATTTTGCCGGTACTAAAGATGGCGAAGCAGTGCCAGGCGCGACAGCCGCCAAACAAACGTTAGCCCTCGGTTCTGGAAACTTTATCCCCGGTTTTGAAGATCAGCTCGTCGGTCTGGCGCCAGACAAGTCCAAAACTTTCGATATTACTTTCCCCAAAGACTACCACGAGGCCAAACTGGCCGGACAAGTAGTGACCTTTGTGGTCACAATGCGCACGATCACCGAAATGGTTCTGCCAGAAGTCGACGATGCCTTTGCTACAACCGTCGGACCATTTAAAACTGCCGCCGAGCTCAAAGACGACATTAATGATCGCCTCCAGAGTGATGCCGAAGAAAACGCCGCCCGCGAATATGAAACTCTGGTCCTTGATGAGCTTATTGCCAAAAGCACCTATCACGCTCCAGAAGCCCTCGTCCGCCAACAACTCGACTCCCTCAAAAGCGAAATGGAACGCAACTTAGCATTACTCCGGGCTAAATCTTGAACGCTATCTCGATATGACGAAGCAATCCGTTGAAGATTTTGAAGCTGGACTAAAGCCTCAAGCCGAGCGCCGGGTAGCCTTAGCACTCCTCCTGACCGCAGTGGCTGAAGCGGAGCAATTGCAGGTTTCTGACGAAGCCGTGGAAGCTGAAGTCACCCGCTTAAAAGCCCAATATCCAGATGCTGCTACCCAAAAAGAGCTCGACAACCTGACACCCAAGCTGAAATCAAAAATCACCTCCAATCAAGCCAGGTAATTGCCAAACTGTTAGCTTACGCCGAAAAATAATCCGAACCTCTTGGCACTCTTGCTATTTGAGTGCTAATATAGCTACATGAACCATCAAGCATCATCCATTCTCATTCCCACCGTCATCGAAAAGACGAGCAGCGGTGAGCGCGCGTATGATATCTATTCGCGCCTGCTCAAAGATCGCATTATCTTTTTGGGTACCGAAATCGACGAAACGGTCGCCAATCTCGTAATCGCCCAACTTCTTTTCCTCGAGAGTCAGTCCAAAGAGCAAGACATCAAGCTGTATATCAATTCACCTGGTGGAAGCGTCTACGCCGGTCTGGCTATGCTCGACACCATGAATGTCATCAAACCCGATGTCAGTACCATTGTCGTCGGTATGGCCGCTAGTATGGGTGCGGTGCTCCTGTCAGCTGGCGCCAAAGGCAAGCGCTTTGCGTTGCCCAACGCTCGCATTATGATCCACCAAGGTTCAGCTGGATTTTCGGGAACGCCGTCAGATATTGAGATTACTGCCCGAGAAGTGTTACAGTCCAGAGAGAGGCTCGAAGAGATTTTGGCAGAAAACACCGGTCGGTCCCAGAAGCAAATCCACAATGACATCGATCGCGATCGGTGGATGGGAGCAACCGAAGCCAAGACCTACGGTCTAATCGACGACACAATTTCTTAACCCGAGGGTCAGCTTGAAGAAACGCGCCGCTACTGCCGCCGCCAGTACTACCGATGTATCAGTAGCCCGCAATACCAGCTTCAATCTGTTGTGGGGTTCGCAAATACTGTCACAAATTGGCAGTAATTTAATCAATTTTGCCCTCATTATCCGCGTATTTGACCTGGCAGCCGGTACTCAGTTTGCCAACATATCAGTAGCTCTCCTTGTGCTCAGTTTTGGCTTGCCCGCACTTTTCTTGTCGGCGGCGGCCGGTATTTATGTTGATCATCTCAATAAACGTCACGTCTTACTGGTAGTAAATTTCGCTCGAGCCCTGTTGGCATTGGCATTTCTGTTCGTTGATACCAATCTGTGGCTGGTACTGATTGTCAGTTTTGCCTTTTCGAGCGCAACCCAGTTTTTTGCGCCAGCCGAATCGGCTGCCATACCCATGTTGGTCAGCAAACGCCAATTACTGCGTGCAAACTCGCTCTTCGTATTCACTCTTTATACGTCATTCATCGTCGGGTACTCTGCCTCCGCGCCAGTGATCGCCCTGTTTGGATCGTCCGGTCCATATCTAGTGACATCGGCCATGCTCTTGTTAGCTGGCCTCCTCACCCTAGGACTACCCGATTTACGCGCCCAACAACCGGTCAAACTACGATTCAATCGCCTGCTTCATTACACCCAATCGGAATTGATCCGCAATTGGAAAGCCATTAGTACGACCCACCAACTCGGTTTCCTATAACCCAACTGACTCTCAGTCAGGGGTATTATCGATCATCATCGCTTTGGCTCCCGCCTTGGCCTTGAGTATCTTAGGCTTACCACTGGCTGCCACATCTCACTATTTGATCTTGCCGGCTGGAGCTGGCTTGGTAAGCGGCGTCATCATGGCGGGACGGCTGACAAAATGGGGTAAAACCAGAGTCGTTGCCTATTGTTTGCCGATTGCAGCGGCCTTACTACTGACCGTCGGGTTTGCTTGGTGCCCATTTGGCTGACAATCCAGATAGAAATATGGTTGCCGGCTCGACCGGTCTCATGATTGCGGCCTTGGTATTTGGGCTGGGATTTTGCAACGCCATCGTTTCCGTAGCTGCTCAAACCATGCTCCAAGAACATACCAACAATGCCGAACGGGGACGGGTATTTGGCGCCCTGGGTTTATTTATGAACTTAGCCGCTACAGTACCCGTATTTGTAGTTGGGGTGTTGGCTGATCTGACGGCACCGGCAGTTGTCATTGCCGGAACGGGAGCACTACTGCTGGGATTTGGCTTAGCCCAACTCGTTTACCTCTGGCGCCAAAAGCTCATCGCATCTTGACAAGACTGTTTATATCTGCAAAAATGATTTTAAGAGGATGCTTAAATCAACCAAACTATGGACTTTTCGTGCCGTAGTTTTATGCGTTTAGAAAAACCTCGGGCCCATGCATCCACATCTATCATTAATATTTAATGGGAGAGCTTATATCTTGGCTCGTTCTGGCGCGCGTACTCGAAAGAATCTCAAAAGCACTACCGAAGTCTTACCATTACCTAACCTGATTGAAATTCAGCTCAAATCTTTTGAGTGGTTCGTCACCGAAGGGCTGACTGAACTGTTCGCTGAAATCAATCCGATTGAAGACTTTACGGGCACATCTCTGGCCCTGTCTCTCAAAGATTTCCACTTTGAAGAGCCCAAATATGACGAAAAGACTGCCAAAGTCAAAATGCTAGCTTTGAAGTACCCTCAAAGCCAAAGCCGAATTACTTAATAAACAAACGGGCGAAGTCCGTGAACAAGAAATCTTTTTAGGTGACTACCCCTGGATGACCGATCGGGGCACTTTTGTGATTAATGGCGCCGAGCGCGTCGTGGTCTCACAGCTCGTGCGGTCTCCTGGTGTCTTCTTTACATCTGAACGCACAGGCGGCAATGAGTTGTTTGGCGCCAAAGTTATTCCTAGCCGTGGTGCCTGGCTTGAGCTCGACACCAGCGCCACCGGCGTTATTTCAGTCAAGATCGACCGCAAGCGCAAATTGCCCATTACGACATTACTGCGCGCCTTTGGTTATGGTACCGATAAAGACATCAAAGACTTGTTCAAAGAAGTCGACACGGGAGCTACCAAATACATCCACGAAACGCTCGAAAAGGACCCCAGCTCGACTATTTCCGAAGCCCTAATGGAAGTTTACCGCCGCATTCGACCTGGTGATTTAGCCACTGTCGAAAACTCCAAGACGCTCATCGAGAGCATGTTCTTTGACTTCAAGCGCTATGACTTCTCCAAAGTTGGCCGTTACAAGATCAACAAGCGCCTTGGTCTCGACGTGCCGAACACTGCTCAATACCGTACCTTGCGCCGTGAAGACCTCGTCGCCATCGTCAGTGAGATCATCAAACTACACAATGGCCATGGCAGTGCCGACGACATCGATCAGTTGTCTAACCGTCGCCTCAAGATGGTCGGCGAGCTCATGCAAGCCAAATTCCGCGTCGGTCTCGCCCGTATGGAGCGTATTGTCAAAGACCGTATGAGTGTGTACGACACCACCACCGTTACTCCCGGTCAACTCGTCAACGTCCGGCCAATTGTGGCTAGTGTCCGCGAATTCTTCGCGAGCTCTCAACTGTCGCAGTTCATGAGCCAGATCAACCCTCTCGACGAAGTGGTGCACAAGCGCCGCTTGAATGCTATGGGTCCTGGTGGTTTGAGTCGCGAACGTGCTGGCTTTTGAAGTTCGTGACGTTCACCGAAGTCACTACGGCCGACTGTGTCCCATTGAAACTCCTGAAGGTCCCAAACATTGGTTTGGTCTCAAACTTGTCCACTTATGCCCGGGTTAACGAATATGGTTTTATCGAAACTCCATATCGCATCGTAGTCAAAGGCGTGTCAGCGGCCGATGCTGCCGGTGAAATTGCCCGCGGTACCCTCAAAGCAGGAAGCGAGACACTCGCCAAAACTGGTGACACTATCACCGAAGCCATGGTCAAAAAGCTGGTCAAAGCCGGTGTCGAGACAGTGGCTGTCAAACCACGTGTGACCGATGACGTCGATTGGCTTGACGCCAGTGACGACGAACAATCAGTTATCGCCGGATACGGCGTTGAAACTGACGACAAAGGATACTTTCAAAACCCACGTGTCGCTGCTCGGTTGAAGGGTGAGGCCGAAGAAGTTGATACCGGAGCCGTCGATTACATGGATGTGTCATCCAAGCAAATCGTATCGGTATCCGCCTCGCTCATTCCGTTCGTTGAACACGACAATGCCAAACGTGCCTTGATGGGTGCGAACATGCAGAAACAAGCGGTCGCGCTGATTAAGCCGCAAGCCCCAATCGTTGGTACTGGTATGGAAGGTACAGTCGCTCGCGACTCACCCAGGTAGTACTAGCCGAGGCCGATGGCGTAGTTGATTCAGCTACTGCCAAAGCTGTTACCGTCACGTACAAAAATGGCCAAACCAAAACCTATGAATTGACCAACTTCGTTCGCAGTAACGTCGGAACCTCCATCCACCAGAAGTGTGTGGTCGCCGCCGGCGAAGAAATCAAGAAAGGTGACGTCTTAGTTGATGGTATGTCTACCGATCATGGTGAACTTGCCCTTGGTCAAAATGTATTGGTCGCTTTTATGAACTGGAAAGGCTTCAACTTCGAAGACGCTATCGTCTTGAGTCAACGCCTCGTAACAGATGACCGCTACACCAGTATTCATATCGAATCCCACACTGTCGATGTCCGCGACACCAAGCTCGGACCAGAGCAGGTTACCCGAGACATCGCCAACGTTTCCGAAGACTCCCTCAAAGACCTCGATGAGCAGGGTATCATCCGCATTGGTGCCGAAGTCACCGCTGGCGACATCTTGGTCGGCAAGATTACCCCCAAAGGCGAACAAGAACTATCATCCGAAGAAAAGTTGCTCCGCGCCATTTTCGGCGAGAAAGCCCGCGACGTCAAAGATACCTCGTTGCGCTTGCCAAACGGTGAACGTGGCAAGGTCGTCGGTGTCAAAATCTTCTCCCGCGAAAACGGTGATGAGCTCCAAGCTGGCGTGATTGAGCAATACCATGTCTCAGTCGCTCAAATGCGCAAAATCACCATGGGTGACAAGATGGCTGGCCGTCACGGTAACAAAGGTGTTATCGCCCGTATCTTGCCCGTCGAAGACATGCCTTACATGGAAGACGGCACCCCTGCAGACATCATCCTGAACCCGCTCGGTGTCGGTAAGCGTATGAATATCGGTCAGATCTTTGAGACCCACCTTGGTTGGGCTGCCCATGCACTCGGTTATACCGTTGCTTCTCCTGTATTCGACGGCGTCAGTGTCGACGAAATCAAAGCTCAGCTCAAAAAAGCCGGTCTACCCGAAGACGGCAAAGCTCAACTCTATGACGGTCAGACTGGCGAACCCTTCCAGGAGCACACCACTGTCGGTTACAAGTACATGTTGAAACTCCAACACATGGTTGACGACAAGATTCACGCTCGTTCTACTGGTCCTTACGCCATGGTCACACAACAACCTTTGGGCGGCAAAGCTCAGATGGGTGGACAGCGCTTCGGTGAGATGGAAGTGTGGGCGCTCGAAGCATACGGCGCCGCCAATACTCTACAGGAAATCCTCACCATCAAATCCGACGACGTGGTCGGTCGCTCCAAAGCCTACGAATCAATCATCAAGAGTGAAGAAATCCGCGGACCGCGCATTCCCGAAAGCTTCAATGTATTGGTCAAGGAATTGCAGTCACTGGGTCTATCAGTTGATCTCACCCAAGGTGGATCAGCCACAGTCAGTCAAATCGACGCCGAAACTATCATTGCCCAACGGCTCGACGACGAGATCACCGACCTCGGCTCCGACCAAATCCTCGAAGGCGATGCTGTAGTAGCCGATATGCCGCTGGTCGACTTAGCTGATGCTGGTGGTGAAGATGAATTTGAAGTCCTTGACCAAGATCTTATCTTGGCAACCGGCCTCGAAGATGAAGACGACGTAACCCTGGAGATGAAAGGCTAATCATGGAACAAACTGAGAACCAAACCACCACCGATTTCGATGGCGTCAAGCTGTCGCTAGCCTCTCCCGATATGATCTTGCAATGGTCACACGGCGAGGTTACCAAACCTGAAACTATCAACTATCGTACCCAGAAACCCGAAAAAGACGGTCTGTTCTGTGAAAAGATCTTCGGACCAACCAAAGACTGGGAATGTTACTGCGGTAAATACAAGCGGATCCGCTATAAGGATGTAGTCTGTGACAAGTGTGGCGTCCGCGTCACCCGCAGCATCGTCCGACGTGAACGCATGGGTCATATCTCATTGGCTGTGCCGGTCACACACATCTGGTTCCTCCGCGGTACCCCCAGTTCAATTGGTCTCGTACTCAACATGAGTATTCGCGACCTCGAGCGGGTAGCCTACTTTGCCAACTACATTGTAACTTCGGTCGACGAAGACAAGCGGGCCCAAAGCCTGGCTGATCTGGAAACCGATTTCAATGCCCGACACACCGAAGTAGTCAAAGGCTATGAAGTCAAAGCCACCGAAGCTGATGTTGACGTCAAAGAATTGGCTGCCGCCCAAACTGCCGAGCTCGAAGAACTCGACACTGCCCGTGCCAACGCCAAATCCGAGCTCGAAGGTCTGTCTCGGTTAACGCTGTTGCCCGAAGCAAAATACCGCGATCTCAACCTCAAATACGGCGATGTCTTCCGTGCCGAAATTGGCGCCGAAGCTATTCGTAACTTACTCGGTGAGATCAACATGAATGATCTCGTCGACGAGTTGACCACCGAAGCCGAAAACTCCCAAGGTCAAAAGCGTAAGAAAACCCTCAAGCGCCTCAAGACACTCGAAGGCATGAAAGCCGCTGGTATCCGTCCAGAGTGGATGGTAATGACCGAACTACCTGTCATTCCACCCGATTTGCGACCCATGGTACAACTAGCTGGTGGCCGTTTTGCTGCCAGTGACCTCAACGACCTCTACCGTCGAGTCATCAACCGTAACAATCGCCTCAAGCGCCTCATCGAACTCGATGCTCCGGAAGTCATTCGTCGCAACGAAAAGCGCATGCTTCAAGAAGCTGTCGACGCTCTCATCGACAACAATGCTCGCCGTGAGCGCGCCGTCTCGAGCACTGGCACCCGCCGCAAGCTCAAGAGCCTGTCGGACATGCTCAAAGGCAAGCAAGGCCGTTTCCGCCAGAACTTGCTCGGCAAGCGCGTCGACTATTCCGGACGCTCGGTCATTGTGGCAGGTCCTACCTTGCGTATTCACCAGTGTGGCTTACCCAAGATGATGGCTTTGGAGCTCTTCAAGCCCTTTGTCATTGGTTCACTCATCGAACAAGGTCATGCCCATAACGTTAAAAGTGCCTCTCGTATGATTGAACGCGCCGTTGGTGTCGTCTGGGACACACTCGAAGAAATCATCGCCGACAAGCATGTGCTCTTAAACCGCGCTCCTACCTTGCACCGCCTTGGTATTCAGGCCTTCAAACCGATTCTAATCGAAGGTAAAGCCATCCAACTACACCCCTTAGTCTGTCGCGCGTTCAACGCCGACTTCGATGGTGACCAGATGGCTGTCCACGTACCTCTGTCTGATGCTGCCCAACGTGAGGCTCCGCGAGATTATGCTTTCGAGCAAAAACTTGCTCAAGCCCGCTGATGGTGAAGTGGTCGTCGATGCTACCAAAGATATGGTATTGGGTAACTATTACCTCACCTTCCTGAAATTTGACGAAAAGAAAGCCTACAAAGTAGTCTCCAGTAGCAATGAAGCCATCCTGGCTTACGAAACTGGCGCTATCAAACTCCAGACCCTGATCAAGGTTCCAATTGAAGGCAACTTAATTGAAACAACGGTCGGCCGCATCTTGTTCAACGAAATCTTGCCCGCAGATTTTGGTTTCCGCAACGAAACCATGACCAAAAAGTACTCCAGCGTCTCATGGGCGAAGTCTTTGTCCGCTACGGTGGTGACGAGACTGCCCAGGTCATTGACCTCGTCAAAGACCTCGGATTCAAGTATTCAACCGCTTCTGGTGTATCAGTCTCACTCGACGACTACCTCGTTCCCGAGAACAAAGCTGGCGTCCTTAGCGACGGCGAAAAGCAAGTTGCTTCCATCTCCAGCCAGTACGAGCAAGGTCTCATTACCGAAGACGAGCGCTACCAACGCACTGTCGACACCTGGAAGAAAGCCAACGACGCCATCATGAAATTGGTGGCTGACAAGCTCAAGACCGGTCAAACTTCAACCGCGCTCTTCATTGACTCCGGCGCCGAAGGTGACACTGCTCAAGCTAACCAGATTGCTGGTATGCTTGGTCTCGTGGTAGATCCTTCTGGACGCACCATTGAGCTGCCTATCAAGAGTAACTACAAAGAAGGTTTCTCGGTCCTGAGTACTTCAACTCTACTCACGGTGCCCGTAAAGGTTTGACTGACACCGCCCTGAAGACGGCCGAATCTGGTTACCTGACCCGGCGTTTCGTCGACGTCTCCCAAGACGTCATCATTACCGAAGACGATTGTGGTGACAAAACCGGAACGCTACTCTCACGCCACGACTCGACAGCTATTGGTGAATCGTTTGCCCACCGCCTCGGTGGACGCGTGGCTGCCGTGGCCGTCAAACAAGGCAAAACTATCTTTGTCGGCGCTGGCGAGCTGATTTCCACCGAAGTTGGCAAAGCCATCGATGAAGCTGGTGTCAACGAAGTCACGATCCGCAGCGTCTTGAGTTGCCGTTCCAGCTGGGGCATCTGCCGCTTGTGCTACGGTCTCGATCTGGGCCGCGGTCACCTCGTCAATATGGGTGAACCGGTCGGTGTTATTGCCGCCCAGTCCATTGGTGAACCTGGTACCCAGCTGACAATGAAAACCTTCCACAAAGGTGGTATCGCCGGCGAAGACATTACAACTGGTCTACCGCGCGTCGAAGAAATCTTCGAAGCCCGTTCGCCCAAAGCCCAAGCCATATTGGCCGATACGACCGGTTCAGTTACCGTCAAGCAAGCGTCTGGCAAGCAAATCGTCAAGATTATGCCTACTGAACATAAAATCTCCAACTATTTGCTCGATGGACGGACACCTGGTGTAAAATCTGGTCAAAAGGTAATAGCCGGTGATGTCATTGCTGCGCTTGATGGCGGTAAGAAACCACTCAAAGCCAAAGAAGAAGGCACCATCAAACTGCATAAAGACTCAATTGACATCACCCATCTTGCTGGTCTCGAACGCGAGCATGTTGTACCAGCCTTCCAAAATCTAGAGGTAAGTACTGGCGATGTAGTTGTGCCAGGACAACGCCTGACCGAAGGTTCAATTAACCTGCAAGACATGCTGACGCTATCTGGTCGCCCAACGGTTGAACGCTATATCATTTCTGAAGTGCAGTCGATTTACGCTTCCCAGGGACAGATTGTATCGGACAAGCACATCGAGGTCATTATTCGACAGATGTTTAGTCGGGTGCAAATCGAAGAACCAGGTGACTCCTTGTTTGTTACTGGCGAAATCTTACCTCGTCAAGCTGTGCTTGAAGACAATGCCGCACTCAAGCTCGAACACAAAGAGCCAGCAACCTTCACTCAGCTCCTCTTGCCCGTGACCAAGATTTCATTATCTAGTGACTCGTTCCTATCAGCTGCCAGTTTCCAGGACACTACCCGCGTATTAATTGCGGCTGCTGTCCGTGGTAAAACCGACAAACTCCGCGGTCTCAAAGAAAACGTCATCATCGGACGACTCATCCCTGTCGGTACCGGCTTTAATGTCGAGAGTGGTCGCAGTCTCGAACTCGAATCCGCTGATGACGCCACTTTGCCTACTGATCGAGAGAAGGTCGCCAAGTCAGTCGGTGATGATGCTGCGCAAGTGAGTGCCGAAAGTACTCCTGAGCCTGCCGAGATTGACAGTGATCAAGAAACTCTGTAAGATTAACTACCGTAACCTGTAAAAGTAACTATGCCAACTATTTCTCAACTCTTGCGCAAACCGCGCAAAGACCCCAAAAAAGTACGACACTGTCGCTCTCCAGCGCGTCACCAACTCGCTGAAGAATTCCAGCTACATCAAGCCGTCGCCGCTCAAGCGTGGAGTCTGTATCAAGGTTTCGACTACTACCCCTCGTAAGCCAAACTCCGCTCTGCGTAAAATCGCACGCGTCCGATTGACGAACGGTATGGAAGTCACAGCCTACATTCCAGGCATTGGCCACAACTTGCAGGAGCACTCCGTAGTGCTCGTGCAGGGTGGTGGCCCCAAAGACCTTCCAGGTGTGCGTTACACCGTCGTTCGAGGAGCCCTCGATACGGCTGGCGTCGCCAAACGCAAGCAAGGCCGCTCGCTCTACGGCACCAAAAAAGACGCCGACAGTGCACCTGCCAAAGGCAAAAGTAACATAATTTAAGCATCAGCCGCCCAGCTATTTGTCTGGAATCATCGCGGCAGTATCCAAGAAAAGGAGAAATACCACCGATGCCTCGTAAAACTACCAAATCTTTCAAGCGTGATCTGACCCCAGATCTCAAATATCAGAACATTCTGGTCACCAAAATGATCAACAAGATCATGCGCAACGGCAAGCGTTTAGCTGAATCGTTGCTCTACAAAGCCCCTGGAAATGGCCGAAGAGCGCGGTAAGCAACCAGCTGTCGAAATCTTCGAAAATGCCATCAAAAACGTATCGCCCAGCGTGCAGGTCAAAGCCAAGCGCGTTGGTGGTGCGACCTACCAAGTACCTATGGAAGTCCGCGGCGATCGCAAAATCCACCTCGCTATGACTTGGATCCTGGGTGCAGCGCGCACCAAATCCGGCAAAGCTTTGACATTTGTTTAGCAGAAGAATTACTCAATGCTGCCAACAATACTGGTGATGCTATTAAGAAGCGTGAAGACACTCACCGCATGGCCGATGCTAACCGCGCCTTTGCCCACTTCGCCCGCTATTAATCAAAACAAAGCACTGCAAATAACCGCCTGTGATGGCGGTTTTTGTATTTTGCCAATGAAAATTGAATAATATTCGCTATCATGTCATAATCTTTTAGTCCGAAAGCACCTTTCATGATTGGGGTTTACTATGCCACACGTGAGCGTTAACAACGTTGTTACAGCGCCACGTAGCATCAGAAATGGCTGCACTACCGAAGCATGGCTGCCATTCGATTCGCTCCTGAATGGCATTCGACAAGCCGTTAATGCAGCTTTCAATACACTACCCGACTCAGTGACGGTCGAAGTTAATGCCTGTGCAGCCACGACAGATCCCAATGAGTGGCGTATCCAGCTGCCAGGTTTGATCCAATACCCATCACGAACGGCAAATGTTCATAATATTTTGGCAGGTCTTCTTGTTATCGCTGCCATGGACTATGTCGAGAGTAGTGGCTATCCGATTAAAGTAGTGGCCTACACGAGCCATGAACCGCCACTCGATGAGGATCTCCAGCCTATTGGAGTGAGTAGCCTAACATCACGATGGTCGCCTGATGTGGACCTCGCAAATGAGCTATTCAACACAGGCGAATTGCTGAATGATTGCAGCAACCTGTGGCCGACCTCGATGCCTTGGGCATCAGCGTATTTCGAGCAAGTCGCCAGCTGGTTGCGAAGTCGCATTGCTGCCATCGAGCTGAGGCAAAAAGCCACCCCACACAGACTTAAAACTCGTCACACCTCCCATGCCCTCCAGGTATGGGGAGCCGGATAGGAAACTCCGGCAGCTTTATTCATATTTTGCCTGACCTGGCTATACTGAAAGCTATGAAATACGCCAATTTTGATACCAACACCTATGCCTTGCGCTTCGATCCGGCCGATGACATCCTGCACGAACTCGCGCGATTCTGCCAGGAAAATCATATAACGAACGCTTCAATATCAGGGCTCGGATCAATCGAAAACCTGACGCTGGCGCACTACTCAATTCATACCAAGCAATTTTCTCACCTGGAACTACCGGGAGTTTTTGAAATCACATCTCTCACGGGCAATGTTGGTCTGGTCGACAACGTGCCAACTGTCCATGTGCATGTTGCTATCGCCGATAACCAAATGCGTGGTTTTGGTGGCCATTTACAGTCTGGCACCTGTGGCGCCACACTTGAACTCGTAGTCACAGCTTATCCGACAACGCTTCAGAAAAGTCACAGTGAAACGGTCGGACTCTATGTCTGGGACTTCTAATTTCAACGGGTAATAACCTGGACATGTTATAATGCTCCAGATATGCTCCTCAATCTCCAAAACATAACAAAAACCATTGGCATCAAAACACTCTACACCGGACTAGACCTCACCATCCAGCCTGGTGAGCGTGTTGGACTCATCGGCCGCAATGGTATTGGCAAAACAACATTACTAGGCATTATGGCCGGTACTGATCACGACTACGCCGGTAGTGTCGACTCGCGCCGTGGCCTCATTATTGCTTCCACTACGCAAGAACACCACGGCATAGCCGACAAACCAGTCCTCGAATACATCCTCGAAAACCTCCCCGATTATGCTCGCCTCAAGCACATTATCGACACCTATCCGCTGGAAATGGGTGATGACATGGCTAAAATCAGTATCTATTCCGACGCTCTAACGCGGTTTGGCGAAATGGGCTACTATGACGCTGAAGCCGATGTACGCGCCGAATTAGCCATCTTTCAACTGCCACCAGAGCGCATCGATGGACCCTTTGGTCATTTATCGGGTGGCCAAAAGCGCTTTGTTGAACTCGTTAAAGTCACGCTTTCCGATGCCGATCTCGCACTCATCGATGAACCTACTAACCATATGGATTATGTCGCCAAGCAGATATTCATCGATTGGCTCAAGAAATCAAAGCAATCGGTCGTCGTCGTGACTCACGATCGCGACGTTCTGGTCCACGTCAATCGGATTGTCGAGATCAAAGCCCGCGAAGTACTGAGTTTTCCCGGTAATTACGATGCTTATTTGCGTCAAAACGGTGCTGCCACCGCCAAAGCCATCGATTCGTATGAAAATGCCCAAAAACGACTGGTTAAACTGGAAAAAGCCATCCGTGATGCCAAAGCCGGCAAAGCCGGGTGGAGCGGAACTGCCGATAAAACCAACCCCTTCATGTTGCTCGAAAAACGACTATCCAAGGAGCGCGATGAGCTCCAAGACACCATGACCAAGCCGGACTTCTGGATAGATCAAGAAACCCTCGATCAACAACAAGACAAAGTAGTCGCCAAGTACGACAAATACAAAGCCCGCAACATACGTCTGCGAACCGGTGGTGAACATCGCGCCCGTAGCCTATTTGCGATCGAAGACATCAGTTTAGGTTATAAATCAGCCCTGTTTGAACCAGTCAACCTCGATCTAGCCGTGGGTGAACGCCTACAAATCAAAGGTCGCAATGGTCTTGGTAAATCTACGCTCGTAAAGCCTTGCTAGCCACCGCTGCTGAGCAAAAAATTCCAAGTACTGTCTATAGTGGAAGCATCACCGTCGGTCTCAAAACTGTCATAGGTGTTTACGAACAAGAAATTGCCGAATCTTATCTTAATCTCGCTCTCTCGGTTCAGCCATCAGGCGAGTGTACGATGACGCTAATATTCCGATTACTGATCAAAAAGTCCGCCAAATTCTCGCTGATTACCTATTCGACCCCCAGAACGATTCCCGCCTCGACATTGCCCGGTTATCTGGCGGTCAAAAAGCCCGCTTCCAGCTCATCAAGATGCTTTGCGCCAATCCCAACTTGCTCGTATTAGACGAACCCACCAATCACCTCGATCTGCCCAGTATTGAAGAACTCGAACGAGCACTGGCCCGCTATCAAGGTGCCATACTCTATATCTCGCACGACAGTTACTTTGCCGAAGCCGTCGGTGGTGACTTACTTGAGCTCACGCCCGTAACTGCTACACTGTAGCCATGCGCACCTATACTCCTGCCGACATGCGATCAATCCCAGCCGCAGCTAACAAAGTCTTTACTGGTCAAATCTTTGACGTTTATCAGTGGCCCCAAACTATGTTTGATGGTGCTTCGGCCACCTTTGAGATGATCAAGCGCCCAGATACTATTGAAGTCTTATGCCTCGTCGCCGACAAATTAGTGATTCTATATCAACAGCAACCAGGCACAAACTTTTACTACGACTTACCTTCAGGCCGACACGACGTGGAATCCGAATCCGAATTAGATGCTGCCAAGCGTGAAGTACTCGAAGAAACCGGACGGTCTTTCGCCCGTTGGCACTTGATTGAGTGCAAGCAACCAGACCCTAAAATTGACCGTTTGATTTACACCTTCGTCGCCTGGGACCAAATCAGTCAACAAGCTCCGCATCTCGATAATGGCGAAAAAATATCCGAAGATCTCTATTTCTTACCTGATGCAATCAAGCTCATACCCAAATCAAACGCCAAATTCATTGGTTCCCAATTCTGGAAAGATCTAGAATCCTTTGAAAAACTTAAAGAACTGCCGGATTTATACGACAATCGAGGCACCTAACACGTGGTACAATCGACCCTATGAAACACTTGTTCTTCGTCGGGATCACTGGTCACACTATGCGCGGAATGGCTCGGGCCGTACGTGATCTTGGATACCAAGTATCAGGGTATGATCCCAGTGGTGCCGATCCGGGAGCTACTTGGCTCGACGAACAGCATATCAAATGGAGCCGGCAGTTTGACGCCAAACAATTATCAGGAGTTGACGCCGTCATCGTCACTGGCGCTCATGTGTCGCCAGACGCTCCGGTAATATTAGCTGCCGCCGAGCATCAGATTCCAGTAAAATCCTGGGCGCAATTGCTCGGAGAAATCACGGCATCCGCCCAAGTTATATCTGTAAGTGGCACCCACGGTAAAACCACAACTAGCTCACTCATTGCCTGGTTGCTCGAAAGTGCCGGTCGCCAGCCCGATTTTGCTATTGGCATTCAGCCCTTTAATTTTGATTCCAGCGTGCGGTTAACGAACGCCAAAACAGTGGTGATCGAAGGCGATGAGTACCGCGCCAGCCCTCTCGAAGATAAATCGAAGATCCAATACTACCACCCTAATACCCTCATCATTACTAACATTGAAATGGATCATCCGGACTTTTTGCCGACGAAACCGCCGTGATTGAGCGATTTACTCAAATAGTAAAATTAATGCCCACAACTGGGCGACTCATAGTTTGTGCTGAAAGTGCCACGGCCGTCAGTGTCGCGCAATCATCACCCTGCGACGTTATTACCTATGGATTTCATGACGGTGACTACCAGGCTAGAAACATAGCCTATTTACCGGCTGGCATCGAATTTGACGTTGTTGCATACGGCAATGTCTTGGGTAAAGTGGCTTTGCCGATATTTGGTCGACACAACGTACTCAATTCACTAGCAGCCATTGCTGCAGTACTCAAAGAAGGTCTTGATCTGGGACAAGTTATAAATGGAGCCGCTGACTTCCGGGGATCTTACCGCCGTTTCAATCGGCTAACGACAGCTAGTGATGCTATCACAGTTATCGATGACTATGCTCACCATCCCACTGAAGTAGCAGCTACATTGAGGCCGCCCGATTGCATTACCGGTACCGACGAATTATCGCCATATTCCGCCCGCATACTTTCTCCCGCACTGCCGCCTTGCTCGATGGCTATGCGACTGCCTTCAAAGACGCCAACGATGTCATTATTACCGATATAGAGAGCGCCCGTGAAACCGACATTACACATACAGTATCGGGAGCCGATGTCGCTAATGTTGTAGGACAAACCGCTAGATTTTTCAATACGCGAGCGCAAATCATAGATTACATTTTAGCCAAAGTACAATCTGGTGATGTTGTAGTATGTATGACAGTATCAGGTTTTAATAATCTAGCTGCTGAAATTGCGACGTCCGTAAATAAGGCATAAAGAAGGCCCGCTACGCCGGAAAGGCGTAGCGGGCTTGTGGAGCGATTACGAGAATTGTTTGCTGATGCTTAGCGTGACTTGCGATTGGATATATTTCCATCGCGCAATGTTCTGTAGTCTTTTTCGCGCGTCGCAGCCAATTGAATCGAAGAACCATTACTACGGAGGACTGTTACGACAACCACTGCAATTGGTCGATTGTGTGCTTCGGCAAGTTTCCTGATTTTACGATTGTCTCGCCGTTTTCGGCCTACATAAACCGGACCAGTTGGCGTGTCTTTGTAGTCAACATTGATGACAGACTTTCGCTTATTGCCACCAGACATGATAAGCCTCTCTATTAAGTAAGCGAGATATTCTCGCACGATAACTTTGCGTAATCTCTTTGTCTCTACGTCACGCGACTACTGCTTCGTTCTCTTATCGTTTGCTTTCTGATCAGGATTACTATCTTTAAATACTCTTGTAACCCAAGGAGACGGTTTACTTCTGCCTTTCGACACCTTTGTCGGCTTATCCGGCCTCCAAGGAGGAAGGCGGCGTTCCGACCGGTTATCCCACATGCCCATAGCTAATCCTGCTTTCATCTCGATTGTGTAGGTTCTAAACGCCCCAGATAATACCATAAAGCACTTGATTAGCCAAGTAGATAACTTGTATAATACAAACAAGTTTGTGCCTGGCACGCTTTTTTCGTGTAGGACATATTATAATTATATAAGGATTCTAAATACCCCATGGCTCGTCAATACTCGCTCGAAAACACCCGGAATATCGGCATTATTGCCCACATTGATGCCGGTAAAACCACTACGACCGAGGGTATTTTGTACCGCACCGGAAAACCCACAAAATCGGAGAAGTTCACCAGGGCGAAGCAACCATGGACTGGATGGAGCAAGAACGAGAGCGCGGCATTACTATTACTTCCGCTGCCACTACCTGTTTTTGGAAAAACAAGCGCATAAACATCATTGATACTCCTGGCCATATTGACTTCACAGTCGAGGTTGAACGATCTTTGCGCGTACTAGACGGCGCAGTTACCGTCTTCGATGGCAAAATGGGTGTCGAACCACAGTCTGAAACCGTATGGCGCCAAGCTGACAAATATGGTGTGCCGCGCATCTGTTTCATAAACAAGATTAACCAAACCGGCGGCGATTTCTACAAGTCACTCGAGTCTATTCATGAGCGCCTTTCAAAGCGCGCGTACGCCATCCATCTACCAATCGGCTTTGAGCAAACCATCAATGGTGTAATCGACCTCATCGAAATGAAGGCCTACACCTACAAGGAATATCACGACCACGAGTTGATTGAAGGTGACATACCAGCAGATATGCTCGAAAAGGCCAAAAATTACCGCCAGCACTTGGTTGAAGCCGCCGTTGAAGCCGATGATGCGCTCATGGAAAAAGTACCTCGAAGGCCACGAACTCACCATTGATGAACTCAAGAGTGCCATTCGCAAAAGTGTGCTTTCAGGTCAGTTTTGCCGTTACCGGTGGAGATGGTCGCGGTGTCATCGTCGAAAAACTTCTAGACGCCATGGTTGATTTTCTGCCAAACCCACTCGATGTTGGTTCGGTCTGGGGTACCGACCCGAAAACTGGAGAAGAGCTCGAGCGCAAACCAGCAGACGAAGAGCCATTTAGCGCCTTAGCCTTCAAAATTGCCACGGATCCCTTCATTGGTAAATTAGCCTTCTTCCGCGTCTATTCTGGTGTGATTAAGAGCGGATCATACATACTCAATGCCTCAACTGGCGAAAAAGAGCGCATCGGCCGTCTTGTACTTATGCACGCCAACTCCCGTGAAGAAGTTCAAGAAGTTTCTGCAGGCGAAATAGCCGCTGCTGTTGGACTCAAAGGGACTACCACTGGCCACACGCTGACCAATCTCGATCACCCAGTAATCCTCGAAAGTATCACCTTCCCGGAGCCGGTAATCTCTATCGCAGTTGAGCCAAAGACCAAGTCGGACCAGGAGAAATGGGGAACGCTCTCCAGCGCTTAGCCGAAGAAGACCCGACATTTCGCGTACACACCGATGATCAAACCGCCCAGACCATTCTGGAAGGCATGGGCGAGTTGCATTTCGACATTCTCGTTGACCGTATGAAACGCGAATTCAAAGTAGAAGCCAATGTCGGCAAACCCCAAGTGGCTTACCGCGAAACTATCAAAAAGAGCGCTCAAGCTCAAGGCAAATTCGTGCGCCAATCTGGTGGTCGCGGTCAGTACGGAGATGTCTGGGTAGAACTAACGCCACTCGAACCTGGCGGTGGTTTTGAGTTCGAAAACGGCATAGTTGGTGGCATCGTGCCTCGCGAGTACATCAAGCCAACAGAAGAAGGCGTCAAAGAAGCCATGCAAAACGGAGTTTCCGCTGGATTCCCAATGGTAGATATCAAAGCTCGACTCTACGACGGTTCATATCACGATGTGGACTCGAATGAAATGGCATTCAAAGTAGCTGGGTCTATGGCCTTCCAGGCCGCCGCCCGCAAAGCTGATCCTATCATTCTTGAACCAATTATGAAGGTCGAGGTTACGACTCCAGAAGAGTTTATGGGTGATGTCATTGGCGACCTAAACTCAAAACGTGGGCGCATTGAAAAGATGGAAGACCGCTCAGGTGCCAAGATCATTGATGCTTTTGTACCACTAGCCGAGATGTTTGGTTACACTACAACCCTTCGGTCTATGACACAAGGGCGAGCTGCCAACTCGATGGAATTTGATCATTATGAGGAAGTTCCACGTCAGGTAGCCGAAGAGATTATGGCCAAATCCAACGCGAAAAAGACTAGCTTCGTCACTGAATACACAGAAGCCTTGGTCTTGAGCTCCTTTACACTACACCTAGAATCGAACCCGAACAGGAGCAGTAATGACAGATACTGTTGGCGTTTGCATCGAATACAGTCACGAAAGTTGTGGCAAAATCAATGTAGAACTAAAGTTGCCAGATCGTCTGCGACAATTTTGGCCGCAAGGAATATATGAATTTGCTCCAAATCCAGCTCACAATGAACCAAATAATGGTATTTATGCGATAGTGCGCGCGGTCATGCAGAGGTTCACCGGGCAAATATTATGGGTAAAGTTGCAAGGCACAAACCAACAATGCCCAGGTGTGACCGTGTATGAAGTGGCACCAAACAAATACCGAGTTGCGCGCCGATTCAACGTTGAAGTAACACAATCAGTCGTCAAAACACTTGCGAGCCAACCATCGGACATTGCCATCAAAGTCGATAACGAAATTAACACACCAAAGTCCGAACCACCCAGAACCCAACCATATAAAGCCAAACGGAAAAAGTGAAGCGAAACGGGCACTAAGTCGTTATGACATCCAGCGGTCCAGCGGGTATCTACCTGCTGGACCGCTTATGCTATATAATGGCGCCATGAACCAATGGCAACGTATTAGCAGTAAAATCGTTTATGAAAATAACTACTTTAGTCTGCGCGAAGATAATGTCATTCGGCCTGATGGTCAAGCGGGTGTTTATGCTTGGGTTGAAAGTCCACCTAGCGTCATGATCGTAGCCTTAGATAGCCGCCAAAAGCTAGCGTTAGTCAGTCAAAACCGTTATATGATCAATGGCCAATCTTGGGAGATTCCCGGTGGCTCAACAGACGGTCAAGATCCTCTCGACATGGCGAAGCGTGAACTGGCCGAAGAGGCCGGGTTCCTGGCAGAGCATTGGCAATTATTACCCCAACAAACTCACCCATTTATGGGTCGTACACCCGAATACACGCTCATTTACGTCGCACAAGGTCTCAATGCAGTGTCACCACCCGCACTGCACTCATCTGATAATCCTCAAGATACCAAATTCGTGACCTGGCATGCCGCCGTCAACCTTTGTCAAAGATGGCAGTATTACCAACGGGCAAAGTATTACTGCGCTCATGCTTGTTGGTATCTATCTCGGCCACATCAAATGATACTTCAGACTCGCAACCCAATGAGTAGCAATTTAAAAATCAAGCTAGTCATCGGAATTAGCTTAATAAGCAGTGTGTTAACAGTAATTCTACTATCCGCTAAAGCAACAGTGCTGCAAGATAAGTTGACTTGGGCACCGCCAATACTGGAAAATCCAACGATCCTCTACGCTACTGAGACTAACAACGATTTCAAACTCGATTCTACTAAAGACTATCGCATAGTTCTTCCAAATTCTGTCATGAATACTGGTACCGGCACTGCCAACATGTCGGTCAATGGCGGTCGAAACGTTGTCATCATCGGCGGTAAACTGTCGGCGCAAGGAAATACGAACGGACTAATTCGTTTTACTGGACAAACCGGGATATTGCACATCGAGGGTATAGACGTTGTTGGGCCAAATCTGGGAGAAGGATTTCAATTTCAGCGCGTTACCGGTATCGTTCAGATCCAGAATGTCCACTTTGATACACTTAATGGAAATTGCGGATACTCCACTCACCATTGTGATTTCATTCAAACTTGGGGCGGTGGACCAAGTCAAATGCGGATCGACCGGCTCTCAGGAGGTACCACCTATCAGGCATTTATGCTTCAAGACGGTGCCAATGGACAGTGGGATTTTCGAAACATTGACATCGAACATATCGGAAATGCCGGATGGACTATATTTGATGCCAACCCCACATCTAACCAGATCAATATGTCTAATGTAAAACTCTACGGTTCCCCCAACGCAGTCTATACTTTGGGTGCAAATGGCACTAAGGCCGGATTGTCACTAGATGCCCCAACTGAATCATTCGTTAATCCAACAAACGTCGGTTTAGATTATGTCAGCCCAGGTTATATTGATGATTCATTACCGACCACTTCGCCTATACTAACTGGCTCACCTAGCCCAGCTATTACACCAACTCCAAACGAAGCCGATCTAAATGTTGATGGTAAAATCAACGTCTTCGATTTGTCTATTCTACTCAGTTCCTGGAGCCAGATAAATAACAAAGCGGATCTCAACGCCAACGGAACGGTCGACGTATTTGATTTATCGATAGTACTGTCTGCATGGGCACCATAAAGCCAAATATTAGCTGTATTGGCTTTAATTCATCTTGTTAAGCACAATGGCGATCAGTGTATTGTACTTTACAAGGAGGTTCCTAAAGCCCTATAATACCTACGTCCAATGCGGGCAATATTTTTATGTTGACTCGCATTCCCACGCCTGAGTGGGGCGTGGGACGAACTAATAAGTTTTTAAGGAGATTGTATGGCTGAAACATTCCAGCGCAACAAACCGCACCTCAATGTTGGTACTATGGGTCACGTCGACCATGGCAAGACCACATTGACTGCTGCTATTACATCGGTATTAGCCAAAAAGATGCCTTCAGACATTAACAAGCCGGTCGCTTACGACCAAATCGACAACGCTCCCGAAGAGCGCCAGCGTGGCATCACGATTGCTACCAGTCACCAGGAGTATGAGTCAGAGAAGCGTCACTACGCTCACGTTGATATGCCTGGTCACGCTGACTACGTCAAGAACATGATCACGGGTGCTGCTCAGATTGACGGCGCCGTGTTGGTTGTATCGGCTGCTGATGGCCCCATGCCTCAGACCCGCGAGCACATTCTGTTGGCCCGCCAGGTCGGTGTGCCTTCTATTCTTGTCTACATGAACAAGATGGATATGGCCGACCCCGAGCTCGCCGAATTGGTTGAAATGGAAATCCGCGAATTGCTCGCCAAAACGAGTTCGACGAGAATTGTCCTATCATTAAAGGTTCTGCCCTCAAAGCCCTCGAAGGCGACGCCGAAAACGAGCAGTCCATTTTGGACCTCGTCAAAGCGATGGACGACTTCTTCCCCGAACCCAAGCGCGAAATTGAAAAACCGTTCTTGATGGCTATCGAAGACGTATTTTCGATCAAGGGCCGTGGTACTGTTGCCACCGGTCGTATTGACCAGGGTGTCATCAAGGTCAACGATGAAGTTGAAATTGTCGGAATTCGTCCCACCAGGAAAACCGTCGTTACCGGCGTGGAAATGTTCAAGAAATTGCTCCCCGACGCCCAAGCCGGTGACAACGTTGGCGCCCTGCTCCGCGGTATTGAGCGTACCGACATCGAGCGCGGGCAAGTCTTGGCTAAGCCCGGCACTGTGACTCCGCACACTGAATTCGACGCCCAGGTATACGTACTAAACAAAGATGAAGGTGGCCGCCACACCCCATTTTTCAAGGGTTACAAGCCTCAGTTCTACGTCCGTACTACCGACGTTACCGGATCGGTCACCCTCCCCGAAGGTGTCGAGATGGTGATGCCCGGCGATGAAATTAAGATGAAAGTAGAACTCATTGCTCCTATCGCCATGGAAGAAGGCCTGCGCTTCGCTATCCGCGAAGGCGGTCGTACCGTTGGTGCTGGCGTAGTGACTAAAATCATCAAGTAGAGACGATTCAAGAATTAGCTCTATAGCCACAAAAAGACCCCAATCGGGGTCTTTTTTGATAACTAAATTTGACAGAAATAGTATTGTTGTGCTTAAATCAGCAAGAAACCACGTGAGTGTGGCTCACCACTATATTAATTTATCGAGAGATAGTACCTACCCATGGCAACCGCCGAGACCAAAGCCCCGAAAAGCAACGTATTCGTATTCGCCTCAAGGCTTACGATTCCAAGGTAATTGACCAGTCCGCCAAGCAGATAATTGACACCGCCATCCGCACCGGCGCCCACGTAGCTGGACCCATTCCTCTCCCAACCGAGAAGAATAGCCTCACTGTCTTGCGCAGCCCACACATCTACAAAGATGCCCGTGAGCAGTTCGAGATGCGCACTCACAAGCGGCTCATCGACCTCACCGAGCCCACCCCAAAACCATCGACGCTCTCATGAACCTCAACCTTCCCGCCGGCGTCGACATCGAAATCAAATGTAATCACAAAACTCCGCTCCGGCGGGGTTTTTACTTATTGGCAAATTACCATATCATCACCCTTAAAACATAAATTATCTATTTATCAAAAATAGATAATAACGTTTTCAGATAGCGATCTCGGCATTAAAAATTGCTATCATATAAACCATGACAAAACCCACCATCTACTACACCGACGGCAGCTGCGTACCCAATCCCGGCCCCGGCGGTTATGCCGTTATTCGCGACATGAAACCTCACGTGCTGGGTCTAGACCCAGATAGCACCAATATCCGTATGGAAGGCATGGCACTCATCGCCGCCCTCAAAGATGCCGCTGGTTCACCCTGCATCATTCATACCGATAGCGAGTTCTGGATTAATGTCATCACCAAATGGGCTCCCGGCTGGGAGAAAAAGGGCTGGAAGAAAGCTGGCGGACCTATCAAAACCTCGAAATCGTCCAGGAAATATATGCGCTATATCAAGAATCACAAGCCAAACTAGCTTGGGTGCGGGCTCACAACGACGATCCCGGCAATGAACTAGCCGATGAATGGGCCAATAAAGCCCGCGAAGGCGCTCAAGTTCCCACCTAGACATAGTTTGGCCCCCGAGCAACATGTACTCGGGGCAGGGGAACGGACAATGTGGACTGTAGTTACTTCAAGCTCGGCAACGGCGGTTTATATTCCCAAACACCAATAACCCATGAGTATCTCTTATCTAAGGCACGCGCTTGCCTGAGCTGTAATGAAGCTGTCGCACCGGCGCTCCAACATCAGTTGAGCGCAATTTGTTATAGGCCAGGATAACTGCGTTATCCTTTGTATCAATAGCTCGTAACGTTGATTTTTTACTGACGTCGCGCGGGTACACCACGGCCATTACGCGACTATCATGCTTGGCTAAATCAGTATTCCAGGAGTTAAATTGGGTAGTCGTAAAACCCTTACACCCTTTTCGACTATACGGTCGAACATTTGCCATAAAATCGTCAACAATCACATCGCCAACACCGGACGTCGTGCCCAGGCGGTGAATGAGTTGGCCGTAATTACCGCCAAAATACTTCGTCGATTGACAACGTTTCCTTGTAGGTGCTTCGGTCGGGGGTAAAACGATTGCATGTGACGTTATACCGGCAGCCTTTATTTTCGGTAAGGCAGTCTTAACTGTTGCCTTCCAAGACGATTCGCTACGAACGATGATGCCCAAATCACTGGTACGGTTGAGCTTATGATACTCAATAGTTTCTTCAGCCAGAACAACGCTGTTTTGCGAGTATACGGAACCCCATACACCTTGGCTATGTGACTGTGTACCGGTTGTGACGGCGGCAGCAGGCTGAGTAACACCACCAAGAAAGAATGCCACACCAAAGAGTGCAACGAGAAGTGGACGCCAGCATATGTGAATGAACACGTCTATCAACTCCAAAGTCTGCAAGAGAGGGGAGTAACGACTGTCAGGCATTTTATGACATATTTGACATAAAATGCAATAACTGCTGGACAGATTAGCATTCGTTGTCTACAATTAGCGCCGTGAATCAGAACATCCGCACATCTATTCCCTATGCCATCTCTTTGGCCATCTTAATGGTGCTAGGGTACTTGACCGGCCGGCTCGGCTGGCTATCTGGCGAGTCCCTGCCAACCGATGGTATTTGGACAAATGCCACCTGGTGGTGGCTTCTTGGTGCCATTATTGTACTTACTTTAGGATTATGGCTCATAAGTTGGTATGTGGCTTGGCGCAATAGTCAGCCCACAGTCGCAGCTGGATATACGTCAACTGCCCCCACCACCATCAATCCTACTTCGCTCGATCAACTCGAAAAAGAGTTACTCGAAAACCAAGCGTTACTCAACTCCCGCAAAGGCAGCACAGGGCTCGTTGCCCGACTTGGCTATGTCTTAGCCTATTGGCCAGCCGCGCTAGGTACAGGACAATTAACAGGTCTTTTAAACCCAACTGAGCTCAATCAAATAGCCTTGGCCTATTATTGGCTCGAACAAGCCAACCATCTCGAAGTGCTCGCTTACAATGCCAAAAATTCTGGGCAGACAATTGATGCCGAATTTGTAACTGCCAAACTGATCTCAGAAATCAGATTATTGGATGATCCGCTCGCAGCCGCCCTTGATGGTGCTCTAGCCGCCGTCCGCCAAGCGCGTTACAATACAGTCTAGATAAGGAGGGCTCGTACAGCTCTATGCCTCTCGGACTCGCATTCAGTAACGGAAAAGAACTCGTCGTCGGTCTTGATCAAGGACCTGACGGCAATACCCCCAGAAGTCGCTTTGACCTCATGCGCAATCGTACCGTCATTGGTATTATCGGTGACCGCTCGGTCATTGAACCGCTTATTTTTGACTCGCACCTCGATAGTCTCGGCGAACATGAACATGCCAGTACCGTCGCTCATTACATTCATGCCAAGCTTACATTAAAGATTGTGCCGAACATGGCGTCCTACCATGGCCATACTGAAATAATTGTCGCCGGCGTTGAGCCACTACGTCACGTGACAGCACCCAAAATGTACTATTTCGATAGTAAATCCAATTTTGACCTCGTCAGTATAGATGTTGGTGTTGCTCTAGCCGGAGATAAAGCCGTTGCCCAAAAGCTCTTAGCTAACCGTCCGGTGGACCAACTTGATAAAGCTGCTCTCACGAGTTTAGCTAAAGAATGTTTTACCGCTACCAGACTGCGTTGGCCCACTATAGTAGGTTCACATTTGAAGCTGGCTTACCTGGCATCCCACGACATCAAGGTGTATGACCTCTAATCCAGCTACTCTGTTTGATTCTCAAGCACCCCGGCCGCTGGCCGATAGACTCAGGCCGGCCACACCAGATGAATACGTTGGTCAAGTTCCAGCTGTTGGTCCTGGTACCGTTGTTCATGGTATTTTACATGGCGCACCGCTGACATCGCTCATTTTATGGGGGCCTCCAGGAAGTGGCAAAACGACGCTTGCCCGACTGATAGCAGCCCGCTCAGGTGCGGCCTTCACCGAACTATCGGCTGTTACGAGCGGTATTGCCGATGTCAAAAAAGTCATCGAACAAGCTTCTCGTCGAAGATCAATGGGCGAAACAACTCTATTGTTCGTCGATGAAATCCATCGCTTCAACAAAGCCCAGCAAGACGCCTTTCTACCTCACCTCGAAAATGGCACCATCGTACTCATCGGCGCCACCACCGAAAACCCCTCCTTTGAGGTAATCGGCCCACTCCTTTCACGCACCCGAGTTGTCACATTATCAGCTCTGACGCCAACCGAAATCGCTGTCATTTTACAACGCGCCGTTGACCAATTGACCGGCAAATCGCTCGCCGCAGACGCTGCCGAGTTTTTAGCTGAGCAAGCCGGTGGTGATGCGCGCATTGCCCTGGGTGCCCTTGAATCAGCAGCTGCTTTGACTACTGACCAAATTTCGCGTGAGCACGCGCGGCAAGCCTTAGGTAGAATTGGCGCCAAATACGATAAATCCGGTGAATACCACTACAATTTTATCTCGGCCTACATCAAATCAATGCGCGGTGGTGACGCCGATGCAGCCCTTTACTATCTTGTGCGCATGCTCGCCGGTGGTGAAGACCCTCGTTTCATCGCCCGACGTCTCGTCATATTTGCCTCCGAAGATATTGGACTCGCGAGTTCCGGCGCGCTAACTTTGGCAATCAGTACTGCCCAAACGATCGAGCGCATTGGCTTACCTGAAGGCCGCATCACCTTGGCTCATGCCACGATCGCCTTAGCCAAAGCCCCAAAGACCGCCGCGCTTATGACGCCCTTGGTCGTGCCGAAGCCGCCCTCGCTGCCCATCCCCATGCCGAGGTACCTCTCCATTTACGCAATGCTTCGACCAAACTGATGAGGGATATTGGCTATGGCGAAGGCTATAACTGGCAAGCGGGCTATATTCACCCCGATGGTTTTCTACCAACAGAATTAAAAGGTAGCCGGTTTGTACCATCTGATAATCCTTCTAATCCACCACCACCCAAAGCACCAAAGAAGCATAAGTAATTTGCGTTGAACAACCGCGGCGGTTTATACTACTACGTATTATGGCAACCAAAAATAAACGTACATTCAAACCCGGCGAAACCGACGACGCCTATTTCTTAAAACTACTCATCTATCTCGTACTTGGTATGATCTGGATTAAATACAATGGCTATGTTGTATTTCCCTTGGGACTTGTTATCGGTCTTATCATCGCTCAAAAAGATCACTTTGCCATTGACCGCAAAGTCGAATACGCTGTCATGCTCATGGCGGCCGTCGTCGGTCTCATGGGTGCCGGTTTCTTTGTGAACCTACCCCCATTCTTGGGCTAACAATCACGAGTGAATCCAAAACGATTAGCTTGCTTATTCAGGCATGGTTCGGCTAATATCGAGGCTATGTCGAATCGCCCCATAGCCTCAATTATGATTATCGTCAAAGATGATCCCGGAGTTGCCGAAACTCTAGCCCTCACAGTGCCTCAGGCTCAATCAGTTGGTGCCCAATTAATTGTTGTTGATGCCTCCGCACCATCCACATTGGCACATATTCGCCAGGAATATCCTGATGTCGTGTGGGAATACTTTAAGCAACACGGCAAGCACATCACTATTCCCGAGCAACGTAATCGAGCACTTGAACTTGCTACCGGAAAATATCTCATCTTTTTAGACTCGAGTTGTCAACCGGTTGAAGGTTGGCTCACCGCTATTCTCGAAAACCTCGAGGCGGGTGAAGATATTGTCTGCGGTCCTGTCCATGACACCAATGCTAAAAACCTAGTTCGTTACATTCCAGGTAGGGCCGAAAAAGGCTATGTCGACGATTGTACAACTGTCAGCGTTGGCTTAACTCGCGCTGTCATTGCCAAAATTACCGGATTTGACACCAATTTGGCCTATGGCGAAGATGTTGATTTCTTCTGGCGGGCCAAAGATGCCGGGTTTGCCATTTGTTCTGACCCGCGCGTCGCGGTCTCGCATGATTGGGGTCCGACAGACGAGCAGTTTCGGCGCGCTTTCCGCTATGGTCGGTCACGCGCTATTATCCACAAAAAACACATCAAACGCCGCTGGCGACAATTACTACTCAAAGAACCGCATGTGTGGATCTATCCGTTGTATATTGTCGGACTACCCATAGCTATTGTGTGGCCATGGTACTTGTTATTTTTGGCCGTCCCGTTACTCAAGAACCGATCATTCACTTTGATTATTCACCATCTAGTATTCGGTTGGGGCGTGCTCGTTGGCGTTTTTACGCCTTTGGGCTCCAAGCAGGATCACTAAACGTATCCAGCTGGTAACCTTGTCGACGAATTTCGGCGATCAATTCTGGCAGTATTTCAATAGTGGCGTCACGGTGGGCATGCAATAGGATGACAGCGCCAGGATGAAGGCGCGATGTCACTCGGTCAAATATCGACTTACTCGTAGCACCTTCTGCCCAGTCATAACTATCAACCGACCAATAACAAATTACATATCCTAAACCAGCCAAAATAGAGCGCACCCGCCGGTCATAACTCCCGTAAGGTGGTCGAAACCAAGGTTGAGCCACTGGCTGGCGATTAACTTCGCTCGTCACTTGCTCGTCGGTGAGTGTCCGTAGATCTTGGTGACTAAACGTATGATTACCAATTATGTGACCTGCTTCACGAAATTGCTCAATTAGATCAGAATGATCAATTGCCCAATCTCCCTGGAAGAAAAACATCGCCCGCACCTTGGCAGCTGCCAAGATATCGATGAGACGGTTCGTCTGATCGGCTGATGCATAATCATCAAAGGTTAACAGAATTGTATCTGTCGTTTTATAACATCGTTTTTCGGCTGGCCGGTTACCCCGACGCCAGTCAACATACTTTTGAAACGCAGCTTTACCTAATTGGGTAGGAGTCAAAATCTTCATAGGCCACCACTATAAATCATCGGTCAAGCCAATGCTAGACGCTCGAGTTAAAAATGTTGACACCGAGGCACCAGATAAGCTATGATGTCCTGGTATTTACATCTAGGCATGTCCAGGTCTGATGGGATTCATGGCTAATTCAGCATTCTTGACCCAGATTCAGAAACCGGCGTGAGCTAGATATTAATTATGTAAAAGGACAACTCCTTTGAAGGCATTGCTCGGTACCAAACTCGGAATGACTCAGCTGTTCGCTCAGGACGGCAGTGTTATGCGTGTCACTCTTATACAAGCCGGTCCCTGTACCGTCACCCAGGTTAAAACACTCGAATCAGACGGCTACAATGCCATTCAATTAGGTTTTGGTGAAGCCAAACGTCAAGCCAAGCCTCAAGCTGGTCATCTCAAAGCCGCTGGTAGCAACGCCCGTACCCTGCGCGAATTTAGAGTTGCAGCTGTAAACCCTAATCACCCCAGAGTTAAAGACCTCACCGCTGCCGCTGATGCCGCCCTCGAGCTCACAGTTGGCCAAAAGCTCGATGTTTCAACTTTTGAAGTCGGTGACAATATCGAAGTAACTGGTATCTCCAAGGGCAAAGGTTTTGCCGGAACCATCAAGCGACACAACTTCAGCCGTGGACCCAAAACCCATGGTTCACACAATTACCGGGCACCTGGTTCCATCGGTTCTGGTTATCCAGAGCATGTCTTCAAGGGCATGAAAATGGCTGGTCGTATGGGTCATGAGCAAGTGACGGTCAAAGGTCTAAAAGTAGCCGTCATCGATAGCGCACTCGGTATCCTCGGTGTTAGCGGTGCTGTACCTGGTCCCAAGCGCGGTCTTGTCAGTCTCAAAGGAGTCGTCTAATGCATTCGGTTATTACTTTCTCGGCCACCGGCGTCACCAAAGATGCCAAAACCAAGCTCAACGATCAAGTGTTTGGTCAGACCGCCAATGAACAACTCGTCGGCCAAGCTTATCGCACGTTTATGGCCAATGGTCGCAGTGGTTCAGCCGTAACCCTCCGTCGGGGTCAAGTTGCTGGTGGCGGTAAAAAACCATGGAAGCAAAAAGGCACCGGCCGAGCTCGGGTTGGTTCGATTCGGGTACCAAACTGGCGTGGTGGTGGTGTGGTTTTTGGCCCCACTGGCAATCAAAACTTCACCTTAGCCTTACCAGTCCGCATGAAGCGTACAGCCTTACGCCACGCCTTGAGTTTGCGCGCTGCCGATGGCACGATCAAAGTGATTGAAGCATTTGCTCCTGCTGAAGGTAAAGTTAAATCCACAGTTGCGTTGCTGTCTAAACTCGGCCTTGAAGGCAAAGTAGTAATTATCGTACCCACTAAAAATGATATTCTCGATCGTGCTACTCGCAATATCGCCGGGCTGTCGCTCGTAACAGCCAATTACCTCAATGTATACACCATCATGAACGCCGATCACTTATTGTTTACGACTGATGCACTCGCGGAAGTGAACCAATGGTTGGGCGAGAAGAAAGCTGAGGCCACCTCATGAGTCACTTGATTCTGACACCCAAGATTTCGGAAAAAGCTATCAGCTTAGCTGAGCAAGGTATCTTCGTCTTTGAAGTACCAACCAGTACCAACAAAATTGAAATCACCAAAGCCATCGAAGCCGCTTTCAAAGTCAAAGTTTCAGATGTGAATATCGTCATTGCCAAAGGCAAACTCAAACGTTACAAGCAAGTACTTGGTCGCCAAACCAACACCAAGAAAGCCTATGTCAAGCTTAAATCAGGCAAAATTGAATTGTTTGAGGGATCAAAGTAATGGCAATTAAACTTTATAAGCCAACAACTCCCGGCCGACGTGGTATGACCACCGCCGACACTGAGCATCTATCCAAGAAGCGCCCAGCCAAGCAATTGTTAGTGGCTGCCAAAACCGGTTCTGGTCGCAACAACCAAGGTAAAATCACGGTTCGTCACCGCGGTGGTGGCGTCAAGCGTCATTACCGATTGGTTGATTTCCGATTCATGGATGTCAAATCTGCCGTCGTCGAAGCCCTTGAGTACGATCCGAACCGCTCGGCACATATCGCCCTTGTCCGCATTGACGGTGTCAAACTAGCCTATATCTTGGCTGGCAGTGGCATGAAAGTAGGCGACAAGATCGCTTCCGGTACCGACGCTCAAATTCGCACCGGCAATCGCCTGGCCCTCAAAGACATTCCCGCCGGTACTCAAATTTACAATATCGAACTGGTGCTAGGTAAGGGCGGTCAAATCGCCCGCTCAGCTGGTGCTAAAGCTTCTTTGGTGTCCAAAGAATCTACTCGTGAGCACTTCGTCCAGGTTAAACTACCTTCTGGCGAGCTTCCGTTTAATCAATGAAAACTGTCAGGCCACCATTGGTACTGTCGGCAACGAAGCCCATCAGAACATCAAGTACGGCACAGCCGGACGTAAGCGCCGACTCGGTTGGCGACCAGCAGTTCGAGGTTCGGCTATGAACCCTGTCGATCACCCTCATGGTGGTGGTGAAGGCGCCCAAGCTACTTCTATTTATCGTTATGGTCAAAAGACTCCGTGGGGCAAGCCGGCCTTGGGTCTCAAGACTCGCCGCCGTAAATCGACTTCACAAATGATAATCCGTGGCCGTGGCCAGGAAGGAGACGTTAAATGAGCCGTTCACTCAAAAAAGGCCCTACGTCGACGAAAGACTGATCAAGCGGGTGATAGACCAACCTGCTGGTGATAAGTCTGTTCTCAAGACCTGGGCCCGCAGTTCCACAATCAGTCCTGAAATGGTCGGTCATACGATTGCTATTCATAATGGTCGTATGCACATTCCGGTATTTGTGTCCGAAAATATGGTTGGCCACAAGCTCGGTGAGTTTGCTCCTACTAGAAAATTCAGGAATCATGGCGGTAAACTGGCGAAAGGCAAGTAGGATTAAATGAAAACGCAAGCTACAGCTAAATTCGTTGGAACATCTGCACGCAAAACCGGATTGGTCGCTGCACTTATTCGTGGACACCGTGCCCTGGAAGCCCAACGCATCCTACTGAACGTCGACAAGCGTGCTGCCGATCCGGTCGGCAAAGTGCTAGCATCAGCTATCGCCAATGCCGAAAACAACCACGGTGCCCGCGCTGCCGAACTCATGATTGAGAGCGTCTTGATCGGACCTGGTCCATCACTCAAGCGATCCCGACCTCGATCAAAAGGTATGGCCAATCGAATTTTGAAGCGCTCGAGCCACATTACGGTTATCGTCAGTACTACCGACACCAAGGAGACCAAATAATGGGTCAAAAAATTAATCCTCGCAGTATGCGTTTGCAAGTCGACCATGACTGGCAATCACGATGGTATGCCGACCGTGAATACGCAACATTTCTTATCCAAGATCTCAAGATTCGCAAAACATTGAGCACCAAGCTCAATAAGCGGGCCGGCGTGTCACGCGTAGATATTGAACGGTCACCTGGTCAAATTGTGGTCACCATTCATACTTCAAAACCCGGTATTGTAATTGGAAGAGGCGGAAGTGGCGCCGAAGATCTAAAATCTACACTTGCCAAACTTGTAGGTAGTCCAGTCAAAGTATCTATCGAAGAAGTCAAAAAACCTGAGACCAATGCTACATTGGTAGCCGAAAACATTGCTGGTCAACTTGAGCGCCGTATATCATTTCGTCGTGCCATGAAAATGGCAGCCGAAAATGCACTTAAAAATGGAGCTCTCGGTGCCAAAGTGATGGTGGCTGGTCGCTTAAATGGTGCTGAAATGGCACGCCGGGAAGTAGTTAGTCAGGGGAGTATACCGCTTCATACCTTGCGAGCCGATATTGATTTCTCGCATGCAATTGCCAAAACAACCTTTGGTATTATCGGTGTAAAAGTTTGGATCCACAAAGGAACCAAATTTGGGGAGCGAAAGTAGGTAAGCTATGTTAATGCCCAAGAAAACGAAATACCGCAAAGCGCAAAAAGGTCGCATGAACGGCGTTGCTAGTCGGGGAACCGAAATCGCCTTTGGCGAATTCGGCCTCAAAGCTGAAACTGGCGAACGCATCACCAGTCGTCAGATCGAAGCTGCCCGTCGTGCCATGACGCGCTACATCAAGCGCGGTGGCAAAATATGGATACGTATCTTTCCTGATGTGCCGATTACCAAGAAGCCAGCCGAAGTTCGAATGGGTTCCGGTAAGGGTTCTGTCGACCACTACGCCGCCAAAGTTCGACCCGGTCGCATCATGTTCGAGATGGCGGGCGTTACCGAAGACATTGCCAAAGAAGCCATGCGCCTAGCCGCTCACAAATTACCAGTTCAAACCAGGTTTATTGCCAAGCATGAAGCCGAAATTGAGGCCAAGGAGTAAACCATGAAATTCGCAGAAATATCTAAATTAACTGACAAAGAACTGGACTCAACCATCACCAAAGAACGCCAAAGTTTGGCTACAGCCGTGATTGAAAGCCGCACCAAAGAAGTCAAAAACGTTAAAGTAATCGCTGGTCACAAAAGACCATTGCCCGGGCCTTAACTATCGCCCGCGAACGAGCAATCGCCAGCACTGAGGAGGCCGTCAAATGATCCGCACACTCCGGGGACAGTCGTCTCCGACAAAATGGACAAAACCATTGTGGTAGCGGTAGCGCTCGTGAAAGAGCATCCGATCTATCGCAAAAATATAAAGTAACTACTCGCTTCAAAGCCCACGATGAAGGCAATGCCTGTCACGTTGGCGATGCCGTCGAGATTACTGAAACCAGGCCCTTAAGCGCCCAAAAACGCTGGACAGTCGCCCGCAAACTGACAGCCAAAGATCTGGAGGAGCAGGTATGATTCAGGTAGAAACCAGATTGCGTGTTGCCGACAATTCGGGCGCCAAAGACCTACTCTGTATCAAGGTGCTGGGTGGATCACGCCGACGTTATGCAGCTGCAGGTGATATCATCACCGCCAGTGTCAAAAGCGCTTTGCCGGGTGCCAACGTTAAGAAAAAGACGTTGTTCGTGCCGTCGTGGTCCGCACTACCAAAGAAACCAAGCGCGCTGACGGCTCCAGTATTCGGTTCGACGAAAATGCTGCCGTTCTCATCGACAAATCCGGCCAGCCACGGGGCACCCGTATTTTTGACCGATTGCCCGCGAACTGCGCGAAGGTGGTTATATGAAGATTATTTCCTTAGCTCCGGAGGTGCTCTAACATGAAACTCGCCAAAGGAGATAAAGTGACCGTGATTACCGGTAAAGACAAGGGCAAAACCGGTACCATCAGTACCGTTCTGCCTCGTACCAACCAAGTAGTCATCGAAGGCATCAATATCGTCAAACGACACACGAAGCCAAGTAACAAAGTTCCGCGCGGTGGCATCATCGAGATCGCTAAGCCCATCAATGCCTCCAAGCTCATGGTCGTCGACCCCACCAGTGGTTTGCCCGCACGCATTGGTTATCAATTTGCAGCCGACGGCACCAAAGAACGCATTTTCAAAGTCAGCCCGAACCATCAAGCCGCTGGCAAGAAGCCAGCCAAATCAACTAAACCGAGTAAGTCTGCAACCGCAGATACTGCCGGAAAAGGTAAGTAAGTATGAATCGTTTCCGCGAAAAATATCAGAAAGAAGTGGTGCCAGCTCTCGTCAAAGAGTTCAATCTGCGTAACCCCCATCAAGTTCCGCGCATCAGCAAGGTCGTAGTTAGTGCTGGCGTCGGCCGAGCGGTTTCAGACAGTAAACACCTTGAGACCACCGCGGACACAATCGCCAAAGTCACAGGTCAACATCCAGTCACCACGATTGCCCGCAAGAGCATCGCCTCGTTCAAATTGCGCGAAGGCAACAAAGTTGGAGTTACTACAACCCTCAGAGGCGCCCGCGCCGAAGCTTTTCTCGATCTACTCGTTGGTGCTGTTTTACCCCGCATTCGAGACTTCCGCGGCATCTCCGCCACGGCTTTTGATGCCTTTGGCAACTATAGCCTTGGTATCACCGATCACAGCATTTTCCCCAGATTCCCTTCGAGGATGTCGGCGTGTCACATGGTTTGCAGGTAAACATTGTTACTACTGCTAAAACACCCGAGCAGTCCAAAAGATTACTTGAATTGATGGGATTTCCTTTAGGAGGACTGTCTAATGGCACGCGTAGCACTTGTCGTCAAAGCCCAACGTAAACCAAAGTTTTCTACTCGAATCGTCCGCCGTTGTAAAATGTGTGGTCGTCCGCGTGGTTACATTCGTAAATTCGCCCTGTGCCGGGTATGCTTCCGGGAATACGCTTCCCGTGGTCAAATTCCTGGTGTCACTAAGGCGAGCTGGTAGGAAAGGAGATAAGATATGTTTAATGATCCCATCGCCGACCTGCTGACCCGCTTGCGTAATGCCAAGACGGCTGGATTAAAATCCATCGTCATGCCCCATTCCAAGCTCAAAGAGCAGGTGGCTAAAATCCTCAAAAGTAACCGCTTTGTCACCGATGTAGCGGTCGCCAAAGATGGTAGCTTCAAGTCATTGTCGATCACCCTCTCGGACGACCCCGATGCCATTACATCACTAATCCGTATCTCCAAGCCTGGTCGTCGTGTCTACACTACTGCCAAAAACATTCCGTTGGTCTTAGGTGGACGCGGCATGGTTATCGTTTCGACATCTGGTGGTATTATGTCCGGACGTGACGCCCGCAAAGCTGGCCTCGGTGGTGAATTAATCTGTAAGGTATGGTAAGATGAGCCGCATTGACGTACCCCAATTACAATTCCCGCTGGTGTCTCGGTCGAACAGACCGGACAACACCTCAAAGTCACGGGACCCAAAGGTAGCCTGGAGCTCGACTTGCTTCCCGGTATCGTCTTGGAGCAATCCAACGACACCCTCACTCTCAGTAAAACTGTCGAGAATCCGGAAACACAATCATCCTATGGTTTGATGCGTACCCTGGTAAGCAATTTAGTGCTCGGCGTCTCCCAAGGATTTACCCGAGCATTGAAATCAACGGTGTCGGTTACCGGGCTAGTGTTGCCGGCAACACCATCACTCTCAGTCTCGGTTTTTCGCATCCGGTAATATTTACGCTGCCGGTCGGTGTCACCGCTACCATAGAGAAAAACGTCATTACCCTCTCAGGTCACGATAAGCAACTTGTCGGTCAAGCCGCAGCTAACCTGCGCGATCTCAAGAAGCCGGAACCTTACAAGGGTAAAGGTATCAAATATGTCGAGGAGCGGATCCGCCGTAAGGCCGGTAAAACCGCTACAAAAGGTTAAAACACGATGATTAATCATACTATCGCCCAACTCAATCGCCGCCGCGCTCGCATCCGAGCTCGAGTTATCGGTACCGCTGCCCGTCCTAGGTTGTCGGTCAAAATCAGCTTGCGCCATGTCATTGCCCAGCTTATTGACGACTCGAACGGCAAAACTTTAGCGTACGTGACCACCGTCCGTTCAGACGCCAAAGGCAACTTGACTGCCAAAGCCGCCTGGACTGGTGAGCATATTGCTGCTGCCGCCAAATCTCACAAGATCACCAAAGTCGTCTTTGATCGCAATGGCCGCATTTATCACGGCCGGCTCGATGCCTTAGCAACTGCCGCACGTAAAGCCGGATTGGAGTTTTAATTATGGCTATCGAACAACAGCCCAAAGAATTTGAAGAAAAGGTGATTGCCATCGACCGGGTTGCCCGCGTTGTCAAAGGTGGTCGTCGTTTCCGTTTCCGCGCTACAGTCGTCGTCGGTGATGGCAAAGGCCGTGTCGGCGTCGGTGTCGGAAAAGGCGGGGAAGTTATGACTTCTATTGCCAAAGCCGTTGCGGCCGCCAAAAGCCAGATGATTACAGTCCCCCTCAAAGACAATACTATTCCCCATGAAATTGAAGTGCGGTTTGCTGGTGCTCATGTCTTACTCAAACCTGCCTCGGCCGGTACTGGCGTTATCGCCGGTGGTGCCGTACGTAACGTTGTCGAAATTGCTGGCATCCACGACCTATTGACCAAATCACTGGGCTCAAGCAATAAAGTAAACAATGCTTATGCCACCGCCCTAGCCTTGTCGCAGCTCAAAGCCGCCAAAACGAAAGAGAAAGTCTCATGAAAGTACATGAATTAAATGTCACTGCCTCACCCGACCGCAAACGCGTCGGTCGCGGTATTGGATCTGGTTATGGAAAAACCGCCGGTCGTGGTACCAAAGGTCAAAATTCACGCACCGGCGGCGGCGTTCGAGTCGGATTTGAGGGTGGTCAAAATCCCTTAAGCCAACGTTTGCCCAAAAAGCGCGGATTCTCACCCTTAAACCGTACCGTGTATCAACCAGTTAATTTAGACGACCTCGAGCGTTTCGCTGATGGTTCCGTCGTTGATGCCGATGCCTTACGGGCAGCCGGTCTCATCACCAGTGCTCTCAAACCGACCAAATTGCTTGGCGAAGGTAAGCTCACCAAGAAATTGACGGTCAAAGTTCAAGCCGCCAGTGCTTCGGCCTTGGCAGCTGCGACCAAAGCGGGTGTTACAATTGAGCTAGTACCGGCCATCAAGGTACCAAGCAAAAAAGCCACCCGTCCAGCCTAAACAACTGCCGTTTGTCACCTACCTTAGGAGGGGAAGATCAGCGTGAACATGTCATATCTCAAACAGGCCTATAAATCGCCCGAAATCAGAAGGCGGATTTTGGTCGTCCTAGCGTTACTGGTTATTTTCGATTATTGTCCCACGTTCCAGTACCGGTACCAGACAATGCCGCCTTATCACGATTTTTGACCGCCCTCTTTAACTCCAACGCCATCCTCGGTTTTGCCAATATCTTTTCCGGAGGCGCTCTCCAAAACTTTTCCATCATCATGATGGGACTGGGGCCATATATTAACGCGTCAATCATTATTCAGTTACTCAGCCAAGTCATTCCACAGCTTGAATCCCTCAAAAAGAGGGTGAGATGGGCCGTCGTAAACTCAACCAGTACACCAGATTGTTGACATTGCCACTGGCTATCGCCCAAGCCTTCGGTATGGTCTTCTTGGTTCAACAAACGTCGCTCAGCATGCAAGGAGTTGATGTTATTGGTAAACCAAACCTCCTCGGCTGGATTATGCTGATATCAACTATAACGGCTGGTTCACTGCTCCTGATGTGGTTAGGTGAGATCATCACTGAAAAGGGGTTGGTAACGGTATATCGCTCATTATTTTCTGTGGTATTGTCGCCAGTCTACCCGCCAGTGTCGGCCAGTTATCGAGTTTGGTATCAGGCGATCCAACCAAGGTCGTGACAGCCATTGGTTTCTTAGCTGCGGTTATCGCCGTTATTGCCTTTATCGTCATCCTCAACGAAGGTGCCCGTAACATTCCGGTATCTTATGCCAAGCGGACCCGCGGTGACCGTGTTTATGCTGGTGTCGATACTCATCTACCCATTAGAGTCATTACCGCCGGCGTTATCCCCATCATCTTCGCCCTGGCCTTCTTATCTATTCCTGGATTGCTCAGCCAAGTGCTGAACAACGCCACCACACCCTGGGTCGCGGGACTTGCGCGTAATTTGTCCGAATGGTTTTCGCCCAATGGTTGGATATATGCCGTATCGTACTTTGTATTAGTCGTTGGTTTTACCTATTTCTATACCTCAGTGATCTTCAACCCCAAAGAAATTGCAGAAAATCTCCAGAAACAAGGTGGCTTCATTCCGGGAATTCGACCAGGTAACCAAACCATGTCGTATCTCCAGCGGGTAATCAACCGCATTACCCTGGCGGGAGCCACTGGACTCGCCATTGTAGCGGTCCTGCCTTTTATCGGCCAATTCCTCACTAATAGCCAAACTTTTACCATCGGTGGTACTAGTTTACTCATTGTGGTGTCAGTGGCCCTCGAAACACTTAAACAATTGGAAGCCCAAGCGATCACAACATCTTATGAACAATACTAAAAACTCTTTACAATCAGGCGTTTGGTATCTATAATGAACAACTGTAGTCATTGATATGCCAACACGACGTCGTAGAACAGCCGAACAAACCGGCAAAAAAACCACAAAGGAAGTAATCGAACTCGAAGGGACCATCCTGGAGACTCTTCCGAACGCTTTGTTTAGGGTAGAGCTCGAGAACGGCCATGTTGTGCTTGGACACATTTCCGGCAAGATGAGGATGCACTACATCCGCATCATCCCTGGAGACCGTGTCGTACTGGAGATGACTCCGTATGATCTGTCCAAAGGCCGTATCACATACCGTCACAGATAATTAAAGTTACGAGAAGGACCACCACGTCATGACCGTTAGCGCTAGCGTCAAGAAACGATGCGAAAAATGCAAGATAGTGCGCCGAGAAGGTGTAGTGCGGGTGATTTGTCCAGCAAAGCCTCGTCATAAGCAGAGGCAAGGATAAACCATGGCAGTACGTATTTCAGGTGTTAACGTCCCCGAAACCAAGCGGGTAGAGATTGCTCTGACCTATATTTTCGGAATCGGACTCACTACGAGCCAGAAAATTCTGGCCGCCACGGGGATCAAAGCTGATACCCGCGTGAAAGAACTCACAGAAGCCGAGGTTACGACCTTGCGCGAATACATAGACAAAAATTACGGGTCGAAGGCGATCTCCAACGTGAAGTCAGCCTCAACATCAAGCGACTCAAGGAAATCAATTCCTACCGCGGTCTGCGTCACAAATCCGGCTTGCCGGTCCGCGGCCAACGAACCAAGACCAATGCCCGCACCAAGCGCGGCAAAAAGATCACTATGGGTTCAGGCCGTAAGAAAGCTACAGCAAAGACTTAATCGACGCATGCAAACGCAAGGAATGAGATAACAGATATGGCAACCAAACCAACCCCCGCACCAGCGCTGCCCGCCGCCGCAAGATCCGGCGCACTGTCGCTGCTGGTCAAATGCACGTGCAAGCCACGTTCAATAATACAATAATCACGTTTACCGACGATCGCGGCAATGCCCTATCGTGGGCCAGTGCCGGTTCCGCCGGTTTCAAGGGTTCACGTAAGAGTACTCCGTTTGCCGCCCAGACTGCCGCCGAACGCGCCGGTGCGAGTGCCAAAGAATACGGGCTCAGCCGGGTCGACGTCCTCGTCAACGGTGTCGGCTCTGGTCGCGAATCCGCTATTCGCGCCCTCAGCTCACTCGGCATCGCCGTCGGTAGTATCAAAGACGTCACTGGCATCCCTCACGGCGGTGTCCGACCACGAAAGGCAAGGAGAGTCTAACATGGCCCGCGATCTTACCCCAATTCTCAAACGCAGCCGCCGCGAACAAACAGCCCTGCACCCTAAAGCCATCAAAGGCTTAACTAAACGACCAACCAAACCCGGTCAGCACGGTCCCAACGCCGGCCGATCCAAGCCCAGTCAATATGCCATCCAGCTGCGCCAAAAGCAGATGGTCAAGCGTATGTATGGCTTACTCGAAAAGCAATTCGTCCGACTCGTCAACGAAGCAGAGCGCCGCACCGGTAACACCGGCGACGTATTGATTGAGTTGCTCGAACGCCGCTTAGATAACGCTGTCTACCGTTTGGGGCTCGCTCCCAGTCGTCAGGCTGCCCGTCAACTCGTTACACATGGTCATTTCATGCTCAATGGCCGCCGGGTAGACATCCCCTCGATATCTCTCAAATCAGGTGATAGCTTTACCGTTCGCCCCAAGAGTGCCGCCAATGCCTACTTCAAGCATCTAGCTGACGCTGGCATCGCCAAAGACGCCCTCTCCTGGATGAGCTTTGATGCCAAGAAATTGACAGCCAAAGTCACGAGCCTTCCGAGCCGCCAAGAAGTCACCGAAGAAATTAACGAACAACTAATCATTGAGTTCTACTCAAGGTAATAAGGAAAGGACGACTAACGTGTTACATCCGATTCAACTTCCAGAGCTACGCCAGATCAACCAAGATGGCAACAAAGCGACCTTTGTAGTGGAACCCCTCTACTCAGGCTATGGCATGACACTGGGCAATTCATTACGCCGGGTGATCCTATCGAGCCTCGGCGGCGCGGCCGCTACAGCCGTCAAAATTGACGCAGCCAGCCACGAATTTTCAACCATTGATGGCGTCAAAGAAGATGTCGTCGAAATCATCCTCAACCTCAAGAAGCTCCGCTTCCGAGTATTTAGTGATGAACCCCAGTACTTGACCCTCGCCGCTTCTGGTCAAGGTCCGGTCACCGGCGCTCAGATCAAGACCACCGCCGATGTTGAAATTGTTAACCCTGAGCAAGTTATTGCTACCCTCGACACCGCCAAAACCAAGCTTGGTATGGAAATCAAGGTCGAAAAAGGCCGCGGCTATGTTCCAGTTGAAAACCGCGAATCCGAGCGACTTGAAGTCGGTATGATTGCCATTGACGCCCTCTATTCGCCCGTCCAGCGCGTCCGTTATACCGTTGAGAATACCCGTGTTGGTCAGGTCACCGATCTCGACAAACTGGTCATGGAAATTGAGACCGATGGCACCATTACCCCTCACGAAGCAATTGCCCAGGCAAGCGAAATTCTCGTAGAGCACTTTCAGGTTGTAGCCGGTAATCCCGTTGCTGATAGTGCCGTCGCCGGAAGTGTCGATGGCGTCGATTCTGCCAGCACCAAAATGAGTGTCGAAGAAGTAAACCTCTCGCCTCGCACCACCAACGCGCTCATCAATAATGAAATCAAGACCATGAAAGACCTCGTTGCTCTATCAGACACCGAACTGCGTGACCTCAAAGGCTTCGGCAGCAAGGCGTATGAGGAAGTCAAAGACAAATTGTCGGAGCTCGGATTGTCCACAGTGGAGTCCAAGGAGTAACTCATGCACCGACATTCATTCCAAGGTCGTAAACTGTCGCTCGAAGCCGGTCCCCGGCGGGCACTGTTGCGCGGCCAAATGACTTCGCTGGTCTTACACGAAGCCATTACCACTACCGAAGCCCGAGCCAAAGAAGTGGCCCCGCGTTTCGAACGACTCGTCACTCATGCCAAAAAGGCACACTTGCCTCTGGGCGCAAATTGCGCTCTGAACTTTTGACTGAAGCTGCCGTACAAAAACTACTTCAAGAAATCACCCCACGTTCAAAGAACGCCAAGGTGGTTATACCCGCATCATCAAACTAGCTAACCGCCGTGGAGACAATGCTCCCATGGTGCGGCTAAGTATCGTCCTCGACGGCGTTTCCAAGACCGTTGAGCCAGTAGTTGAAGCGCCTAAAAAGTAGCTGCGCCTAAACCCGCCGCCAAGAAAGAGGAGGTAGCATCATGAAAACATTTAGTCCCAAAGCCGCCGATCTCACTCACAACTGGTACATTGTTGACGCTCAAGGCCAGACCCTGGGCCGCTTAGCAACCAAAGTTGCTACCTATCTAACCGGCAAGCACAAGCCCGGCTTTGCGCCTCACGTCGATGGTGGCGACAACGTCATCATTATCAACGCTGCTCAAGTTGGTGTAACTGGCAACAAGCTAGCCGATAAAATGTATTATCACCACTCCGGCTATCCTGGTGGTATCAAAGAAACCAACCTGGCGACACTGTTAGAGCGCCACCCCACCCAAGCCGTTGAAAAAGCCATCGCTGGTATGTTGCCCAGAATCGCTTGCAAGCCGACCGCTTGCACCGCCTCAAGGTCTACGCTGGCGCCGAGCACCCTCACGCTGGCCAAAGCCCCGTAACTCTGGAGATGACCTAACATGGCTCAATCTGAAAATCACTATCATTACGCTCGTGGCCGCCGCAAGGCTGCCATCGCAACTGCTCGTTTGTACAGCGGCAAGGGTGAAATCGTAGTTGGCGACCAAACAGCCACCGACTATTTCAACAATCAAGCCCTCGTATCAACCGTCGAGCAACCGCTCAAGCTCGCCGGCCAAGACCAAAAGCTGCGCGTCAGCCTCAACTTGTCTGGTGGCGGCAAGCGTGGCCAGGCTGAAGCAGCCCGGTTAGCTATTGCCCGTGCGCTCAATGTCTTGAGCGAAGAATTGCGACCAACCCTCAAAAAGCTGGATTGCTGACTCGTGATCCCCGCGTCAAAGAACGCAAAAGCCTGGTCTCAAGCGTGCTCGCAAAGCACCACAGTTCTCTAAACGATAAACGACAGTACATATACTTCCTGGCTGCGAAACTCGCGCTCCACGCTCGAACAGTCCTCGCTGGCGGAAATATATGTACTTTTCGTTTCAATACGTGATAGTTCACGCGTAATTCAGGTGTTTCGCCGCTTTGCCATAAGCATTATAATAGTAATCACACGTGGATAAACATAACGTCAAAAACATCAGACGCTTAGGCCTGGCTACTGTCGCATTGATAGTGTTGGCAGCTTGGGCGTTGAGCTATATCGAAAAGTTGCCCTATAGCGAAGCCTTATACAGTGCGACTATCATCTTGTTGACCCATATTGATCATCATGGCTTTGCTGATCCTTGGGGCCGATTAGTCGTTCTCATCCTAATTTTCGCTAACTTCGCCATTGTGGCGTATTTGATTAAAACATTGGCCGACTATATGATGGGTCTAACCACTAATGTCAAAAGGTTGCGGGTGAAGAAAAAGTTGAAAAAATGTCGGGTCACTACATTGTCTGTGGACTGGGCCGAGTTGGTTCCCAAGTTGCGGGCGAGATGAGTCACGAGGGCGTAGCGTTCGTCGGCCTCGATCTAGATCAGACCAAGGTTGATGAAATGCTAGCCCTTGGCGGTAACGCTTTAATGCTCGATAGTACCGATGAATCGGCACTCAAAGAAGTTGGTATCGAGAAAGCAGCTGGGCTTGTTGCTTGTTTAAGTGAAGATTCACTCAATTTATTTGTAGTTTTAGCTGCCCGCTCGCTCAATCCCAATTTGTACATTGTAGCCCGTGCTAATCGCCCCGAAAACGAGGTCAAGCTCAAACGTGCCGGCGCCGATCGGGTGGCTATGCCGTACCAGATAGGTGGGTATCACATGGCTTCAATGGCACTGCGGCCAAATGTAGTCGATTATATGGACATAATGACGAAAAATGGATCGAGCGAATTAGAAGTCGAAGAAATGGTCGTCGGCGAGCATTCACGGCTGTCTGGCAAAGCCCTCGGCCGCTCCTTAGCCGAAGACGAGGTTGGCGCCACGGTAATTGCCATCAATGGCGTCGATGGTTCCAGTCGAGTGCGACCCACCGGTAAAGAAATTATCTATCCTGGCGACAGGCTCATCATTCTTGGTTCCAAACCTGATCTGACGGCCGCCTCCGAACTCATCCGCTAATGCAATATATCGTACCGGCATCGTCAGAGCCTTTGCGGCTCGACGTCTACCTCGCTCAAGTTGCGCAGCTCAGCCGTAGTAGCATCAAAGCGGCTATCAACGCTGGTTTGGTGACCGTCGATGGCCAAGCCGCTACTCCCAATTTGCGGGTAGCTCCAGGTCAGACTATTACGTATACGCCCGCACCAGTCCAAACTCCCGTACCGCGCCCCGTACCCGACCTCACGATTTTGTATAGCGACGACGATCTCATGATCATCGATAAACCAGCTGGCATCAGTGTGCACCCTGGTGCTGGACAACCCGAAGTCAGTTACGTCAGCGATTTTGCAGCCACCATTACCACCGACCACCAATCTGACCGCTCCGGTATTGTTCACCGCTTAGATAAGGATACATCTGGATTATTGATGATTGCCCGCACCGCCGCCGCCCGTCAATATCTTCAAACCGCCTTGGCCGAGCGCCGCATTGCTAAAACGTATTCTGCCCTGGTTATTGGCCGGCCCGCCAAGGACCAGCTGACCATTGATCTACCACTCGGCCGCGATCCTCAGCACCCCTTACGCCAAGCCGTCGTCCCCAATGGCCGCCCAGCGGTAACAGATTACGAAGTTAAAACCATATTCAAAGGCTACACCTTACTCGAAGTCCGACCCCAAACCGGACGTACTCATCAAATACGCATCCATCTTGCCGCTATCGGACACCCCATTGCCGGCGACGCCGTCTACGGCCCGTCTACCCGTCCCATCGGTTTAACCAGACAATTCTTGCACGCCATCAAACTGGAATTAACCGGTCCCAGCGGCCAGCAAATCTCAATCAGCAGCCAACTGTCCCCAGATCTCCAGGCGTTTCTCGATACCCTCCAAACATGAGATAATAGCTTGTATGAACGTTCAGCATATTCAACCTGGCACCGCCACCAGTGTCATCGTTGAGTCGCCAGATATACAAACAGCTTATAATATGATGGTGTCACTGGCTCAAAGACTCAATTGCCAACACGTTGCCAACGAACCGTGCACGAATTGCCAGCGTGTTTTACAGGGAAATGCTGAATTTCTCATCACTATCGGCCTCACGAACAAAACCAGTATCGGCATCGAAGCCGTTCGTGCACTCACTGCAAAGCTTTCGCTGAAACCACCAATTGCCAACATGCAGCGAATGGTAATCTTCAATCCAGCCGATAGTCTAACACTGCCAGCATCAAACGCACTCCTAAAACTGGCCGAGGAACCACCACCAGCTACAATTATTGGGTTTATTTGCACGAGCAGTCAAACATTGCCAGCCACTTTGGTTTCACGCTGCCAGCTCATACGCATAAATGCTTCACAGGAACAGTCAGCAGGGATTGTGAAGAATATTGATACACTGTTTTCGCAACAACTATTCTATCGTCTTTGCCAAGCGTCAAATTTGGTAGAATCGATTGATCCACGAGTATTAATTCAGTCAATCAGCCATATGATTACTAAAGCAGCCCAATTGAATGACCAGAATATACTTAACCGTCGTCTAAACGCTATCGATACCTATCGCCGATACTTAAGTGCTGGCGTAAACCCGAAAACTGCATTGGAATATTTAATGATAGAGTACAACTAAAGACATGGAAATAGCCATCATTCTGATCGCATTCGGCGTCCTAGCAATGTCACTGAATAATCAAAAACTTACTGATCGTCATCCACATTTAGCGCCGCGTCGACAGTCTACGCAGCTGTCTCATCTGTCAGATTTTGCCGACAGATTGTATGCTGAACGTAAATGGCTGGCAGCCGAAAAAGCCTACCTAAACGTTCTCAAAGTTGATCATAAGAATATCACTGCATATACTCATCTCGGAGTGATCTATTCAACCCAGAAAAACATGGCTGATGCCATCGAGTGCTTTCAGATGGCCGCCCGAATACGCCCATCTGGTAGTACATTTCAAAATCTCGCTTTAGTTTTCCATGACAATCGTAACTATATGAAAGCCATTGCCGCATTTGAAAAGGCTATATCCTTTGAACCCACGGCTGCTCGTTATCTTGGATTAGCCAAAGCTCAACGTCGCTTCTCTGATTTTAGTGGTGCCATTGCGTCACTCGATAAGGCAATCGCAATTGATAAATCACCAAGACTTCAGGAGCTGCGGGCGGAAATAACAGTCGAATTAACAGCAAATAAAACTAATACCAACTTGAAACAGTCCTGATGTCAAAGTATGATGAAGCAGGTTATTATGCCGATGTAGCTCAACGGTAGAGCAACTGTTTTGTAAACAGTAGGTTGCGGGTTCGATTCCTGTCGTCGGCTCCAGTAATTACCAAATTGTTAGAAAGGTTTCGGGTGCATGGACGATCTGGGTCCATTGTCGCGCTTTCACCAGGTGTTTTGCCGACGCCTAGCTGCCATGGCTGAAGCCCCCAATCCAACGGCAGCCAGTTTAGTACTGGTGTTAAACCACGCCATTGCCCTTGGCGACAGTCGGCTCATCGAAATTACCATACGCCAAGCTAAATCCCTTGATCTGTCCGATGATCACAAAATTGATAACAAAATCTTAAGATACTTAGATAATGTCGCCGACCCAATCCATCTTGTCCGACATCGCCAAACGGCAGCCGGCTGGCTTGTCAGCTACAACGCCTTACGGGCACTCCGACCGCCACGCGACTCAGCTATGGCCATCAATGTCGTCCACAAAGCTTACGATCCAAAGTCCTTCAATTTCAATCAAACGTCTGGTGAAAGCTTCTGGCAAGGTCAGATTAACAGCATCTCAACTGAGTTATTCTATAGTAAGTATCCACTTGAACCATATCACAGTCTGATCGTCCCGGATCGCCAAACGAACCGCGAACAATACCTTGAGACGAAGTATCATCAGCTCGCTTGGGACATGGCTACACATTTAGGCCAATTCCAACCTCGTTTACTTATCGGTTACAACACCCATGGCGGGGGAGAGAGTATCAACCATCTCCACTTTCAATATTTACCTGATGCTCCTGATTTGCCCATCTTTGACGCCAACTTTGTCTCCCACTACCCGTTGCCAATGACTACAAGCACGAGTGCTGCATCGGCCTGGCGACACATTCAGCGCCACCAAGCTCGCAATCAGCCGTTTAATCTCATTTATCGTCCCGGTTTGGTACACATAATAGAGCGTCGATTCAGTGGTCATAGTCAAATCCCTGAATGGACAGGCGGTTTTGCATGGTATGAATTGGCCGGCGGTATTCTAACACTCAATGAAGACGCATATAGCACCATCACAGATGCAACAATTAAACATGTGTTTAATAACTTGGAACCAATATCATGACAACCGCTAACCTCAAATTCGTACCACTAACTCAAAACTAGCAGTATTACCACTTGCGGTCAGACAGCCATAACCAGTATACTCATATCGTATAGCTGTGAGGTGCGAAGCGCGTGTTTGCAGATAGGCAAACAATCCCAAGAAGGCGAATAATGTACTCTCGGCTGCGTCTGGTTCCACTTTGGGCTGGGCTTATTGTCGTTGCATTAGTTGCCAATAGCTGGATTATAAATACTTCAGTCACCCAAGCGGCAGCTGGCATCAATTCTCAGCTCAATTTCCAAGGACGGCTCCTCACGGCCTCAGGAGCAGTCGTTTCAGATGGTGATTACAACATGCGCTTTAAGATCTACTGCGATGGCAATGGTGATACAACCGGTACTGATCCGGGATCGTGTACCGCTCATGCTACCAACGAGCATCTCCTGTGGACGGAAACTTGGCAAAATTCTGCCTCACAAGGAGTGACTGTCAAAAACGGCTACTTTTCCATCCGATTGGGAAGTATTACGAGTTTGTCCGCGGTTGATTGGAACCAAGATACCTTATGGCTATCCATGGATGTGGGCGGTACCGGTACGGGAGGGAGTCCAACATATGATGGCCAAATGACACCGTTTAAACGCCTCGGTGCCAATACCTATGCTTTTAATTCCGGGAGCGTTGGGGTCTGACCAGTGGTCAGTTTGTACAGCTTGCACAGGGTGTGCAAACAGCTTCAACGGTAAGTAATCCAGCTATTGGCATTAACGTCACGAGTGGCAGTGGCAATTTAGTAACACTCCAAAATAGTGGTAGTACGGTTTTCTCTGTAAACTCAAGCGGGGAGTTACGAGCGTTGGTGTTAATAGTAGTACAGGCTTGATGCAAGGTACAGGAGGCTTAACGGTAACAGGTGCTGCAAGCATCAATGCAACCGGAACGAGTTTAACTACCATAGGCAACAATAGTAACACCAACAACACCGTCAACATCGCTGCTGGTACCACTGGCGGTATTAACCTCCAAGCTAAAACCACCGTCACTGGTGACCTGATTGTTTCTAACAACACTGTCGGTATCACGGGTACGAGTACTGGCAGCTATAAGCTCAGCGTCGGTGGCACGGTCAACGCCAGTAATACTGGTAGTCAATATGGATTACAAAACGATGTCAGCTTCAACCCTTCAGGTGCCTCGCTTTCGAATATCTACGGCATGTCAAACTCCACCACTGTTTCTGGGAGTGCCCTCAGCATTGGCCAAGTCAGTGGCATCCAAACAGATGTCCGTACTGGTGCTGGCTACACCGGTACCATCACTGAAGCTACCGGTATGTGGGTTGGTCAACCAGTCTTAAGTGGCACCAACAAGATAGCTACCTACAACGGCATAAAAATAAGTGGCAATACCGACAACGGCGGCAATACCACGGGTATTTTTGAAAACAACCAGATCCGAGTTGGTGGCAGCACAACTGCAGCCGGAGTAGGTGGTACACTCAATAATTATGGTATCAACCTCACATTAGCCACTGGTAACACGAGTGGAACCAACAACTATGGTCTCTACATTCAGGGCAATGGCAATGGAAGTGCTAATAGTAACTATGCTATCTACAGTAACTCAAGTGCGGCCAGCTTGCTAACTGGTGCTTTAAATATTAATGGCAGTGTAGCATTAGGGGATGCCACAGCGGATCTAGTGAGTATTAATGGTACCATCCAAGGCACCAGTGTTTTCACTTTTGAAGGCTCGGGAGCTGATGCCAATGAGACTATCTTTCAGGTTACGAATCCAACAGCCGACCAGATAATCACATTACCTGACGCTACCGGAACGATATGCCTAACAACCACTTGCGCTGCCGGTACGAGTGCAAGCTTCATCCAAAACCAAAACGCCGGTGCACAAACAACTACTAATTATTGGATAAGTGGAACTGGTCGAGCTGATACAGCTTTACAATCTCCGCTCATCGACACCGCTACCGGCGTCGCCCTGGCCATTGGTACCACCAATGCTACCGCCATCAACCTCAATCAAAACACAGTGCTTGCCGCTGGCAAATCGCTCAAAGTCACCGGCGGCAACACCGCCTCACGCCCCGGATCACCCACCGAGGGCATGGTTTACTACGACACCGACACCCACCAACTCCTGACCTACAACAACTCCAAGTGGGTGGCTGATCGCACCGATGCTATCATTGTCGCCGCCAGCAATTCTTCCCAGTCCGACAAAGATGCCGCCGATTATGTCGCCGACGGCAACACCGGCGCAGCAGGTGATGGCGACCAAGTTCAAATTAACTCTGCCTTAACGGCCGCCAGTGGCAAAAAGGTTGTCCTCCTGGCAGGTACCTACACTGCCGACGCCACAATCCTTATTCCCAATAACACTACCCTCTCGGGTGTAGGGGTTGGTAGCCTCATCCAACTTGCAGATATTGATGCAACTGACAACCTCATAGAGAACAGTGATACCACTACTGGTGCGGGCATAACCATCCGTGACCTAAAACTGGATGGCCAACAATCACTCCAGACTGGTACTATCACCCAGTATGGTATGTACCTCTACCACATAGGTAATCAGGCTGCTGGTCGCGTTGGTGCCCGCATAAGTAATGTCTACGTCAGTGATATCCGTGATGCCGGTATCTACTTCGACGCATCAGAAAACAACGTTGTTTCCAACTCCACGCTCTACAGCATCGATGCTGGCGGCACAGCTCCCGTAGGTATCTACAATGACAGCTCGTCCAACAACAGCTTCACCAACAATACCTTCCTAGCTAACTACTGGGGTCTGCGACTCGATGGATCTGGCACCCGCAATACTACCGTCACGGGGAACATTTTCCGTGGCAGCACTAACAAAGCTTTATTCCAATACGGGGCTACGCACAGTACCATTACCGGCAACACCTTCGACAGCAATACCGATGCGCTCATCTTGTACAGTAGTGGCGACAGCGCCGTCAGTGGTAACACCTTCAACGCGAACACGGGCTACAGTATTACCCTCGACGACTCGTCAAGCAACACTATCACCGACAACCGTATCCAAAACTCCGGCAACACCACTGACAACAACGCCATCTATGTCCTAAACAACTCCGACAGCAACACCATCACCGATAACACCATCACTGACAGTTCTGCTGTCACCACCAACTACGCCATCCGCATCGCTAGTGCCGGTTCCAACACTAATTATCTTTCCAGCAACTCACTTGGCAGCGGCACTATCAATGATAGTGGTACGGGTACGGTGTATGGTGGGCAGTCACAGGCTGCCAACGGCGACTTCTTGTTCCGAGGTGCTAACTCGACAACCGCCTTCCTCGTTCAGAACGCCAATGGTACGAGCACATACCTAAATGTTGATTCATCTACCAATGCAGTAACCCTCGCAAATGGTACCATTAACCTCAACGCCTCCAGTAACAACACCACCAACATCAACACCGGCACTAGCACGGGTGCAGTCAACATTGGTACGGGCACAGGCGTAAAAACCATCACCATTGGAAACGCTGTTAATAACACGGCAGTCAACATCCAAGCTGGTAGTGGCACCGGTGCTATCACCATGGGCACTGGCGGCAACACCAACTTCACCATAGATACGGTGGGTCGAGCCATTTTCCAAGCTACAACAGTTGACAATGCAAATTTTCAAGTAAAGAATCACGATGGCACGGTGATCTATTATAACGTCGATGAAACGATCGGCCAAAACAAGTTTAATGGTACAGTCTGTATCATCGGTGCTGGTGGCTGTACCCAAGGCACCAACTCAATTTTGACCGTTCAAGGCGGCACCTTTATTGGCTCTGGCGGAAGTAACACAACACTCGTTACGCCTGCTACGAGCTACAACCTGAGACGCTCGCTTAGTACTCGATAACCTAAGCTACGCTGCAAATAAATCTGGCGTAGCCCTAGGTATGCTTAGCACCTCAGACCCCGGTGCTCGTGGCATCATCATTGCTGATGCCCGTGCAACAACGGACAATAACCCCACCATTGGCATATACTCACCAGACGAAAGCAGCTCAGCTGGTCTTGGCTGGGATGGTAGTAACACTACCTTTAAATTAAAAACTCAATCACTCAATACGTCATCATCAAACCTCACAGTCACATCTGGCAATACAAATGGCTCAGGAACAGCTACCGGGAATGTGAGTATATTGAGCGGTTTTGGTAACGGTACGAATAACAGTAGCGGCAATATCATTATTGATAGCGGTGCCAAAACAGGCACTGGTACGACTGGAGCAATTACTATAGCGCCCACCAACGCAAGCTCAATCACTATAGGTCGTGCCACCGGCACACCACCTTCGCTCACCCTACAAGGTGGCAGCTCAGTCAGCCTCGCCAGCAGCAACGGCACCAATAGTACCACCTTAGGCTTTACCGGTTCTCAGGCAGACGGCGATATTACCTACAATCTCGACCGTACCGTTGCCGCTGGGCCATATACCATCTGTACCACAGCAGTTAGTTCGTGTGGCGGGACTACTGGCACGTATGTGGCGTTGCAAGGTAGCTTTCCGGGTACTACACAAACGGGCACCATCAACGTCGAAAATATTCGAGCAAATTACATTGAAACAACTGGTTTGGTGCCAAATGTCGCCGATGGCACAAACCTTTATATTGAAGGCACCGCTCAATCTGCAACGCATGAACAAAATGCTGGCTCATTTGATCTGACTGTAAGCCCATCGGGGGCAAGTTCACAGCAATATAACGCAGTGAATGGTTCCATCATTTCCGCTTCAGGAAATGTATCAAGCGCAGTATTACAAGGTGTACAAGGCTACGTTGAATATGCTGCTGCGTCAGACACGTTAGGCTACGCTGCAGGTGGAAACTTCCAGATAAACAATACTAACAACGGAACAATTGATTATGCCGATGCTCTGACTGCGGGTGTAAATAATAATAGCGGTGGTACTATAGGCGTAGCGACAGGACTCACGATACAAGGTGCCGTCAACCCAAGCGGCACCATTACAACAAATACAGGCATATATATTAATAACCAAACTGCCGGTTCTACGGATTACGGACTATATGTTGAAGGAGCTGATACTAAAGGTGTATATATCGCATCTGGCGGATTGTACGCTGCCGGCACAACTGTTCTTGGCAATGTTGCTTCAACTGCAACCCTTGATGTCAAAGACTCTGGTGGATACACTACATTCTCGGTTGATACGCAAAATCACATTGGTTATCTAACGGGTGACTTTGTCTTTTTCCAAGGCGCCAACAGGAATATCAGAGTCAATGATCAATCGGCATCAAACACAGCAGGCGACAACCTATCAATCTACTCAGCGAAAGGCAATGGTACCGGAGCCGGAGGCGCATTAACAATACAGGCCGGCGACAGCGGCAATGGCGCCACCGGCAATGGTGGCAATGTAATTGTCCAGGGCGGCGCAGCCACCTCTACAAATGGCAACGGAGGAAATGTCACGATATCAGGTGGTGCTAAATCTGGATCGGGGAGTGGCGGTAGCGTCATCATCAAACCTCAATCGTCAAATGACTCAACAACCGCTTTCCAGATTCAAAACGCTTCAGCTACTTCGCTCTTTACCGTCGACACTTCCGCCGCTCGACTCTATGTTGGCCCAACTGCCGGTGATACGGTTGGCACCTTGCTAGTACTAGGAAACAAGACTAATGCTGGCGATCCAACCGGTGTTGAAGGAGCCATGTACTACAACTCAAGTATGAAGCAGGTTCGTTGTTATATTGATAGCATCTGGCAACCGTGTAACGGTCCCGAGAAACTTAGTTGGGGAGTCAACTTTACCGATGATTTCCTCGGTGGAAATCTTAATATTAACAACTGGGCCGAAGAAACGTCTGGCACAGGTGCCGGTAACGCTTGGCCAAGTACTACACTGGCAAACCGGCCAGGCATAATGGAGCTTGGTACAGGCACGACCACAACAGGCCGAGATTCTATCTGGGGACCAGGCAACGCCGACTTCTTCATAGGGGAGGTGAAGAAATCGAATTTGCCATCAACGTACCAACACTCGCCGATGGAACAAATGATTACATTATGCACGCCGGGCTGTGTGACGTTACAACTGCCGACTGCAACAACGGACTCTATATCGAATATGACCGTGCTACGAGTACCAACTGGCGATTTGGCGCCGCCAAGGGTGGCACCAGAACCGAAACCTCATCGAGTACCGCCGTGGCTACGGGCTGGCACCGCTTTAGAATTGTGGTCAACGCAAATGCCACAAGTGTGTCGTACTACATGGATGGTACATCTCTTGGTAGTGCCATAACCGCAAATATTCCAGATACAAATTCAAACTTAACTCAACAGTTCTTGGGTATCAGAAAAACTGCCGGAACTACTCAACGGGTTGTACATATCGACTATTACCAGTTCAGAACCAATCTAAGCTCCCAGCGCTAGAGTAAAAACTAGCGTAGCGAGGAAGCTAGTATTTGCATCGACTCGCGCGAGAGATTTACTGGTCCATTCATGCTTATCATCGTTTGACCGGTCAGCGCGAACACTACCATTCTATCTTGAAGTACGGCAGTTGCGGCTTTACCTTGAGCGATATAAAATTGTTGAACATCTTCCATACCTTGGAAACCTAATTCTTCAAGTTTAAAATCAGCCGGTTGATGCTGTTGGGTTACAATAATACGGCCAAGCGGAGTATCGATTCCGTATGTCAAAAAACCGCTATCATATTTCACGGAAGCACGATCTATGTGATAACCATCAGGAGGTGTGATGGAGTATATGCCACAAAGTTCATACGTTTGGCGAGTGAAGGCGATACGAGAGGCCCGACCCTACTATGAATCACATACGTACTAGTACCGGCAACGAAAGCAGTAATAATACCACTTGCAATCCAAATTACAGTATTTTTGCGCATGTCTCTATGCTAGCATAACTGTCGCAGAGGTTACTCTTGCGTTCTCGAACGTAAAACAGGTACAATACTCTCGTTTTGACGTGTTCTGCCGGGTTACTCAAGTGGCCAACGAGGGCTGACTGTAAATCAGCTGGCAATCGCCTTCGGGAGTTCGAATCTCTCACCCGGCACCATTGTCAAAACGCAAATACTATGCTAAAGTAGCATAGTTCACACGCCCAAGTAGCTCAGTGGCAGAGCACTTCCATGGTAAGGAAGGGTCGTGGGTTCAATCCCCACCTTGGGCTCCAGTAATAATCCCAAGATACCCTCAGAAAGTCTTATGAAAAAACTACACCTCAGCAACCATGACAAAAAGTATCCGGACTCTGTGCTGGTCTCGCTGAGTACCTCAATATCGACGTGTCAGTCGTTCGTCTCGTCACCTTAACCACCATCGTCTTCACCGGCGTGCTGCCCGGCTTATTCGTTTACTTTATCGGCGCCGCCGTCATACCAAGAGAAGGAGAATCAAACTAACATGCCTAAGCGCAATCGTCCATTTATAACCCTGCGGTCCACCGAAGACCCTACGACCGTTTATACAACCTCTAAGAATCCTAAGAATACCACGGGGCGTATCACGGCTCGCAAGTATTCAAAGCTACTGCAACGGGTCGTGGAATTCAAAGAATCTAAGTAATGAACCCTGTTGGTCTCAAAATCCTCATCGGGCTACTAGCGGTAGCCATTTTGGGTTTTGGTGGCTATCAGACCTACCAAATACTCGCCCGGCCGAATCCCAAAAACACCCCGGCGAAGCCAGTCGTTATCAATTTGAATGATTATGTGGCCAATTCCAGCACAACTGTTCGATTGACCATCATCGGACCGGTCACAGCCCCGGAGTCACACGTCGAACAAACCTTCAGCATTACGGCCGCCACCCGAGATTTGTGGGTCTACAAAGCCTACGGCACTGATCCGGTATTCTCATACCAATACAAAAACAACCAAGCTGCCTTCCAAGATTTCCTGATTGCCCTCGAAAACGCTGGGTTTACTAAATCCATCACCCCCAGCCCGAGCGTGACCCCAGCCGGTTCCACCAGCCCCGAAGACGGTGTCTGTCCCACCGGCAAGCGCATGGTGTACGAGGTGCAAGTAGATGGCAATTCACTCATTCGCACCTGGTCATCAAGTTGCGGCAATACCCCCGGCAATTTCGGCGGTCAATCCAGCGCCATTATTAGTTTGTTCCAAAAGCAAATCCCCGAGCTTACCAAACTCCCTGGTGACCTTCGTCCGTAGATGCTACAATAATCCGGTCAAACCATATAGGGGTGTAGCTCAGCTGGTAGAGCGCCGGTCTCCAAAACCGGATGTCGTGGGTTCGAATCCTGCCACCCCTGCCATATAGAACGCAATTGCTTTTCAAGCTCAGAATCGACCTCCTCCAATCTGCTGGCGGGGTCTTTTTTGTTAGTTCGATAATTCATTTCGCAACTCCTATGATTTTATGGGTTAATCGAACTTTTGAGGCTAACGACTGCACAAACGACGTGAACTCCAAGTTAATAGAATCTTCGTCAACCGCGAGCGCAGCAAAGAGGTGTTTGATTATCACACGCTTATGCTCAGCAGATTTTCTGGCATACAATTCGGCAGCCTTTTGGGACAATTCCACCAAAAGTATACGCTCGGCAAGTAATGCGTTTGTTCCCTTTTGGGCGCGAATTAACACATCCTCAGCTTCTTCGATTTCCTTTATGAACTGTTCATGTTTACCCTCATACCTTTCCTTTGAAATATCTCCAGCTAATTTGTCGTCATAAAGCTCACCATCCATTCGTTTAAACCGGTCCAATTTGGCTGTAGCTGAATCAATGGCCTGCTGCCGCTGGAATGCGGCATCATGATGCTTCTCGCGCAGGCAATTCAGTACCCATTCAGCAACTTCGTCCGTTGGACAGGTCAATCTACCAAGCATATTCACGATCTGGGACTCAATTCGATCTTCGCGTAGGAACTTTCGGCCTTTACACTCAGGGCGCCTGCTCTGGCACTTTCCGTAAAACCTGCCCTTTTGAAGCTCCCAGGTGATCGCCCCGCCACAAAGCAGACATGTTATAAGGCCCTTGAATACAGGGTTATGTTTCTGCTGGCGCACTGGTCGACCATGGTGCATCTTCTTTGAACTTGCTCAAATACCTGGGCGCGAATCAGACGCTGCTGAGCGCCTGGGTAATCCCGTCGGTCAAATCGGTTTACGCCGATGTAGAATGGATTGCTAAGCATTGTCTGAACCGCACTTTTTACATAGGGACGACCGAAGCGAGTAACTATTCCCTGCGCTTTCATATATTCAGTGATCGTAAGGATTGATTCGCCGGGCATGAGATATCTTTCGAAAACGCCTTGAATTATCTTGGCGGTTTTCGATCAGGGATATGAATACGCTTTCCGGATTCTGTCACCGTCATATAGCCCGGCGGGGAGGAGCTGGCAGCCAGCCCTGAGCTAGCTTCTCAGCCCAGCCTTTCATAGCTTCTTCTCGCAAGTTGTCTGTGTACTTTTTAGCGACAGCTAAATGGATATTCCACATAAATTTTACGTCGGACTTTGAGTTCTTATGTAAGAGAAGCCCCTCCTTTACGGCATGAAGCATACGGTCTTCATCTTTGGCGAGCCAATCGTCTATCGCAACAGAATCTTTGAAGTTTCTCGTTAGACGATCGGTTTTCTCAACGGCTAAGTGATAGATTTTTCTGATTTTATGTAATCCAGCATTTCATGGAAGATCTTGCGCCCTTGTTCCTTTGATGCAGTCTCGGCAATCTTAAACACACGTTCGACTACGAGGCCTTTGGCCTGACAATAGCTTTGGAGGAGCTTTAGCTGCGAATCCAGCGAATACCCCTCATCTTCCTGGGATTTACTCGACACGCGAGCTAATATTACTGTGCGTTTTCGCTTATCCATACCACCCGGCCCTCGAAATTACTGGACTACGTTCTCGTGGGAGCATCATGCGCTTCGTCTTCAAACGCTAAGATTTCATAAAAGTTGATTAATGCGGAAGCAACCTGACTTGCTTCTTCAATCTGCACAACGCGAGATTGTTTACGTTCGAGAATTTGTCGAAGTTCCTCGACTCGTTTAAGATCGATTCCCGAAACGCTGTATCTCTCGTGCATAAAGCTATCCCTCCTGGGATAATTATACTATCCCGTGTGGGATAGTTGCAATGCGAAATGTAGCAGTGGTTGACTGGTAGTAGAGGCCGCCCGATTTGCAGTTTACTTATGATCGTTCGTGCGTAAAGGGCAAAAGGAAAGTGTCGTCAGAATGAGATAGTAAGTTGACATTTGAGCTAAGGTCATTTGGTAGATGAATATCGGGGAACAGTTAAGCTTAGCGAATATATCTGAAGATGGTCTTGTATAGAGGTCTTTATACTTATATATATGTATAGAGATACATTCAGAAAAACTATACCTATGCCACCCGCACAAATCACCAGAAAACCACTCAACCAAACCCAACTCGACATTCTTTTTGCTATCTATAAATTCCGCTTCGTCACTGCTCAATTACTCAAAACTCACTTACAACTTTCACGAACCGTAAACATCAACGCAAAACTAAACGTATTACAGGAACAAGGACTAATCGGAAGAACATACGAACCAAACTATAAACTACTGGGTAAACCAGCTTCTTATCACTTGCTGTCAAAGTCATTCAAAATCCTCAGAGACTACGAAGACACCTCACCGAAAGTCCTCAACAACATTCGCCGCGACCCCGCGCCGCCGAACGCTTCATCGCTCACAATCTATCCGTACTCGCCGCCAGCAATATCCTCACCTCATCGTACCCAGGCAGAGTAGAGCTCTTCACCTCAAGCGATCTAAACACACCAAACTACGAATACTTCCCCACCCTTTACCAGACGCATTCATTGCACTGGCCACTAGCAAAAGCGCACATGCCCGAAGCCACCACTATTTTCTCTTCATTGCGGGGGAGTCGCTCCCATTTTTCGTCACCATTCAAAAAGTTTTAGCCTACATTGAATTCGCTACAAAGAAACAATGGGAGAAAAGTGTGGCGGGAGCCCCCAAAATGCCACCCATCATAATCGTCTGCGAGACCAAGGCACTCCAAAACCGCCTCCATAAGCGACTGGGTGAGCTCGCCGACAAACACCACCACGCGCCAACCCTAGCCACAACCTCAAGAGAAGACCTCCAAGCAATGTCAGCCGGTGATGATGCAATCTGGCGCACAGTCTCACTTTCGCGCGCTCTGGCTGCCTTAGATCAGATTTCTTCAAAATAGTTTGTTATGCTAAAAATAATGAAAAATGAAAAGCACTACTGGTTATATGTACTAGAGCTTGAACAGGGCAAGTACTATGTTGGCATAACCTCTCGTACGCCAGAAGCTCGCTTCAAAGAACATGCGAATGGTTTATATGCCGCAGAATGGACGAAGGTATATAAGCCAATCAAGATTGACCAGACAGTTGACCTCGGGGTCACGACCATTGAGAAAACTGAAAATTATGAGAATAAGGTTACCAAGAGGTATATCAAAACATACGGCATCGATAATGTTAGGGGCGGAAACTTAACTTATAGCGGTAAGTACGTCACGAGATTTGGTTTATATTATACGGATAAAGACTGGAAAGAAATCACGTACGATGTAATGTCCATTGGCCTTGCGTTATATGTACTTATCGACCTTATCTTTGATAAGAAGATATTTAGCCTCTGGCATTAAACTGTCGCAAATGTTTTAAGAGTCGAGCAAATTTAACGTACATCAATATCATAATGGGATCGTGAGGACCTAGACCTAAGAAAACGGCCCGGAAGTCTCAGTGACTCCCGGGCCAATTCTTAATACTCATTCGCGAGCATCACGGTCAGTACTCGCCGACACTTCTGCGACAGTGGGTATTCACCAAACTCGAGTTTTGCATCGTAGTAGTCAATCTTCCAGAATAGCTTCTCGCCCAACCACATGATGGTACCGAAATCATGTTCTCCATGTGGATCGTTATCCTCGGAAAAAGTGTTAAACTCGCGAACTGCCCTCATAATGCCTGCCGCATCACCAAGTTCCCGTACCCCTTTTGTAACCATGACTCCAAAACCACCTCTACGGAAAGTATCGTTCAAGTGAGCAATTTGAGTAACGTGTGCAATCTTCATTGAATACCTCCTAAATTCTTATGTCCGGCCGAGTCGACCTCTCGCCCTGGCTCCAGGGGCAAGGGCAGAACAAATAACCGTCAAGATGGAGGCCCCTACTGGAGGAACGATCTTGACGGTTTTTGGCGCGCCCTTAGGATGGGAAGACAGGGGAAAGGTAATTTACTCAGTTAACGTTATCGAATTGTTACATATCCTAGTTTGAACCCTAGATGGCCTTCGGATTACTTTTTAGCAAGCTGCTAACCGATGGCAAGTTCAAGGTATTTGTATGCGAGAGAAGCATTGCCGTAGTCTCGTCTTGCGTTCTCGTAAAAATATAAAACCACGAATTAAAGCACAAGCGTTTTAATGCTTAGGGAAGCCTCAATCACGTTGACATACGAGTGGACAAAGTGCATGATAGTCGTAACTAGGGGGTAAAACAAAAATGACCGAGAGTTCAGATACGGGTATTTTTCTCCGGTATCGCGGTGGGTTCATTAAGCCCGACATAAAGACGAAAACCAAAGCCCTCGTCGCTGAACTCAAAAAGAATGATGACTATCGCGCTGTATTCCGGGCTCTTATCAAAGATATTGGGGACGGAAACGGCCCGGCCGTCCACCCAGAAAGTACTTGGCATCAAGCAGCCAAAGAATTGTTCGAGCGGTATGGCCATTACAGTCATGGAGTGGAACCTCCAGTCCAGAAACTCATCGAGCTTCTGGAAATGTTAAGCGCTGGGGATGGTAGTACCACAATCGATTGGGACGTAATACGCGACTTCATTATCGCAAATCTGGGCGATCTCTCGCCGGCTAACCCGCGCCGGTTTGTCGGCTACGACAACCAGGAAGTGCAACGTGACGATCAGGGCAACTACTTCTATGAGGAGAACGGGCAGCTTGTCCGGGTTCATGGCCTCAAAACTCCGGCCGAAGAGAAACTACAGTTCTATACCAATGATGCCCAAATGCGATACGGCCGTCTGTATTACATTCTTCGATACATCGCCTTGTTCGACATTGCCTACGAATATCAACATCACCCGAAATATTTTGCCACCAAGGTAAGCTGTGTTCTTTATGATAACGGTGGAAGTACGAGTTACCTCAACTGGAACTGGGTTATGCCAAACCCGTTCGAGTATGTGCCGCTTCAATGGCATCCGCGCAGCCCTTACAGCAACCCCGACTGGCTCAGCTCCGATCTAATCATGAACCTACCGTTTAAGAATGGGGAACCAGGCCAAAAAATTGTCCCGATCATCCCATCAGATAATGAACGGGTACGATGGGAGTCCGCGTTTAAGGGCTACCGTTGGCAATTGGAGATACCAGTAGTCAGCAATATTTTGCTTGGCGAAGAGCCGGAAGTGTATTTCGATTTTCTTGGCCGCAAGGTTCGCTGGGTTAATGGGAGCGCATTTACTCAACCCATTATCATCGTCCCGTGTCATGACGAGGATGGCAGCGATGGGATTGAGATTGCCAGAAAATTCCTCAGTGTCCTGAATATTGAGCATGAGGTGCAGCTCTCAGAGCGCCTAATTAGTCTCCAGCAAATCAGATACCTGCCCTGGATAAAAGATTATCGCATCCCCGTTTATCAGCTGATCGACCCCACCTACGCATTACCCCAAGACGACCCAACCAAGTATTCAGAAAAGCGATGGTACGCCCTTGCCTTCATTAGAGAGGCAGTAAGCTCGCTCAGTATTTATTATGCTTTCCTAAACTATTACAAAGTCATCGAGCTTGCATTTGATGATGATGGCGCCAGGATTATCGCCTGGATTAATCAGTGCGTTGAGCAACTATGCAAAGACAAGGGGCTAGACTGGTATAACGTCATGATTGCGCCCCAGGGGCGCAACGCCGGGCAATACCTGTATACGAGCGGTAGGGTCGCGATTGCTCACGCCGTCTATGACTTCAAGAAGAAAAAGGTCACTCATAACCCTGACAGCGTTGCGGACTACCAGACTACCAGAAACGATTTGGGGGTTATGCGCGAGCTGGCACGTTTAATGCTTGAGGGCATTAAATGATCACCGGCCAATCTGAATGAGGTAGAATTGATGAATAACGCGGAAACCGTAAAGGGTACAGACATTGGCAAATATAAAATCGGCTGAAATATCCTATTACGATAGCTTTGCGGCCGAGATGATGGGGAAGTTCCAGCGTCTCGCTAAACTGGTTAACCATGGTGGCATCAATGGCGATTACCATGAAGAGATACTCAGGACTGTCCTTCGCAATTTTCTTTCGAAACGATACTCGGTGAAAACCGGATTCATTTATCAGGACAGTGAGCATGTCAGCAAACAAGTTGATATCTTGATCATTGATGAGAACGTGCCCGCCGCTTACATATTCCAAGAGGGGAGTTCGAGTTGTGACGCCTAAAGCCGTCATTGCTGCGATCGAGGTTAAAACAACGCTGACTGCAAAAAGGATTTGAGGAAGCACTTCTAAACATCGCCTCTGCAAAACAGTTCTATGAGTTCCATGTTGATATCGCGGGCATCATTTTCGCATACCAAAAGATTCTAACCCCACAGACAGTACCGTAAGTGATTGGTTTAAGCGCCCTGCGGCACAGAAATCGCAAAGGCGGTATTAAACTTGGCCCCGACGTAATCTCATTCTTCAAGGACAACTACTCCCTGTTACGCTATAACGCAGCTAATCATGTGATTAATGATAGCCAGAACTATCGTAAATTTTATCAAGACATCCATGAAGAAGGGTCGGCCCAAATCGGATGGCAACTTTCCGTTATCCTAGCAATCATCGTCAGCGTCTGCGAACGAAACGAATTCAGGCAAACTCAAATGCTAACTCAGGACAGTCAGGCCAGCAGATTATTGCGGGCTGAAGAAATCTCAATGGGTGAGTCAGAGTTTGCCCTTGGGAAAGGTCTGTTACGCAATTGATGGGTGCAGTAAAAATGCTGAAAGTTCATGACCGAGTGTGCATCGATATCGCTGTTCGCATGGTACTCGGTTAATACATTACCGCTATAAATAGCGGTGTATAGCTGTGTGCGTGGAGCCTAACTTGAGTTCTGCGGTGCAATCACTATCGAATATATGGGCTGAAAAGGCCCGTTTAGTGTATGTTGCTGCACGAGCCGGAACGATCTAGACGGTTTTTGGTTCGCCCTTAGAATGAGAAGGCAGTGGAGAGGAATTCTGTAAACAACCTGTGGGTCATGCGCGTATAATTGACCAAAAGGTAAGCATTCTTGGCTAACTCACTAATAACCCTCGCTGCAATAAAGGCGTTCTATGAAGCGCAGAATGACTTTATCTCTGCGTTCTCATATTTTGTACCGCAAGTCCTAGATCAGGATGGCCAAACTCTTGAGGAAATCCGAGCAAAAGTTAGAGACCAATTTTCAATGGATATTCCCGAAGGAATGCTCAAGACCCTTGTTAAACGACTGAAATCTGAAGGTGATGCAAATTTCGACAATTTGAATTCGGGACAAATTCACGCTACTGCCAAAGGTAAGGCAAAGATCGACGAAATAAAAATTTCACTGCGAGCATCAGAACGCGAGTCTCAAGCTTTGATTATTGACATAAAACGTTACGCAGAGGCTATGGTTGAGGGCAAAAATATTCTGAAGAAGAGATAACCGACCAACTAAACGCTTTCCTTAAGGCAAACCTAGATTCTGCCGCTTCGATATTACAAGGCAATGGAAGCGAATCGCATCAAGAAAGCCTGAGTAGAGACTTTGAACTTGAAAGAGCGTTTGTCGATTTTATGGTTTATGCGGAGGAAAAAGACCCGCAAAATTTTGAACGACTTAAGTCGCTTGTTCTAGGAAGCATTATTACAACAATTCTAAAGCGTGACAATTTTAATATTGACATGAAATTAAGTCGGCTTAAGATTTATCTCGACACAAATGTTGTGATCAGCCTACTTGGGTATGATGATCCCTCAGGACATAAGGCGGCCGTTGAATTGATAAAATTGCTCCAGCAAAGTGGGTGTGAGCTGTACATCTTTAGCTTCACTAAAGATGAGGTAACGCGATTATTGAATGCATTTATCCAATGGGGCTCTGAGTACCCTGCGGAGGCGCCGGTCAATTCATTATTCGTCTACCTGAACAAGTTGGGGTTAAGTGCACAAGATATACAGATAATCATTAATAATCTTGATAGAAAGTTCCAGGAATTAGGGCTGCTTATTGATCACAATTTCGATACCACCATTACCCCCGAAAACGCACCCGAACTTGAAACATTAAGCGGATATAAAACCTACTCCCGTCCAAGTGGGTTATTGCATGACATTAGCGCATTGTTTTCGATTAGGAAATTACGACGCGGATCGGTTAGTATTCTTGAACGATCTACGGCCATTTTTCTTACACAAGACTCAAGGTTATATCAGTACAATTACGAGAATTGGGGCCACAAGATAAACCAGCCTAAGACGGTCCCCGAGGCAATAAAGAGAGACTTTCTAATTAGCTTACTCTGGTTAAAACAACCACAAACAGCATCTGATCTTCCGATACATAACATCATCGCTGGCTGCAAGGCAAACTTGTTAGCGAGCAAAGCAACGTGGGATAGATTTTTGCGAGAAGTTGGAAAGCAGAAGTCTGCAGGCACAATAAGTGAAGACGATATTTCAGATCTGATTTCAAATAACGAAACGAAGTTACTGCTTACGGATATGGAGCACGGCAAGGTCACTGATTCTGATTTGACGAGGATAATACCTCAAGTAGTATCTGATGAGCATGAAAAACGCAAAAAAATACAAACTGCTACCAAGGATCAGACGGACGAGATCAATCGTACGAAATCCGATATTGAAGATCTGTTGGGAAATTCTGCTTCAACATTGAAACAGGCACAGGAACTATATAGATTTAACGCGGCGATGGTGGAAGAGACCGAGCTGAGGATAACGAAGAACGTAGTTTTTGCAGTCAAATGGAGCTTGAGCCTGCTGATACTGGTCGTACTTTGCGTCGGCACATATTTTGCGTATAGGTATCGACTATTCACGATCCCCAAGAATTCAAACCCTATTTCGTATCTAAGTCTTCCCGGTTGTCTTGTTGTGTATTCATCAGTGTTAAGCGCACTTACGAAGAAAAACTTTATTCCTAAATCCGTAGCCGATAAACTACCTCAGAACTTTAACCCAGCAGAATGGCGTATACGACTTGAATCGCTTATCACGCAAAGAATCATCATTTACAGGAAATCTAGAACGCCAATAATCTCTGCGCAACAGCAGATCAATTCGCAAATTGAGGCCCCCCGCTGATCATCTACGTAACAAGGCGAAGTACTGTTTAACGTATTTTGCTGCGCGGGGTTGGGGCGGCAAACGAATCCTAGCTCTGACTGATATACTGATAGTAATAACATCAAAGCAAAGTTACACTCTTACTCGAAAGAACCATTCAGTGCATATGCAGAAACGCCTTGAGGACTATACAAAAGAAGAGCTCTTAAAGGTCATTGATGGGCTTAAGAGAAACAAGAAATTTGGACTTGTTTGGGAAGATAAGCCCGAAGACGTCGTACAGAAATGCCAAACCGAACTACCAGTACTTGAGGAGGCGCCGGAATTGGCCATTACGGCACTCGAAGGAAAACCAAATAATTACATTATCGAGGGCGACAATTATCATGCTCTCTCAGTTCTGAACTACACCCACGCAGGGAAAGTTGATGTCATATATGCCGACCCGCCATATAACACGGGCGCGAGAGACTGGAAATACAACAACCAGTTCGTGGATTCTAATGATACTTGGAGGCATAGCAAATGGCTGAGCTTTATGGAAAAGCGGCTCAGACTCGCACGTAGCCTCATTAAGGATGACGCAGTAATAGTTGTCACGATCGATGAACACGAAGTGAATAACCTCGGGGTTCTCTTGGCCGAAATTTATCCGGATGCGTACATACAAATGATCACTATCGTCATCAACCCTAAGGGTGTAACCCAAGGAAGGTTCTCTCGTGTTGATGAATATGCATTCTTCTGCTTCTTCGGAAATGCCACCGTACACAGCATTGGAGACGACTTGCTAACCCCTATGTCCGAGGAGGAAAAGGGGATTGAGACACCGAGATGGAAGGGCCTTCTTAGATCTGGAGCAAATGCGAAGCGAGAGGATAGGAAGAACATGTTCTATCCCGTACTTATCGACGAAAAGAGAAAAGCTGTTTTAGATGTTGGTGAGCCGATCCCATTTGAAGAGCAGCCGGACTTCACGTCTAAGATTAATGGGCTGACCCCTGTCTGGCCTATCAGCACAGATGGGTCGCAGGGGCGATGGGGTGTCGGCCACACCTCACTTAAGAAGTTAATCGAAGTCGGATACGTTGCCGTCGGCTCATATGATGCCAAGCGTAAAACCTGGCCGATAAGCTATTTGAGTAAACAGGCGCAGGAGCAAATCCAAAGCGGTATTCTTGATATCATTTCGTTTGATGATAGCAGGAACGTTGTTACCGCTCGTTACACAGGCGAAGCGGAACGAAGAATAAAGACAGTGTGGCATCGTTCAGCACATGACGCAGGAGCATACGGGGCTGACTATTTAAGGAAAATGCTTGGGGAAAGGTCTTTTCCTTTTCCTAAATCCATTAATGCAGTTAGAGACACGTTGTCTGCGTTAGTGAAAAATAATCCCGATGCCGTTGTACTCGACTTTTTTGCCGGCTCAGGAACAACTGGTGAAGCTGTATTGAGAATTAATGAAGAAGCTGGTGGAAGCAGGACCTTTATTCTATGCACCAATAACGAAAGCAATATTGCGGACGAGGTCACCTACCCGCGGGTTAAGGCGGTTATTGATGGGTTCGATAAAACCAAGGCGGTTCCAGCAAACTTGCGATATTTCAGAACCACATTCGTCAGCAAGAAAAGAAGCGATGACCAAACACGGGCCGAGCTCGTCGCACGGAGCACTGAAATGATATGTTTGCGCGAAGATGCCTTTAGTACGGTTGCGGATACCGAAACATATAAAATATTCGAGGGTGCCGGCAACTTCGCAGCAATAATTTTCAGCCCTGAGGCTATTTCAGAATTCAAAATGAAGGCCGCTAGCCTAGACTTAGATAAGGCCTTACACATATATGTATTCAGCCTAAGCAACGACACGTACGAGTCCGACCTTGCCGATATTGCAAACACTCATGAACTTCGTGCGATACCTGAAAGCATACTTGAGGTATATCGTAGGGTTTTTCCTGAGCACCAAGAAAGCATAGGAAGGTAGCCATGATCGAACTGAAAGAGTATCAGCAAACAGCTGTATCAAATCTTCTTAAACAGATACGGCCATTATTCGGAAGCGTTGGTAGCGCATCGTGCGTTTTCAAAGCACCGACAGGCTCAGGCAAAACAATAATGATGGCCGAATTCCTGCAACGCTTAGCCTCGGAAGAATTACCTGGGAAATATGTATTTATCTGGACGAGCCTGTACGATCTACACTCGCAAAGCAAAGCAAAATTAGCGAGCTACCTGCACGACAGTAGGTACAACCTACTTATCCTAGATGAGATCGGCCAGGATGCCCTAGACGAAAACTCAATCATTTTCGTCAACTGGCACAGTCTAACCAGTACAAGGCAAAATGGCGAAAGCAGCCAACGCGAATGGTCGAACGCCTTTGTCAGGGAGCGTGAAGACGGGAGGAGTATAGTTGATGTTCTCGAAAGAACACGTGATGCGGGTCGAGAGATCATTCTAATTGTCGACGAGGCCCATCGAAATTATCTAACCGAGAATTCCCAACGCTTCGTAGCAGAAGTCTTTAAGCCGAAGTTAACGATCGAAGTATCTGCCACGCCACTCTTGAGGGTGGAAGCCGAAGATGTGATTAACAAGAAAGCGGGCTTTGTTAGCGTTCCTTTTGATGAGGTAGCTAAGTCGGGGCTGATCAAACAGGAAACGATTATCAACCAATCGATCGGGCACTATGTCGATTTGGCAAGCTCAGCGGACTCGATAGTACTCGAAGCGGCCCTAGCAAAACGCACTGAACTCGCTGAATTGTATAAAAAGAGCAACATAGCCATAAATCCTCTACTTCTCGTCCAGTTGCCGAGCGAGTCGGAAAAGACATCTACATTGGACAAAAGTGTCAGAGAGGAAGTTGAGAACCTTTTAAGTGGGCACGGAATAACATACGAGTCGGGGAATCTTGCAGTATGGCTCGCGGACGATAAACAAAATCTCGCATTGATTGAAAAGAACCAATCTGAAGTCGACGTTCTAATCTTCAAAGAGGCAGTTGCGGTTGGCTGGGACTGCCCACGAGCACAGATACTGGTGATGTTGCGAGCCATACGTTCAATGACATTCGAGATCCAAACAGTTGGCCGTATTCTCCGGATGCCTGAAGCGAAACACTATGATGAACCGATACTAAATAAGGCATATGTTTACACAAACATTGCGAATATCGCCGTCAGCAACAAGCCGGAGGATTTAGACTTCTTTAAGAACAAATTCTCCCACCTCAAAAATTCAATCAGTAAAATCCAGCTGCCTAGTGTATACCTCCATCGACAAGATTATGGTGACCTGACAGCGAGCTTTAGCGGCATATTAGTCAAGTGTCTAAATGAGCGCTTCGGTATATCCCAGACGGATATGGTGAATCAAGCCTACGACAAAGCGGACGTCGAACTCGAGCTCTATGCCGAAGAGCTAAAAACACCCTTATTAGCTGATGTCGTGTTTCATAATCTCGACGAGATACAAGATGAAATCGGCAGCCTGGATCTTGAGAGAATTCAGGCAGATGTGAGCGATGCCAATATCCAAAAGGAGTTCGACTACATTCTTAAGGCCTGGTGTCTACCTTACGCACCGGTCCGGTCATTCTCGAAGCTCAAAACAGCCATATACAAATGGTTCAGCTACATTGGCTATGATCAGGCTAAGTGGCACGAGGCGCAAAGAGTAATAGCATGTTCGAGCAAAAACCAGACGGTATTTGATGAGGTTATAAAAACAGCAAAGCTACGGTATGAAAAGGTGAAACCAGCCGAGATAGCGGAGAGGAAAACAACGACGAACTACATTTTCGTGCTACCGGAAGTTGATACTTTCGGCGAAAACTACGAGCTACTGCCAAACAAACACTACGCATTAGATGAATGCTACCTTCGTAAGGATAGATCCGAGCCCGAAAAATACCTCGAGAAAGCGCTCGAAGACAGTAACAAGGTTGAATGGTGGTATAAAAACGGTGAATCACAACAACAGTACTTTGCGATCCCATATAAAACAACAGATGAAGAGACTAAGTTAGTAAAAATCGCGAGCTTTTATCCTGATTATGTCGTCAAATACAACGATGGCAGTTTAGGTATATATGACACGAAATCGGGACGCACAGTCACTGAGCTTTCAACTCACGATAAATCCAATGCTCTGCAAGAATACATCAAGCTACAAAATGCAGATGGGAAGTTCGTCAAAGGCGGCATTTTAAACAAGCGACCTGACGGATTATATGTCTATACAGAGGCATCCTATGACCCAAACCTTAAAAAATGGACACGATTCAATGTTGCTCAGAATTTATAACATGGGCTGATTGGTGATTAATATATGTGCGGACGCTTCTCACTCATTAAAGCCCAACAAGACCTCGAACACTACTACCACCACGAGCTAGCGGGCGAGGGCTATCGTGGCCCAAACTATAACGTTGCACCCACGCAATATGCCCCAGTTGTCACCTCGGACGGCCTTGAAATGATGAAATGGGGTCTCATCCCCCAGTGGGCTAAAGATGAAAAAATCGCGTACTCCATGATCAACGCAGTGGGTGAGACTGTCTTTGAAAAACCTACCTATAAAAAGCCCATCATCACCCAGCGTTGCCTGGTCCCAGCCACTGGCTTTTATGAATGGCTCAAACTTGGCACCGACAAAATCCCGCAATACTTCACCATCAAAGACCGCGAATTATTCTCGTTCGCCGGTTTGTTTATCACACGCAAAGACGTTGAGGGACGAGAGCTCAAAACCTTCACCATTCTTACGACTACTCCAAACGAACTTGTGGCCAAAGTCCACGATCGGATGCCAGTCATTCTCTCGCATGACGAAGAGAAAGAGTGGATCGACCCAGACCGGATCGAGCCGGAGCGTATTTCGCCGCTAATTGACCCATACCCGGCAAATGAAATGAATATGTACGCGGTGGATCGCAGAGTCGGAAATATTAAAAACAACTCGCCCGAACTCATCTTACCCGTTCAACAGTAATCAACGCGTCTTTGAGCTTCGACAATTTGAAGCAATATAGCTGCATGGCAAACGGCACAATGCACGTGTTTTACGCCGGCTTTCCGATAGAAGCAATTATCACCCACTCCGCCACACACACCAGACATTGATTGTGTCCGCTTGCAGGAACTGCAAAATAGCCTCAAATCACAAAAAGTCAGCGATCTGGAAATCTAACACCCGAGCCAGCGCCTGCATTTGGCTGAGCTTGGGATCATATACCCCGCGTTCAATCTGATGAATGTCATCCACCGACATGCTTACGCGTTCGGCAAGGTGCCAAACTTCCATACCGTGTATCCGACGCCCGTCTTTAACAACCTGCCCGAATTTGAGTAACAATTGATTGTTCATTTTTGCAATCCCCCTGCAAGCGAGAATAGCACTTGGCCGCACATAAACCAAACATAGCCAGTTACACGGCTGCTGCTGATTTACGCTTTCTTGCCCCCGTATTCTTAGGAAGAGCCCCACGTTTGGGGTTAGCGTCCGGCATGGCTTTCGCTGTTCCTTTTGCCTCTACGCCGTCGACATATCGAATCGCATACTTTGCCCTAGAAGTCTCCCGGACCCGGTCAGCAATAACCTCATCACCAACTTCAACAAGTACAATCGTTTCACCTGATGTAGGCTCTTGAGAGGACACAGCGGACAGTCTGGCGTAGAAGTTGAAGGCCGGTAGGTTTGCAATCTCGCCAGCCTGGATATAGGGCGAGAAGAGGGGAAGGAGATATTTCTCGTCGGCCGGATTACCTGTTCTGAAGCATACGACCGTTCCGACGTTCGCGAAGATGATATTGACCATCTGCTGGTCGTCCTGTTGCGAGGTAGATTGCTCGGCCATTGTCAGGAATAATTTGTACTTCCTCGCTTCAGATAGCATTTGCACAAACGACATTGTGGCAAAGTTCTGGAACTCGTCCACGTACAAGTAATATGGCCGCCGGTTTGCCGCTCCGATCCGAGCGCGACGAAGCGCCGCCATCTGTAATTTTGCCAGCACCGTAATACCAAAGAGCTCAGAGGTATCTTCGCCGAGCAATCCCTTTGAGAAATTACAGACCAGTACTTTCCCAGAAGCCAAAATATCATCGAAATCGATCGTTGACCGAGGCTGTTCAAGAATCCGCTTTGCCGATGCAGAGAATAGAAACCGCCCGACTTTGGCCGTAATACCAGCGCTCATCTTAACCCGCTGGAAGTCTCCAGCCTTACCCAGCTCATTCTCCCAGAAATTCTTGAGGTCTTCGTCGGTCAACTTATCGACAATCGTTTTGCGATAATCATCATCGTTGAGTAGACGAAAGATCGTGAAGAGGGTAGCGCCTTCCATCGTAAGTGCCGTTTGAATGGTGTTTCGAAGCACATATTCAATTCGATGCCCGCCAGTGCCATCATCAGAGAAGATCTTTCGGAATACAGAAATTGTCGCTTCGGTCACTCGGTCTTTCTCTCGGAGCAGATCATCACCGGATAGCCCCTCTGGTATCTCAAGTAGGTTCAGGCCAATGGGGTGCGAAAGATCATCAGGATTGAAATAAATTACGTTTTCAACGCGGTCTTCAGGTACATGCCGCAATACCTCCTCGGCCGCATCCCCGTGAGGATCAACGAACGCAAAACCTTTTCCATTTTTCAAATCTTGCACCATTCCATACAGCATCATGGTCGTCTTGCCATTGCCTGTACCACCGATGATGTATATGTGCCGTTCTCGCTCAATGGTCGTTAGACCTATTGCCGTAGTCGAGCCGTGGTGAACATTCTTTCCCAAAATTACATCAAAGTTTGGATTTCCCTTGAGCGATATTTGAGCCGGCAACGTCTTGCTCAGTGATCGTGCAACGTTTTCAGTCTTAGCGGCTTTGGAATGGGCGATATGGTACAGCTCACCGAGTTCAGTAGACGAGAATATACCGCCGTTCTTGTTTATTAATGCGGGCATACGCCTGGCATACATAAACCTGCGATATGGTTGGAGTAACTTAAACGGCAATTCTAGCCGAGCACGCAACGATTGAAATCGCGGGTCACCAAGCGCCGTTAGCCAATCCCGAATCGATCTGACGCGTTGACTCTCTGTTTCATCTGACCGAGCAATCACAAAGGCCCGAATACTGGCGCGAAACAGTGGCTGGCTCAGCTTTTCGTGAACACCGCCGCCAATTCCTGCTCAAATGCAGAAAGTACGCGAGCAGGTTTAATTCCCAAAGCTACTTGCTGACGATGACTAGAAAGTGCCTCATTGCCTCGGTGAGCATTTCCGCCTGACCCGTGAAATATCTCGCCAGCTCCTCGGTGATGCTAAAAGCACCGTATTAATCCCACCGAATACAGCCGGCATCATGGATGCTCGGTGCTTGCCTAGTTGACTGAGCATCTCAGTGTTCTGAAAAACTCCCTGCGCCAGGGTTTGAGCGCTGCGGATCTTTGCTGGTGTAACAACGATTTGGAATGCCACTAACTCATCTGGCTCCAGCTTCGTCATTGCACCAGTCAGATAGGCAATTGGGTCGAGCTGGCTCAACGAGAATTGCGTGCGCAACGGATACGCAAAATGACCCGTTTGTTTCGCCTCGATAACACGTGCCTGCCTCAATCCCTTTGTATCGGGTAGGTAGTCTTCTACTCTAGTGAGTTTGGCATCTGGTAGATACGAACGAATGCTGTGCTCAAAAGTTGTCGCCTCATCTTCACTCACTCGGATTAGATAGCGGATGCCAAGTTTCCGCGTAGATACAATCTCAAGTGCAAATCGAACTTTACGACGGAGCAGCTTGTCGGGAAGCGTCCGGCTAGAGTTTAGCCCGTGCAATACGACAAACATCTGGCTAGTAGCTTGCGGCGTTTTGTCTGAGCCCGCGGGTGGGGTCAACTCAAAAATCACCGACCGCTTCCGGCCTAGGTGTATGAAGTCCATGGCATTTAGCACCAGAAGTCCCAGCACTATTACTAGAGCTACTGCCCCAAGTGCCACCATCACAACCGGTAATAAACCCTCAAGGAGGCGCAACCAATGATCGACAAGAGATGTCTCTACCATACTGAGACCTTAGTAAATGAAGCTGTATTCAAGTGCTGCCTTCGCCGAGAGAGTGCGGGTATCAACCTCATCCCAACCCTTAAAGTTCATTTCTGAAATTGTCCAGCTCCCGTCGGCCGCAACCGATTCGACGTAAGCTACATGCCCTAATGCGCCAGCAGTGGTTTGCATTACCGCGCCCATGACAGGGCGATGACCCACCGAATAACCGTCGCCAAGTGCCCTAATTGCCCAAGTATTTGCGTTGCCCCAAGTGACCGGGATTGGGTGGCCAGACTGTTCTCGTCGTAATGCGGCCCAGTATGTGCAGTATCCAAAGTCGTATCCCGCTGTAATCGAAAGGGGACCGTCATACAGTTTCAATTCTGGTGTGGCGAGCTGGGTCTTATCTAACGCCGACGCCAATGCAAACACCGGGAGGGCTACAATAACCGCCATTGAGGCAAGCACCATCAAGATCTCTCGCTTGAATGAAACGGCCCCTTTAGCAATCAATGGCAACATAGTTAATACACTTCGCCAGGGTTGGTAGTTATTAGCGGGTGTTCTTTACCAGAGGCTACAACTTTGACTGCTACATGGTTCTGATCCGCAATGAGCAGCGCATCACCGCGCTCGCAGGTGAGCAGAAAGCTTTCTTCCCACTCACTGAGATTGAATTCCATAGCCACGTTCTTAATTGTGGTGGTATCTTGTCGCATAAGTATGCGCAAACTACTTTGTGACGCGATTGCTCGACCGTAATCATTATTCAGAAAGTCATTTGCTTGTTGAGAAATAATTGAAACACCCAGGTAATATTTTCGCGCCCTTCGTACCAAACCGGTGACAAAACGCGCACTTTCCTCATGCTCAAGGAGCAACCATCCTTCATCAATCACGAGCATCCGCTTTTGCGGCCGGACTTTCACCTCATTTTGAACGAAGTTCGAAATGATCATCATCATGATCTGTCGCAACGCTTCCGGCATATCCTTGATGTCGAAAACTACGAGACGGTTATTTAAGTCTATGTTCGTCTGTTCGTTAAACACGCCCGCCAAGGAACCGCTAATGTATTTTTCCAGCCGTTCGCACAGCACGATGAAACCTTGCTTGCGTAGCTGAGCATACAAATCTTGAAGAAGTGGTGTAGATTCGCCGGCTTCATCGTAAATTGTCAGGATTGCCTTATCGAGCGCCGCCTTCTCCGCAGGAGCCAATCCCTCAGCCATGAGCGAGAGTATCTCGATCAAATCTTGTATATGCTCCGCCAAGTCTTCACGTGCCCGGGCGGTCGTTGCGATATCAAAGGGGTTAATCTTTTCCTTCGATTTGGCCGATAGCTTAATATAGGAGCCTTTCACGGACTCAGATAGCAGCTTATACTCGCGCTCAGGGTCAATCACTATTACTTTTGTTCCTTGCATCAATTGCCGCAATATTTCAACTTTTGCGGCATAGCTTTTGCCACTGCCAGATTGCGCGAACGTAATACTATTTGCATTGTTGAGGCCAAAGCGATCCAAGATAACGAGGGAGTTATTTGATTTGTTGACCCCATATAAAATGCCAGATTCCTGCACTAGCTCGGAGGATATGAGCGGAAACGTCAGCGCCGCTGAAGAGCTATCCAAGTTTCGTTTCTGATCGAGGGCATTTTCGGCTCGCGGCAGAATTGATTGCAGCCCTTCAATTTGTTGATACCTGGCTACTTTGGTGAAAAACAGCCTAGACGACAGATCGGTCTCAAGTAGCTTTGTAACTTTATTCAACTCGGTGAGGTCGGTCGCCGTTAAGGCAATATAAATGGAAACCTGAAAGAGCTTTTCTTGCCCACGTAAAATTTTATCCCGAAGTACGGTTGCCGAATCGAGAGGGTCAGTGATTTCCGGCCCAATAATCTTTCCGGCGCGCACCATGGATCGGCGAGTTGATTCCAATTCGGTGATCTTCCTATGGAGCTTTGGAAGCGCCTGCGTCGCATTCACGGCGGTCATGTGGTAGGAAATATCAGCGTTGTGATTGAAGTTTACGAGGCTATTTAGCCAACCGGAAGTTGCGACAAACGGATACCCAGAGATATACAAAGTGCGTAAGAACTGACCATCTATGCACACATAATCAATCTGTTCCTCAAGACCAGCATAGGAAATGATGTCCATTGGGTCCTGCTCTCCGAAACTAAGTGCTAGCTCCTTCGGTTTGGCATCTTTTTTATTCTTAATCTGAGTTAGCATTTCAAAAAAGTGATTCATGGTCTGCTCCTAGATATACGATTCTTTAAGCAACTGCATAGTCTGAGCATGTAACGGCTGGCGCTTTGCGAGTTCAGGATTATAAAAGCCATAGAACAAATCGAGTAATTCAAGACTACCAAGCTGCCGCGTCTGGATCCCGAGCCGGCTAATACCTTTGCCAACAATGTCGGCGTTCAGCAGCAGCTGTTCCTTGATCGCATCAAACCCGTCCCCAGAAGCAGCTTGGTGAGGGACCACCATATAGAATTGGCGGGAGAGTATCTTGTTATTGCTGATCAGACCTTGGACAAAATCGGTATAATTCTCAATCTGTTTGCGGTAGATATCATCAGTTTCATCGGCAGAGCTTGCTCGAAATTCATCTAAGTATTTCTGCGTATCCATTTCCCGAATCCGGGCAATAATCTGTACGGAGCAGGGGAGCGAGTTAAGGAAGCTTTGATATGTCTCAATAAGAGCGTCCTGCTCGTCCTCGCTTTTCAACTCAAAATTAATCGATGAAGCCTTAAGCACAATCCGGTATTGGTCTCCAGGTATGAGAAGAACACCGTCACGAACGCCCTTGATATTAATCTGCCGCCGAGATGACTGCTTACTATTTGATTTCTGAAATACGGACATCAAGACCACCTTTCCTATTAGCCGAGAAGTACAACTTTGCCTGCGGGTTATCTGCCAACGCTTCTAAATGAATCGATTCGGCTGGAGTCAGACGCATCGGAGCCACAGTGGACTTAACGGGCTGATGTTCAGAGATGGCAGATGTTGAGCCGACCAATTCATCCTTTAGACCTTCCCGTAAATGCAGATCGTTCTTGTCAAAGACAAAGTACCGCGGCCGTAGGTTGTACCTAAAAATGGTAACCGCCCACAACAAGATGATCTGCCCCTTAATCCGAATGGCCGAAACACCGAAAATCACTCCGACGATTGAAAGGATTACCAGCTTATACGTCACAACCTCCATACTTGGCGGGAGCACGGCAAACAAGGCACTGCCGAGAAATACTGGCGCCACCAGCAGGAGCAGCTGAGTCAGGCTCAGGCTGCCTGTGACTTTGTCTTCAACGGTAGTTATTTGTGCAGGAACTAGAGCGGACTTCATTAGCTTTCTCCTTTCTTCTCAATTGGAGCAACTCGGGTTTTACCTGGTCGTTTTGAACTGTCCGATTTAGCCCTCGTCGGGGTCGTGGGGCTGTTATTCGGTTGTGAATTCGAGTTAGCGGGTTGGTTTCGTGATGAACTTGTCGTGGAGTCGCCAGGGACAGCGCGGTTATTCGATTTACTTGAGTAATAGCTAATGGCGTTCCCAAGTTGGCCACCTAACATCGTTGCTGTTTTTGGCCCAAGGCTAACAAATGAAAGCTGCATAAGCACGCTTTGCGTTTTGAGGAGCGCCATGATTGTTGCAATACCTATTACCATCGACATTAGGGGATCAAGGGCATGGTCTGGGGTGGCCAGCGCAACACCACCCACAAGTGATGCTGCCAGCTGAATAATGACAACGTGAATAAATAACACAAAAACCGTCGTCAAATAGGTCTTGCCCGTAGCTTCAGCAAAATCCTTGAATCCAGGAAGTAGCCAAAGCATAAAGACGATAGGCGCCAACACCGCACCAATATAGAGAGTCACCAGACGAATGACGTAATAGACGATGAGAATTATGGAGAGCACGACGAAAGCGAGCATAACTAGCAGCCCCGCAAGACCCAAAGTCTCGGGTTGGCTTACTACTTTGGTCAAGGAATCCCATAAGGACTGTGATGAAGTTCCTGCGTTTACCGCTGACACCATCGCGTTTGATAACGAGATTACTGCATCAACCACAAATATCGAGGTATTGATAAGCAGAAATACCAGTGCGGCCCTTGGCAACACGTGCTTGAACTCAATCTCTTCCAGACCAAAAGTGGCAAAGCTCATAACATGGAAACCGAGCAGAGCAACAACCAGCACAAATAGAGCATCTGCGATTCCGACTACCGTCAGCCACAGATTAAACACGCTTGAATTATCAGCCATGAGTGGGGTAGCTTTAGTGAAGAATGCAAGAGCATCTAGGAACGGCTTTGCGGCTGACTCAATTACTGCCTTCAGAAATCCGATCACGGTATTGATCATTGCCTCAACCAACCCGCTTTGGGTATCAGGCTGCTGAATGGTGGTTAGCTGCGGTAGTTTTTCTGCGACTGCTGGACCGCCACCAGAATAAGCATGACTGAGAATTGCAGTAAGAGTCCCAGCGCCAATAACCAACACGAGCCCAATAAGGGCATTTCGAATGACCTTTTTGGCATGTTCGTGCCGATCAGGATTGCCGGCACTCGACATGTACTGTATGCCGCCATTCACGATAAAGAACACCACTGCCAGTGATGCAATTGTGATCAGGGTGCTCATTACCGGAGTAACGAATGACCTAATTACATTTGAGGCGGCAGTAGCGTCAGCGAGCAGCAGTATAGGTGCAGTCGCTGCGTGGAACATTCTTAACTCCCGAATGCGCTAGTAGCAAGGCTTGCGATAATGTTGCTAAGCACAAAAGCACCGATTGTAATCGCCAAACCAATCGCGGCAAAAAGAAGGGTTCGCTTTGCTCGATCAAGATGCTCAGGATTGCCTGAACTCGTGATATAGCCGAAGCCGCCGACCACAAAGAATCCAGTAGCAACCAACCCGGCTAGGCCAGCGACAACCTGAATAATACTTCGGATAAAGGTCTCAACTTTTGCAACGTTTGCATCGGCTGCTAATGCCGGATGAATTAAGACTAATGGGGCTAGAAGCGCCAGGGCCATGACTAAAACCCTGACGAAACGATAATTTCGCACGCTTTCCTCCTTAACGGCCCTCCTAGCTGAGAGCTTAGCATAAAGCCCAGATTAGGGAAATGTTATGACATAAAGTCATAGTAAGCACAAGTACTAAGAAAAATGTTGTATACTCAAGCCATGCTCAAAACAAAGCGAAACGTCGTAATTGTGGCCGCATCGGTACTCGTAGTAATCGCTGCAACAATCTTCGTATATCAATCGATCCGGCCGAGCCGTTCAGCTGCTGCGTACTGCACAAAAACTTACCGAGCTCAACACGCGCCTTAAGGCACACGGGGCAATAATTACAGCTTAGCTATTTTTCAATCACGCACTGATGATCCCAACGAATATGTTGATGCGATCAAAGAGCTGGAGGCAGTTACGCCACCCGAAAACCTCAACGACCTCATGCTGCTTCGTCAGATATTTGCCGACGCTAAAAGCGACCCAACATCATATGCCTCACGCAGCCTTTCTGGGCTGGGAGCAGAAGATCGTATCCATACCTGGCAAAAACATAATTGTAAGTAAAAGTAAACAAAATCTGGTATACTATCCCAACAGGGATACACTTATGTCAACTCCATTAGAAAATCGAATCGGCAAATTACTGAAAGAAGCCCGTCAGAAGAAGGGCTATACTCAACTTCGTACTGCAACCGAAGCGGGCCTAAACGCTAACGCATACGCCAAGATGGAGCGAGGTGAGCGTATACCCGCGACTACTTCTCTAATCAAACTCACCAAAATCCTTGATTTGAATTTGAACGACTTAATTTAAAAATAAATTACTCAGAAAAAACTCGCTAAACGATCTAATTGATAAATTCGAATCTATTTCCTATATATCTCAAATAATACGTACAAAATTGTGTCGATAATAAACAAAATCTTTGGATTAATGCTCTTGTACTTGCCTGAGAATTTGCCTAAAGTTTAAGCATAAGTGGGTTGGAGGAAATTATGAAGCGGCTACCTAGTGTTCGTGTTAATTTCAGTATGTTGCGAAAACCCGTGAATGTTTCGTTGGTTAGCGCACTTATTATTAGCACAATTGCAATCGGGTTGCCGGCAGTTATGCAGAAATACCGTGAAATGCAGGCTAAGTTTCCGATCCCACTCGCAGCACAAGACATCCAACCCAATATTCAATCTAATATTGCTGAAGTTTCACAAGAAAAAGCCCAAGCACTTCCAAAAACTCTCCAACAACAGCTTGATAATGATAAAGACAATATCTCAAAAGGCAAAAAAGTCGATCGCACACCTATCAAGACACTTGATGAAAGCCGAACCTCAAACCAAAAAGTATTCCTTAACGCCGACGGATCAAAAACCTTCGAACATAGCTTCGACAATACAAGCTACAAGGATTCGACTGGTTGGCATGATGTCGATCCGAACATATATGAAAGTACCGATGGAAATTGGAGCAACGGTTCCAATTCATGGAAATCAACTTTTAAAGCTAAAGCAACTGTCGAGCTAAAGCAGGGTAATTCGATACTAACATTAACTCCTTCCGGAACTTCTGCAGTAAAGCCGACTATAACAGGCACCGAGAGAAATCAAAAATTACTCTACCGCAATACTTGGCCTGGCATTGATATTGAATATTCAGTAAGCGGTAGTGCGATTAAAGAGAATATTATTATCAAGAGTAAAGCCGCTGCGAAAGAATATATTTTTGATACAGGCGGTCATAAGCTAACCAATTATATGAACCGTAATGGTTGGTTCCAATTATCGGGTGATTTAAGTGGGTTTGTTATACCAGCACCTACAGTCGCAACAAAATCCAACGGTGTTATAGGCGCTGAACCTTTCGTTACTCAACGATTAATAAAAGACAAATTAGTTGTTACGGTAGACGAAGAATGGCTTTCTAAGCTTCCAACGGATGCCTTTCCGGTAATCGTCGACCCGACAATTGATAGCGTTAGTTGGGCAGATGCGTATGTTAACTACCGTTCAGATGGGTTCATTTGTTACTCGGGTCAAGGTTGCGGAAATTCTGCTGGAGCAAGCGGAGGCACTTATTGGCGCTTCCAAGCGTATATTCCCAACAATATTCCTGCGGGGAATTTCATTACATACGCAAACTTCCATGTAGAATTACCAGATTGTTCTGGTACATATGGTACATGCGATGGTCATGGTATCGACGTGAGACATGCCACTGATAACTGCAATAATCTTAATTGTGGTGACAATACCTATGGTATTGCATCGGGCTGGGGCGGAGCGTCTATAGACGTAAACGCAACCCAACTTTTCAAGAATATGTATTTTGCCGGGCAGAATTCCGAGTACATCTGGGTTAATGGTGAAGAAACTGGGAATTCACTCAAACGATTCGCTTATGATCGCACTAAAGTTACATTTACCTATGAAGCGCTACCAAGTCAAAGTACGCGAGTTGCCCCAGCTGAGGGTGCAACGGTGTCTACAAATCAACCAACACTTAAGTCTACTACTTCTACAGATTCAGACGGACCGGGGCCACTACTTTACCGCTATTTAGTTGGAAGTAGTAAATTAACTCCAATCCAGCCATATAACGTAAGTATGACTGGCATGGTTGCTGATTCTTGGTGGACTAATCAGCCTTTCTGGACAATACCTGACGGCATACTTCAAGATGGGTCGACATATTATTGGCAAGTTTGTGTATGGGACAGCTATCAAGATTCTCATTGTGTCTATAGCCCGACAGTTAATAGTTTCAAAGTCGATTTACGCAAAGGCCAAGATTCTACTCAGTCATACGATACTACTGGAACATTCGCAGTTTCGATGGCTACAGGCAACGTATCAACAAGTACTGAGTCACATGCCATTGCAGCCCTCGGTGGCAGTTTAGGAGTGTCGTTTGACTACAATTCCCCCTACCGCTCCAAGCCGGGACTGCTAGCCGAATTCTTTAACAATCCTACACATAGCACAACCTTTCCTAGCTCGAATGCAATTGCAGAAATCAAGCGAGTAGATAGTGAAATTGATTTTAGCTGGGGAACGAACACACCCCATGCTGGTACAATTGGTACGGATTGGTTCTTTGGCCGCTGGACTGGTTGGTATACACCGACAGCTTCCGGATCATACACTTTCGGCGGAATTAATGACGACAAAATGGTCGTAACAGTTAGTGGTCAGTCAGTTTACGATAATAATGGTTGCGGAGGTAGTGGCTGTTTCGGAACAACTGCCGTTAATTTAACTGCCGGTCAACCAGTACCTATCAAAGTGGAGTACCGTGAAGATGCTGGCGAAGCTCACGCACACCTATTAGCAAAATTGGGCGCAAACCCAGGACAAGTAATTACTTCTGCGAACCTACAAACTGGTATTATGCCGGTAACTGCACGCAATGGACTTACAGGACGCTACTATACAGACACGGCCAATCATACATTCCCAGCTAATGAAATTGATCCAACTAGACTATTCTTAACGCGACCAGACACAGGTATGTCATTCAATTGGGGAGATGGCTCTCCCGTGCCAGGAGGCCCGACAGAGAACTTTATGGTGCGCTGGAGCGGTTGGTTTACGGCACCGGTAACAGATAATTATACATTTGGTACCGATTCAGACGATGGCGTTCGCATCAAAGTTAACAATGTCACTAAATTCGATAGTTTTGCGAGCCCCGTACTAGGAGAACAATGGGGGTCATCCACCGGAACCTTATCTGCAAACCAGACTATTCCAATTACAATCGAATATTATGAAGCATCGGGCAGCGCTCAATTTAAACTTCTACTAAAGCGAGATGGGGCTTCCCCTGCAGGCAATCCAGTAATCGATGCATCTACACTCTCATCACGAGCAAACGTATTGCCTGATGGGTGGGAACTAGGTGGTGTTTCAGGCGGAGGTCTTCAATATGAATTCGCATTTATTGGATCGAATAGCGTGGTATTACGTGACACAATTGGCGACACCCACGAGTACCGCTGGAGCGGAACAAATTACACACCGCCTACTGGAGAAAGTGGGCATTTAGTCCGTAACGGCGACAATACTGTTACTTTCGAAGATGCTGGAGGTCAAACATATATTTTTGGCAGTGACGGATTTATCCGCGCGAGCTCCAATCCACTCGATGATCTTCAGCCGGCCGCATTTAATTATTCATACAGCACACCAACTACCGGGGGTGCAGCCCACCTCACTCAGATTTCTGACGGTGTTTCCGCTTCACGCTGGGTAAAAATTGCCTACACCGACGATGCAACCAACACGTGCCCCAGCGCACCTACTAATACGAACTTGGCACCGTCAGGCATGATATGCGGAGTGACTACGTCCGATGGCCAAGTTACAAAACTTGGTTATCTTGACGTAGCCGGTGTGCCTAGACTAGCCCGAGTAGAATATCCTGGTGGCGCCATAATAGACTATGGCTACGATCCAAACGGCAGGATTATTAGTTACCGTGACAGTCTAGCCAATGATGCCATTTCCGCTGGTCAACGGCTCAACACCGATACCACGATTCAGACTGACGTACAATATGACGATTTGGGCCGTGCAAGTACAGTCATATTACCTGCAGCACAAGTGGCTGCGTCTCGCTTGACGCGTAATTTTGAATATCTCATTGGCTCAAGCAAACTGCATATCGCGGGGGCAGCTGAGCCGAATGGATTTAGCCGGAGAATAGTTTACGACTCATCTTGGCGAACCCTCGAGGATACTGACGTAGCAAACCTCACAAATTATACGGAGTGGGATATCGAACCAGGCACCAGTCTGCCGCGCAAAGATTTGGTTCATTCAACCACTGACCCACTCTTGCTTAAGACTGCCATCAACTACGATTTTGCCGATCGACCTACTGATATCTATGGACCTGCTCCAAATACGTGGTTCAGTGCAAATTCAAATCAAGTATATACTCCAGTTACTAACGTCTCTTCGATTCCTCGGGCTCAATCTGTGTATGATGAAAATATCAATACCTTAGCTGCTGCTTATTACAATGAGGATACTTCAACAAAATCATTAGTGGGAGCGCCAAAAAAACATACGACCGGTCTCAATCCAGCCGACAAGGGCGTATATGCCATCTGGGGTACTAATTGGCCCGGCTACGGTATTGGCCAGCCCATCACGCCCGATTCGGGCAAAGGATGGGGTATACGTGCAACCGGTTGGATCAGATTGCTTCAAACTGGCACGTATAACTGGCGTGCATTTTCAGACGATGGATTTCGGATAGTAATAGACGATAAGGTAGTTATTGACGACTGGCGAGACACCGGGTATCGCCAACTTGATGGTTCATACGCAAATAGTGGAGATTCATGGCATCGCGTTCGCATCGAAAAATACACCGCACCTGGCACACTTAACGACGCCCGTCTCGATCTTTGTGTCACCCGTCCTGATGCCTATTATGACTGCAGCATACAAAACTGGGGCTGGAGTGCTGGATATGGCTTGAGTACCACCAATAAGGTCTACGACTCGAGCATAGGCGATACTACAACCACTACTAATTTCGGCCCAAATCCAGAATATGGATTACCACAATCTGTAACAGTTAATCCCACCGGGTTGAATTACACGGGTTCGAGTTCCTTTGAGACTCCCGGAACTGGCTCCTACCTACGCCAGACCAGCAAGACGCTGCCTGGCGGTACAACTAGCACCTACAGTTACTACACCGCCACAGATACCGCAGACAACCCATGTACCGCTGGTACCACAGAGAGCTACAAGCAAGCCGGCTTGAGTAAACTCATAACCGAGCAAGACCCAGATAGTAGTGGTACCTTAACTGGCCGCAAATCCGAAGTCATATATGACGATGCCGGTCGCATAGTTGCTAGCCGTATGATCGGCGCCACCAACCAGACAGATCCTTGGTCATGCACTACATATGACACACGCGGGAGAGTCACGCAAAAAGTCACGCCTACTGTCTCGGGACGCGTCGGCCGCACCATTTCGTACAACTACGCCGTATCAGGTAACCCGCTGGTTGGCTCGTCCACTGACTCAGTCGCCGGTACCACAAGTGTCACAATTGACCTCCTCGGCCGTACGACCAACACCACCGACGTCTTCGGCTATGCCACAACAACCACCTACGACAACCTCGGACGGGTCAACCAAACCACCAGTCTCAAGGGCACCGAAGTACCTACCTATGACAATTTAAATCGACTGACAGGATATACACTCGATGGAGTTACTTATGCAACACTGACATATGACGCATATAGTCGCATAAATGATGTCCAGTACCCACAAGCATCCAATGGCTCAAATAACTTACGATTGAGCCAGATTACTCGCGACAACAAACAGCGTCATATAGGCAGTACATACTCGTTCGCCGATAATTCAACAATATCCGAGACAATTGGACTATCGCCTCAAAAAGGACTCGTCACCAGCGATACTATCACCAAGGGTGCCCAATCTGCCGGAGCCTCCTACCAATACGACACCCTTGTCCGGCTCACTCAAGCGACCATCGACAACTGGCAGTACCAATACGGCTTCAGTACCCAACAAGCTGCTTGTACGAGTATCCCAGGCTACAATGCCAATGCCCACAAAAACGGCAACCGTACCAGTACGAGCATTACCAACACACTCAACTCCCAAAACACCACCTCCACGTCTTGCTACTCCGCCGCCGACCGACTCGCCAGTTCCACTGACACCCAAATCGGTACCCCCACCTACGACGACCACGGTAACATCACCCAGCTAGCCGGTGCCGGTGCTCCCATCCAGTTCACTTACGACGCCAGTGATCAAAACACCAAAATCCAGCAGGGCACCAACTGGACCGAGTACGTCAAATCAGCCGGCGGAGCCGTCCTCATCAAGCGAGAATATCGAAACTCGGTCCTCGACAAAGTCTACCGCAACGCCGGTGGGGTCCTCTTGACCTGCGCGACAACGGATCAAAACTCTTGTTCAAATGTTGAAAATACGTCAGTCTTCCGGGCGGCACAGTATTGACTCTACCAACAGTTTCAGCATCAACTCTCCCAGTCCCTATACGTCAACGAGTGTGGGTACCCCAGTTCAAACAGGAACTTCATCATATAGCGGAACTACATTCACCGTTTCTGGCAATGGGAATGATATTTGGGATACCGATGATCAGCCGCAGCTCACAACGCAAACACTAAGTGGCAATGGTACAATAATTGCCCGTGTAACGAGCCAGACTAACACAGATGGTTGGGCTAAGGCTGGAATTATGATTAAAAGTAACCTAACAGCGGGTTCAAATTTTGCAGCGGTTATGATTACACCCGTCAAATGGCATACGCATGCAAAAAGGTTTCAGCACAGACATTAGCGGCGGATCATACACACTTCCCAATGCATGGCTAAAACTGGTTCGTTCTGGCAATACATTTACTGGATATAAATCAACTAATGGTACAACCTGGACGCAAATTAGTGCACAGACACTCACACTGCCCGCTACAACTCAAATCGGATTATTCGTAGTATCAGGTAATACTAACTTAACTTCTTCGGCTACCTTCGATAACGTCTCTATCACTAAAACTACAACATTACCATCAGGATGGACTAATGGCGATGTTGGTAGTCCTGCAAACGCCGGAACATCCAGTTACGCATCAAGCACCTATACACTAGGATCAAAAGGGCTCGATATCTGGGACACCGACGACCAGGCTCAGTTGGCATACAAAACCCTGACTGGCAATGGTAGCATCGTTGCCCGGGTGAAGAGCCAAACAAATACTGACGGCTGGGCCAAAGCTGGGGTTTTCATCAAAGCCAGCCCAACTACAGGATCAAACTACGCAGCTGCCATGACTACTCCAGGGAATGGTATTCGGATGCAATGGAATTACACTGGAGACACGGACGGCGGTTCATATACATTTCCGAATGCATGGTTAAAACTGACCCGTACGGGTAATACTATTACAACTTACAAGTCAACAAATGGTACTAGTTGGACGCAAATCGGAGTACAAACAGTATCATTGCCACAAACTGCCGTTATTGGACTCTTCGCACTCAGCGGTAATACCGCCACTACAAGTACCGCCACCTTCGACAATGTCGCCATCACGAGCACTGGCGTCACGCAAGCCACCTATTCCATCAAAAACTTCCACGGTGATACGCTCCTGACCGTGGGTGCCAATGGTCTCCCCACGAGCAATGTCCACCTCTATGATCCTTATGGCCAGGTCCTAACCTCCAACACATTTGGTACTTCGGACGCCACCCTAGTTAACGGTACCGACAATAGTATGGGCTGGGCTGCCTCACCAATCCGTAAAGCAGAGAGCATGTTCTCAATACCCATCATTGAGATGGGTGCTCGGGTATACTTGCCAACCATAGGCCGTTTTACGAGTATTGACCCAATAGAAGGCGGAACGGATAATGCGTATGCGTACGTTAACGATCCAATAAACTTCAACGACTATTCCGGTACACTGTCGTGGCAGGATTTTAAAGATGGAGCCAAAGCAGTTGGGCAAGCTTTAGTCGACGGTGCCACTAAGGCTGGCACTGGGCTCATTAATGCCGCCAACGCAACTGCCAATTTCAGCAATCAATATCTGTTTGTACCTGTAGTCTCAGGTGTTGTAGCCTTAGGTGTTGCGTATATCATAAAACATCCGGCTGCTATCAGCAGTGCGACTGCTGCGGCCAACAGATGGGCTAGCGGAATAGTAAGCAGAATGGCACCAACCGCAAACAAGGGTGCAACTGGGGGGTATAGAGTAACAAAAGGCGCAGCGCAGACAGCAGGAAGTTTCAAAAGTAGCTTAAGTTTAGGCAATTCCGCACATGGAGAGTTCTATGGCATGGTGAATAACTCAAGTGGAATAGCTAATAGAGCTGTGTTTAGTGGCAGCTCTCTAAGGCCAGATGGTTACTATCGTGCTACAAATACAATCCTTGAATTAAAGCCCAATAATGCGCGAGGAATCGCAGAGGGATTAAAACAACTAAACGGTTACAAGAATGCAGCTCCAAGTGGTGCAAAACTGAACTTTGGCTCTATGATATAGGGGCAGACGGCGTACTAAACTTCTTTATATATCATTAGAGGCCATAATGATTGACGACAAATCTATAAGAATAACAAAAGGCTATTTGTTGCATCAAATTGAAACAGATCTACAACAGATAGGATTTATTGCTAGAAACAAAATACTCAGTTACCAGAATAATGAAATAGAGATAGAGTTAAGCTTAGAACTCAACAAAAGTTCGGACGAACAATTTAAAGGTGATATTAACTTCAAGGAAGTTTACATAAAGTTTTTAGCCCAACCAAAGAAGTTCAAAATTACGGATTTACATTTGTGGCCCGGCGCAATGGATTTACAATTCATAGTATCCAATATGGCTGGGCAGTCTCAATTACAGCAACCGTATATTTTATCTAGCCGAGAACCCTATTTTAGCTCTAAACTACACCATGATATAAGTATTTATGCACGTAATTTCTTTCTCAAAATACAATCTATGGACGGCTATCTCGATTTTCTATTACGAAAGAATAAAAACATTTATGATATCCAACAAATTGACTATTCAGATGTGTTGTTAATTTCAATAGCATTAGTTATTAGCAACAAGCTAAAGTTGTATAAATATGAAGAAGAGGCCGCAGATATTATTAATAAAATATTAAATTCGCCGAAATCTACCGCATATGAATATTTAAATAGAATCTTGAACACGAATAACAGATATCAAGAACTATTAAAGAAATATTCATAAGGTCCACGAACAAATGTTTATTAAAAGATTTAAATTGAATAGCACATTTCACAAAGCTCAAAAAGCTATGCAAAAACATGCAATTTTTATAGCTGCAAATGAAGGGATCAATCTTGATTACGACGTAAAGTCTATGGCAAACGTCGACGCAGTACTAGTCCGGATTGCTGCTGAAGTAAAGGACAACGGCCTGATAACATACATTCAAATTGCTAATAACGAAAGTGTAAACGGAATCGCTGAATGCTTTGGGTCGTATATTGCTGAATGTGCTGAACGCAAATTAGGAAAAGGACTTTGGATGAATAATGACCCCAAAACTAACGAACAAACATATGCATTAAAGTTAGCGAATGGAAACACTATTTTTCCTATGGAATGGGTATATAAAAAAATATTTGATCCAATAAATTATAGTATTGACGATACGTATCGTTTATACACAATTATTGATTGAATTCTCAATTAGAATGCAGTTAGTTTGGAATCCTACCACCATTTTTATTTGATTCAAGATGGAGACAATAATTGATTTCAAGATTATTCAATAAAATCCCGAAATGGGTCAATGAAATAGCGGATAATGATCCTAACAAGAAATTGCTTCAGCAGCTGTCGCAAGCTTCGAATAAGCCATTGTCTACACCACGAGAAATGAATTTTGACATACGAAATTTGAAAAGATTAGAAGACGCAGAAGCTTTATCTCAACACTTAAACAAAATTGATTGGGTTACTAAAATTGAAAAGGATCATCTCAATCCAGATTTATTGTGGGTCACCGCTACAAAACAAAACTACGCAATCACAGAACAAACACTTTTTGATGATCAGGCACTTATTATACGTTTGGCCAACATATTCGATGCAGAATACGACGGTTGGTATGCGAGCGTAGAATAAATATTTCGATTACTACCGGCCTCAACTATTCCAGCTCGAGCACCTATGAAACACCAGGCGCCACCGGCTCATACCTACGGCAGATTGGTTTATAAATTAAGGGATTAATAATGTTTGATTTTGAAAAGCTACCACTCTACTTCATGTTCATATATATGATTGGCCTACTGATGCTGATCAGCCAAGCCTACATCAATGCGGTTAACTTCTTACTTATCAGGATAGGCAAATTAAAACCACAGGAACGATTATCATGGGGATTTTTTATGGATCACCTCGAACTTTTCCTTGGATTTGATATACATAGTAAATTTAGGGCTGCGAAAACTTTTCCTGATCTATTGTCCAAATCGCATAGTAGCAGAGAGTTGGAAAGTTTAGCGTTGTCGTTCCGCAGTGGTATCGCCATGGCGGTCGTGAGTTTAATCATGATATTCGGTGGACTGTTCATCGCATCAGGGAGGTATCTAATTACTGTCGTCGTAACATTAATACCATCGCTTTTCATAATATGGGCGAATGTTAGGTTGTGGGGCCGCTCAAATTATCGAACACAAAACCGATAAATATGCCCAGTGACGACTTAGACATACTCGCAGGTGGCGCGGCAACTGGAATGGGATGGAGCCCAATTGCTTGCGTCGCGATATCGACCAAGTTACCATACTCATTCTTTAAATTTAAGTAATACTACAAAGAAGGAAGCTTACCAGTGAATAAATTAACCTCGATCCTCTTCATTCTTGGCGGAGTGGCAAGTATAGTATTTAGAGACTGGATGACAAAAGAAGTAATGAAAACCATTGAGGTTAGTCCACAGCGTCAGCGGGTCATAAAAGCATACGGTCCCGTAACTGGCGTAATATTTATTGTCATTGGTATAGTGACGCTAGTACAAATGCTTGCCAAATGAACAAAGGTTAGTGGTAAGAGGGACTAACTATGCAAAAATCGCAACTGAAATTACGTAAACTACAGATAACAATAAAGTCTTTATCTTCTTTTATAATTATATCACTGCTACTAATGGCAAGTGTAATAAGCCTCAACATCTATGAAAAAACGCGCCGCATATCACAGTCTAGAGCAGAGGTCATCGCAGCTGACCACGCCAGGGTGTATTGCAGAAGCCATGTAAAGGATATTGAGCGCTGCAACAATTTAAAAGTACTTAGCAGTGAATCATGGCCATTAGGCGTTACTGATATTGATAGCGATTACATTGGTTATTGGCTAATTAATTTTAGATTAGGCGATGTTGATACCATTAGTAATGGAACATACCAGCAAATATTAGTATCGCTCGATGCATATGGCAAACTAGAATATGTCACTGACGGTCAGGCTCAAAAAGTTGACAGATAGAATTCAATATAAACAGTATTCCAGTAAGGTAGGGTGAATCAATTTATACTATTTAGCATAGTGGTGTGTATCACATGGGTGTCAATCATTTTAAAACTCATGGTTGACCAGGATGTATAAATGAGCGAGAGTCTACCCTTATACTCTCTACTAATATATGTAATATCTTTGATCATATTATGATATCTGGGATTATAGTGCTGTTGTTCGGATTATACTTAGTGTTTTGGCCGAACGAGTTTAATAATTATGCTCTCAAGGTTCGAGATAAAGCCTTTAGAGCTAAGGTCGACTCAAATGATACAAAATATGGTCCCTCTGCCGCCAAGTATATAGGGATTTTGCTATGTGTTATTGGGGTCATAAGAATATTTATTTCAGCGGACTAAGACATGGTTGAGCTGCAATTGCTTGATTAGCAGCTTTGTGGACTCATAACTCATCATTACCCCGTGGACTTGCCTCTAAGTTTCCCTAGCGGAGTCTGTGGCAGCAGTAAACCAAGATTGAGGTGTGGAGCATACGTACCATCTACGTCGCCTTTTACCCACACGTAGTATGATACTTACTAAAGTAAGGATGAGAATGATATTTTACTTAATATTAGCTATCTTTGGAGCTACTCTCGCCATCTTTCCATATCAAACGACAAAAACAATGAGCGACATGAGAGACTCAATGCTAAGCATTAAAACTGACGACGCAGACATACGCCAAGGACTCATATTTTTGCGAATTGTAGGCAGTGCTTTTGTTATCTATGCTATTTTAAGTTATTTGATAATTAATTTAACCACCACGAAATAATGGAACAGTTCATATCATTTAGCATTGGTGCAGTAGCAGTAATATTCAATAAGAAGCTAGCCAAAGTTGCTATTAACAGTCAGAACAAAACCTGGAGTTTTAAATTTGGGCAAAAAGAAGAAAATGCGGCTAGGATTGCATTTATCGGATTTGGTCTTTTTTTTATTACTATCGGTTATTAGAACAATATTTGAACAACAAACCAAGTGACTATTAGTTTGTAGTGATTTTGATAACAAGGAATCATTGCATTAGGGAAACAAGTGTACTTGGTAACTTCTCGTTTTCTCGCATAGCGTTGGTCTTCAATAATTACCGTATATATGTAATTAAGGTGGCATTTGTAGCGAGTTTCAACCAGTTAATGTTAAGGAGACTACTACTCATGACCTTAAACAAACAACATTCAAACCTAACGTTCATACTGTAGATTAACGTTTTTCACTCAAATTATGGCAATTAAGATACATCGATTTCAGGGATATTTATAGTAGTTTTCGGAATTACAGAGGGGCATAGACCGCGGTGCCATACTCATTTCTTAATTATAAATGATAGAAATATGAATGAAGGAAGCATTTTAATGAATAAAAGGATTCATAAATGTGTACGACTAACGAGGGTACGTAACTGATGGTCGACTTCGGAAAAGGAGTTGATTAAAAGACAATATTCAAGAATTTCATAGTAGCTCTAGCCATAATTTGGTCATTAGTCCTTCGCATAATTTCGGCAGAACAATTCTGAGATAGTATATTCAAACTACCTTCATACATGATCGTGGAATCTAGTATTGCAAGCTTTCGATGGAGATAATCGGTGTACCAGACCGTAATGCCCAGGTCTTGCATATGCCCAACAGCTACGAGAGCTTGCGACCTCATTGATAAGTCATGTTCATTAGGATCGCGCGTATTCACCACTACTCGAACCCCTCTTTTCGTAAGCCTACGAAATGAGGGGTAAAGCGCATTCATGCGCGCCTGGGTGATAAATGGACTTTCAATCAGCAAAGACTCCTGGCAATTGTCGAGGTCACGAAGAAAAGCTTTGTAAAATGTTCGTTCATTGAGCAATGTCGACGAAGGCAAAGCAGGGGAGTGATGGCAGAATAAAGAAAGTCTCATTGGGCTGCGTCGCCATTCTCTACCGCCAATACTTCTCGAATTTCCTCCTCGTCAATCACGGGATCAGCCTCAAAAGTTCGATATGCGTCCTGCCACCCCTGCCATATAGATCTCAACACATTTTCTTGTTCTAAATGACCCTCCTCGTATCTGTTGGATGGGTCATTTTTAGTCAATTCGGTCACCATCTTTTGGATCTTGCATAAAATTTAAACACAGGAACTATCAATTAACACGTCATTATTGCTACTTGACTCGCTATAATAACGTGTTTTAAACTATTACTTATGATAGATCGATACATTGAATCGCAAATACTAAAATCTCTAGATGATGGCTTTGTGACTATCCTATATGGTGCAAGGCAGGTAGGGAAAACTACGTTGGCCAATAAGATTCTTGCAGGTGCCGCGAGTGGTCTATACCTAAACTGTGATGACCCGGCAATATTATCTCGTCTCCAGAGCCAATCACTGGCCGGATTGCGTGCGATAGTCACGAATGCCGATATGATAGTAATTGACGAGGCCCAGCGTGTAGAAAATATTGGTCTGACCGCCAAATTAATTCATGACCAAATGCCCGAGAAAAAACTCCTTCTGACAGGTAGCTCTAGCCTAGATCTAGCAAACAAGATCAAAGAACCGCTCACAGGACGCTCCCGCGAGATACTTCTGTACCCCCTCGGCCTAAAAGAAGTAGCTAATAATATCATCGAGGCCGACGGCTATCTCCAAAGACTTCTAGTACACGGCGGCTACCCAGGCCTATGGATGCTCAACGAAGCAGAGGCTGCAGCGCAAGCACGAGAGATCGCTAACCGGTACCTTTACAGAGACGCCTTTGCCCTCGGAACGATCTATGACCAAACAGTTATCGATAACCTGCTACGCTTATTGGCACACCAAGTTGGAAGCGAGGTTAGCTATAGTGAATTAGCCGGCAATCTTGAGGTAAGTAAAGAAACAGTCATGCGGTATATCGATCTATTAGAAAAAGCCTTCATCGTATTTAGACTCCCTCAATTCCGAAAGAACCAGCGTGTGCAAGTGGGGCGTTTACGCAAGATCTATTTCTACGACCTAGGCATGCGTAACGCCCTCATCGATGACTTCGGGCCGCTCGAACTCCGCGGAGACGTCGGCGCACTATGGGAAAACTTCGTGTTGGTCGAAAGACTCAAGAAGAACCAGGCAGATCAAAGATACACTCGAAGTTATTACTGGAGATCTCGAGACAAGCAAGAGATTGATCTCGTCGAGGAATCTGGAGGAAAAATTGTGGCGTTCGAGTGTAAATGGAACAAGCAACCGCGCATACCGCGTGGCTTTACCGCAGCATATCCCGACATCACAGTAGTGGGCATTACAAAAAACGACTTCTGGGAATCACTGTATTCCTGAGTATCGAGTAAATTGCGGATTCAAAAGAGGCTCTCCGTTATCCCTGCATCATCTAGAAATTTTCGATCGGCTGACACAAACTACTGCTATGGCATAATACTCTTGTCAAGACGCGTCCTCGGGCGCGATTTTGCAATAACATATCTATGACACCCTTCGAAAACACTATCTTCAATCTACGGCAATACCTCCGACAACGTCAGCGACCAAACTAGCACCATTATTAGTTTGTTCCAAAAGCAAATCCCCGAGCTCACCAAGCTCCCAGACGACCTCCACCCGAAATAAAGAATAAAAACAATGTATTACGCTTGTGCTTATACGGTATACTTATACGTGAATGAGTCCTCAGATTAAATCTGTGTCAATGATTCGACATCAGTCGGTGTGGCCATGGCTAGTGTTGGCAATACTGACAATTATCGGTGTTTGCAGCTACACTTTTCTCGGATTTATCAGTGACTGGCCACTAAACTGGTGGCAATTATTTCTGATAATTGCTTTAGCGCAGGTATGTAATTTGGCATTTGTTATCGCAGCGTGGCAGCAACGCCAATCTTTGACGATGTTGCAACGTCTTTTAATAGTATCCTGGGCAGCATTATCAATCTGGTTCTGGACATTTGGGCTAATGTACCAAGAATCAACGGTGGTTACGAATGATTCCCAACGCTTGCTCAGTGTCTTTAATTTCTTCTGGGAAGTGTCGGCTTTCGGCATATTTTATTTAAGTTACGTCAGCTATCGTTTTAAACCTGTCGCTCAATTTATCAAAACCGGTACCACTCAAAATCCGCAAAAACTTATGAATTATATCCAGAACCTACCGCGGCAACAATCTATTATGGTTTATGCCTTGGTTATCCTTGGGTATAGCATTGGATCACTATCGCTATATTACGTTGGATCTGCACCTGCTAGCGAAGCCTGGAAACACTTCGGCAATGGCTTGATGATGTCTCCATTACTAGCTCTGTTTTTTGAAGCAGTGCACAATAATATTCTCGGACCTGTCCGGCAACAGCTGAGCCTCAAATATAATATTCAGCCACGGCAACGACGATTTAGTAGTCAGCTGGTCAGAGCAGTCACCCTTATCATTCTCAGTAGCATGTGCATGCTGATTTTGTTATATGCACAGTCGTTTCAATTAATTTTACGCGATCACGTGACACAACTTGCCACCGAGCAGGTGAATGCAGCCATCAATGATCCCGCAAATCCCAACGGTATACCGACAGCTGCTCGCGTCAATCAAATTAATCTTGGAGCCAATGGCTTTTCCTGGGTTCAATCTGTACATGATCCGTTACCAACGTCAGATTTCACACGTAATATTCAAGCCCAATACATTTCCCAAAGACAGGCGACCATCCTTGACCTAAATGTCACTCCTCGATTAATTGCCTTTCAATCGAAAGATTCTATCAAAGTTGGAACGGTGGTCTACCTGTCCGACTTCTATTACGTCATCAAATCAAAAATGTTTCCGATATTTGTAATCACAATAATTGTGGCACTATTAAATGTGGTAGCCGCTATTATCTTTATGAAACTATTCAGCCAGTCACTGTCTCGGCTTATACGAGCAGTTGAATATGCGAAACATCACGGTAAATTTGTCAAACCAGACATTTCTACCGGCGACGAATTCGAAGAGCTGTCGGAGACTTTTGCTACCTATATGTCGCAATTATCTGATCGTACGCGCGAATTACGCCACAGTCATGCCCGTCTCGAAGCGTCAGTTGAAGCCCTCAGCCACGGGTTCGTCATGACAGACCCGAACGGATTAATCATTACCCGCAATGCTGCCGTCGCCCGCGTCCTTGGACTTGCCGCTGCCACTGTACCTGACCTTGCCGAACTGGCCAGCTGCATAAGTCGATCTGAAGCCGCCAAGTTCATGGACGGCATTGCCAAAATCCAAAATGGCAAGCAAACACAGACCAAACTCCAAATAACAACCAATAAAAATAAAGACCTAAGTATATTTATAACCAGTATTCGCAGCGATAATCACATCCTGGGACTCGTAATCCTTATCCAAGACATTACTGAGGAAGCCGTCGCGAAACGCTCACGTGATGAATTCTTTTCCATTGCCAGCCACGAATTACGCACTCCTCTAACCGCCATTCGAGGCAATACGAGTATGTTGCAGCATTACTATCACGATCAATTAAAAGATCCTGGCGTTTCGAGCATGATCAACGATATTCACGAATCCAGTGTCCGGCTCATCAATATTGTCAATGATTTTCTAGATATGTCGCGAATCGAGCAAAAACGAATTCAATGGCATTTCTCTGATTTCAAACTCTGTGATGCTGTCCGCGAAACCTTGGCCGATCTGTCGTCTACGGCTCGTGAGAAACACCTCAAACTCTCCATTAGTTGCAACGGCAAAACTGATGCACCCATAATTGTCCGTGCCGACCGCGATCGTACCAAACAAGTGCTCTACAATCTTGTGGGCAATGCATTGAAGTTTACCGACAAAGGTAGTGTTTCTGTCCAATTAACACTCAGCCATCACGCGTGCGAGGTCATCGTCGCCGATACCGGGCAAGGCATTGCACTTGAAGATCAAAAATACCTCTTTCGCAAATTCCAACAAGCTAACCACAGTCTCATCACCCGCGATACTGCCAGCGGGACAGGCCTGGGACTCTATATATCAAAAATGCTCATTGAAAGTATGAAGGGCCGACTCTGGCTCGAACATTCCTCATCCACCGATGGTACTAGATTTGGTTTCACGCTACCGCGTGCGCACGATTGATGTGGGTCACAATTTGCCGCAAACCGCATGTCGTGGGATCGAATCCTGCTAGTCTTGCCATGAATTTATACATGTTTCACGGCGCACCTGCGGGCGCGATTTTGGCATTGGGGAATTGACCACAATCCAGTTGTGCAAAATCATAAAACTCCCTACACTGATCTCAAGATTATCTATCTATAGGGGCAATATGATGAATTCCAGTCTTTTCCGTCGCATCAGCACGGCTGTTTTAGTTTTGGCGATACTAATAGCGCCATTTGCCAGCGTAAACTATGCATCCGCTGCCAACGTCACACTCACCGTCGACGGCTCCCAAACTTTTCAGACCATTGATGGCTTTGGTGTAAACGCTAACTCTGCCAGTTGGAATAGCACCGAGCTCATCCCAGCCATCGACAGCTTAATAGACAACGGTTCCACCATCTGGCGCGTGGTAATCGACAACCAGGATTGGGAGGCCACCAACGACGATGCCGATCCCAACAATTACAACTGGACCGCTTATAACAGCATATATAGCAGCCCAAAGTTTGAAAAAATGTGGAGCATGATCGGGTATCTGAATTCACGTGGCGTCAAAGTGATCATCTGTCCCATGGGCAAGGCAGCCAATTGGATGGGTGGTCTCGTACTTACTACCACCGATCCTATCAAAAACGAATATGCTGAAATGATTGCCTCGATGGCGATTTATGGCCAGACCCAGCGCGGCCTACAATTTGCGTTGGAGCCCAACAACGAGCCAGACATCGAAACCGAAGGCATCCGTATGAGCGCCCCGCTCCAAGCCGAAGAGTTAAACAAAATTGCCGTGCGGCTTGATGCGGCTGGGCTCTCCGGCATGCGCATGTTGGGACCCAGCGCCGGTGTCATTTCGTACGCGGTCACAGACTTTACAAACTACATGCTTGATTACCCTGCGCTCATGGCTCATGTGGACACTTACAGTTACCACGACTACAACGGCACCACTGCCAATGCCGCCAACCTAATCAATAGCTCAGCTTATCCAACCAAAAAGTTTTACATGACCGAGTTCAGTCAATTCGATGATGGTATGGCCATGCTTGGCCAGGGACCCCAGGGAATGCTGGTGTGGGACGGCTACGATAGCGCATATATTCACCCGCTTGACCGTAACGGTTCTACTACTGCGCCCAACGACGCAGGCGACGGGCCGGCATTGCTGGCTTACGATTCAAACAATCACACCTATACTCCGCGCAAAGAATTTTACCAGTTTGCCCAATTATTTAAATACGTGCCAGCCGGCTCGATCCGCATTGGTAATAGCTCTTCTCATAGTGACATCACATCGTATGCCTTCCGCGATAATGCCTCCAGCCGTGTCACGATAGTCGGCAAGAATACCGGTACCACTGCCAATACGCTCAGCATTTCGCTGAGTAACATTGGTGTACCCCCGACTGCGTTGTCGTACTTCCAGACCAATTCCACGAGCAACATGGCGCCAGGTGCAGACATGGCCGTCGTTAATGGGGTAGCCACAGTTATCGTGCCTGCAGGCACTATTTTTACCCTGACCGGACTAGGAACTCCAGATACGCAAGCGCCGTCTACGCCCGGCAACGTCACCGGCAGCGCTGCCTCAGCTACATCAGCCAACCTCAGCTGGGACGCCGCCAGCGATAACACGAGCGTGGCAAATTACGTTGTAAAGCGTAATGGCACACCCGTTGGGCAACCGGTAACCACAAATTATTCCGACGTTGGGCTGACTGCTCAAACCACCTACTCCTATACCGTGCAGGCTAAGGACGCCGCCGGGAATCTCTCGCCCGAATCCAGCCCCATCACCATAGCCACCCCGGCAGCACCCGTCGACGCAGTAGCCCCAATCGTTGCCATCTCGTCCCCGACCACCGGTGCCACCATTGGCGGTACGGTCGCCGTAACGGCTACCGCCAGCGATAATACCGGCGTAGTGGGCGTGCAGTTTAAAGTAGATGGCGTCGACCTGGGCAGTGAAGATAACGCCAGTCCCTACGGTGTGAATTGGGATACTACAGCCTTAAATACAGGTAGCCACACATTGAGCGCCGTAGCCCGTGATGCCGCCGGTAACCTTGGCACGGCCGCTCACGTGACAGTTACCGTCAATAACTCGCCCGAATTCATGCTGCTTGGCAGTCAAACCATTCAAAGCAATACCGACACCGATCCAGCTGGTACGGCCGAAGCCTTTCGCTATACTGCAACAGCTACCGGCGCGGCCGCCTCGCTGAAGTTATACGTCAGTAGTGGCACCACCGCTTCCAGCGTGAAAGTAGGAGTCTACTCAAACAATAATGGTCATCCCGGCACACTACTGACGAGTGGCGCCATCCCTGCGCCCACCACTGGAACCTGGAACGTGGCCAGTCTCAGTCCTGCTATCACCCTCACTGCTGGCACCACCTACTGGATCGGGTTTTAGGCACCGGCGGTCAAATTAGCTATAAGAATACGACGAGTGGTAGTTGCTCCGAATCGCCCAGTGGTAATCTGAGCGCCTTGCCGGTTACTTGGACCACTGGTGCGGTCTGGTCAAGTTGCAATGCCTCAGCCTATGTCGTTTCAGGTACCACCGATACCGCATCGCCAACTGTACCGGCTAACCTCGTTGCCACCGCCATCTCAACCAGCCAAGTTAATCTCAGCTGGGATGCCGCCACCGACAACATAGGCGTCACTGGTTATGTTGTGAAACGTAATGGCACCACCATCGCCCAACCAACCACCACCAGCTTCAGTGACACCACGGCAGTTGCCAGTACCACGTACATCTACGCCGTAACCGCCGTAGATGCGGCCGGCAACCAGAGCGCCGCCTCAAATCCTGTCTCCGTTACCACCCCGGCGCCGACCCCAGATACAACGTCACCAACCGCACCATCGAGTTTAACTGCCAATAGCATTACGAACTCAAGCGCCAATCTGACCTGGACAGCATCCACCGACAATGTGGGCGTCACCGGTTACCAAATCTGGCGCGATGGCCAAAATATTGCCACCAGCACAATGCGCAACTACAACGACTCAACGCTCACATCCGGCACCACCTACAGCTACACCATTAAAGCTTTCGACGCAGCCGGTAATATCTCGGCAGCCAGTAACCTGTTGAGTGTTACCACGAGTACACCGGACACCACAGCCCCCACCGTGGCGTTTAGTGCGCCGGCTGCCAATCAAACGCTCAGCGGTACGTTCGCGGTCAGTGCCAACGCCAGCGATGACGTCGGTGTCGCGGGCGTCCAATTCAAACTCGACTCCACCAATCTTTCCACCGAAGACACCAGCTCCCCGTACAGCACCTCATGGAATACCGCCACTGCCAGCAACGGTCTGCACACCCTGACCGCCACTGCCCGGGATGCCGCTGGCAACACCTCAAGTATGAGTCTGACGGTCACCGTCAACAACACAGCACCTCCGGTCACGCTCACCACTGATGTCATTACCACCACTCGCCAAACCGCTGCCGCTAAAACCATTGTGTCGCCCAGCTTCAGTACCACCCAAGCCAATGAGTTACTCGTTGCCTTCGTCAGTTCCGACGGCCCAACACCCGCCAACTACAGCTTTAGCGGCGTCTCCGGCGGTAGCCTGACCTGGACCATGCGTCAGCGCGCCAACACTAGCTCCGGTGTAGCCGAAATTTGGACTGCTCCAGCGTCAGCCAAACTAACCAATGTTAAGGTCACAGCCACCCGCAGCAGCGGCTCGTACCGAGGCAGTATCACCATCGTCAGCTTCACTGGCGCAAATTTCTCAACCATCGGCGCCGTCGCCAAAGCCAGCGGCACCGGCACCGCGCCGAGCTTGAGTGTCGCCACCACCAAGGTCGGATCACTCGTGTGGGCTGTAGGTAGCGATTGGAGTAGTGTAGCAAGCCGCATCGCCGGCTCTGGTCAAACCATAGTTGACCAATACGTGCCGAGCGGGATTGGGGCTTTCTGGAGCCAAAAAGTCAACGCTGCCACCATAACTCCCGGTGTCATCACAGTCAATGACACTGCCCCCGTGACGGGGACGAAATGGAATCTGGCGGCGATTGAAATCCTGCCACAATAGCCTAACCAACTATCCATGATCCGACAGCACTTCGAAGTTCAAATTTTGTAGTGATCTTGGACACCCACTGATGCGCACATGCTTCGCATGCTAACACCGGGCGAGATTATATCTCGTATTTTACAAATGTAGCCAAGTAGTTTTAAGCACTAGATTATAATTGATTACATGTTATAATATCATTGCCGACATACCCCCTGCCGAACTAGAAGCAATAAATGCACATCGAGAGTATCTTGGTTTCGGGCAAGCCTATGCTGCCCACGACCTATCGCACGATCCTATACTACGACGGGCCGCTCATCGGCACCTTCGAAATCGACGGCCGCACAGTGCTGTTCTGGGCGGCAGACGCACATGATGACCCCGTCATGCGCTACGCATATGTTGAGCTGACCGCGGAGGAAGCCGAAAAAGTGCAGTCGTACTTCCTGCGCGACACGTTCAGCGGCTACGAGGAACACCCGCTTCTGAGTAACCGCCGAGTCGTCGTTGCCTTGAGCAATGGCGAATGGTCAATCGACAAGGTCACCGTGATCAATTAAAGCAGCCCCAATGTGTTCGCTGAGATCGACGAAATATTCCCTGTAGCGAAGTAATGCCGCCTCACCAGATCTTGCGGTACATCGTGGCACAGCCATATCATCCATGGCGCCCCGCTGGTCGACTTGATCGGCGGGGCGCATACCATTAAACACTCACCTCAGGTACGAAGGAAACCAGTCCAAGCGGCAACACATTTTGGCAAACCAAAAATGTAGCCGATACTCTAGTTATACACAATCATCGACGCTGTAGTATCAACTCCGTTAACGAATACTTTGATATCGGAAAGTACTTGCAAGTTTGGATTACCCTGTTCCAGCCCGGCATTATGGACACGAATCTTTTGACCAGGACTCAAGATCGGATCGTAAATATTAACCTTGGTAGAACCTTGATCATTACCTATGAATAGATCATGAGCGGTGTTACCTATAAGTGTTGGTTGAGTAATATTGACCGTGCCATTGACGCGTTCCAAATTTATGCCTACCCGGTTATTCACCGATTTAAAACGTGTTAACGTCATGGTACCAGACATCTGCCAAAGGGCTATACCAGCACTGTAAGGATGATCGTGCGCATAATCGTCGGTCCAAACTCCGCCTGTCGATGAGTTTGATCCAAAAGCCGTTGCGCCGGTTCCTTGACCGTCAATTTCGACATTGGTATATGTATTATTTGTGCCACGGTAATCATTAATGGCGAATGTTTCACCCGGTGGGATGTAGGAATTACCCGGACTGGTGCCAATTAGCTTGAGATTTGACATAACCGCACCCGTCACCTGTGACAAGCGAATGCCATTGTAAAGATGGCCTTGGTTGGTTCCGGCCAGCGTAAAGCAGTCCAAGCGAACGCCCGATTTGGTAAATGCCATCAAATACAGCTGATTGGTCGTGCCTGCACCCGTCGGTACGCTCGCAGCCTTCGTCGAGCTGCTGGGTGTCATTTGAATAATCGAACGGTCGGTACCGGAACCAACGAGTCCACTGCCAGTTATAGAAGCACCTGCTTGCACACCAGCCACCGCATCGGTAAAGTCGCTAAAACTATGGGTTGTTGCAGCCAGTGATACGGTGTTCGCTGTTGGAGCAGAATTGGATCGCGCGCTAAATGTACTACCGCTCAGACTCGAATATGCCGTAATACCACTACCAATCGGTTCGGCTAGAATACAGCCATTGGCACTGGGTGGGGGACTAACAGTCGGCACCGGTGTCGGCGTCGCACAGGTAGAAAAAGTCACAACGTGCCCACCTGATGCGTCAGCATTCGCACTTGCAACCGCGCAATTGGATAGTGTTCCGGTTTCTGGTTCGATTGCAGCTACTGACCCACTCGCTCGTGAAACCATTACCACTACAGTACCCACGGCCACAAATAGTAAAGTGAAAGCCGAGATATGATGCCATGAAAACGATGATTGAGCCGATACTATCTGTCGCATACATCATACATAATATCACGCTCATGCTTACAACTGACATGCTATAATAATTGATATGAATATCATGCTCAAATTACTCGTTACCGGCACTATTATGGGTCTGATTGATGCTATCTGGCTCAGCGTGATCGCTAAGCGGTTTTATTACAGCCAACTTGGCAGTCTTCTCCTCGAAAAGCCAAATATGGTCGCAGCGGTATTGTTTTACATTATCTATGTAATTGGAATTGTGATTTTCGCCCTTAATCCTGCCCTGTCACAAAAGTCGTGGCAGAGTGCCGCTGGCCTAGGTTCTCTCTTCGGATTTGTTGCTTACGCTACGTACGACCTGACTAATCTTGCCACTATCAAGGGCTTCAATACAACAGTAGTCGTAGTAGATATGATCTGGGGAACTGTCTTGACGGCAACAGTTGCAACACTTGCCTATCTCATTATCCAACGATGGTCAATATCGCAGCCATTGGTTTAAGCCTCTTAGCCACATTTACTCTAGCCACGTTTGCATTTATCATCGCTCGTGTCAGGCATCAACGCTATGATGTTATTGATGTTTTTTGGGGACCGCTCATAGCTTCAGCGAGTTGGACGGCATGTATTCAATCAGAAGCTTTCACCATCATGAACATCGTTGTACTTGTAATGGTCAGCGTGTGGGCATTACGGCTCAGCTGGTACATTGGTCGACGTTGGTGGAACAATCCAACCGAAGATCCACGCTATAAGATGCTGCGCCGCAGCTGGCCAAAGCAATGGATACCTCTCCAGATATTTTTCCGGATATATTTACTACAAGCATGTCTGGCGACTGCTGTGGCTTTACCGGTACTGATGATCATATATACCAATCCAGCCCTTGGCTGGTGGACGTACCTTGGTATCATAATCTGGAGTGGGGGATTTATTCTGGAAGTAATTGCTGATCAACAATTAGCCACATTTTTAAAAACGCAAAGACGCGATGTTCTCCTTACAACCGGATTGCGACGTTGGATCCGTCACCCAAACTATCTGGGTGAGATAAGTTTGTGGTGGGGGATTGTCCTTATGAATGCACCTAGTCAATACTGGTGGTTAAGTGCCATTGGAGCAGCTACAGTCACCTGTCTCATAGTTAAAATTTCTGGAATACCACCTGCTGAACTGCGATTAGCAAGAAAACCTGGCTGGATTACTTATCGGCAACAAACGGGCGCGCTACTACCTAGACTACCCGTTTAATACATAATTATTTACTATCTGTACTTATCTAGTCAAAAAGCTTCCGCTTATGTACACTGGTAATTGTATGGTGAGGCCCAGAATATTTCGACGTATTCGAGCTCGACGCAGGCGCGTCGGGTTTTGGTTGCTCGCTTTTTTCGGTATTTTGACAGCCGTAGGACTAACTGGCTGGCAGATCGTGCGACGTGCTCATCATCATGTTGCCAAGCGGCCTCATCTGGCACTCATTGATAGATGGCGGTGGTATCGCAGTTGGCATAGTCAGAAATATCACCATCATACTCATTTTGGCGTACTGGCTGTGTCGGTAGCAGCTATTGGTATCAATTCGGGATTGTTTCGAACAGTCTTTGCTTCTGACATCGCTCAATCGTGGGATTTCTCGGTACCGGGCCAATATGCTGTCTCTGATAGTAATGCGGTCGAACTTAATGGCTCAAATGCCCGCCTCAAAGCCCAAAACTACGCGTCTGATGCCAATACCAAGGCGCTTTATCATTTCGACGAAGCCAGCGGTACAGATGCTGCTGACGATTCCGGAAATGGTAATAATGCCACCGTCACTGGAGCCACATTTGGCGCTGGTAATCTCAATAATGGCCTCAATCTAGATGGTACCACCCACCAAGCCACGGCGCCCGATAGCACCAGCTTATCGCTAACCCAAAACAATTCAATTGAAGCGTGGACAAAATTTAGCTCTGCGTTTGGGGCAGGCACCCATGACCATAAGCAAGGCATTCTCGACAAAGGTTCATACAAGTTGTATTACGACAAAGAAACCGGCAAGGTAACGTATGAAATTGCCAATGCCTCTGCCAACACCTGGACTCAGCAAGCTGGTAATGATATCAAAGGCAGTTGGGATCTCAACGGCAAATTTGCCGTTAATTCCCAGGTAGCAGTCGGTACCGATATTTATGTCGGTCTTGGCAACGCCGTAGGCGACGCCGAAGTCTGAAATGGAACGGCACCATCTGGAGCCAAGTCGGTGGCGATGCTAAAAAACAGTTCGTGGGCCGACCAAACATATGAAAATGTCATGTCCATGGCCCTAAACGGCACTGTTCTATATGCCGGCTTAGGCTCATCTGCTGGTGACGCCGAAGTTTGGAGCTGTGATACGGCCGCTAGTTGTACGACTTGGTCAAAAATCGGCGGTGATGCCATCAACGGCAGTTGGCCCGTAAATACGGCTGAAGAAGTCGAAAGTATGACTGTGATGGCCGGTAATTTGTATGTTGGATTAGGCTTGACAGCTACGACCGATGCGCGAGTCTATCGATGGAATGGATCGAGCTGGACTTGGGTCGGAGGCAATGGTATCGGCGTACCATACAATGCTTTGCCTGCCGGGTACGAAGCGATCTATAGCCTGACCAATGACGGATCGAATATTTATGCTGGTTTTGGCAATACCGCCGGCGATGCCGACATCTGGAGGCTTTCCGGTACAACCTGGAGCCAAATCGGCGGCGACGGGGTTGGCTCTAGCTGGGCTGCCGCTACCTATGAAACCGCGATTAGTATGCGTTGGTTCGGCAATAATGTCTATGTTGGACTTGGCACCACCGCTGGAGACGCCGAAGTCTGGCGTTGCGACACTACCGCCAGTTGTACGGCCTGGACCAAAATTGGCGGCGACACGCTCAATTCTGGATGGGACGGCACCAACTATGAAGGCGTCTACTCATTTGCTGACGATGGCACCAATTTATATGCCGGGCTTGGGGCGACAGCCGGAGATAACGAAGTATATCGTTGGAATGGAATCGCCTGGACGAAAATCGGCGGTGATGCTATCAATTCAGGTTTTACCAATACCCATACGGTCGTCAACTCGTTGCTTCATACTAACGGCAATTTGTACGCCGGATTAGTGAGTACAGCCAATAATGCCGAAATCTGGGCATACAATGGCACCACTTGGGCGCGCATAGGCGGCGGTTATATCAATAAAAGTTGGGGTGGCTACAACATACAAGATGTAGAAACGATGACCGTGTCTGATGAATATCTCTATGCCGGAACGGGAAACACTGTCGCCGGGAACGCTCAAGTCTGGCGCTTTGACGGTACCAGCTGGCAAATAATTGGTGGTCAAGGCATTAATTCCAGTTGGCCGGCAGCAACTTACGAAAATGTCATGAGCCTCATGAGCTATGGTGGTCAACTATATGCCGGTCTGGGCACAACTGCGAACGACGCTGAAGTCTGGCGCTGGAACGGAACAACCTGGAGCCAAATCGGCGGTGACAGTCTCAATTCCGGCTGGACTACTAACTATGAAGAAATATATGCCATGACCTTATATAACGGTAACCTTATTGTAGGACTAGGCAATACCGCCAATGACGCTGAAACTTGGGCCTGGAATGGAGCGGCTTGGAGTAAGTTTGGCGGAGACAGTCTCAATTCTGGCTGGACTACTAACTTCGAACGAGTCAGTGCCATGGCGGTATATGGTGGGCAATTATACGCGGGTCTTGGTAACACCGCTGGCGATGCCGAAGTCTGGCGCTGGAACGGATCAGTATGGGCAAAAGTAGGCGGCGATGGGCTCAGTTCAAGCTGGAACACGGTCTACGAACAAGTGGAGGCCCTCGTCACCTACAACGGTAAAATGTACGCCGGCCTCGGGAACTCGACGGGGGATGCCGAAGTCTGGGAGTACAACGGTTCAGCTTGGACCCAAATTGGTGGCGACGGCCTGGGTAGTAGTTGGCTTGACGGACAGTATGAGCAAACTAAAAATTTAGCCGTCTACGACGGTATGCTCTATGCCGGTCTCGGCAACTCCGCAGGTGACGGTGAAGTTTGGGTCTATGATACTACGGGTTGGACAAAGGTTGGTGGCGGCGGCACGAACTCTAGCTGGGTCGCCAACGCTACAGAAACAGTGCAAAGCTTTGCCATCTACCAAGGCAAACTGTTTGCCGGTCTTGGCAACTCTGCCAATCTTGACGCTGCCATCTGGTCGTATGGCGGAAATGGATTTTTACAATCAAATCTCACGAGCCAAGACACAAATTGGCATCATATCGCAGCCAGTTACGATGGCTCTACTATGAAAATATTCATCGATGGAGTGCTCGATAGTCAAACAAATGTAACGCTCTCAATCCCCGATACTAATCTTCCGCTGCTTATCGGTGCAACCTATGGCGGGTCGACATCTGAATCTGGTACCGATCAAGGATGTTTCACCGGCTCACTCGACGAAATTCGCATCAGTAATAGCGCCCGCACCAGCTTTGTAACCGCACCCTATTCCACCACTCCCCAGACCGTGACTACGACTGCGGTCTTTCCGACGGGAGTTGCCAGTTGGGACAGCCTCACCGACAACCAAACCACCAACGGCGGTAGCATCAACTACCGGGTATCCACCGATGGGGGAGTCAGCTGGCTCTATTGGACCGGCGCCGTCTGGGGAACCAGTACCAGCACCAGTCAAGCCAATCCTATTGCCGCAATTTCGACCAACCTAGCGACCCTACCCGTCACTGGTAGCGGCTTCCAGTGGCAAGCTATCTTGAGTGGCAATGGCAATCAGCGTGTTCAGCTCAACTCGGTCAGCCTTGATGCTACGGCCGATGTCACAGCGCCCAACGCTCCCACAGCTTTAGCTATGCTCAAATCAAGCGGCGGCGCTAGTGTATCTGCCGGTGACTGGACCAATGGCTACCAGCCGTATGTGTCGTGGACGGCGGGCAGTGATAGTCAGTCTGCGGTCCGGGGCTATTGTGCTTATCTTGGTACCGACAACACCGCCGATCCGGCTACAACCAAAGGCTTACTCGGTGCAACTCCCGCTGATACTACCGGCACAACCTGTGCATTCATCGCCAGCTCCACAGATCTCGACTTTGCTACGCCGGCTTTGCGGGGGTCACCGTGGTTAACCTCCAGCGCCAGCTCTTATTATCTGCGGCTCAAAACCATCGATAATGCCGGTAATCTTTCGGCTACTACTGCCAGTTTTGATTTCAAGTTTGACAACACCGCTCCCGCAAATCCGGCATTTATCACCACACCATCGCAATTTGTATCCAGTAAGACCGTGACCTTCACCTGGCCCACCTCGGGCGGCAATGCCGCCACTGATGCCGATTCTGGATTAGTCGGTTTGCAATACCGTTTGGGCGCCAGTGGTACCTGGTTTGGAGATAGTCATACCGGTGTCCAAGATGCCACTGACACCCTCACCAATGACGGCAGTTATACTACCCAGGACCCACCTGATTTCGATGACCTCATCGAAGGCAACAACAACGTCTATGTCCGCACCTGGGATGTAGCCGGCAATGTCAGTACTTCATACGTCACCGGCGTGATCAAACTCAATTCCAGTTCGCCATCCCAACCCCAAAACGTCACCGCCTTGCCAGCCACCAATACTACGAACTCGTTTGCCTTTAATTGGTTGCCGCCGGCCAGTTTTGCTGGTGATCAGTCCAACCTAACCTATTGCTACACTATCAATACCACACCCACCCTTAACAATTGCACCTATACCAGCGCTGGCGTGACCTCACTTGGGGCCAATGCCTATGCCACCCAGCCAGGTGACAATACCTTCTACGTGGTTGCCAAAGACGAGGCCGGCAATATCAACTATGCCACCTTTGGTAGCGTCATCTTTAGCGCCAATACTGCCGCTCCCGGCATACCATTGAATGTTGAAATTGCCGACATCAGCGTTAAAGCCACCAACAATTGGAAATTAGCCTTGTCCTGGGAAGCCCCCGCCGATACCGGTAGCGGCATCTCCAGTTATAAAATTTACCGATCGAGCGATAACCTCACCTTTACTAACATTGCCTCCAATAACGGCGCCAGCTACGTGGATACCGGGCTGTCTCAACACGTTTATTACTACAAGGTAAAAGCTTGTGACTCGGCTAACAATTGTGGCGCCAGTACCGCCGCCGTCGATGAGACACCCACTGGCCGGTTCACCACCGCTGCCGAGCTCGTCAGCGATCCGGTTATTACCAGCATCAGTACCCGCAAAGCCACCGTCAGTTGGAGCACCGACCGGGTCAGTGATTCCAAGATTGCCCTTGGCAGCGCCAGTGGAGTGTATTCAACCGATGAAGTATCAAATTCTGGACAAGTCACCAGCCACACCATTACCCTCGATAACCTCCAGTCTGGATCTACCTATTATTACAAAGCTAAGTGGACTGATGAAGACGGCAACACTGGGTTCTCGAGCGAGTTGAGCTTTACAACCTTGCCGGCGCCGACCGTCAAAGAGGTGAGTACCAAATCGCTCGGTCTCAATGCCGCCACCGTGCAATTTACCACCAATCAGGCAACTAAAGCCAAGATCTATTTCGGTAAATCCGAAGGCTTCGGTGGTCTGCAGATAGTGAATACCTCAACCGTCGAATCGACGTATTCCGTGGGCTTGACCAGTCTCGAAGACGGCACCAAGTATTATTATAAAATCAATCCCTTTGACGCCGATGGCAATGAATATGAAGGCAATATCTTCAGTCTCACTACCCCTGCCCGTCCCCAGATATCCAATTTGCGCTTCCAGCCAGTCGCCGGCGAGCCCACCAGTACTCAGAAAATCACTTGGACAACCAATGTGGCAACCAGCTCGTTGGTGCGCTATGGGTTAGCTGGTCAAACACCCAATGAAGCCGTCGATTCCAAGATGGTTACACTTCACGAAATCACTATCAGTCAGCTCCAGGACAATAGTGATTATGTATTAACCGCCCAATCGCGCGACGCTGCAGGAAATCTAGCAATTTCCGACGAGCAACGCTTCAAGACCGCACTCGACACTCGCCCGCCAACTGTTAAAAACTTAACCATCGAAACTACTATCCGCGGTACCGGCGCCGAAGCCAGGGGACAAGTCGTGGTCAGTTGGAACACTGACGAACCATCAACCAGTCAAGTTGAATATGCTGAAGGCTCATCGGGCACTACTTACACCAACCGCACCAGCGAAGACCTCAACCTCGTCACTCAACACACCGTAATTGTGTCCGACCTACCCACCAGCAAAGTCTTCCACTTGCGCGCCAATTCGCACGATCGCGCCGCCAACTCTGGTGTATCGGAAGATCGTTCCACCATCATTGGCCGCGCCACCGACAGTGTCTTAAGCATTATCTTTAACGCCTTACGTAATGTCTTTAGCTTCCTGGAATAGAAAGTACCCACATGACTGAGACCAAACACCACACCAGTACACACAATAAGAATGCGGCTACACTCATGGCATTTCAAGGTATTACCAAGTCTTTTACCACCGGTACCGAAACTGTCACAGCGCTCAATAATGTATCGGGCATAATCACCAAGGGAGCGCTCAACATCATAACTGGGCCATCTGGATCTGGTAAATCAACCTTACTCGATATTCTTGTCGGGTTGCAACGCCCGACGTCCGGAACTGTCTTAGTTGATGGCATCGATATCTATAAACTTGGCACCGACGATCGTGCCTACTACCGAGCACGAATGCTGGGTATGGTTTATCAGGCCAATTATTGGGTAAAAAGCCTCAATGTTATCGAGAATGTTTCTATGCCGCTGTTACTGGCCGGCTACGATCGGCATCAAGCTGCCGAACTCGCCAAACTGAGCCTCGAATCCGTTGGCATGGCCAATTTGGCCACCCAAAACCCCATCAACCTTTCTGGCGGTCAACAGCAACGCATATCCATGGCCCGAGCACTGGTCGCCAACCCCGAAGTAATCGTCGCCGATGAGCCGACTGGTAATCTCGATACCCGAAACGGTTCACTTATCATGGATTTGCTCGTAGCGGCCGTCAAAGAACAGTCAAAACCGTCGTTTTAGTCACGCACAATCTCGAATATCTCCCCTTGGCGACAAATTGTTTTACATCAAAGATGGCTTACTGAGCGACAATGTCACGGCCAGCCAAATCGTCAATAATCTTGGGCCCCTTTTGACCAAGGAAGCCAAATCATGAACAAGCAACACCCAACATCTCTTGACGCTTCTAAGCGCGTTAAATCGATTCGGCCGACCGTTTTGGCTTACATCGCGCTGCGCAATTTGTGGTCCAAGCGATTGCGAACAATATTGACCATATCTGGAGTTGTTATAGGCATCGGTGCCATTGTGTTTTTAATCTCGCTTGGTCTCGGTCTCCAATCAGTCGTCAGCGACCAGGTTGTTAACTCGTCAGATATTAAAACCGTCGACGTCACCACCGCCGACTCCAAATCTCTGCGTTTAACCGGCGATAGTATCGCCAAAATCCGAGCACTTGGTACCGTAGAACAAGTTGCTAAAAGCTATGCTAGCGGTGGATCAGTCACACTCGATGGTGCCCAAACCGACAGCGTCATCTATGCCGCCGACGACGCCTATCTCAATCTCAGCTCCTTGCGCTTGGCCGCTGGCACCAGTATTAAACTCGACCAACCAAATCAGGTATTGGTCAACCAATCGCTGCTCAAAGCTATCGGAATCACCAAAGCCGCTGATGCTGTCGGTAAAAATCTCAAAATCCACGTCAGCTCAATTGAACAGACTGCTACCGACAATAGAAAGCCGCTTGATATAACCGTGACTGTACTGGGTGTTGTCGACACTGGTAGCGGCGCCGAAATATACATGCGTGATGATGTATTCTCGAATGCCGGAGCCAATCAATACGCTCAGCTTAAAGTGGTTGCAAACCGCCAACAAGATGTCAACGGCATCCGCAAATTTATTGATGGATTAGGCTATACTACTGCGTCACCAATAGATACACTCGACCAAGTCAACCAGATCTTCAACTTCTTTACCTTCATACTGGCCGGATTCGGTGGCATCGGTATGACCATTGCCGTACTTGGCATGTTCAATACACTCACCATTTCATTACTGGAACGTACCCGCGAGATTGGACTCATGGTATCGCTTGGTGCCCGCGCTCGCGATATCAAACGGTTGTTTGTAATTGAAGCACTGACATTATCATTTGGAGGTGGACTGTTAGGGCTATTAGTAGCCGTAGGTATTGGACATCTCATTGATCTAATACTATCGCGTAGCGCGACAAGTAGAGGCGTTACGGAAAGCATCAGTATATTTTCAACACCATGGTGGTTATGGGTAGGTGTTCTGACATTTGTCGGAATCGTGGGAATGATTGTCGTATTCTATCCTGCTCGGCGGGCATCTCGAATCAGCCCAATTGACGCCCTCAGAAGAGAATGATGCTTGTGTTTGTGAAATCTATCATATATCATATCTTTAAAGCATAGGCATTTTGGTGAAAACAACAAACCAGCCCAATTTAATCAGTAAAAAAAGTCCATTCTTAAGAGCACAATTAGCATTTATGGCTATGGCTGTGGCAGTTGGTGGCTATTATGTAGTCAACAAGGCCTTTGCGGCCGGCGAATCGGTGAGTTTAATACCATCGGCTACAGCCGTTAATCTTGGTGACAATGTCACGATAGCAGTTCGGGAGAACAGCACAACACAAGGTGTCAACGCTGTTGGCGCAGAGATTACCTTTGACTCGACCAAGTTACAATATGTTTCAGTCAGTGAAACTGGTAGCGCCTTTGGTTTAGTCGCCGAAACCACATTGGCAACAGGAAAATTAACACTCGTACGGGCAACCAGCGGTGGTGCAGCCCCCCTAACTGGTGATCAACTCGTAACAACAGTTACGTTTAAAGCTTTGGCTGCTGGAAGCGTGCCGCTAGCTTTGGGAACCGGGTCAGTACTACTTCGCAGTTCTGACAATACTGATATTTTGGCAGTTAAAAATGGTACTACACTGACACTTGCCGACACTGGCGCCCCCACCGTACCTGTCGGTCTAACTGCACCGACCCGCAACATGACGAGCTTAACTATCTCCTGGACAACAGCTACTGATAATGTGGCTGTCACAGGTTACCGCGTATTTCGAAACGATGTCAGTATCGGCACCCCGACAACCACCACATTTACTGATAGTGGACTAAACCCCAATACGACATACGCTTACAAAGTAGCGGCTTTCGATGCTGCCGGCAACCAATCGGCTGCATCGACTGTCCTTAATGCCACGACCCTAGCCGACACTCAAGCCCCCAGCGTACCTGGAAAACCAACGTCCCCTAGTCAAACGATGACTTCAGTCAATCTTTCCTGACTGCTGCTACAGACAATGTCGCCGTTACCGGATACCGGGTATACCGCAACGGCACTCAGGTAGCTATCCAATCAACGCCCAGTTATTCCGACACAGGATTAACGTTGAACACAAGTTACAGTTATACTGTTAGTGCCGTAGATGCTGCCGGTAATACCTCAGCACAATCAGCTGCGACTGCGGTGAGCACGCTGCCAGACACGCAAACCCCGACGGTACCGACAAACGTCCAAGCAATTGTCACCGGGCTAAATATTGCCCTATCGTGGACAGCTTCGACCGACAATGTTGCCGTCACCAGCTACAAGATCTACCGTGATGGCACCCAAGTCGGTACTGCCACTACCACCAGCGCCAATCTCACCAGTGTTCCCATCGGTACACACAACTACACTGTTGTTGCCGCCGATGCCGCTGGCAATGTCTCTGCTGCATCGATAGCCGTCAGTGTCCAGGTGTACGTCCAAGGTGATGTCAACAATAACGGTACCGTTGATATCTTCGATCTATCGCAGCTTCTAACCAACTGGGGTCGCACCGGCACCAACTCCAGCGACGTCAACGGTGACAACACCGTCAATATTTTCGACCTGTCGATCTTGCTTAGCCACTGGACAGGTTAGCATAAGTAGTTAATTATGGAGTCAATAAGGAACACATCAACGTTATGAAAAACCAATTATCATTCATACGATTCCTGCACTGATACTCGCTTTTGGGTACTTAGTAGCTAGTTTGGCCTCGGCTCCAACAACACAAGCAGCTGCTGCCTGTACAAACCCAGCCTCGCCCTATGGTTTAGTAACTGTCACCTATAACGTTCCAGTCTCAGGTACATATCGGGTTTGGAGTCGGATTATTGCTCCAGATAGCACTAATAATTCTTATTACCTCCAAGTTGACGGCGGTTGCGCCATCAACGTTGGAGATGCTACGATACCGACTAACCAACTGACTTTCGTTGACTATCAAGACGGTAATTCAGCCACCAAGATTAATGTGCCATTGACTGCTGGCAACCAACATTTGTCCTTACCGGACGTGAGCCTGGTGTATCAGTAGATCGGGTAGTGTTTGCCCTCAATGCATCATGTTTGCCATTAGGCACTGGTGACAACTGCGCCGATACAGCCACCCTGACACCAACCGCCACCGCCAGTGCTACGCCTACTCCTACGGCTACACCAGTACCATCGCCTTCAGATCTCAATAGTGATGCCAAGGTCAACGTCTTCGACTTGTCAATCTTGCTCAGCCACTGGGGCGGAACGGGACTCGGTGACATCAACGGTGACGGCACAGTCAATATCTTCGACCTCAGCCGCTTGCTAACATCCTGGACGGGTTAAGGAATAATAAGGATAATATGAAATTACTTAACCAATCAACCATGATCAATCAACGCACATCATTTTTCGGCCGCAACTCCATCCTCGCAGGCGCATTCATGCTCGTAGCTGCCGCTGCTGGTACCTTCGTAGTGGTTAATAGTCGCGCAGCATCAAATCAGCTCTATTTAACACCCGTCGACGGTTCTGTTCAAATCAATAATACCGTCGCAGTACAGGTTCGCATTGACTCCGGCGCCGACACCGTCAACGCTGTTCAAGCAAACCTGTCATACGATCCCGCAAAGTTTCAATTTGTCAGTATTGACGGAACTGGTTCAGCTCTGCCACTCGAAGCTTCCACTCAAACTACAGCAGGCAGTGTCATGATGGCTCGGGCAACATCCGGCGGCACCACCCCTCCCAGTAACGACTTTCTGTTCGCCACCGTTATTTTTAAAGCGCTTGTTGGCACAGGGACAGCTTCAATCGATATTGCAGCCGGCTCACATGTAGTCCGAAGTACCGACTCTCAGGATATTTTGGCATTAAGTGCAGGAGCTACCTATACGTTAACTTCGCCGATTGCCTCACCGACAGCAACCCCTGTTCCCACGCCCACACCCACACCTGTCCCAACGGCCACACCAGTGCCTACTCCGGTACCAAGTGGTTCGCCTGTGCCAACGCCTACACCAACCGCCGCCCCCACGGCGACCCCAGCTCCGGCTGCCGGTTCACTGTTCTTCAATCCCGCTACCGTCAGTGTGGCCAGTGGCGGTACCGTCACGCTCGAACTTCGTGAGAATTCGGGCACAACCCAAGTCAATGCCGTCCAAGCTAACATCACTTATGATGCCAGCAAACTCGAGTACGTTAATGTCATCGATACTGGTGCCGATTTCGGTCTCAGCGCCGTTACGAATGCCAGTAGCGGTCAAATCATGATCACTCGAGCTACAGCCGGTGGCACGCCAGCTCAAACTGGTAATAAATTGATTGCCAAAGTAACGTTCAAAGCCCTAACCACATCTGGCGCCACCAAAGTTGAGTTCGCCAGTACTTCAAACTTAGTTTCTGTAGCCGCTACCGACATCTTGACCAATCGCCAAGCCGCCACTGTCACCGTTACCGGTGGTACGAGTGGCGGTACCACGCCTACAGCTACTCCCAAGCCGGGCACCAGCGCTACGCCAGCTCCTACACCTAAGCCAGTAACCACTTCTGTGACCGGTTCAACCAAGAAATTGCCCGTCACCGGTTCGATCAAGCTAACTGCCCCAGCTGTTGGTGCCAACCCCACGTTTACGCTCGACAACAAGCCTGTCGATACTACTGTCGATACCACTGAACTCAGTAATGGCACTCACACCATCACCGCAACGGTCACTGACAGTGCCGGCAACGCCAACAAAGTCACCCAACAAATTACTGTTTCCAACAAAACCACGTTCTGGAAGAATATGGTCGCCGGACTACGCGACTATGGTCCATGGATCGGTATCGGTGCCATACTCCTTATGGGAGCCATATCTGCTGCCGTTTTCGGCCGACGCCTATTGAATAAGGCTACCAACCCAACTGCAGTAGCAGCGTCACCAGTCGAAACGAGCGAAGTTCACTCCAACCTCGACAATCAATGAACCGAAGGGCACGCGGCGCAACGCTGGGGACGTTAGCTCTGTTAAGCTGGCCGTATGTCCTGAGTGCAATGAGTCCCACGCCTCTTGCCGAACGAGCGGATGATGTCAGTGCACCCGAATCAACTAATCTAAGTTCTCTTCAGTCCGTTACTCAGCAAGTCATACAAGCGATTGTCGGCCCCGTCGATACTGTCAGTGCTATTACAGCTTGTACCGGTGGGTATACAGGTCCTGGCTGCTTGACCCCAACGCCAGTGCCAACTCGTACTCCGACCCCTGTTCCAACCCCCACGCCAACTCGTAGCCCCACCCCGACAGCTTCACCAACACCGGTGCGGACGGCAAGTCCGACACCCACACCGGCCGGTTGTACCAATAACCCGCCCACTACATATGGCCAGGCTAGTTTTACAGTTAATGTTGAGGTTGCCGGTACCTATGTAATTTGGGTTCGACTCAAAGCACCCGATGTCACCAACAACTCTGTGTATGTGCAAGCTGATGGTAATTGTGCAGTAGTCTATGGTGACACTGGCCTGACAGCCGGCGAATGGAAATGGGTGCAATATTATGGTGGCAGCCAATCAAATATCTATAGCGTCAATCTCAGCACTGGTTCACGCCAGATTATATTGACCGGCAAAGAACCAGGCGTCATGGTCGACCGCATCATTCTCACCAATGACACTGCATGTACACCAACTGCCGCGTCTGCCACTTGTGGCGTGATAGCTACGCCAACTGCCACACCGACCGCCAATCCAACCCAGACTCCTGCGTCGAGTCCGAGCGCTACACCAACCGCTACACCGACACCACGACCCGGTAGCCCGACCCCGACACCGCTTATTACAGCTACCCCGTCACCTGCGCCCACAGCTACACCCAGACCAACAGCCTGACCGACGCCCACACCGATGGTCGTGGTACCAGGTGACGTCAATCTCGATGGCGTTGTCGATATCAATGACCTGTCAGCCCTGCTCCTCGGCTGGAACAACACCCCAAACTTACAGGACTTCAATAATGATGGTCGCGTCGATGTCTATGATTTATCAATCCTGTTGACCAACTGGCATTACTAATTTTTTGTGGAGGTACTGTTAGGTCATGACAACCAAATCTGCCGTCTTAACAACCGAAATCGTAGGCACATTCTTATTAGCTAGTGTCGTCCTAGCTGGTTTGAATCCAGCCATCGCCTATGGCGCGTTGGCTGTGTTATTTGGCGCTTTATCTGGTTCACATCTCAACCCGGCAGCGTCTACCGGTCTAGCAGTAGTCAATCGATTCAGCCCTACAACCATGTTGTGGTATTGGGCCGCGCAAATCATTGGCGCGGTAGCTGCCAAATGGTTTTATAACTATTTACAACCAGTTAGTAGTGATCTTACCTGGAAATTTGCAACGTTTACGTCATATGGGTTTATGACGGAGGTCATCGGAACCGCCATTTTAGTATTGGGTATCATCATTGCCATGAAACATAAATACACCGGCATCGCCCTGGGGGTTACCGTTGGTGGCGCCTATTACCTCGGTAGTATCTGGGGCGGTACCATCAACCCAGCTGTGGCTTTGGCGACCAATCAAATATCATTTGCGACGCTATTTGGACCACTCGTTGGTGCTGCTTTGGGTGGTTGGCTCGGTCAAGAACTAGCCGGCAAAATTAAACCCGTAAAAGCTTAAAAATAACTACTTCGTCCGCACTGCCCGTTTGAAGCTTTTTTCAGCAGCGGCATCGATATACCTGACAATTGGTTTACGCGTCAAAATCGCCTCAGTATTTGATCTGGACCGATCAAGATCAAGTAAGGTCTCGATGAAATATGTTTCCAATAGCCATTCACGACCCGGCGGTGTCTGACCCTCAACGATCAACATCGAACGCTTGGACGCCACCTGTTCTTCCTGGACTATCTTGACCCCGCCCATAACTGCCGTGGTCCCAGTGGGTAACGTCGCCGAAGCCCGTTCGATTAATTGCCGGGCTGCCTCCACATCGCGGACAAACAAGTCGATTCGAATCGTTCGCAATCCCCGCGGCGTGATCCGCACCGCTTGAATGTGCTGGTTGTGCAGCCAAATCACCTCACCATTCAACCCGCGCAGTTTTGTCGAGCGCAGAGTCAGGGCTTCGACGACCCCACCCAGCTCCGGAAAAGGCTCAATCCGGATAAAATCGCCAACTGTGAACCAGCGCTCGGCGATCATAGCTGACCCGGCCGTAATGTCACGTAGGAGAGGAATGATAGTGCCACCAGAAATAACCGCAAAGATAGTACCAATACCAATGGCGGCGACGCTCGAACTACTATCAGGTGCCAACAATCGCCAGCCCACAAAACCGACGACCGTAATAGTCAGTACCCGCACAAATGCCAATACAATTCCAAGGTAGGTTTCCACTCGGCGCAGCTGCATGGCACGTTTTGTGGGTGCTTCATCAGCTTGCACAGCCACTAATTGCACTAAAACCACAATCAAGCGGGTAAGTATTTTGCTCACCAGCCAGCCACCAAGTAGACACATAACTAAAATAATTACTGACCTGGTCGCATCTGGATGGCTGAAAAAAACACGAAATTGGTTATCGATGGAGTCAAACATAACCAATCTAGCCTAACATGTACCCGGTTTACTTTGCTACAATGTGGTCATGAAAGCAGCCACCAATCTCAAATCTGCCCACGACCTCAAGCTCGAAACCGCCAATTCCGGTACGGCGCGAGCCGCACTCCTCGGTATCTCCGACGGACTCGTCACCAACGTATCGTTTATATTAGGTGTTGCCGGAGCCGGAGCCGCTCCCGAATTTGTGCGCTTAGCCGGTTTCGCCAGCTTCATAGCTGGAGTTTTTTCGATGGCTGTTGGTGAATACATTTCCATGAAGGGCCAGGTCGAACTATTATCGAGCATTTTAGACTACGAACGAGCCGAATTGACCAAACATCCCGACAACGTCCACTCTGAACTGACCGATATATTACAACAAGATGGCGTCACCCCCGGCACAGCCCACAACGCCGCTGTCGAAATCGCGCGTGACCCCGACAAGGCAATGTCTGTCTATGCCCGGAGTAAACTCGGCATTAACCCCGATGAACTTGGCAGTGTCTGGGGTAGTGCCGGCTCGTCTTTTGTGATGTTTTCGCTTGGAGCTATAATTCCGCTGATTCCATGGTTCTTTAGTAATGGTTCCACGGCCTCACTGGCATCACTTGGACTGTCAGCTCTAGCTGCCCTCGGTATCGGTGCCTATCTAGGTAGCAAGACTGACGGTCGGCTACTCAGATCCGCCTTGCGCCAATTGGCAGTCTTAATACTGGCTGCGGGTGCAACCTACGGCGTCGGCGTTCTCTTCCATACCAACGTTTTCTAAAAACGCATGCACTAGGGCGTCAAGCGCTTGGTGTCACGTGGGAATAGGGTAGCCTCTTTGACGTTACCTAACCCACACACGAGTTGCGTTAACCGATCGATACCGAAGCCACAGCCGCCATGGGCCGGCAATCCAAACCGAAACGCTTGCAGATAGTACGAAAAACCGGGATCGGCCGGATCAACACCGGCGGCTTTCATTTGTTCAAGTAGTACATCATACCGGTGCTCACGTTGGGGCGCGGTCGCAATTTCGACTCCCCGGAACAATAAATCAGCACTCTTTGCCGACTGGCCATCAGCCGATTTCATATGGTAAAACTTCATTTTGCTGACCGGCAATTGCGTCGCAAATACTGCTTCGCAGCCGTCGTGTTCCTTGGCATACTCACAAATCCAGCGTTCTTCTTCGGGTAGCAAATCTGATTCTCCAGTCGTGTCTTTGCCGGTAGCTGCAGAATACAGCTCATGAATTTTGGCCATGCTGTAGCGGGGAAAACGTTGTTTTAGAACAAGTTCCGGTGCTCCCATCGCAGTCAGTTGCTGCCCAAATTGCTGATACACCGTCTTCACTACGTGATACACCATAGCTTCCAACGCCTGCAAAACGTCGTCGTGATCTTCGATAAAACCCATTTCAATGTCGAGCATGGTCACTTCACTCATGTGACGGGTTGTCACACTGGGCTCAGCCCGGAAAGCCGGCCCAATTTCAAAGACTTTCTCAAACACACCGACCATCATCTGTTTGTATAGCTGTGGGCTTTGCGCCAAGGTGGCTTCCTGGCCAAAATAATCGGTTCGAAAGACTTCAGCACCACCCTCGGCTGCTCCAGCCACCAGTTTGGGGGTCTGAATTTCCACGAAGTTGTCTTTATCCAGATAGGCGCGAATTTCACGTAACAATGCTGCCCGGATCAGAAATACCTGTTGCTCCTGCGGATTGCGCAGACTCAAAGCCCGATATTCAAACAAGGTATCAAAATTTTCACTCAAGTGATCGATTGGCTTGTCGATTTCGATAGGTAGCACTTCGGTGACAGGCACCACTACGGTTAGTTTGGGTTCATGAATCTCGACACCACCCATAGCGCGCTCATCAGCTACAATTTGACCGGTAATTTCAAGAACTGTGCCATTTTGCAATCCATCGAGCTTAGCTTTTTCACCATCATCTTTGACAACGGCCTGAACCAATCCTGAACGGTCACGCAACACCAAAAATGCGATGCCACCCAAGTCGCGACGTTTATGAAGCCATCCTTGAACCAATCCTGTCTTGCCGGCATGATATGTTAGTTCACTAACATACGTTCGTTTCATAACAATCCTTTCTAACTAAAAATGCCCTCGTAGTTTTACCCCATAGCAGGATAAGAGACTACAAGGACGAACGAGTGTCGTGGTGCCAACCTTGCTTTACCGGAAAGTCCGGTCTATTTATTCACCATTTCGGCGGTGATCCGACATACGGCTCAGCGGGTGTCACGGGTTCCGCATCAATGCCATAGCATTCTTATATCACGCCCTGGCCCGCACTGACAATTATCAGCCTTTCAATAGAGTAGACACTCATATCTTCTGATGGTAAAATAGTAGGCGTAATAAATAACGCCGCGGCGTCTCCTCTATTGCCGGGGCGCTTCATTTTGACGAGAAACCTATGAACACCACCAATCACATCCGCAATGTCGCCATTATTGCCCACGTCGACCATGGTAAAACCACTCTTGTCGACGGGTTACTCAAGCAGTCCCATACCTTCCGCGATAACCAAGCCGAAATGCTCCAAACTGCCATTCTCGACACCGGTGACCTGGAGCGGGAACGAGGTATCACGATTTCCGCCAAAACTATAGCTATCAATCATAATGGCTACAAAATCAACATCATCGATACACCGGGACACGCTGATTTTTCGGGTGAGGTCGAACGAACGCTCAATCTAGCCGATGGTTGCTTGCTCATTGTCGACGCTCAAGAAGGTCCGATGCCCCAGACAAAGTTTGTCTTAACCCGTGCGCTTCATTTAGGACTCAAACCGGTGGTGGTGGTCAATAAAATCGATAAGCGCGATCAGCGCGCCCAAGAAGTGGTCGCCGAAATTGAACATCTCTTCCTTGATCTGGCCGTATCTGATGATCAGCTCGAATTCCCGGTGTACTACTGTATTGGTCGCGATGGTAAAAGTTGGGATCATTTGCCCACCAGTGCCGAAATCGATGCCCCGGCTGACTTATCGGCCATATTTGACGCCATCATCAATGACATTCCCTCACCCCGGGTCCAGCCCGAAGGCCCATTCCAGATGCTGGTGACATCACTTACTTGGGATACTTACCAGGGTAAGTACGCCGTCGGCCGGATTCAACGCGGCAGCCTGCAGGCTGGCCAAGCCCTAGCCTACATACACCGTGATGGCACTGTTTCCAACGCCAAAGCCGACAAGCTATTCCTAGCTCAAGGCCTCGACAAAATCGAAGTTACGCAAGCCATCGCTGGCGATATCGTCTGGGTGACCGGTATTGGTGCTGCCAACATCGGTGGCAGTCTCACGGCTCAAGATACTCCCGAAGCTCTGCCTGTCATGGAAATCGAAGCCCCCACACTCGAAATTCAAATTGGTCCCAACACTAGCCCCTTTGCCGGTCGGGAAGGCAAGTACACCACCAGTCGCCAGATTGGTGAGCGTCTCGAGCGCGAACTTGAAACTAACGTCGGCTTACGCGTCCAAGACCGCGGCACTAATTTCCTGGTAGCTGGACGGGGTGAATTGCATTTGAGCGTACTTATCGAAACCCTGCGTCGCGAAGGCTTCGAGCTCGAAGTTGGCCGTCCGCAAGTGGTTACCAAGATTGACGAATCCGGGCAAACACTTGAACCAGTCGAAGAGCTCACCATCGAAGTACCCGAAGAGCATGTTGGTGCTGTCACCAGTGAACTCGGTCGCCGTCGCGCCGAACTCAAAACTATGGAACCGACCACCAAGGCTACTATTAGACTCATTTATAAGCTGCCCACCCGCGCCATGCTGGGCTTGCGCAATATTTTGTTGACCACCACCAAAGGCACAGCCATCAGTGCAAGTTTACTGGAAGGTTATGAAGCCAAGCAGCCGGAATTGTCACAATTGCGCAACGGCGTACTCATTTCAGCCGAAACAGGTGCCGCTACTACCTATGCTCTCGAAACCGTCGAAGAGCGAGGCACTGCCTTCATTGGTCCCCAAACCAAAGTGTATGCTGGCATGATTATTGGTCTCAACCGCCGCAATGACGACATGGAAATCAATGTCACCAAAGAAAAGAAGCTGACCAACGTCCGCGCATCGGCAACTGATATGAAAACCCAGTTGACGCCATTCTCGCAATTGACACTCGAGGAATGTCTCGATTTCATCGAAAACGACGAATTACTCGAAGTCACACCAGCCAACCTGCGCATGCGCAAGCGTTATCTCCTCGAACACGAACGCCGCCGCCATCGTGCGTAATTGCGATCAGTACCGTACAATGAGGCAATGCGCTTAACCTATCGACTTTCAACCTACGTATTTTTCTTGAGCTTGAGCTTACTACCGACAGTCTCGCTGGCCAACCAAGATCTCCAATCCACCCAGAGTATTCAAACCAACGCTGATCCTGGCACGTCTCAATCAAATCCTCAAAATGGGGCCAGTCAATTATTGCAGCCAGCCGGCACCAATACATTGCAAGTATCAACTGACCAGCTGACAGTGCTCGAAGGTGAAATCGGTGGTACTTCCACTGCACCAACTATCGGTTGGCGCAGTTACTGGCCCCAAATTGCGTCCGGGCTCGTAATACTCATTGCCAGTTGCTTCGGCCTCTTAGCCATCCGACTGCGCCGAAACCAGCGATCCGATTGAGTTAATGGCACTGCTTATGCTTAAATAGTGGTAATGGTTTGCTCTAACTGTAAATCAAAAGACATCATAACTATCCAGGATCAACTCTTTTGTATTAATTGTGGTCAGATGGTCAGTCCCAACAGTGCCGCCAAATCCAAAGTCAAAGCCGTCAAAACCGTAAAATCCGCTAAATTACCCAAAACCATTTCCAGCGATTTACCGGCCGGAGTAAAGATTATCGAACCAGATGACAATGAAGTTGATTCGAGTAATGCAACCGTCGAACCAACGCCAACGAGTAGTACACCTCCAGTACCTGCCACCAAGGCCAATGTCCTTGACCTATCTCAGGCCATTATCACGAACCATCAGACGAGCCGGACCGTATCGGATCTTGCTACCGATGCGGCAAATTCAACCGCCGCTACTGAAGCGGATCAACCAGCGGCCGCCAAACTGCGCAAACGCAAACCCGGCCGTCCCAAAGCTGGCCGCCTAGACTCGCCGCGCATCACTCACACCACTCCAGCGCCAGTTCCAGCCGACAAACCGCCAATAATGGCACCTGAGTCTTCACCGATCAAACGACATGTTTCCGATATAAGGCCTCGCACCCCCAAACCTGAATCAACTCCCGAAAAAAAACCAGCTCCCGCCCATCATGTCCACAAAGTCGGCGTTGCCCCCCTCCATTTTGGATCGATTATTACCTTTAGTCTGCGTGCTCAAGCCAAACGCCACCATCTCATGTTGGCTATGGGATCGGCGCTCTTAGCCGGTGTGATGGCAGGCATTGGAGCCTGGTATTTACTTACGACCAGCCCCGCCGCGGTCATGACTGTATTGGCCAATCACTGGTTAATAGCGCTCGTCGAAGCTATTGCCCTGATCAAACTCTATTACATTGGTCACACTATAGGTCATTCGGCCATTGTGTATGGTGTCGCCCGTGAAGCCGACCATCGGCCTATTAGTTTGAGCATGCAACTGGGAGCTGCCATCAATAGTTTTACGCGCCGACTGCGACTAGATAGCCTCTATGGACTTACTCAAATCGCACTGTTGTGTGCCATTGCTGCATTGGTGCTCACCGGCGGTACTCGGTGGCCAGTACCTTCAGTCGTGCAAGTAACCGTACTTTATGGCGCCTTTTTAGTGCTACTGTATCTGATGTCAGCTGCAGCCATGACTCGCGGCTTAGCCAGTGTGGCTGTCGTCTTAAGTAATGATTCGACGGCTGAAGCCTATAAACTCGGCTGGAAATTATTCCGGCACCGGCTCGAACTCATCGGTATCCGGCTCTTGTCTTGCATCGTAGAGTTGCTCGTAGTCTTGCCTTTACTGGCAGCTGGAGTCAGCTTGTATCTGTTCCTTCCACCAATCTGGCATGGTCTGGCGGCATTGGGAATTGGCATCATTACTTGGCTCATCGGTAGCTTGATGGGTGCCGGTTCGGCGGCTTGGTGGGCTAGTGTTTACCGCAAAATAGTCATCCTTGATCAACCAACCCGCCAGTTTGAACTCTTGGCTGGACGCGTGCCTGGCCCCGCCCGCGGCCGCTATCTGGGTATCTTGGCTGCAGTCAGTGGTTTCTTGCTAGCATCAGTCTTGCTCATACCGCTCGTATTGGGTTGACAAACAGGGCTAGTTTGAGGCAAGATATTGACATGAAAGCCGCTAAAAGGCTTCTTTTTTTAAATTCGGGATTTTTCACATGACCAACCCTTTGAATACTTTGGGTTCATATTTTGCAGCCTCACGTGGTGAACTTGCCAAAGTTACCTGGCCTAATCGCCGTCAAACCGTCAAGCTGACAATTGCCGTTATCATATTTTCACTGGTAATGGCCGTATTCCTGGGCGCGGTTGACTTTGGTTTCCAATATCTAGTTAAAACTCTCATTCTCAAATCATAATTAACGTATTTAAGGACTTATTATCATGACCAAAGCCGATTCCTCTCACAAACGCTGGTTCGTTATCCATACCTATTCGGGTTATGAAGACCGCGTCGCCGAAAACTTACGCCAACGTATCGAAACCATGCACATGGCAGACAAGATTTTTGACGTAATTGTACCCAAAGAAAACCAGATCGAAATCAAGAACGGCCGCCGCCGTATCGTTGAACGCCGCATCTTCCCGGGTTACGTCTTAGTCCAAATGGAAGTCACTGAAGATTCCTGGTTTGTCGTTCGTAACACCCCCAATGTCACTGGCTTTGTAGGTTCGGGCACCACACCAACTCCAATCTCAGAAGATGAAGTCCGACACATCCAGAAGCGCATGGGGGTTGAAGAGCCCAAATTCAAAATCGATTTTTCAATTGGTGAAGCCGTCAACATTACTGATGGCCCATTCAAGGGCTTTGATGGCATGGTAAATGAAATTGATGAAAATAAAGGTAAGATCAAAGTATTAGTCAACATGTTTGGTCGCGAGACTCCCGTTGAACTCGATAGTTTACAGGTTAAAAAGATTTAAAGCCAGCGCCGTACAAATCAGTAGCCCGGCTTAGATCACTCTAAGCCGGGCTATTATAATTCGACAGCTCGTGCTACCTGAGCAAATTACCAAACTCAGTCCACCGGTCGCCATGAGCCATGGCCACAACGATGACCACCGAACCAATTATGGCCACAACAGCGCCACCAGCTTTCCAGGCAAACGAATAGTAGATGTCGTCATGGCGTTCGAGCGTCACAACAAGAATGCCAATCAAAATCCATACTGCGCCAGCAAGCAACCACCACATGGCTTCTTCCTCTCTCAGGATACGCTGGAAGCTCAAACTATAACACAATATAATACTCTTGGCAAAATTGATACCATCTGCTACTATTCACTGCAGACAACTTAATCAAGTGGGAGGCTAGAGGTGTGTCACAAGCCGTCTGAACCACTAGGAGAACTATATGGCTCAAATCAAAAAACCCGTCAAAGGTATTATTAAATTCCGCCTCAACGGCGGAAAAGCCACACCAGCACCACCCGTTGGTTCTACTCTGGGTGCCCACGGCGTAAATATGATGGACTTCATCAATGCCTTTAATGACCAGACTCGTGATCTAGGCGATCAATTACTTTCAATTAAAGTAACTATCTACGAGGATCGGACTTTTACGTTCACATACAAAGGTGAAACTATGGCTAACAGCTTGCGCAAAATGGCAGGCATTGACAAGGGCTCGGGAGTACCTAATAAAACCAAAGTTGCCAAAATTACTCGAGAACAAGTCAAAACCTTAGCCGAAAAGAAAATGGCCGATACGAATGCCCACGATCTTGCGGCTGCCGAAAGGATTGTCGCAGGACAGGCTCGCTCTATGGGCATTGAGGTGGTCAACTAACATGGCAAAATCTACCAATCAATCTGAGGACCAGAAATTGACAACCATTGAAACCCCAGTCGAGCCTGAGACAAAATCTAACGCCATCGACGAACACATAACCAAAGCCGGCAAGCACAGCGCCAAAGCTTTACGCGAAGCCGAAGCTGAAGAAGCTCGCCAAATCGCCAAAGCAGAGCGTATTGCCAGCGATGATGATGCCCCGAAGGCGCCTCGCCGCCAAATGCCGAATCCCTTACACCAACACGGCAAGAAATATCGCTCTGCAGCCGAAAAAATTAACCGCAATCAAACTTATGAACTAGTCGAAGCCCTCAAATTAGCTGTTGGAAGTGCCACTACAAAGTTTGATTCGACAGTTGAGATGCATGTTAACCTTGGTGTTGACCCCCGACAGGCCGACCAAATGGTGCGCGCAACTGTCACGTTGCCACACGGAACTGGCAAAACGCTGCGCGTAGCCGCCTACGTCGATGGTAAAGACGCTGAAGCCGCCAAGAATGCTGGAGCCGACATTGCTGGTACCACCGAACTACTTAAGGATATCGAATCCGGTAAGCTCAATTTTGACTTACTAATAGCTCCACCAGCTGGCATGACCACACTTGGTAAAGTTGCCAAAATCTTGGGGCCACGTGGTCTCATGCCAAATCCTAAAGCCGGCACTGTCACTACTGACGTCGCGGGTGCCGTCAAGGATGCTAAGGCCGGAAAAGTTGAGTTCCGTATCGACAAACAAGCTATCGTACATCAAGCTGTCGGAAAAGTAAGTTTTAAGCCCGAGCAGTTACTCGACAATGCCAATGCCTTTTTAGGAGCTATTCTCAAAGCAAAACCTTCAGCCGCCAAGGGTACGTATATTAAGGCCGTTACGGCTACCACATCTATGGGACCAGGCGTCAAAATCGACACTGCTACTACTATCGCTACGCTCTCAACGAAAAAATAAATATGAGACCGTTGGCTAAGTTTGCCACATGGACTAGTATCAGGAGCAAACAGCTCATCTGCTCTCCATTTTTGAGTGTTTGGGAACATGCGTTAAAAACCTCAGATGGGCATATATTAGATCCTTATTTCCTCACAAAAACACATGATTTTGTGCTGGCCGTAGTTATTGATTCTCGCGACAGAGTATGGCTACTTGACCACTATCGTCCCGGAATTGCATCTGTTCAGCGTGAAATACCAGCTGGCTTAATCGATGGTAACGAAAATCCGGAGCAGACAGTCGTTCGAGAACTGCAGGAAGAAATCGGATACACAGGTGGCCAAATTTACCTAACCGCCCAATCTTATTTTGATTCCAGCCGCCAATCAGGTAAATGCTATTCATTTTTAGCGCTAGGCGGCGATATCACTACCGAAGCATATGACGAACCAGGCGCCAATTTTGTTCCACAAGTATTTACGATTCCTGAACTTCTAGCTGACATCAGCAGCTCGAGTACATCGTGTGCGTATCCACCCGTTGTGATAGCTTCAATCTATTACGGCATAGATTATCTCAAAAAATTAGATAATCCACAGTCGCGACGGTTACGTACACAACTATAACAAACTTATTTGGACGTTTGACGATCAGATGTGATACGATTTGTACCAGATATGGTTTACAGTGATTCAGACATTAAATCCGCCCTTAAAACCGGTCAAATTGTCATCCATCCATTAAATATGGATCATATTCGTGGTTCAAGTGTCGACGTCACGCTTGGCGAGTGGTTTTACACCACCGAGCGCATGGACAATCGCGACACGTATAATCCTTTGACGCCGAAGATGTCGAACGCTATTTCAACGGACCACTGCGCGCGCTCAAACACGCCGACTGGTGCGCTAAATATGGCCGTCGGCCTTTTTCGTGGCATTCCCGACAATCAGCCGATCATAGTACTCAGACCTGGCGAGCGTGTTTTAGCACATACCCACGAGTTTATTGGAATTAATCCGCCCGGTACAACCGAAATGAAATCCCGGTCAAGTTGGGGTCGAAACGGTATATCAGTTTGTTTCGATGCAGGGTGGGGTGATCCTGGCTATATTAACCGTTGGACCATGGAAATATACAATCTCAATCAACGTGAATCGGTGCCATTGCCGGTGGGGGAGCGTGTGGCTCAAATAGTATTTCACGAAACCGGCCCTGTTGAACGTCATTATGGTACTATCGGCAAGTATCAAGGAGGTACCGATCTTTCATCATTAATTCGCACTTGGAGCCCCGAACAGATGTTGCCACGTGCCTTCAAAGATAACCGTTGGGAGCCACTACCGTTATGACACCGCAAGGCCATCAGCGTGGCAAATATATTATTATCGAAGGTATTGATGGCTCAGGTAAAACCACTCAGCGTGATCTCGTGCTTGAACAATTACGGGCTGCCAGTATCGAAGCTAAAAGTGTCCGCGAACCTGCTGGAGACGCCGTCGGCCGCGCTGTGCGCAAGATATTACTTGACCCTCAATACGAGATTTCAGCCCGCACCGAAGTATTGTTATTTAATGCCGCTCGCTCTGGATTGATGGAGCACATCAACCGTACGCTCGAACAAGGTATCTGGGTAGTCGCTGACCGCAGCTTCCTCACTACGATTGCCTATCAAGGTTACGGTCGCCAAGAAGACATCCCGGTCGATGTAATCCGGACTATTTGTGATTTTACTGTAACAGATACAACACCGGACTTGGTGATTATACTTGATGGCCCACCGTCATCATTTGCCCAACGCAAAGCTGACCGTGGAGCTGGAGATAGGCTCGACAATCTAGAAACGGAATTCTATGAGCGAGCTCGACAGGGATATCTGTCTGAAGCTGCAGACCGTCACTACCCCGTCATTGATGCAACCGCCAATATCGATACCGTTAATCGCGCCATATGGTCACATGTCGAAAAATTAATATCCCAGCGACCAGAGGAGAAAACGCCAATGCCACTATCAAGCCCTAGCTACCACTCCGGTAGCCCTAACCAAGCTGGCTTGACGCCAATTACCACCTCGCAATTAGGGTACCCGGCTCTTCACGCAACCGCATTTCAAACTGGCGCCGGTACACCTTATTTACGTCAGCCCGGCGTCGTCATGACGGCAGCGCCTCGTGTTGATGTTAGTGGATTGAAGCCCTTTCTCGAAGGTTTTGCACCCGAACTCGATTTTCCCCAATATATCGACGATCCCACACCGCTTCCTGACGCCACTCAACTCATCAAGACGGCTGGCCAAGCTTGCTACGCCAGTTACGGCCCCAAGCGCACCATGAACGACCGCGCAGATCGTTACATCGACAACATATTGTCGAGCGGTCATGGATCTGTCCTCGAACATGCCAATTACAGTTTATTTATCTACGGTATTTCACGCAGCTTAACGCATGAGCTCGTCCGTCACCGCGCTGGTATGGCATACTCTCAACTGTCACAACGGTATGTCTCTGGCAAAGTCTTGAGGTTCGTCGAGCGCCCAGAATATGCTGCCGATCCCCGATTACACGCCGAGTTTGAAGCCGACATCGATCATGCCGCCAAGCGTTATGCCGTCACTACCGAGCGTCTCCTAGCGATGCAATCGACGGGTAATCAGATTATGTCAGCCGATCAAAAAACCGATTTGCGTAAAAAAGTCCAACAAGCTGCCCGCTCCAAGCTGCCTAACGATACTGAGACATTTGCCATGGTCACCGGCAATGTTCGAGCCTGGCGGCATATTATCAATATGCGTGCCAATGAACACGCCGAAACTGAAATTAGACAAATGGCCGTCAACGTCTACCGCGTGTTATCAAGCTTAGACCCACTTGTTATTCGCCGATATGGAACTGGTGCCCCATCACGACGGTACCCATGTCATCCGCGCCAAATACCCCAAACCGTAACTGTCAGTCGTCTCGTATCGTCCGTGATATGATAAGACCAATTGGTATAAGGGATAATTCGTCATGAACCAACTGTTTGACCTGACTAAACGTGAATATGCCCGCCAACGTGACAGCTTGAATTTAATCGCCAGTGAAAACTATCCTTCGCCAAAAGTCCTCGAGTTACTCGGCAGCGTCTGGATGAATAAATACGCCGAAGGTACTCCCGGCAAACGCTACTATGCCGGAAATGTCTTGGCCGACGAAATGGAAACGTTTGTAGCCAGCCAAGCTTTGGCCGCTTACGACCAAACCGGCGAATACGAAGTCAACCTTCAGGTTTTAAGCGGATCACCTGCCAATGCTGTAGTCTTTTTAGCCATGCTCGAAGCCGGCGATACCATCATGAGCTTAAATTTGGCCAATGGGGGCATTTATCTCATTTACACGCCACGTCCAATTTTTTGAAATTTTTCAAACTGGTCAATTATGACGTCACCGAGACCGAACCAGGTACGTTTGAGATTGACGAAGCCGATTATTTAGCGAAACTTAAAGCTCATCAGCCCAAGCTGGTTATTCTTGGGTATAGCGCCTATCCCCGAGCCTACCGTTTTACCAAACTGACCAAAGCCGCCCACGATGCCGGAGCGATAGTACTGGCAGACATTGCTCACATCAACGGCTTGGTGGCAGCGGGCCTCCACGACACACCCTTCCAAGCTGGAGCCAACGGTGCCGATTTCGTATCAATGACCACTCACAAAACCATGCGCGGACCCCGCAGTGCCATGTTGTTTGCCAAAAAGAGCATATCGGCATCATTAACAAAACCATCTTTCCCGGTACCCACGGCGGACCCCATCTCCATGCCATTGCCGCCGTCGGTCAATCGCTCCTGGAGATCAACGGAGTTGATCAGTATCCTGACGGCCGTGATTTTATCACCTATTCGCAAGCCGTCATCGATACCACCAAAGCACTTGAGCAAGGCCTGGCAGCAGCTGGGCTTGATATTGTCAGCCCCAGTCAAAATCATTTATGTCTAGCGAAACTGCCTAACCAGCTCGATAGTCTGGCTTTTCAAAAAGCGCTCGAATCCGTGGGTATCATCACCAACCGCAATATGCTACCATTTGACACCAAATCAGCTTGGAAGCCGAGTGGCATGCGCTTTGGCACTGCCGCGCTAACCAGCCGCGGATTAACCGTCGGACAAGCTGGTGAGATCGGACAACTCATTGGTGACCTAGCTCAAGGCCGAGCCAGTGACTCTACCGTATCCGCCCAGGTTAAACATATCGTTGAGCATCTCAATTGGTACTACCATGACCTCCCAGCCCACTAGAACTTCATTCCCCAAAGACCGTATCAAAGTACTGCTGTTGGAAAATATTCACCGAACGGCCATCGATATCTTCCAAGCTGAAGGCTACCAAATCGAAACCCACCGTGGATCGCTCAGCCCAACCGAGCTCGCCACAGCCATCGCCGACGTTCATTTACTTGGCATCAGATCTGGCACCAAAGTTTCCACTGAGGTACTCACCAACGCCCGTAGACTATTGGCAATTGGAGCATTTTGTATTGGAACCAATCAAATTGACCTGACGACAGCTGCCAAGCAAGGTATAGCCGTCTTCAATGCCCCTTTTTCCAATACTCGCAGCGTAGTAGAACTAGCTTTAGGCGAAATGATTATGCTCATCCGGCGCACCGTGTTGCTATCGGCACGGACACACGCGGGAGAGTGGCATAAGTCCGCCGAAGGCAGTCATGAACTTCGAGGTAAAACTTTAGGTATCGTTGGCTACGGCAACATTGGCAGTCAGCTTTCGGTTCTGGCTGAATCTCTCGGAATGAAAGTACGATTTTCGATCTGGTGCCCAAATTAGCTTTGGGAAATGCCCAACCAGTAGAGAGCCTCGCCAAACTCCTATCTTTAGCTGATGTTGTCTCAATCCATGTCGATGGACGCCCGGCTAATGCCGATTTAATTGGCCCTTCCGAATTTGACCGTATGAAACGTGGCAGTTACTTTCTCAACTTGAGCCGCGGTCACGTGGTCGATCAATCTGCCCTCGCAGCTGCAATAGCTAACCAGCATTTGGCCGGAGCGGCGGTGGACGTATATCCAGATGAACCCGACAAAGGCGGTCGACTTAGTTCACCGTTACAAGGACTGCCCAACGTTATTCTCACGCCCCATGTTGGCGGCAGTACCATGGAAGCCCAAGCCGCCATTGGCCAGTTTGTCGCTGATAAATTTCTCAATTTTGTCAACCACGGTGACTCCAGTCTCGGTGTCAGTCTACCCAATGTGTCTTTGCCGCCCCAACAGGGAAGCCACCGCCTCTTACATATCCACCGTAACGTGCCGGGCGTGCTTGCTAAAATTAATAACATACTCGCAGCTACTGGTGCCAATATTATTGGTCAATTCTTAGGAACGTCCGGTGAGATAGGCTATGTTATTACCGATCTAAGCCAGACTTCGAGCCAAACTGTCCGTCGAGCTCTTGTCCAAATCCCCGAGACTATCAAACTGAGGCTGCTCTACTAAATGACGATTAATTTCAACCCTGGACCCTCACAGCCATACCCCAAGATTGAATCATTTATTGCCGATGCTCTGTCTGATGGTGTTGCCGGCTGGTCGCACCGCAGCCCAGAATTTAGTTCCATGCTGACATATACGGAAAATAATTTGCGTCTCCTGCTCGAGATCCCAACTGACTACCATGTCTGGTTTTTAGCCAGTGCCACCGAAGCTATGGAGCGCATTATCCAAAATACCGTCTCCACCACTTCTTACCATATCGAAATGGGCGCTTTTTCAGCAAAATTCGCCACCATAGCGGAGCAGCTTGGCAAAACCGTCATAAGATCTACGGCCGAGTGGGGCAGTAGACCAGATCTTGACCAATTAGTCGTACCTGATGATGTCGAACTAATTGCCGTCACGCACAACGAAACAAGCACCGGCGTCGCACTCGATGTGGGAACAATCAACCGGCTCCACAGTCGTTACCCAAAACCATTGCTAGCTGTCGATATGGTGTCTTCAGCTCCCTTAACCGGCCTCGATTTATACCAAACCGACTTGGCATTCTTCTCGGTCCAAAAAGCCTTTGGCCTGCCCTCCGGGCTGGGCGTACTCATTGCTAGTCCCCGAGCTCTCGACACAGCTTCACGACTATTAGCAGCTGGTCAAGTTATTGGTAGCTATCACAGTTTCCTTAGTCTAGCCAAATCAGCCGCCAAGCACCAAACCCCCGAAACACCAAACGGTCTCGGTATTTACCTACTTGGGCGGGTAGCCAGCGATATGCTCGACATTGGACTGACAACCATTCGTTCCCAAATTGATCAGCAAGCAGCTGCGATATATACAGCTCTGGAAACTCACCCTCATTTGCGCCCGCTCGTGACCAATCCTGTATTTCGATCATCTACCGTCATTGTTGCCGAAATTACCGGCAACAATGGCCAGCTACTCGATAGCTTATCAGCTGTAGGTCACATGGTTGGAAAAGGTTATGCCCACCAAAGAAATTCACATATCCGCATTGCCAATTTTCCGGCTCACATTGGCACAACACCAAAACTTATAAATTTATTGGGGACTGGCGAAATGAATAGCATCAAAACAGCGCAGCACCCCGGAATCGGCGTTGGTACCTACCTCATTCGTGACAATCGCGTCTTAATGGGATTTCGCACCACCGGTCATGCATCAGGCGTCTGGGCGCCACCGGGTGGGCACATCGAGTTTGGCGAATCGCCGGCCCAAGCCGCCAGCCGTGAAGTCCGCGAAGAAACCGACCTCACTATACCAATTGAAGCTTGGCGGTTGGGAGCAGTCACCAATGACCTGTTTGCACAAAACAAAAAGCATTATTTTACCTTTGCCTTGATGGCTGACTGTCCTATAGGTGAACCGAAAGTGATGGAACCCTATAAATTGCAAGAATGGAGCTGGTTTCGCATATCCGAGCTACCTCAACCCTTAATGATTTCCGTCCAAAATGCCTTGGAAGCAGGATTGGATTTGTCGGGAGCTGAGACTGTTGTAACTAATATTTAGCAGCAATTCAAGATTGACGTTCGCCCCTTGTTCGGTTTATAATTGGGCGCATGGGAAATCTAAACCAAGCCGAAATACGCAAAGATATTGAAACTATTGTCGGCCGTGTTGCCTCCCGTCTTGAAGTCGGACTCAATACCGTCCATCTTGATGTCGTACAGCTGAATGCGAATATAACAGAATTGAAATCTGAAGTCACAGATTTGAAAAGTATTTCATCAAGTCTGAGCAATAGACTCGATAGCCACATTTTGAATAACAGAGCTGAGCACAAGCGCATCGTTAATATGCTCAACGAAGACCTGTTTGCCATCAATAACGATGTATCCCATACGAGACAAACCTTACGAAGGCATATTACATCTCCGCACCCAGGCAAAGCTTGACATACTTTCGTTCAACAGATACAATGGGTCTCGTTCACCCAAGACAGTAGCTGCAGCGGGCATGCCCAAAGCTTAATCTGCTACCGAGGTAAAAAACTTTCATCAGTTTCTACCAATGTCTGGCGTGGTGTGCACCCAGATTTTTTAATAGAGAAAGGTAAGTCACATGGCCATTTCTCGAGCAGCCAAAGAAAAAGCAGTCGGTACGCTGACTGACGAACTTGGTCGCCTCAAACTGGCCGTCATGACCGACTACCGTGGTCTGACCGTTACCGAAGTTGAGGAATTGCGCGAAGTATTACGTGAAGCCGGTATCACCTACCGGGTCGCCAAGAATACTCTCTTGCGTCTAGCTGCTGCTAGCACCAAAAACCTCGAAAACGTCGACCCCAAAACCTTTTCTGGCCCCATGGCTTTAGCAATGGGATTTGATGACGAAATAGCTCCGGCTCGTCTCATCTTCCAATATGCCAAAAGCATGACGCGCTAGAAATTGTTGGCGCCATTACTGGCGACGGTCAAGTCCTTACTCCTGACCAGGTCAAAGCCTTGGCCAATCTACCAACCCGCGAGCAATTACTTGCCCAGGTCGTCGGTACGATTGCCGCTCCGCTTTCTGGCTTCATAGGAGTCATGACTGGCAATGTCCGCAGTATTATCAACTTGCTGAACGCGCTGCAAGAAACCAAAGCGTAATTAGTAAGATAACCACAAGGAATTTATTCTCATGGCAGAAGTTGCAGAGAAAACTGAAGAAAAAGTAGAAATCCCCGCCAAATTTGAAAAGTTGGTGGAAACAATTGACAAACTGAGCGTACTTGAGCTGTCTGAGCTCGTCAAAGTCCTCGAGAAGCACTACGGCGTATCCGCTGCTGCTCCTATGGCTGTAGCCGCCGCTCCCGCCGCTGGCGACGACGCTGGTGCCAAAGCTGAAGAAAAGTCGACCTTTACCGTCGTCCTAGCAGCTGCCGGTGACCAGAAGATCAACGTCATCAAGGCTGTTCGTGAAATCACCGGTCTCGGTTTGGCTGAGTCCAAAGCCCTCGTTGATGGCGCCCCCAAGCCCGTCAAAGAAAACGTCAACAAAGCTGACGCAGAAGACGCCAAGTCCAAGCTGGAAGCCGCTGGCGCCACTGTCGAACTGCAGTAACAACAGTTCATCAAAATAACATACTACCCGCCCTTATCCGGCGGGTTTTATGTTTTATTGGTACAATTCAATTATGTCAGATGTAGATATCTTCAAATCAGCCGGCGTAATTATCCAAAACCGCCAAGCACTGATCGTCAGACCGCACCACAAAGATATTTTTATCCAGCCGGGCGGTAAAATTGAAGCCGGCGAATCAGCCATCCAAGCTCTCATTCGAGAACTTGCGGAAGAATTACAAATACAAGTCAAACCTCGTGATCTAGAATTCCTCCATGAATCAAACGCTCCGGCTGCCGGTCAAACACATCGAATTGTTCATATGCAGGTATACCTTGTGAATGCCTGGAAGGGTAATATCGCTCCCGCCAATGAGATAGCAGAGCTAAGATGGATAAATGCTGATTTCGATCCCAATCTCGAATTGGGTTCTATCATGGCTCATGATACATTGCCGCGTCTCAAAGCAATGGATTTAATTGATTAAATGACAAGCTTGATAGACTCGAAAACCTTCACAAATGACCACAGCTTTAGTGGCGCCAAAGGTCTCGTCATGATAGGGGATAAGACTATTGTTTACCGCCGCAGCGCCGATGCTCCCGTCGCCCAAAATTTACTTGATCTGCCTGGCGGTGGCCGCAATGACGACGAATCGCCCTTCGAGACGTATGCCCGCGAAGTCAAAGAAGAATTTGGGTTAACCATCAAACCTGAAGACATCGTCTATAGCCGACGTTACCAAGGCCAGCAAAACCCTAGTTTCTTCGGTTATCATATAGTTGCCCAACTGCCAGCAAGCGCTGCCGAACGAATCAAATTCGGCAACGAAGGGGTTAGCTACGAGCTCATGACTGTTTCGCAATATTTAGCTCGCACCGATGCCTGGACCGATTATCAAATTCGCACCCGCAAGTATATTGATTGCATTAATTCAATTAAATAAGTAATATAACTTCGTTCAATTCGCACATCGACATATCTGGAAGTAGGCGATCATGATCGAAGCAATTGTAGGAGTCTTACCGTTACTCCTTCCGATAGCTGGCGGCGTCTGGGGAGCTGTCAATAGTATTCGCTTTGTCCATGAAGGCGAACGGGCACTACTGTTACGGTTCGAAAAAGTCGTGCGTCGACAAGGGAAACTGGTCGTCAAAACACCCGGATTTACCATGTTCATACCCAGAATCAATCGGCTCGCTGTGATTCATGTCCGAACGCGGACAATCAATTTGCCATCGCAGGTTCTGACGCTTAAGGACGCATCAGTCTTGAATGTCAGTGCTGTTATTCTAGCGCGAGTAATTGATACAGCCGACGATCTATATCACGCACTCTTTGAGACTTCAGCCGGAGTCAACCAGACAACCAACGACATGGGTCTGGTTATTCTCAGGCGCGTAATTTCAGAGAAAGTCTACGAAGACGTCGTCTCGAATCGCGAAGCCATCGACAAAGAACTATTGGATGCATTGCAAATAGAAGCCAAGCAATGGGGCTTGCAAATCATTACATTCGCTCTCAGTGACTGCAGTCCCACGATAGATACCGCGCGGTTGCTGCAAACAGCGCGCCAATCTGCCGAACGAGTCACAGCTCTGGTCGAGGCATCTGCAATTTTGGGCACAAGTCCAACGGCTTTGGACCCGCAACTGGCAGCTGCCCTGGTCGGTACGCCGCTAGTACTGGCAATTGATTCGTCTAGTGTTGGTGCTCAGCTCGAAATTGGTTCATCTGGCCAGTAGTCAGACCAAGAGCCGGCTTCCCGTGAACGGGAAGCCGGCTCTTACTATTTATGATAGCTATTTCGCCTTTTTCGACCCAAAAAACATCCCGATGACGTCATCGAGCACACTGCCATCACCATTCTTGTCAAAAAACTTGATGGCAAGATCCATGAGAGCGGTGCCTTTAGCCCCTTTTTGACTCGTTAAAACCTTACCCACATCTTGAGCTGTTAGTTTGCCAGTAGCTTTTTGCTTGCCCAATTGAGCCATGACAACAGGTGCCAATGTCGCCAATATTGTGGCCGTTGCATTTGGTGATGTACCCGATTTTTCGGCTACCTTCGTGACCGCTATATCCTTGTTTTGCCCTAATACATGACCCAATATTTTGGTGCCGTCGTCGATAGTTACGCCATCGGTCAGCCCAGACAGATCATCAAGTAAGGAGCCATCATGCTTTTTACTCAATGCACCATCTATTTGGCTCGCACCGTCTTTGGTACTGGCATTTTTGGCCATACTACCGACAATCAAAGGCAGACCAGCCGCAATCACTTGCGATACTTGATCTGGTGAAGCCCCGCTGGAATCGGCAATCCGACGCCGAGTCGACTGATCGAGAGACCCCAGAACGGCCTGCGTTAAATCCATAATTCTTGTGCCTCGCTATATCTTAAGTTAGCGTCATTTTATCATAATGTTTTGACTTTGTTTGTCCCCGAGTGTAAGAATAGAGCCAACGAGTGTGAAACCAATACCAACCGTTAAAAGGAGTTACGGTGATGGCAGATATAACTGAAAAACAACTCAAAACGCTGAAGAAGCTGATTGAGACAGCTGAAACGCACCTTGCTGGCGCCAAAGAGCTCTTGACCAGTCTCGTCGGTTCCGACGAAACTATTACGGCCGACGAGGCCAAATCAGCAGTGGCAGCCAGTTCTGCCAATGGCAAAGTCATTGAAGGTTCCTTCGATGGTCAGCATATGGTAGGTCCCGATGAAAAAACTTACCCCGTGCCCGCCAACTACGCCTCTAAAAGCAAGCTCGTGCAGGGCGATATGCTTAAATTAATCATCGGCGATGACGGCACCTTTATTTATAAGCAAATCGGACCGGTTGAGCGGCGCAAACTCATTGGCACGCTTGGTCTCAAAGATGGCGTTTATTACGTAGAAGCACGCGGCAAAGATTACCACGTCTTATTTGCCAGCGTCACCTATTTCAAAGCTCAACCTGGCGATCAAGTTACTATGGTGATTCCCGAAGAAGGGGATGCCGACTGGGCAGCCATTGAAGCTGTTATTGGCTAATGCCAATCGCATTTGTTACAGGTAACGCCAGTAAATTTCAAGAAATTACCGCCGTCATTCCAGGGATTGTTCAGCTCAATCTCGATCTTGATGAAATCCAAGGACTCGATCCCAAGATAATCATTGAGCACAAGCTTAGTCAGGCAGCCACCCAACACGATGGAGACATAATTGTCGAAGACACGTCACTGGTATTTAATTGCCTCGGACGACTGCCAGGACCGCTCATCAAATGGTTCGAACAAAGTCTCAGCAATACCGAGCTTGCCGATTTAGTCAGTCGTTTTCCCGATCATACTGCGATTGCCAGCTGTACCATCGGTTACCGCCCCCAAGGCGGCAGTCCCGTCTTTTTTACCGGATCAGTCACCGGCACTATTGTGCCACCCCGTGGTATCGTCAGCCCATTTGGTTGGAATAATATTTTTCAGCCACTCGGTTCTGCACTAACCTATGCCGAAATGACGATTGCGGCCAAAAATACTACCAGTATGCGCGGCCAAGCGGCGACCCAGCTCCAACAGTTCTTATCGCAGTCTCATCGAATCTAAGATATAATTTCTAGTACTGCGTAGTGAGGGGTTATTGTTGTCATGCCTGGACATGAGGCGCTCTATCGTAAATATCGGAGTTCGACTTTTGCCGAGGTCATTGGCCAAGACCAGATTGTACGTACCCTGACCAACGCTATCGCCAACAAGCGCATTGCGCACGCCTATTTATTTACCGGCCCCAAAGGCACTGGCAAAACCAGTGTCGCCCGATTGCTCGCCCAAGCAGCTTGCTGCCAGGGCCAACAACAGCCCTGTGGCGACTGCCCACCTTGCCTCCTGTCGGCAGGGAGTAATCCCGATATTATTGAAATTGATGCTGCGTCAAACCGTTCGATCGATGCTGTTAGAGACTTGCGTGACAAAGTAGCCCAAGTACCGACGTATAGCCAGCGTAAGGTCTACATCATCGATGAAGTCCATATGTTGACCACCGAAGCCTTCAATGCCCTCCTCAAAACCCTGGAGGAGCCACCAGCGCATGTTACATTCATTTTGGCGACTACCGAAGCCCATAAAGTGCCCGATACCATAGTTTCCCGCACTCAGCGGTTCGTGTTCAAACCATTTCCGACCAAATTGCTGGCCGAACTGCTGACAGATGTTGCCGCCAAGGAAGGTTGGAAGCTCGAACCAGCTGCCGCCGATAGACTCAGCCGGGCGGCTCAAGGTGGCGCTCGTGACGGCTTAAGCTTACTCGATCAAGTCGGCGCTGTAGCCGATACTAAAGAAATATCAGACCAACTCGTCCAAGAATTACTCGGTCATATTAGCCAAGACCAACTCTCTCAGTTGGCCGCAAGTATTGCCAGTCGCGATACTGCCAAAACCCTTTCCTTATGTGCCGAGTTAGCCACGAGTGGTGTGTCAGCGACCCAGACAATTGCCAGTTTAATTACCCTATGGCGACGCCTGGTGTGGCTACGAGGCACCAATGAATCAGCACCTCCATCCCTGCAACCAATAATTGATTCGCGCGACTTATCTGGACATGTCGAAATACTTGAACAACTACTAGCTTTGCATCAATCGCACTGGCCTGGAAGCGGCACTCGAGACCACTTTAGTAAAATTGACCATAGCGCCCAACTTAACCCTATCAGAACCAGTCAAACTTGCTAAAACTACTACCAAAACCACAGCCACTGTCACAGCCACAGTTGATCAACCTGCAATACAGATAACGAGTCCAACTGGCCCCGAATTATCAATCGATTTCTGGCCAAAAGTCATTATGATCATCAAGCGTAAAAACAATTCCCTGAGTGCTCTCTTGCAGATGTATCCCATCACCGCTACCAGCGACACTATCACGATTAAGCCGCGATTTAATTTCCATCGTGACCTATTCATCAAACCAGTTAACCGCAATCTGATCGAAGCTGCCGCTGCCAAAGTCTATGGTCAAACAGTCAAAATTGAAGCCACCACCGAAGGCGCCAAAACCGGCGGCCGTAAGACTCCCAAAACGGCTGACCCGGATTCCGAGCTCATGGCATCGGCCTTAGAAATTCTTGGCGGAGAGGTCGTTGAATAATGGCAACATCGAAAAAAACTAGTACCGGTTCCGAAAGAACCCAATCTGCAGCCGTCTTAGCAGCCAAAATGCCACCCCAAAATCTAGATGCTGAAGCTAGTCTGCTCGGTTCGATCTTGATTGAAAAAGACGCCATCATAAAGGTGGCCGACATTGTCCATGCCGATGATTTTTACGACGACCGTCACGGACTCATCTTTACGGCTATTCTTGATTTATACGAAGCCCGTCAGCCGATAGATGTCGTCAGCTTAGCAAACAAGCTGTCTGCCGCCAATGAGCTCGAGCGCATCGGCGGAGCCGCCTTTGTCACCGAGCTGACATCAGCGGTGCCGACAGCCGCACACGTTGTACATTACGCTAGCATCGTCGCCCACAAAGCGACACTCAGGCGACTCATTTCAGCCGCATCCGAGATTTCAAATCTGGGATTCGACGAACAAACCGGCTTAGAGCAATTGCTCGACAAAGCTGAGCAGACGATCTTTGAAGTCAGCCAAAAAAATCTGAAGCAAAACTTTATTCCAATATCCAGTGTGCTGGCCGAGTCATTCGAGCGACTCAATGAGCTCCATTCAAATACCGGCAAATTGCGTGGCGTACCTACCGGTTTCAAAGATCTCGACCGCATGCTCGCCGGTCTGCAGGCATCTGATCTCATCATTTTAGCTGCCCGTCCATCCATGGGAAAAACCACCTTTGTTATGAATATTGCTCACCATGTGGCTGCTCGTGAAGGTATACCTGTTGGTTTTTTCAGTCTTGAAGTCTCCAAAGAGCAGCTCATTGATCAACTACTAGCCATTGAGTCTGGTGTGGATTCTTGGAAATTACGCACTGGAGCTCTCGATGACGACGATTTTCCCAAAATTAACGAAGCCATGGCAGAACTTTCCGAGGCACCCATTTTTATTGACGATTCAGCCATCACCAATGTCATGGAAATGCGCACCAAAGCCCGGCGCCTGCAGAGCGAACATGGCCTCGGACTGATCATTATCGACTACTTGCAGCTCATATCTGGCGGCGCCCGCTCTTCGGAAGGTCGTCAACAGGAAGTGTCAGAAATTTCCCGGGGCTTGAAAGGGCTCGCTCGTGAGCTTGGAGTACCGGTAATTGCGCTCAGTCAGCTGTCTCGGGCAGTGGAATCGCGCACGCCACCGATTCCCCAGCTAGCCGACTTGCGTGATTCCGGATCAATTGAGCAGGACGCTGACGTCGTAATGTTTATTTATCGTGAGTTTTATTACAATAAACAAACTGATCGCGAAAATATTACCGATATCCTCATCAGAAAACATCGTAACGGCCCAGTTGGCGATATCGAATTGTATTTCCATCCAGAGCAACGCCGCTTCACCAATCTGGAACGATTCCATGGTTAGTGCTTGCACCTACCTGGACATATCGGTTATGCTTAACACAATTTAGATTATCCAGGATATGAAATCTCCAAACCAAAACGATGTCGAAGAGGTCAAAAGAGTAGGTAAATTTGGCTTAGTCGGTATCTTAAACACCCTGCTTGACTTTGTCATCTTCAATGTACTGGGCCATTTCGCTCATCTTAGTGCGGTACCGGCTAACCTAATATCAACCACCTGCGCTATGACATTTAGCTTCTTTGCGAATAAAGAAATGGTGTTTAAACGCACCGGTGGTTCAATGCTCAAACAAGGCCTCATCTTTTACACGGTCACAGCCTTTGGGTTATACGTTCTACAAACTGGCACTATCCATATACTGACGGATGTTTGGACATATCCCACTATGCTAGCGGCCGATGTCAGTCATATACTCGGCCTCAACCAATGGTCCGGCGACACCTTTATCGTCAAAAACACGGCCAAAGCCGCCGGCACGGTGTTAAGTCTGGTTTGGAATTATCTCATGTATAAACTCGTGGTATTCCGTCCATGACTGCGCGCCGCGTCAAACCACCATTTAGTTGGCTCGGACCATTTACTGATAGTTTGGTGCTAGCCAGCGCATTACTACTCGCCATCTTTATGCGATTTTACGATCTAGCCCAGCTACCGCCGGGGTTTGACGCGAGCTTGGCAACTTCTGCGATCCAAGCCCAAGCACTCCTACAACACGGCACGATACCGGGTCTCGATAGTAGTAACGGTTACGCACCACTGTGGGTGTGGCTCCAAGCTATTGGTATCAAGATTGCCGGCGCCTCGCCATTATCTCTGCGACTGCTGCCTGCAGCCTTAGGGGCATTAGCTGTCATTCCGATGTGGTTTGTTACTCGCCAATGGCTCGGTCGAACAGCCGCCCACGCCGCTACCTTTACCCTCGCCAGTCTACCGTGGGCTGTGACTGCCAGTCGTTTGGGAACCGTAGCAGCGGCTGTTCCCCTCATGTTAACTCTTACCGTCTGGCTAGCTGGTCGGGCTTGGCGACAACCCCAACCCATTCGGGCAGGCTTATTGGCCGTTGTAGCCTTAGTTAATCTAGCCATTGGACCGCTGGGTTGGCTCATCAATGCGCTCGTGCTCGGGTTAGCCTTTGTACGCATCATTCACCGACACAAACGTCCCACTACCACTCCTTCGGTTGTTACTGGCGTCGTCTTCAGCGGGCTTGTCATGGCTACCATCATAGTAATGGTTGCCAACTCCTGGGATAGTTTGAGCCAATTGTTTAATTGGTCTGGATTTAGCTATAAACCTGCGTCGTGGCTAGCCGCTCTCAGCGCCAACTTCCTCATGCTCATTGGTCCGGGCAGCGGTGATGCCAACTACGTTCACAATTTACCCGATCAGCCAGCCTTAAACAGCTTTTTGGCGATCAGCTTTGCTACTGGTTTACTAGTCGCCATAACGCGAATTAAATTTTATACCTATCGATGGTTATTAGCCTGGCTATTCATTGGGCTTTTGCCTGCCGTTTTCACGGCCCCAGGTACAGCCAATTTTAGCCGGGCTGTCGTGGCGTTGCCAGCCGTAGTTATGTTAGCCGGATTAGGCATACATTATATTCTCAACCTTTGGTACAGTACGTTTCCGGCTAATTCAGCTGCCCGTTCGGTCGGTCAAGCTACCGTCATTGTACTTATCATTCTAAGTACAGCTCTGGGATACACTCAGTATTTCCGGGCATGGGGTCACACCGGCGCCACCTATGCTGCCCACAATGAAGGCGCCGTCAGACTTGGCACAAATCTCCATACCAGCAAACAAGATGGCTCGGTATATGTTGTCACGACGCCTGCAGAACAACCAATTATTCAATATTTAGCTGATAGCCGTCCGGCTACATATATCAAGATTGATGAGTTAGCACTATTACCCACAGCCGGCGAAGCCAAATACTTTTACATCAGTGCTAGTGAACGCGATGCCAGTAAAAAACTACTCAAAGCTAAATTCCCGGGCGGAACCTTTAAGCCGCACTTTTCACCATTTAACCAAACGGAAGTTTACTATACCTACGAGATGACCAAATGACAAAATCCACCATTGACCTCAGCTTGATCATACCAGCCTATATGGAAGGTAAGATCATCAAACAATCGCTCAACACGTTAGCTGATTATCTTGACGCGCAGCACTTAGGCCAAGTTGAAATCATTGTGGTAACTGCCGACAGCCCGGACGGGACCACCGAGCAAGCCCAAAGTGTGGCCGGCCGGTTCAAGCACTTTCGGGTCCATCAGTTGGGAGCTCGAGTCGGTAAGGGTCGCGACGTAAGGGCTGGTATGCTCGAAGCTAAGGGTCGTTATCGCTTGTTTATGGATGCTGATCTCGCCACCCCCTTAGAGCATATTGCGCAGTCCTACGAATTACTGAAAAATGGCGCCCCCATCGTCATTGCAGTCCGCGATTTGTTTTCTATTCATAAAGGCATTTTCCGTAAGTTTATGTCAAGTTTCGGCAATTTATTTATACAAGCTCTCATCCTGCCTGGCATCAAGGACACCCAATGTGGCTTCAAAGGATTTTCGGCTGTCGCCGCTGAAGAAATATTCCCGCTCCAAACCATGATGGGATGGAGTTTTGACGCTGAAATTCTCAAAATCGCCCGCATCCACGGCTATCGTATCACTACCATTAATGCCAATGATTGGCATGATCCCAAAACGGGGGATATGGGTCTGGTCGGCGATTCACCACTCAAAGCTGCCATCAAAACCTTTAGTGACACCATTGTTATTGCCATAAATGCTGTCAAAGGCGTCTACCGATAAAAACTTCTTTTGCAGCTGCAAAATGCTTGTGCTAGAATAAATTTATACCAAAAAGAAAGTGTAGTGGTTGTGAGTCACTCAGGAATGAGGCGAACGCACCCTCTTGGTGTGTTTCGTGACAAAAGTAGCATAGCCTTAATCGGCTTGAGCAAATACGGAAGTACCTGGCAGCTTGTTCACGCGCCCGCTACCGGCGACCACTTCAAACCAAATACCGAGCCGATCACCCTGATCCAGCCGCTCGGCCGGGTGCTCAAACTAGTTCAAACCGATAATTTTCGCATCAGCCAGGTCCTCCATGACCGGCTGTTGACGTTTACGGCGCACACCAGCACTCATCCAGCTCAGCTGCGAATTGCCCGCCATACCATTGAAGACGACTTGGCCATCTGGCATGTGTTGGCAGCTGATCCCAGATTGCAAGGACCAGGTCAGATTGTGCCTGAGTACCGTCATTTTGGCCAGTACGTATTGTATTATGGCGGTCAAGACATCCGGGTAGCATTTAGTAAAAATCTGGTTTCGTGGCAAACCGACAGTCAGATAATTGCAGGAACTCGCCCACATCAATTTGATAACCATCATTTGGCCGTCATTGGTACTGCTCATTTGCCGGCAGGCATCATGATATTGTATTCCAGCACCGCCCAGCGTCAGGGCAAAACCACAATTCACTTGGGCGCAATTTTGTGTTCTTCCACCGAGCCAGACCAGGTGATATGGCGATCCGATGATGCTTTACATACATTTGAGCAACCGACCGAACACCTACCCCGGGTGCTGGGTGCTGCCATCTACGATGTCCATATTAATTTTTATTTTACAACCACCCGCGACAAGATCATCGTCGCCAAAATCGCCAATCCGTTTGCGTCTCATACCATCAAAGGCCGCGACCTAGCCTTGGGTCGGTCTGATCAAAATCCCATTCTGTCACCATCAAGTTTGGAATGGGAGTCACAAGCTGTATTCAATCCGGCGGCGTTTGTCGCTGATGGTCGAGTACACCTCTTGTACCGAGCAATGGGTCCAGACGGTATTTCCCGGATTGGCTATGCCTCGAGCAGCGATGGAGTCAACTTCGACGAACGGCTGACATATCCGGTGTATACGCCCAGTCTTGGTTATGGCTTGCCCGATCCGACCGCTGACCAAAAATCCTGGAAATACGATCCTGATTTGTATCCATCTGGTGGCGGCTGGGCTGGCTGCGAAGATCCGCGCGCTGTCTGTATCGACGATAAAGTGTATATGACTTTTCACGCTTTCAATGGTTGGGACTTCATGCGGCAAGCACTGACCTCAATCTCGCTTGAGCACTTAGCCGAGCATAAATGGCATTGGAAGCCACCAGCCCTCATCTCCAAGCCGAATCAACCACACAAAAATTGGCTGATCTTCCCGGAGAAAATAGGTGGTCGTTATGCTATTTTGCATGGCCTCAGTCCACAAATTTATATTGATTATGTCGATTCGCTCGACGATTTGGATGGCAAAAAATATATCGACAGCCTGCCTCCAGCCCACGGACATGGTTATCATGACCCCCGCCGCACTAAGCACTGGGATTCCCGGGTTCGTGGCGCCGGTGCACCCCCAATTAAGACTCCAATGGGTTGGCTCTTGCTTTACCACGCCAATGACCATCGCGATCCCGGTAAATACAAGCTCGGCGCCATGCTGCTCGATCTCCAAGATCCGACCAAAATTTTGTACCGGTCGAATGCCCCCATCTTGGCACCCCAAGAATGGTATGAAAATGATGCTAAACACGGTGTCGTGTATACCTGTGGTGCAGTTATATTGGGCGAAAACTTGGTCGTGTATTATGGCGGCGGTGATAAGCATGTCGGTGTCGCCCGGGCCAATGTCAAAACGTTCTTAGACGCCCTTGTTTACAATCACAACCTCTCACTCGAACCAGTCGCTACCACTGTCATGGACGTTCAGCGCTAGATGGTAACCGTCACTCGCGATAGCCACAACCCCCTCGTCAAACCGGATCCGGCGACACCTTGGCATGCTGAGGCTACATTTAACCCGTCACCCGTTACCTACCACGGCGACAACTACCTGGTATTCCGCGCCGCCAGCCACCCGGCGTTATACGAAAACGAGACGGTAGAATTATCAACCATTGCCATTGCTCAAGAATTGCCAGACGGTCATTATGGAGCGCCCAGGCAGCTCGTTGTACCGTCTGAATCGTGGGACAAATATGGCTGTGAAGATCCCCGGGTTACCAAGCTCGGTGATACTTATTACATATTTTATACTGCGCTCGGCGGGTATCCCTTTGGCGCCGAGAACATTAAAGCCGCAGTCGCTATTACCAAAGATCTGGAGCACATCGAAGCTAAGCATCTCATCACACCATTCAATGCCAAGGCTATGGCCTTATTTCCGGAACGTGTCGATGGCAAACTCCAAGTAATACTGACCGCCAACTCCGATCTGCCACCATCCAGAATTGGTATCGCTCAATTCAATGACATTTCCGATATGTGGTCAACGGCTTTTTGGGAAGATTGGTACGAACATTTAGAGGAGCACACCCTCGAATTACTCCGTGGCAATGGCGATCATGTCGAAGTTGGCGCACCGCCAATTTGGACTACAGATGGCTGGTTGCTGGTGTACTCTCACATCAAAAACTACTTTTCCGAAAGTAAGATTTTTGGTATTGAAGCCGCATTACTCGATCATGCTAATCCCTGCAAGATTTTGCGCCGGACCATTTATCCCCTCATGGTGCCCGAGGAAGGCTACGAACGCTTCGGCCGCTTACCCCGGATCATATTCCCCTCCGGTGCCGTTCGTCACGGAGACAAATTTACCATCTATTACGGATCAACTGATACGAGTTGCTGTCGAGCAACTGTCAGTTTTGCCGGATTACTTGATGCCTTGTCCGCCGACAATGCCGTCAAACAACATGTCAAACGCGCGCCCGAGAATCCTATTCTTGAGCCCATCGCTGCTCACCCTTGGGAAGCCAGTCATGTGCTCAATCCGGCAGCAGTCGAAATTAACAACGATGTCTACATTATGTACCGGGCGGTTGGACCCGATAATACCTCTGTCTCCGGTCTGGCCCGCAGTCATGACGGCGTCAAAATCGTCGAACGTCTGGCCGACCCAATCTACGTACCGCGGGTCAAATTCGAGCTCAAAGCCGGCGGGCCAACTGACAACTCCGGTTGCGAAGATGCCCGCATTGTCCGCATTGGCGATCATCTGTACATCACCTACACGGCTTATGACTCGGTCTCGAATCCCAAAGTCGCCGAGAGTTCTATCAGTGTCGATGATTTTTTGCACCACCGGTTCGATAAATGGACTATGCCTGAGATCATCACGCCCCAAGGAGTCGACGACAAAGACGCCTGCTTATTTTCCGAGAAAATTAATGGTCAGTACATGATCTTGCACCGGGTGTCTTCCCATATTTGCGGTGATTTCGTTGATAGTCTCAATTTCCGCCGCGAGAAAGTGACGCGCTGTATCCAAATCATTGGACCGCGTCCGGGAATGTGGGATGACAAAAAAGTTGGTATCGCCGGGCCGCCCATCAAAACTGCTCACGGCTGGATCTTGTTTTATCACGGTATCACCGAAGCCCACGAGTATTGCCTGGGGGCTGTCTTACTTGATCCCAAAGATCCTACCCGCGTCATTGGCCGGTCGTCACAACCAATCATGACTCCAGTACTCGACTGGGAACGCGAGGGCTGGATCAGTAACGTCGTCTTCCCTTGTGGCCAAGTTGTCCGGGACGGCGTTATCTACCTCTACTACGGCGGTGCCGATCACGTCGTTGGCGTGGCTACCATTGAAGTCCGCGAGCTCATCAAGCAGCTCACACCACTCACGTAATACTTCTATCAGCTCGAAAAGACCACTGTTCGGCAAATTACGCGCTCATCCAAAACATCGTCATAGACCCTGGATTGGTGATTGTACGAATTAAGTTCTGACAGATCAAAGTTTAGCGGTACGCGTAAGACCACCTCCGAAAAGTAGCGTAATGCTAAATTCAATATTGCGTGGCCGTCTGGATTATCTAAGATAGTGCTCTGAGCGACTAAATTCTCTATATGAAAAACATTTTTTGATTTATAAGCTGGCCCTCCCCATGGCGGGTCAAGAACGACGGTATGTGCTTCGACATGCGAAGCCATCTTGAAAAAGTCAGCACATATGAAATCGATGTTGTTCGACACACCATAAATTTGCGCATTGTGTTCCGCCATTGCCAGACGTTTCGCATTTATATCTGTTGCAATAACTTGCTTGCCAGCTCTGGCGTACGCGATTGATGTTCCGCCGACGCCCGCAAAAAGCATCGTAGATTACACTGCCTCGATGGCCCTCTGTTTCCGGCATAGCTGAATACAACCCCCTTCATCCAGCTGAATGCCTTCATCAAATTTTTGAGAATAACTTGTATCGCTTGTCCCAATATATTTGCTAAACGGACAAGCATCAGTTGTTCAGCCATAATTTCTAGCGCAGTTTGTAGACGTAAATACTGCCGATTTTAGCTACCGGTTCACGCTCGCGCAAGTATTTATAGCCGTCATGGCCTTCTCGGCCTGCATACCACCGATCGTTTTCCAAAAATGTCCAAGCTATATAGTCACCTTGGTACTCACCATACTGTGCATGCCATGGTTCAAATTTTGATTTGGAGCAATCATAGCCAGCCGAAGTTGCAATTAATTCACCACTGTCAGTATAACGACGGTCGCAAAAGTAATAGTCAGGCGACCCGCCGCCAAAATAATCGATGGCAATTTTATCGATCTCCGGATGATCTTCCACATACTGATGTAACCGCACCAGGTCTTGTCCCCAGTCGACACTAGAGTCTGAAAAATACTTATACGCATTACCCGAACCGCCGGCGATTTCGTTGAAGTAGGGGATGAAGTAGGGGGCAGCAATGGCAGTACTCGCACCGTACCAAACCGCTCCGACCGTCAATACGCCAGCCAGCCACACTTTGCGCGCTCCCTGGCTGCGACGTATCCATTGCACCATACCGATAGCCACCAACAAGAACAACGGCACGTAGACGGGCAGTATATGCCGTATGCCGAGATTTAAGTTGCCTGCCACCGACACGGAGAAATAGAATGCAGCGAAACCGCCCAAAGCCCATTCGGCAGTGTGAGATCGGAAATTAGCGGCAAATGCCGTCATCAAACGCCGAGCCGACACCGTCCGTGACACGCGCCAAGCAATCGCCCCCACGAGCATAACCATGAAAATAAGCAGGGCTACTTGCGTTTTCATAACGAACAATTGAGGGAAATACCAATGAAAGCTCTGATTACTCACCTGACCGTTGAAATATGTAACATTCCCACCCTGAACCCGGCCAAATACCATTAAAACACCTAACAAATATTGTACCAATGGCCTTAATACGCTCATATCATTGATATTGGTCATAAATTGAACCAGTCCCTGCCACCGCTCGTCGTAGATACTCCCGCGAATCAACTGATCCTGAACATCTTGAGGCATATTCCAAGTATGAGGCACATATGCCAGCCATACCCATGCCATACTGGCAGCCGATGCGGCGATCAATCCACCGACGTAGTGCTTGAGTCGCGATAGCCAACTGGCTGGTTGTCGCCACACCATAACCATCCCAACAGATACCATGAGCAAATAGGGATACAACATAAATGCCGAAAACTTTGTCAGCTGGGCAATGGCCAACACCAACGAAAATCCTAGCAGTCGTTGCCACGACGGTTTGGTAGCGTACCACGCAAACGCCACGATAGCCATAAATAACGTAGCCGTAGCTCCGGCATCGGTAGTCACGAGCGCTGAGTGTGCCAGCACATTCGGGCTTAGTGCGTAGAAGAATAGTGTCAACAGACCCACGGCTACACCCCAGCGGCGTTTTGTCCACCAGTAGAGCCATATCCCAAACCCGATAGTCAGTAACAACACCGGCATCCGCGACCAGTACAATATGGCACTGGCATCGTTACCGAGATGATAAATAAAACTCCAACCAGCCTCCCATTGACCATTGGTATCAGTCGTCCAGGGGCGTTCTTCGGTCGGAAAATCGACATCCATAAACAGTAAAGGCAATCCCGCCAGGTCTTTTACCAATGGCGGGTGTTCTGGATTCAAAATAATCGCCATATTTTACATACGAATAACCGGCGGGAATATGGGCGATCTCATCAACAATTCCCGAGTTGTCTTTCATACTGTACAAACTCAAACCAAACATACCAGCTAGCAGTACGCCTGCCAGTACCAGGTGAACCGATTTCATTCCGGACAACAATCGCTGTGTGGTACCATAGAGCCGTGACTTCATCGGGATTCCTTTATCTCATGGTCATTGTAGCATAAGCGTTATCTAACTGGGAGCAACCAGACCTCATCATGTTTGAGAAGAGCAAAGCTTTATTTGAACTTAAAAAATCCAAAGTGCCTTATCCAAAGAAATCATCGAGGTCGAGGCTGGCGGTGGCGCCGTCAAAGTCCGCATTAACGGCGAGCAGAAAATCCAGAAGGTAACCCTCAACGATGATCTTATAGCTCAAGCTGACCCGCGTAAAGTGGAGAAGTGGCTCGAATCGGCTATTACCCAAGCCATCAACCGCTCACAGCAAGTCGCTGCTGAAAAATGAAATCCATGGCTGGCGGCCTCCGGTCTGCCCGGGCTGTAATTTAAGGTTTATTATTCCGATATATGCGCGTAGTACCACACTCAGTCGAAAAACTGATCGATGAACTTGGCCGGCTGCCCGGCGTGGGTCCGCACGGCCGAACGATTAGCTTTTTCATCCTCAAGAATTCACCCGAGCGCGCCCAAGGCTTAGGCCGGGCGTTAGATAATTTACACGCCAGTGTCCGGTCTTGCCGTAAATGTTTTCAATTTCGCCGAAGATGATTTGTGCAATGTCTGCCGTCATCCAGCCGCGAACAGTCAATCATCGCCATCGTCGAAGAGCCATTTGACGTGGTCGCCATCGAAAAACCGGACTTTATCATGGGCTGTATCACGTCTTGGGTGGCGTCATCTCGCCCATAGACGGTATCGGACCCGAAAGGCTCCAGATCGCCAGTTTACTCAAACGGCTACCCGAAGAGGAATTACCGAAGTTATATTAGCCACTAATCCATCCCTCGAAGGAGAATCCACTGCCATGTACATTCGGGAAGCGCTTGAAAAACCGATATCAAAGTGACTAGACTGGCCCCGCGGCTTACCGGTCGGCGGCGATCTTGAATACGCCGATCAAATAACCTTAGGCCGGGCGTTGGAAGGACGGCAAGCATTTTGAAATCAGCCCAAGACTTACAAAAATTCATTGATGCAGCTGGAACCATTCTCATCTTGCAACCCGATTCACCAGATGGCGATTCACTTGGCACCGCCCTTGGTCTCGAAGAGATACTTGGTGACCTGGGCAAAAAGTGGTGATGTACTCGTACAAGCAGCCCGAACCATATCTGCGCTGGCTCGAAGGGTGGGACCGGGTGATTCAAGACATGCCCAAAATTTGATGCCGTTATTTTAGTCGATACCGGTGCTCCAGCCCTCATCAAATCAGCGATCGAGCACCATTTCACAGCTTTGACCAGTAAACCTTTTGCCATTATTGACCACCACACCAGCCGTCAAAACTTTGGGTTTGACATCGAGCTCGAAATAGTCGAAGAAGCCGTCGCCACAGCTGAACTGGTGACCAAGATGGCTCAAGCCCTGAACTGGCCCATCAATGAGCGCGCTGCCCGCCAAGCTCGCCAGCGCAATCCTAGCCGACTCACTCGGCCTAACCACTTCCGGCACTACCGCCGAAAGCGTGGCCGCCATGGCTGAGCTCACAAAACGCGGTGCTAATCTTTGCGAACTTCACAAAAGCAAACGTGAAGCCACCGCCATTTTACCTGAACTCCTCCACCTCAAAGGCAAACTACTCCAATCTGTCGAATTTCATGTTGATGGTCGCCTGGCGATTGCTGAAATCAACCCCGATACGGTGGCCCGGTACAAAGATATTTCCGAACCATATACCCTCATCTTGAATGAAATGCAGTGGACTAAAGGCGTTGAACTGGTAGCTGTTTTCAAAATTATGGCGGCAAAATCAATGTCCCGTTGCGTTCTACTACCGGCGCTGCTGGTCCCATGGCCGAAAAATTTGGTGGCGGCGGTCATCCCAATGCCGGAGCCTATCGCTGTAAAAGTCCCGATGTCCGAGCTGAAATTGACTTACTGATCAAAACCTATCAGGATTATATCCATGAAGCTGTTCAACACACTCTCCCGACAGACTGAAGAGCTCGCCACCATTAAGCCCGGCGAGGTCTCGCTCTATTCCTGTGGACCGACAGTTTACAACTACTACCACATCGGCAATCTACGCAATGCGGTATTTAACGATACGCTCCGCCGCACCCTTGAAGCCGCCGGACTCAAAGTCCGCCATACCATGAACATAACCGATGTCGGTCATCTCACCAGTGATGCCGACGAAGGTGAAGATAAACTCGAAACTGGTGCCGCCCGTGAAGGTAAATCGGTTTGGGATGTTGCCGCCCATTACACCGAAGCATTCAAGAACGATATGGCTGCCATGAATGTGTTGCCCCCAATACCTACCAATCGCCCAAATATCATGATAGCTACGCCCGAGCTACCGAATTCATTGACGAACAAATCGCCATGGTCCAAATCTTGCTCGAAAAAGTTTTGCCTATCAAACCAAACAGGCCATTTACTTTGATGTCTCAAAATTGCCGACATATGGCGAGTTAACCGGTCAAAAACTAGCTGACAAACAAACTGAGCGATCCGAAGTAGTTTCCGATCCCGACAAACATAGTCCCTTTGATTTTGCCGTCTGGTTCTTTACTGTCGGCCGATACCAAGGTCACACCATGCACTGGGACTCACCCTGGGGCGATGGGTTCCCAGGGTGGCATCTGGAGTGCTCGGCCATCATTCACGCTACCCTCGACGACCCGATAGATATCCATACCGGCGGCGTCGACCACATTGGCACCCATCACCCGAACGAAATGGCTCAAACCGAAGCTGCCCACGGACACCCCGCGAACCTGTGGGTACATAATGAGTTTATTTTGGTCGACGGCGCAAAGATGGCTAAATCAAAGGGCAATTCGTACACACTCAAAGATGTCATCCAAAAGGCTTTCATCCGTTGGCTCTGAGATTGCTATATCTCCAATCTCATTACCGTTCAGAAATGAACTTTTCCTGGGAATCAGTTGCCGCTGCCCAAAATACCTTTACTCAATTTATTCGCGTGGGCGGATCTCAAACATCAGAGTAATCTGTCGGAAGTGCGCTTAGCCGACACTGAGATTACTGATTTTCTCGAGCAGGTGCAGCAACATTTGCTCGATGATCTGGCAACCAGTCAAGCACTCGCCGAAGTCTATCAATATGTCACCAAGCTCGCTCCCGGCATGACACTCGATAATGACGATTTCGACACACTCCTGAGCGGACTCGACAAATTACTCGGATTAAACCTCGACAATCGACCAGATATCACGTCCGCTCAAAAGCACATTATCGCCGAACGTGAAACTGCCCGTGAAGCACGAAATTGGGCCGCAGCCGACAAATTGCGTACCGAACTCAGGCGCCACGACCTTGACGTCAGCGACACACCCAATGGCCCACGCTGGCGCCGAACTAAAATATAACTATTCGCTCGAACCATCTATTTTCCAACTCAAATATCCAACCAATATATTTCTCTTTATTGTCTTTGACTATAATCTCGATTTATGAATATTGTTTCTTTTGAAGATGTCCTTCCGCTCACACCAAACGCTTATGATGTGTATGACCAAGAGGCCGTCGATCAGATTCAGTCGCCGGAATCTTTATCGCACCGTCTACAAAGGCATTTTGCACTGTAGGCACGTCTCAGGATCGTAGTCGTAACAAAACCATTTTTCAAATCACCGATTCTGGCAAGTTAGTATTAAATTGGAAGCCACACGCTACCAAGGGGCTGCCGTGCTTGACGATACATCGATCCGTCCGGCCTTTATGCAGCATTATAATTTTTACTTGCCAAATACATGCCCAAACCACTCCCACCAACTTGCGTGCTTAGGCGATTTTGCACGTGCAAATTTTTGGAACATTTTCGGAATGTCATCTTCGGCAATACCGACCCCTGATCACGCACCGAAATACGAATCTCGTCAACTGTCTGTACCAAATTTACCTTGATAACCGCCTGTTCTGGGCTGTATTTGGAGGCATTTTTCGATAATATTCTCCAAAGCCATCCATAATCGTTCGGCATCTACCCGGCACATGATTGATCGACGGCGACACCGATAACGAATCGTCTGCTGACGGTTCGATAGTTGTGGTCGTAAATCAGCGATAACGGTCGGTAACAGCTTGGCTAAATCAGCAGACGATTTCTTCAGCTTCAATCGACCTGATTCAAATTGCACGACCCGCATAAGGTCGTTAGCGATGCGCAATTGCCGCTCATTCCCGTCAAGGCTTTTTGCGCCAGCGTCTGCTGTTCAGGAGTCAGTCGACCGGCCATGCCGTCCAATACGTGCAAATATTGTTTCACCACCGTCGCCGGTGTCCGCAACTGATGCGATGCCAACGACACAAAATCATTGCGAGCCTCTTCCAGTCGCCATGCGTCAGTCACGTCGTGCATAGTACCAATAACCCATTCCGATTTGCCTTCATGTCCTACCACTGGACGCATTTCCGCGTGCAAATAGTGAGTATCATCACCGATATCGACCCGAAAATTACCGCGACGTGGTTTCTGACTCGTATTACTTCATCACAGAGTTGCTGGAACGAGTAACGGTCATCTTCATTCATATTCGCAGTCAGAGCCGCACACGATGGCACATCGCGATCAGGTTTGTAACCTAATATTCGAAATAGCTCGGCCGACCAGTGCATCGACTTCTCGAATTTAGTTCGTATTCCCAGCTTCCAACGTGGGCAATGGTCTGCGCCTGGGCAAAGGCATCGAGACTTTTCTCCAATGCCTCTTTATCATGCTGCAACAAATGAGCCAGAAAATCGACAACCACTGTAACTATTAAAATAGATGAGCTCGTAAACACTACTGAGTTCAGCACATAGGCACTATCATTGCTCAGATATGGCGTTAACTCACCAATGACCGAGACAAGGTGAAAATGATCAGCCAAAATCAGTCCGTTATAACACGCCATGACTGTCAATGCTGTCACATAAACCGCACTGCGACCGTATAAGGCGGCGGCCATAATAATCGGAATAAAATAGAAGAAAAATACTTCGGCTTTCAATACCACCTTTGGTATATATAAAAAACGTAATGATTAAAATATCAAAGAATAAGATAACGGCTGCCAATATCGCTGCTTGACGCATCGAATGACGCCACCGCCGGGCTAATCCGTAAAAGACCACGTTCATGCCAAACATGACCAATCCAAGACGGGTATCGCGCAGAACTTCGGCACTCAATCCTGTTCCGCTGCCAGAGATAGCAGACCGGGGACTATAATGGCCGTCAGCAATAGCCAGCGCAACGATATATACCATCGAATGTGGCTGGCTATATCTGATCGGGTTTGCAACCCAAGCGGACTAATACGCATGACGACTTCTCTTACTTTGCATAGTAGCACAATGTTTACCGCATGAGTGGGTAGACGCGGTATAATCGAACGACATATGAAAGATATCATTCGCATCATCAAATATTCGTGGAGCCTGAAGCGATACTATCTCATCAACGCCGGACTTGTCGTAATATTGGCTTTATTTGCCCAAGCCACACCGTTTTTCTTAAATTCCTCGTCGACGGATTAGATAAAAAGCTTACATCCGACATTGCCAGCCGGCAGTTATTTCATCTGGCTCATCGTCGGCATATTGGTGGTCAGTCTTCTCACGACCATTCTGGCCAATATCCAAGGATTCTGTGATCAATTAGGTAGTAAACTCCACACCTTACTGGCACGCCGCTACTACGACCATATCCTGACACTACCGCTGAGCTTTACGATAACCAGGTCAGCGGACGTCTCACCAGCCGCCTCGACCGTGGCATCAACACTATCGCCAATATGATGAATGCCCTGGCCAACAATTTCCTGGGATTCTTTTGTCAGCCATGGTGACGCTCGTCATTTTGGCGTTTTATGCCTGGCCATCGCCATCTTACTGGGCGGATTATTCCCGTTATACATTTGGTTAACTACACTTTCGAGCCGTCACTGGCAAGCCAAGCAACAAGTGATCAACAAACACCTCGATCTGACGCAAGGTCGTTTTACCGAAGCTATCAACCAAATCCGAGCAGTTAAATCCTATGTATCCGAAAATCTCGAGCGCCAATTTTTCAAGAGGCAGCGTCATTCAATTGAGCAGCTCACTCGCGGCCAATCCATCGAGTGGCACTGGTATGATGTGGCTCGGCGCATTGGACTCAACGTTATATTCGCCGGTATTTACGCCTACGTGGTGTATCAAACCTACAGTGGTAATTACACTTGGTGATTTCACCTTACTGATTGGATTGGTCACGCAGGCTCAATTCCCATTGTTTGCGAGTTCATTTATTGTAGATAGTTTGCAACGAGCATCCGCAGGCTCCAAAGATTTCTTTGATATCATGGACACACCCGCCACCATTACTGACAAACCCACGCGCGTCCAATGCGCATTACCAACGGCCAAATTTCGTTTAGTGATGTCAGTTTTGGCTATGCCGACGGACAATCAGTATTGCGCGGCATTAGTTTTGCAGCTGCCGCTGGTTCCAAATTAGCTTTGGTGGGCGAGAGCGGGCAAGGTAAATCAACTATTGCCAATCTGCTCTGTCGCTTTTACGAAACCACCGCCGGTCAGATTGAAATAGATGGTCAGAATATTCGCGATGTCACCCAGCAGTCTCTCCGCCAACATATAGCCGTCGTCTTCCAGAGCCGGCCCTCTTTAGTGGCACAGTTCGCGACAACATCACCTATGGATTACCCGAATCCACTGAAGCCAATATCAAAAAGCCATCGAAGCCGCCAATGCCAAATTTGTCTACGAATTACCGGACAAACTCGAGACCCAGATAGGCGAGCGCGGCGTTAAACTCAGCGGCGGCCAAAAGCAGCGTATTGCCATCGCCCGGGCCATTCTCGAGGACGCACCAATTCTCATCTTAGATGAAGCCACCAGCGCCTTAGACTCACGTGCCGAAGTCCAAGTCCAACAAGCCCTTGAACGCCTCATGCGCGACCGCACCACGCTCATCATTGCCCACCGCCTCAGTACCATTGCCCATGTAGACAGCATTGTATGCCTGGAGCACGGCCAGGTCAGCGAACAAGGCACTCCCGCTCAATTAGCCCACAGCGGTGGACTATATGAGCAATTGCTTAAACTCCAGTCGACGAACCCAACGCCCGAAGAACTACAAGCTTACGATTTAGCCGCGTGACGCTTGGCTTCGAGCTTCTCTAAGACAAATTCCCGGACGATAATCTGAATACTGGCGCTCACCGGGATGGCTACCATCGCGCCCAAGATGCCACCGAGACTAGCACCAATTAACACGCTCGTCAGTACCACCAGCGGTGAAAGCTGCACCGTTTTGCCATAGATCAAGGGTTGTAAGATTTGGTTCTCCAACTTGTTGATAGACACCGAAGAATATGGCACTCACAACCGCAGCGAATGGTGAAGTGAAAAATGACACAATTATTATAATAATAGCCGCGATCGTTGCACCAACGAGTGGAATAAAGTCCAATATAGCCACCAGCATACCGAGCGGCACCGCATACGGTACTCCGACCGCAATCAAAACAATAGTGGTCAATCCGGCGGCCAGTAAACTTGTCATCAAGTTTCCAGTCACATAACCAGTCACCGTCTCATACATGCCATGAGCCAGCCGCTGCCATCGCACCCGGTGCTTGGGTGTCACCAGGCGCCAAAATGCTTCCAGCCATTTGGGACCTTCCACTTCCATAAACAATGTCATGATCAGTACAGTAAATACGGCAGTAAACCCACTGAAGATTGTGCCAGCGACGGTGAATACTGATCCACCCGCCGATGACAAACCATTAATAATCTGTCCTTGCGCTTGCTGGATGACTTCAACCATTTTAAGCGTTCTGATCTGATCTGATACCCACCAATCACCAGCCACCAAGGCTTCGGCATAATAGGGAGATTACGAATCAACTGTTCGGTCTGATAGACCAATGGTGGCACCAAGGTCATGATCATCGTCAAGATAAACCCGCCGATGAGTGAAACGGTCAGAATACTGCCACCCACCCGGCTCTTTTGGGCATAAACTGGGCAAACCACTCCACGAGCGGGTTAATAGCTACCGCAATATAAGCCGCCGCCAACAACCCACACAATCGGCTGTCTGGCCAGATAAATGAGATAAATACCACCCACAAACAGAAAGGTCACAGCCAGGACTTTGACAATGGATCGTGTAGAAATTGACATCTTGCCCCAGATTATACCATAATCGTAGGGTCGTTGGGTCGTCGCCAAGCGGTAAGGCAACGGGTTTTGGTCCCGTCATTCGCAGGTTCGAATCCTGCCGACCCAGCCATGTAATAATTACATCATTTGTCAACAAATTGAGGCTATCCGAAGCCTTTTTTTGTTTGTTCGATTTTGAGGGTTGACAGCTATCCAAACTTTCTCTGTAGAGTTTGAACTCAGATAGCAGTTTGAAGTCTCGTTTATATTCAATTCATTCATCTTCATATTTCCTTTCTAAAATTGACAAAGTAAGCACATATGTTGTAATTTAGCTTAAGCTCTTTCATCCGTACAAAGGAAAACACATGTCCAGCATTTCAGATGCCCGTGTCCAAATCCGACGTTTCACGCACGACGACGTTGCGGCACATGTTGCCGGCGACGACCCCGAGCAAACCAAGTGGCTCAGCGGCGGACCGAGCACTATCGCAGGCACCACTGCGTGGATAGATCGCAATCTCGAATCTTGGGAAAATGGTGGTCCGGTTTTCAACTTCGCAGTCATTGACCTGTCATCGGGGCAACTTGCCGGCATGGTCGAGGCGAACGTAGATTGGCAACGGCTCGACGGTCTCTTTTGGAAGGCGACGCCAACGTCTCCTATGCACTCTACCCCTCAATTTCGCGGACAAGGCCTCATGGCTCATGCCATCACGTTGCTCGAAGGCTTTCTGCGTGAACGGGCGTCAAGCGTTCAGTAATTCGAGTCGAGCCGGACAATGCGGCTTCGCTCGCGGTGCCGCTGAAGAGCGGTTACGTCGAATACGACCCGATCACAACGCATGACGGCACGCACATGCGACTATTTCGAAAGGAGCTGTAACAACATGGCCCGGACCCCAATTGGGTAACCCGGGCCCGCTTCAGTTTGGAATAGTGACTGTCGCCCCAGCCATGCAACAATCACATCATTTGTCAACAAATTGAGGCTGTCCGAAGCCTCTTTTTGTATTTTCTGGTAAGCTCTCAATATGAGCTTTGAACATACCGAGACTGCACTTCCTCTGGAAAATGAATATCCAAAATTAGTTCGCGACAAGATACCCGAAATAGTGCGGCAAAAGGTATAGAACCAGCCGCCCAATCGGCTGAGGGTGACCAGGAGTATCTTGAGTTCATCTTGAAAAAATCGTCGAGGAGGCGCAGGAGCTTTCGGAGGCGCACTCAGACTCGAACATTGTCGAAGAAATCGCCGACGTGTACGAAATCATCGATGCATTAATTGCTTTGAAGGAGCTTTCGAAGGCCGATATCCTCGACGTACAGAATGAGAAGCGAGAAAAGCGCGGAGCGTTTAATGATCGTTTAATCATGACAAAGCGTCCCATCTAATTCGTTTTCGTTAAGCAGTTCACGGATTTCATCGACCACTACCACCGGATCACCCTCATAAGTTTGGTTCCAGAACTGCCGCCCCAGCCAAGGAATTATTAGCTCATGACAGAACCAAATTAACAATCCGATTTTGGGTCGGTATCTTTCTATGTTCATTCATTACCTTCTCTAAGCCATTATTGAGTTAGAAAAATCTCAGATGTAAGTATCCCGACAAATGTCGCAATACTTCGTATAATTTGTCGGGATTCTGATAAACTAAGGGCATGAAAGTCTCAAGTCGTCAGCAACAGATCGTGGTAGCGCTCCTCGCGGGGAACAATACACTTCCGCAACTCATTCGACTATCAGGTTTCGCTGAGATAACAGAACGCACCTTACAGCGCGACCTTAACGAACTCATTGAATTAGGTATTGTAAGTCGGCAAGGTGAAGCCAGGGCCATTTCATACACTGTCGTGCCTAAAGGAAAAATCAACCTTGCGCTTTCGGAGAGCCAACTTGAAACATTTCTTGCAAACGAGGATCGTCCGACCCTTCAGTATGATTTTGATCGTCTTGAGAGTCTCCGGCAATCGGCTTTGTTCGCTCCGCCAGAGTTACTCCTGCTAGACGGCTACAACAGCGTATTCCAGCAAAAGCTTCAAACTGCCTCGCCTGACATCATTCGCCGCGAACGAGAGCGTATCACGATCGAACTGTCGTGGAAGTCGTCACAATTTGAAGGCAATACCTATTCGCTCTTGGAAACCGAGACGCTCCTCAAGGACGGCATTCCGGCTAAAGGCAAAACACCGGAAGAGACCACCATGGTACTTAATCACAAAAAGCTTTAGATTTTGGCGCAGCAAATCAAGATCTATTCGCGGAAGATATTCGCCCAGAAACTATCGTGGATCTCCATAAATTTCTCGCCGAAGGCCTCTTTGACCATGGCATCCGGGAACGATTAGTGGGCATTACGGGCACGGTATACAAACCGCTCGATAACAAATATCAGATTGAAGATGAGCTAAAACATCTTTGCGAAGTCATCAACTCCAAGCAGATTGTCTATGAAAAAGCTCTCCTGGCCTTCACGTACATTTGTTACCTCCAGCCGTTTAACGATGGCAACAAGCGAACCGGCCGCATTCTTGCAAATGCCATTCTGTATGCCCACGATTCATTTCCCTTGTCCCTGCGTGCAATCGATATCACGAGCTATAAATTGGCTATCTTAGCGTTCTATGAACTTGGCATTCTTGGTAATGCCAAGCAGGTATTTGCAGATCAGGCGCAATTTGCAGCCGAAAACTACGCCATTTAACGACCGTTGTCAAATAACTCTCGAACCGCCCACATTTCCGCCAGCCACAGTTTGCGAAGATAAAGCACCTCCACAAGTGTGATTCTTGGTTTGGAACTTGGTCAGAGAGATATGACGCATTCATTGCTCCATGAAGCTAGTTAAGGAGTATAATTAGTCTCAGATTAGAGGTCAAAATGGAGATAAACTTAACAACCACTCAAGCCACTTTGTTGGCACTAGCACTACGTGTGGGAATTGGTGTGGAAAGGCTTTGCCTCTGAAGGCTGCAAAATATAATGATCAAAGATGGTTTATCACTCTTATGATCGTTAGTAGTATTGGTGTTTTACCGATACTCTATTTACTCCTACGAAAACTAGAGCCTTCAAAAGCGCATTAGCTTAGATTAGATTCGGCAGTCAGCAGTGCTCACTGCGGGTATCCTGAACGATTTGATCTTCATCGAACACCCGACAAACCGCTTGTATCAGCTTCATTGTACTTAATAGATTCAGGGTCTTATAAAGTTAGGTATTGCACTAGTGACTCTTTTGCTTAAACCGACCCACAGAGCAACTAACCCCAATCCGATAGTTGCAGCCGCAACTATGGCGCTAATCGATAGATCATACCCGTCCAACTTCATAGATATTATTAAAATGTTTCCGAGTCCGCTCAGAAAAAGAAAACCAGCTGCTGCTAAAGCCATATATTTCATAGCATGAGTATAACAAACTCCTTATAACCTTTCTGTTCCAATTGCAAGCGATGTGCTACAATCCCGCCACGTGAGGCAACCGCTTCATCGTTCCTTTGCCAACTGAACCGAGAGGAGCAGGAATGGACGCATTCACTTGGCCAACCGCTCCGGTAGTTGGTCCGACGCGCGTGTTTCAGTCTTGGTTCGAGGCTGACGGTACATTCACCGTCGACGACCCGACCTGGGGTCGGTATACATTCGAGCATCCCATTTGGGCGGACCTGGCTCGTCACCCAGCCGTCAGGCGGCACAAAGCTGTCGAGCAGCTGACGTTGCCTCCGCACTACACACCCGTTCCCGGCACCGGGCATTTCTTTCCCGCTGGAGCATGCCTGGGGCAGTGCCGTGTTCGTTTACCGCATGGCCGAACTGCATGGCCTCAGCGAGCGCGACACGCTCATTCTGGCCCTGCGCACATTCGTGTCAGACCTCGGACACACCACCGGCTCGCACCTAGGCGATTTCATCGCGCAGAGCATGGCAGGCATGCAGAACAACCATGACGCCCGTCTGCGCCAGTATCTCGAGCAAGTCGGAATTTGCGACTTACTCAGAAAGTACGGCATTGACCCAGACGAGGTCATCTTTCCCAGCCTCAACGACTGGATCGAAGATAGCCAACCCAAGCTGTGCGTTGACAGATTAGACTACGGCCTGCGGCAGATGAAACGCATGATGTCACATCCGCTGCTACAGCACCTATCTCACAAGGACTTTGCCCTCAATGGCTCGGACCTCGTGATGACAGACGTCCAGAAAGCGTTGGTACTAGCCCGGGGCTTCATGCAGGTGTTCGCTGAGCACCTGTGCGACCCCGTGCAGCTACTGCTTCTGGCACTGATGGTTGAGAAAACCAAACAGGTATTCGTCAGCGGTGCAGGCAGGAGTCGCGTCTGGTGGAATAGAAATCCACTTGATCTGATGATGTGCTCCGACCCAACCCAACAGCTCAACATGGCCGAAAATGATGCCTACGGGTCGGTATTGGATTGGCTCATGCGCGAGATTTCGGCGTATGAACGCGGTCCAGGCTGGTACGAACGTCATGATCGGATCGAAGCAGCCCTAAAGGGCGAGAGACATCAGCAATGGCGGCCGCTGCCATCACGACACCACACCTTAAGACTCATCCTAGTTGAAGGGAAGGTAGAAGAAGGCCTGTCAATTGAAGGACATACTCTGCGCGTGGGTCTACCGGCACTCAAACTGCGCCGTATAGACCCAACCGTCTGCATAGCTGGCACATGCAAACCGCTATCGAAGTGGTACCCGTCGTTTAAGGAAGAACTGGCAAACTACGAGGCCCTCATGGCTCAAAGCCATATCGCCGAAGTGACGATCGGCAACCCACAATGGGCCGAAATTCTGAATGCAGGAATCGCCACAGTCAATGCCGAATGGCCCGTCTGCCTGCAGCGTCCACCGCTGTCGGTCGAGGAACTCAGAACACTTGTTGCTGAAGCCGCCGACATGGCTGATGCCTACGGATTTATCCCCGCCTGAGAAAGGAGCTAGTATCGTAAACTGCGCCTCTCTCTCGGGCGGGGTTTACGATTTGCATATGTATATTTGGAATAGTAACTGCCAATTAGAACAGTATAGAAAAATCCGAATCCCGTATCCCTACTTAGATATAGAGTAAAGACACTTAACATAATCCGTACGTTGAAGACTAATTTAATTCTATCTGTTAGGTGGGCATTTTACGTCTACTTAGTCTAAATGATATTGACTTAGACTAACCAAGTGTCCATAATTAGAGTTAAATTAAGTGAGGGGAAAATAGTATGGCAGAAAGTAGCAAAAAAGAACGCAGTCGAGCTTATCCCGTTATGGCTTTGGAAGAGGCACTAAACCGAATAGTCAGCATAAGCGAGACTCTAGGACTCAACGGTCAGTATAATCGTGAGAGTATTGCAGTAGGTATGGGCTATAGTTCGCTGAATGGCGCATCGGCGCGTGCCGTGGCGGCTCTTGTACACTATGGGTTGCTAAACCGAGAAAAGGATCAGTATTCTTTGTCTCAAATTGCCAAGAAATACTTATTGCCCTTAGCCGATGTAGACAAAGAAGATGCTATACGCAACGCAGCGTTATCGCCTTCTCTATTTATGGAGATCTACAGTGCCTTAAAGGGGCAGGTAATTCCACGTCAGTTTACAAACCGTCTTATTCAAGAATTTGGCATTCAGCAAAAGCAGCAGCCGATGTAGATCGGATTTTCGAAATACCATGGAAACCGCAGACTTTTGAAGGGTAATGGCATCTTGAGTGCTGATGTCGCTATAGTATCCACTTCAACGCATGCTACTGATATATCTACAGATTCTACCGAACATAAGCACTTACAGACTAGAAGTAACATTGAACCTACAGATCCAGCAGGCTACCTCTCTGTTAAGCTACCTTCAGGTATGATGGTGAGCTATCCTCAGGCTCTTGCCTCGGCATTTGCCTTTGGGCAATTCGGCCAAAAACTAAAAGACCTTGATGACGCGGTAACCGCGTATAGTAAGTCTATGAATGAAGAGGGAGCAGATGAGTAATTACGCCTTTATCGATAGTCAAAACCTGAACCTTGGCGTGCGCACTATGGGATGGCAAGTTGATTACAAAAAGCTCCGCCTCTACCTTAAAAACAAATATAACGTTGATCGTGCTTTCATGTTCATCGGTCTTGTCGCCAATAACCAAAAGCTTTACACACAATTACAAGCAGCCGGTTTTATACTGATCTTTAAGCCTACTGTGCGCTACTTCGAGAACGGTAAAGAGACAGTAAAAGGTAACGTTGATGCTGAGCTTGTGCTATATGCTGCTGCGGTTGAGTATGCTAATTACGAAAAAGCCATTATCATGAGCGGTGATGGAGATTTCACATGCCTCATACAGTTCCTCGAGGAAAATAACAAGCTGCTCCACATTATCACACCCAATAGTAAATATTCTAAGCTGTTGCGACCGTACTCAAAATATATTGTGGAGATCAGCCAGCTAAAGTCGTCCTTGGAATATCAAAAGACCGGCATCGGCGGTCGGTCTAAACCTTAGGCCTATCCGGTCATGGTGATACGAATATTGTAGCAAATGATTATATTATTTGTCAATAATACGTAATTATTTTATAATAAGTACAACTCAAGGTACGTTCTCCCCAACCAAAGAATTGTAACCAAATTGAGGCTATCCGAAGCCTCTTTTTGTTCTTTCATCTCAAAGGGCTTTACGCGATATTGCTATAATACAAACATGAAAACTTATCATAACGATGTAGTAGCATTTCTTCAGAAGCTAATTCAAACACCCTCTGTTAATGGAAAAAATGGTGAGGCAGCTGTTGTAGAGGTAATTCGTGCGGAGGCATCAAAGCTGGGCTTACCGCATCGCGTGATTGCAAAAGATAACAACCGTCCAAATATTTTTGTTGGTGAGGACTTTAAGGGTACAAACGAGGTTTTGCGGGGAGCCCATCTCGATACAGTACCAGTCGGCGAAACCTCGGCTTGGACCCATCCGCCTTTCAGCGGCATCCTCGAAAACGAGCGCCTTTATGGCCGTGGTGCCATAGATTGTAAGGGCGGAATCGCCATGAGCTTATATGCCCTCAAGCTGCTCAAAGATGCCGGCAAGCTGCATACTGCAAAATTTGTTGGTGTTGCCGACGAGGAGTCTGGAGCTGATTCAACATTAGGGCTGCGTTATTTACTTGATGAGGGGCTCAATGCCCGTACCGCCGTCTATACCTATGGTGGAAACGCCGATGGATCACACCTCACAATTGGTCACCGTGGACTTGTTCGTCTATGGGTCACTTGTCACGGTGAAAGCATTCATTCCGGATCAAAAGAGTGGCAAGACAAGAAGCGCGGCAGCAACGCCATCGACGGGCTCATTGATCTACTGAGCGAGTTACGTGAATTCGCCCTTCCAGGAGAGAACAAGTATTTTCCCGGGTATCGCTCGGTACTTACGCCTACGTTGATCGAAGGGGGTGCCGGCGAGTCGATCGTTCCTGACAGAGCTAAGGTTCTCCTTGATATTCGACTTTTGCCTGAGCATCGCAACGCTGAAGTAATCAGTGAAACTACCGAGCTAACAAAACGGCTTTCGGATGGCAGGCGTACGTTTACTATTGAGGTCAAGAATAATCTGCCCGGAGTGCTCACTGATCCGAACTCCGATATCGTGAAACGAGCCTTAAAGCTAAACAAAGAACTCTTTGGTGTTGACTCGTCTCTCAAGGGGTCCGGTCCGGCCAATGAAAGTTATATGCTCATATCTCGCGGAATCCCAACCATTACCGGCTATGGACCGTTTGGAGCCAACTTTCATTCTGCCAATGAATACGCGCTAACAGATTCAATCAATACGCTTCTAACTTTGCTCTCGAGGTTAGCTGGAGAAGTGGTAGATTTAGACTAAAGATTCCCAAATCGCCTAATTACATACTTGACGTAAATTTAAAATAATGCTAATGTTCAACAAAATTAAATACCCTATAAAGCGTGTCGCCTAGGCGATGAAGCGGAGTCACGATCCGCGAGCTGAGTGTCAAAATGCACTACGGAAGCCAAACCGTAAAATTAAGCAGCCGATGTCGCAATAGCGGAGCCGGCCTGAGAGCGCAAGCTAGAGATAGCCTGCGAACAAGGATGGGACCGCGAGAGGTCTCTTTTTATTTCCTCTCGTTCCTTGGACAAGCATCTTCGTGATGCACGTTCAGGGATTTTTTATTATAAGGAACCTACATGATAGTTCGACTCCATCATCTTCATAACCATTCAAATTTCCGCTGGAGAGCGGCCTGATTTTGTTTTATTGATGAAAGTAAGTTAGCCCCCTCTCCGGTCGAGAGAGGGGCTTTTGCTATGAGGCAAAAGCCAAACTAACACAAGGGAGTAAGCAATGACTGGCCAAATCAGACTCATTACCGCCGCCGGTGGTAACGGTACAGCCATCAAGATCATCAAGCGCCCACTCACCCGTGAAGAATACGAAGTGCAAGGTCGCGTTCTCGGCGAAAGGCTCGAGCTAGCAGGTGCGGAGCAAGCCAGATTTCTCGTGCTGAACCAAAATCACTTCGAAATGGCCGGCGGCGAATTCTGCGGAAACGCCACCCGATCCGCAGCCGTCCTACTATCACAAATAGGAACTCAGCAAGAAAACCTGAGCTTCACCGTTTCGGGGTTCAGTGGAAAAGTACATGCAACCGTCGAACAACGTTCATCTAGCCGCTTTTTCGTTCACTGCGAATTCCCAGGGCTATCGGTGAATGCGCGCCAAGTCATCCTGCCGGACAGGTTCCCAGCCACCATCGTTGATCTCGGCGGCATTGTACATGTCGTCGTCGAGGCCGCTTTCCCGAAAGATCCGGCCGATTACGAGCAGGCACATGCGAGCATCATGTCCCAGTTCGGTCTCGCCAGCCGCGACGCCGTTGGCGTCATCTGGTGTCGTCAAACGGAATCTGAGGTTCATATAGACCCAGTGGTGTGGGTGCGAGCCGTCAACACCTTCTTCTATGAGACGTCATGGGCTCAGGCACAATCGCCGCTGGCTATGTAACTGGAGCCACATCCGTTGTCCAACTCACCGGACAGTCGATACAGGTTGGATTTACCAGCAACGGGATCACCCTCGCCAGCGAAATGGAGGTTGTTCAGTGACCACACACGTCTCGTATCTACGAGGCAACGCCGACACGTCCTTCAAAGTTCAGTCTGGCTTCATTGCCGCCTATCGATCTACCTTTGGCGGAGCACCTTACTATGAGAGCTACAGCAGTGAGGAGGTGTTTACCAAGATTTGGGAGCCACACATTACCTGCGGCATTGTGATTCTCGCACTACAGGCACAACGAGTGATTGGTTTCGGGTGCTGTCTACCGCTGTTTGATGCGCCTAGTGATGTCCAAGTATTTCTGCGTGAGAGGCAGACTGCAAGTGAATTCGCCGGCAACTTCACATCAACCTGGTATATGTCCGAGCTCGGTGTGCTTGAGCCATTTCGTAGGAGAGGAATTGGTAGACGCCTCAACCGTGAGCAGCTATCCATCATCCAGCAGATAGGCGGCACACAATATGTGCTCAGGACCGCAGCCGTCGGTTCAAACTCGGTACACCTCTACCAGAAGTTAGGCGCAACCGAACTCACCAACTCACAGGATGTGTCGGCACTCGACCAAGTCCAGGTCAATCAGTCTCAAAGCACCAAGCGAATCTACCTGCACGGTAGCTGTGTGGATGCGCTGGCCCAGCTGTAATCCCTGCGCAACAGTAGCTGGGGCCGTAATCGATTTACGACCCCAGCTACGTCCAACAATTAGTAAATAGGAACCAATAACATGAACTTCAATCTCAAGAATCGAACTATCGTCTCATATCAGGATTTAATGCCAATCACTTCGCAAGATATTCAAGATGAAATGATTGATGTCCGATCCTACGACCCTCGATTATCGCTCAATACGCCAAAACTGACATGCTCCCATATACAGGAGAGACTATCGTCGTCAGAACGACTGTGGCCAAAAAATTGGCAGCCGTAAACCAAACCCTTGCATCGCGCAAACTACGATTAAAAATCGAATACGGCTATAGGCACCCCGATATTCAGCAAATGTACTTTGACCACCAGCGAGCACTACTCAAACAAGTGAGTCCACTGTTGTCTAACGATGAGCTCGATGCGGCTACTCACATGTACGTAGCCGTGCCCGCTGTTGCCGGACACCCCACTGGCGGAGCAGTCGATCTCACGCTCGCCGACGAGTCAGGTGCTGCACTCGATATGGGCACCGCAATTGCCGACTTTACTAACCCCAAGATTCAAACCTTCAGCTCCGGTTTATCCGATGTGCGACAAAGAAATCGCAAACTTCTTTGTGACGTCATGACCAGACAAGGCTTTGCACCCTTCTATGGTGAATGGTGGCACTTCTCTTATGGTGATCTAGAATGGGCTGTATTGTACAACCAGCCACAAGCGCTTTACAGCCCAATCGAGTTCAAAAAGGTTAATCTAATTTCTTAAACCGCTCCCCGAAAACTTCAGCTTTTCCCCCAGTCACAATTCGCATCGTTTTTGGCTCATATTTGTCAGAGCAGGAAATGCCATTGAGATGATCAATTTCGTGTAATATCACCCGTGTTTTCAACTCGTCTGCATCGAGCGTCTTGGTGACCCCATCTAGGTTTTCGTATTCAAACTTTCCTGTCCAAGGTCGTCGAACCTCTCCGAGCAGCATTACCCCAGATGACAAACACGATTCACCATAACTTCCCATACCTTTCGAAGCTATTAAGCGGGGATTACAGAAAACTTCAGGCTCATCACCGAGTAGAACGGCAATCATTTGTTTAGTTGCGCCAATTTGATTTGCTGCTAGTCCGCGACCAACGCCAACATTCTGCCGATAATCCATGAGAACTTTTACCAACTCAATGGCAAGATGTTTTATGGAGGACGTCTTAAACTCGTCGGCCGCGACTTTTGTACATTTCTCCCGCAGCACCGGATCGCCTAAGTACCGTAATGGTGTCTCACGGACGGACCAGGCAAACGTTTCAAGTGAAGTTAATAGACTTTGACCCACTCCATTTTGCTCTGCTGGCATTAACAACTCCTCAATTCCTGGTTATTCTATAGAGCATGATACATCTTCCCGCAGAATTTATTGCCAAAATTCAAGACCTCCCAAAACCAACATTCTGAACATGCAGAAAGAGTTCCATAGCTCGTTCGAAAAACTGGCTTGGACGGTAAATTCAACTAAGGAAGTTGAGCCAGGCATCATCCTCTTTGACTACACATTTGCTGGCAAGAAAAAGAGGTGAAATTGTTGAATCGAAAGGGCTTGAATATGTAATAGTCCAAAATGGTACGATTCAACACATCGAAATTCGCAATTATCCTGCCTCCTCGGATTCAGCAATTAACTGACGACTCGATAGGTTAATGCTACTGTATTAAGCATGAGCACAAACATTAATTTTACCCGCCAACTGATAAAAGGACGCATTGCTGAGAACATCTTTTCTCAGATGTATCGCAATAGCGGCCACTTTACTGTTTTAGAATTTGATACGAGAATATTCTTCCTGAACTCGTGCAACATGGATATCGCGAAGATATCGAAGGCGGAATCATCGACACGCTACGAACAGCGCCGGATTTTGCCGTTATAGACCCTGATGCGAAAAACGAAAAGTTCAGCTCGTCGAAGTTAAATACCGCACGAAACTCGTTACGGCAGAGACATTAAAAATTGCCCAGCATATGCAGAAGTCGTGGAATCCGTCATATCTATTTATTGCCACGCTCGAGGACTTTTACTTTGGGGCAATAGGACGAAATCATCGCCAGCGACGGATGGATAAAGCCACTCGCTGACGCACGATTACCAAAGCACGAAACCGAGCAGTATTTACGAATACTGCAGGATTTCGAAAGTAATAATTAAACCTGCGTATTTGAGCATAAATACTGCTACGATGAGTCCATAACGAGGTCACCAGTATTATGCAATTTGCAAAATTTATGGCCACACCATTAGGTCGCTCGCTTCGGATTATCCCCGGAGTAGTACTATCGTATATCGGCTTTACCGGGCAAGTCAGCTGGCTCGTCGGCGTCGTCGGTATAGTATTGATTGCCTCAGGCGCCCTCAACTACTGTGCTTTGAGCAAGCTCTTTGGTGGACCGTTCGATGGTCGTAAAGCTCAATAATCCTACAGACGAACAAATTGTACGAAACGTCATCTCTGGTAACCAATCGGCTTATCGGGAAATTGTTGAACGCTACCAGCAGCCGCTTTTTCGATACGTAAACTACTTGATTCACGATGCCGATACTTCCGAAGATGTCGTCCAAGATACGTTTATCAAAGCTTACAAAAACCTTCGCGGATTTCATCAGGATGCCAAATTCTCAAGCTGGCTCTACCGAATTGCTCACAATTCCGCCATGGACTCCCTTAAACATCAGTCGGTGTCGATAGACGACCTACCGGTCGGAGAGGTGCCTACGAGCCAAGAAATCAACGCTCAAGACCTCGTTGATCAGCATATCGCCGCCAAAGATGTTACCGCCTGCCTCGCCAAACTCCCGGTCAAATATTGCGAGGTCATCGCGCTTTACTATCTCAAAGACGCCAGTTACTCCGAGATCAGTGACATCCTTCATATCTCGGTATCAGCGGTGGGAGCTAGAATGAACCGCGCTAAATCTAAACTTCAAACAATTTGTAAGGCCAGGGGAGTACCACAATGAAGCAACCAGACATGTCAGCCAAAGTCATGCATGAAATCGAGTCGCAACATATCAAAATGCGTCCGCGTTGGCATTTCATCTTACTGGGTACGTCCAGCCTACTGGGCATTGTTGGCTTGAGTGGGTTAAGTGCTTACCTCATAAACGTTATGACTTTAAGTATTCGAATTCAGTCCGTTGACCGTCCCATGTATGGTGCTCGCCAACACCTCAGTGACTTACTCGCTCATTTTCCGTGGTGGGCACTCATTGTTGCTATCTTAGCAATTATTGGTCTCGTGTGGCTGCTGCGCCAAAACAGCCGCCTTTACCGCGTGCGCATTGGCTGGATTATTGCCCTCGTACTGAGCGCAAGCATTGTAGCTGGACTCCTTATTTCTATCTCGCCGCTTGGTCAATTACACAACGGCCAGAACCAAAATACCCCTCGCGGTCCACAATGGCAGCACTAAAACTGTAATAAAATTTCAACACTAAACGTATTACTAGTGTCATAACGAAAGGACACCAACATGAACAAAGTAATACTATTCGCCAGCGGAACTGTTATCACCCTCGGTGCGCTGGTTGCTTCAAGCGGCTTGGCTATTGCGGCCAACGATAACGCACACCGCATGGGCAACAGTAACGGAAATGGTTACACCCAACAGCTCCAAGTCAAAGCTGACGTGTTAAAACTAAATGTCGCCGATCTCCGGGAACAGCTCAAAACCAGAACTATGACACAACTGGCTGCTGAAAAAGGTGTCAGTATGGACGCCATCCACGCTGCCACGAGCAAACAAGCGCATATGAATTGGGAAGCCAAAGGTCTGTCTGACTGTGACGGAACCGGCAATAACGAAGGTGGCATGCACCGCCACCAGAACAACAACTAATCAAAGCCTGGGGCGGCCAAACTACAGCCGCCCCTGAGTAGTTAGCTAAAGGAGCTTTTTATGAAACACTTTAACCATTTCAGATTCTCCAGACGAACAACCATGCTCGTAGTGAGTGCCATCATAACGGCTGGACTCATTGGTATGTGGGGAACCACTAAATATTCGATAAGCAATTATCAAATCGTCACAAAGCCGACAGCAACCGCCACACCAAGCCCGGCCGTCAGTAAAACTGAGTCAGTTATAAGTGGCAAAACTACTACCGATCGGCTTTTATTCCTTATTGAGGAAGAAAAACTGGCCCATGATGTATATGAAAATCTCAATGACATATGGGGTGCCCAAGTGTTTGGAAATATCCTGAAAAGTGAACAAACCCACCAATCCCGCGTCCTCACGCTACTCCAGGCCAGAAACATCGCTGATCCACGCACTGGCACAGTTGGCACCTTCACAAATACGGATCTGCAAAAGCTCTATGACGACCTCATGCTCAAAGGCGCCAAAAGTGCCCAAGATGCCTATGAAGTAGGTGTCGCCATCGAAGAAAAGGATATTGCCGATATTACGAATATCCTATCTGACACCACCGGCGAAACCGACGTTGTAGCGGCACTGGAAGATTTGCGCAAAGGCTCAGAAAATCACTTACGCGCCTTTAACCGCCAACTCGACCGCGTTCGATAAACCTGCTCAACATAGTTGAGAATAATTCATTGTTTTGGAATATTAACTAACGCCGCTATTGCCCGTATAGTGGTATAAAGTCCAAACCAATTTACTTACGTAGGAGCATCGTACATATGACAAAAACTATTACCCCCAATCTCTGGTTTGATGGCAATGCCAAGGAAGCCGCTGAATTTTACGTGTCAGTTTTTCCTGACAGCAAAATTAATTCGATCATGAATTATCCCCTAACCAAAGAAGAAGGCTTGGCTGATTTTCAGCTGGACTTAGCTGGTAAGCCCCTGGTCGTTGAATTTGAGCTGAGTGGCAATCCATTTACTGCTATCAATGCCGATGACACATTCAAATTCAGTGAGTCAGTATCATTTGCGGTGCCATGCAAAGATCAAGCCGAAATCGATTATTATTGGGAAAAGCTGTCAGCCGTACCTGAGTCCGAACAATGTGGCTGGCTCAAAGACCAATATGGCCTCAGTTGGCAAATTGTGCCCGAGAATATGGAAGAGCTTATGAAAAAACCCGGCGCCTACGCCAAGATGATGGAAATGAAGAAGCTGGTTATTGCTGACTTTTAGGTTGCGTAATTAGCGCAAAAAACCCAGGTGGTCCAAAGCCAGCATAGCGCCACCAGCATCAGTGAGTTCGCCGGCGCGGGCTTGAGTCACAAAATCTGCCAGTTCCACCAGTTCAACTTCGCCAAATTCATTGGCGCCCAGTTGCGGTTGCGCTGCCAATTGGCAATCGGTGACGATCACAATGGTGTTTTTGGTTTCGGCGTAAGCGTCGACCCACCACGTACCTGTCCACGACTCGACTTGTCCAGAATAACCCGTTTCTTCGAGTAATTCTCGGACCGCTGCCTCACGGGGAGATTCATGCTCATCAATAAAGCCACCAGGCAATTCATGTAAAACCTTATCGGGACCAGGACGGTATTGCGGAATTGTCACCACCTTCTTATCAGGAGTCAAAGCTAAAGCACAGGCACCTGGCCGCGCTACATGGATGTAATATTCGTCAATCCGGCCGTCTGGCAGCTTGTAGTCGCGCCGTTCAATCGTTTGCGAGTATTTCTGAAATACAATCTCGCGCCGTATTTCTTGCCAATGTTTTTGCGTCATATTATGTACAATACCTTCAAGATATCGCCTGGTGACTGTACTTAGGCGATTCGACATTTTCCAGATTAGAAGCTTGCGTTTTAATGGTCTGCGCAAAAGCGTGCACGAAAGCTGCTATCATATCCAGCTCTTCATCAGTGTAGACTTTCATAAGGTCTATCTGCGCAGATTGAGCCGGCCTAGTCAAAGGGATAATGGCATTTCTGGCAGTGTCACTAATATGTATTTCAAGCGCCCGTCTATCCTTCGGATTTGGCTTGCGAAAAATATAGCCCAGTTTCTCCAGCCGGTCAATCATTGTAGTCACAGAACCCGTCGTCAGTCCAGAGTATTTTGCCAACTCAGCTGGTGAAGCACTCCCACGAATCAGTAAGTAATTGAGACAGCCATTATCCGTGATATTAAGCCCGAGCTTTTTACCAATGATGTTCTTAAAGAGAACCGATGCTATGACAAATTCCCGGGCAGACGTAACGACTCGTACATGTGATTGTTGCATAGTTGGCTGTTGACAATAGTTTGATAATCAAGTAACTTGATATTAACATACAAATGTGTGAAATTCAAGGAGAAATCGGTATGCCACAGCAAGTTGACTTCAATAATGTCTCAACTGAGGGACTAGAATCATCGCCTAATGTCCAGGCGCTGGCGGGCTTACGTGCAAATGAGGCTCGCTATTTTAAGAATAAATACAACCATGACCTTGTAGTCGCGCCGGCCAGTGATAACCCCGCAATTATCGAATATGTGAACGCTATATTGAAAGAGCGTGATATTACCATTGCCGCCAAGCCGCTCGAAGTCTCACAATTTGAGGTCGACGGTGTGAAATGGACCTATGTCTTTTATGAAGACGGCTTGTCAATCAATGTACTCTACACGCTTGATGAGTCTGGCAAACGAGCTGTCGGCTTTAAGCTCTCAGATGGGATGGATATACCCAAGGAATTAGCCGAAAAGTTCAAGTTTGTGCGTCAAAAGTCGAAGCTTGCCGGAACTATCCGCGGATCGTATTTCATGATTAAAGGGACATACTAAGCCTAATCAATCGTCATTTAAGGTAATCGGCTTAGTTTTTTACACCGAGCCGAATCTGTGTAATATATTGAGCTTGCGTTAGCTACATTTATTGAAGAAGCAGGGTGGTGCTAACTCTACCGAACGTGCTGTATCTCAATAGCGCTATAAGAGCCATCGGCATTTTGTTGGTCTTGCACATAAGCCTTCATAGGCTTATCAATTTCGAACGGCTGTTCGCTATCGTCATAGCGAGTACTTGTAGTTGCCCGCAACCAATAGGTTCTAGCACCCGATTCAATATAGAAACAATCGGTACACTCACCCTGAACCCGGTTGCCTTGCACCGCAAACGCGTCCTGATATGGCACACCTGACCCACTTCCGCGCAGCCAATTACTGCCAACATACAGCGCAATGGCTGCTGCGGCAATCATACCAACAAGCAAGAATTTCTTCGAAGTAAGCGATAACCTAAGACCCATATTGTGACTACTCTATACCAATGACGCCTATGCTTCAATAAGCGTCGGCTTCAATCCGCTCCATTCATTATGAAGTGGACGGGCTATCAAGTAAGTCGTGCTAGCCAAGACTAACCGCAAGATCACTCGCCGTACAGTTGGGAAGCTACACAATATCGTAAGAAAGTAGCAAGTCTTCAAGAGCGAAACTTGTTTGATCTGCTGATGCAGGTAAAATACAAGCATGTATTACTTTTGCTACGTAGCATTGAATGATGCCAACCAACAACAATCGATAAACTTCTATCAAAAACTCAGCTTCGACCAGGTTCATTTTTGGAATGCTGAAGATACAAGAGTATTTCAGCAATGAGAAAACAGCAGCAAGTCTGGGAAGCCGAACACGCCAATCAGGGAACTCTACCCACAATGGCGCATGTTGATCCTACGAGCGGAGTCATATTTTTTGTCGAATATCTCAAAAACAAACTTGGCATACAATCTGGACGGATCGTAGATATCGGCTCCGGAAAGGGCCGCAATAGCGTTTACCTTGCCGAGCAAGGATTCCAAGTAGATGGCCTAGAATACATCCAGATGGCTATAGACACAGCTGTAAAATTAGCTAAAGAGCGCGGGGTAGCCAATAAGACACATTTTCGACTGGCTGAAATGGATTCCGCTTGGCCTTTCAGTGACGAGACCTTCGATGTTGCCATCGACTCATTTTCGAGCATTGATATTGAGACAAAAGAAGGTCGTGAAATCTGTCGCGATGAGATGTTTCGTACACTCAAAAAAGGTAGCTATGCACTAGTAACCGTATGCTCAACTGATGATGAGTGGGAAAAAGAACTCATCGCTCAACATCCCGGCCTAGAGCCAAATAGCTGCATATGGCCACAAAATGGCAAGTTCCAGAAGGATTACAACGAACCCGAATTGCGAGAGTATTACAAAGCCTTCGAGATCGTTATGCTCAAGAAAGTTACAAAACCCGCCTTTAAGCTCGGGCGTGAAGGAATAGCAACCAATCTCTGGGTAGTTTTGAGAAAGAAATAGGTCGCAGAAAATGTCAACAACTCCATGAGCGCCATCGTCTACACCACCAAGCTCCACCTGTGGCAAACAGCACAAAAAATTAGTAACTACGCGCAATCAACCGTCGCTTCCACTCTGAACGAGGTTGGGTTCATCCATGCCACGTTCCCTGAACAAATAACGATCCGAACAATCTTGATGCAGTGTCCAAGATGCTCCCTCTCACATAAAATGACAATGAGAACTACATTAAACCACTCCAACTGATTGAAACTAACCAATACATGCACAGGTCATAATGACAAATCGCCCTTACACCACCTTATTTCTACTCCAATCCCTTGATGGCAAGATATCCACTGGCGCCACCGACGAACGAGACTTCGACAAAGACCTACCACAAATTCCGGGTATCAAAGACGGCTTGCATCAGTACTATGACATCGAAAAGCAGACCGACTGGTTTTCCTTCAACAGCGGCCGGGTGATGGCTAAAATTGGCGCCAATACAAAACCGCTTCATGTAGTTCAACAGATCCCGGTTTGCTTTGTGATCGTCGACAATAAACCCCACCTCAATGCCCATGGTGTAGCGTACATGGCACGTTGGGCCGAGCGGCTGTTTATTGTCACCACCAATCAGACCCACCCAGCGTTCGCATTGCAGAAACAGCACCCCAACATCTTCATCATATCCTATACAGACCAAGTAGATCTTGCCGATGTTTTCACCAAACTGAAAGATGGTTATCAAGCCGAGCGCATCACAATTCAGAGTGGGGGAGAACTCAATGCCGAGCTCATCCGGGCAGGCCTAATCGACCATGTGCTCATCGTGATCGCACCATGCATCATTGGCGGCCGCGCAACCACAACCCTCGTAGAAGGCGAGTCACTCCGCACGGTCGAGGATTTGGCAAAAATTCGGCCTCTCGAGCTCACGAAATGCGAGGCGCTGACAGATTCGTACGTCAGGCTGGAATATGACGTCATAAACCAAGTAACCAGCTAAGCCAGCGCATGCCCACTCAAGAACCCCAAATCAAGCTAGCTGCCAATCTCGTTCGAGCAGCACACCAGGTACAGGTAGGCGCTCGATATCGGCACTATAAGAACCGATGTTATACCGTAATTGGTCTGGCCCTCCGCGAAGTCGATTGCGAGTCCTGTGTGATCTATCAAGCAGACTACGACCCACACCTGACTTGGATCCGTCCAGTCGCACATTGGGCAGAATCTGTTTCAGTCGATGGCAAGACCATGCCGAGATTTGCTCTTATGGACGACCAACGATAGTAGACACGCGAGCTCACCTACTTACCGCTCAAGCACTCCGCTCCAGCCATTGCCGCATGATAAGCGCCGCAGTGGCACCTTCGCCCACCGCACTGGCAATCTGCATTGTTGCTCCAGAGCGGACGTCACCAGCGCAATACACACCCGGCATAGTTGTTTCAAATTGACTATTCGTTGTTACAAGACCCACATCATCTAAGGCAACCGGCGATCCCTTGAGAAAAGCAGTATTTGGCTTAAGCCCAATAAAGATAAAAATTCCATCCATTGCAATCGACATACTTCGGCCATCTTGCGTACCGCGAGTATGTAACTTGGTTACTCCCATATCATTACCCTCTATTGACACTGGCGTTACCCCAAGCCGTATCGAGATTTTATCCTTATGGTTTTCGAGCTCATGCAAGAGTACGTCGGATGCCCTCAGCTCAGATCGAACGAGGAGTTCGATCTTAGAAGCAAACCGGGTTAAAAAGATGGCTTCCTGTACCGCCGAATTGCCACCGCCAATCACTACCAGCTTTTTGTTGCGATAAAACGCTCCATCACAGGTAGCACAGTAATGCACACCCCGGGAGTAATATTCATCTTCACCAGGAATGCCGAGCTTTTTATGATCACTGCCAGTGGCGATCAACACAGCTCGCGCTCGAATGTCGCCATCTGAAGTTACCAGCCGCTTAAGCCGGCCCTCATCAACAATTGCCGACACCTCAGCCATTGCAAACTGAGCACCAAAGCGCTCGGCCTGACCCCGCATTTGCTCAGCCAGCATCGAGCCCGAGATGCCATCTTTGAATCCGGGGTAATTATCAATCCAGTCAGTGGTGGCAGCTAATCCACCGATCACACCTTTCTCTACCAGCAACGTATCAATATCTTCGCGCGTCGTGTATATAGCCGCCGACAGCGCCGCCGGACCCGACCCAATCATAACAATGTCATACGTCTTAAACTGCTCAGTCACCAACTTCCTCCTTCACAAAAGTTTTACATATTTTGCACAGCCCAGAAATAACCAACCGACCACCAATCTCGCAATCGGCAATAGCCACCTGAATAACCGGAACTACCACATCGCGAATATCAGCATCACGCAACATAAAACAGCGCTGGCACTGAAAATGATCATGCGGCACCACATTCGCGTCATAGCGCATCGAGCCATCTCTCCCCGCCGGCGCGAGCCCAAGCTGCCCGCGCTGGGCTAATCGAGCCGTTGCCCGATGAACGGTCGTAGCGCTAACATCTGGAAACTGCTCACGTAACACCGCGAGAAGTTCGAGATTGGTGGCATGACCCAAAGTTTGCATAGCATTTTCAATGGCCGTGCAATATTTAGATTGGCGAAAATTAGTCTCAATATTCATCTACCCAATAGTATAGACCGAAACACTTGTTATTGTAAATGATTTACATTAACATAAAGTGGTAACTACTTCAGAGGAGAACTATGACTGAACACAACCGCCTGATCATCGATGTCCGCGAACCCATGGAATTTATGTTTGGTCACGTCAAAGGGGCCATCAATATTCCGCCAGCCAAACTGATGGCCGGTGCCGCTGAGCTAAAATCCATTGCCAAAGATACCGAGCTCATATTGTATTGCCTATCGGGCAGCCGCTCAGCTGCAGCCATCAACATATTGCACCAACAAGGATTCACTAATCTGATAAATGGCATCAATAAAGACCAAGTCAAAGCCAAGTATTTAGCTTAACAATTTTAGAGGGAATATCGTGAATAAAATCATTCTATACGGACTCGTAGCCATAGCAATTGTCGGGGAGCCGCCGGCATTTATCAGATCAATCATCCAGCCTCTCAACCAACCGTCAAAGGCGACAGCACGTCATCGGCCTTGAGCCAAATGAAAACCGCCATTACCGATGTGGCCGCTAGCCGCGCTGTCCTCATAGATGTCCGTACTCCAGCTGAATTTAACGTCGGACACGCCAAAGACGCGCTTAATCTAGATAGTGTCGACGTCGAAGCTGGAAAGCTTCCAGATCTGCCCAAAGACAGCAAAATCTATCTTTATTGCCACAGTGGCCGCCGGGCTGGCATCGTCATGGGCATTCTCAAGTCCAATGGGTATACCGACGTCACCAATCTAGGCGCCTTCACCGATTGGCAAGCTGCTGGCGGTCCGCAAGCCTAAATTGTGCCGTGTTCTTGATGTAACTATCAAGCATTGCATGCTAACATAACGCCATGGGGGCTCATCGAATTAATTCTATGTTCCGAGTTATCCGGCTCGATGTGATGCTTATAGCTATCATCGTTAGTTTGAGTATGCCCAGCTCAATTCAACCACCAGCTTCTGGCCAGACCGTCGTTCCGAATGCACCCTTCAAAATAGTTGTCTTACCTGACACCCAACACTATGCTCAACATTTTCCATGGCTACTCAAGCTGCAGACCGATTGGGTAGCTAGTGTATCCCAATCGCAAAACATCGTCTTCGTCACGCAGACAGGAGATATCGTCGAAAACTGGGACAATCAAACTCAATGGCGGGCAGCCGACATAGCTTTCACGAGTCTCGATGGCCACTTACCCTACGGCATAGCACCAGGCAACCATGATATCGCTCCTGATGGCACGTCACCCTATTTTCAGCAGTATTTCCCGCTCGAACGACTGCGCAATCCAGCGACGGCGCGGTTTGGCTTTGACCAAGCAGCAGTTGCCCCTTTTGGCAGCCACGGGCCTAATAACACCTACCGGCTATTTTCGGCGGCTGGCAAACAGTTTATTGGCATCAACTTAGAGTTTTGCCCAACTGACGATACTGTCGCTTGGCTCGACCAAACGCTGACAAAATTCGCAAATTACGGCGCAATTATAACGACGCACTCGTTTACGAGTGCTAGTGGTGATCGCGAAACGGCTAGCCACAGTTGTCAGGTTTGGGCAGGTCCCGGTCAAAACGCAGCAACCGACATCTGGGATAAGGTAATTGCGCCCGGACAACATGATAATGTACTGATGTTTTTAAGCGGACATGATATTTGGTCGAGTGCTGGTGCCGCTCGTCGCACTGATATCGTCAATGGCTATCCGCTCCACCAAATGTTATCCAATTATCAAGAATTTAAGCTGGGTGGTGAAGCCTATTTGCGACTGCTCGAATTTGATATCGACAAGTCAGTACTCAATGTTTCAACCTATTCGCCGTTGACTAAGACTTTCAAAACCGACGCCGACAATCAATTTTCACTGTACATTCCATTTTCAAAACGATTCGACGTACTCACGAAGCAATAAAACACCATAGTACTTGCAAGCGTAAGCGTGTTAATATTAAACACATGAACCATACCCTGCGCCGAACGACGCTTGGTGTCCTGGCACTTACCGGCTTTCCGGTCATTAAAGCTGCTTCTTTATCACAGCTACCGGTACAAGAACCAAATACGGCAGTTGATACTGCCAATTCAGCACGAAATGACGTACTATCACAAGTTATCCATCAGACAATCAACGTAGTTAGCGGTAATACTGATACTGCCAGTGCCATTACCCCATGTACAGGCGGGTATCCTGGACCTGGATGTACGACCCCTACACCGGTACCTACACCGCGACCAGTCACGCCCACTCCTACCCCGAGACCAGTGACGCCCACTCCTTCACCCCGACCAGTAACACCCACACCAACTCCACGACCCACCACGGTGCCAGGTGGTGGTGGCACCGGCGGAGGAGCGGTGGGTGGAGGATCAGGCAACGCTAACTGCGATGTGTCTGATATTACAAGTAATCCTTTATCAGTCGGTGCCAATTGTAGCCAAGCCAATGGTACCAGTTCAAACTTGTTTGGCGAAGGCGGCATCTTTCAAACCATTGCTAATACGCTCATATTTCTCATAGGTGCTGTAGCGGTTGTTTTCTTGATCATCGGTGGAATGCGGTATGTTATTTCCCAAGGTGACAAATCAGCCGTTGAACAAGCCAAGAATACCATCTTATACTCTGTCGTCGGTATAGTAGTAGCCGTAGTATCGTTTGCCATTATCAGTTTTCTCTTATCGGCACTTAGTAAATCTGGGTAATTATGATATGAAACATAAAAAAACTAAATTTCAATCTTTCCTGAAACCGAAAAGTCGCCAAAATCTCAAGCGTGTTGGACTTGGTGCTCTCGCACTTGGTAGCTTACCGCTTATTCGAACACTCGCCGACGCACCCCCAGAGTCTGGCCAACAGTCGATGGCGTCTATACCGAAAAATATTGCCACAAATCTATCACAAGCTATCAAACAAGCAGTTACGATTGTGCTTGGCGATACAGACACCGCTAGTGCTATTACTGCATGTACCGGCGGCTATAAGGGTCCTGGTTGTCTGACACCTACTCCTGTACCTACCCGCACCCCCACGCCCAAGCCAGTCACGCCCACACCTAAACCAGCCACACCAACTCCAAAGCCAGCAACACCTACACCTAAACCAACTATTACACCGACTCCTAAGCCTGGTCAAACTCCAGCACCAACTCCAGTATCAACACCTACTCCCATCCCGGGTCATACTACCGTCACGCCATCGCCACTAGCTGGTACACCGGTCGAATCACCCACCGCTCAGCCCACAACAGTGCCAGAAGATAATCAACCACAGACTACAACCGAACCGACTACCGATGAGCTTACTCCAACTCCAGCTCCCGTCGAAAACCCAATCACGGTCGACGCCGACAAGGCAGCCCTCGTACAACATGCAAGCACCGGCATAGCTGGCGGCATCATTCTCATGTCTATAATACTGGCTATCTTCAGTGGGTTACGACTATTTAATGCCAATACTGCGAAACCGATCAGAGCATCAGCCCAAAAAGTCTTCATCTATGCTATCGCCGGGCTTGCCTTTGGATTAGCTTCCGTTTGGTTTATTCGACTGATCTTAGGCGCCTAAATAAACCATAAGCATGATAGAATATATCCATGAAACGACCTAGCACTCTTACGACAGGATCCATTACTGCTCTGGCAACAATTGGACTCGGATATAACCATGGCTTCGTCTCAGATGCCATTAACTCAACTAGTCACCAAGTAGCCACCGATGAATCAAACTTAGTTCAAGATATTCTTACACAAGCTATCGTTTTTGCTCTTGGTCCAGTTGATACTGTGAGTGCTGAAACAGCCGGTGGTGCAACCGAAGAACAACCGCCAACATCAACAATCACTCCCCCTGCAGGCGAACACAGTGGTACCCGCATTGAAGATGATCCCGACTATATCCCACCAGCACCAGCGGCAGACAATCCATTTATAGAAGGTAGTGGCGATAATTGCGTTACGGTCGCGTTACCAATATCTGGTACGGAGAAGAAATACTGCGGCGACGAAGCTAACGGGGGAGTAATTCTGGTTTATATCAAAGAAATGGCCAAACTCCTTTCAGGCAGTATCGGCGGTGTTATTGTGTTAATGATCGTAATATCAGGCATTCAGTACATTCTATCGACCGGCAATCCTAGTCGCGTGCAAGCAGCCAAAATCGCCTAACCAACGCTATTGTTGCATTAGTTCTATTCTTAATGGCTTTTGCGATTATCAACTTCCTGGTTCCGGGCGGCATTCTCACCGGCTAGACTAGATACGGGGAGCTGGAGACAACTCACTATATTGATAAGTCGGTTTTGGCTCATTTGCCACTGGTGTTGTGTTGAAGCCACTAAATATTGTTGTAACGGTTCCAGTTGACGATCCAAACTCAATTTTAATAATTCGCTTGGCTATCGGATCAACATACAAGGTATTTGTAGAATACAATTCCAAATCAGCTAACGCACGATTGAGCGCAATATCCGAGACACCTTGATACCCCGCGGCTACCCGCGCATATGCTTTCAAGTTTGCAGTGTTAAACGTAACCGCATATACCAAAACGTCTTTACCTTCAACCGAAGCTGTTTTCACGGCTTTGTCGTCAAATGTTAATACCGGATTGGTTGTCCATTGCTTCACCAATTCTTGACGTTGATTTTCGCTAAACTGGCCTATCATAAATGGCCGCAAGAGCTGATATGCAGGTTCAGTCAATTGACGTAATTGTTCTAGTGCTGTAGTTGGTGAGACACCATTTTGCTGGAATGACACCCATTGATTTATCGCATTTACCGGAATTAATCCCGGATCTGCTTTCACGTATTTCAAATAGGAGTTCCGGTTATCGGCATAAGACGATACTTGGCTCGCACGACCTGATGTAGTAGTTACCTTGTAACCACTCAATCGTGGATTTGTAATCGCAGACACATCGGCTAGCAAAGTATAACTGCCATTCGCATACGACATGTCTTGGCGAAACGATGTTGTACCAAGATTATTTTCAACTGCAGACAGCAATATATCGGCATTGGTGAGACCAGTTTGAGCCGTCAGTCGCATCACCAGCGCCGTACCGGCAACAACCGCGAATACCAATGCCACAAGCCCCAAGGCCAAAGGCAACTTTGATACTGGACGTGTCGGCGGAAGCGGACTGACGTAAGTCATGCCAGGAATTGTACTTAACGGCCCTGTGGGTGCCGGCTGTGCATTTCCGGCAAATTGCTCATGGTTCATAATCCACACTATAACGGTCGAAGCCGGGTGTTAACAAGCCATTCCAATCATTTGTGATGATAAATGCCTCATAGCCATCTTGACGGGTGATAAATTCCAGGCCGCGCTCGACTCCCATAGCAAATAAGGTTGTAGCGTAAACATCTGCTACCATCACACTTGGACCCAGCACGGTCACCGATTGCATACCAATCGGCGCCCGACCGGTTAAAGGGTCATAAATATGCTCACCCCGCTCTGCGGTGCCAGATGTGGCAATGCCAATTCCCGACAAGGCTAACCGCTTCACATTTTGGTCACGCTGTAACGGATGCCGGACGCCCACCCACCACGGACGACCATCGCGACCGCCACGAGTCATAATATCACCACCAACATCGAGAAAATAATCGGTGACACCTCTATCATCGAGCAGTTTGGCGGCTTTTTCGATAGCCCAACCTTTCACCAAGCCCGATGGATCTATTTGTCCATCAGGCCGGGTAATATCAAAATAGCCGGCAGTAGCCTGTTTTGCACTCGCACACAATTCAAATACTTCAGTCATTGGTTGGCTGTAGTTCTCTGGGGATACCTCACCCCGATTAATTGCCGAGATTTCACTGGTGCTTTTATACGTACTAAATCGCTCGTCCACCGCTCTCAGCAAAGCAAACACCGCCGCAATATGTGCCTTCGCCCGGGGCCATCAACCATGGCAACAATTGGCATACCCATAATACTGACTTCCCGGCGCTTCATACTATCTATTATAATGAGCTGCATGGCCGATACCACCCTGCTTGCCAGCACCGAGCGGCTCATCATCAATTTGAATACTCCGGCACCGCCGCCGGAACCAGGCACCGACGCCCAACTGATACACGTTTCAGATATCGGCGCCGGCTTTTACTTGGCCTACGAACAGCTCCGAAATATTGCCGAATACCGTGAGCATCATCTTTTGCTTCGAGGTGCAATTGCGCGCTACTTAAGCCGCTATGTCCAAATCGATAATCCCGAACCATATGCCCAAGATCTCATTGTCGAACTGACTCAAGCTGGCTACCTCGCCAACGATAGTATTACCCGTGGTACCGCCAACCAAATTGATCAGCTAGCGCTTCAAATCAGTCATATACTGGCACAGTCTATTCAATATGCCGATAGTTTGACAGTCACGAATTGGCTGCGTCAGTACATGGCGGTGAATATAGAAGCTACATTGGCGCCAGATTCCCGTACGCCCGCTGTAATGCAGTTCGCATATGAGCACTATCTGATAAGCATAGACCAGACGGCCACCACATCAGATATAGCGGACCATATCTATCGCGTTGCCCTGACCTGTGCTATTCAACGAACAATATTTAAATCTGACATTACGACCACGCGGTACTATTTGATCAGAACGGCACTAAGGCAACCAGTGCCAACCCAAGCCCAAACACTCGTCCAATTGTGCCAGCTCATTGATGAGTATTATCAGCATCCCTTAACTAATAAATTATCAAATCTCATCAACCGGTATGGTGCACCTATGCGAATACTGTACCGGCTAGTCCTCGAGACTACGGCAGTCGTCAATTTACTCTCCAACCGCCAATCGACGTTAAGCAAAGTCAAAATGATTTGTGCCGAGGCCTATGCTCACAATCAAAAACAAATTTCTACTCGCATAATTCGGTCAATTTTATTCATTCTAATTACCAAAACCTTGATCGGTATCGCTATCGAAGTACCCTATGATATAGCCATATATGGACATATATTATGGAACCCACTCATCATCAATATCTTATTTCCGCCGCTATATATGGCAACTCTTAGTTTAACCATTACACCACCAAGCGACCGCAATACCGAAGTTATCAGTAGTTATATCGACCGACAGTTATACGCCGGGCCCATCGAAGCTTTGCGCTATGCACCCCGTAAACGTCGATTTACACCCGGGTTGTCAGCCTCATTTAACACAATCTATGCAATCGGCTTCATTGGATCATTATCACTCATGGTCTGGACTTTATATCAGCTTGGGTTCAATACCATAAACGGTGGAATCTTCTTTTTCTTCTTTTCAGCCGTCAGTTTTCTCGCCTGGCGCATACGCCGGACATCAGCCGAGCTCCAAATATTGGATCGCAATCAAGGTCTTGTCCAAGGCTTAATTGATTTTCTATCAGCTCCATTTATTGCCATTGGTCATTGGATATCCGATCGTTATTCCCGGGCCAATCTTGTGACTCTTATCCTCGATCTAGCCATCGAACTGCCATTTAAGACCGTTATCCGCCTGGCTCGGCAATGGTTGCGATTTTTACGCGACAAACAAGACGAACTATAAATGAGACTAAGAGTCGTGCTACAATAATCCGTGGTTTTGTAATAATTGTCTGTCAAAAACCGACGAATTTGAGGAGTCCTGATATCAATGTCCGCTATACCTAAGCACACCGCTAAAGCCATCGTGTTCACCTGTAGGGAGGAAAGATTGCGTAATCAGATCGAAAACATCATCCGCTCACTTCCCGGAGGCGCCTTTCATGCTGCACTGGCAGGAGGTGGGGGCGCTTTTAGTTTCGAACCCGACAAGCACGTTGCCCTCAAACAAGTTGTAGCGGCTCATAAAATCAATCAAATTACAGACATTTATTTGGAGAGCCATCTCGGTTGTGGTGCTTATGGATTGGCTGGTATTACGTTTGCCAATAGCCAAGCGGAAATCACAAAATTACATGACGATCTCAGTACAGCTCGACGAGTAATCACCGAAGCGCTTTTGGCTGAGGGAGTAGCTGCGGGCACGGTACATGTTCATACCAGGGTTATAGACCTCCACGGCAAGCCAATCGACCGCCCAGTTCTTGCCAAAACTGCCTAATGCGGTTCTAATACATTCTAACAATATTAACGATGCCATATTTTGGAGAATTGTCCATGGACTGGCTATTCCAAATCCGGCATTATGGCATCACGACCGCATGAGGAAAGGGATTTACCCTCCTGATCTAAGCCTCAACCCGGTTCACAAGCTCTTTAGACGTAAAGGCAAATGAACAGTCAACCGGCGTATATCGTGTGGTTTGTAAGGGAAGTCCATTCGTTCCAAGAGTGCCTTGAGTGCTCTTGGAACCACAACCATCATTGATAATTTATGGTATGATCGCCTCATGACCACTGGTACACAGTCCAATTTCGCTTTTATTGATAGCCAAAATCTCAATTTATCCATTCAAAACCTCGGTTGGAAACTCGACTTTGCCCGCTTCCGGGCTTATTTGCGTGACACCTATGATGTGTCACGAGCACTCATTTTCATCGGCTATATGGAAGAGCAAGCCGATTTGTACCACCATCTAGAGTTAGCTGGTTACGAGCTTATATATAAACCCACGCTCAGTTATAAAGATGGCTCGACCAAGGGCAATGTCGATGTCGAAATGGTGATGCACGCCATCTTGAAATGCCCAAATATCACCAGGCCGTCATCGTGACTGGCGACGGTGATTTTTATAGCCTCATCAATTACTTGCTAGCCGAAAACAAACTCGCCAAAGTAGTCGTGCCCAACCAATTCCGTTACTCAACATTACTCAAACAATTTGACCCAAGTTTATTGACGTTTGTATCTGATTTGCGTAAAAATTTGGAATACACGCACAAGCGCAAAAGTCCCAAACCAGCCACCGAATCAGCCGAAATGGCTTCACAGCCCCAAACCTCCTAGCGTAAACTAAGAAGTATGAATATAACCTCTGTCCACGCCCGCCAAATCCTTGATTCGCGGGCAATCCCACAATTGAAACCGATATTACCCTTGAAAACGGTAGTTTCGGTCGCGCAGCTGTTCCCTCTGGTGCCAGCACCGGTTCGCATGAGGCCCACGAACTCCGAGACGGCGGCAATGCCTATAACGGCAAAGGTGTCGCTAAAGCGGTCGGTCACGTCAATTCAGAAATCGCCGATGCCATTATCGGTCTCGATGCCGCTGATCAAGATGTGCTCGACAAAACCCTTATTGAGCTTGATGGCACTCCCACCAAAAGCCGCCTCGGTGCCAATGCCGTTTTGGCCGTATCATTGGCTGCCGCCAAGGCTCAAGCAGCGGCCGACAATGTGCCATTGTGGGAATATTTCCAAAACTTGCTCCCGGCGTTCAAGATCCCCAGCTACCAGTACCCATGATGAACATCATCAACGGCGGCGCCCACACGGACTGGAGCTCGACTGACATTCAGGAATTCATGATTTTACCCATTGGCGCATCATCGTTTTCCGAAGGCTTGCGCTGGGGTACCGAAGTATTCCATGCCTTAGGTAAAGTGCTTAAAATTCATGGTTATCCCACAACTGTCGGTGACGAAGGTGGCTACGCTCCAGCCGTCAAAGGCGGTAACACCGAAGCCTTACAACTCATCGCCGAAGCCGTTCAAATGGCTGGCTATGATCTTGGCAAACAAATTGCCTTAGGCCTCGACGTGGCATCAAGCGAGTTTTACCACGACGACATTTATGATCTCCACGTAGACGGCAAACAACTCACCAGCGACGAGATGATTGAATATTTAAGCACATTAGTGCACGAGTACCCCATAATCAGCATAGAAGACGGCCTCGCCGAAGACGACTGGACTGGATGGCAGACACTTACCGCCAAACTTGGCGCCAAAGTGCAACTCGTCGGCGACGATCTGTTTGTTACCAATACCTCATTCCTGAAAAAAGGCATCGCCAAAAACGTAGCCAATTCCATACTGATCAAGGTCAATCAAATTGGTACGCTGTCCGAAACCCTAGAAGCTGTTCATATGGCCCATGAAGCTGGTTACACGGCCGTCATATCGCATCGCTCTGGTGAGACTGAAGACACCACCATCGCCGATCTCGTGGTGGGCTTAAGCACCGGACAGATAAAAACTGGTTCATTATCGCGCACCGATCGAGTCGCCAAATACAACCAACTCCTGCGCATCGAAGAACAGCTGGGCGACCACGCTCGGTACCCAGGCAAAAAAGCCGTCAAGCAAACCGAAGAGGAGTGGTCATGAGCTTGCTCATACTTATCCGGCATGGTCAATCAACCTGGAACGAACTGGGACAATGGACCGGATTGACCGACGTCGATCTAACCGCCAAAGGCGAATCCGAAGCCACAGCGGCCGGGCATACCGTCAAGCAAGCGTTAGCTGGTCAACCGCTCGAGAAAGCTTACAGCTCAGTCCTAAAGCGGGCTATCCGGACTGGCGAATTAGCGCTAGCTGCAGCGGGTCAACCACATATCGACATCGTACACCATGCCGCTTGAAACGAACGTGATTATGGCGATCTGACTGGCAAGAATAAATGGGAAGGCAAAGCTGAATTTGGTGATGACCAATTCACAGCTTGGCGTCGGTCATGGGACGAACCCGTACCAGGTGGCGAAACCCTCAAGGACGTCTATGAGCGAGTAGTACCGTATTATCAGTCAACCATCCTTGCCGACCTCAAAGCCGGGCACAACGTACTGGTATCGAGCCATGGTAATACCTTGCGCGCCTTGGTCAAATACTTAGACAATCTGAGTGATCAAGCTGTCGAAAAGCTCGAAATTGGAACTGGTCAAGCCATCGTTTACAAGACGAACGCTTCTGGTGCCATTATCGACAAGCAGGTACTTACTGCGGGCGGGCATGCTTAAGCGCAGCCCGCAAGTCGCCCAGCACAATACCGGCATGGAAGTCATCAATTGGTGTTAAGACCCGTTTTTGGGCTAACACGACGTCATTTTCGCGTATTAAATAGTGCTTGAAGAAGTCGGCCTCACCCATATCAGACGTTATTTCCCAGTGCCATTCAAATGGTGGTCGTTCAGCGGGCTGCGAATACGCGATTCTGATTTTGCCGTTTGGAGTATCAAGGGTAGCTTCTTCGGCCACAGTCCGGCTACTGTCGCCGGCAAACATAAACTCAGCCGCTTTTAAGACATGATGACGCGGGGCGGCCTCATAGACCGCCCTCGCCATCTCAACGATTTCACGTCGATACGCTTCCAAAAAGTTTAGCGCTTCTTCAAGAGATCACGAATCTCTTCCAATACTTCGATTTGTGGGTCTTTGGGCTCAGGTTCTTCCTCTTTACCACTTTGCATACGAGACAATAGAGTGTTCATGGGTCGTACCACGAAGAAGAAGATCACAGCCGCCACAATGACGAACGACACCAGTGCTGTTAAGAAATTGCCATACGAAATAGTGACATCATTGACCTTCCAAGACAGACCACTGAAATCAGGTAATCCGCCCACGACTGCGATTAACGGCATAATCAAGTCTGCCACGATGGAGCTTACGATCGCTCCAAAAGCAGTACCAATGACGACACCAACTGCTAGATCTACGACGTTGCCCCGTAGTAAGAACGCTTTGAAATCCTTCATCATTACTTTTATTTGTCCCTTTATAGTTACTTAATATATATCTTACGCCAGATCAGGTCGAACTGACAATATCGCTTCACACATTGTCAGCCTCACCACTTCGTGGCAAGATAGGGAAATGCCGCACAAATACCCAAACACGACCACTCATACCCATCGACGAATCATTGCCCTCGTCGCCCTGGTGGCAGCTATTTTACTCACAACCTATTATCTGGCGAGCCGGGTTACTCCCGCGGCCACCAATCCGTCACCAACAGTCGATACCCTCGATAGCCCCGAATCTGGCGATACCTTGGGCGACAGATTACAGCAGCTCCAGCCAGGTCTCGTGACAGTCGTTCAGGTGTTTGATGGCGACACCATTGCCGTCGCTATGGCCGGTCAGCAAGAGACAGTCAGGTTTATCGGCTGTCGATACTCCCGAAACACATGATCCCCGCCGTCCTGTGCAATGCTTCGGACAGACCGCTGCCGACTTTACAACCAAATTGCTGAGTGGACAAAAAGTCCGCCTCGAAGCAGACGCTCGCGACTCCAACCGGGACAAATACGGCCGCTTACTGCGTTATGTATATTTAGCAGACGGTACCCTAGTCAACGCCAAACTCATAGCCGACGGTTACGGCTTTGCCTATACCGGTTTTGATTACACCAAAATTGATGATTTTCGCCAACTTGAAGCCACTGCCAAGCAGGACAAACTAGGGTTGTGGCAGGCGTGCCGCGTTGATGACACCCAGATCGTCAAGCAGACGATTGCCCGCTAAGCCGCTAAGCCGTTGATTTACCGAGTTTAGCGCTGACAACTACTTGCATGCTGTCACCATCAGGAGTCTCTATTTCGGTAGCTTGCGTCTCACTGAAATACGTCACCAGATGATGACTCATAATCTCTTGGAGGTCTTTGAATTTGAATTTCAGCTCTTCCAACTCCGAGTTTACCAGCTGGAAATCCTTATCAGATTCCAATAATTTTTTGGCTCGAGCCCGTTTCTCGGATAAGCCTTTGAGCTCTTCGGCAATTGCCCGGTATTCATCATTTTGTTCCATCACGTCTTTGAGCTGGTCTTTGACCGTTTTCATCTTTTGGCGCGTTTCCACCATCTCGATCATTAAGCGGTGAACAGCTTGCAGCGTCGTTTGGTCTTCTTGTTCGTCCATGGAGCTCCTTCATTGATGGCTAAGTATTTATCCATAAGCTATCATAGTACAGATTTTGCGTTATGCTAGGGTTATGGCATCAGCGCAATCATATTTACGCGACATTCATTTGTTTGGCAGCTTAGCCATTATCTTCGGTAGTCTCATGATGTTTGCTAGTCTTGGTGGTGCATTCTTGTTTTTAGCTACCAATGCCTATCTTGAGGTCAGCCCACTCAAAGTCGTATTGACGGTAATTGTAGCGCTGATTGGTGGTTGGACCATGGTCGCCACTGGCGCCGAATTTGCACGCGCGTCCGAAGAAACTATTCGACATCGTGAAGGATTGAGACTGGATTGGACCGCCCTTTTGATCGTACTGACACTCGCTACCGCTGTTGGGTCCTGGACGTTTCAACCATTGGCGTTTCTATGTGCCCTGTGGATCCTCGGCTTATTTTGGATTCGCATAAGCATTCTAGAACTTTTGAAAAAGCATTAATTACCAATTATCGTCAATTCGGACTCCGCCCGAGTAACTGCAGTATAGAGCCATCGTCGCCAATCTTCGTCACTGGACCGTGGAAAACGCTCTTCGAACACGATGACGCGCGGCGCTTGCGAACCTTGGGCTTTATGCACCGTCAGGGCATAGCCAAAATCCCAGAGATCACCCCGGCTGTTGTCAGGAGCCAGCGGCACATCGCGCACCGTTTCGGCGGCCCCAAATTGGCTCCTGAGAGCATAGCCATCGTACTCGTAATCTTCACCCGCCAAGTCTATCTGAGCTTCATACCATTGACCCAGCGAATCGTCAGTTGACGGAATCATGCGCGAAACGGTCCCGAGCATGCCATTGTATAAATGCTTGATACGGTTATTGCGTAAGCACACAACTATGTCGCCACTCTCGGGACCGCTCGAGGTATGATCGCGCATATTGCGCATGGCTTGATTGAGCTTAACGCGTGTTGGTGTAACCACACAAAACCAACAAGTTACTAATATCTCCAGCCAGTAATTCTTCGACGATTTGACCCGATTCGGGCTCACGCCGATCGAGTTTACGAACGCCCGGACCGTATTCTTTCACTGGAATAATGCCGGATTGACGAGCCAATGTCGCTACTTCGATAATTGGTGATTGCGCTGCTTGCCGCCAAATTTTTCCAGCTTCACGTGCGGAGCGGCCATCAAATTGAAACTCGAACCCACCGGCGGCAATTGGCCGTGATCGCCCACCGCCAGCACAGGTATACCAAATGCCAATAAATCATTCCAGATTGACTCGTCGACCATTGATGCTTCATCGACAATGATGAGATTGCGATCGAGCTTGTCTTTGCGCACCCAGCGCACCGTACCACCACCAGCGTCTTCGGCATCGTAAATCAGACTATGCAGAGTGCCAACACTATCGCCGCGCCGAACCGCGCTGGTATCACGTAATTTGGCAGCCAAAACCCGAGCCGCTTTGCCGGTGTATGCACAAAAACCAACTTTGGCTGACTCGTCTAAATCGCCTAATGCTTGGCGCAAATATCCTATAAGCGTAGTCTTGCCGGTACCGGCATAACCGCCCAAAGTCAAAAATGGTGACGTGTTTCCTCGATACCAGGTTCCAATTTGCTGGATAGCGGCGGCTTGCTCGACTGACAGTTCTACTCGCATAACCCTCCTATTATGCCGCAAAACTTGTAACTTCTACCAGTGATACTGCCGGTTATAAGCACTATCATGGCTTACAAGTAATACGAGGTGTGTGCATCATGAATAATCGTGACCAACGATTCCAAGAACAGCGTCTGAGTGAAATTCTCGGCGCCAATCAACTCGATGATGTCGGTAAATCTCAGGCTATTATCCGGTTGGGATTTGATCCGGAAATTGCCGACGAATTGGTGGAACGACACCATTTGGGTCGTCGTCAACCTGAATACTACGAGAGCCTCAATTTTGCTGAAATGGACGACCTTCCGTTACCAAACCGCCACGCCTAGTTAAACGTTTGCGCAAGCGGTATACTAGTGATCACTATGCACCAAGCTTCTCGTACCCTCATTCAGGCTGATCACATCTCCAAGACGTATGGTCGCGGCACCAACGCCTTTACTGCCCTTTCAGAGGTATCTTTGGGAGTACATGAAGGCGAAACTATCGCAATCGTCGGCAAAAGTGGTTCCGGTAAAAGTACCCTTATGCATATTTTGGCATTACTCGATAGCCCGACTGCCGGTGTGCTTTCGGTCAATGGCAAGCTGGCTTCCGACATGTCGAGCCGTGATTTAGCCCGGCTGCGCAATCAAACATTTGGTTTTGTTTTCCAGCAATTTTTTCTCAATGCATCAAGCTCAGTCTTAGACAATGTCATGTTACCGCTCAAAATTGCCGGTATGGGCCGGCGTCAGCGTAAACAACGAGCACTCGAAGTCCTCGAGCAAGTCGACCTCGCCGATAAGGCCAAAGCCAACGCGGGCGACTTGTCTGGCGGTCAAAAACAACGGGTGGTCATTGCTCGGGCTCTGGTCAACGACCCCAAAATTATTTTTGCTGACGAACCGACTGGCAACCTAGATTCAGCCACCGGACAACTGGTCGAGAATCTACTTTTTCGCCTCAATTCTGAACGCGGCATCACCCTGGTAATCGTGACTCATGATGCCGATTTAGCCAGACGTTGTAATCGCCAAGTGTTTATCAAAGATGGGCAGATCGCCACTCCTGTCCGGAGAGTAACAATATGAAATTATTTGACATCATCAGCACTGCCAGTACGAATACCTTCCGGTCAAAATTGCGCACCATCTTGACGATTCTGGCTATATTCATTGGTGCTTTCACCCTTACGCTTACCACCGGACTGGGCAAGGGTATTTCGCACTACATTGACGACCAACTTGGCAGTTTAGGAGCCGAAGATGTCTTGCTCATCATGCCCACCACCGATAATGGCTTTAGCTCGCCCAATGATCCACCCAAAACGTATGATGCCACCAAAAAGACTCAAAACATTGAGTCTGAGGGTAATCGCACAATTGCCCTCATGACCGAAGCTGATCTTGAAAAATTCCGTAAAATCGATGGCATTGAGTCAGTCACCGCCTATCGCCAAGCAGCTATGGACTACGTTTCTGGTCCCAACAATCAAAAATTGGTTGGCAATTTAAATCTATTGTTGGACGGCGAGAAACACGCTACCGAAGTCGGCCAAATGCCGACCAACGACTCAGATGTCCCCCAAATGATGATTCCCAGCAATTACGCCAAAGCCTTAGGCTTTACCGATGCTGGCGCCAGCGTTAATCAGCAAATCACTATCGGTTTAACCAATGGCCGGGGTGATGCGGTTACCCTCGCTATTGCCAACGTCGGCGTATCCCAAAAAAGCATTCTCACGTCCGGCTTTATCTATGTTAATCAAGCAGCCATGAACAAACTCGTGACACTCCAGAACCAGGGTGCACCCGACAGCGTCAGCAAATATTTCCAGGTAGCTACTGCCCGTCTGAAGTCAGAATTACCAGCCAGTAAACTCACACAAGTCAAAGCCGACCTCAAAAAATTAGGGTTTGACGGCATGACAGTCCAGGATCAGATCGGCGTCATCAAGACGGTCATCAATGGCATTATTGCGGTCTTAAACGGCTTTGCTATCATCGCGTTACTGGCCGCTGGTTTTGGCATTATTAATACACTGTTGATGAGTGTCCAGGAGCGCACCAAAGAAATTGGGCTCATGAAAGCCATGGGTATGAATTCCGGCAAAATTTTCCTGTTGTTTTCGTTTGAAGCGGTCATTTTGGGCTTTTGGGGTAGCTTTCTCGGTGTTATGTTCGCCGTCGCTACCGGCTTTGGCATCAATCAGATACTTATGAACGGCTTACTCAAAGACCTCTCAGGTCTCCAGCCATTGAGTTTTACCTTACAGTCGGTGGCACCCATTGTTGCTATCGTCATGGGGCTAGCCTTTGCCGCCGGTACACTACCGGCGATCAGAGCGTCCCGTCAAGATCCGATCAATTCCTTACGCTACGAATAAGTTCACCGATTCGCAGTTTGCGAGCGTATTCCAATGATCCGTATTGGAATGTCCGGATAGCCAGTCGCATCAGGATCAGCGCACTGAGCCAGACGATAACAATGCCAATAATCAACGTTGGCCAGTTAGCATTGCCAACCGCGTTACGTAGCATCAAGGTAATAGGGGCCGTGAGCGGAAAGTACGTCAAAACCTGCACTAATGGTTGGCCAGGCGACGATACAATCGCGGTTAGTGCATAAAACGGCAAAAACATAGCGATAATCGCGCCCCAAAATAGCCACTGGCTTCCTTGGCAGTGGGAACCGCCGCCCCTATTGTTACGAGAAGTCCCGTAAACATCAGAAAACCACCAGCTAAGAGAACCGCCCCAACCACAATTGGCCCCGGGGCCAGACTAATGCTCGATACATCAAAGTCCGGTAATTTCAAAAGATCCCGCCACCCGACATACGCTACAATCATTGGCAGCAATATAGCCGCTATCTGAATCAGTCCCATGCTGACAAGTGCCCAAATCTTGGCGCTCATAAGAGTTTTTGCTGGAACGCTCGTCAGTAATAGCTCAACCACTCGATTTTCTTTTTCTTCGGTGGTGCTCGTTAGCATTTGATTACCCAAGAGTACGATCACCACATACATCAGTACCAGAAACAGACCCGGCGCCACCACTCGTCCAAAACCCTTTGTTTTTGACCCTCTTGATAGGTCGACATGTCAATATTGATGCCGCCTTGCAAGAGCTGTAAGGCATCAGACGAGCCCAGTCTCATCGATAGACTAGCTTCCATCAGTTGCTGGGCTAAACCGGTGTATTTATTGTTGTCCATGAGTCCGGCCTCAGCCGCTACCACCACCGTTTTTGGGTAAAGGGATCCTTGGGATAATAAATAGTTGCCGGCAATTGACCTGCGATAACTTTATCGCGCTCAGACTGCACATCGCTGGCAATTGTTCCACCGCTGGCCGTCACAACTGCCGGCGATAAGTACCCCCGAAGCGTCAATCACACTGAAATCAAATTTACTGGCTTTGAGCGCTTCATCAGCATCGGTACCGACCTTGGCCGAAAACACCGACAACGCTAAAATAGCTGCAATCATCACCGGTACGGCTAATGTCCGAACCCAAAAACTCGGTTTACTAATGCTTCGCCACAGCTCAAACCAAAACACTATCCACCAGCGACCTAATAAGCTTTGACGATGTGACATCATGAGGTCTCCTGATCGTGTTGGTATATACGTAAGAAAATATCATCAATACGTGACATGCGCTGTTCAAAGCGCGTTACTACGAGCTTGGGCTGTGCTGCTAACTCCCGCCACACTGCAGCCGTATCCGCATGAGCCGTCAATTCAAGCTCCGCTTGGCGTCCAGATCGACGTTTAATCCGATAGGATTTGGCCTGTTCTACCAACTGACCTTGAAATTCGAGATCAATTATCGGCTCACCAAATTTTCGTCTAACCTCATCGATATCACCTGATATATAATTGCGACCGTCTTTGAGCAACAAGACACTGTCGCATAACCGCTCCACTTCTTCCATTTGATGAGTGACCAATATCACCGTGGCTCCAGCTTTGGCATGGGTGGCAACCATATCGAGTAATAGCTTGCGGTTGACGGGATCAAACCCCTTGGTCGGTTCATCCAAAATGAGCAGGGATGGGTTGCCAATCAAAGTCACGCCGAGCTGAATCTTTTGCTGTTGACCACCCGACAACGTTTCGACCCGGCGTTTAGCTAAGTCGCTCATTTCGACTTGAGCCAAATAGGTAGTAGACCACTCCCGAGCTGCAGACGCCGACAAACCTTTGAGCTGTCCAAAATATTGCATTGTTGCCAGCACCGACTCTTTTTATACAAGCCCCGTTCCTCGGGCAAATACCCCAACATACCGCTGCGGTCAGATCGGTAGGGCTGACCATCGATCAATAACGAACCTGCATTCGGCTCTATAATTCCCAGCAAAGCGCGAATAGTCGTGGTTTTACCAGAGCCATTGGCACCCAAAAAAGCCATAGTCTGACCGCGCTCTACCCGAAAGGATAAGTCGCGCACCACTGGCGTTTGACCAAAATTAACCTGCAAATTTGATACTTCTACCATAGGTGTTCGCTGCATAATGGTATGATACACCCGTTATGGCTCAATTTACCCACCAATTTCAAACCAACCAGCCGCTATACCCACAGGCGTTGTACAACCGACCATTGACTCGCCTGAGCCGGGCTGGTGGCCGGCTCGTGACCATTGGCGGACACAAACAGTCCTTCGCCAATGCTGCCGGTTGGTCGAGCTTGGCCGAAGCCGCTGGCCTCGGCAGTTGCGAGCTCATATTGCCCGACAGTCTCCAACGATTGGTTGGCTTTGCACCAGGTGTCAGCTTTGTACCAGCCACGCCAGCCGGCTCTATCGCGCAAGCCGCTATACAGTCAATTATCCAATCGTCTGAAGATGCCGACGGTTTGGCATTTGGCTGGGATCTGTCGGCCAATTCCGATACCACCATTGCTCTGGAACACCTCCTAAAGCTATCAAATCGACCGATTGCCTTGTTTGGTGACGGTTTAATTGCCTTACGCCAAAATCCGCAAATACTGGCGGCTAATCCGCGCAATTTACTCATATTGAACCAAACTGAAGCTACACGACTGGCCGGAAAATTGGGTATCGGGTTGGCACCACACCAGAATATGCTCACCCATAAGCTTCGATTGGTGTCCGCTCTCAGGCTGGAACTACCAGTAAGCGTGGCCCTGATCGGACCCCAGCTAATCATTGCTACCGACGAAGGCCATACGGTCACGCCAGTTCAACCAATATTGGTCAACGCTCCGGTCGCACTGTCTGCCATTCTCAGTACATGGTGGATCCAACATGCAACAAATCCCTTAATTGGTCTCACTACAGCTGCTTATATCATTAGTCAAATGGCTGATACGCTAACAAGCCAAAACCAACTTACGAACCAACACCTCGTGATGGCGCTTAATTCTGCGCTTAAGGCTGCCGACGATACAGACTGGTAGCGCTTATGCTAGAATACGCATATGCCAGCTAATTTGTCGTCGGACCAACAAACCGCGTTAGACAGTGCCTTAGCTGCTTTTGACGGTGACGAACACCAGCTGATCAAAGCCATCAATGACCAGGTCAATTTTGTCCGCCCAACTGCCCGTCAGCCATCGCGACATCAGCCGACCGGTCCAGCCATTATCGAACTGCGCGACATTTCTCGCCGCTACAAAATGAGTAAATCGCAGCAAATTAGTGCTGTCACCAATGTCAGCCTGACGATGGCAGAGCATGAATTCGTCGCCATTACCGGCGCCAGTGGTTCCGGCAAAAGTACCTTGCTCAATCTCATTGGCGGACTCGACAAGCCTGATACGGGCACGATCACCGTCGCCGGTCATGATCTCACCAAACTGTCCGACAGCGCCTTATCTCGCTATCGCGGTCAAACAGTCGGTTTTGTATTCCAGTTCTTTTATTTGCAACCCTTTCTCAATGTCAGTCGCAACCTCGAAGTACCAGCCATGTTTCGCCACATGCCGGCCGCCCAAAGAAGCAGTCAACTCAAGACTTTAGCCGAAGCCGTCGGTCTTTCTGACCGTCTCCAGCATCTACCCAATGAATTATCAGGTGGCCAAATGCAACGGGCCGCCATTGCCCGGGCCCTCGTCAATCAACCGCGCATTTTACTGGCCGATGAACCAACCGGCAATCTCGATTCGGCCAATGCCAGCGCTATTATCGACTTGTTTCATCACGTGCGCGACCACTTTGGCACCACCGTCATCATCGTGACTCACGATGCCAAAATAGCGTCCAGTGCTGATCGAGTCATAACGATGCATGATGGGGAGTAATGTCATGATGTCATTCAAAGACAACCTGATTCTGGCATCCACAAAATTGCGTACCCGACGCGTCAGATTATCAATTACGCTCATAATGTCTGGTCTATTGTTTAGCGTATTAATTATTGCGTCTCTGACCGTGCGGGGACTCGTTAACAGTATTACTTCCTATACCAACGAGGGTGTTTTTAAGCGTTTCTATGTCATGACGAGTCATTACTCGATGTCGTACTACCAAGACCCCAGCCAACCAGACTCAGCTGAAACTACAAAATCCTCGCACGAGCAACCACTATATATGAAGAAACTATCGCCAAAAAAAAAGCGGCAGCCAAAAAGATGGGTATACCGTACGCCAGTGAAACTGAGGATAAACCTTTTGCCCTAGCGGAAGGGTTTAAAGATACTTCTGGCAAAACCAAGAAAATGCTCAACCCGTCCCATCCAGCCAGTATTCAAGCCATCAAGGAATTGACTGACACTCAAGCCTATCCGCGAGCAGTCAGCGAAGCCGCCAGTCGTCACGGAGCAATTAATACATTTGAAACGCACCCGTTATCTGGACCAATCGAGCCTATCAGTCTCAATGCCATTGTCGGTAACACCGAAATCCTCCCGAGCGAAGAAATTGAGATGAAATCATATTCTGGGAATGATGTCATGCAAAACATTGGCGGGCAGATTACTGGGCTAAACGACAACATGATATCTGATCTCATCTTACCTGGTGCCAATATGAGTACAGACGACAATGTCATACCGATTGTCGTCACCACGACAGCTGCCGAAAAGCTGGTAGGACTTTCGGCACTATCGGCGACCGCCTCGTCTCGAGATCAATTGGATCACCTCAAGCAATTGCGTACAAAAGCCATGAATTATTCGTTTCAAGGATGCTATCGTAACCCTGCCGCCCAAAATCGATTCGCCGAAGCCACTGCACAGGCTAAAGATATTGCCGCTCATGCCAATGAGCCGGGATATGTTTTGCCCGAAGTTGTCTATCAGATTCCCAAAGATCCCTGCTTACCGGTAACAGTTACCCGCGATGCCAGGGATGCGCAGACAAAATTAATAGCCGCCAAAACTGCTGAATTCGACAGTCAATTTGGCCGTGAGCCAGCTCAAACGAGTCTGATCAAATTCCGAATTGTCGGTCTCATGACTGTACCAAATGCGTTTGCAAGTGGCTTCAGTATCAGCGCACTGGTGCAATCGATTTTGACGAGCACTCAAGTTTCGAGCTGGATCGTTCCAACCAGTGCTATCAGCCAGCATCCGATTTTTGGCAAAATGGATATTCAAGACAGCCTCGACGTTATGGGGGTACCATGCGCATCGTTGAATTTGCCGATAGAGAGCATCAGAAAGAGTTTATTACGAATGAAGGCTGCAAATTTGAAAACAACGATCGCTGTGATCGACCGACAGACTATACTGTGATGCCATATGGTAATCCCTTAGCCGTACTCTATGAAGCTCGCTCTGCTACCCAAAATGTGTTTATCTGGTTGCTCAGCATTATTGCTGGCTTATCCGCTCTGATCACTATGGGCACAATCGGTAAAGTCATCGCCGATTCACGCAAAGAGACAAGTGTCTTCCGAGCATTAGGTGCCACTCGTCTCCACATTGGCCAGATCTATCTTGTGTATGCGTTAATGCTGGGGGTACTAAGTTTTGGGTTTGCTATGGTGGTGGGTGCAATCGTCGCCCTCACGATTGATATCAAGACGACCGCCACCCTGAGTGTCGAAGCCGCCACTGCCCTCAATACAGCCGATCTCAATAAGCAATTCCATCTTATCGGCTGGAGTGCAACCGATTTATTGCTCATTTTTGGACTTGTATTGCTAACAGCCCTCTTTGGCGCTCTTATTCCACTCCTAGCAAATGTCCGCCGTAACCCCATAAACGATATGCGCAGTGAGTAAACTGGCTAAATTTAGTATCATCAGTTTCGGTGCTGGATTCACCCTGATGGCGTTCGAATTGGTGGCCGCCCGCTTGTTGGCACCCAGTCTGGGCACGTCAATGTATGTCTGGACCAGTGTCATCGGCACTATGATTGCCGCACTGGCTTTGGGTTATTGGCTGGGAGGACGCCTCGCCGACGCCCGGCACCATACCAGTGATATCGCCTGGCTCCTGTTACTCTCTGGATTGGCTATCACGGTCACCTTAGCCCTTACTGCTCTCATACTGGAACTTGTGACCCGAAACATCGGCGACCCCCGGCTCCAGGGCGTGGTGGCCGCTCTGCTGTTATTTGCCCCCACCAGCCTGGTCCTCGGCATGATCAGTCCATATCTCGTCAAACAAGCCCTCAAGTCACTCGACAATTCCGGTAGTACCGTGGCCACCTTAGGCGCTCTCAATTCACTCGGCGGCATCACCGGCACTTTTGCTACTGGCTTCGTCTTATTCGACTTTGTCGGTTCCAGAACTACCCTGATCGTACTAACCATATTGGTAATTGCGCTTAGTTGGTTACTGGTACCCAAACAAGATTGGATCCGCCGGGTAGCGGCCACCGTCGGTATTATCATATTGCTTGGAATGTATTTACCCCAAAACGCCAACGCCGACATTGTCGTGCAGCTTGATACCAGTACGCCTCACTATGACATTCGCGATATCAATTACCATGGCATTCTCTCCCGGGGTATTCTGATGGGACCATACGGGCTACAATCAGGAGTGTCGAAAGATTCACCTGATGACTTGTTATTTACCTACACCAAGAATCTCGCACGAGTCACAGCGGCTGCACCTAGTCATCAGCATATTTTGATCTTGGGCGGTGGTGGCTATACGCTACCCGAATATCTCGGTCGTCTCTACTCATCATCGACCGTAGATGTGGTCGAAATTGACCCAAAGCTCGAACAGATTGCCACCAAATATCTCGACTACGAAGCGCTTCCAAATGTCCGTAGTTTTGGTACCGACGCCCGCCGCTTTGTCGCTCAAGCCAACCCTGAACAATATGACATCGTCATCGTGGACGTTTATAGCGATTACTCAGTGCCGTTTAGTCTCACTACTGTGGAATATGCCGCCGAGCTTAGCCGTATCGTCAAGCCATCTGGCAATGTATTGGTCAATGTCATCGGTAACACCAAGACATGCCGGCCATATTTGGCTGCCATTCATCAGTCATACACCAGCGCCCTCAGGCATAGTAAATATTTGCCATCGAGCCATCCTGATCCCCAAATCTACCAAAACTTTATCGGCATCTACAGTCGCCAAGCACTCGATTGGACAGCCAATGTGAATGGCGTGATTGAACCTGATTTGAGCAATGGCACCCGACTCACTGACGACTTTGCTCCCACCGAAAAACTCATGCAGCAATGCCTCAATAGTGCGATGCGCCGCCGCTAACTAGTTTCGACAACCACTTGCCGTACAAAATGCCGTACTGCTATCATGAGCAGTATGAAGCAACCGTTGGTATTTGTAGATATCGAGACGACCGGTGGCCACCCTGCCAATAGCCGGGTACTTGAAGTGGGAGCTATTCGCGTCGAAGAGGGGAGGGTTGTACGCACGTTTCAGTCGCTCGTCAATCCCGCTACTGCAGTGCCCGCTAGCATAACCCAGCTGACCGGTATCACCACCGCCGATATCAGTACAGCTCCCCAATTTGCTAGCATTGCCCCAGAATTGGCTGAAATATTAGAAGACGCCATCTTCATTGCTCACAATGTCCATTTTGATCATGGATTCTTGAAGATGGAATTTGACCGGCTGGGGGCTACATTTAATCCAGCTTTGCTCTGTACGGTCAGGTTATCGCGGGCGTTGTATCCTCAATACCGCCGCCATAATCTCCAAACCATCATCGAGCGGCACGGCATTATCACGCCAGATCGTCACCGAGCGCTAGCTGACGCCGACGCCATCTGGCAATTTTATCAAATCGTCCACAGTGAATTTGACCTTGATACCATTGAAAATGTTATCAAACGACAGCTCAAACACCCGTCACTTCCAAGTAATCTCAATGCCAAGATCACAGCTAAATTGCCAAGCGGTCCCGGTGTCTATATTTTCGAAGATGAGTACAAGCAACCGCTTTATGTCGGTAAAAGTATCAATATTCGCGCCCGGGTAATCTCGCATTTTGCCGATTATCATTCATCGACCGTTGAGCTTAAAATCTCGCAACAAATCCGGCACATTCGCACGATTCCGACAGCTGGCGAACTCAGCGCCTTACTCTTAGAGTCGCAGCTCGTCAAAGAACTCCAACCACTTTACAATCGGCAATTACGCCGCCGACAAACCGTCACCCGGGCTATCCGCCTCCGCGATGATCAAGGCTATTGGCGCTTGAGTTTAGATAACTCGGTTATTGATCCAAACCAAACCGGTGATGTCATGGCAGTTTACGCCACTACGGGTGCCGCTCGTCGAAGCTTGCACACGACTGCTCGCAATTTTTTGTTGTGCCCCAAACTGATGGGGCTCGAAAAAGCCACCGCAGCCTGTTTTCAGTATCAACTTCACAAATGCCATGGTGCCTGTTTGGGCATAGAGTCACCCGCCGAATACAACTCCCGCTTCGAAGCCGCCTTTGAACATCAACGCCTACATTCGTGGCCGTATCCTGGGCCAATTGTCGTCACGGAAGTCAATCATGCCAATGGTCATCACGGCCAGCTTACTATCAATAATTGGTGCCTCACCGATGACCAAACCCAGTCGTTCCCGGCCTTTGATCTCGACACCTACAAAATTATTCGCCAATTCATCTCAAATCCCAGTCACCGAAACCAAATCCAGAGCCAGTAACAATAAACCTCCTCATTTAGGATAAAAGCAGTTATGCTAAACACATCATGAAACTCAAAACTTTTTTGCTCACACTCATCGTCGTCATAGTCATTGGTATTGGCGGCGCTAGTCTCATGCTAATTCAATCGATGCGATCGGACGTAAGTATGAACCCATCGCCAACACCCAGCTCATCTCCAACCGGCCGGATTCAGCGATCAATTGCCGGTAGCCTATGGAGATATAGTATCGACACCCAAGCAGAGTCCAAATTTGAAATCAAAGTTGCAGCTTCTCCTGGAAGCAAACAGTCGGTACTAACTATCAGTGGACGTGGTTGTAACGCTATGTCGGCCACTGTCACCACCACGAAAACTGAAGCCGGAAGCCGTAGCCGCCAACTCTCTGAACAAATATTTTATTTAAATGGGCCCGTCAGCACGCTAATGGCCTGCACCGGCGAACAGCAAAACTACGACACTCTCTTAAACGCAGAAATTGTCGCCATCTTCAATTCACTCGAATTATCGACTCAATGACAGGTACCACTACCTGAATCAGTAAAACTAGCGCCGTTCACCGGCATAAATAACCAATCATATGTATTACCGGGTTTTAGCGTAAGCTTCAGAACACCCCAGGTCGTCCCATTCGACACGGCAACCAAATTTTGGGCATTGTTTACAGTCGATCCAAACGTATTATACAAATTGGTCGTTCCACCTGTACCCACCACGAACGATCGTAACCCGCGCGCCGTGTCCGATTGGTTCGTGTGCGGATTGACTGGTACAAACCGTTGATAATTGTGTTCATGGCCAGTAAAGACCAGCTCACCGCCATTATCATAAAACGCCTTCAACCAGGGCAGGGTACTGGCAGCCTCGCCATCGTGCTCTGTACTGAAATCCCAATATGGTCGATGAGTGAATAACAGGCTGCAAGTTTTCGGATGTGCTGCCATATCTGCTACCAACCATGCAGTTTGCTCGGTAGTATTGGCCTCGGAGTTCATACTATAAAACCGCCAATTAGTACCAACGTCAAAGGCATAGTAGCCCAACTGAGCCGGCCCTGATACGGGCTTGCCATTGATCTGATTATTCACTGCTGCAAAGTAGGAATAGTATGGCGCTGCGTTATTCGAATTATATTCGTGATTGCCCGGAGTCGGGTACGTCAAATTTTGATAGCCGCCCGCCCCAAGATTTAGAGTAATAGGTGGCAAATTCACTGGAGGTTCCTGAATCATATTGCAGATCACCCAGCGCCAACACATAATCGGGTATAATCGTCTGGGCGATTAAATCTGAAGTTTGCAGTCCATATCTAAGATCGGCGGTTGGTTTTGGATGTCACCAGCAATGGCGACGGTTATATCTGGTTCACCGACATTACCAAATGTCGCCACTGATCCACCCGAGGAGCCAACTACCGACCGTACCGTCGCAGAACCCGATGCTGTCCCCGATTCGGCCTCAAAGGCAGCTGGCGGCCCAGCCGCCCTCGCTAGAAGCACAATAATTATGCCAGCGCTGGCGCAGATACCAACAACAGCCAATGCCACCAATCGCCATGGCTGTAATCGGGTACGGAGGAGACGACGCTGATGAGTTAGTATCACACTGGCACTTTCTTAGCGACCGAGTTTGACTTCAGTTTTCTTGACGTCAATCGTCGTTTTGATGATGGTATCGGGAACCAGCGATATACTATCGATGCCACATTCAACCAAGAAGCGGGCAAATTCAGGATAATCTGAGGGCGCCTGACCGCACAAACCGATTTTTACACCTTTGGCTTTGGCAATTTTGATAACATGATCGATCAACGATTTGACTGCCAGATTATTCTCGTCGTAGACATGAGCTACCGTGTGATTGTCGCGGTCGACACCCAGCGTCAACTGAGTAAGGTCATTCGAACCGATCGAGAAGCCGTCGAACAGCTCGGCAAATTGCTCTGCCAAAATCACGTTAGCCGGTATTTCGACCATACAGTAGGCTTGGAAGCCATTTTCACCGCGTTTGAGACCATTATCCGCCATGATGTCGAGTACTTTGTGTGCTTCATCCAAACTACGGCAAAACGGAATCATCGCCTTGATGTTGGTGAGACCGTGTTCGTCCCGAGCTTTCTTGAAAGCTTTGCACTCCAAGGCAAAAGCGTCACGGTATTGTGGGGAGTAATACCGGGAAGCACCACGCCAGCCAATCATCGGATTACGCTCTTCGGGCTCGAATTGTTTGCCGCCAATCAAACCGGCGTATTCATTGGTTCGAAAATCACTAAACCGGATGATAACATCCTTGGGATAAAAGGCTGCTCCGATAATACTAATGCCTTCGCACAACTTGTCGATGAAGTACTGCGATTTATCGCGATATCCAGCCGTGAGCTCGTTGATTTGTGCACGCACCGCTTTATCGGTAACTTCTCCAAAACGGAGCAAAGCCAGGGGGTGGATTTTGATATGCGAATCGATGATAAACTCTTCGCGGGCGAGCCCCACGCCATCATTGGGAATCTGAGAATAGGCGAAAGCATGGTCGGGCGATCCAATATTCATCATGATCTTGGTTTTGGGTCGCTCGAGGTTGGTTACATCGGTGCGCTTGACTTTGAATTCCAGCTTGCCCGCGTACACATAGCCCTCGTCACCTTCCGCACAGCTTACAGTAATAGGTGCTTTATCGACGATTTTTGTCGAAGCATCACCGGCACCGACGACGCAGGGAATACCAAGTTCACGCGATACTATAGCCGCGTGACAGGTGCGGCCACCTTTATCAGTTACGATAGCCGCTGCCATCTTCATAATCGGCACCCAGTCAGGATCGGTCATTTCGGTCACCAGGACATCACCAGGCCGGAAGGAGGCAATGTCTTTGAGATTCATGATTTTGCTGGCTTTACCGGCCCCGATCTTATTGCCAACACTGGTACCTTTGACGAGCACATTACCTTTGCCTTGCAACTGATACTCTTCGATTACATGAACATTTTTGCGGGATTGCACAGTCTCGCCTCGAGCTTGCACGATATACAATTGGTCGTCATCTTCGTCCAAAGCCCATTCGATGTCCATGGGATGGCCATAGTGCTGTTCGATCTGCACCCCCCAAGTCGCCAACGTTTTAACTTGCTCATCGGTGATTGCATATTTGTCTTGCAAGGCTTTTGGCACAGGTAGGTTTTTCGTCTTGGAGCCTAATACCGGCACCATTCGTTCTTGCTTCGCACCGAGACGTTTTTTGAGAATAGCCATCGTCGGCTTGAAAATAGTGTATTCGTCGGGGCTAACCCGGCCCTGAACGATATTTTCACCTAATCCATAAATACTTGTAACTACTACCACGTCCTTGAAACCAGATTCGGTATCGATGGTAAACATCACGCCAGCCGCTTTAGACCGTACTGCTACCATTTGCTGAATGCCAACCGACAGCGCCACTTTCATATGATCGAAACCATTTTCCACTCGATAGACGATCGCCCGGTCAGTAAAAAGAGAAGCGATACACGCTTTGGTCGCGTGTAACACCTCATGCTCACCAGAAATATTCAAAAATGTTTCTTGCTGACCAGCAAATGACGCATTGGGTAAATCTTCAGCTGTGGCTGATGATCGTACAGCCACCACCAGGTCTTCGTGACCACACATTTTACCCAGCTCCTGGTAGCCCTGGCGAATTTCGGCTTCGAAATCTTCAGGTAGATTCGAGTTCATGATGGCCGATCGAATTTTGGCGCCCCGTTTACCCAGATCAGTGACATCTTTGACGTCTAATCCCTCGAGCAGTTGCTTGATTTTGGCATCAACTCCGGATGCTTTCAGGAAATAGCGGTAGGCGTCAGCCGTGGTGGCAATACCATTTGGTAACTTCACACCTTTAGGCGCTAAATGTTTCACCATTTCACCAAGCGATGCGTTTTACCTCCGACTTGCGGAATATCGGTGAGAGAGACATCCTTGAAGAATCTGATGTGACGGTACATGTGTGTTTCCCAAGTTAATGATCACACCTATTATAAGCTTAAGTAGTATATAAATACAGAGCGCTCCAGATTTGTTTACTACATTGAACTATTTTCGTCGCGTCGTCGCAGCTGGACGCATTGCTAATACACCAGCAACCACCACAGCGCTAGCCAACACCACTCCAGTAATTACAGCACTAACAGCGTGAGCTGCGTTCGCCAACATCGACAACGTCCCAACCACAACTACCAACTCGCCGGTAACTATCAGGCCAACGAGCCACAACCAACGTCTCTTGTAAGCAATATACCCGAGCCATACTACTGCCCCCATCAAGACGCCCACAATCAGCAGAATTTTTGCCAAATAGATATTGCTATTGAGCTGGGTACTACCAACTAATGTTGAATCTCCAAAGTATTTTGTGTTACCGGCCAATACCATTGTTTGAAAAAGCAACAGACCGTATGTCACGGCTATCTGAGCAGCTAATAATCGAAAAAAATACATAAGCGGTTTCATAACCACATGTTACACACATGCAGCCAGTTTTGTATACTTTTTAATCGATAATGATCCGCGACATCATCCGCGAAAATGAACGATACGGATGTCGGATGGGACGTGTAAACCGCGAATTAAACCTAGAATAACCATCGACTCTTCGGCTAGCTGAATGTAGGTAAACAAGAGCAAACCCACGTCACGCCGACGATACGCTCGCACCGGCCACCAGAAGTACAATACTTGCGGGCCAACGAGCAATAAGGTCAATGCCAACAGAGGATGGTGCCACGCGCCGTAAGCCAACATCGTAGCGGCCAATAAGGGCATAGGGAATAATGGTGGCAACAAATGATAGCGCTGGTGAAACTCGAGATTACGAGGTCCCCGCCGAAATGGCCTGAGCAAATATTGCCACAAGCTCATGTCGGGATCGTGCACCATATGAGCATCGCGCATTAGCATAAATTGACGATCCGGAAATGCTGCATGTAGCCGCATACACACGTCTCGGTCTTCAATACCTGACATGGCCACGTCCCAGCCACCGACAGCTCGCAAATCTGCCACCCGAAATGTTCCGGTAGCTCCATAGAGCACATCCACTGGCATAATTTCTGGTATAGCGGCGGGAATCTTAATTTTAGTCACGAGATAATGCCAAAAACGAGATAGGGGACTTCCCCCAAATGTTTTCACGAGTGCCGATTCCATACCAGTGGCGGTTTCGTTCATGTACTCCTCAATCAAAGACCGGGCTGCTCGTGACGGCACCAAAAAACTGCCGACACCGAGCGGATTACCGTGGCGGTAGCCTCGAACCACGTGAACCAACAAATCAGCTTGAGCAATACAGTCATCGTCAGAGGCTACGAAAATCTCGCCACGAGCAGCATCGAGCCCGGCATTACGAGCAGCCGAGATTCCCCGATTTACGGTAAGTTGCACAACCTTCGCTCCGTGTAGTCGTGCTATATCAGCAGTATCATCACTTGAGCCGTCATTAACGACAATTATCTCAAAACGATCCGATGGGTAGGATTGTTTGCGGAAAGAATCAATAGTCCGCGCGATAGTACCCGCACCGTTGTACGAATTGATGACGACACTGATATATGGCAGGGTTTTGTTCACGAAATATCCACCAGCATTGACACTCTTGAGTAAGAGCTATAATATAGCAAAATCCATAAGATAGCACAAGACTTTCTACACCTATGACAAATATCAATTTTAGCAACCGTTTCAAATTCGCTAAATCAGCTGTTTTGCGCCGCTATGCCGACTGGCGTGTTGGTGCCACGCGCGATGAAAAATTCGTCTATCGTCACAGCCCAGAAGTTGTCCTGACGTTTGACGATTACGGAAGTGCGAGCCAAATTGACCAGATACTTGCGCACCTCAAATCAGCCAACGTCCAGGCGATGTTCTTTTGCAAGGCGATTGGGCCAAGCAACATCCTGAATTGGTCAACCGGCTCGCTCAATCTGGCCATATCATCGGAAACCACACCACCACCCATCCCAATCTCCTCGAGTTATCGAGTGCCGAAGTCTTAGCTGAAATTACCGGCGGCCCCGACACCGAGTTCGTTCGGCCACCTATGGGTCGCTACAATCAACGCATCCGGGATATTGTGCATGGCTTAGGCAAGAAAATTGCCTACTGGAGCATCGATAGTGATGATTGGCAGGGCGTGTCCGGTGAGGAAATTATCGCCAAAATCACCAACGAACTGCACCCGGGCGCCGTCATTTTGATGCACATCCACGCCGACAACACTATTGCCATTTTGCCTGAATTGATCCAAGCAATTCGCGCTCAAGGTTACGCGCTGCTACCGCTCAAAGCCTAAAATAGAACACTTTGCGCCTAATTTTTAATATACCCTACATACGCTTTATTTTAGTTGTGCTTTAATTGAAAAAGAATGAAATTACCCGCCGTCAACCGCACATCACTCCTGGCCGGCACAGCCATTACTCTACTAGTAGTTGGCGGCGTTTTTGCCTATAGCCGCACTTTGCCGAAATCCGACAACCACAGCATTACCCAACCATCACCCGCACCATCACCAATTAGCTCCACGTCTATCTCGCCGGAACCAAGCATCACACCAGCAACCAAATCAGCACCAGACACTTCGTCCACACCCATACCCACCCCTAGCAGATTTTTTACGCTTGATGGCGATACAACGAGTGACGGGGTGCTCTTAGACTGGGATGTAGCTGGTTATGACGTTAGCCATGGTTTCAAACTCATCATTGGTGATTCCGTCGGCAATGTGACTACCAATTATAAATTTATTGCCAGTCCAACCGCCCGATCAGCTCGTTGGAAAGTTGGCGATGGACAGCTACGGTTCTTCAGAGTGTGTGGATTTTACCAAGCCGCCAACAATGGCGTCTCAGGGATAACAGACTGCTCCAATACCATTGCACTCGAAACCAATAATGTAGCTGCCGAAACCAGCGGATCCATCACATTATTACCATCAACTTCAAACGGGGGCTTCCACTGGACCGTCGAAGGCTACGCGCCCTACGGGTTTCGACTCGTCTGGGCGACTCACGCCAATCCCGTCTACCCAACCGACCAAAGCCAAACTTACCCGGCTGTATGGAGTAATGCCAGTTCTGGCAGCATCCCCAATGTACCGGGCACCTGGCATGTCAAAGCTTGTATGATCACGGCCGATCAGGGCTGTGCCAATTATTCAAACGAAAAGACTATCACCATACCATAATCAGTGGTATAAATTAGCCATGTCGCATCCTGAGAGCGTTATTGTGACCACTGATGCCCATGCACCCCTCACCCCAAATATGGAGGCAGTCTTCGTCGAATACTTTAGTGCTTTTGATCAAGCCGCCCGAGACTGGGAAGAGCGAGTCCGAGCCGAGCACGTCGTATCTTCTTGGCGCCACGATTACACAATGTACACCACTGGCTCGGGCGCCCACGCCTATGACCAACGGTTCTCAATGCTTCTTGGCATGAAGGAACAAGGCGCACCAGTGGTATTATGTGATCACAACAGTGAAGACCAGCCTGGCTCAAACAATTACGTCTGGCCCCTGTTCGACCCCCAGATTGGCCGGCTTCTGTTTGACTGGCACGGTGACGCGGAAGGCATTGGCGCCCAGTTTGATGGCCAACCGGATCCGATTCCAAGCCTCGCTCATGCCATCTGGCTGGGACACCTGCACCTGCCCAACGATCACTTCACCATGACGAGTACTTCGGCGAGGCAGCCAACTCAAGCTGCTCGTGCCTGGGTTAAGGAGCAAGGTTATCTTGGAGACGCCATCATTACGAGCATGCTTGCCAATAACCGCCAGCACTGCGGCATTACGCACCATCGGCCAACCGCCCGCGACAAGATCATGTTCTATCATCTCGTCACCCAGGCGGGGCCACGCGGTAGAATCGCTCAGCCGTTTACACCGCAAATGTATCACGAGCTGGCCACCCACAGGCTACGTGTAGCCTTGTTTGGAGCCTATAGGCCATTCGCGCTGCCGGAGAACCTGCAGAACGAGCTGTCCAGCGCGCCGCTCCGCGCCATACCGGCGAGTTAACGAATACCCACAACTCACCCACAACCGCCCCTGGCCATATACCTTGGCCAGGGTTCAACTTTATATACACATTGTCAGTACGAAGCCTTACTATTGAGTCCTCTAATGCGCGCTTGCTTGTGCAAATATGGCGACAGAAAATCTGGGCTATGTTGAAACCGCCGCTCTATCGATAAACTTCCCGACGATTGCCGATTTTAATGATCTCGACCACTAGTTGCCTATCTAAAATTGAATAGATAACCCGATAGTCACCAACTCTGATTCGCCAGGCATCGACTCCCGCCAACTTTTTACACCATGCGGTCGAGGCTCGAGAGCTAGAGAATCAATTACCTCCGAGACCTGGTTGCGAGCAGCAATAGGCAGTTTCCGCAATTCCTTAACGGCACTGGTCCGGAAGGTTACTGTATAAAGCATTTGCTAGAGCAATCCGTCACGTACCAAGGCAGCTTTGACTTTATCCCAAGCCAGCAATGGCTCGTTCTTGCGCTCGTTTATAATCGTCGCATCCTCTGCATCTTCAAGGAGCTCAGCAAGTTGGTCATTAATCAGCTCTGAGATCGATTTATTTTGTTCCACTGCTTCATGTTGCAAATATTTTTGACGTAGGGGTTTAGGTATACTGTTGTTCGTTCGGTTAGAGTCGCCATGGTGCTCTCCTAATTTGAGATCATTATATCTTAATAACGTCATAACGTCAAGACGTTGTTAAATATTACTTACTCATTCAATGCTTTTTTTTCGCTTTTATCATTAAGAATTGCGGCACATGGGCATTCCGAGAGCCACTCAAGCTGCCGGGGTTCAATAACCCTTTGAATTACACAGCTGTTTTCGATAAGTACATTGAAATAATCCTGGATAGGGCGCGTTATAAGGTATCCATATTTCTGTTTAATTGGTGGCGCATCAAAATATTCTCTCACTTGCACGTAGCCTGTATTCTTCCAATCAGATTCAGACCCAGGAAAGCACGGATGAAGTATGGAGATTATTACTTCTCCTCCCGGCTTTAGGACTTTAATGCAATTTACGAGAGCTGTCTGATATTCGGGAATATCCATCAATACATTAATTAGCACAACGAGATCATACTCTTCGTTCAATTCCATCTTGCTTAGGTCGCATTGCATGTAAGTTATACCAAGAGGCGCCTCCCGCTCTTTCTCTGAGCAATAGCGGAAAAGATTATTGCTAGGCTCAACCCCTGTCACAACAGCACCAAGCATAGCAAGTTTACGAGAAAGATATCCGTTGCCGCATCCAGCGTCCAGTACTCTTCGACCTTTAATTTCCCCGGCTAGACTAATAATATTAGGATCAAGCAAGCTTACACGATCGCTGTCGCCGTCGTCACTAAACGCTATTAAGTCTTCTTTAGAAAATTCCGACCATTCATCAATAATTGACTGATTAGATATCCGCATATCCATATGATAACAAAAAAAGACCTAAGGGTCTTTTAGGCATAAGAACACTGGTACCGCTGGTCGGACTCGAACCGACATGAGTTGCCTCACACGATTTTGAGTCGTGCGTGTCTACCATTCCACCACAGCGGCATATTGGTTTTTTCCGATATAATGGTAAAGTCCACCAGTCGTAACAACAACCAACATATCATATGTCTGAGCCCAATAACACCCTCAATCTTGATTCACTCCGCCGCGCTGGATCGGGTAGCAATCCCGATCCTGATACTATCGGTACGTATGAGCTGCCCAAAAGCTCTGGTCCGATCAATATCACGCCGCCAGTTCCTGAACGCCCAGCCAATCGGCCCGCCGAAGCTGATATCGTGCGGCAACGGTTACAAACCATTCCCAGCCCGCACACCGTCATTCACGGTGACCGCCTGCCGGCGGCGCCCACAGCCAAGCTCATCACCAATAAGCACCAATTAGCCCAGCGGCCCGACCTAGCTCCCCAGACGACTCATATGCACTTACCCGGCTTTGTCATACCGTTGGCCACTGCGCTAACAGTCTTTTGCTCGTACTCATCATCTTCAAGGCACCGGTGTTCGTCTCACAAGTGTCGTATGCCCTGTCTGGACCCGTAGCTAGCCCGACGCCAGCCGTCTCCGCCAAAGTACCAGCCGAAAATACCGTATCCATTCCTAAAATCGGGGTGCATGCGCCGGTTCAATACATTTCTGCCACGGCCGAAGCTGAGTTTCAACGGGCTCTGGAGACAGGTGTCGTGCATTACGCAACGACCAGCTTGCCTGGTCAATTTGGTAATGTGGCCATCTTCGGCCACTCCTCGAACGACTGGTGGGAACCGGGGACTATAAGTTTGTGTTTGTACTGCTCGATCGGTTAGTACCGGGTGACAAAATGACTGTTGATTATCAGTCCCGGCGCTATACCTACGAGGTGACTGGTAGCAAAATCGTGGAACCGAATGCTATCGAAGTGTTAGCACCAACAGCCGAACCAACCCTAACGCTCATCACCTGCACCTGCCGGTACCAGTCTAAGGCGCCTGGTGATATCAGCTAAACAAATTGACCTAAGCCAGTTACCACTGTAGTCGTAGCCAGCCCGACGCCGACTCCCGCCGCCGCTGACACTGAGCTGCCTTCTGGGAGTAAAAATGGCTTCTGGAGCACCGTCAAAAACGGGGTCGGCGAATTCTGGAACAACCTCTTCCCCGAAAGCGATTAGCGAATCTCGGATACTGTTATCGCCACGCCGCCAGTCACCGGAGATGTGTGAATAACTGATTTGTAATCATTGGTGGCCGATGCCAGCAATCCACTTATCGCAGCCAGCTCAACAACGTTGAAACCATCATATTCACTCAAGTATAGTTTGCCACCCCGGACCGATAACAGATGATAATTATCAAACCAGGTCAACGACGCTAAGCTGTCTGGCTGATCCCGCCATTCGTAGCTGGCATCCTCGCCGGTTAAATCATTGCGTTTGATATCATAAGCTACTTGCTTGAGCGGTGAATAGAATACCACCAAATGACCATCGGGCGAAAAGCTAGCAGCATCTACATCGCGCGCAATAACCCGTGTCGTAGGGTTATCACTAAATATATTACGGTAAAGTGTTCCCACCCGAGCCGTTCTTGGTACAACTGCCAGCTCGTCGCTGCCGTCAAAATTGGCATAAGTCACGCTATATGAATCACTAGCTGTCAGCGCCGCTATCAATTGTTGCTGTCGTCCCGAGCGATCAATACTCCAAAGTGATGGTACCGCCAACACTTTACGCACGAATAGTGTCCGCTCCCCAGCAATCCAGAACTGACTGACATTATCAGCCAGAACTGCCGATACCGATCGGCTATCTACATCGACACGGCGCAACCCTTCCGGCGAAATCCAGTACAATTGCCGCCAATTGCTACCAGAAAACGCAATGCCCGAAAAATCGAATTTGAAGATGTCAGTTAAATTAATAATTTCACCACCACCAGCAGCCAATATCCGATAGGTCGTGGTGGGCCCTATTTTTGAGCGCACCAGTAAATGCGAAGCATCTTCCGACCAGACGACGCTTTCGAGTACTTCTTGGGACACTTCGCCGCTAGCCGCCCGTGCTTGGTACTGCTTAATTGGTTGACCGCTACCAACATCCATAATATAGACTGCCGGCGAAGTCCCCGGCACGATATATGCAAGGTGACGACGGTCACTGGATACTACCGGCGCCCCGATTTGTTCACGCGTATCCTGGATGGTTTTTCTGATTTCATTGGGCACCAAAATGGCATAGTTAATCAGCGTCACTTGTCCAGCAACTACGCTGACTGTCTTTTTCCACGTCCGGTAACCGTCGCGGGCTAGTTCAAAGGTATGATCACCCACATCCCAAACCGCTTGATAGGGGGTCTTATCTCCGAGCAATTTACCATCGGCTTTAACCTTTATACGCGACGGCAATGAGGCCAAGATGACATGTCCCCGCTGCACGATCTGACCAGTCTGCCAATCATACGTATAGTCATTACCATACGCGACCAGTGCAAAGGTCATCATTACAACTGCGAGACCCAGTACACCGTAGCCGAATCCCATAAGTATTCGTTTTAATATCACCATGCGTTTCATTTTACTATATTGCCCGAAAACAATGACCGCAGTCCATTCCAGAGCGTCGTCATAACTCCAGGTGATCCCACGAGCTTACCATCATCGTCGACAAGTGTTGGCTGTTGAGGTGTCACCACTTCTGGTTCTGGAGTTGGTGCTACAGCCACTCCAGTGCTTGTCTGTACGCTCACTTGCTTCGCCGTTACCACCAACCGTCGCAGGCTCGTACCAGCCGGCGTGCAAGTGATCAGTGTCAACGTCGGAGTGGGAGTGGCATCAAGTACCGAAAATTCGGTCGGTTCCACTACCCGACTACCCATCACTTCGTAGGTGTAGCGCCGAGACTTATAGTCGACAGTTACGTAATCGCCGGCAACTAATTTATCGAGTAGCACAAATACAAATTTGTAGTCACCCGATTGCCACCAGTCGTTCGATGAGTGGCCAAAAATAACCACATTTCCGGCTTGTCCAGGTAATGCCGTCGTGGCATAGTGGATTACCCCTAGGCGTAATGATTCTTGGATATTTTTTTCGACCGTACTCGATTCATAGACGATTGGCGCCGACACGCTTAATTTGGGAATAACGAGTCGAGATTGCTCGGTGATCGGTACATTGGCCGCTACCGCCAGGGGAGTTGGCGTCGGGGCTTTGGCAGTTGCTACGGTCGGTACTGGCGTCGGCGAGGTTTCTTGAGCTGCCGCTAAATCATAGCGCCATCTAGACACGAATACCGGCGAACTCAAGATTAGAATGCAACTGGCAGGGTAACGATTGTGATCAGGAGCGGTCGCAATACCCAACGTGACTTCCAATTGGCGGCTTCGGGTCGGCTCGTAAACCCAGGATCTGACAATGATTTTTGTGGAGGCATATAAGCCTAGGGCTTTCTTAAGTACCGAGCTTAGCGGCGCTTGGGTACAATCAAGAGCTTATTGCGCGAGGTGAGCCAGACATGGAGTAGACCACCAGTGATGAGTAAGGCGCCTACAAAGGTCATGAGCGGTCCGGTGACACCTGTTTGAGGCAAGTACAGCTGGGGCTTGGGGGTAGGTGTGACGCTTGGTTGGTTACTGGTACCAGTAACCTGAATCGTCACCGTGCAAGCATCGGTCTCGCCACTCTGGCCGCTAAGTGATCCTTTCACCTTGAGCGTAGCTTTGTAGGTACCGGGCTGGCTGTAAGTATAGTTGACTACCGAGCTACTTCCAGTAACACCGTCGTTATTGCCAAAGTCGAACTGGTATTGTCCGATGCTTTGCCCGGCGGCTTGTCCTCGACCAGTAAAGGTGACACTTAATGGAGCATTACCACTCGCGTAACGCTTGCTTTGAGGTCGAGACAGGCAACAGTAATCTGAGGGGTTGGTGAAGGTGTCGGAGTAGGAGGAGCTGGTGTAACTGAAGCTGGCAGCGCTGTAGGCGATGGCGTTGGCACTGGTGTGGGAGTAGGAGTCGGTGTGACACAATTTGTTTGCGTCTTACCAAATATACGTCCACCAATATAGCGGGAATCATCGTCAGTCAAGCCAGTAATCGACTCAAAGGCTGGTGGATAGTAGAAATCAAGTTGAGTATTTTTACAGTCAGCTGGCACCGGCACGGTCGCTGTCTTGCTGACATTGCTTTGACCTCCCTGGAAACGTCAAACTTGTCACCCCAAATTTGTACTGCGGTATAGCCGATTGATTGAAACCCTGGTTATTCCAGGTATCAGGCATCGAGAAACTTTCGAGTATGAGCTTGGTGTCGGTGCACAATGGTTGGCCATTGGCGGTCGAGATGGTTCCGGTACCTCGCGTAAAACTGGTCCGAAAATTATAATATTTCGATCCGTCCAGACAGCCAGCAGACGAGGAAGCATCGGCTTGCAGATATAATCCACCAACCATAACAGCCAATCCAAGTGCTGCCAGCATCCCGCCAGTCTGAGGTCGGATGGCTTGAGCTAACAATTTGTTGGGTTGATTTCGACGTGTCTTCATACCGCCGAGCATACCATAAGCGCTATAAAAGTTGAATAGAAAAGTTTATATAAGTGTTTAGATGCGTGATTGTCGCCAGACGCGAATCAAGCCGCCAATCATCATAAATGCACCAACAAGCCCCACGACAATCGGAGCCACAAACGCATTTTGCCACCAGGATTTCTGAGGCTGGCCAGTAGACGAAACACCCAGTACCACCGGCGATGGGCTCGGCTCTGCAGTTGGTGACGCACTTGGACTATCTACTGGGCGAGCCGTTGGCATAGTCGACATCGTTGGTACGGCCGTTGGTCTCGCAGTTGTTGTCGTAGTTGTCGGTTTCGTCGTAATAACCGGTTTAGGGGTTGCCGGTTTGGGTGTAGCTGCGGGTCGGGCTGTAGGGACTGGTGTAGGATCGATACATTCAGTACATTCACTGGCTGCCGATACGGCATCCACCGGACCAATAATGGCCTTTACCAGTTGCTGAGCCAAGCTATCGCTAATCAAAACACCGTTATTACTCGTACGTATCACAGGCGGCTCAATTATAGTTGAGGTCAATTCGCGTCCACCGCCAATAGCTAACGCCACGCTGGCAACAGCCATTATTTTCTTGCCCCGATTGTCGATTCGCGTCTTCATAAGTTTGCATCTTATCATATCTGATATATCTGTCCAATCCTGTAAATTAATCAAAAACAGTCTCGCTCGAATGGCTGGATCCAAGCTATAATACAAAGCATCATGTTCAGCTTCTCCCAACGCATAGCTATCGACCTAGGCACTGCCAACGTGCTCGTCTATGTGCCCAAGCGGGGGATAGTCGTCAATGAACCCAGCGTTGTAGCCGTCGACGACAACAATAAAATAGTGGCAATTGGCGCCGAAGCCAAAGAAATGCTCGGTCGCACCCCGGACAGCATTACGGCTAGCCGGCCATTACGCGATGGCGTTATCGCCGATTATCGCATCACTCAGGCCATGATCAGGCATTACATTAACCGCGTTACTGGCGGTTGGCGTATCACGCGGCCAGATGTCATGCTCTGCGTCCCAGCTGGAGCCACCTCAACCGAACGTCGCGCTGTCATTGACGCCACCATCGCAGCTGGAGCCCGGGCGGCCTACATTATTCGTGAACCCGTGGCGGCCGCCATCGGTGCCGGTATTCCCATCGCCTCAGCGGCCGGCAATATGGTGGTTGACATCGGAGGTGGTACAACCGAAATCGCCATTTTGAGCCTCGGTGGTGTCGTCGCCCAGCATTCGATCCGGGTCGGTGGCAACCGGCTCGACAACGCTATCGCTGAATACATTCGCCGCACCTACGGACTCGCCATTGGCGATCGAACAGCAGAGAGCATCAAGATGAAACTAGGCAGTGCCCTTTTGCTCACGCGAGATAAATCCATGGAGATCAGAGGCCGTGATGTCTTAGCGGGACTCCCCAAAACCATCACTATCCATGCCAACGAAATATCAACTGCTATGGCTGATGAACTCGAAAAAATCATCCAAGCGATCCGGGTAGTGCTTGAGCAAACGCCTCCAGAGTTGTCATCGGATATCATCGACCGAGGCATGGTCCTTACTGGTGGTGGTGCCTTGCTTCAAAATCTCGACAAAATGCTCACGCAGGTGACTGGCGTCCCCTGCGTAGCCGCCGAAGAGCCATTGTTATGTGTCGCCCGTGGCACCGGACTGGCACTCGATAATCTCGAAGAGTATAAACGTAGTTTGGTCGCCATCAAATGACAACCCAGCCGGACCAGACCACTTACTGGGCTCGCCGGTTCATTCAAGGGGGGATCATTTTGATTGTGGGCGTGATGCCATTTCACGCTTTTTTTACCACCTGGCTGGGCTCTGTGGTCGGTTATCGTGGATTGTGGCAATCATGGAAAGAATTGCTGATTGTCATGATGGTAGGAAGCTTGGTCTGGCTGATGTGGAAAGTTCCCGCCTATCGATCTATTTGGCAGGAACCTTGGGTAAAAGACGCAAGTTTCTTTGCCGGAATTGCTGTCGTAGTAAGTTTTGTGGCCATCTTTAACCAGACTTCGACTTTTTGGCCGGTAGTGTACGGTCTCAAAATCGATCTCGAATTTTGGGTTATTGCTGTACTTGCTTTCTCTGTCTCGAGCACAAAACTCATCACCAAAGCCATATCAGTGACCTTGGCGGCTGGCTTTGTTGTATCAATATTTGTGGTACTCCAAGCGTACGTATTACCTCCGGATTGGTTGACACAGTTTGGTTACGGACCAACGACCATACCGCCATTTCTGTATCTCACCGCCACCTCGGACACGTTACGCTTTGCCGGCACGCTGGGTGGCCCCAATCAATTAGGTACGTATTTAGTAATTATCATTGCTCTTAGTATCATTCAAATAGTGCGCCATCCGCTAATAATCGGCGGACTGGGACTCAACTTTCTAGCCCTCTGGAATTCATATTCGCGTAGCGCCTGGCTGGCCGCCCTGGTCACATTACCGCTGATCTGGTTACATATCGCTCACCGGCATCGACGACTGGCCGCTCTAGGAGGTGCAGCCTTCATCCTGGCGGCTATGATCGCAACGACCATGCTTATCAACAAATATCCTGCCCTCCAAGAGTCAATTTTGCATAGCACGGCCGCGCATCATCAAAATGCTGCTAGTTCAGATTCTCTCCGCCTCACCAGTATTCAAGAGGGTGCTCAAGCCGTATTAACTTCTCCTCTCGGTCACGGGCTGGGCAGTGCTGGACCAGCCACCTTCCAGCTAGCCGAACCACTCATCATCGAAAACCAATTCTTACAAATTGGCTATGAAACCGGTTGGCTCGGCCTGGGCGCCTTCGGCATTGCTCTCAGCTTACTAATAATGTCGGCTTGGCGTAGCCGCCAACAACCGTTTGGGATAGCCATGGCGGTCGCCGTAACTGCCATTGCACTTGCTGGATTCATGCTGCCGACGCTAACCGATTCATCCACTGCCTTGATCGCTTTTAGCCTGGCCGGACTTGCGAGTGGAAATAAACCCCATGTCTAAACAATCCCAATTCGAAAAAGTCGATATACTGGGCGTCGATATCGATATCGTGGCTGCTGACGAAGCCATTGAATCTATTTTGGAAGCCAGTAAATCGGGACAACCAGCCAGCTATATTGTAAAACCATATGTGGAATTCTTAGATACCAGCTATCACAATCTGGAGGTTCGCGAATTATTAGATAATGCCCAACTATGTTTGGCTGACGGTGTCGCTCTCATCTGGGCAGCAGCCTATTTATATGCCGGCCCGCGCAACTGGCGCCGATTTCTCATCACATTAAGCCAAATTATTTGGCAACCGCGCTCGCTCTTATATCCGTTAACTGATCGAGGTGCGGGTATTAATTTTACGTCCCGACTCCTCAAATCTGCCAGCCAGGCCGGGCGCCGTATAGCGTTAGTAGGCAGCCCGACACACCAGAATATTGAAACTACAGCTAACACTCTGCGCCAAATCTTCCCTGACATTAATATTGTATCCGTCCACCACGGTCATGATCCGCAAGCGCTCGCTGACCGCCAATCGACCGCTTGGCTGAGTGCACTGGCTACGCAATTAGGCGCCAGTCAGCCCGATATTGTACTACTTGGACTCGGCTTTCCACGACAGGAATTTGCAGCAGCTTATTTGTCAGCCCATGTCAGCCATGGCGTCTTCATCGGCGAAGGTGGTAGCTTTGATTATCAAGCATTTGGGGGCAAACGGTCCAAGGCTCCTCAGTTTATCCAGTCTATCGGGTTAGAGTGGCTATGGCGCTTAGGTCAAGAACCCACCCGCTGGCGTCGCCAACTCGCCATACCCCGCTTTATTTGGCGCGTCTGGCGTCAGGGCAGACAGTAATGTACACTTAAACTATCTAAATGGTTAAGCTTCTCACGTGAGGTTCGCCTGTGACTTCTAGACCAATCACTTCCGCCACTGATGTCCACCGTAGCCGGACCGGCCGTCCAGCAGTACTTGATTTACGATCAAGCAATGGCCAGCCTCCCGTGCAACCAGCGGCACCAAACGCATCAGTAGATCCGAATCGACATTCGAATCTACATCAAACAAGACTAGCTCAAGCCAAAGCGACGCCTCGCAGTCCACTGGTTGCCAAGTTTGCTCACAGTTCGGAGCAGCCCGAGCCAATAGTACCCATAACGCCAGTAATAGCTCCACCCGCGCACACTGAAACCGCTACTAAAAACGAACCTATAACTGCCTCAACCTCTCCCGCCGTTACGATTCCGCCCGCTGGCAGCTCAATCCAACCAGACCCAGTTCCGCCGGTCATTGCAGCGCCATCGGCAGATACCGACGCCACTGAATCTTCAGCCGAACCATCCTGGCGACCGCATTTAGGCTTAGCACCGCGATCCGGTCGCATTGTGACTGGGCTGACGGCTGTGGCAATATTTGCTGGATATATTTGGTTGCACAATTATCCCAAACTCGCACTAGACGCCGCCAACTCACGCGCTGGCATCGAAGCCGTCCTACCCAGTTACATGCCGGCCAACTATAACTTGAGCAATACCTCAACTGGACCCGGGCTCATTACCTTCGATTTCACCAACTCAGAACTAAATGAAGTCCTCAAAATTGCCCAGGCTCGTACCAGTTGGGATTCCCATTCGTTACTCGATAATTTTGTGGCCAAACAAACTGATTCGTACGCTACTGTTCAGGGTCAAGGTCTGACCATTTTTATCTTCAATCAAAACGAAGCCACTTGGGTTAATCATGGCCTCTGGTATCGCATCGAAGGTGCCAGTAAGCTCTCTCGCGAGCAAATACTACAAATTGCCTACAGTCTCTAGATACTCCTAATGGAGCCGTCCGTGCTACCATGGATGAAACATGAAAGGGGAGTAGTATGGCAGAAGATCGAAGTTGGGATCGAATAGTCGATGCGATCGACACTAAGTTTGGATTAACAGACCACGGCCGAGGCACCCGCCCCGTCACTGATGCGGTCCACCTCTCCGAAAGTTTCTCATTCGTGACGTTCGACAAAGATGGATTGACCTATAAACTCGAACGGGTACAAGGCCCAGCAATCATTGACCGCCGTACCGTTGGAGCCCGCCGGGCTGGATCGACGGTTCACTATGAAAATGTTTACGACCCAACCGAAACCAGCCTCAAAACCCGTGTCTATCAACAAGAATCTGACGGCACCTGGACAGAGATAGCGCCTGAGAGTTTCGGTCTATGAAAATTGTCGTCGTCGGCCAAGGTGGCCGCGAAGCGGCCCTGGCTCACAGCTTCAGATCACACGGTCATAGCGTTTTAGTCACACCAGGCCGAGCCGGTATTCCTGGCTCAACGGTAGTATCAGCACTCGACCTCACTGCCGATTTATTTGTCATCGGGCCAGATCAACAAGTCGTCGACGGTTTAGCCGATGATCTCCGTGCTCAAGGCAAAAACGTCTTTGCTCCTGGCCGACAAGGTGGCCAACTTGAGGGCTCCAAAGTTTTCATGAAAGCATTCCTCAAAGCCAGTGGCGTCCCGACGGCCAATTATGTGGTATTTGCCCAAGGCCACAGTGAGCGAGCACGTCTGTACCTCCAAGACTCTGCAGGACCCTGGGTTATTAAAACCGACTACTTAGCCGCTGGTAAGGGCGTACTAGTGACTCATGATCGGCAGGAAGCCATCGCTGACGCCACAGCTAAGCTGAAAACTGGCGCCATTGTCATCGAAGATGTCCTGCCCGGACAAGAAGTTTCAGTTATGGCTATAACCAATGGTCGTCAATTTGAATTATTACCATTTGCCCAAGATTACAAACGAGTATTCGACGGCGACAAAGGCCCCAATACCGGCGGCATGGGTGCTTATGCTCCAGCTGAGGGCATCGTCACGCCAGCGCTCGTCAGGCCACTCGTCGAATCGATACTCACCGAGCTCAATCACCAAGCTATCGACTATCGGGGTGCTATATATATCGGTCTCATGGTGGACGAACCACACATCCGGGTGCTCGAGATCAACGCCCGGTTCGGCGATCCGGAAACACAGGTTCAATTACCGCTCATCCAGAATGATTTAGCCGACGTACTCCTGGCTGCAGCCAAAGGCTTGGATTTACCTCCACTGCAGATTGCAGGAGCCGCTATCACGGTAGTAATGGCTAGCCATGGCTATCCCGAAAACCCGTCGTCAGGTGATGTCATAACCGGTCTCGAACAGGTCGCATCTATCACCGATTCAATTGTCCATCATGCTGGTACGAGCCAGAATGCTTCTAAGCAGTATACGACAGCCGGCGGCCGGGTTTTAAATGTAGTCGGACTCGGTCCAACCATAGCCCGAGCCCGTCACACAGCCTATCAGGCTGTTGAGCGTATTCACTTTGTCGGGCAGCAATATCGATCCGACATCGGACTTAAGCATTAAACAAGTCTCGAGCTTAGTTGTCAGAGTGCCAATTTTTAAGATATAATCAACGATATGTCAAGTAACTCTTCTACACAGGCTGAAGTCCGGGTGCGATTTGCCCCGAGCCCGACAGGTTTACTCCATATCGGTGGTTTGAGATCGGCGCTCTTCAATTGGTTATGGGCACGGCACAACCATGGTCAATTTATTCTCAGGCTCGAAGATACTGATCGCACCCGGCTTGTACCCGGTGCTGAAGATCAGATTATTCGTAGCCTCCAGGCATTGGGTCTCGAACCTGATGAAGGTCCTGAATTGGGTGGTGAATACGGCCCGTATCGACAGTCTGATCGTCTCAATATGTATCGAGAGCAAGCCCAAAAATTATTGGAAACCGGTGCGCTATACCGATGTTGGTGTCCGCCCGAACGCCTAACGAGTTTGCGCGAAGCGGCCCAAAGAGCCGGTAAAGCCTTTGTATACGACCGTCACTGCCTCACGGCCGAAAATCAATCCGACGCCCGCGAACCCCATGTTTTGCGCTTTCGCATACCCGAAGCCCCCCAATCCGTTGTCTGGGACGACGCAGTCCGCGGCCGACTCAGCTTCGAAACCGCCACGCTCGATGATTTCGTTGCCCTCAAAGCCGATGGTTACCCTACATACCATTTCGCCAATGTCGTTGATGATCATCTCATGGCAATTAGCCATGTCCTGCGGGCTGACGAGTGGATACCGTCGACCCCAAACATCTACTCTTGTTTGCTGCATTCGGCTGGGAGGCACCGGTATACGCGCACCTACCGGCCGTTCAAGGCCCCACCGGCGGCAAGAAATTATCTAAACGTGACGGTGCTCAATCTATCGAGGAATATGTAGCCGAAGGCTATTTACCAGAAGCATTGCGCAGCTTTTTAGCCACCCTTGGCTGGAACGATGGCACCACCCAAGAAGTCTTCACTACGACAGAACTTATTGCCAAATTTAATCTCAACCGTGTCCAAAAAGTCCGGCCCGCTTCGATAAGACCCGATTAACTTGGGTTAATGGCAAATTCATCCGTAGCTTACAACCATCCGAACTTGAACCACGTTGCCGCGGCTTTTGGCCGGCAGCTGCCGATACATCAACAGCCGACTATCGCCAATCGGTACTGGCGCTCATTCAAGACCGACTCGAAACGCTGAGCGATGTTGCACCACTGTCGCTGTTTTTCTTCGAGGATCCCAAGTTGCCCACTGACGCATTTGATGAAAATTCCCTGCCCATTCTCAAAGCTGCCCATGCCACGTTAAGCACCACCGAATTTACACTCACCGAGCTCGAGCAAAACTTGCGACAATTGTGCGACCAATTGCAGATTAAGCCAGGTCAACTATTTAGCCCCATCAGACTGGCTGTGACTGGCTCCAAATCGTCTCCTGGTCTATTTGAGACCCTCGAGGTAATTGGCCAGGCATCCGTACTGCGTCGAATCAAGCGAATCCTTGATACCGCCCAGATTTGACAAGTTCGGCTCGGCTCGCCTATAGTAGGGTCACGTTAAACGAGTGAGGAACCAGATTCCATGAGCGTCAAGTTTTACGATGTCAAAACCCGTCAATCCGTTGAGGTTGAAGAGGCCAACATCACCAAGACCAAGTACGAGCGGACTACCAAAGAAGGTAAAGTCCAGGTCCGTTACGCCCTCCGTGGCAAGTTTGAAGGCCGCAACTTGACCAAATTCGTTGGTCAGGCCGACTGGGATGCCTTCGACGGCAAAGTCGAATAACGCCAGTTTTTCAATCCACTTCCGAAATGATACAGCCCCGGCAACGGGGCTTTATCTGTGGCGACAAGCTTCAAAGCATAAGGGTTTAGGAGTATAATAGGTGCCATGTCCGAACTACCACCATTACCCGAATTGCAGCCCCAAACACCGTTCGCCAAAATAATGGCATTTGTCCAGCGTCAAAATGTCTGGCTATGGGTCGGTCTCGGAATATTAGTCCTAGCGCTAGCAGGCACTTGGACCTGGTGGACACTCACCAAGCCCAGTGGCTCGAACAAAAGCGCTAATCTATCGGGTGTGCCAACCACACCATCACCGTCACCGACTTCCTCTCCCAGCCCCACACCTCTACCAACATCTCTCGATTAACTGGCGCAGCCGTGTCTGCCGATCTAGCTAAGCGACCCATCATAGCCGTGATGGTAGAAAACCATCCCGATGCCCGTCCCCAATCTGGACTCTCCAGTGCCGGAGTCGTCTACGAGGCACTAGCGGAAGGTGGCATCACAAGGTTCCAGGCTTATTTCCAGGATGTCAGTGCGTCAGCTATCGGACCAGTCAGGTCTTTGCGACCATATTACATCGACTGGGCGCTCGAATTTGGCGCCCCCGTAGCTCACGCCGGTGGTTCGGCCGACGCCCTCAACCTGATTGGACCGACTGGCCTCAAGGCACTCAATGCCTTAGTCATTGGGGCACCATCGTTTTATCGCACCAAAGACCGCATTGCTCCTCATAACCTGTATACCAATTCCAGCTTGCTCGACAAACTGCTCGCCAGTAAAGGTTGGGCAGCCACTCCGACGTTTACCGTCAACGCGCGCAAAGCTGACGCTCCCAATTCCAGCCCTGCGCATACCAATATACACATCGAATACTCGTCAGCCGGTTATGCCGTTGACTATAAGTATGACGGCGCCACCAACAGCTATAACCGGTATTTAGCCGGCAAGGCACACACCGACCGCAATTCCGGACAAATCATCAAGGTTAAAAACGTAGTTGTGCTATATACCGGTACCACCAATCTCAATGATGGTTATGGTCATGTCAAACTCGATACTCTGGGCACAGGTAACGCACTGGTCTTCCGAGATGGCACCGTCGTCAAAGGCACCTGGTCCAAGGATAGCCGGACCAATCGCACCAAGTTACTTGACGGCGCTGGCCAAGAAATAGCACTTGCCGTCGGAAATACTTGGTACAGCATCGTGCCAACTACTAAAACCGTCACGTATTAACACTAAAAACGGGGATTGTGACCAAAATGCCCAGCCATCGCCGACTCCTCAAGACTACCCACCGTCACCTCAAAAAGTGCTCGCTGGCAAGCCTTTGCTCAAAAACAGCATCGTCGCAGCGTCTTGCGCACATTTCTGCTCGGTCTTTCGACCATATCGGTAGGATCATTGGCTTATGCTATTACGTTAAATAAACCAACCGTTGGCTTATCGGTTCATAGTTCGGGCGCTGGCGGTATCTCGATCAGCGCACCGGCTACTCCCACACCGCGGCCGGTCACTCTGACTGCCAGCGGGCCCAAAGCGGAAGGACCAGCCGCCAATACCGGCCGGGCGTCATGGTATGCACTCGGACTACCACAGCCTGACGCCCTAACCTGCGCTTCCCGCACCTATCCGCGGGGCAGTTATATCCACGTCACCAATCTCAGCAACGGCCGCACTGTCATTTGCCGGGTCAACGATTATGGCCCCGAAGCTTGGACTGGACGCGTCATTGATCTCTCGCGAGGCAGTTTTACCGTCATCGACTCCCTTAGTCGTGGCGTAACCACTGTCGAACTACGTCCCGTATCTGGACCAGTAGGCTTATTGCAGCCAACGGAAGTTGACGTCAACTTGATGGTCGGTTACGCTCTCTGCGCTTCAACGAAGTCACCAACCTACTGCAACGACCATCGCCAAGATCAATAAGCGCTTATTTAACGCCGAGTAGTTCGACTTCAAATACGAGTGTCGAATTAGCAGGAATGCTACCTTGAGCCCGATCGCCATAAGCCAGATCTGGTGGAATGACTAGTTTGCGCTTACCACCAACTTTCATACCCGCAACTCCATCGTCCCAGCCTTTGATGACTTGACCGGTACCGAGCACAAATTCAAATGGTTGACCACGATCAAGCGATGAATCAAATTTGGTACCATCAGTCAACGTTCCGGTGTAATGAACTGATACGGTTTTGCCAGCTACTGCTTCGTCGCCCGTACCGACTGAAATATCGGTGCTTTCAAGCTTACCTGATGGTGCCGTTGTCATCTGCGGACTGGGTGACGATTCGGTGTTAGCTGATTGGGTTTGTCCCGCATCAGAATTTGTATCAGTTGGTTGACCTTTGAGTACCATAGCGCTCCCTACAATTAATACTATGACGGCCGTGGCGGCCACAATCACTAAAACCTTATTAACCATCAAACATCCTTCACGGTATTTAGAAATTATTAACCTCTTGATTGTAGCATTAATTATCGACGCCTAGGCACTCGTCCGCATAAGCATTACAATTATACATATGATCCCCCCACGCTTTAGTGACCGGCTATGGGCTTTACTCCTCATCGGTTCACTTATGCCTACCGTAATTTTGAGTGCTAGTTGGTATTGGTTCATTACTGACGGCACTATGTTAACAATCTCTCCACGCGTTTTCATGATTGTCGCGGCCATCATTGCTTTCGTTCCATCCTTGGCAGTTGGCCATCTACTCAAGCCTTATTTGGCCGGTTCAATCAGTCGACTGCATCTTTTAGCTAAATCATTGTCATCAGGACAACCAGTGTCACATCAGTATCGATCCGGCCATGACTCGACCGAAATCGGCGACATTACCTCTGCACTAACTCAAGTATCCGGTGATCTAGAAAGTACCCGTTCCCAAGCCTTAAGCGAAACGGCACTCATTACGGCGGAGCGAAGCAAGCTTCGAAGCGTGCTCGGAGCCATGACCGACGGTGTTTTTGCGCTAGACCGAACTGGACGCATTATCCTGTTTAACCGTGCCGCTGAAGACATTACTGGTCGCAATTTAGCGGCTGTTGCCGGTCAACTCGCCGAAAAAGTATTGCCATTTCGCCGTAATGGTGAACTCATCATGACCCGCTGGTTGGCCGACCATGCCGACCACGATCATCAGGTAGGCACTTGGAAAGGACTCGAGCTTTATCATGCCGACGGGCATAGTTTGTATGTCAATGTACAAGCAGTATCTTTACATGAAGATCCCAACGGCATCGCCGCCCTCATCACGTTTCATGATTTGACTGCTAGTCATATGCTCGAAGAAATGCAGGTAGATTTTGTCGCCTTAGCTGCCCACGAATTGCGTACTCCTATCACCGAGATCAAAGCATCGCTTGATATTCTAGCTCATGAAGCTACCAAGCTCACGACATCAAACCGACACTTTCTTGATCAAGCTATCACCAGTGCTGATGAGCTGTCGAGCCTTCTTCATAACCTCCTCGGTGTCGCACGGATCGAACATGGCGAACTCAGCTGCAACCCAGTTCCTGGCGACTACGGAACTTTCATCACCAAGACTGCCGAAACCTTAACGAAACGCGCACTCAATAGTCAACGGCGTTTGTCCGTTCAGATAAATGAACCGTTGCCGCTCGTGGCACTCGATCAGGTATCAATCAGAGAAGTATTAACCAATTTAGTTGACAATGCTCTCAAGCACACGCCAACTAAAACGGGACGCGTTACTATTACGGTGACACCATACTCTGGCTATGTCGAGACAGCGATAGAAGATAATGGCGAAGGCATACCAGAGAATGCCATATCACGATTATTTACGAAGTTTTTCCGAGTAAATGAGATGCAAAGCCGTACTCGAGGCACGGGACTGGGCTTATATATTAGTCGAGCGATTGTCGAAGCTCATGGTGGCACCATCTGGGCAGAATCTCATCTTGGAGAGGGGAGTACGTTTACATTTAGACTGCCGGCAGTTGCCACCAACAACCGAGCCAGTAATAATAACCTAAAGACCAATATTACAACCCGAGGAGCCCATGGCTGGATCAAAAAACATTCTATTCATTGAAGACGACAAACCGATAGCGGAAATGTATGCCCGACTCCTGACAACGGGTGGCTATAAAGTCGAATACGCCACTGACGGCACATCGGGACTAGCGAAAGCTTTGGCCAAAACCTATGATCTCATTTTGCTCGATATTATGATGCCCAATAAATCTGGCATCGAGGTGCTCAAAGAACTCCGTGGCCCCGACGGCACTGGTCATAGCGATGTCAAGATCGTCATCCTTACTAATTTAGCTCAAGACAAAACCAGCCAAGAAGCATTAGCTGCTCAAGCCGATGGCTATATCGTCAAAGCCGACATTGTACCCAGTAAGCTAGTTGAGGTAGTCGACGAGCTATTAGCTTAGTGCGCTTTGAGTGCTCGTCGTTCTTGAATTGATTCAATAATGCTTGCCACGATAATCACCGCTCCAGCAAGTCCGGTGACAGCTTCTGGTAGTTCGACATACAAACCAGCCCATAAGAGTACCGCAAGTGAACCTACGGCGTAATAGGCACCATGTTCGAGATATTTCAGTTGAGTCAAAGTATTGTGTCGAACGAGCCACACCGTTAATTCCCGTATAAACATTGCGCCAACACCCAAGCCTAGCGCAATCACGATGACGTTATTGGTCAGGGCAAACGCGCCCACGACGCCATCAAAAGAAAACGATGCGTCAATGACTTCCAAATAGACAAAGCTCGCAAACGCAGCCCGACCAGTCAGCTTGACTGCCGCTTTACCCGTTTGAGCCAACTGACCAACCCCACCCAATTGCTCAAATAAACGACTAGCTCCCCGCACCACCAGATAGGTTATGAGTCCGATCAAGCCTGATTCCAACACCACGGCCGTATCATGTTCCGATAAACCATAAGCAAGACCTACAAGTACCACTAATCCTACCAGTGTCGGTAAGAGCTTGAGTGAACCAGCCCGAGCCAGTGGCTTTTCAATAGTCTCAATCCAATGTACTTTCTTGGTGGCGTCAAGTAGAAAGTCGATAAATATCATGAAGAGAAACATGCCACCAAATGCTGCAATCGATAAATGCGCAGCTTCTAATTGCTGAGCGTATTCTTCAGGATGATTTAGCACAAGATCTACGACTGAACCGAGAGCTAACCCCGACGTAACCATCACAATTACGACCGGAAACAATAACCGCATCCCGACTACTGCTATCAATAATCCAACGGTCAAAAACATCTCTTGCCAAAAATCGCTCATTTTTCTCAATATACTGGCATTAATTACAGCATTTTCAAATGACAAAGAAATCTCTAGAATAGCAAGTATGGCAACCACGAGTGCCTGTTGAGGTCCACCCACCCACCAACCAAGAATCAGCGCCAAGATCACGGCTCCAATCGAGAAACGAAAGATATTAAGCTGGGCGGACGCAGAACTCATGTACCCCATTCTAGCGTCACTCGGACAAATAGGGAACAGTCTAATAATAGTAATGTTAAGATGCTTGCATTTTTGTCCTGTATGTGGTATTATTCAATAATCCGCTGGAGTTGAGGTGGATACAAGTTAAGCAAAGGTTCACGTGTCCGTATGATCATACTTGTGCTAAATTGGTTTAGAAGCGTTTGGAATAAACGTTCAAACATCAAACCCTTGTGGGTATTACGGACAATTATTGTGGCGGGGTTATTGGCTGAGATCAGTCTCATCGCCACCTTGCCCCGATCCGGTTCAGCCATAATTGCCGCTCAACCCGAGCAATATACCGAATTGTATTTTGCAACCCCCAAACTTTTGCCAAAACAAATCGAGGCTGAAGTCCCTGAGACTGTCAACTTTATGGTAGTAAATCACACTGCCAAAACTACATCCTACCGCATCAATATCACCAGTACTCAGGATGGCGTTGTCACCCAACTCGCCAATCGGACTATCACCTTAGCCGATGGCGCTTCCAGTAATCAGTCGGTAGACATTAGCCTACCACTGCCAAATCAAACTGCTGTTATCACTATTACCTTACCCGATCAGAATCAACAAATTCATTTCGAGAGACCAAATCATGAAGCACATCACTGTTATAATTCCCTGTTACAACGAAGCCGAGAGTATCGGTGCCGTTATCGCTGCCTTTCCTCGCGAAAAACTCCTCCGCTACGGACTTGAACTCGAGATCCTGGTAGTCGACAACAATTCCAAAGACAACACTGCTACCTTAGCTGCTGCAGCTGGCGCTCGCGTCATCACTGAACTGCGCCAAGGTAAAGGTCACGCCATTCGGGCTGGTTTTGATGCAATTTCATCGGCCACCGACTACGTGGTCATGCTTGACGGTGATGACACCTACCGCCCCGAAGAAATCATGCGGTTAATCGAGCCAATTGACTCTGGTTTTTGCAATGTTGTTATTGGTTCTCGCTTAGCCGGCCATATTTCTGATGGCTCGATGCGCCCATTCAACCGCTTAGGTAATTGGATGTTCTCTCACTTGGTGCGGTATGCCTATCAAGTGAACGTTACCGATGTGCTCACTGGCTATTTTGCCTGGAGCCGAGCGGCTGTCATGCAATTGCGACCACATCTCGAATCAGAAGGCTTTGCCATTGAAATGGAAATGATCACCAAGATGGCTCGACTAGGCCAAGCAATATATTCGGTCCCGATCAGTTACCACTCCCGCCTAGGTGAATCTAGCCTTTCACCTATTGGTGATGGTTCGAGAATTTTGGCTATGTATCTATCCAATCTCAAATGGCTGCCCGAAACTAGCACTGCAGTTCACGCTGGCGCGGCAGGCGCGACATCAGTCGCTGGACATCAACGGTGGAACCGGTCTGGCAACCGTCGCGCCACCAACTTCTATGAATCGCTCGATACACGAACCCATCACTCCAGAAAGTCCGGAGCCAGGCCATGACTCATGGCGCCGCCGGTCAACACCGCCGCCTCGCCATTGTCTCAGATGCCATTTACCCCTTTACCCGCGGCGGCAAAGAATTACGCATACATGCCTTAAGCCAACAATTGGCTAAGAGTAATTTGGATGTACACATCTATACGATGAAATGGTGGAGTGGTACTAACACGCTCCAACAAGACGGCGTCACGTTACATGCCATCTGTCCAAAAATTGCCCTCTATACCAAGTCGGGACGCCGGTCTATCTGGCAAGGCATAGTTTTTGCAGTGACAACGTTACGATTGCTGACCGTGAAGTTTGATGTCCTCGAAGTCGATCACATGCCGATTATTCCCTTGTTTTTACGCGCATTGTTGCCAGCATCCGCCGCCGTCCACTATTTGGCGTTTGGCACGAAGTCTGGGGCCAAGCCTTGTGGCAGGACTATTTGCCATGGCCTTTGTCAACTATCGCTACATTGCTCGAAAGATTAAGTGTGCATCTGCCCAGTCACATTATCGCCGTTTCTGATCAAACTGCCTCGGCGCTACGTCATCAACTGCACTATCATGGTCCACTCACCGTAGCAGCCAATGGTATTGATTACGAGGCCATTGCCAACGTGACTGCTGCCACCGAGAAAAGTGACGTTGTGTTTGTTGGCCGCTTAATCGCTCACAAAAATGTGCCTATGTTAATTGAGGCAGTATCAATTCTGCAAGCAAAGTACCCCCACTTACAGGTTAAAATAATGGGCGACGGACCGCAGGCTGCCGACATCAAACAGCTTATCCGTGATCGAAACCTTACTAGTTGCGTCACTCTTTTGTCTGGCGTCGATGATGATACCAAATTCGCTATCATGAAAGCCGCCACAGTATTTGCAACTCCTTCGAGCCGTGAAGGTTTTGGTATTACCGTATTAGAAGCCAATGCGGCGGGTTTGCCGGTCGTCACTATCGACGCTCCCGAAAATGCCGCTCGCCATCTCATCACCGCCGCCAATGGCACGGTCTGTTCGGCGACACCTCAGGCCTTAGCTGAGGCCATTTCGTATTGGCTCGAACACCCTCACAATCACCGATCGCAAAACATCGCCAAAACCTACGATTGGTCAGTACCAGCTCAAAAACTGTTAGCCGAGTATCAACCGTCATGAAAACTTCTCGTCAGCGCACATTATTACTCATTACACCTTATTTTTGGCCAGCCATTGGCGGATTAGAGCAGTATGCTCAAACGATTGCCCAAGGATTAAGCCGTCGGGGTTGGCACGTCCATATCATAACGTCTGGCACGCAGTCCGAGATAATCACGCATCAAGGTCTGAATATTCAGCGCCTCAAAACCAGCTTCACTTTTTTAATACTCCAGTCGGGCTGCATTGGCGCCGTGACATCAAACGCATCATCAGTGAAATCAAGCCCGACATCATCAACCTTCACGCCCCAGTACCCAGCATGGCATTAGCGGGATGGTGGGCAGCCGGTCGCACCCCCATCGTGCTGACGTATCATGCTGGCAGTATGCGCAAAGGCCGATTGGCAGCCGACGTGCCAATTTGGCTGTTCGAACACCTATTGTTGCCACTGTTGCTGCGCCGTGCCCAACACATTGTGGCGTCATCTGAGTTTGTAAAACAAAGTTTCTTAAGTGCCTGGTCACATAAAACATCTGTAGTAACACCCGGAGTTGATAGCGAGCGATTTAAACCTGCCCTCAATCATCAATCCCAAACGCCATTTAAATTGGTATTTGTGGGCGATGCTCGCGATCCGCGTAAAGGCTTGGGTGTCTTACTTCAATCAATGGCTCAACTTCCGGATTGTCACCTCCACGTAATCGGGCATGCGCTAAACGTCATGACCCCAAATGTCACCTATCACGGACCGCTCACTGGACAAGATTTAGTCCAAGCTTACCAATCAGCTGACGCCGTTATTTTGCCATCGACGACAAATGCCGAGAGTTTTGGCATGACATTATTGGAGGCGATGTCCTGTGGCCGGCCCGTTATCGGCAGTAATGTCGGCGGCATCCCCACTTTATTGCAAGATGGCACCAATGGCTTACTCGTCGCCCCGGGTGATGCCGATGCCTTAGCTAAGACCATTCGCCGGCTTATCCAAGACCCAAGTCTCGCCCGAAAGCTCGGTCGAACTGGCCGCAGCCTCGCGCTCAATCAATACGATTGGGATAGCCGAATAGCACAAACTGCCGCTATACTGGAGGCAAATTGTCATGACTAAAACCAAAATGCCGCGCACACTCGTTTTGCACAATGTCGTTTCACCCTACCGGATTCCGGTATTTGATGCGGTTCATCAGAAAACTTCAATCGAAGTCTGGTTTACGCGGCGCAAAACTGCCGACCGCCACTGGGACACCAGTTTGGCGCAAGCTACTTTTCCTGCTCGTATTCTCAAAAGTTGGTTAATCGGTCCTGTTTTTTTAAATCCCACGTTGCTCTGGAATCTCATGCGACACCCATTTGACATTTATCTGGTAGGCGATTTTCCAGAAACGGCACTCGCTACATTTACGACTATTTTTTGGGCAAAAATCAGACGAAAACCAGTGATTATGTGGAGTGAGACCACTGACAATGAAGTGCTTTATTTCCAAAATCTCGTAGTATCGGCCAATCCTCTACAACGACGCATCCATCAAGGTTTAACCTGGTTGGCCGCCATGTACCGGCGAGTACTCTTAAGCCTGCCTGACCACTTTGTCGCTCTCTCAGACGACGCCAAAACCTTTCTCGAAGAGCAGGGGATTCATGCCCGGTTTATCAACTCCGGTCCCCAAGTCATGCCCGAAGTATTATTGCCCAGGCCAACCATTGCCCGGCGACGTGGTGGTCATAATCGGCCGATTACATTTTTGTATTTAGGTTATTTAAACCCGGCTAAAGGTATTGATGAGCTCGTACGTGTCGTCAAGCAGTTACCCGCCGACAGTTGCCGGTTAGTGATTGTCGGCAGCGGGCCAGCAGACGCCATGCTACGCACACTAGCAGCCGGTCATCACAATATACAGTTTGCCGGATACGTCGCAGACAGTACCGAAAAAGCCAATTACTATACCCGGGCAGATTGTTTGGTGTTACCAACACTGGGCGACTGTTGGGGTCTCGTTATTAATGAAGCGCTCCATTATGGCACTGCAGTCATCACCACGACAGCCGCGGCCGGTAGTCAGGTTTTACGACCGTTCCCTGAGTGTATCATCGCACCCCGTGATCCCCATAGCTTACTCAAAACCCTCAAACATTTCCTGGAGCATCCCGATAGGTTGCGCACCATAGGCCAATGGGGGAGTACCCAATCAACCTTGACCAGTGTCAACCAGGGCGCAAAACCGCTCGTGGAAGCAATCAACACCGTTTGGAGTTTGACATGATAACCCGCGATATTATCGTCACGTTTGACTATGAGGGATTGTGGGGCATGCCACACGTTGGAGTCGACTATGATTTACCAGCGGTAACTGACCAGTTGTTGACCGTCCTCAAACGCCATCAAGTATCAGCCGTATTTTTTACTTCAAGCAAGTTGTATTACGACTACCCTCAAACCATTCAAAAAATACACCAAGCTGGTCACGAAGTTGGTGTCCATGGTCATGCCCACGAACATCTGCATAACTTATCCCAAAGCGAACGTGACTCCTTCGCCCAAGATCTTGAAGCTGCCTGCAAGGAGCTTGAACGCTTAACTGGCCGCCGGCCGCGCGGATTTCGGGCACCTTATTTGATGGGACCGCTATTCTACGTGCCGAAAATGTATCAACTGTTGGCGGACATGGGCTTCACCTGGATTTCAAACCGCGAAATTCGCACCCCCGAGGAATTGTGGCGGCCTGACCGTTTGCCGTTCGGAATCAGTATGTTGAAATTCCCGCTCGTGCGACCACTGTTGCTAGCGGCACTCAATCTCGGTTTGCTGCGACATGACCGGCCAACAGACCACCAAAATCTCGTTGCAGCTTGGCGGTGGCTCAGTCGGCCTCAGCCATTCCAGCGACCTGAGGGATTGATGGAGCACCCCTTAGTGTCTCCACTCGATTGTGATATGGTCGGTTTCCCAAAACCAGATCAGGCCAGCGGTCGGTCATTCACCGACTTCACCCGACAGACAATACTCGACGATTACCATCGTTCACCACTATATTTTAATATCAATGTTCCCGACTGGATTATTGGCACAAGCGATAGACTCCAAGTACTCGATGATGCCTTAGCGGCAATTCGCCAAGAGGGCACCAGTCGGTTTATACTTCCAGGGAGAGCCCTATGAAAAAACTAAAACAATTCATCAAAAGCCCACTCAAGCTGCAATCTATTTCTTTTACTCAGCTCCATATTATTCAGCTAGCAGTTGCTGCTGTCGTCTTCGGTACAGCCGCAACGCACCCATCGTCCGACATCATCCAATGGAGTGTACTGGTGGGGCTGCTAGTAATTCCTGGTTGGCTATGGCTCCAGATACTCAAACTTAACCACCGTTTTGCCTTAGGCGAGCGGCTTATTATCGGTTTGTTACTTGGTATATTCACCTACATGCTCGGCGGGCTACTTATAAACTACGCTCTACCACTGATAGGCTGGAACCGGCCATTTGCACCACTGCCAGCATTGCTTGGCTTTAGTCTAATCACGAGCGTGTTGTGGCTGTTGAGCTTTTGGCGTAATCGTCACGAAAATCTCGAATGGCGCCGACCAAAGATAAGCTTTAACCTAGTTACTACTGGAATAGTCTTTGGATTATTACCAGTATTGGCGGCAAGTGGGGCAGTGACGTTAAACAATAACGGCCCCGATGCTATTGCAGTGCTTTTGTACTTACTTATTGCTGCCTTGAGTTTTGGCTTAGTCGTTTTGCGGCGCTATATTCCAGCTCAATTGTACCCATGGGCTATTTTCTCGATGTCACTAGCTCTATTATGGAGTACGTCTATCAGAGGTTGGCACATTACCGGCCACGACATCCAACTTGAATATTTGGTTTTCTGGTACACCAGTCAAGCTGGCAATTGGGCAATGAGTCATTTCCAAGACCCGTATAATGCTTGCCTAAGTATTACGATATTGCCAACTGTACTTAAAAGTATATCCGGGATTGATGCATCATGGTTATACAAAGCTGCTATGCAAGTTGTATATGCTGCCAGTATCACAAGCGTATATTACATCGGCCGCCGCTTCGTCGCTCCCAGCATTGCCTTCTTGAGTGCCCTCATCTTTATGACATTCCCAACCATTGTCATCGATATGCCATTTCTCATTCGGCAAGAAATAGCCTTTGCCTTCTTTTCAACATTAGTCATGGTCTTGCTTAACCGCACTGGTTTTAAAACCAATCGTTGGTTAGTTGCCATTTTGGCGTTAGGTCTCGTAGTATCACACTACTCAACAACGTTTGCAAGCATCTTGCTCTTAGGTGGCGTTTGGGCAGTAAGTAGAATTTGGTATCTCATTGGTCGACGTTGGGATAATCCGGCTGACCGGCGTTGGCAGCCCGTAGGTTTTGGTATCGTAGCAGTATTAATCATCGGAACCGTAATATGGACAGGGGTTTTCACAAAAACCAGCTCGAATGTAGTGCGAGCATTCGATACTGTACGCACCTATGTCGCAAATGGGTTTAAACTCCATACCGCGAATGACAACTCTGGCTACACCATCATTAAACTTCCCCAGATGACCGACCAGCAACTACTCGATCTATATATGTCTGAGCCATCACTCGAAGCAAAAGAATCAATCGAACGAGCAGGTGGACGCCTGGTCGGCAGTCAGGCGGTTCAACTCAAAGCGCTACCAGAACCAGCCAGTCCTCTGACAATCGTTGGCAATTGGCTTAAAGGTCTTGGTATAACTCCAGCAGCTATGATCTTCGCTGGTAAGCAATTCTATACGTTTGGTCTCCAGATGGTCATGGTAGTCGGATGTGTCGCAATATTCTTTGTCCGAAAGCGGCTCCAAATACCTACTAATTTTATATGGTTCGTACCAGTTGGTTTGGGTCTCATTGTCTTCCAGCTATTAGTACCATCAGTGGAATATGGCATTTTACGAATGTTCCAACATGTCTTGTATCTGGGTAGCTTAATTATTGTATTGGGAACACTTGAAATTCTGAGTTGGTATAAGTTACTCAAAATGCATGCCCAAACCATTCTAGCGGGTACCGTGACTATACTATACTTGTTTGTTTCGGGTACTATCGGCGCTATTACAGGTGGAGTTCCAGCCACTATCCAATTTGCAAACTCCGGCTTTTACTATGACGCCTATTACACGACTGGTTCTGACGTCCAAGCTTTTCGCTGGTTACGCGATAATCGTGAGTTTGGATTGCCACTCTACACCGATGCATTCACTCGTATGCGTTTTCGTACAGAAACAACTCTTGTTTCAATAGACAGTTTGGCACCAAGCCATGTGTCAACAGAGAGCTATGTCTTAGCTTCCGGAGCAAACGTGACGAGTCGCAGGGTTGCACTTTATTATCAAGGAAATCTATTATTCTACGAGCTACCTACCGACTACTATAGCGACCACAAAGATCTTATTTATAGCTCAAATCGCAACGAGATTTACCGATGAGCCCTCGTGCCCTGATAGCGCAAATCCGCCAAGATGTCGTGCTCCAAAACTCGCTCTACATCATGGCATCTACCGTGGTCATGGCGTTTTTCGGTTTAGTTTTTTGGTCGATAAACGCCCGGTTGTTTACTACCGAGCAGGTTGGCTTGGCAGCAAGTTTGATAGCCGTTGTTACTCATATGTCGACCTTCTCTCAGCTTGGTTTCGATGGTGCCCTCATGCGTTTTCTGCCGGGATCCAAAGTAAAAGCTAGGATCATCGATACGTCACTCGTAATTGCCGGCGCCTCTGCCCTAACCATAACAACAGCTTTTGTACTCTTATTACCCTACATCTCACCAAAACTAGCTGAAGTTATGCCGACACCAATGGCTAGTATTGCTTTCATATTGGCCATGTTACTTATCACCAACAATACGCTGACAGATTCTATTTTTATTGCCTATCAAGATGCCAAATTTATCCTGTGGATCGATGTCGTTCTCGGACTATCGCGCATCTTGCTGCCATTTGTGCTCGTGACCTACGGCGCCTTTGGACTATTTGCGGCTCATGCCGGCGCCGTCAGTATTGCGGCCATCTTGAGTATGGTTGTGATTGTCATACGCTATAAGTATCGCTTCCGGCCCATTTTAGACCAACCACTGGTCAAAGAATTGGTTAAGTATTCGACTGGCACCTATTTAGCTAGCCTCGGTGGCGCTTTGCCGTTAATGGTACTACCGATATTGGTAACCAATCAACTTGGTACCGAACCCGCCGCTTTTTTTTATGCAGCCATGACCATAGCTAACTTTTTACTCATTATCCCCCATGCAAGCGCTAGTTCACTCCTGGCTCACAGCGCCAAGAGTGAAAAACTCGATAGAATCCAGCTCGGCAAGACAATCCGCCAAGGGCTCGCCTTACTGGCACCAGGAATAATAGTCTTCGTCATCGGCGGTGGTCTCCTCCTGAGCATTTTTGGGTCTGCCTACTCAGCCGGTGGTTTTAGTTTACTCCGACTGCTTGCGCTCTCAGGACTGCTCGTTTTTGCTAATTCGCTGATGACGGTGTACTACAAATTACACAAAAAGCTTGGCCGAGTAATTATCGCTCAGATACTCAACTTCGCCGTCATATTACTACTTTTCCCAGTGCTCGCACATTGGCATAATTTAGACGGAGTCGGCATCACTTGGATCGCAGGCCAAATAGTACTCGGCATAACGTTACTATCTGGCTTGCCCGTCAAGCCAAAAAAACTACTCAAAACTGTCGCCTATGCCATTGGCTACAATATCCAGCTGCCTGTCAATCTCATCTATGCATTTGGTTCATTATCTCCCTACATCGTCTACGCGGCCGCTGTCAACGGTTTGGGCGCGATTCCGCACCTCGGCGCCTTGGCCATGATCGTCGTAGTCACAACATACTGCTACATACCAACCTACATTATTAATGACTGGTTCGACCAAGCCAAAGACCAAGCCACTGGCATCAAAAAGTTTCATGCCGCTGGCATCTACGGCTGGGCCGTCGCCAGTGCCATATACCTGACCGTAATCTCCAGCGCGCTCGTATTGACCTGGTGGCTCAATAGCCGGTTAGCTGCTGGACTTCTCATTTACTTGGCAATCATATGTGTCTTGGCGCTAGTGCACACACTCAGCCAACGCACCAAAGTTTTTACCATTTTTTTGCAGCGATTTCTTAAATTCTGCGGCCCGTGGATCATGATATATGTTGCTATGCCCCAACAAATCACTGAGTTATTTTTGATTGGATCACTTGCAGTGTACCCGATGAGTTTCATGATGGACCACGCTTACAACGGTTATTTCCGCGATCGTCTCAAAATTTCACCCCAACGACGGTATTGGGTCTATACCGGCTATTGGTCTTTGGTCTTTCTCGCAATAAAGTATTTACTCGAACCCGCCTGGCATATTGCCGATTTGCAAGTACTCCAGACCATGGGCTTGTACATCTGTTTCTACTTTGGACTTGCGGCAACGGCCCACTTGTTGTCGGACTTTGTAATATCGGGCTCAGCAAAACTCCGGACCAAGGGATCGCACAATTATGAGCGTTCAAACATCATTGCCTACGGGTTAGTCCAGCTCGTTATTCTACTTGCCAGCATTATTGTCACTACATTTTATACATTCTCATAATTATCGCCTGTTTCCCAGCCAAGGCTCAGCTAGGATCTGGTACAATGGTTGATAAGTGAATGTGCAACATAATCTACCCAGCCCTCACCGCCGCCGGCTGTATTCGTTCGGTTTCTGGTTCAGTATGGTCTCGCTCGGTGGGATATTAGGCTTAAGTGGTATCGCCGTACTTCAAACTGCACCCACATTTTCCGGAAAACCAACGAGCGGATCGATTTTATCATCTAATACTATGGCCGGAAACGTGACTCCCACCGCCGCCCCCACCCCCACACCAGCACCCGGGTCGACTCCAAGCCCGCCCAAAGCTGCTACCAAACCAAAGCTTGGCAACGGGGCTAGCAATGCCCTGCAAACCGCCCGATCGGGAAGTACCCCCTTCGGTGTAGCCGTGGGTGAGGAATTACTCGACTTGTCCGATAGTGCCCTCAATGCCCGATTTGCCGACATCAAAGCTGCTGGCCTTAGTTGGATCCGACTTGATATTGCTTGGCCGGATGTCGCGCCGAACGGACCGGGTCAATACAGCTGGGGCGGCTATGACCGAGTCGCCCGCTCAGCTCGCAATGCGGGTATCAAGGTAGTCGGTATCCTCGACTACACCCCGCCTTGGGCCCGTAGTGGTGCTTGTAGTGGCTCGCAATTTTGTGCACCTGCCAGCCCGGCTCAGTTTGGTAGTTATGCTGGTGCCACCGCTGGTCATTTTGCCCCATTGGGCATCAATGTTTGGGAAATCTGGAATGAACCCAATATCGGCCAATTTTATGAGCCATCTCCGAATCCCCACGCTTATGTCGACCTCCTCAAAGCCGCCTATCCAGCCATTAAGCAAGCTAACTCCAGTGCAACCGTCTTAACTGCCGGTCTCTCGCCATCAGGAACCTTTGACGGCAACTATTCTCCCAGTGATTTTTTAAGTCAGATCTATATTCAGGGTGGTCGAGGATACTTTGATGCCGTTGCCGCCCACCCCTATACCTATCCTGATACACCAGCCGCCAACAACCCTTATGACGCCTGGGGCAGCTCACGGAAATGCACAATATTATGGCCAGTCGTGGCGATGGCGGTAAACTCATATGGATAACCGAATACGGTGCACCTACAGGCGGGCCAAGCTCGGATCCCAACGACCACATCTCCGAAGCCGCTCAGAGCACGATGCTGCGCGATGCCATCTATAGCTATCGGACATTGAGTTGGCTCGGTCCTATGCTGTTTTATACCTACCAGGACTCCAGTTTCAGCACTTCAACGAGTGAGAATTTCTACGGTCTGCGCCGGGCTGACGGTTCAGCTAAACCATCATACAATACTGTCAAAGTTTGATGGCTCAGCTTTACTAAGCTGGCAATTCGGCAAATACCGACCGCATTTGACGGTAGACCAAATCTCGAACTGACTCCGGTGTGTGACCATCGGTAGGTAATACTGCCGTATACAAATGCGCATCTTTATCAGTTTTCAGGGCGCCATACTGATGAGCCTGGTCACGACGATCCCGAGCAATTATTTGCTCAACCGTATGTTCAATCGAACGTTTAGCCGCAATCTCTGGCGAGACCGTCAAGAGTAAACGTAGTGGCGCTTCAGGCAGAACATGATAACCAATGTCTCTACCTTCAACCAGCACGAATCCATCAAATTCATTGACTTGCCGACGCGTCGCCGCATCAACTACCGCCCGCACCAGCGGGAAACTGGCTGCATGCGGTACCACCCGACCAACACCGGGACTTTTCAGTTGGGTGTCCACTTCCACCAGGGTCTCATCGATCCACACTTGGCCGCCATGCATATCAATCTGGTGGTGCGCAATAGCGGCCATCATATCGTTTTCCGAAGACTCCCTGACTTCTCGAATTGCCCATTCGAGCCGGTCGACAATTTTAACTCGTCGCCGAGCAGCTTGAGCTTGCGCTGATTCAAGCATCACCCAAGCCACGGCTCGGTACAAATAACCGGTAGATATAAACAAAGCTGGCACTCCTTTGGTTCGCAAAAGTTGTGCCAGCTCAGAGCCAAGCCTTGATTTTCCGGTTCCGGTTCCGCCGTCGATAGCTAAGATCCGGTTATTTCGTAACTCGATCATCGCGGCTCATTATCTCTGGATCAACCGACCTATGTCAACGCCATGTCTTAATAACATGTCTGAGGCCACGGTTGGCAGCCGCGACGAGCATACAATAGCTGCGCTCGCATATCCTGTTCGGCAGGGCTGGCCAGTGATGGTAACCCAGTACCACCAACGCTACGCCAGGTGGCTAGATCAAACTGATAGGCACCATAGTAACCGTTTCCGGTATTAATGGCATAGTTGCCACCCGATTCACGCTGGCGGATGCGTTCGAAAATTCCACCTACTCCGGCACTCGGAGCCACAGTGGTTACTTTGACGACACTGGCTTGGCGCGCAGCCACATTCATGCCGGCCGGTAATGGCCGATCAGGCGCTAGTTGACTCGGTATGATCAATGTTTGTCCCGCATAAATGCGGTTGGGATCAGTCAAACTGGGGTTGGCATTCCAGATTGGCACCCATGTCGACAGCGCCAGTCGCGACGCGATCTTAGACAAGCTATCTCCGGGCTGAACCACAACCACCGAATCTGCAGCTGAAGCTGTCCCACTCGCCCACACGATTGCTAAAACTACAAAACCGACTTTGAATCCAAACTTGTGCATAGTACTCCTTTCACTGTTGATGACTCGCACACAAGAGGGGACACTACACGACAATGAATCGCTTGAAACTAGTACTTATCACAAGTTTACTCAGTATTTATCCACAGTTATTTATGATTACGTCTAATTACATGCCTTTTTGAGGCCAATTTCCGTATATTGACGACGAACGAAATTAACATATTTAGTAACCCCTGTGGGTAGCTTTTGGCTAGATTTTGCCCGTCGCCACTATTTATAGATTCCGTTATAATGACGTATAAGCAAAACAGTAGTGTAGACGAGGGTTCTTGTGCTTCCACAGCTTGCCATATCACCAAAACATATTGCACTGAGTATCGCCGCTGTTGCTGCTATTGCTTCGGGGCGGCATGGGCTATTTCCAGACTCAACGCAGTCTAGCGACCACGGTAGCTGATGAACAAACGGTAGCGCCAAGCGGGCCAGTTATCGTTGATTTCAGCCAGCAAATAGCTCCGACCCTAACCCCGAAAATCTCGCCAGAAGTGGCAGGTGATTGGGTTCAGACCAAGGGTGTATTCGGTACGACCCGCATCGAGTTCAAACCTAAGACGAGATTAGAAGCCAGCCAAGATTATACCGTCACGCTTACCAATATGAAGCGAGCCATTACCGGTAGTCGGTTGCCAGACATCACTAAGTCTTTTCAGACGCAAGCAGCCGCTGATGTTTCCAGCATTAGCCCTACCAACAAATCTACCAATGTGCGCACCAATGCCGAGCTCACACTGGTGCTCAAGTCGACCAACCGCGGTAGCCGCGAATTAAGCGGCTCGATACTCCCCAATGTGCCACTCCAGCGCAATTCAAACGATGACCAGACGTTTACCTGGACACCAATCATCGCCTTGCAGCAGGGAACCAGTTACACCTTTACAATCAAAGATACTGCCATTGCCGATCCTACACGCCAAGTCGTTGCCAGTGTCACTTTTACTACGGTCACGGCGCCCAAACTGGTGTCGGCCAAACCGGCTGATCATGTTACGCCCGGTGAAGCAATCGAAATCACCTTTGATCAACCAATGGCCAAAGCCACCGACAAAGTTGTCTTTCAGGTACCAGGTTCCGGAAGCTGGACGAGTGACACGGTTTACAAATTTACTCCGTCCAAAATTGAACCTGGTACTACCTACAAATATACACTCAAAGCCGGGCTCACAAGCCAAGCTGGTGGGGTCACTGCCGCTGACCAAAATCTGCAGTTTGTCACCAATGGCGCCGTCACAGCCAGTCTCGGACCAAGTTCGGGAGATGCGGCTGTGTCAACAAATGTCACGGTGTCGTTCGATCAAGAAGTTGACCGCGCATCAGCTGAATCACACTTTGCGATCTCACCGAATGCCAATGGCAATTTTAGCTGGTCTGGCAATACGATGACGTGGAAGCCAAATGCCAATTTAAATCACCAAACTAGATATACCGCCACTATGATTCCTGGAGTTAAACCAGTTTGGGGACTCAATAGCACCGGCACCTTCCGCACCAGTTTTACGACAGTACCCCAAATCGTCAAACTTACCGTGCCGCTACGTAATGCTGATTATGGTATGGGTTGTGAAATATCCGGACTCCATGCATTGCTGGCTTATCGAGGGATCAGTACGTCAGACTGGGAAATCCTCATGAAGCTTGGTTATAACCCCCGCAACCGTGACCAAGCTGCCAACAACTGGGACGATCCCAACAAGATGTTTGTTGGTTTCTCTAATGGCCGGGCCGGCACCACCGGCTATGGTGTCCACGCCGGACCGATCGCCAGTGTCGGTCGGCAATTTGGCCGCAACACCGAAGCTCACTTCAATGTGTCGATGCAGTGGATAGCTGCCCAAATTCATGCTGGTCGACCGGTATTGTTTTGGGGTTACAGTGACGCCGCACCCCGCGCCGATTCCTGGAATACTCCCGGCGGTTATGTCGTCAAAACTATGTATCCGCAGCACGGCCGGGTCATTTGGGGCGTACAGGGTAGTGCCGATAATCCGATTGGCTTTTGGATGAACGACACCATCGGACCGACTACCAGATACTGGACAGCCGCTCAGGTATCCGCCAATATGAATGCAGTCCCGGGTGTGAGCAACCAGGCCGTCGTCGTTTACTGATCAACATACTAGGCGCGAAGGGGGAGTGCGTATTAAATTAGCCTATTTAGATGGATTGCGCGGTTGGGCTGCCCTAATAGTAGTATTCGGGCATTATTGTTTTGCGTGGCTACCCTATGCTATCGACCGGAAAGGTCTCCAACATTATGGCTTTGAAGCGACTCTTCATGACACACCGTGGTATGTACTAGTCAATGGTAGTTTTGCCGTCTGTATATTCTTCATTTTGAGTGGCATCGTCTTGAGCATGTCGTTCTTTCGACGACGCGACGTAGTGGTAGTCCAGCGCAGTGCTGTCAAACGTTATTTCCGGTTGGCCCTTCCTGCGGGAATGTCAGTACTTTTGGCCTACATTCTCTTACAAACAGGCAGCTTCCACAACCAAGCCGCAGCGGATATTAGCGGTAGTGGTTGGTGGTCACAATTCTGGCATTTTGACATCGGCCTCTGGCACATGTTCCAATATGGATTTTATTATTCATTAACGCAACCATCAGGTCCCGATACCCTTAATCCCGTTTTGTGGACACTCCAAGTCGAACTTTTCGGGTCATTTTTGGTCTATACCATATTGGCACTCTTTGGACGGTTACCCCAGCGCTGGATCGTCTATATAATCGCCAGTATCTGGCTCTGGAAGACCTACTACTTTGGTTTTATTATCGGTTTGGTCATGGCCGATATTCTGACCAAGGGCTGGATAGTGAGTCTACCTCAGCGCCTACGTCAGGTAGTTTGGTTACCGCTGCTAGGTGCCGGTATAATTCTAGGGTCAATGCCCAATGGCGCGCTCGACCATACCATATTTCAGATGTTCGCCGATTGGTACCAGCCAAGCCTCGATAAACTCAAAATCGTTATCCTCACGCTGGGCGCCACATTGCTGATGCTGGCAGTCTTGCTCAGCCCTCTACTGCAAAAGCTCCTCGTCAGCCGGCCGTCACGTTTCTTGGGCCATATCTCATTTAGTCTCTATTTAACGCATTTTTTAATACTCGGCAGCTATTCCAGCTACTTTTTTGTATCTATGCATCTGGCCGGTTGGCCGTACCCGCTCATCATACTAACCAATCTGGGAGTGGGGATGGCGATCACCTTTGCTGTGGCCTGCCTCTTCACTCGGCTCATCGACGAACCTGCAATAAAGTTATCTGGTTGGTTATACCGCAGAGTTTTCGCTCGCAGTAAGTCGTATGCGCTTTCATATAAACACGAAATAAATACATAGCAATTTCCGATAACTGTTTTTTATCTATAGGCAAAAATTGCGAAAAAGTCGCAAAAAAGTACTACATTGAGCAATCAAACACAAAATCCTCTCCATTCTCAAACGCTAGAACCACCTCGTGCATTAGATCTAAATTTGCGTACGGCCAGAAATAATCCCGCCAAAACGGCACTATATACCAGATAGTTCAAAAGAAGCAGATATAGATTCTTTAGATCCTCGGTATTACACTGACTTTTTGCACTATCACTACCTTCGCCACAATTTAATCCCTGGTAACGAGTAAGCTCATAGGCACGAAATGGAAAACCTGCTTGCCTGACTCCAGATGCGCAGTCTTCAATAAGGCACCGTTCATTTACGGGCGCTTCTGCGCTTGGGAAAGAAACACGGGTTGCAAGCATTAGAGCAAATGCTGCTATAAGTATAAAAATGGCCGACACTATCGCCAATAGCTTGCTATTCTTGCGTACCATAACCATATTGTACCATTGGCAAAAATTGCGAAAATGTCGCAATAAAGTACTACAGAGTGCGATCGAACTTATATCAAAACTAGATTTTAAATACAATAATTCCTGGTAGTCCCGAGGGGATTCGAACCCCTGATCTTCCCCGTGAGAGGGGGATGTCCTAGGCCACTAGACGACGGGACCACATAAAAATACGGTATGATCATAGCATAATTGACGTTTTTGTCAAAATCTGCTATCATAATGCTAACACTTATGTAACCGGCTGCCCCGCCGCGGGGTCGTCATGGTCAACTCAGCTATGATCACTACGTATTATCGCCACATCCGATCCGGCAAACTGACGACCCTTGAACACCCCAAAGCGGGTAGTTGGGTCAATGCCACCAACCCTACACCGACTGAACTGGCAGAACTGGCGACCACCTATCAACTCGATCTCGGCCTCTTAACTGACGGCACCGATCCTAATGAATCACCGCGCGTTGAGACCGAAGATGGCGCCATTTATCTCTATACCCGTTATGCCTATGGTGATGATGGGCGGATTTTCACCTCACCACTTCTGATCGTGGTCGGCGACGCTCAAATCATCACCGTATCACTACGCAAATTTGGCCGGCTCAGCAATCTGATCGATGGCCGCACTCCGATTGTTACTACTCAAAAAACCAAGCTCCTCCTGCAGATACTGGCTGAGGTGCAGATGAGTTATACAACGAATCTCAACTATTTAAGCAAAACCATACTAGGATTTCGCCGCGAACTGCGCAAAGAAAATATTTCCAACCAAGATCTCATCAATTTCATCGATATTGAAGAAACACTAAACGACTTCCTCTCCGGACTTGTTCCGAGCGGCGCCATTTTCCGCAGCTTGTTGACTGGCCGTTTTTTCAGGTTGTACGAAGAAGATGAAGACCTCATCGAAGACTTGTCACTCGGGATCACTGAGCTTATCGAGCTCACCAAATCCCGACTCAATAATATCGTCAATATCCGCGAAGCCTACTCCACGATTCTAGCCGGAAACCTAAACCGTACGTTCCGCCGGCTCACACTCATTACCATCTTTATGACCATTCCCATGATTATATCGAGCCTGTATGGCATGAATATCCCATTGCCATATATGGATAGATCGTGGGCGTTTGTCGCCATTATCGGCACAATTGTCGTCGGTATGTTTGGAGCCGGATGGGCATTTCGGCGCAACCACTGGATGTAATAGACCAAACTTGCGGCCAGCAAGCATAACCAGCATAATTAGCTTACGCCTATGCAGGAATCTCAGGTCAGAAATTTTCGAATACTTGCCTTTACCCAAGCTATGGCAGGAGGAATTATTGCTGTGGTCTTTTTTGGACTCCACAGTATTGGACCGTCATGGCTACCCCAGGGCAGTCCGACATTATTGACAGCAGTACTGGGAGCCGTCAGTTTAGTATTTTATCTAACCATTTTTCAGTTGACCGCCGACCGACATTTAGCCCTCTCCACACTAGTTCTCACTATTGTTTCAAGTACCAGTATATTGATGATGGTAATTGGTACAGGCGGTCTCGACTCACCATTTTATGCTTTGTGGTTGCTCGTGATAGTAGCGGTCGGAACCTTTGGTCGAGCTCAAATCGCCGGAGTTCTCGGTATCACGCTCATGTATTATGTGATTACTATAGTCCAAGAAGGGTATCCCAACCCCGAGCTGACAGACCGGGTGGTGCAGCTAGTTATTACGATGGTCGCTGGCGTCTTGTCATTGTGGATCAATAGTCATGCTCGTCAGACCACCAGTACGACCAAAGCCCAGCTCCAGCATGTAGCCGGTCAGTTATCGTCAGAGCAAATCAAAGCCGATACCATTATTTCCGGCATTAGCGAAGGTTTGATGACAATTGACGCCAACGGTCGTATCCAACTTTTCAACAAAGCCGCCGAGCAAATCACTGGCTGGGACCAAACCAGCACTCTGGGTCTTGATTACACAGCCGTCCTCAAATTAGTTACCGCTGACGGAACGGCTTTAGCTGCAACTGCCGACCCCTTCCATGACGCCTGGAATAAGCACGAGAGCGTCATGCGCCGCGATCTCCAGACCACAAGCCGTAATGGGCGCAAACTGCAACTGAACTTGTCAGTGTCACCATTATTTACGTCCGGTGGCCAAGCTCAAGGTGCCATTGCGCTGTTTCGTGATATCTCCAATGAGAAAGAAGTTGAACGTCAAAAGGACGAGTTCGTATCAACCGCCAGTCACGAAATGCGAACTCCCGTCGCTGCCATCGAGGGCTATATTGCCTTAGCTATGAATCCCAACGTGGCTACCATTGATGACCGTGCCAAAAACTATCTCGATAAGGCTCATCAGACCATAGCCCACTTAGGTGAATTGTTCCGCGATCTTTTAAGTGTAACCAAAGCCGAAGAAGGTCAACTTACCGCCAAAATTGAACCTGTCAACATCGACAAATTACTTGGTGACGTTAACAATGATATGCAATTTGCCGCCCAAACTAAGCATTTGACACTGGTATATCAGAACAGTACCGCAATCGGTAAGGCTATCGCGCCCCTATATTATGTAGCCGTCAATGGTGAACGCTTACGCGAAGTTGTTATGAACCTGATTGAAAATGCCTTCAAATTTACGCCGGAAGGGGGAGTCAAGCTCACCCTGGACGGTAATGATACCGAAGTAACAGTCGCTGTCACCGATAGCGGCATCGGCATTGCCCCTGAAGATATTCCCCATCTCTTTCAAAAATTCTATCGGGTTGACAGTACGGCCACTCGCACCATTGGCGGTACCGGTTTAGGATTGTATCTCTGTCGACGCGTGGTTGAGGCTTTTAATGGGCGAATATGGATCGAATCGAAGCCGGGCGAAGGCAGCACGTTTAAATTTACTTTGCCAAGACTCAGCCAAGCCGAGCTCGAACAGATGCAAGCCTCGCTCGCCCCCAGTAATCCGCAGATACCAAACCGACCGCCAGCCCCCGCACCAGCCCCACCAACCACCACCGCAGGCGCCGGACCATCCGTAGCCCCTATCCTGACAGCTGTACCCCAAGAAGTAACAACAGCGGAACCGGCTCATCGGCATGTCAATTAAAGCAGAATGTGCAGAAAGCCTTGCCAAGTGTAAAGCGGTTAAGATAAAGTAAGGGTATTATGGCAAAGATTTTATTAGTCGAAGATGACGTCAACTTGCGCGAAATTTACTCAGCGCGGTTCGCTGCAGAATCATACCAGGTAATTACCGCTTCAGATGGCGAAGAGGCGCTAGCTACGGCTGTTCGCGAGAAACCTGATCTCATCGTCCTCGATGTGATGATGCCCAAAATTTCCGGTTTTGATGTACTCGACATTTTGCGTTCGACTCCGGAAACCAAAACCACCAAAGTTATTATGATGACGGCGCTCAGCCAAGATTCAGATCGCCAACGCGGCGAAGCTCTTGGCGCCAACAAGTATTTGATCAAGTCGCAAGTTACCTTGGAAGACGTTGTCAATGCGGTCAAGAGTCAGCTTGGTGGCACAGCCGCCACCCCAGCTACTACTCCAGCAGCACCAGCAGCAGCTCCCACCGCTGTAACGGCAGCTCCGTCGCTATCAGCAACACCAGAAGCACCTGTGATTACACCAGCAGCTGCACCAGCGCCAGTTGCACCGACTCCTGCACCCACCGCTGCGCCCCAGCCAGCTGAGCCTTCTGCCCAATAGGCGATGCCAGAATACGTCATCGACACATCAGATTACCGCGGACCGATGGCGGCACTATTAGATTTAGTTGAGTCAAATCGCTACCCAATCCAAGATTTGCCAATTGCCGAAATCACGAGCCAGTTTCAAACGTACGTGAGCAAACAATCCATCGCACTTGATTATATGGCTGCATTTATAACTATGAGCGCTCGCCTGATCGTACTCAAAAGCCGGTCACTCCTGCCACAATCTACCAGTGAACCCACCGAAGATATCCGCCTACTTAGCCTGGAACTTGCTAAATATCAAGTCGTCCAGAAGCAGGTCAAAGCTCTAAAATCCCAGGTTTCGCGCGGTAGCTGCTATCATCGGCCTTACCAACGGTTAACCAATAGCCTTCGTGAGCAGTCGCGTTTTAGCTTAAAACGGCTCAGCCGAGCTTATGTCCAGATACTGAGACGACAACCACAACTACCTCAGGCGAGCCGCACTCAACCGATATCGCTGGAAAGCATTAATCGGTCTTTGCTTACAAGTCTCAATATCCATGAATTGCAATTGCCTTTGACTCAACCACCTGACCATTGGCCTGAAGCACCTCTGCGGGTGCTCAATATTATTACGTTCGCCGCCGCTCTCGAGCTCAACCGTCAAAATACACTGATTGTGATCCAAACAGAATCGTTTGGTCCAATTACTTTGAGGCTTGCCCCATGAAGCAACTCGATAATGCCGCCAAAATACTGGCTCTCCTGTTTGCCAGCCCCCAGCCGATCACCGCCAAACAACTCGCTCGAATCACTGGTTTGTCGCTCGATGAGCTCGATCAACATCTCCAAACTATCAAAAACCGACTCGAAAACTCGGGACTCCAGTTAAACTTTCATGACGATCAATACCGACTCGTCACCGACCCAGCCGCGGCAGCCATTGTCAGTCAGCTCCAGTCCCATACGTCTACTGATCTTACACCAGCAGCCTTGGAAACATTGGCCATTGTAGCCTACCGGCAACCAGTAAGCCGGCACGACATCGATAGCCTCAGGGGAGTATCCTCCGAAATAATGGTCGCACATCTGACTAGTCAAGGCCTCATCGAACAAGTAGGCGTCACCGATACACCAGAGCACAGCCCCCTCTACCAAACAACCATGATGTTCTTAGAGATTGCTGGTCTCCCCGATATGAGAGCTTTACCACCAGTCGAGGACGACCATGAGGCTTAACCATTTCATAGCATCGGCGACTGATCTCTCGCGCCGGGCTGCCGACCTAGCTATTCGTCAAGGTCGAATCACCGTCGATGGTCAGCCTGGCAAAGTCGGCCAAAATATTCAGGCGAGCCAAGTAGTTACATGTGATGGTCAGATTATTCAAACCAGGCTCCATCAAGCCACAATCCTGCTACACAAACCGGTCGGTTATGTCTCCAGTCGACGCCAACAAGGCAGCCATAGCACCGTCTTTGATCTGTTACCACCGGATTTACAGCATCTCCAAATAGCCGGTCGCCTTGATCAGGATTCGAGCGGATTATTGGTACTAACCAGCGACGGACAATTACTGTATACGCTGACCCATCCCAAATTTGCTAAAGTAAAAACATATGAAGTTACCCTTACCCGGCCGTTGTCTGACCAAGATCGACAACGACTAACCGAAGGCGTTGTATTATCAGATGGTCTTAGTCAATTATTTGTCACTGCCGTCGAAGGCCGTCACGTGGTCTTAAACCTCAGTGAGGGCCGTAATCGACAAATCCGACGGACGTTCGGTGCTCTTGATTACGGTATAACCCGGCTGCACCGGACCAGCATTGGTCCGTATCAACTGGCTAACTTGCCAGCTGGAGAATGGCAGCTCGCCCACGTACGAGGAGTTCGTCATGCTTAAGCTGTGGGCCTTTGTGGTGGTATACATCGTCGCCAATAGTCATCAATGGGGCTTACTAACTACCAAGCAGCAACAAAATCTCACCCAGATGGTGACCCAATCAGCTCGCATCAATGAAACCGCTTCCTTAGACCCAATCGTAGCAGCCTCAACCAGTCTCAGTAATGTCGCTATTCCGGTGCCACTTGCTGGCTACCAACCCTTAACGTTGCCCGTCAAAGGGGCTATAGCTATCGATCAAACTACGGGCACTGTCTTGTTTGAGCAAACTGCCGATACCCAGTTACCAATTGCCAGTTTAACTAAGTTGGTCACCGCCCTGGTAATATTATCGAATCACCATCTGGATGACGTAGTTACGATTCCTACATTACCCACCTATCAAGCCGCTGATGCCCGAATGGGATTGCTGCCCGGAGATCATTTCAGCATTAGCCAATTAGTATCCGCTTTGCTGATTCCCAGCGCCAACGACGCCGCCGATGCTTTAGCGATATATCACAGCGGCAGTTTGGACGCTTTTAGCCAAGCTCAAAACGCCAAGCTTAAACTATGGGGTGTGCCGACGACCCATCTCGCCAATGCCAGCGGGTTGTCTGACGACAACAACTATTCCACCGCCCGCGACTTAAGCAAAATTGCCAACCTTGCCCTGATTAATCCGACCATCAGAGGTGTAGTATCACAGTCAAATCTGACCATCGCCAACCAAGAGGGACACGTCTATCAGCTCACAACTACCAATCAGTTATTGTCATTTAAAGATTTTCATGGTATAAAAACAGGATACACTCTGGCTGCTGGACAATGTTACATCGGCTTGGTCGCTATCAATGGCCATGAGGTAATCACCGTTGTCCTCGGCGCTCAAGACCGCTTTGGCAACACCAAAACAATGACTGACTGGATAAAGAACAACTGGCAATGGCTGTAAACAATATAAACCTCCCCCTCGTCGCAATCGTCGGCCGGCCCAATGTCGGCAAATCAAGCTTGTTTAACCGTTTGATTGGTACCCGCCAAGCCATAACGCACGAAACCGCTGGCACCACTCGTGATGCCAACACCGGCACGGTATCATGGCGCAAACACAACTTCTGGTTAATTGATACTGCTGGTTTGAGTAAAGCAACTGATGACATTGAACTTGGCGCCCAAGAACAGATTACCGAAGCTGCCGACAACGCCGATGTCATAATTGTGGTGGTCGATGCCGGTATCGCGCCGACAACCGAAGACCAAACTGCCGCCCGACTTGCCCTCAAAACCGGTAAACCAGTGATACTGGCGGTCGGAAAAGCCGATACAACCCACGGTCAACCTTTCGGACATTGGCAATCATTAGGTATTTCAGAGATAGTGCCTGTTTCGGCTATCCATGGCTCAGGCACTGGTGATTTATTGGACGCCGTCTGTGATCGACTCGACGAAAAACCAGCTCCGGTCGAAGACGAGAATGTCATCACCTTGGCACTCATTGGCCGTCCGAACGTTGGTAAGTCGAGCTTGCTTAACCGACTTGTTGGCAAACAACAAGCTTTAGTATCGGATGTGCCCGGAACAACCCGCGATTCAACCGTTTCTGAGATCCGCTACCACAACCAAACGATCAAACTTATCGACACTGCCGGCCTCAGGCGCCGCGGTAAAATTGCCGGTGGCATCGAAAAATACTCTGCCATGCGAACCCTGGCAGCTATCAACCAAGCCGATGTCTGTGCCTTAGTCATGGATGCCACGACTGGACCAGTGGCGGGGGACCAGCACCTAGCCGGCCAAATCATTGAGTCGGGTAAAGGTCTCATATTGGTCGTCAACAAATGGGATGCGGTCGAAGATAAAGAAACCAATACCCAAGACGATATGGCTGCTACCGTCACTGGTAGTTTCCAATTTGCCTGGTGGGCACCATTGATATTTACCTCAGCCACTCACGGCTTACACCTCAATGAGCTCATGGAACAAGCCGCCAAGATTCAGGCGCGTCGGCATACTACGATCGAAACCGGTCCCTTAAACAAGCTCATCGGGCAGCTCGTCGCCAAGCAACCGCCAGCGGGCTTGCGAAATCGACAACCCAAACTCAATTACGGTACTCAAACTGGCTCCAACCCGCCAGCTTTTGCCATTTTTGGCGCCCATACCGCCTTCATTCACTTTAGCTATAAGCGCTACATCGAAAACGCCTTCCGCAAAACCTGGGATTTCACTGGCACCCCCATTGTCCTCAATTTCCGCGATAAACCCGGGCGACACAGTCATGATGGGACCCCGGTCAAATGAGCATCGACCGCTTAATTGTCGGCCTGGGTAACCCTGGGCCGCGTTATGCGCCCACTCGTCACAACCTGGGTTTTATGATTGTTGACGAACTAGCCCGTCATTTTGAGGCCAGTTGGCAGCCGCAAACCAAATTTATGGCTCATACGGCTGATATTTCGACTAACGACCACCGGATTCTACTCGTCAAACCGCAAACCTTCATGAATTTGTCTGGCCAAGCGGTGGGTAAACTAATGCAATTTTATAAATTGGCGCCGACTGACGTCTGGGTCATTTGTGATGACATAGATCAACCTCTGGGTAACGTTCGCGTACGCCAGGGGGGCTCCAGTGGCGGCCAAAAGGGTATTGAATCCATTTTAAACACTATCGGTCCAGGTTTCTGGCGATTTCGGGTTGGCATTGGCCAAAATGACCGGCAGATAATTTCTAGTGAAGACTATGTGCTCCAAAAGTTCTCAAATCAACAACTTTCATTACTCGATCAGATCGTAACAAACGTCGCCAGTCTCGTTAGTCGAGATATCAGCTCCAATGGTCCGGAGGCAACCACTCACCAGGCAATTTCTGCTTCATAATTGCCTGGATAAGCAGATTACGCCCAATAGTACCTTTTTTATATCGGAGAGGGGCAACACGGGTAAATCAGCTAAAAACGCTATTCGTTATTTGTGTCGAGATTAACCTTTATGGCTACAATTGACGGCCCCGCATTGCTGCTGGGTAGGGCTATTTGAGATCCCTTGGTTGATTGTAGACGATAAGCCTCCGCATACGGTTTGCTTGATACATTAAGACGCAGATATATGTCATCATTAGATTTGAAATGCAGCTGTACCTGTAATGAACCTGGATATGGTTCCTCGAAGTATTTAAACCCGGCTTTTTCAATGAGTGGGCGAAGTTCGGCAACGGTTGCACTGACTGTGTCGTCATGTTGGTAAACTATTTCCGATGAGTAGCTCCGACTCTGATCCCAATCGTACTGACGCAGATCGCCAAACACATCATAACGTTGAGGTTCGAATGTACTAGGCAAATTGAGGTTAGTATACACTTCATTGATTCGCTTTAACCGAGTTTCGGCGCTAGCGTTTGAATATTTCGAAACAACTTTTGACCCTGCGTCTGAATTGTGGCTGATTGGCAAAATTTGTAAGCACTCCAAACCAAACCCACAACCATAGTGGCACCAACCAGCAGCAAAGCAAGTAAACGTTGGTGAACCTTAAGCATTGTTTGTGATTGATTTTTGGATTTTAAAGTTTGCCTCATAACGCTAATGATAGCATGGTGAGCTTAAAAGTTGGTAACAGCACATCGCTACATATTCAGCAGTTTGACGACTGAGAGACTGATTGAATCAATAAAGACCCGATGCGCGACGGTGTGGGTGGTCACATCCGAGCGCTTCGGGTCTTTATGGCACCTTCAAGCCTCACCTCCAAGGTGTTTTGTGCAATGCGCGTAAAATAATCGGGCATCGGGTTTGAAGGGACTCATTCGCCTGCAGGGGTTGGTACCGAAAGGAGGGTGCATTCAGGTACCATTGCAGGCGAATAAGTGGTATGTTTGTATGGTTCTTACCCGCTTATTTTGCGGATATGACAAGTATGTTAACACACATTATCAATAATGTCAACTCTTTTATATGCAAATCTCTAAAATCAGTATCCAAGATCCCCAATTACCAGATAGCTTACGAGCTTTGGACGATGCTCCAAAAGCTTAAACGTTTTAGGTGAATTACCAAAAGGTATCTATGTAGCCATCGTCGGTACCCGCAAACCCACTGCTTATGGCCGCCAAATGACCTACGAATTAGCCCGCGAACTTAGTCGGGCAGGAGCCGTTGTGGTCAGCGGACTAGCCTATGGTTGCGACAGCATTGCCCACCAAGCCGTTATCGATGCCGGCGGCAAAACGGTCGGCGTCCTAGCACATGGCCTGGACCGTATCTATCCCGCATCACACCGTGATCTTGCCAAAGAAATCTTAGCCTACGGCGGAGCTTTAGTCTCAGAATACGAACCCGGCACAGTGCCTCTCCAATTTCGCTTCATCGAACGCAATCGCATCATTGCCGGATTAAGCCAAAGCCGTCATTGTCACTGAGGCTTCTGCCCGTTCCGGAGCCTTATTTACGGCTAACCGCGCCAATTTATTGGGGCTGAGTCTCATGGCGGTACCCGGGCAAGTTACCAATCCCAACGCTGCGGGTCCCAACAATCTCATCCATCAAGGTGCCAAAATCATCCGTTCGGCTGCCGATGCCATCGTCGAACTCGGGTTTCTGGCTCACGAATCAACCCCAGTACCAGCGGCCAGCGCCGAAGAAGCACTCATCTTACAGCTACTCGGTGGCAGTACGACCGCCAACTCGGACACACTCGTTGAAGCCAGCGGTCTCGCACCGGAAAAGTTTGCCAATATCATCAGCCTCATGGAAATCAGTGGAAAAGTCCGCAATCTAGGCGCTGGCATATGGGCAGCGCGCTAAGTACGTCCTATAATAGCTGTAAACCATGAATAATCCAGATCTCAAATCAATCATTACTGAGTATTTAGCCGAAGCTAAAATGATGCAATTGGCAACTGTATCAGCTGGCAAACCGTGGATTTGTAACGTCTGGTTTGCGGCCGATTCTGATATGAATATATACTGGTTTTCGGCTACCAATCGGCGCCATTCGCTCGAAATTGCCGCCGATCCGCACGTCGCGGCAGCTATTTGCTTGCCTCGTGGGTCACAGGATGCCGATAGGGGAGGGCTCCAGATCGAAGGCACGGGTCAACTCCTGACCAAACCATCCGACATCGCCAAAGCCACCAAACACTACCTATCGCGTAAAATCTTCAATGTAAGCCAAGTCAAAAACTTTATGGCTCATTTAGACCGGCCGCACCGCTTCTACAAGCTCACTCCCGATCTCATCGTATTATTTGACACCGTCCACTTTCCGGAAAATCCCCGCCAAGAATTCCGGCTTCAGACCCATAAAAATGACTAAAGTAGCCCTCATCACAGGTGCGTCTAAAGGCATTGGTGCCGCAACAGCTTTGGCTTTTTCCCAAGCACAGTATGAAGTCGTCATAAATTACCGAGATGATCATGCTAGCGCCAACAAACTCGTAGATCAAATCAAGCAAAATGGTGGTGCCGCAACTGCCATTGCAGCAGACGTGTTCACCGATGCCGGCGTGAAAAAGCTATTTGCTCAGGTTGAAAAGCAATACTCTCAAATTGATGTTTTGGTCAATAATGCCGGACAGCCTATCGAAACAAACTTTGGTCAATTAACGACTACCGATATTACCAACAGTCTGACTGGCAATTTTAGTTCGGCGGTAATGTGTTCTCAAACTGCCATCCCCCTCATGAAAAAGGGTGGCAGTATTTTGTTTACTGGATCAATTTATGGTCTAAATTATGGTAGCAATCCCAATCTAATACTCTATTCTGCCGGTAAAGCCGCCCTGATAAATTTCGCACAAAGTCTCGCCGAATCATATGCATCAGACTTCCGATCAAATGTGGTCGCACCCGGATATACAAAAACTCCAGCTTGGGATGGTACGACAGCCGACGATATAGCCAGACTGCTTGCCCAAAATCTGCAAGCGGAATGGATTCAAGCCGATGAAATAGCCAACGCGTTTGTATTTTTAGCTAAGTCGCCTCATATAACTGGTCAAACAATTGTCGTCGACGCCGGTTGGCAAAAGATCAAAACCATCTAATATCTCATCACCAATAAGTACCGCTGAGCATGTTCAACTAGTCAAATAAAATTGACTCAAAACATTTGCACTGTGCCGCAATGCACCGACTTCTTAGTCGACTACATCTACTAATTTGTGTACACGACACAATACGTTCGAGTTTCCCCAGCTCGTATAATCGAATTTTCAGCAACATACCAGATATACCAATTAACCCACCAGGTATATAAACGACGCTTGCCGAAATCACCAACGACAACTAACTTTCATTATGCTATAATCATTGCCTTTATTCACACCCAGACACGCCCCAAACACAAACACCACTCCAACGGGGGAGTGGTGTTTGTTGCTAGATGGATGTTCAGATTAGCGTAAGCCAAGCTTGCGTGAGCAAGCAGGCCATGGCGACCAACCACGGCGGGCAAAAGTTTCCAAAAACTTAGCGTCTTGGACATCAGCCGGAGCCAGGTCAGCCCGCGCATACCCACCGTAACCAGCCCACGTCCGAATATCGTATTGATAGGCACCGTAATAACCGTTTCCGGAATTACGAGAATAGACGTTACCAGACTCACATTTACGTAGAGCCAGCATATTTTGGGCGGTTGCACCGGCCGGAACGACGGTCGTAGTTTTGGTTACTGACGCCGTTTTGATAACGGTGCGGGTAGCAGCAGCTTTTACTTTAGCCTGAGCTTCAGCTTGAGCAGCTTGAGCTGCGTGTAATGGAGTCAGCACCTCAGCCTCATAATCAAGAGGCTTAAGGCTTTCAAACTCCACCGGACGAGCATTTGCGAAATTGAGACTCACCTCGAGCGAACCCCGGGCGTCAGACGAAGCCTCAGCCAGGGCGGTAGCATCCGTTGCCGGAATGCGAACCTGAGTAGCTAGTAATGCCAAAGACACCACGAGCTGTGAGATGTTACGCATAAGGGCCATCGAGTATGTATGACGGCTCATATACCTTTCGTTTACATGTGCAGTTGACCAACAAAAAGACCCACTAAACGGGTCAATTTCCAGGTCGCAACGTATTGTACTACATTATAGCGCTTATGTCAATATTTTTCTCTAGGAAAAAGCCCACATGGTACAATGCGCTTATGATTAGCCAATTTATATCATGGTGGTATGGTTCCGGTTGGAACGATGCCCAAAAGTACTTTGGTCTTACTGGTAAACACATCTATTACGGGCTGTCGGTCGCCACCTTGACGCGAACGTTATTTGACCCCTGGCGCCGCATCGTAACACCGAGCGACAACGATCCCATCGCCGCCCTCAAAGCTTGGGGTGACAATCTGGTATCACGCGGCGTTGGAGCCACGATCAGACTGGCAACGTTAATTGTCGCCGGTATACTACTTTGCGGAATGGCCATAGTTGGGGTTCTTATTCTCGGGCTCTGGTTTATTTGGCCACTAGCAGGTCCTGCCGCCGTCATCATGGGCATCATATTGGCTATCGGACTATGACTGAATTTACTTTTACCAGCAATCATCAACGCCTCAACAAACTCAGGCTCAAAAACAGCCTAGCTGGCGGTTTTGCCCGCAGTCTACTCGTTATGAGCATTGGTATGGGCTTACTAAGCCTCGTCTTACTCATTGTCGGCACCTGGCTGGCCTTGAGTGCTATTGGGCTAGCTATCTGGTGTCTGACACTCTGGATCTGGATTCGCGCCGACTTAGGGTCACAATTGCCGATTAGTTTTGCGCAATCAAACAATTTAGCTGAAATTTTACCACCAGAAATTGCCCTCTATTATCGACCTGACATCTCTACCACCGAATTGGTCGCCCGGGCTCAAGCAACGTGGGATGGCAACTTTGTGTTATTACGATTGGGACTTGAGCCATTAAATCCGACGACAAATGCCACTGTGACCGTGCCGCCTCATGATGTGTTCGTATCGGCTGTCGACATCAGTCAGAAGCTTAATTTGCCAACAGTAAGCAACGCTAGTATTGTGGCTGCCGCCTTCCTCAAGGACCCGGCCCTGCACCAACAATTTGTTGCCGCCAAATTAACCGAACCCAATCTGTTAGCGGTAGTGGTGTGGGCGTGGCGGTTAGGCGAGATCCAGCAAGCCCACAAACCCCTCTACGGCGGTTTGGCGCGCGATTGGTCGAGTGGGTTTGTACCATTACTCAATCGTTATGGCACCAGTATCTCGAGTCAGGTCGAATTTGCGGGCAAATATTTTTCGTTGCGTGAACGCACAACCGGTTTAGATACATTAATTGCCAATTTAACCGGTCCCACTGGTTCGGCTGCCCTCGTGGGCGAAACTGGCATCGGCAAATCATCGCTTATCTTGGGCCTGGCCGACAGATTACTCCAGGGCTTAGATAGCGGCCGGTTAGCGGGACATCAAGTCTATAGTTTGAACGCTTCAGTACTCCTCAGTGAGGCCACCAATGAGGGAGGCTTAGAGAACTTAGTTATGAGTCTCTTCGGTGAGGCCTCAGCGGCTGGCAATATCGTCATCGCCTTAGACGAAGCTCAACTGTTCTTCGGGCAGGGGACAGGAGCGGTCAATCTCAGTCACGTATTATTACCATATCTTGGTAATAACGGTTTGCCTTTGGTACTGGCTTTCACGCCGGGGGAGTGGCAAAAACTCAAGAGTACTGCACCCAGCGCTAGCGCCATGCTGACGCCGCTCATTCTGACTGAACCTGATGAATCAAGCACCATGGCGATTTTGGCAGACCGTGCGTTGCTCCTCGAACCACCAGGCGTTACGGTGACGTTCCAGGGGTTGCAAGCCGCCTATCGCCTGTCAGGACGCTATCTCCAAGAAGAGGCCTACCCAGGCAAAGCCCTGAAAGTGCTCGAAGCCGCTATTCCTTACGTTCAAAGCGGGTTAGTTACTGCTGAAAGTATCACTTCAGCTATCGAACAACAATACGGTGTTCGCGCCGGTGCGGCCAGCCCGGCTGAGTCAAATGTATTACTTGAACTTGAGTCTAAGATCCATGAGCGCATGGTCAACCAAACCCGAGCCGTTGGAGTGGTCGCCAATGCTTTGCGCCGGGCCCGTGCCGGTGTATCCAACCCTAAACGACCAATTGGTTCATTCTTATTCTTGGGACCGACTGGTGTCGGTAAAACCGAATTAGCTCGCAGTTTAGCCGCCGTCTATTTTGGCTCAGAAGCTAGTATTATCAGATTGGATATGTCCGAATATCAGCAAGTAGCTGATGTCGATAGATTGCTCGAAGATGCTGCTACCAATTCCGGTAGTTTCCTCACTAAAATTCGGGCCACACCGTTTAGTGTCGTTTTGTTTGATGAAATTGAAAAAGCCCACCCCAACATTCTCAATCTGTTTTTGCAGTTATTAGACGAGGGAAATCTGAGTGACCTCAGTGGTCACCCGGCCTCATTCAAGGACGCCATTATTATTGCTACGTCCAATGCGGGTGCCGATGAAATTCGCGAACGCATTAGCGCCGGCCAGGAACTAGAGGATTTTGAAACCGAGTTCACCGAAAATCTCATCAATTCGGGTAACTTCCGACCAGAGTTACTCAACCGGTTTGATGAAATTGTCTTGTTTCGACCACTCAAACCAGAGGAATTGGTGCAAGTCGTCGATATTATGGTGGCTGAAGTAAATCGCACGCTCGAGCCACAACAGATCAAAGTGGCGTTAACGCCAGCCGCCAAACAACAACTCGTCGATACCGGCTATGATGCCAGACTCGGCGCCCGACCCTTGCGTCGTATGGTGACGCGTCGGGTCGAAGACGCCGTGGCTGATCTGATTTTACGTGGCGGCACCCAACCAGGCGATACCGTTACGCTTGACGCGATCGATCCTGCTGACCACCCCGACGGTCAGTCCGGTGACCACCCGTCCGTTGACCAGGTCCCAGATACCCCGAATGATGGGGGCGACCAGACGGCGCTTGGCGAGGTCGATCGCTAAAGCTCTGTGATTGTGGTCGCACGGCATCTTCATAGGCACCAGGACCAGTTAGCACGAAAGTCAAAGCTTTACCGACGGCGCCGGCGCGACCAGTTCGGCCAATGCGGTGAACGTAGTCTTCATATTGCTTGGGAGCGTCATAATTGATGACGTGCGATACCCGAGGGATATCCAGACCACGAGCAGCCACATCAGTAGCCACCAAGGCTTGTACGCGACCGCTCCGGAAAGCTTCCAAGGCACGTTGACGCTGTGGCTGGCTCTTATTGCCGTGGATGGCAGTTACAGCGAGTCCGCGCTGGCTCAAACGGTCAGACAATTTTTGCACGCCCCATTTAGTGTCTCCGAAGATCAATACTTTGGTAAATTCTGATTGCTTGAGTAATTCGACCAGTTTTTCTTCTTTGGCGGCTTTGCCACCTTCGATTTCGACAACATCTTGATCAACATGATCACTGGTTTCACCCTTACGTACCGAGATGGTCTCTGGGTCGCGCAAAATAGTATGAGTCAGTGATTCAATCTCTGAGGTAGTCGTCGCGCTCAAGAACAAGGTCTGACGCTCTGGTGACAATTGCTCTAAGATCATTCGGATATCCCGAATGAATCCCATATCGAGCATACGGTCAGCTTCATCGAGCACGAGGGCATCGAACTCAGCTAATGAAAACCGGTAGTTCTCGATCAAGTCACGTAATCTACCTGGTGTTGCGATCACAAATTGAGGCTTACGACGTAAGGCATCGAGTTGTTTACCAAGGCTTGCACCACCGACAATTAAGGTCGAAAATAGGCGCAATCCGGTTCCAAATAGTCTAAATTCGGCTTCTATCTGCACGGCTAGTTCGCGAGTTGGTGCCAAAATCAGCACCCGCTTAATTTCATCGCGACGCATTCGTTGCATCAATGGTAATAGGAAGGCAGCCGTCTTACCGGTACCAGTATTTGCCAGTCCAATAACGTCTTTGCCAGCCAATGCTAGCGGTATAACCCCATCTTGAATAGGCGTTGGCAATACATAACCGTGCGATTCCACGTTGAATAACATGGGTTCGTCGAAGCCAAAATCGCGAAACGCATGTACGGGTACAAACGGCGTTTCATCAGCCATGACGATGGCTTTATTGACGAACCGGCTCGGATCAATAGCTTTGGGTGCTTTATTTCTTTGTGATTTAGATGAGAACATCGGACGATTGCCGCGGCGGCCACGGCCGAGAGAGCTTTGAGGATACAAAAGTAACTCCTTAAAAAATGTTGTGGCGTGCCGAGATCAGCGCCATATGATATGCTCGGAAACTGTTTCGCGACTGGGCAGGTGCCACAGGGGCAGGTCGTTTCCGATCACGATCAACAATTAAACCATATCATATCACAGGTTTTCATATTTGTCGAGTGCGTAAAAGTGATATAGTCTTCTCAATAATATTTAGGAGCATGAATATGTCACCTCTCGATATCGCCAATCAAATCAGTTGGCCTGCTATTCTATTAGCTACCGCCGGCCAATTCGCTGTGGGGGCCATTTGGTATATGGCCGTTTTCCCAAACAATGGGGTGAAATGTTTGGTTTCGACAAACTTAGTCAATCTGAGCAAAAAGCCATGCAAGCCAAAATGGGCCCGTATTACGGCCTGCAGATTGTTGTTACCTTACTAACAAGCTATGTCCTCGCTCATCTCGTGCTAGCTGTACCGGAAATCAGCGCCTACAAGCTAGCCTTTTGGCTCTGGCTCGGATTCGTCGTCCCAACCCAAGTTTCAGCCGTCATCTTTGGTGGAGTCGATCCCAAGTGGATTTCCCGTCGCATCGGCATTATGGCCTCAGGCTCGCTGGCTTGTTTACTGACGGCAGCGCTCATTTTCACCTGGTTCTAGTTGACAATCAAATCGCGGTTGCTGCTAGGTTTGGTCACGGCCAGCCCGAAATAAAAAAGCCTTTACTCTTACACCGGCCACCTGTTACCGTAACCATCATGAGCAAACACCTCGTTATAGTTGAAAGCCCTGCCAAAGCCAAAACCATTGGTGGTTTTTTGGGCAAGGATTATATTGTCGAAGCTTCATACGGTCATGTCCGCGACCTACCCAAATCGGGTATGTCCATCGATATTGAACATAATTTTACGCCCGCATATGAAGTCAGTGCCGACAAAAAGAAGCGTATTACCGAGCTCAAAAAATTAGTCAAAGCCGGTTCCGAAGTCTGGCTGGCTACTGATGAAGACCGCGAAGGTGAGGCCATATCTTGGCATCTGTGCCAAGCTCTCAACCTTAACCCAGCAACAACCAAACGTATTGCTTTTCACGAAATTACCAAAACGGCTATCCAGAAAGCGCTCGACCATCCTCGGACGGTAGATCAACACTTGGTAGATGCCCAACAAGCACGTCGCGTGCTCGACCGCTTAGTCGGCTACGAACTATCACCGGTATTGTGGCGTAAGGTTCAGGGAGGTTTGAGTGCTGGGCGCGTCCAGAGTGTGGCAGTTAGGCTGATAGTCGAGCGTGAACGTGAAATTGATGGGTTTACTGGTGGCTCTAGTTTTAAAGTAGTTGCCGAGTTTATTGCGACCAGCGGTGAGGTCTTTAAAGCCGAATTAGCGAGTAAATTTGCCTCCGCTGACGATGCCAAAACTTTTGTTACCAGCCAAATACCGGCAACCTATCAGGTCCGCAGCGTCGATACCCAGCCGGCAACACGCAAACCGACACCACCTTTTACCACCAGTACGCTCCAGCAAGAAGCTGCTCGCAAACTGGGTTTTTCCGTCAAACAAACCATGACGGTTGCCCAAAGATTATATGAAGCCGGTCATATTACGTATATGCGGACCGATTCCGTCAACTTAAGTGAGCAAGCCTTGTCGGCCGCCGCCGCGGCCATCACCGCTCAGTTCGGATCTCAGTATCATGCCAAGCGACAATTTACTACCAAGACTGCTGGCGCCCAAGAAGCGCACGAAGCCATCCGTCCAACTGATTTTGCCAAACCCGCACGCGGGCTCGAACCCGGTCAGCAAAAGCTGTACGATCTCATCTATAAACGGACATTAGCCTCGCAAATGGCCGAAGCTCAGCTCGAGCGCACGACCGCGAGTATTACGACATCGACTCGTCCGGAACTATTTACCGCCAAGGGCGAAGTCATCAAGTTTGACGGCTTCCTCAAATTGTATTTAGCCCAAGAATCAGATGATCCAGCCGAACAGGAAGGAATCTTGCCAGTGCTGACTCCCGGCGACAAGCTACCCCGCAAATCGCTGAGCGCCACTCAGGTTTATGAACGCTCCAAGCCCCGCTATACCGAAGCCAGTTTAGTCAAAAGACTCGAATAAATGGGTATTGGACGACCGAGTACCTACGCTCCAACCATATCAACCGTACAAGATAGGGGATACGTCGAAAAAGGTGATGCCGAGGGGAAGCAACGACCCGTTAAACAATTTGTACTTGCCAATGATTCCGTATCCGAAACCGATTCGGTCGAAACCTATGGTGCTGACCGGGGAAAGCTATTTCCCACATCTGTCGGTATGTTGGTTTCCGACTTCCTGGTAAAGCACTTTCCAGCTATCGTCGATTACGACTTCACCAAAAAAGTTGAAGAAGAGTTTGACGATATTGAAGCCGGCAAAACCGCCTGGAATACGATGATTGCCGAATTTTATGGCCCATTTCACGAAACTGTCACGGCGGCAGCCGACATTTCACGGGCCGAAGCCGCTGGAGCCCGAACTATTGGGACCGACCCGGCCACTGGCAAACCAGTCATTGCCCGGCTGGGCCGATTTGGACCCATGCTGCAAATAGGCGAGGCTACCGATGACGACAAACCACGGTTTGCCCCCATGCCAACTGGGGTCCGACTCGACGAAGTCACACTGGAGCAAGCCCTCAAGCAATTTGAACTGCCACGGACAATTGGTCAATCGGCTGATGGCCAAGATATTAGTACCAATTTTGGCCGCTTCGGGCCCTACATCAAATGGGGATCAAATTACGCCAGTATCAAGCCAGACGATCCCTTTTCGATTACGCATGAACGGGCGCTCGAATTGATCGCCGCCAAACTAACCGCCGATGCCGCCAAACACATCAAGAGTTTCGACGATTCAAAAATTCGTGTTGCCAACGGCCAGTTTGGCCCCTACGTCACTGATGGCACCACAAATGTGCGTGTACCCAAGGATATTGATCCTGCTAGTTTAACCCTCGAACAAGCAACTTCTTTGCTGGCTGCCGCCCCGGCCAAAGCCAAACGCCGACGCATCGTCAAAAAATAGCTTCCGTCTGCATCAAAAAATCATTGCTCTTACCGTTGAATAGCGGTCGGTTTCCTGATATACTCAGCTCCCAATTGGTTCAGCACGAGACGAAACATGAGCAAGAAGCTTACCCAGAAAAACCGGCTAAAAACAGTCTCATCCCGCACCCCTCAGACCGCGGTCTTTCATGAATCATTACCCTTTGCTTTAACTCCTGAGCAAACGCTCGGCCAAATAGCTACTCATTTTAGTGAATCATCCGATTCGTGGCGGCAATACTGGCACCAAATTTTTCATCGGCCGATCCGCATATACGCTCTCGGCGCGCTCAATCACGCTCACCACGGCCTCAACTGGGTAACCCAGCACATGCGACCTCTCGCTACTCAGGGGACAGTTGCACTAAGAGTCGCTAGGCAAACAATCGGTTATCAAGTAAGCCACGGTTGGCAATCAACGTGGCTCCTATCATTGGCGACTATTGATAGCATCCGTACCTACTTTCCACCACTGACCGATGACATCGCGCGAAATTTCCGACGTCTGGGCCGAGGTTTGCGGCACCGTAAAGCCAAGATCGCCTATACCATTCTTGCCAGTACCGCCCTGGTGAGTGGCGGTACTGTCGCAGCCGTTATGGGTACAAATATTCTCAAGAACTATGCCAATACGCTGGCGAGCCCAGCCGCACTCATGGCTGCCAAACGAACGGGCATCACCATTCTTGACCGCAACGGCACCGTGTTATACCAAGGTTATGGAGCCCAGGTAGAGGGATTCGTACCTATAGGTGAACTTCCGGAAGACCTTAAATACGCCTCCCTAGCCGCTGAAGACCCCAAATTCTACGAACATCTTGGTGTCTCATTTGAAGGAACGGCTCGTGCCGTTTGGGTGGACGTCACGCACGGTAGCACCCGCGAAGGCGGCTCCACCCTCACGCAACAATTAGTTAAAAATACCCTATTGACGCAGGACAAGACGTTTACCCGCAAGTTTAAAGAATTATTATTGGCACTCAATCTGGAGCGACGCTACTCCAAAGACCAAATATTAGAGATGTATGTCAACGATATGTATTATGGCCAAGGCGCCGCTGGTGTGACCGCGGCCGCCAAAGTCTACTTTCATAAGGATGTCCGCCAATTGAGTTTAGGCGAGTCAGCCCTGCTTGCCGGGTTACCCTTAGGACCCAATCGATTTGACCCAAATTTTGACCTTGAAGCAGCCACTGGTCGACGCGATTACGTCTTAAACCGCATGGCCGAACTAGGGTACATTACCCAAACTGCAGCGACCGAAGCCAAAGCCCAGCCGTTGGTACTTTCTGGAGCCGAGGGAGCAATCGTACCAACAGCGGGAGAGCCAATTACTATTTTTGCCCGGGAAGTCAGTATCAAGGCGCCTCACTTTGTGTTCTATGTACTCAATCAACTGCGATCCCAATATGGCGACGAAGCCGTTGAGACGGGCGGTCTGACGGTCCGGACGACACTAGATTACAACCAGCAATCTACCGCGCAGGAATTAGTTACGAATAGAGTTGCTAGCCTCCAGCACAACAATGTCACCAACGGGGCACTGGTGTCGCTGGATCCGATGAGCGGCGATGTTTTGGCCATGGTCGGCAGTATTGGCTACGCCACGCCCGGGTTTGGTAGCGTCAATGTCACATTGGCCGAGCGCCAACCAGGATCCAGCTTTAAGCCATTTGCCTATGTCACCGCTTTCAAAAAAGGTTGGAACGGTGCCACTATCGTCGATGATAGTCCGATGCGCATACCACAGCTCGACGGTACCATCTACGAACCCAAAAACTACGATTTACAATGGCATGGACGTTTGACCTTACGCAAAGCTCTCGACAACTCATTCAATATCCCGGCGATTAAAGTTATCCAATATGCGGGCATTCATGACACGTTGCAGACAGCCAAAGATTTGGGTATTACAAGCTTAGGTGACGAATCGCGCTTCGGCGTGTCACTGGTATTGGGGAGCGGAGAAGTCAGCCCACTGCAAATGGCTGGTGCCTATGGTACCTTCGCCAATAGCGGAAATTATGTGCCACCTCGTTCAATCCTGGAGATCAAAGACCGGTTTGATACGGTTACATATACCGCACCAACACCCATAGGCACACCGGCTCTCGATTCTCGGTATGCCTACATGATAACCAATATTTTATCCGATGATTCGTCGCGCCAACCCGAGTTTCCAGCCAACGGTCCACTCAAGCTATCCCGGCCAGCCGCCGCCAAAACCGGTACCACCAACGATTTTCGTGATAACTGGACAGTTGGCTACACGCCACAGTTAGTTACGGCCGTCTGGGTCGGCAATAACGACAACACGCCGATGTCCGGTGTTGATGGAATCACCGGAGCCGCTCCCATTTGGCACGACTACATGGAAGCTGTTTTGGCTAATCAGCCAGTCCAAAATTTCAACATGCCAGCCGGCTTAACTATGGCGAGCGTTTGTCCAGATGGTTCGTTGGCCGAAGGATTTCAGACTGGCATCACGGAAGTGTTCCTCAATGAAGCACTTCCCACCACACGCTGCCACCCCAAAACCAGTGAGAGTAATGAAAATAAGCCAGATGGCCAAGATCCCGAGCCCACAACCGATGAACAACAGTCTACTGATCCAGAAATAATTGGTGCTTATATTCGTCCCCGAGCTTGGCTAAATCAGGTACAATAACACCATGCAAGACCTCATCAAGCAGCTTGGTTACTCAATGATCAAGTTGCAGACGCTATGGCTGTCCTTAAGCTCGATGCCGATCGCACTACGATAGCCGGTCTTCAGGAACAAACTTCCAAAAGTGATTTCTGGAACGATCCTCAGACGGCAGCGGGAATCAGTCAAAAACTATCAGCCTTAGAAAAGCGCATCGATGTTTGGGATACGCTGGCGGCCAATGTCCGTGATACACTCGAACTCGCCAATCTTGAAGGCAGCGATGCCTCCGCCGAAAGTTTGCAGCAAGTCCAAGCTCTGTACCAGCCCCTGGCTGATCAATTTGCCCAAGTAGCCTTCGAGCTCAAGTTGAGCGGTCCCCATGACCGCGCGTCAGCCATTCTCGAAATTCACGCTGGCACGGGAGGCACCGACGCCCAAGACTGGGCGCAAATGTTGGAGCGCATGTATTTGCGCTGGGCCGAACGTGAACATTTCCAAACGACAATTTTGAGTACTTCATATGGCGAAGAAGCTGGTATTAAAAGTACTACCGTCGAGATTAATGGCGATTACGCCTATGGCAAGCTCAAAGGCGAAGGGGGAGTGCATCGGCTCGTCCGACTGAGCCCCTTCAATTCCGATAATCTACGTCAAACATCATTTGCGCTCGTAGAAGTGCTCCCCCAAATGGAAACCCAAGCTGAACTAGCGATCGATCCCAAGGATTTACGCATCGATGTCTACCGCAGTTCCGGTAATGGCGGCCAAAGCGTCAATACTACCGATTCGGCAGTGCGCATAACCCACATTCCCACTGGCATGGTGGTAGCAATCCAGAATGAGCGCTCTCAACTGCAAAACCGCGAAAAAGCTATGGCTGTGCTGAAAAGTCGGTTAGTCTCGCAAATGGAAGCCCAAGCCAAAGCTGACCTTACTGATCTGCGGGCGAGTGACAAATCAGCGGCCTGGGGCAATCAAATTAGAAATTATGTGCTGCACCCGTATACCAAAGTCAAAGATGTCCGTACTGGCCATGAAACGGCCGACGCCAGCGCCGTCTTAGACGGTGATATTAATCCGTTTATTGAAGCTTATTTAAGTTCACAAATGGGCAGCTGACCGTAGCTAAGATATGCTACACTAATTGAGTAATGATCCTGCTCGACCGCGTCACCAAGGTGTACCCCAATCAGCAGATAGCTTTGAGTGGGCTGAATTTGCATATCCAACCCAAGGAATTCGTGACCATTGTGGGCACATCTGGAGCGGGCAAATCCACTCTCATCAAATTGCTTACGCGTGAAGAAACGCACTCGTCTGGCAAGATAATTGTCGGCGGATTGGACTATGACACCATCAAGCCACGCGACGTACCATTGGTGCGCCGGCGCATTGGTGTGGTGTTTCAGGATTTCAAACTCTTACCCAATCGTCGCGTCGGCGAAAACGTGGCTTTTGCCTTGGAAGTCTCGGGCGCCAAGGGACGCGAAATCAAGCGTGCCGTACCCAAAATGCTCAATTTAGTGGGTCTCGGCCAAAAGCAAGGCATGTTTCCGCATGAATTGTCTGGTGGCGAACGCCAGCGGGTCGCCATCGCCCGAGCGCTCATTCGCCAACCCAAAATTCTCATAGCCGACGAACCAACGGGTAACCTTGACCCCAAAAATGCCTGGGAGATCATCGAATTACTACTCAAAATCAACCGCTTTGGTACCACAGTCCTACTGACAACCCACAACAAAGAGATCGTCAACGCCCTCAAACGACGGGTTATTACCATTCAACGTGGCCGGATCATCAAAGATGAAGAACAAGGTCGTTACACGTTGGAAGGCGGCAAACAATGATCACCTTATGGCGAATCTTAAACACTGGATTTCGTAATTTTTTCCGCAATCTGTGGCTGTCAACTGCTGCCACGGCCGTTATGACAATTACCTTGACCATTGTGCTGTTGTCGCTGATTTCCAATTCCGCCCTTACCAGCACCATCAAAAACGTGACCGACAAAATTGATATCTCAATCTACCTCAACGATGCCGTCACCGCCGACCAAGTGGCATACTTGCGTACCAAACTCGAGCAAAACCCAGATGTTGCCTCCGTCCGCTACATTTCCAAAACGGACGCCTTGGCTGAATGGCGCAAGCAACATGCGACCGACCAGAAACTGCTCCAAGCCACATCCGAAACCGACAACCCATTGCCAGCGTCGTTGGCTGTCCGCGTCAAAGACCCCAAGAAGCTCGATTCAATAACAACGTTTGTGGCCGAACCCAGCGTCGCCAAGCTCCTAGACACCAAAGAACCAATTAGTTATTCGGGCAAGAACAAAACTACTATTGATCGCATCATCAGCTTTTCCAGCTTCTTCAAAAAGTCAGGCCTTGTCATAAGTGCCATTTTTGTGACAGTTTCAATTCTGATTATCTTTAATACCATCCGCATGGCTATTTTTACCCGCAAAGATGAAATCGAAATCATGAAACTAGTGGGTGCCACCAAGTGGTTTATCCGGGGGCCATTCCTGTTTGAAGCGGCGTTTTATGGCATAATTGCCGCTCTCATTGGTACTGCCTTGAGCTATGTCGTGTTGTTTGCAGGCGGTCCGCGCATTCAGGGTTATATTGATCTCAACGCTGCCATTGATATGTTTCAATCGGCGCCGTTCCTGGTCATTGGCGCCGCTATGGCACTTGGTATTTTCATTGGAGTAACCTCTAGTTTGTTAGCGCTCAGCCGTTATCTTAAGCTGTAAAAACCCCACTTTGACAGTCAGATAATACCCAGGTACCATAGAATTACCTTGGAGGGGCTATCTCATTCGTAACACCAACACAACCAGGCTGCTAAAAACCTACATTTTGGCCATCAGCGTCGCGGTGTTACTGATTCCCACCGCGCGGGTTAAAGCTGATTCGTATGATGATCAGATAGCTGCCTTGCGCGCCCAAGCGGCCGTGCAACAGCAAAATGCAGCTCAGCTCCACGCAGCGGCCAACGATTACCGTGGTAAAGTCGCCGAACTTAATAACCGTATTGCCGGCTTGCGCAGTGAAATAACTGCGACCCAACTCAAGTCGAAAAAGACTCAAAACGACATTGATAAGGCTAAAGCCGATATGGCTGATCAAAAGGCTATATTGGCTGAAGGTATGCGATCAATGTATCTTGAGTCTGGCACCACACCTTTAGAGATGTTGGCTTCATCCCAAAACCTAAGTGATTTCTTTAATCGTCAAGCTTATCTAGATAGAATCAAAGATAAAGTTATTTCTTCTACTGATAAGATAAGTGAAATAAAAATAAATTTAGAAAAAGAACAAAAGCAGCTGCAGACTTTGCTAGCCAACAAAGAAGCACAACAACAACAAGTCGCCAGTGAGCAAGCCGAGGTCCAGCGCTTAGAAGCTATCGCGTCACAAAGTGCCGCGGCGGCCGATCAATCAGTCCGCGACAAAAACTCCGAAATTTCGAAGCTAAAAGCCGAGCAAGCTGCAGTCCTAGCTGCCAAGTACATTGGCTCGGGACTCATGGCCGGTGGCACCTGTGGCGGGGGATATCCGGCTCGTTGGTGCAATGCCGCGCAAGATTCATTGGTCGACAATTGGGGTATGTATAACCGTGAATGTGTATCCTATACCGCTTTCAAAGTAGCTGCCAGTGGCCGATTTATGCCGTACTGGGGTGGCCGCGGAAATGCCAAAGAATGGCCTGGCAACGCTCGAGCCGCTGGTATTCCGATGGATTTTGGTACGAATGCCAAACCCGGTGACGTTGCCATTGATATGGACGGTTATTACGGCCATGCCATGTATGTGGAGGCCGTTTCAGGTGGCAAAGTCTATGTGAGCCAGTATAACTATGGCAATAACGGTGAGTATTCAACCATGACCATACCCGCCGGCGGATTGTATTTCATCCATTTCCAATAAATATATAAAGGGGACTACCTGCCCGTGCGCAAATTCACGATCCATCCGCTGGTGTTTATATCAACCATTATCGTCAGTCTAGGCGGAGGATTATATCTGGGAGACAACCTCAGTGGTCAGTTGAGCCTCCCTGGACTCAAGCGCACCAGTCAGCTAGACTTTTCGAGCTTAAATGACGTTTATGGCTTACTCCAGCGCAATTTTGATGGCAGTACCGACGATACCAAAGCGCTCGAAGGTGCCAAAGCCGGGCTCGTCGCATCCGTCGGCGATCCCTACACCACCTACCTAACGGCGACAGAAGCCGACAAAATCACCAATGATCTCGCCGGCAAACTCTCGGGAATTGGCGCTGAAATTGGACTCAAAAACAACACTATCACCGTGATTGCACCCATTGCTGATGCCCCAGCTGAAAAAGCCGGGCTCAAAGCGGGCGACTACATCCTCAAAGTCAATGACGAAGATACCACTGGTATGACCGTCGATTCGGCCGTTTCGAAAATTCGCGGAGCCAAAGGTACAACCGTCAAACTTAATCTTGCCCGCAGTGGCACCGATACCTTTGATGTCACAATTACCCGCGACGATATTACCGTACCCAGTGTCAAAAGTGAGCTCAAAAACGGCAATGTCGCTTATATCCGGCTCACCCAGTTTGGCCCAGACAGCGCTACCCAAGTTCGGACCGCCGCCACCAATCTCAAAAGCCAAGGTGCCACCAAAATCATTCTCGACCTACGTAACAACCCGGAGGTTATTTAGACACCAGTGTCGGTGTTGCGAGCCAATTCCTCGCCAAAGACCTCCTCGTGGTCGAGGAACGTACTGGTGGCAAGACTACTGACAAGCTCAAGACCAGCGGCAATCCCGTGGTAGCTGGGTTACCCACGATTGTCCTCATCAATAACGGCTCAGCCAGCGCGTCTGAAATTGTCGCAGCCGCCCTCAAGGATCACGGTGCTGCCAAGTTGGTCGGTGAACAAAGCTTCGGCAAGGGCAGCGTTCAGACCATGAAACCACTACCCGATGGCGCTCAGCTCAAAGTTACTATTGCCCATTGGTATACGCCAGCTGGTATCAATATCAGCAAAGAAGGTGTCAAACCCGACGTCGAAATCAAGCAATCCACCGAAGACTATAACGCCGGCCGCGACCCAGTCCTCGATAAAGCCCTCGAATTACTCAAATAATCGCCATGGCATCTCGGTTAATTGTAGCCTGCGATTTCGATCGTACCCTGTTCGACACCGACAAATACGCTCAAACATTTGTCGAACAATTGAGTCACGATTTTGGGCTCGATGCGGTCAAATTTACAGCCGAATTTGCTCAGTATTCGGCGGGACTTGAAGGTTATGATCTGTTTGCTCATACCGCTACTTATGGCCTGTCCGATAAGACCGTAATCCAATCTCTAAACACAATCGATTCGCTCGCCTACCTCTACGACGATGCCATCCCATTCATTGGTTGGCTTGAAGCCCAAAAAGGCCTCGAGGCTTTTGTCGTGACCACCGGTTATACCAATTTCCAAACCCTTAAGACCACCGGATTGCACCAGCAATTCCCACAGCTGCCAATACATATCATTGGACTCAACAAAGGTCAGTGGCTGGCAGAGCAGTGGACTCAGCCAAACTCACCGCCGGCAATATTGATTGATGATAATCTGGTCAATCTCGAACCTCTCGTCGATCATTCGGCCATAAAACCAATTCATATCCAACGTCTCGATACTAAATATACCTCCCACAACCGGCACATTCTATCTGTTACAAACCTGTCGGACATGCGTGACACCATAAGCAAAATCACCTTGCACTCCTAGAGCCAGTCGCGTATTATCTGGTTATAGAAGTGAGGTATCAACCCAGCTCCACCCGACTGCGTGAGCTGGATTTGCTATTGTGCTGAATGCACAGGAAGGAGCTGCGTGGCCAAACAATCCACTCCCAAATATATCTTTGTAATCGGTGGGGTCCTCTCGGGACTCGGTAAAGGCATCACCGCAGCTTCCATAGGAACCATCCTCAAAAGTCGCGGTTTTTCTGTGAATATCCAGAAACTCGACGTCTATTTCAACACTGATGCCGGCACCCTCAATCCAGCCGAGCACGGTGAAGTATTTGTCACCAAAGACGGCGCCGAAACCGATCTCGATCTTGGTCACTATGAACGGTTTCTAGACGAAGAGCTGACCAAAAGTTCATCAATCATGAATGGCCACATTTATGCTCGCGTCATTGCCAACGAACGTGCCGGTAAGTACCTCGGTAAAACCATCCAAATCATTCCGCATGTTACCGGTGAAATCCAAGAACAAATCATGGATGCCGCCCAAGGTTTTGACTTTCACATCGTTGAGCTTGGTGGTACGGTCGGCGACATCGAGTCAACTGCCGCGCTTGAGGCTATTAGGCAGCTCCGCCGACGATTAGGCGCCGATAACACCCTCTATGTCTATGTTGTTTATCTACCTTACCTCGGCGCCAGCCACGAGACCAAATCGAAGCCAGCTCAAAATGCCGTTCGTGACTTACGCGCTGCCGGCATCCACCCGGATGTTCTCGTCGCCCGATCCGAGCAACCATTTAATGGCCCCGTCAGGGCTAAACTGAGCTTGTTTTGTGATGTCGAAGAAGCCGGTATCATCCCAGTGCCCAACGCCAAATCAGTCTATGAAGTACCATTGACCATCGAAAAAGCCGGCTTAGGCGATTTCATTTTAGAAAAACTAGCCCTCAAGCCAGTTGCACCAAAACTGAAAGACTGGCAAGAATTAGCCGAACTTGTCCATCACCCCGATCATGACACCCTCAAAATCGGCGTTATTGCCAAATACCTCGACAATGAAGATACCTATTTGAGTGTGTTTGAAGCACTCAAGTCAGCTGGCTGGGCTAACCATATCCGCCCCGAAATCTGCTGGCTCGATGCCGAAAAAGTCGAGAGAGACCCCAAACTACTCGAAGGATATGCTGGCATCATTGTACCTGGCGGGTTTGGCAGTAGGGGAGTCGAGGGCAAGATAGCAGCTGCCACCTATGCAATTCAAAACCAGGTGCCCTATCTCGGACTCTGCTACGGTTTACATATGGCTGTCATCGCTGCCGCCCGGCTCCACGGACTCACCGACGCTAATACCACCGAAGTCAATCCAGATACCACCGCACCGGTCATCGACCTCATGGAACACCAAAAGTCTATCACCAACAAGGGCGGTACTATGCGGCTCGGCAACTATCCCTGCGTTCTCGACAGTAAGTCAAAAGTCGGCCAAGCCTATGGCGTAGCCGAAGTCCTTGAACGTCACCGCCACCGTTGGGAAGTAAACAACGCCTATCGCGACCAATTAACAGCCGCTGGCTTACGGTTCGTTGGAATGTCGCCTGATCAAAAACTGGTCGAGATCATCGAGCTAGCCGATCATCCATTCATGGTCGCCAGTCAGTTCCACCCGGAATTCAAATCGAGACCACGCCGACCTCATCCATTATTTAATGCCTTTATGGTCGCAGCCAAAGCCCAAGCCAAAAAGTAATAGCCTCAAGCAAATGAAAATGGAGCCCATTGGGCTCCATGTTTAGTTTGAATATATCAGTGATTTATTTGGCTACAGGAGCCGCTACAACCGATACGATGCGACGGCGAACGCGTGATCCGGTAAACTTCTGGATTTGCTTGGTCGTAAACGACACAACACCGGCGCGGGTTGCGTATAATGTGTGATCAACGCCAACGCCAACGCCTGCACCCGCTTCCATTCGGGTACCACGCTGACGCACGATAATACCACCTGGTAATACTTGTTGACCACCAAATAATTTAACACCCAGCCTTTGGGCTGCACTGTCGCGAAGGTTTTTGGCGGTACCGCCAGCTTTTGTATGAGCCATGACTTTAAGATTTCCTCATCAATAATAACCGGCGCCCCACTATTTGATCTGGCCTTGCATAGAGCAAAGGAGTAGTGGCGTGCGCAAACTCCATCAAAGAATAGCCCATTTTGGGCAATTCGTCAATGATTCCCAGATGGTGCCACGTACCGTTTAGTCGCCAGCTCGGCGAACACAGTGCCACCGTGGCACCATTTGGCAGTTGCGATGCCCAGTTTTTGAGCACTTCTCGGTAAAGCTGAGCCGTTTGCTGCTTGATATCTCGCAGTTGGTCGAGACCTGGCGCTACCGCCAGCGCTGGCCCCAAATAACCTTCGCTGACAACAGCTGCGCCGACTGGCAACGTCACGTTTCGAGCATCAGCCACCTGAATATTCCAATCCGGAATTTCACCATACTGTTGCGCCAACCACTGTAAGTTGGTCCGTGTCATTTCGACCATGTCGGGCTCGAGATCTGATCCCCAAGCTGCTCGACCGGCGAGTAACGCTTCCTGTAATACAACGCCAGTACCACAAAACGGATCGGCTACCATTTGCCCGGCCGGAGTCATATTCAGCAAGAACTGCGCCAATTTCGGCGGCAGCATGCCGACACCCGCACTGCGAGCCGGCCGACCATAGTCACGTGCGGCATAAGCATCAATGTCCTGAACGCCAACCGTTGTAGCGAGAATCATGTGACTACCGTTGACCACAACCAGTAGTTCGAAGCCCTTAGCCAAAACCTTATTGCGTTTCAATCCTGCCGCCGTCACCGCGACGCCCGATACTGGCTGAATCAAGCGCACACTACCGCGTTGCTTGAAGCGTTTTTTGAGCGCTAGTCCGGCAGCTTCACAATCACGCCGGGATGCCTGTACACCGTATAAACTCAGAGCGAATGGCGACTTGCCTTCACCGAAAGGTAATTGATCGATGTCGATAGGCAACTCTTTGAGATCGGTAAGCGCACCTTCGTAGATTACTTTTGCGAATTTTATCGTCATACCTAGGCGATCTATATCGACAAGACTGCTTACCAGCGCGGCGGCGCGCCCAAACGGAACTACCTGATCCGCCCCGACCACGGCTTCCAGTTCGGCCAAGCCGAGTTCCGGTTGGCGGCCTAATATTGCAATATATTTATTATGTGACATAACGTTCGACCTAAGTATAGCAAATTACGTGCTCAGATAGGGGAGTCTGTTACACTTATAACCAGTTATGCCACCAGCTCACACCGACCAATTACCCGCTTTATCCGTCACTCAACTCGTCGATTTGGTCAACGAGACGTTAGCATTTGCGTACCCCAGCATCGTAGTCGAAGGCGAAGTTTCTAGTTTCAAGATAAATCAAGGCCGATATGTATTCTTTGATCTCAAAGATGATACCAATGTCATCAATTGTTTCATGATGGTCTATGCACTGAAACTGCCATTAGAGGATGGCATGAAAGTCCGCCTAACCGGCACACCTAAACTAGGCAAATTCTCGAAGTTTTCCTTAACCGTCAAAAGCTATGAGCTGGCAGGTGAAGGCCATTTACGACGAGCTATGGAGCTGCTCAAAGCCAAATTAACCACTGAAGGCTTATTTGATCCAGCCCGCAAACGACCATTACCCCAATTCCCTCAAACAATTGGGCTCATTACCAGCTCAACGAGCGCTGCTTACGCTGATTTTTGCAAAATTTTGGCGACCCGTTGGGGCGGGTTGACCATACAGCTAGTAGACGTTACGGTCCAAGGTCAAACGGCACCCGACCAGATTGTGACGGCTATCGAAACATTCAATCATTCACCCAACCCGCCCGATGTTTTAGTCATTATCAGAGGCGGTGGTTCCCTAGAAGACCTCATGGCTTTCTCGACTGAGCCCGTCACCCGAGCCGTAGCTGCCAGCCGCACACCGACCATTGTGGGCGTGGGTCATGAGATTGATTTCTCGCTGGCCGACTATGCGGCCGATGTCCGGGCGGCCACGCCTACTGATGCCGCGCGCATTGTAGTACCGGACCGCCATGAAGTTCTGGCTCAAATTTCGAGCTTGGCAACCAGGAATACACACAGCTTACACAGCCTGATTAATCTTAAGCGCCATCAGCTCGATCAGTCATTACTTCGGCTAGAACATTACCTCAAACTGCCGCGTCAACGCGTTCAAACCGCCGAAGTCAGGCTTTGGCACAGTTTGGATATACTCAACCGTCAACGTCAGTCCAGACTCATGCAGCTCAACATGCAGGCGGCCCGTTTGTCTACAATTGATAGACTCATTACCGATTATCGACGGCAGCTCGATCACAAAACCCAACTGTTAGCCGGCTACAATCCCCAAGCAGTCCTCAAGCGCGGCTATGCTATTGTTCGACATCACAACAAAATCCTCACATCGGCCCGTAATCTCAAGCCTGGCGATGCAATCATGATACAATTAGCCGAAGATCAGCTATCAGCCGAGGTTACCACATGAGTCCCAAACCCTACGAATTTAGCAAACATCTCGCCGAACTCGAATCAATAACTTCGTGGTTTGAATCCAGTGACGCCGACCTCGATCAAGGCATTGCCAAATTTGAACGGGGGATGGAGCTGGCTCAAGAATTGCGTCAACATCTGCAGTTAGTCGAAAACCGGGTCGAAAAGATTCGCGCTCGCTACACTACTGAACCCAACGAAACTGTAGTCGAACCGTCCGACAGTGATACCGATGACCAAACTAACCTATTTTAGGTAGATTTATTAACGATATGTGGCCGTTTATCATTTTGGCCTTAGTTGCTAGTTTCGGTCTTGGAGCCTGGCTCGGGGCACCATACCTTCCAATTCTGGCAAGTGACCGTCGCCAATTACTTGCCCTCGCCAATCTAAAACCCGGCCAAACCATTATTGATCTTGGTTCCGGTGACGGCCGGTTATTATTTGCTGCTGCCAAGCAGGGTATTCGCGGAATCGGGTATGAGATTAACCCATTACTGGTCATTATTTCGAGAATAGTCTGCTGGCGTTACCGTACGCTCGTCACCATCCATCTGGCTAACTTTTGGCAGATCAAGTTGCCACCGGCCGACGCCATATACGTCTTTCTCATTGCTCGCTATATGCCCAAACTCGAACAAAAACTACGCCGTGACATTACCCAACCAACGTTGGTTGTCTCATATGTGTTTGCACTACCAGAGTCAAAACCAATCAGGCAAAATGCCACATCAGCCGTCTACCAATTTCCAGCCCAATTGCCAAAGTCCAGGTAGTCTAGTAGCATAAGCAGTAATAAGGTCTGTTTTAAACAGTTATTATATGCCTCCTACCCAAGCACCACCACCAAGCCCTTTATTTCAAGCCATGGCACCCAAAAAGTCGGGACCGCCGGTTACCTTGATCGTAGCAATCCTGTTTGGTCTAGGAACCATGGTATTTGGCATCATGGCTGCCCTGTTTTATAGCCAAGCCACCGAAGCCAAAAAAACTTTAATCAGTAAAGTCACCGACGCCGTCACCGCCGCTAAAGCCGAGCAAAAAGAAGCCGATGATGCAGCCTACACTCTGCAAGCTGAAAACCCCTATCGCTCGTACACCGCCCCCGTATCTTTTGGCTCATTTGAAGTCAAGTTTCCCAAAAGCTGGGCGAGCTTTGTCGAAGAAAAATCATCTGGTACCCAAGTAAACTTGCAACTTAATCCCGAGTTTGTCAAAACCACCAACTCGGCCGCCGAACCAAATGCTGCCCGCATTATTCTACTCGAACAAACTCAAAACCAATTTATGGGCACTATTGATTCCCAGGTCAAAAATGGCAAGCTCAAAAAATCGGTCACCACAGTATCTGGATTGCCGGCTTTTGACGTTACCGGTACCTTTAGCGACAAGAAAACGATCCGACAGGTCATCGTGCCAGTTCGTGACAAAGTGATTTTATTCAATTCCGAAAATAAAAACTACGCCAGCCAATTTAATGAAATCCTGACGCAATCCCGCATTATTCCATAGTCGAATCTTGAGTTAAGCAGCCGCCAGATGCTAGGGTAAGAGGAGGAAGGTGGCTAATGGCTAAAAACAAGCTTAATTTGTCCGATCAATCCCTTGCCAGTACGCTTCGCGACGGCATACTGATCGTTGATGTTCACAAACAAGTTGTTTATGCCAATCCAGCTGCCTGCCAGATATGGGATCTAACTACTTCTGGACTAAGAAAACACCCAGATTTCGCTAGTATCTCGCAAAATGCCGATCTAAAAATCGATATCAAAGCGGCCGAAAAATGTATAGACCTAGCGTTCAAGGGCCAAGTAAGTAGTTGTTCTTTTTCTCAAACACAATCACCAGGTTTACACTATGAAGCCCAAATGAGCCAATACATGAGTTCTGATGAGCAACAAAAAACTGTAGTCATTGCTGTTCACGATATTACGCCGCTTTACTTGGAAAAGTTAAAACTGACAACAATGATAAACCACCTCCAAGATGGCGTAGTTATGGTTGATAAACAAGGTATAGTCGTCGAGGCGAATACAGAATGGCAAATTGTATTTGACATCAATCAGTCACCTGTAGGATTACCTATTTTTACGCGAACAACTTCGGCACATCAAGTTGCCTTTGACACTGAAGTTCGGGAAATACTAGAACGAGTCATGCTCGGACAACGATCAGTTCTGTATCTGGATATAATCGACACCGGACGCCATATCCAAGTGTCATTTGGCCCAGTCGTCATAAATAATGAAGTTATTGGCGCGATGGCAGCCGCTAGAGATGTCACTGCCCTCACCGACAAAACCATCGAAGCGGGAGCAATGGCTACGAAAGCGCAACGACACTTGCGTGAGTTGTCACAGCTGGCCGAACTTTCAGCTATAGTAGGTTTCAATCTAGATAGTATCTATCAAAAGTATGTCCAAAAAATCGCCAATTTACTTGATTCAACATCAGTCGGAATTTACATTTATGAGCCAAACCAACAACTACTACAGCTAGCGTCAAACCACAATCAAACTTCACATTTACCAAGTACATTTTCGTTGAACCAGCACCATGTAGTTACTCAAGCTTTCGCTGGTCGTAAACCGATCATAACCATCGATACTTCAAAAGCAAGTCTTGCGCTGCCAATTATTCATCATTCCAAAAGCTTAGGTGTAATTATCGTTAGTCGTGAGCATACCTATGATGACCATGACTTACGGCTATTACGTTTAGCAGCCACACGTTTAGCCGTCATTTGCGAGAATGCCACCCTGTACAACGACGTCAATGCCCGTCGTGAACGCTGGGAAGCAGTCTTTCGATTTACCGAAGAAGGTATAGTTATTTTCGACCAGAAGGGGACCATTGTTGGCTTCAACCCGGCATCGACAACTATTACTGGATATCAAGCAACCGATGCCATTGGCAAGGCATTCGGAAAGGTGATCAAAACAGTCGGCCCAGAAACAGCCAACGCCGGCATACCAACCCTTGAGCAAGTACTAAAAACAGGCACGACTATCACAAATAGTGAACAGCTTATCGAAAATCGACTTGGTAACCGCATTTGGACTGAAATTAGCTATTCGCCCATTTTTGACGATTCGGATGTAGTCACCTCCGGCATAGCTATTATCCGTGATACCACCAAAGACCGTGAAGTAGAAGAAATTAAATCAGATTTTATTTCAATAGTATCTCACGAGCTACGCACGCCGCTCACTGCGATCAAAGGATTTCTATCAATGACGCTTAAGCAAGACTTCGGCGAACTCAGTGCCAAACAATTTCATTATTTGAGCCGAGTCTACCAAAGCAATCAACGTATGATCGATTTGGTCGAAGATCTTATGGATGCAACATATATCGAATCTGGCAAAATCAGCCTCACCATTGCGCCAATCTCAATGGACGCTGTCGTCAATGAAGTTGTCGCCGAACTTGCAGCCAAAGGCGCTGCTAAGCAAGTACTCATCAATATTCGTCGACGTAGCCGATTACCACTCGTTTTAGCAGATGAAACCAGACTTCATCAAATAATACTCAATCTCATTGACAACGCCATCAAATATTCACCCAACGGTACTGAAGTTGATATTACGTGCAAAGTCCAGGGGATAATCTCCTTACAACTATTTCTGACCACGGTGTGGGAATCAACAAATCTCAAATCAATCGTCTATTTACAAAATTTGGCCGAATCTACAACCCTTTGAGTGTCCAGGCTGGCGGAACGGGTTTAGGATTGTATATCGTCAAAAGCTTAGTCGAGAGTCATAATGGACGCATTTGGGCAACATCAGCAGAAGGTAAGGGAAGCAAATTCTCGTTTACGATACCGATTGCAAAACAACTTCCCTTGATAGGCTAAGTCCGCTACACTAGAAGTGCACAGGGACGCTTTAGGAGGATTCATGGCCAAGATTTTGCTAGTAGAAGACGATACAATCCTGGTAGAAATGTACCAAGCTAAATTTGAACTCGAAGGACACGACGTCAAGGTAGCCACTAACGGTGAAGACTGCCTTAAAGTGCTCGAAGAGTTTGAACCGGATCTCATCTTACTCGATATTCTTATGCCCAAACTCAACGGTTTTCATGTACTCAAAGAGATCAAGAAGCAACCTAATTTACGCCAGATTCCCGTCATTCTGCTAACCAACTTGGGCCAGGCCGAGGTAGACATGAATCAAGAGCTAGCCAAAGCTCTCGGCGTCAATGATTACCTAATTAAGAGTCATCACACACCCGATGAAGTCGTTGCCAAAGCCGTGAAAGTGATGGGCAACCACCGGCAGCAGAACCAACCGCCGTCAACCAATAAATAATTAGGAGTCAACATTAGCATGCCGAGCTACCAAACAACCGGTTTGGTTATTGGGCGTACTAATTTTGGTGAGTCGGATCGAATTATTCGATTTATCACTCCTGATTACGGTAAAATCAGCGCTGTCGCGCGCGGCGTCCGCAAGATAAAAAGCCGACTGGCTGGTCATCTAGAGCCGCTTGGTACCGTGATGCTCAGCCTCACTACTGGCCGTAGTAACATAGATGTCATTACTGGTGCCCGCTTGCTATATTATCCGCACCAACTAGCAAAAAATTGGCAACTGCTCGATCCAGCGTTAACGCTGGCGGTTCTACTCGAACGCTTACTTGAAACTGGTCAGCCTCAGGCACCCGCTTACTTAGCACTCAAAACACTTATTAGTGAGCTCGATGCCGGCAGCCCTCCCGCACTCGTCGAATTATGGTATCGGTTACAAGTAGCATCGAGTTTAGGTTACCAACCCGAACTGAGTGGCTGTTTGTTGTGTGGGCATGATACAGCTGACCGTCAGTATCATTTCGACCCTCATCGCGGAGGCTTAGTCTGCCAATATTGCGCATTACCCGGTGCAGCCGACATATCAACTGCAAGCATCAAACTTTGGCGCCTCATGAGCCACCAACCATATCAGATAGTGTCTCATATTGTTGGAGCCGAAACACTTGCCACTTTGACCTTGCCCCATGCTCGGCAATTCTTTGCTGAGCATGTCCGAGCTACCTAATACCAAAAAAACCTTTCACCGCACGCCCATCGTGATACAATGCACACCATGAAACAGACCTCACATGTCACCCTCGAAACCCTTGTAGCACTAACCAAGCGGCGAGGATTTATATTCCAAGGTTCAGAGATTTATGGTGGCTTGGGCGGCACCTGGGACTATGGCCCATATGGTGTCCTGCTCAAAAACAATATCAAAGACTTATGGTGGAAGCATTTCGTGACTGAACAAGACAATATGTTCGGTCTAGATACAGCCATCCTGATGAACGCGCGCGTCTGGGAAGCCAGTGGCCATACCGGCGCTGGATTCGAAGATCCATTAGTGGAAGATTTAGTTACCAATAAACGCTTCCGCGCCGACCATTTACTTGAAGATAACGGCGTTGATGACGCCGCTAGCTTAACAGTGCCTCAAATGGATGCCAAAATTAAGGAATTGAAGCTTAAAAGCCCTGATGGAAATGCCTTAAGCAATGTGCGCACGTTTAATATGATGTTCAAAACGCAGATCGGACCGGTCGACGACACCTCCGCTCGCGTCTATTTACGACCTGAGACTGCTCAAGGAATGTTCGTAAACTTCAAAAATGTCCTCGATAGCCTTCACCCCAGGCTACCATTTGGGTTAGCCCAAATAGGCAAGAACTTCCGCAATGAAATAACCGCCAAAGACTTCATTTTTCGCGTCCGTGAACTCGAAATTATGGAATTTGAATATTTCATTAAGCCCGACTCATGGGAAGGGGAGTTTAAACGACTCATGGAACTGTATTACACCTGGTTTGAGCGGCTTGGTCTGGCTAAAGCCGATATCCATGAACTTGATGTTCCCGCCGCCGACAGGGCTCATTATTCCAAGAAAAGCATCGATCTTGAGTATGCTTTTCCCTTTGGCGTCAAAGAACTTGGCGCTATCGCTTATCGCACCGATTTTGATTTATCCAATCACACCAAAGCCTCCGGAGTCGATTTGTCCTATACTGACCCAACCTCTGGCGAAAAGTATATTCCGCACGTCCTCGAGCCAACATTTGGCCTCGACCGACATTTTCTCGCTGTATTAGCTGCTGCTTACCATGAGGAAACCATCGGGGAGGGAGATACCAGGGTAGTCCTCAAGTTTAAACCGGAACTTGCACCAATCAAAATCGCTGTATCACCTCTCCTACGTAACAAATCCGAGCTGGTTGAGCAAGCTCAAACTGTCTATCGACAATTAAAACAACAATTTGGCCATGTCGTTTACGACGATAACGGTAATATTGGCAAACGCTATCGCCGTCAAGATGAAATTGGCACCCCTTGTGTGGGTTATTGATTTTGATACGCTTACCGACCACACTGTCACCGTACGCCACCGTGACACCATGGAACAACAACGCATTAGTATTAAAAATCTTGCCGACCTCTGTCAAAAGGAACTTACTGCATGACTCATAACCAAGGTCCCAAAGTTGTTGTTATCGGCGGAGGTACCGGGAGCTTCACGGTACTCACCGGCCTTAAAAACTATGTCCGAGACATCACGGCCATCGTCAATATGTCTGACGATGGCGGCTCAACTGGAAGTCTCAGGGATGAGCTAGGCGTATTACCGCCTGGCGATATCCGACAATGTTTAGTGGCATTGTCTGAGTCTGATCAAATCATGCGTGACCTATTCAACTACCGCTTCGCCGAAGGCACGTTTGGCGGTCATTCGTTTGGCAACCTCTTTTTGACTGCTCTCGAAAAAACAACTGGCAATTTCGCTCAGGCAGTTCGGACTGCGAGTAAGGTACTCAATATCACCGGCCGGGTCGTTCCGGTCACACTGACTAATAGCAAGCTCGTTTTGACCCAGCCCGATGGTTCTACCGTGATTGGCCAACATACAGTCGAAAGTGCCAAGATAGACCGTAGTCAACCTCCGCAACTGAGCCTCGAGCCCACCTCGCGGTTGAATCCTGAAGCCAAAACCGCTATTGAGACAGCAGATTTAGTCGTCATAGCCCCTGGCAATTTATATGCTTCTTTGGCTCCAACACTAGTAGTACCTGGGTTAGGAGATGTGTTGTCAAATAGTAATGCTCGCATTGTCTACGTTTCAAACCTCGTCACTAAACCTGGCCAAACCGACGATTTTCAGGTACAAGACTACGCCACAGAAATTGAACGTTTTATCGGTAAACCGGTCCTCGACTTTGTCATTTACAACCAACATCAACCGAGCCAAAAATTACTTGATAAGTATGCTCGAGCAGGGGAATATGCTGTTGGTTTTGACCAAACTACCCTCGCCAAACAACACTTTACACCCATTGGTGGTGATATCATCGCCGATAGCATCCCCAAACTGACTGCCGCCGACCAGATTATTCCGCGAACCCTCATCCGCCATCATCCCGACAAAACTGCCCGCTTGATTATGCAAGCTTATTTTAGTTAAGGAGTTTATCAATTATGAACGTCACAACAGCAGTCATTTTTGCCTCCGGTGGTGGTACGCGCATGCTACCAGCAACGTCTGCCATCCAAAAAGAATTATTACCGATCTTAAACCGGCCCGTCATCGATTACCTGGTATCAGACTTAGTCGCCAGTGGCATCACTCACATTATTTTTGTCATCCGACCCGACTCTCATGGTATGCAAGACTACTACACCGGCAATCCCGCACTCGAGCGACAACTTGACCGACTCGGCAAATTGTCGGCCTTGCGTGAGTTGCAAGAAATTCATCAAAAGGCAGTGTTTAGTTTTGTGGAGCAGCCCGAAAATGCTGGTTATGGTACAGCTGTACCACTCATCGTTGCCAAACCACACTTGCCCAAAAATGAAGCTGTTTTTGTGGCCGGAGGCGACGATTTTATCTGGCGAACAGATGGTCGCTTTGAAGCAGCCGAGCTCATTGACACCTTTGTTCAAAGTGGCGCCAACGCGGCAGTAACCGCTCTCCAGTGTCCAGCCGACCAGTTGCATCGCTACGGTGTATTAGCTACCAAGCGTCAAGGCTCTTTTGAATACCTCGAGCAAATAGTCGAAAAACCCGAGCCAGGTGAGGCGCCTTCAAATCTGATAAACATTTCTAAATACATTATCAGCCCACAAGTTTTGCCTTTCCTTAAAAAAGTTAAGCCTGACCCCAAATCGGGAGAGCTCTACATTACCGATGTCATTCAGATGGCAGCTTCGAAACTACCGATTGTAGTTCACCAAACGAAAGGCACCTACCTCGACTCAGGCAATACTGCTAACTGGCTTCGTGCCAATCTGGAAGTCGCTGCAGCAAATAGTGAATTGAGGCAGATTATTCGTGATTTTGCTGAAGATTTATAGACTTCCGTAAAATCGTTGACACGCGTCGTCTGATATTTTATAATTCTGAGTAATTATGATCACAACAGTAACCTACGACTACAAGACCGCCGTCGAACGCATTCTTCAGGAATTGCGCCGTGACCGTGACCGACAGATAATTTCTCGCCGGTTTGGTTTCGGCATGAATCGTCGCCAAACTCTCGAGAAGATTGGTTCAGATTTTGGCATCACCCGTGAACGTGTCCGCCAAATTGAAAAAGCCGCTATTGTCAAAATGAGTAATGTCGGATCATCCGAAGTAGCCCAGGCTGGTGATATACTCCAAGAAATAGTAGCAAATGCTGGTGGTATAGCGCTTGCCGATGATGTCGCCATACAGCTTGGTGCCAATGATCTAGATATCCCGTACATTGTATTCTTAGCCATACTATCTAGTGGTGTTGAACTCATACCAGAAGATGATGATCTACGCCAAGCTATCACCCTAAAGCCCATTTATGCACGACCTCAAGTCATTGCCCTTATTGCCGAAGCAGTTAAGGTCATAAAGGATTATGGCAAGCCTATGACATTGTCTAAGGTCAACAATAAAATGCCATCGCAGTTAGAGAATCAAACGCTTGAGATGCTTTTATCGGTTAGTAAAAAACTTGCCAATTTCGATACCAAATGGGGACTTATAAGTTGGCCTGAGGTAAACCCGAAAAGTATTCGCGATAAGACCTACTTGGTATTGGGTCGTCATGGACGACCATTACACTTTTCTGAGATAGCAAAACACGTCCGTCAATTGGGCGTATCCAAGCGTGATGTCACAGTTCAAGCTGTCCACAACGAGCTCATCAAAGATGAACGCTTTATTCTCATTGGCCGGGGTATCTACGCTTTAGCAGAATGGGGCTATACACCAGGTACGGTTGCCGAGATCATTGCCAGTGTTTTGCGCGAAGAACAACCACTGCACAAAGATGAAATTGTCCGCCGAGTCCTACTCAAGCGTCAGGTCAAAACAACGACCATTATCCTCAATCTCCAAGAAAAAGAGCAGTTTGAACGTACTGCCAAAGCTACCTACAAGCTCAAAAGCTGACGTAAAACACCCAAATAACCCGCAAAACAGTGTAGGATAGGGGAGAGGGTAAGCGCTATCGAAAATATAACCTCACTTATATTAGGACCATTGACCCTGATTTTTCAGGTGATTGGATTATTATTATTCAAGTTCTACGGCTGGGTTATAGTCGTGGCCGTTTTTGGTTATCTAATACTTCAAAATAGAAATCGCGTTTCGTCAAGTACCACATCTGCCGCCAAGCCAGACCTTTACGATAGTATCCTCTTGCGTATTGATGTCCCTAAAGACAATGAGAAGAAAGAATTATCAGCTGAGCAGATGTTTGCATCACTACACGGTATTTTGCGACCAGATAGTGATCTGAAGGGGAGTCAAGCCCAAGAACACGTCAGTTTCGAAATTGTTGCTCATTATAGTTCAATCCAGTTTTACGTGTGGGTACCACGCCACCTTAAAGATTTCCTAGAAAGTCAGATTTATGCCCAATACCCGACAGTCCAAATCAAGGAAAACGCTGATGACTACTCGCTAACCGAAGTAGGGGAACGGGCTATTTACGGCGCCGAGCTTGGATTAACTAAAGACACGGTACTACCCGTTAAAACGTTTGCGTCGTTTGAAGTTGACCCGCTAGCCGGCATTACGGGCGTACTAGCCAAGTTGGAAGCGAGCGGTGAAGAGGTTTGGATTCAGATTCTCGCCCGTCCCATCGACGACTCTTGGCAAGATCAGGGCAAAGACTACATTGAAACTATCAAAGGTGGACCCAAAAAAGATTGGCTGTCCAAACTCACCGATGGCTTGTTACAAGTACCCATTTATGTGCTATCCAACTTCATCCGAGCCTTATATGAACCTCCTACCTCCGATACTAAAACCGCCGAAGCCAAGGTTGAACTCAGCCCAGGTCAACAAGGCGTCATCAAGGCTATTGAAGAAAAATAACCAAGCTTGGTTATCAAGTCAAGATTCGGATCGCCATCTTAGGTCCTGACGAAATTGTTGCCCGGCAGCGACTCCAAGCCATCGTTGGTGGCTTCAAACAGTTTAATACCACAAACCTCAATGGTTTTGCCGTAGCCAAGACCTATGATTCGCTCGATTTTCTGGAAGACTTTCGGTCGCGATTGTTTTATGATCCCGGCTATATCCTCAATATCGAAGAATTAGCATCGTTATACCATCTACCTCACAAAACTGTGGCTACCCCAATATCGTCTGGACAACCGCTAAGACTAGTGAGCCGCCGTCGAGTGTTCCTGTGGAAGGATCTGCCGAAGCCCTAGAAATAAGTCTATTTGGGATGACCAATTTCCGCGGTCAACGACTCAAATTTGGCATCAAACGCCGCGACCGCGGACGGCATATGTATATTGTTGGTCAAACGGGCGCAGGAAAATCATTCCTACTTCAATTGTTGACACTGTCTGATATCTATCACGATGTTGGCTTTGCCATTGTCGATCCACACGGTGATTTTGTTACAGACATCATGCGTTATATTCCTGCTCATCGCGTCAAAGATGTGGTTTATCTCAATCCCGCTGACCGCGACTTTCCTATAGCCTTTAACCCAATGGAAGTTACCGATCCCGCTATGCGCGATCACGTATCGTCCGAATTAGTCGGCGTACTCAAACGAATGTTTGATTCTTGGGGACCGCGGCTTGAATACATCCTCCGGTACACCTTGTTGGCGCTCATTGATTACGACGGTGCCACCATGCTCGATATCCCGCGAATGCTTACCGAAAAACCTTCCGCAAACGCGTCATCCGAGAGATCAAAGACCCTATCGTCAAGAACTTTTGGACCATCGAATTTGCGTCCTGGAATGAAAAATTTGCCTCAGAAGCAGTCGCACCTATCTTAAACAAAGTCGGTGCCTTTGTGGCGAACCCCTTGGTACGTAACATCATCGGCCAGCAAAAAGTGCCTTCAATATCAGACATCATGGATGAAGGCAAGATCTTGCTTGTAAACCTCTCGCGTGGGCAAGTAGGGAGGATAACGCCGCCATTTTGGGCGCCCTCATGGTTACTAAGATACAGCTTGCAGCCATGAGCCGGGCCGATGTCCCCATGGAAGACCGGCGACCCTTCTATCTCTACGTCGACGAATTCCAAAACTTTGCCACCGATTCATTTGCCGTCATTTTATCTGAAGCTCGCAAGTATGGACTCAACTTAACGGTAGCCAATCAATATGTAGCTCAAATGCCAGAAGTCGTCCGTGACGCGGTCTTCGGAAACGTTGGTACCATGATTAGCTTCCGTGTTGGGCCTGGTGATTCAGCGATTTTGGGTAAGTATTTCGAGCCCGTTTTTGAAGCAGCTGACTTAACTCGGCTACATAATCAAAGCATCTTCATTAATATGATTATCAATGGCGAAAAAGCAGTAGCATTCTCAGCAACAACGCTCCGCATGCCCGATCCTGAAGCTGACTTAACAGCTCAAATAATTGATGGTAACCGCCAGCTCATAGCTACACCACGGCTTGAAGTCGAACAGGATATCAGACAACGAACTGCTGATCCCGAAGAATTAGCAGCCGAAGCTCGGGAACAAAATACGAACAAAGAATTTATCGGGTCACTCCGCAATCCCAGTACGAGCAATGCCCCCTCATCGTCAAACCGACCAAGTTACGCCCCGAGATCAAACCAGAGCAGGGGAGATAACTCATACACCAACGCCAACGCCGCGCGTCCTCGTCAACGACCCGACGCCCGACCAGCCAGACTCCCCCATTCCGGAAACACCACCGACAAGTCCCAGCTAGCCGCAGGTGAGGCAGTTAGTTTCCGACGATAGGGTCAAATACCCACCACACCAAAGTAGGTAGAATCACCACAACAGAACGCCAACATAAGCTTAAATGAGGGTTAGTTCAGGTCTAATAATGGTAAAAGACCAATACTCGTACCCGAAAACGTGAGATAGCATAACGTCGCACAATGTATATTTTGCGACAACTCGCTTACAAAGCGCTCAAAAGTACCGTTTAATCACTTAAATATCTGTTGATTATTTACGAACTTTTTTAGTCATTTTTGGCGTCTTTTATCTAGTTTCGCTTAACTTTTAGTCAGTGATGAGCGAATTAATGCGCACTTATGTGCCTAAACCTCCATTTTCATAAGTACAAAAACCGAACTGGACAAGGGGAGAGAGGAGTACTCTTTTTGGTCGCCTACTACTTATAGTACGCCTTACCACTAATGCGTAAATCAATGTATTCATTGATAGGTTTCTTCAAGTTGGTCGCTGATTTAATTACGGCATCATAATCCCTAAGCCCCTCCCCTGCTAGACGTGACGTATCGAAAACGAGTTGGTACGTCTTATTGGTTTCAACCGTCAAATCCAGTGTCGTCTGGCCTACCCGCAATTTGTTAATACCAACTCCCCTACTAGCTAACCCTGCCGTCAGTTCATGAATATAGGTCACAAACTGGGCCCGCACTACTTGCTGTCCTGGCTCAACTGGCAGATTGCTGCCATCATAGACGACAGGCAATTTGGCATCAGCCGCGCTCATTCCGCCAATGGCTGTGCCATCAGCATCGAGTACTGCTAGTTGACTTCCGAATACCAGACAAGTTGCGGTGATTTTAGCTCAGCCGTTACCACCAAGGTACTGGGCCATTGGCGCTTAAATTGGAGATCCTTCACCACAGGATGGACTTCGCGAATAGCTGATTCCAATGCCGCTTCATCCAATGTCACGAGATTGGCTGGCCACCAACCGTCATTTAAATGCTGCCAAATGTCCTTGGTAATTGTATCCTGCTGATCAGCGGCTCGCACCTGGACTGATCGTACCGATACCAGCCAGATACCAGCACCAGCTAAGACTCCAGCCACGACCAGTAAAATTGCTAACCGGCGCAAGCGTTGGCTGACTGTCCAGCCAAACTCGAACCGCACCCGACGTTTGGATGGAGACGCAAGCGGCACCGACCGGCCATAGACACCGCGAGCAGTACGCACGACCCGGCGTTGACCGTTCATACCCCACTCCCCTCTTTGGTCGAAGCTGCACCAATTTTAAGGATAAGTTGAGCTAAATCCTCGGCTGCCTGTCGACTGGCGAAGCTACCAATGGCCTTGGCTAAACGCTGTTGCTCAGCTTCGTCACTTAGAATGAGTCTTACCTCCCCTACCAGCTTGGCGGCTGTCACCGAATCGCCTGACAATACTCTGGCTGCCCCTGCCCGCGCCAACACCCGCGCGTTGGCCATTTGATGCGCTGCCATATCTGTGTTCGGTATTAGTATGGTCGGTTTCTCCAGTACTGCAAGTTCGGCCACGGTATTCATGCCAGCCCGACAGACTACCACATCTGCTGCTGCCAGTGCCAGCGGCATCTCAGCATTTAAGAAGGCTGATACTTTATAACGTGCCGGATCGGGCTGACTTGCTTGGCGGTTCAGATTAAATTGCACCCGTTCAAATTCCGATTCGCCGGTCACGTGAATGATCTGTGCCAATTCAAGTAATTCATCGAGCCCGGCTAAAACCGCCTCGTTGATTTCCCGAGAACCTTGCGAGCCACCAGTGATCAATAGTACTGGCTGACTCTCATCAAGTTTGAATTTGGCTAGACCAGCGAGTCGATGAGCCGCCATAATTTCCGGTCGCACCGGGTTTCCCACAAATTCCACGTGTTTGTCCTGCCATTGACTATAATATTTAGCTGGGAAGCCAGTGGCGATAGCCGCCGCCCAACGACCAAGCAACCGATTTGCCAACCCTGGTGATACATCGGATTCATGAATAATATATGGAACTCCCAACATACGAGCCGCCAGTCCCACTGGTACTCCCACAAAACCGCCTTTGATAAAAGTTACATCTGGTTTAAAACGTCGTATGACATTCCAGGCGTCATGTACACCAGCGACAGTTCGGAAAGCGTCACGACTATTTGGGCCAAGTGTCTGGTGATTGAGTAGTTTAGCCACACCCGAATCGAAATGCCGGCGCCGAAACTTTCCAGCGCGCACGGGCGCAAATGCTAGGCCTTTAGCCCGCACAATCCGCTCTTCCATACTATCGGCTTGACCGATATAGAGCAGTTCTACTCCTTTATGGAGCGATTGTAAGGCGTCGCACACGGCCAGCGCTGGCATTATGTGCCCGGCCGACCCGCCGCCGCTCAGAGCCACTTTCATGACTACCCTCTCTAACGGTGTATTTAGAAATATTCAGCAAAATGCCTACTGCTACTAATGATACCAATAAGTTGGTCCCACCAAATGAAATAAAAGGTAATGGAATGCCGGTCAATGGCACCAAAGCTAGCATTGCGCCAATATTAACAACTGCTTGAGTAACTAGCCACAAGCCAATACCAACCGACACTAGCCTTCCAAAATATCTGGCGCCCACCGGGCAATCGCAAAACTTCGCCATGCTACCACCATAAATAACACCACAATGAGCGATGCCCCAACTAATCCAAACTCTTCCGCTACCACTGAAAATATCGAGTCGTTGGCCGCTTCGGGTAGGTAACCATATACCTGAATACTGTGCCCAAGCCCAACGCCAAAGAATCCACCACTTCCCACCCCAAGCAGTGCTTGGCAAATATGATGTGAATCGTTGAGGGCATATGTAGGGTCATCACATCGAGGATTCAAAAATGTCACTACTCGTTCCATCCGATGGGGAAACATAGTAATAGCCAACCAACCCGCTACACCAGCAGTCGCCACAACTGCGAGTAAATGGCGCCGACGCATACCCGCGACGTAATACATGCCCAACATCACTGCTCCAAGTACTAGCATAGTACCCATATCGCGTTGCATCACCACCACCGCAAAACCAATTACACCAGTCATAATCAAAAAAGGCATAATGCCGTCGGCGAGTGATTTGAGTTCATCTTTACGCCGTTCCAGCCACAACGCCAAATATAAGACAATTCCCAGTTTCAACACCTCAGCTGGCTGTATCGATAACGGTCCCAAATTGAGCCAGCGTGTGGCACCATTCGTATGTTGCGACAACCCGGGCACTAGCAGAGCCACAGTCATAACCCCAGCCGCCAACAGAACCCATTGACCCCAGCGCCGCCAGCGATCATAGCGGATATATGACATTAGCACCAATGCGCTGATACCGCCTAACGCCACCAAGGCTTGCTTGCCGAAAAAGCGGTTACTTTCGACGTCGCCCAACTGCTTATAGCTCAATATCGGGCTAATAGAGTACATGACAACCAAACCAACTACCAATAGCACTATGACAGCAATCGCCAAAATATAATCAGGCTTATGCGTCCGGGCTGGCAATTGTTCAGACTGGTTCATGGTACTCTATTGCCCAATAACGCTAGAATTAAGCCAAGTGCACCTACGACCTGACCAATCACCCATAGTCGCATTGTCACTTTGGTTTCTGGCCAGCCGATAGCCTCCAAATGATGGTGAAGCGGCGCCGATATAAAGACTTTTCGTCCCCAGAATCGTTTCGAAAGTATCTGGATCACACTCGACCCGGCTTCGGCTACAAATACAGCCGCTACAATCGGTAACACAAACACACTATTAGTCAGCATTGCTATCACACCAAGCGTCGTACCAAAGGCAAACGCCCCACTATCACCCATGAAAAAACGAATTGGATAAATACTAAACCACGTATAGGTCAGCAGTACACCTACGATTGCCATACAAAATCCCGCGATTCCATAGCTTCCCTGAAAATAAGCGATGACCGCAAATATCGAGAATGCCGTAGACAACAATCCACCCGACAGACCGTCCAATCCATCGGTTATATTGACGGCATTGGCTGTCGATACCACCACGGCAATAAAGAGCGGAATATAGAGCCAGCCGATAGTAAAGTCACCAACTGCCGGCACATGAATCATGTTGTAGCCCAATTTGTAGTAAAAATACAATGCGCCCAATAAGGCGATACCAAATATCAAGCTAAATTTAATTTTGCCGCGCATGCCGGCAATACCCAGCCCTTCCGACCGAATATTGAGATAGTCGTCAAACAACCCTACAAGACCTGCGGCCACAAACACAGCCAACGGCAGATAGGTTTGATTACGCGATAGGTTAAGTAACAACGTTATCACCGCAACGGCTAATATCAGCACTGCGCCACCCATGGTTGGAATATTGCGTTGGTGCTTTGCGGCATGGAGTCGTTGATACACCGGAGCCGCCTCACCCGTGATAGCTGTTGATCGAGGCTGTTTCCACAATTTGTATTTGAACGCTAGCTTGGTATAGACCGGGACCAGGAGCATCGACAACACGAATGCGCCAAACGCCATCATACCCAGGCGCGACAACGAGGTCACTTCTTGAGCGTGGATGAAATTGGTCGGCCAAAAATCAGAAAAGTTCATAGGTTACCTTGGTATTTTAACAAAATATTCACTAGCTTGTCGGCGCAATGGCGTAATACTTAAACAACCACTTACAGACATCGCCAAAAACGGGCACGGTAGTGGTCTCGGCAAATCCGGGCACACCCGGCTCGTTAATCCGCACCATGACGACAAATCGGGGGTTATCAGCTGGCGCATAGCCGACAAATGATCCAATATTGGCGCCGTCAATGTAGCCTTTGCCGTCTGGCCGGGGAATTTGCGCCGTACCGGTTTTACCGGCAATCTTATACCCAGGATTCATTTGCCCAGCCCGGTAACCACTTCCGCGTTGCACTACTACTTGGAGCATTGTACCTAGATCTTGAGCCGTTTTTTGGCTGATGACCGAGGACCGTAAGATTTTGGATGAAGTCGGCAGCACCGATCCGTCAGCTTTGACCTCGCCCGCTACCAACCGGGGTTGATATAACGTGCCCCCATTGGCAATGGCAGCCATAGCTGTGGTCATTTGAATCATGGTGACACTCAAACCTTGCCCAAATACCATGTTGGCATAGGTCACATCATCACGATTGGCTGGTGGCAGCGATCCAGCAGCCTCAGCTGCTTGTTCAATACCAGTGCGCTCCCCAAATCCAAAATGCTTGGTGTAATACTCGTAGACTAATTTCTTACCAGTCGATGTAATTGCATCAGCATTGCCACCAATCATCTTGAGCACGAATACCATTCCGGTATTGAGCGAGTCTCGCAGTACGACCGTCATCGACTTACCAGCACCAGGCTTGTCGCCTTCGGCGTTATTAATCACTTTATCAGCCACTTTAACCGATCCCGTGTCATCATAGGTCGTATCGGGCGTAATCTTTTGCTGATCCAGACCAATAGCCATAGCAAAGGCTTTCATGCCCGAACCAGGTTCAAATTGGCTGCTCACCGTTTGATTCATAAAAACACTGTAATCAGTAACCGACGAATATGCGTTGGGATCAAATGTCGGGAAATTAGCCATCGCCCGCACGGCCCCATCGGTATCCATAATAATAATGCTTCCGGATTTAGCTTTGACCGCAGTTATCTGTTCAGCTAAGCGTTGCTCAGCCATGGCTTGAATATTGCGATCGATAGTCAGTGCATAATTGATACCGTTTTGCGGCGGTTTGACTATGTTATCAGCAGTAGCTATTGGTATGCCTCTCGTATCAGTCTTAGCCGCCAATTGTCCCGGCTGTCCAGCTAATTGTTCGTTTAAAAGCCTTCAATACCGTATTGACCGATACCATCAGCGTTTACAAATCCCAACACTTGAGCTGCCAAGCTGCTTTCGGGATAGGTCCGGTAAGCAGTCGGCGTCAATCCAACGCCTTTATACCCAGCTCTCGAACCTTGGTCGCAATATCATTGCTAATGCGACGCTCCAAGATAGCGTATTCGATACCCTTATCAATACGCGAGCGATAATCAGCGGCCTTAGCTCCGGTAACTTCAGCCAATTTTGCGGCCACACCATCGCGGTCATCCACGTAACGAGGATCAACATACAATAAATGCATGGTCTGGTTTAAAACCAGCGGCACGACTGTGGAGCCATCATAGGCATAGATTTCACCCCTCGTTGAAGGAATTTGGTACTTACGGGTATGCTCTTCAGCCGCTTGTGCTTGATATTTATCATGCTGCACAATTTGCAAATAACCCAACCGGCCAATGAGTACGCCCGCTAGTACCACGGTGCCAAATTGCAGGTACCGTAAGCGCCCTCTCCAAATTAGTCCTTCACGAATGGGTGTCACTTGGCATACGATACCTGAGCTTGAGGCACCATTCCAGCTGCCACTGGTGACGACTTGGTTGCGGCGATTGACTGCAACCTGGCAGCTTCGACACTCAAGTCTTGTTTCTGAGCAGCCACAGCGTCACGAGTTCTTGCCAAATCGGTAACTTTATATCCCAGGGCTCCTGTCTTAGTAATTTGATGTAAGTAAAGCAAAGCCAACACCCCAACTATCGCTACTACGACAAAAGTAGCCGATGTCGGACCCAGTACCACCGTCGCCGGTTGCCGGTACAAATTCTGGTTTCGCCGCGCTGTTACAACCGCAGATGACAAAGCGCGTCTCCTTTATTTTGTTTTTATTTATTTTAATATAGAGCCGGTGGTGGCCGCCGAATGAATCGATTAATAATTTTTTGTATTAATCAGTTCTTGACGGCCACACACCAAATAGCGCAACAGGTTTACGAAACCCGTACGCGTACTAGCACTTTTTGAGCTTGTTTCTTTCCAAGCTGGCGAATGGTGACAGACATTAGCTGTCCCTCCTTTTGTTTTTGTTTATTTTTTCGACGGCTCGCAGCTTTGCGCTACGGGCTCGTGGATTGAAAGCTATTTCAGATGCATCCGCTACCAATGGTTTCCTGGTAATTTTTTCCAGTGTTGGTTGGTGCTCACACGTACAGATCGGCTGTTTCGGTGGGCAGATGCAGGATTTCGTTTCTCGGTCAAAGTACAGTTTAACGATTCGATCCTCCAGGGAGTGAAAGCTTATGATAACCAGCTTTCCGCCTGGTACTAGCAACTCTACCATAAGCGGCACAGTTTGTGCAAGCGTGTCTAGTTCATTATTTACAGCAAGTCTAATCGCCTGAAAAGTCTTGGTGGCTGCATCAATTTCTTTGGGTCGAAACGCGGCTCGGCGTACAACCGCAGCCAACTCTTGAGTTGTCCGCAGGGGTCGCGCTGCTACAATTGCGGCCGCGACCGCCCGAGCCCGTGGCTCTTCGCCAAATTCATACAGTATCCGCTCGAGTTCTACCTGTGTATAAGTATTAACCACTTGATCGGCCGACAGTTCTGCTGTCTGGTCCATGCGCATATCAAGTGGTCCCTCGTACCGGAAGCTAAATCCCCTCTCCGCCCGATCTAGTTGCGGCGACGATACCCCCAAGTCCATGAGTATCAAATCAAACTGTCGACCTTCATCGAGCAACGACTGTGCCGCCGAAGCAAAATCCGTCTGTACAACTGTCGCCTGTGGAAATTTCTCCTCCAATACCGCTATGGCCGTGGCGTCTTGATCAACCAGCACTGCCTCTTGTGGCGATTGAGTCCGTTCGAGGATTGCCTGGGCGTGTCCACCCAGTCCAGCCGTTGCATCCAAATATTTCTGACCCACTTGTGGATCTAATATTTCTAAGACTTGATTGAGTAATACGGGCGTATGCAGATTCGTCATCGAAATCATTATATACGTTACATACTCAATAACCCGCATGTTATGCGGGTTATTTTTTATTTTCGAGCTCAACTACTTAGCAGTCAACGTTTTGTTTTTTGGTTTTTTTGGTTTTCGTCACTGGTAAACCAGTGAGTGATTTGAGTTCGCAGTATGCCTAACTGTGCGAGTGAGGCATACGCATGTGAGATAAGGAATTACTCGCCTACCGTAATGCATAAGCATTTTGCAGGTAAAATAATTCCTTTCAAAAGAGTGTGTTGTGAGGTGGAGTTTTTACGAGACGAAAGGTACCAGGCTGTTTTGGGATCGGCCGCCTTTGGGTCCGATTTGTTGACTGCCAAGTAGCTGCTCTTGAAATGTTTGTTTTGGTTTTGAAGGTTCTTTATTTTGATAAATAAACCAAAGAAATTAGTGGGTTTTGGCCATGAGGCGCCAGTAGCTGCCTGCCCGCACCGCCACGATGTCGCGGTCAATGCCGGCATAGTCGAGCAAGTGCTGTTCCACCACAATCCGCCCTTGTTTGGCGTCGAGATGGCTAGCTGTTTTACCCGTCCGAAACTGGACGTTCAGATCGGCCGTACGCTCGTCGAGTATATTGCCTTTGAGCGCCGGTTCCATTGCCTCATTCCAAGTTTTTCAGTGTACAGATGCAGGTAGTTGGCGAAGCCTCGAGTAATTATCACATTGCCCGCTTCAAACTCGTGTCGCAATTCTGCCGGAATAGTCAGGCGGTTTTTGTCGTCGAGTTTGCGTTCAAAATAATCCATATTGTGATATTTACCGTCAGGTTCGCTACCCACTGCAACCCACTGGATTCAGTATATGCTGGCTACTTACCCACTGTCTAGCATTATCTTATCCACAAACACGACCCGTACAACGTACAAGACTCCCTCGTAAGAGGGAGTCTTGTAAACTATGGCGTCAATTACACAATTCGGACGGGTACGAATACCGTGCCGGCGGCGATACATGGGCGGCACATATCAACCACCGACACGTTATCAATACCTATCCGAGTGCCAAGTTACATTAAACAAGTTAACACAGATGAATGATTGTGTCAATAATTTCTAACACATGTAACTAGATTGCCCACTCCCCTAATGCCTGCTGTAGGGTGCTTGTTAAGGTATTTTTTGTTGGCCCCACTAAGCTCCAGGCAAAGTTACCATCTGCTAATAATGTCCGAGCTGCTTCCTGAACTTCATCTGGTGAAACCGCCCGCAGAGCCACAATTTCTTGTTGCATGTCTTTGATTTCTTCCCAGCCGTCATAGTTATCCACATACCATCCAAGGACATCACCGACCGTTTGCGTACTACGCAGGACACTACCGATCATAAATTGGGTTGCCACCGCCACTTCATCAGCCGTCACGCCATTATGAGCCACTCGTTGTATCTGATCAGCAATCAATTCAAACAGTGCTACAGAGTTATCAACAGTCACGAAACCCTGGAAACTAAATACACTCAAACCAGGTTCGGTTTGATTAGCAGCTCCCACCGTATAGGCCAAACCTCGAGTTCGAGCAGCTCCTAAAATGCGTGAACCCATGGTCCCAACCAAAATAGACCGCAATACCGCCAAGGCACGACGATTCTGCCATGACTGCTCTGGTAATTGCCGCTCAAGCCGGTAATACAGCTGGTTGATATCGCGCTGAACTTGTACCACCGATAGACCTGGTTTCACTGGACTTGCTTTGTGTTGTAACCGCTGGCCTTCTGGGACCTCACGAAACAGCTTCTCTAATCGCTCGAGTATTTCGTTTGACCGTCCGCGCAAAGCCCCACCGACAAAAAAACGCGCGTTTGCCGCCGCATGTGTCGCACTAAAGTGCTTCTGAATGTCAACCAAGCTAATATCGGCCAATTGATCGATGCGATCGTCATAATACTGATATTGGTCAGGTTGAGTTGCAGCGGCCAACGACAAGGCACACACAGCCGCCGGTTGTGTTGTGTTTCGTGACAGTTCTTCTTTGACATTGCCAAGTTCTGCCGTTAAATGTTCTCGGGTAAACAGGGGTCGAGCCAGTTGTTCTTCGACCAAATCAAGCATGCGGTCGAGTTCAAACTCGGCCAATTCATAGGTGTAACCGTTTGACCTGGCCGTCGTATAGGCATTTACATAAGCCCCGTTTTTCGATGCCTCAATCATAAATTGGTTCGATTTCGGATATTTGGCACTGGTTGTAGCTAGCAAGTGCTCTAACACATGCGGCGTTTCATACCGATCTCTACCGCCAAAAACATAACCCGAGTTAAATCGTACCTCTAGATCAATAACCTGGCTGCCGGGCACCTCGACCAATAAGCCTTTGGCTCCTGAAGATAAGTTGTGTTGGCTAATTGTATGTTTCATGCAAACGCTACTTTTAGGGCAGCTTCATAGCGTTCTGGTAATAGATGATCGTGCCATTGCTTCATGTCGAAATCAGTAGCCGGTACTTGAAAATCGGCGAGTTCCGGATAATCGCCCGACTTAAATGCTTGCGTTGCTGCCGCGCGGCATTCGCAATCTCACCCACGCATTCGAAAGGTTTGTGACCACTAATACCAAATAGCTCACGAAATGTAGTTTGCAAGGCGGGCAGAGTCAATAAATCGGCACCAAAGACCATTCGCAAATCTTTCTTTGATACAAATGGAGACAAGATCAAATACACAAATGCACATTTCGAGCACTCACCGCACCAACCAAATGCGCCGGCATCCGCTTTGAAATTACGATTACACGACGAATATAGTCCCTGGTAACGCTGCATTGGTCCAGCCGCAAATAATTTGGCGATTTGCAACTCACCGAGTGGCCTCAATAATGAGAATACCTGCAAGTCGGGCGAAACACTGCTCGTTATATGCTCACTCAAAAGTCGTTCATAGGCCAGTGTTTTGGAATACTGATGGTTAACCATGACACCATCCCATTCGACATTGCCTTCTCCCGCAGAAGCCTCATTGCTCATGATTACTTGCCTCCGCCCAGTCAAGATGGCAGCGACTAAGCCGATCAGCGTAATGATCGCCGTCACTGGCACATGACCATTGTAGGCGCCATCGCGGTTGAGCTGCGCCAACTGCGGGTCGAATCGCCGCCGAATCACCAGATGGGGCTTGCCAATGACTTCTGCCAACTGAGCTAAAGCTCCATTTTCTTCCGGCATGTAGGTGGCACTAAATGTGACAAACTCCTCCCCCATTTTTTCGAGTATGGTGGTCGTCACGAGCGAATCTTTGCCACCGCCCAATCCCACGACACTTCCGCTCAACCCAGTTGCCGCCACTGGAGTTGCAACTGCGCCTATAATCGGCTTAAAAACTGCAACTCTATCGAGAGGAAGTTTGTGTTCATAGCACAGTTGCCCCAGCCCCAGCCGGTAGGTAGTCGACAAAAACTCGGCTTCTGCCGCGGTCAAATGAGCCGCTTGCGCATCAATCTTCGGAGTCAGAGCCGCTTTGTAGTATGAAACTCCATTGACCAGCCATAAGCTGCGCATGGCGCGCTCGAGCAATTCACGGTTGAATTTTGAACTGAGATCAAACTCGAATACAACGGTATCCTTAAATATGATCTCATCATCCAACCCATAGCGCATGACGACGGATCTTGTCGATTCTTGCCAAACTACATCAATAAAGCGAAACGTTTTATATTGCTTCATGTTTTCCAGGCAGTCCAGCCACAGCGCGCCGGAACTGTTCTCCTCTATCTTTAAAATTCTTAAACATGTCGAATGATGCGCAACCTGGCGACAAAATTACCACATCACCTGATTGCGCCATTTTGGCTGCTGCCGCCACAATCTCGGTCATGGTTGAACCGCCATTTACTACCAAGTCATGTCCACGTTGATGCAAGCCATCTCTGATAATGGTTGCCGTCTGGCCAATAGTCACCACGCCTCTAGGCGCATATTCAGCCACCGCGGTTATCATGGGTGTTAGATCGATACCGCGATCGAATCCACCCAATATCACAATGGGCGCTTGCTCAAAACTTGTCAGTGCCGCCATAGTGGCGTATTGGTTCGTTGAATATGAATCATTGACGTACACTACCCCATCAACTCGTTCCATAGGTTCAAGCCGCATCGGCAGCCCTTTGAAATCTTTAATGACTTTGGCGATCAAACAAGCATCGTGATGCACCATATCCCAAACCGCCGTCACAGCAGCACAGATGTTTTCCAGCATGTGTGCCCCCACCAGCCCAACATCATTCGTGCCACAAATACGCTGACCAGCCATCATCACTGCATCATTATCAATGTAGGCACCTGGCTGCTTCATGTATGTCGTTTTGTGACCTATAGACAACTCAGCTACCTGTCGGCTCCAGTCATTGCTCCCATGGTAAATAACCATATCTTGCGCCGTCTGATAGCGCGTTATATTGCCCTTGGCTGCAATATACTCCTCGATATCAGTATGCCAATCCAAATGCTCTGGCACCATCATCAAACAGACCGCTGTTTGCGGACTTTGCGGTAGATCCATCAATTGAAAACTTGATAATTCCAACACAACTTTGTCTTGTGCGGTGATATCATCAATAAATTCCAGCGCCGGTTGGCCAATATTACCACCCAACCACACTTTATAACCTGCTGCTTCCAGTAGTTTCGTAACTAAAGTACTGGTCGTTCCTTTGCCTTTGGTACCGGTCACACCAATAATGGGTGCCGGGCAATGCCGAAAAAACTCGGCCGTCGCACTTGTGACAATTTGATGTTGATGCGTCGATGTTACCAGTCGGTCAGGTCGGATACCCGGTGAATGTACCAGTACATCAAAACCATCAAAATTATCTAGATAGTTGTCGCCCACTACCGCCGACATGCCTGTCGGTACTTCTAACTGGTCATTGCCATCAAATATGGTTACGTGAGCCCCTTGGCGGCGCCAGTATTGCGCTGAAACCCGCCCTTCCACGCCATATCCGACGATACCAACTCGCTTACCCTCGTAGCGTTTGGAACGTGTCATTGTTACCGCCTTTTTTTGCGTTTTTTATTGGTCGCTTTGGTGGCCGACACCGGTAAAGCACCGGGGGATTTCAGTCGTCGTTGTGCTCTCGAGCCTCGCGACTGAGCCGATCCTTCTGCCGCCAAACTTTCAGGATCGGTCGCACCGCCCCGCCCAACCGCTTGCTCGGCCGCTTTGGTCAGCGCCGTTTCAATTGGTGCATCTACTGGCGGCGCTTCTTGCCGCACGACCATTTTGAAAATAGTACTGGCAATCTCAGCATCAAGTAGATTTAATAGCTGCTTAAACATCCGATAACCTTCACGCTTGTACTCCACCAGCGGATCGCGCTGACCAATCGCTCGCAGACCAATACCGCCCCGCAAGTTCTCCATGGCGTCCAAATGATCAATCCATAACCGATCCAGTGCCGACACATAGACATACCGTTCCAGCATCCGCATTACTTCGGGGCCGTATTGTTCTTGTCTGCTCGTATAAGTAGTCTCCGCCCGCTCTTGCACGAGCGCGCTGATTTCCGTTGGGTGGGCAGCCGCTATTGCTTGAGCCAAATCATCGTCCATTGGTACTAGATTAGTGATAGCTTCGCGTAAAGCCACTTCATCCATCTCCCCCGTCCGCTCGTTGGTATGCACCGTCACCAGCGCTTTGACCTGACTTTCAATCATGGTTAAGATGTCATCTTTGATCGAATCCGCCGCCAATGCTTTCCGCCTGCGGCTATATATGACTTCACGATGCCGATTCATGACATCGTCATACTCAACCAGCTGTTTACGAGTGTCGAAGTTGTGACCTTCGACTTTCTTTTGTGCACTCTCCAGGCTACGACTGACAAGCTTGTTTTCAATTGGAATCGTATCGTCCAAACCCAAAGTATCCATGAGTCCAGCCAAACGCTCGGAACCAAAGATTCGCATGAGATCGTCTTCGAGGGAAACATAAAACTGACTTGATCCCGGATCACCTTGGCGACCACTGCGACCACGCAGCTGATTGTCGATACGGCGGCTCTCATGACGCTCGGTACCCAGGACGTGCAATCCACCAAGGTCGGCAACGCCTGCTTCCAACATAATATCGGTACCGCGGCCAGCAATGTTTGTGGCCAGAGTAACAGCGCCGCGCTGACCTGCCGCCGCCACAATAGCGGCTTCAGCTTCATTGTTCTTGGCATTTAAGACTTTGTGAGGCACATTTAAATCGGTCAAATATTGGCTTAATCGTTCATTCTTGGCGATGGAAACAGTACCAATTAAGACTGGCTCGCCAGCCGCATGGCGCTCTGCCACGGCTGCCGCTACTGCTCGGAATTTGCCGTCTTCAGATTTATAAATACGGTCAGGCAAATCTTGGCGCACCATCGGTTGGTTAGTCGGAATTATGACCACATCAAGCTGATAAATTTTACCGAACTCTTCGGCTTCGGTCATAGCAGTACCGGTCATACCCGATAACTTTTCATACAATCGGAAATAATTTTGGAACGTAATCGTCGCCAGCGTCAATGATTCCTGTTGGATCTGAACTCCCTCTTTGGCTTCAACTGCTTGATGCAGTCCCTCACTCCAACGTCGGCCAGGCATCAATCGGCCTGTAAACTCATCGACAATAATAATCTCGCCGTCACGGACGACATAATCGCGATCTCGCTGATACAAGCCCCGCGCCCGCACAGCTTGCTCGATGTGATGAACGTCATCGATGCGGCCTGCTTCGTAGACATTGTCCACACCCAGCGCTCGTTCAATTTGTTCGACACCATCATCGGTCAAACTGACAGCTTTGAGCTTTTCATCAACCGTATAATGATCCTCTGGTTTCAAACCTGCCGCCAAGCGCGCAAACTCGTAATACTTGTCGGTAGCTTCATTGGCTGGAGCCGATATAATCAGCGGCGTGCGCGCTTCATCGATCAAGATAGAGTCAACTTCATCAACGATGGCATAATGCAGCGGTCGTTGGACCATTTTAGCTAAGTCATCCACCATATTGTCGCGCAAATAATCAAAACCAAATTCATTGTTCGTACCATATGTGATGTCGGCCCGATAGGCTTCGGCTCGCGTCACTGGTCGCAAATGATTGAGTCGCTCGTCGTCGTGGGATTCGCTGACAAAATCCGGGTCATAAATGTAGGCTGTGTCATGAACGATCACACCGGTCGATAGTCCTAGGGCATAATAAACCCGACCCATCCAACCGCCATGCAAACTGGCCAGATAATCGTTTACCGTTACCACATGCACCCTTTGCCACTTAAGGCATTCAGATACGATGGTGCTGTCGCCACCAACGTTTTACCTTCACCGGTGCGCATTTCGGCGATTTTCCTTGGTGTAACACCAAAGCACCCACCAGCTGCACATCATAATGCCGCTGTCCGATGCTGCGGCTAGCTGCTTCCCGCACCGCCGCAAAGGCTTCTGGTAAGATCTGTTCAAGCTTGATGCCCGTCTTCAGTCGTTCCCGAAATTCATCAGTTTTAGCGCGCAAAGCATCATCGCTGAGCTTGCGGAATTGCTCATCAAAATCACTGACTTTACCAATGGCAGCGAGTGCGCGTTTGACTTCCCGGGCGTTACGATCTCCCAGTAACTTATCGATAAATGCCTTCACTTATTCAGATTGTCCCATCCACTTACTCAAGAGCTTCCCCCGCCGGACGGCTTCATGATGCTTAGCCTTATATTTACCCAGTTGACTAGTCAACTTGGCTTCGACAATGTCGACAGCCGCAAACATATTGACTGTCCCCTCTCGGGCCACGAGTTGCTGTTTGGGCAGACTGACAACGGCGTCACAGACAAACCGGTTGTCTTCGCGACCACTGGCGTCTTCTTCGAGAACAACAGTTGCTCGGGCTACTGATTGGTCATTGCGGGCGATGAATTTATCTAATCCACCAATTTTTTCTTGGACATACGCTTGAAGTTTGGCCTCTACTTCAAAATTGCGGCCGGTTATGTCAACTTTCATTTACACTACCTCCTTACCGTAATATTTCACGAGCGCTTTTGGCACTTTGATGGTGCCATCGGCTTGCTGATGGTTCTCCAATAATGCAATCAAAGGTCGTTGCGACAAGGCAGTGGCATCGTTGGTGTGCACTAACTCCACTTCTCCACTGGTGCGGCGCACTCGGGTCTGTAGTCGCCGAGCTTGATAGTCGGTCATGTAATCGGCGGTATGGGTTTCACGATACTTTCCTTGACCTGGTAGCCAACAATCGATGTCCACGCCACGGGCATTAGGTTTGCCAATATCGGCGGTACATTTCATGACTACTTGATATGGGATTTCCAGTTGCTGCACTAAGTATTCTTGAATTGCTATCAAAAACAGATGTTCATCGCGCGAGACTTCAGCGGTCGTCAATGACTCCATTTCCAGCTTGTCGAACTGATGCAATCGCAAGATACCTTCCATATCTTTGCCGTATGTACCTGCCTCTTTGCGAAAACTGGTGGCATAACCGGCATAGCGAATTGGCAATTCTGTTTCCGGCACTATTTCGTTGGCGTGCATTGAACCCAAGACGTGCTCAGCACTACCCTGCAGCCACAATTCATCGCCTTCGATCTTATAGCGGTCTTCGCGTGGTTCGAGACGATCCATAGCGTCATAAGGTTCAGTCTTGATGAGGAGCGGCGGTAATACCGGTACAAACGGTTTCGTACTAACTTTCAACCCGGCGTCTGCAGCAATCCGCTGCAAAACAGATTCATCAGTCAAAACGTCCATGGCAAATGCAATCATTGCCATATGCAGGCGCACCAGCTCACCCTTTAGGTACGCAAAGCGGGAACCGGATACCTTGGCAGCTCGCTCTTTGTCTATCCATCCTCGACGCTCACCTATTTGCCAATGATTCAATATTTCGAAATCAAACTCACGCGGCTTACCCACGGTTTTAGCTACGACATTCTCGTCCTCGGTAGCTCCAATTGGTACGTCACCCGTCGGCAGATTTGGTATGAGCTTCATCAGTCTCATATACTGTTCATCGACCTTGCCAAATTCTTCATCCAACACACTTAGCTCTTCTTTGAGAGCCCGGCCTTGTGTCACTTGTTCTGATGTTGGCTTGGCACCAGACATAGCATTTGTCAGCCCATTTCGTTGCCGACGCAATTCCTCGATTTGAGTCAGTAGCTCGCGCCGGCGACCATCAAGTCCCAATACTTCATCAATTTGGGCCGCACTAATTTCAGCATTTTTATGCTGGGCAGCAGCCTTGACGGCATCAAGTTGGTCGCGTAGTAGTCGAACGTCAATCATGTAATTATTATACTCCAATCTAACAGATAATAAACGGCTGGAAGACCCGAGAAACGCCAGGTCTTCCAGCTCCATCAGCGATACACGTTTGTCGCCTTTACTGCTGCCGGAAATGCTGTGCCAAAACATCGTCAATCTCAGTGATAATACTTTCGGGTCGAGGTGGCTGTATTTGAGGTTGGGCCTCAGAGTTACTGACGATATCTTGTAGATATCCTTGAACAACTGGCCCGTATTGCTGAGCCAATAGGTCAGCCAAAGCCTGTTGGTCGGTTTGGCGTTGGTTGCGTTGCCGCAAAAACATTGCTGCACGCAGGCGCAATTGTCTGTCCATATCGCGACGACCAAGACGTTGCGACTTCATTTCAATTTGACAACAGAGTAAGTACTGTCGCAATACTTCTTTCGCTAACAAACTCCTACCCACCTGGCGGGCGGCATCATTACACATCGTACACATTGGCCAAACTGCGGTCACAAAGTCCCGTGCACCCATGCGTTCATACATCAATTGACGATTGTATGTCAGCATTCCGCACCAAAAACAATAATGGTACAAACGTGGATCAGGCAGACTGACGATTTCACCCGGCTTGATATCGCCACCGGCAGCCAGAACATACTTGATGTCGCCCCGGTTCGAACTTCCATCAGTCCAACCCTTGTAGGTCATTCCGGTTACTGCTGGTCGTTCCCGAGCGTCACGCCAAAATTCAGTTGCCGCAACATGGTCTAGCTGCAACATGACCGTCACCTATTTTCGCTGATCGGGATCAAGATCGGCAGATTCGGATTGTGTCGATCCAGACGACTAGTCTAGCGTATGGCAGCCGCCGTTTGCAACCGCAAAACTAACCAATTTTGGTCAAGTGTCGCCAAAAACCAGCCGGCTTTGGGGCCTTTATCTTGCCCCAGTATAACTTGATATAAGGTCAGAAAAGCTTGGGCTGGCTTCAATTCCGCACTCACACTGGCGGCATATATTGCATCATGCATCCCTTGCCCATTGAGATTATGTTCAACAGCAATTGTATCAGCTAATCGCGCCAAAAATGTTTGTTGATGGGTTGATAAATTTAACTTCGGCAATTCCTCCTGGATAGCAAATTTGACACTGTCAGGCGCATGATTTGCTAGCCAATGAGCCACAAACGCTAGCTCACGTTTAATGACTGGCCATTCACGTTTGACTTGCTCCGCGTAACCACCTCGCTCTAATATTGCCTGCACCACATGAATATCGCTGCGGGCTGCTTGATAGACACTCACTAAATGATTAAAAGGGATGGTCGATATGACACGTTCACCGGCATGAGCCGCAGCCACTTGATAGGCTTGCTCAAATTCAGGGTGGTGACCAGCTTGAACGGCCTCATCCAATTTGGCATATTCGTCGACTAAATTGTATAAACCAATGCCTGGATCGAAATAAACTACTCGTTTCGGTAATGATTTCAAGATAAAATACCGCAATATTTCAGCTGGCATAATTTCGAGAGCTTGAGCGGGCGTCACCAGATTACCCAAACTTGAACTCATTTTTTTGGTATCACCCACCATATTGATAGTATCGTACGGCAAAGGTGTCGGCGCCTTAGCGGCAAATACCTCTTGGACAAACCGCGCACCCGTATCATATGATCCGCCCTTTGTAGCGTGCTCTTTGCCATAAGGCTCGACATCAACGCCAAGCAGTGCCCAACGAGCGGGCCAATCCAGTCGCCAGTTGAGTTTTACGCGACCGTCATCATAGCGCATCGAACCAATCTTACCGTGACTATCTCGGTAATCGAGCGTTTTAGTTTTTGTATCTATACTCTCAAATCGCCATTCATTGAAGTTTTTGGCATCACTTAATATTTGCAAAGGTACCCAATCTGGAGCTAACTCGCGCTGAGAAACTTCAGCAAAAATGTGCCGAATTTTGTCCAACCCCGCCATTGCCTGCTCGATAAAAGGTGCCATTTTGCCATTTGCATAAAATTCTTCATACGAATAGATGACATCCATTTCTACGCCCATCTGGGCTGCCGCTGATTTGAACTCGGCTGCGTAGTGTTGAGCATATGATGGATGGCAATCAAATGGATCTGGAACCAGGCAGATTGGCCATCCGACGAATTGTTCAAAGCGTTCTGGTAAAAAATGATACCGCTTACGCAAGGGATCAAAATTATCTACTATGTGTATATGTTTCGCCTGACGACCATTTTGGCGCAACGACCAAGCTATAGCGTCAGCTGTCAGGGCTTCACGAAAATGCCCAATATGATATGAAGCGGACGGCGAAATACCGCTCGATACCAGGATCTCCCCAACCGGATGCTGAGCCACCACTTCAGTTGTAAATTGATCAAGCCAATATTGGCTAGTTGATTCCGTCATGGCGAACATTCTACCATTTAACTACAATCTGAAGCTACTCTATTCCTCGGATAACGTAGGTAATGGTGCCTGATGGTACATCTACCGTTACTTCTTCTCCAGCTTTTTTTCCAATGAGCGCTTGGCCAATCGGAGATTGATCGGAGATTTTACCTTCATCAGGATTGGCTTCAGTCGAGCCGACAATTACATAATGCTGTTCACCATCTTCAATTTCTACATGCACTTTAGAACCTAGAGCAACAATACCTTTGCTCTTGTGAGCAATTACCGTAGCATGCTTGAGAATGTGCTCGATTTCGGCTATCCGGCCTTCGACGAAGCTCTGCTCATCACGGGCGGCGTCATACATCGCGTTTTCACTGAGATCACCATCGGCTTTGGCTTCTTTGAGCCGTTCTGCTATCTCGCTGCGCTTCGAGCCAACCAATTCTGCCAGCTCTACTTTGAGTGCTGCCAATCCGTCGGCGGTTAAATGAAATTCGTTTGTTGTACCCATTGTGGTACCTCCTTATCAGTGGCAAATGTGCCAAATTTTGAGCGAAAAAAATCCCCGGGGTTGCCCCGAGTTAGCTAAATTTGAAAATTGTGTATCAGCGGACAAGCTGATGCTTACCAATGTTCGCGCATGTCGGCGCTCACGTCAAGAGTTACTGTTGTCAAACATTGCAAACCTTTAGTGTTCTATCTGGCCACACCTTTTCCGCCGCCTTCAGTGAAATACCATCGTAGGGTTTCACGCACTGCAGGTACTGCATATTGTGAACCTTCACCAGAGTTTTCCACAAGTACAACTATTGCAATTTGTGGATTCTCGAAGGGCGCAAAAGCCTCAAACCATGCATTTGGTTTTGATTGATCACTGGCATCTTTACCGGCATCATGAATAACTGTTTCGGCTGTACCAGTTTTGGCAGCTACTGACACAGGTACTTCTTCTTTTATCTTGCAACAAGCTGTACCAAACGGGTCATTAACAGCCATCCACATTCCGCGTCTCACGATATCTAAGTTTGTGTTACTGATAAATCCCTCGCGACGCACAACCGGCTTGGTGGCTTCAGATTTACCCGTAACGGCATCAAGTACATGGCTAACAACATAGGGTTGCATCAATTTACCGCCATTGGCCACGGCTGCGGTTGCTAGCACCATTTGAAAAGGCGAAACCAGTAGATCTCCTTGTCCGACTGACACATTGTACGTGTCACCTTGATACCATGCTTCACCAGATAATTGCTTTTTCCATTCCCGTGTGGGAACTCTTCCAAATTTCGCCTGGTATATCAATTCCCGATCGTTCACCGAGTCCAAATTTTTGATAATACTCAGCTAATTTATCAATACCCAGATACTTGAGAAAATCAGTAAATCCACCCATCACTTCATAAAAGAAAATGTCAGAACTACGCGCAATTGCCGACAACACATTAACTGGCCCTAGACCATTGGTTCGTTCCCAGCCATAATATAGTGCCGGCTTGGCTGGGTCATATTGATTTGGTACCACTAGCAATCCTGTGTCGTTTATAGTTGTGGCTGTCGAAATAATTCCTTCCTGCAGTGCGGCGGCTGCCCCAAACGGCTTGATCGTCGAGCCAGGCGCAAATCCGCCTGATACTACCTTGTTGAATAATGGTTGTCCCGGATCGTCACGCAATCGGTCATAGTCAGCTTGTGAAATACCGACACTAAACAAATTGTTGTCATAGCTCGGCAAACTAACAGCCGCTAACACCTCCCCTGTCTGCGGCTGGATTGCCACTCCAGTTGCGCGCTTTGCTCCCGACGCTACCATCTGACTATTTATGGCCGCCGCCAATTTCTTCTGCAATTCAAAATCTATCGACAAAACAAACTATTGCCAGACTGTGGGTCCTTGCTGGCCAATAAGCGCACTGGTTTTCCAGTGGCGTCGACTTCCGTCCGCTCGCCACCGTTTTGGCCCCCCAGATCTTGCTCATACTGCAGTTCAACGCCGAGTTTTCCAATGAGATCTGTTGAACCGTAATTGGCATGGGTAGCTGCTTCTTGAGCATTGACACGACCAGTATAGCCGAGAAATACCGATAACAATCCTTCGTCAAGGTACTGACGAACGGGGTTTACATCGAGTGCAATACCAGGCAATTCAACGCCTGCTTGTTCTATCAACAAAGCCTGATCCTTCGTCACTCCAGCCGCCACCAATACCGGCAACGGGCTCCGCAAGCACTGGGGTCGTGGCGATGTGAGGCACAATTCCTCGGCTTTCGTTTGGACGTCTGCCGGCGCTATACCGATCATACGAGCGACCTTGTCATAAACTTGTTGTCGGGCAGCATCATCACGAGGCAAATTTTGTGGTATAGCCGTAATATCAAAACTTGCTTGATTACGCACCAATTCCCGACGGTTACGATCGTAGATCACACCGCGCGGCGCCCGTGCCACCCGCTCATGTACTCGATTACCTTCTGCAACCGCCAAATTGCGTTCGCCCTGGATAACTTGCAATACAAATAATCTGACGATGAGAATCACAAGTGCCGCTACTATTACCAGACCAAGTCCTGCCAACGGTCGCCGGCTGGTCTCGCCTTCCGGCAAACCGGCATCGGCATCGGCTGGTAAAATACTTTCGGTCCATCGTTCATGCACCGACAAATCCCGGCCCCCTCGCAGCATACTTCGGCTCCTGTCTTCCAAATATCCAAATAGTGAACGGCCAGCCATATTACATCCCCCCTTTGACCGACCACCGCCTATCGATAAGCATCCGGCCAAACAGTACCACTACAATATTGGTAACCAATTCAAGCAACAAACTTTTCAAAACCACTGACCACTCAATCTGACCACCTTGTGCCAACACTGATAACCAAATCCCGCAAGCTATGACTGCCGTCGCAACTACCGTCACCAAAACTGGCACCCACCAACCGTCGACCTCCCATCCGACTTGAATATTTACAAAACCGATCACCAACACTACCGCCGTTAATACCAGCATAGACCAACCGAACCAACCTCCACCAGCCAAATCAAGGAGCAATCCGCCAACAATTGCTATCCCCAATCCTGCACTCACCGACAAGCGCAAAGTCCCCAACACTATCACAGCCAAGACGAGGTTTGGCACTACATCAAATGGTCGGATAAATGGCAACCAAGCTGCCTGTAACCAGGCTGCCAGCAATACTGCCAGCCACCACTTCATGGTAGTACTACCGCCACAAACCTCAAGTCACGCGGTCGCACCATCGACACTAACCGAGCCGATTGAAAGACAACGTCAGACTTGGCATCAACCGATTCGATCTGGCCGATATATAACCCAGCCGGTACTTCGCCACCCAAGCCACTCGTTGTTACGGTGTCTCCCGGCTTGACGCTATCAGACTGACCGATTTTTTCCAAAACCAAACCACCGCCAAGCTGTCCAATCAATATGCCGGCAGCATTGGTGTCCTGATCTTTGGCGGCCAAGCGAAAATCAGGGTCACTCACCAACGTTACTCGCGCCGCGTGCGTCTGAACTTCACTCAAAACTCCAATTAAGCTTCCAGCACTCATCACCGCATAACCATTCTTCAAATTCTCGCTACTACCTTTATTAATCCAGACATATTGGCGATATGAATCTGGTGCTGCTGCCACTACTTCGGCATTGACTTGCCGTATCACGGAAGCTGCAGCCAGACCCAGTTCACGACGCAATATTTCGTTATCTCGTTGAGTTTCGGCATCGGCCGCTAGTCGCTGCCGCAAGTTAGCATTTTCCAATTCCAGACGGCTATTCTCAACCGCCAAGTCTTTGATACGAGTCCAATTCGTCAACGTCTTACCGACATCCTGACCGCCTCCTGCTATCAATCCACCAATTGGAGCTACAGTATGCCCCCATAACCAATGCACCGGCCATAAAGCCCCCAATCGCTCCAAACCGACGATGCAAGCTACTGTTGCCACCAAAACTACTATCCGGTTGCGCCAGCTTCCTCGCCTCATCGTGGAATTTTGCCAAACTGGGTCGGAACCAGTACGTCCTTGAGCGCATCAATGTCTTCTAGAACTAACCCAGTTCCTCGAGCAACAGCCGTTAACGGATCTTCGGCAATTTTCACGGGCATCTTGGTTTCGCGATGGAGTGTAGCATCCAGTCCTTTGAGCAGCGCACCACCTCCAGCTAAATAAATTCCCCGCTCCATAATATCTGCCACCAGTTCTGGTGGTGTTTCTTCAATCGTTAGTTTGACCGCGTCAACTATTTCGCGAACACTCCTAGCCAATGCCGCTCGCACTTGATCTGGAGTTATCATGATTTCTTTGGGCAGACCAGTCACCAGATCGCGCCCGCGCATCGGCACATCCTTCAATCCAGCTACCGGCGAAGTTGTACCAATGGCAATCTTAATGTTTTCGGCAGTTCGTTCACCGATCTGCAAATTGAATTCTTCACGCGCATACAAAATAATATCTTCGCTCAATTCATCTCCGGCAATACGCAAACTCCTACTCGCCACAATTCCGCCCAGGCTAATGATAGCCACTTCCGTCGTACCCCCGCCAATGTCTACGATCATACTGCCGGCGGCATCTTGAATGGGCAATCGGCTACCAATTGCTGCCGCCATTGGTTCTTCGATCAAAAATGTTTGACGGGCACCAGCATTCGTCGAGGCATCTTCGACCGCTCGCTTTTCCACTTCGGTAACGCCCGAAGGTATACCAACAACGACCCGGGGCCGCGGCCACAAACTATAGGTTTCTTTGTGGACCTTATTGATAAAGTATCGCAACATTTGCTCGGTGACTTCGAAGTCGCTGACGACTCCATCGACCAAGGGCCGGGTCGCCACAATATTCGCGGGTGTTTTGCCGACCATTTTTTTGGCTTCATCACCGATTGCCAATATTTGCTTCGTCTTGACGTTGATCGCCACTACGCTCGGTTCATTAATCACAATGCCTTTACCCCGCACATATACCAAGGTGTTAGCGGTGCCCAAATCAATGCCGATGTCGTGCGATACCCGACCGAGTAAACGGTTAATCATACCCTCCAGTGTACCAGTCGCCTGCAGATAGGAGCAAGGTAAGTACGTTCCGTTTAGCTTGACGTTGACCCCATGCTGCCAGTAAACTGTCCCCATGACCGCAACCACTATCAGCTTAATCAACCGCCAAGCTCGTTTGGTCGAGATTATTTTGCTGCCGTGTGGTGGCTGGTCGCGTTTAGTCTAAACCAAACCAACGCTTCACCGCCGCCGCTCCCTTACCGGAGCGGTTTTCGTTTGGACTCGTACCTTGCAAATTTAGCGAGAGGAGCTCACGTGCTGCCCCTGAGTACTGACCTCAACAGCGCCCAATTTCTCAGTTCTAACCTGTTTCGCGTCCACGACGTGCGGGATCCATACCCGAGTTTAGAGAATGCCGGTTTGGGCCATTATGCCGACCGGGCGTTACTTATGCCCGGCACCGTCGTCATTGCCGATGGCATCGACCCCGGATATCTGCAATTTCTAGCACGAGTCGACATCGGTGCGCCAGCCCATGGCCGGGTAATCCAAGTACCGGTGACGGGTACGCTATTGGCTAGTTGTCCAGCTGCTATGCTGCGCGATCTCAAACACGGCCAACTCTTCGAGTTTTTCCTGCCGACGGCCAGCGTCCGGCACTTGGTGGATAGCTTGAATCACCAATACCAAAATGTGGTTTGGGGACCATCACCTAAACTTGCAGCCCAAGTCAACCACAAAGGCTGGCTTAGACGGCATTTTGAAGGGTGGGGACAAATCTCCTTTCCGGCTCACTCCACACACGATTTCCAGCAACGTATCGCCATTGCGCAGTCGGGTGAAGCCTACACCAAGCGCTACCAGTCGGCCGCCGTCAAAGCCGCCAACCTGGCAACCGGTGAAGGTATTGAAATCGTCAACCAGAAGAATTGGCCTGTTGTGTTGTCTCAACTGCTTAGTCGGTTGACCGACTCGGGATATACCGATGAAATTATCGTCGAACGTGCTTACATGCCACATTCGTCATTTTCGGTGCAACTGGAAATTACCGAAGGTGGACCGCAGTTTCTAGCCATCACCCGGCAAATCATCGGTAATCAAAGTACCCATAATGGCAACGTCATTTCAACATCAGCTACGACAGGCTTGAATCCATCAACCATCGATGCCCTTGTCCAACGCGCGCTAATTGCCGCTGGTGAATTGCACCGACTCGGCTACCGTGGGTATATCGGTTTTGACTTCATACGACCAGATACTGGTGAACACCGAAGTCAATTGTTTGTCCTTGAGGCCAATGGACGTGTAACTGGAGCTATGTACCCGCTGGCGGTCTTGGCCCAGGTATTACGCCATCATGGTGCACCACTAGTCATCATGAGTGACAATTTACCTTGTGCGACAGATCTCACGTGGCCGAGAATACACGACCTATATCGGGCGGCAGGCATCCTGTTTGATGGGTATACCGGAATCCTGCCCGTTGGACCACGTCTGTTGGGCACTGGCAAAGCCATAACCTATGCCATAGGCATCACCGAAGCCGATGTCGAGCATTTGATGGCTCAAGCCCGTTCGATTCTGTCCGGAGTACTTTTAAGTCCCTCTCACTAACACTACTTGCGCGCCGCCGACGCCCACAAGGCACGAGGCGGCACCCGGCACCGGAGTTGACTACAGCCCACAAGGCAACAGTCAATTCCGGTGCCAAAACTTTGTCTCAATTGTTATAATTATCTGATATTTCTATGCATCAAAAACACCAATCTCACCAATCTGACAAATCCGCCATCACTACGCTATTAGAGCATCTGGTGCGTATGCCCACTATTTCTGGAGATCTGGCCACAAATTCAGCTGCTCTCGATTGGGTCGAGGCTCAACTAACTAACTTACCGCTTCAGATCAAGCGACTCGAATATAATGGGGTACCTACTCTGATTGCTACCACCATAGCTGTCACCAACCCAAAAGCTCCCCGGCTCTGGCTAGCTGGTCATATGGATGTAGTTCCCGGTGATCCTGACGTCTTTAATCCCAAGCTAAACGGCAATCGGTTGTATGGCCGCGGTACATCCGACATGAAGTCTGCCTTGGCGGTCTTTATTTATACCCTTCAACAACTCGGTTCAAGCCTGCACCAGTACGATCTTGGCTTGATGATAACCAGCGACGAAGAGGTTGGCGGTTTTGATGGCGCCCGCTGGCTGGTCGAAAGTGGATATCGCGGACAAGCCATGATCTTACCTGACGGTGGCACCAATTGGGACATCGAACTCAAAGCCAAAGGCATCATCTGGTATCAAATTACTGCTACCGGTACATCGGCTCACGCTTCCCGTTTATGGCTGGGCGACAATGCTATTGGCAAACTTACCCAGTTTTTGGCCGCAGTTGCCGACCTCTATCCAGCCGAACCCTGCTCCGATCCAGATCATGCTCATAGCACCATGAATATTGGTACGATCGCTGGTGGGACTGCCGCCAATCAGGTAGCCGAACGCGCTATCGCTCACATCGATATTAGGTTAGTTCCCGGCGAACTCATCAGCACCAGACACCAAGAAATAACTGATTTGGCAAACGCCTTCCCTGGGATTGAGATCACGCGACTAGTGGCCGAACCCGCATTTGAATTGCGCTCTGACGGCGCACTCCAACTGTTTGCCGATATTGCCGCGCAAATCACGGGCCATAAGCTTTCATCTACGTTATCGCATGCCAGTTCTGATGCCCGACATTTCGTTGCCGCTGGCATCCAGGTCATCACCACCCGGTCAACTGGCGGCGATCATCACTCAGACCAGGAATGGATCGATCTTGATGATCTGACTATCTACTACCAGATTTTGCGACGATTTATAGAAGAATGGGCTAAGATATGAAGCCGTTTTTACTTTTGCAAAGCCGTCCCGAAGCAGCCGCAGCCGATAATGAATATGAGGCTTTTTGTCATTTCGGCCACCTCCAGCCACATCAGCTCATGCGGCTAGCCCTCGATAAAGGTGAGCTCAAAGACCTTGATCTTGACGAATATTCCGGCATTATTTTGGGTGGCGGCCCCGGAAACGTGACTGACCCTCCCTCTGCCAAGTCTCCGGCTGAAATAGCGTTCGAACCCAAACTGTACAAGCTATTAGCCGAGATTGTCCAAAGAGATTTTCCGTTTTTAGGCGCTTGCTTAGGCGTAGGCTTGTTGACTGCAGCACTTGGCGGTACTGTAAGCCGTCGCTACGCAGAATCTGTCGCTCCAGTGACCATCACCCTGACACCTGCCGGCCAATCTGATCCGATACTTGCCGATCTAGATTCCATCTTTTTGGCTTTTGTGGGGCACAAAGAAGCTTGCGAAGTTTTGCCGCCGTCAGCGATACTGTTAGCTAGCTCAGCGGCTTGCCCCATCCAAATGTTTCGGGTCGGTCGCAATGTCTATGCCACCCAGTTCCACCCCGAACTTGATGCCCATGGTCTTGAACTTCGAGTCAACATCTATAAACACGCTGGTTACTTTGAGCCGGCCGAGCTTAACCGGCTCGTCGCCATCGCCCACTCGGCCACGATTACTGAGCCGAGAAAATCTTACGTCGCTTTGTTGAGCGTTATCGTACGCAGTAGCTCATAATTCCGCTATGAGATAGCTGCCGTCACTGCTGCCAAGTCTACCAAGTTCGTTTCACTAGCGGTTCGACGCTTCAGTTCAGCCTTATTCCCGGCGGCTATGGTTTTTGCACTGACCGTAATGCGCCAAGGCAAACCAATCAAATCGGCGTCGGCAAATTTAATCCCAGCCGAAACATCACGGTCATCGTATAAGACATCTATTCCAGAGGCTTCCATTTTGACTACCAGCTCATCAGCCGCTTTTACAATTGATTCATCATTGCCAAGCCTCACCACTGTCGCCGCATATGGCGCGACCGCCGCTGGCCAGACGATGCCTCGTTCATCATGATGGGCTTCAACGATGGCAGCCATCGTTCGGCCAATACCGATCCCATAACAACCCATATAGTAGGGCTGCCGGACACCGGACGCATCGGTATATTCAGCACCGCTCATAAGCTTGGTGTAGTGATAACCAAGTTGGAATATGTTGCCCACTTCGATACCTCGCCGCTCGATCAATTTGCCGCCTTCATTACTCATCATGCCCGCTTTAGCCATGGCAATGTCACCAGTAATATCCGGCTCCCAATCTCGGGCATAGTTGATGTCCACCAGATCTTGGTGCTTAGCATTGGCACCGCCATACATATTATGGATAAGTTTAAGGCTGTCATCGGCTACTACAACGATGCGGCGACCAGTTTTGATGCCTTTTTTAGCAATACCAACCGGTGACAAGAAGCCCGGCTCACTACCGACGTCATGGCGGACTTCGTCATCGGTAGCCAATCGCATACCCCAAGCTTTCGCTAGTTGCATCAATTTCGTTTCATTGACATCCAGATCTCCCCTTATGACTGCCAGAATATAGCGGTCACTTGGTTCATCCACAAACAAAACATCTTTGATTTGGCGCCAGTCTTCCAAGCCGTGATGGGCAATACCATCCTTCATAGTTCGGCCGCGTTTAGCCTCAATTGGCTTCATTGGTCGCAGCGTTTCATGATCGTTTGGCGATTCCTGCACAAATGTCGCCACATCTTCATGGGCCGCGTAGCCACTTTTTTCATCCACAAAATACCGGCTCTCACCGCTCTCGGCCGGCGCTACAAATTCGTGGCAGTATTCTCCGCCAATATAACCATTGTCTGCGGCCACCACATCAGTTTTTAATCCCAGTTCAGTAAAAATATCGGTATAGCAGTCCCGCATTCGGTCATAAATAGCCGTAAATTGCTCTTTGGTCGAAAAACTATACCCATCTTTCATCACAAATTCGCGTACTCGTAGTAGGCCTCCTCGAGCCCGCATTTCATCACGAAACTTCATCGAAAACTGATACACCTGAAACGGTAAGTCTTTGTAGCTCAAGTTGAACTTGCGCACGAGATCGACGGCCATTTCTTCTGCCGTGCCACCCAAGGCAAAATCGGCACCTCGGCGATCTCGAACTTTCATCAATTCAAACCCGGCGGTGGTTGTCCGGTTCGTCTCTGCCCACAGCTCGAGGGGGTGCAGCACCGGGGTCACAATTTCTTGAGCTCCAGTTTTATTCATCTGGCGCCGGACAATGTCGGCTACTTTGTGATGTACTGCCATACCCAGGGGCAACATAAAGTAACGTCCAGCCGTACTTTCCCTGATAAAACCAGCCTGAACTAAAAGCTTATGTGAAGCAATTTCATAATCAGTTCCTTCAGTTTTACTCGGCCGACCAAATAGTTGTGTCATGCGCATAAACTTTTTCTCCAATTGAATTAAAAAACGTTCTCACCCACTCCGCGCCTACGATTAAATAGGACACTTTGGGACAAGAACGAGGCGTTTCTCGTGGTACCATCTTGTCTTTGTCTGGACAAAGCCTAGACCTTAATTCCCGCAGTAACGGGCGGAACCCGGAACGGCTCGTCGCCGTCAGCTCCAGGGCGGGATACCCTTTCATTGCTTTGTGTCATAAGAATACCGAGTTTTAACGGCATTTGTCAAAAAGCCAACTAACCAGTCGACATCAACGCCCAATAGGCTAAGGCATTATTAACCATATGTACCATAACCCCCGGTACAATACTATCAAACCGTCGGTATAGCCAGCACAGCAATAAGCCCAAAACAAACGTGTAGACCCCCACATTGGCCTGACCATGAGCCAGCGCAAACAATGCCGACGAACCGACTGCGCCCATCACGCTCCCCCATCGTTTAGCCAAGGCCGTATAAGCTAATCCTCGAAAAATACTCTCTTCCATTATTGGCGGCAATACTACCATCGCCAGTATTGCCAAAATCCAATCGCTCGACGTCTGGACCGCCGAGAACTGATTCATCTGTGCTTGGTTGGCGTCAAATGCTGGGACAAGCTGTGATATCAGCCAAATAGCTGTCGACGCGAGTACGATAAACCCAACCAATACAACCAAGACAAACTTGATCGTGCGCCAGACCGGTACCGGTCGCCAGCCCAATGCTTGTATGCCAACCCGATACCGTCTCAACCACCACCACAATAGCAAGCCGCTGATTGACGCTTGCACAGCTGCCAAGACAAACAGCGATGCTACTTCACCGTTGTAGGCCGACTGTATCAGTCGACCCGGTGCTAGCCACACCGACCCGGACCAAACCAGTACCTTCATTACGATGTACTGGGCGCTTAACCATACGAGGCCAAAATATAAGACATCCCGAGCTTGCCAAGGCAATCGCTCAATATAAGCGCTCCAAGCTAGAGCCTTAGAAGAACTTGCGGAAGTCATACACCGTAATCAATGCCATCAATCCGAGCAAAACCATAAAGCCGATGCCATGAATTTGTGCTTCAGTGTCGGCGCTAATTTTACGTCCAGTCAATCGCTGCCACCAAATAAGTGCCAATCGACCACCATCAAGCGCCGGCAACGGCAAAACGTTGAATGCCGCTAGAGCCACCGCAATGTTAGCTAGCAGCAACGTGACATAACTAATACCCAACGTCGAAATACTCTTGAAAATGAACAAGATACCCAACGGTCCAGCGGCTTCGGCGGCTGCAGCCGGCACCGAACTCGAGAAGAGTCCAATCACCAACATCGGTATCCCAACCAAGAGTTTGAATACACCCACAATGGTGGCAAAGAACAAGGCACCGGTGACCCAAACAGCTGCCGCAACGGCCGTAATAGGGTCGTACTTCAGCTTGTAATCTTGTTGACCTACAACTCCCAAATAACCTTGTGTCGAGCCGGGATCCCGCAATTTGACCATGACTTCACGGGTACCTTCACCACCTTTTTCAATGATCAGTTTGACTGTCTGGCCAGCGTTGTCTTTGGTGAATGTCCGCAAATCGTCATTAGTTGCCATCGCTTTGTCGTTGGCCGACACAATATATTCGCCGTTCTTGATACCAGCTTGGGCGGCTGGCGAATCCTTGGCAACATCCGCCACCACCAGCTTCGGTGCTTGCGAATACGTATGCGCCAAAAAACCGGGCTCCAAGCTACCCAATCCCGGCATGCCTGTGACAGCCAAGCCATAAAACAGCACAACCGCAGTGATCAAATTCATGACCACACCAGCCAGCAAGATCTTGGTTTTAGTCCAAGTTTTAGCGGCGCCAAATGATCCTTTTGAAGTATCATCGCCGTCTTCGCCCTTGAGACGTACAAACCCACCCAAAGGCAGTAGATTTATCGAATACAGCACCCCACGGCGCACTTTTCCCCAAACTTTTGGCGGAAAGCCTACTCCAAATTCTTCGACCGTCACGCCACCGCGTCGGGCCGCCATAAAGTGACCCCACTCATGAATAATTACCAGTAACGAAAATAGGAGGATAACAGCAATATAAATCATCATAGATACTATTGTACCCTATTTACCGTGTCGTCGGTGACGATTTGCATAGTCAGCCAATGCGACGAGTAAGTCTGCTTCTGCGAAATCTGGCCAGGCTTTCGTCGTGAAATACAATTCAGCATAAGCTGCTCGCCACAGCATAAAGTTACTCAATCGCTGCTCTCCCGAAGTCCGAATAATCAAATCAACTGGAGGGATTTCAGGATGATAGAGATAGTTCGCCAACGTTGTCGAATTTATTTCGCTGGCAGCCACACCATCACTCACAAGCCGTGACATAGCATCAGCTAATTCTTGTTGGCCACCATAGTTTAAACACAATGCCAACGTCATGCCGTCAAATTGTTTCGTCCGAGCTTCGGCCCGGTCCATAGCTGCCAGAACTTTGGCGGGTAACCGATCACTTGTTCCCAGAAATACAATTTTTATATTTTCTTCAGACAGCTGCTTCAATTCTTTGTCGGCGTACCAGACGAACAAATCCATGAGGTATGCCACTTCTTCGGCTGAACGTTGCCAATTTTCGGTAGAAAAAATAAACGCAGACACATATTGGATGCCCAATTTACGAGCTTGGCTCACGCGGGCACGCAAATTTTCCATGCCTCGTTTATGGCCTTGAAGCTTCGGTATACCCTGAGCAGTCGCCCACCGTCGATTGCCATCGACAATAAAACCCACGTGGCTTGGTAATGCCGCGGTGGCCGAATCGTGCATTAGACGGCCATCAACTCCTTGGTTTTTGCAGTCTCAAGCTCTTCGAGTTTGGCCTGATATTTATCGAGCAATTTGCTTAAATCTTGCTCCAAAGATTTAACATCGTCTTGGGTAGCCTCTTTTGCCTGGACCATGCGTTTGGCCTCACCCAATACCTCATGACGGGCATTGCGCATGGCGACCCGGCAGTCTTCAACTTTCGTCCCCAACAATTTCACCATGTCGCGACGGCGCTCTTCGGTCAATGATGGTACGTTCATACGTACGACTGCGCCATCATTCATCGGGTTTAAGCCTAAGGCTTGGTTATCACGGATAGCCTTTTCCACTACCGACAACATACCCTTATCCCATGGTGTCACGGCCAAACTATGACCATCTGGCACCGTAATGCTAGCGACCGCTTTCAACGGCTGTATGGTGCCATAGCTTTCGACCATTACCCCGTCGAGCATGCCCACGTGCGCCCGGCCGGTTCGAATAGATGACAGCTCGCCTTCGAAATGAGCGATCGCCTTATCTAGTTTAGGGGTGACTTTTTGAGCCAGTTCGCGCATCAATTTGCTCCTAATTCAAACCTATCATACCGCCTAATCACAATGTTTTCACCTAACTTTGCCACCAAATTGGATGTCAGCTTTGTCACAGTCATGTCTGGATCTTTAATGAAGACTTGCTGCATCAGGCAAGAATTTTCATAAAACTTAGCCAACTTGCCCTCGACAATTTTGTCTACAATTTGCTCTGGCTTACCCGCGACTTCTTTCCGATATATTGAGCGTTCTTGTTCCACAACTTCGGCCGGAACTGCTTCGAGCGACAAGTATTCTGGGTTGGTCGCAGCAATATGCATTGCCACATCGCGAGCAAATTCCTTGAATTCTACCGTTCGCGCCACAAAATCGGTTTCACAGTTGATTTCGACAATCACACCAATGCGACCACCGTGGACATAAGTTTCAATCAAACCAGCCCGGGCTTCGCGTTCACTTTTTTTGGCTGCGGTGGCCTCACCTTTTTCGCGTAGGTAAATGATGGCTTTGTCAAAATCACCATCGGTGCTTTCTAAGGCTTCTTTGGCCTTCATCATGCCGGCGCCAGTTTGTTGACGCAATTTTTGAATATCTTTAATGTTCACTGCCATATCTGGTAATCCTCCAATTTACGTATATTGAACAACTGTATTGAATAACAATATTATTCTTTTTCGGACGTCTCTTTGGCGCGGGAAGCATAGAGCTTGGCGCCTTCTGCGGCCGCGGCACCGATGGCTCCGGCGAGCACCTTGATCGACTTGATAGCGTCGTCGTTGCCCGGAATCGGGTAGTCCATGACATCAGGATTAGAGTTTGAATCGGCGATGGCAATCACGGGAATGTGGAGTTTTCGAGCCTCAGCAATGGCGATGCCTTCTTGCGGAGCATCAATTACAAACATTGCACCGGGCACCCCGTCCATATTCTTGATGCCGCTGAAAATTCGATTCAAAGCAGCAACTTCATTGGTGAAGTCCAACAGCTCTTTCTTATTGTATTTGGTCGCGTAATCGCCACTTTCCAAACCGGCTTCTAGTTTTTTGAGCCGGGTTACCCGCGAGCGGATGGTCCGGAAATTGGTCAACATACCACCTAACCAACGTTCAGTGACGTATGGCATGCCAGCATTTTCGGCGGCTTCTTTGACAACCGGCGCTGCTTGACGCTTGGTGCCCACAAACAACACACTGCCACCCTCAGACGTCACCTGCTTGGCAAACTTGATAGCTGCCTCAAGCATTGGTGCTGTCTTGGTCAAGTCAATAATATGCACACCACCCCGCGCACCATATATATATGGCTTCATCTTGGGGTTCCACCGACGAGTCTGATGGCCAAAATGCGCACCAGCCTCCAATAATTCTTTGAGGTTAACCTCGGACATTAATTGTCTCCTTTTGGATACTTCACACTGCCACCCGAGCGGGAGGATTACGGCAGTGCTGCTTCAATAAAGTACTAAACGTCCCAAATCATACCTGATTCACCATTAATTGACAAGTAATTAACGGCCAGAATTTAATATTTGTAAGATACTAATACTATTATAACGTCGATCTAGCCGTTCAATTGACATGCAAATCCTTCAACTATCCTTGAGAAAGGACTCGACATGCGTCGCATGCGATACCTCGTAGTACCCGCCGCCATCGCCGTCGTTTTCATAACAAGCGGCTGTACTTCCGGCAACGATCCGGTGCCGGTCAATGGCACCACGGCAGCTGCGTTTGCTGCCGAGGAGAGCGTCGTTCCCACAGTCGCTGCTGCCAGTACTACGGAGGCTGCCCCCATCGAAACCAGCAAGGTCGAACCGTCTACTACCGATCCAGCTGCTGCAGCAGCTCCGGCCGACACTACATCCACGAGTTCGGTTCCAGCTAGTTCTCCGCCGGCAGCTGTAACACTGACGAAACCACAGCTGGAGCTGCGCCGGGTGTTCTGGGAGACCCACAAGCGATCAATCAATGACGATCCTGGAACCAGCCAAGACCGCAAGGCTGCGCCGCGTCATTATCTGATTGGTATCCCAGCTGACGCCACAGCCTGTCGTGCAGACCTACAGGGTAAGACTCACGCGACCATCACCAGTGATGAAGCCCTCGCCAAGTACGGTAAGGGTTCCTCGTTGGTGAAGATGTGGTACAAAGCCGCACTGAGTCGACCCGGTGACAAAACTGGCATTACCCACCATTCACGGGCAATCCGCGACATTGGTGTAGTCGAGGCTGCCAATCGCTTCCTGGCCGAAAGCGAGTATCTCAACCGCCTGAAGGCTATTTGCGGCTAGTCCCCTCCCCCGGGATGTCCCTCGTGACATCCCGGGGGCAACCCATTGACTTATACACATTTATTAGATACAATCATCAAGTTATGAAATCTGGCATTCACCCCAAGACATTCGAGACCAAGGTTAATTGCAACGGTTGCAATACCGCATTTACGACGATATCAACCGTCGAAGCCATTACCGTGGAAATTTGCTCCAATTGCCACCCCTTCTACACGGGTAAGCAAAAACTGGTCGACACCGCCGGCCGCGTCGATCGATTCAAGGCCCTGCAAGCTGCAGCCGCTGACCGTACGCATGCCAAAACTGCCAAAGCCGCCAAAGTGGCTGCCCGCAAAGCTAAAAGCGACGTCACAACCGACACACCAGAAGCTTAATCTCCAAATTATCATCTTAAAAAGCCCGCCAGGGCTTTTTTGATTGTTCAGCCTGCAAACACCCACATCAAAATTGACTTATTAGTCACAATATGATATGGTATAGCAGTTGTTTCTTGATATGTTAGATATGCGTATATAGGAAACGGCTGATTGGTAATTTGCATTGCAAATAGCCAGCCAGCCGTTTCCTAAAGGTCAGCCAATGTGGCCAGCCGACGGTAGACTCAAGAAAGGGTTCCGTCATCATGACCGGACTCTTCGACGCCAGATTCGGATCCTTACTAGAACTGCTGCGAGGAATGAGTGGCTTGTCACCACGTGAAATTTCTGCCCTTAACGTGCCTGGCACCCAAGATCTGGTCGTGCCCGCCCTGCGTGCGCTCATCGAGCCCACCACCGACTGGGACGACCCCTTCGCCCGCTGGTTCGGACGACCTTGGCGTCCGCTGGACGCCAACTACTCCGCCAGTGCTGTGTTGCGCACCACTCCCGACGGCAACGTCGAAGTGCGCACCGCTCGTCAGTGCAACCGCACTCACCAGCACACCTACGACTGCCGGTATCACTCGCCCCGCACATTCATGCCGAGTGACAACTGGCAGGCCATCGACCGAGACGTTCGCATTATCGTCACCGATGCTGTCGACGGCTCTCAGCGCCAGGTGTACATCCAGTGGCGCCGGCCGGAAGACAACCAGCCCAGCGAAGAGCTGAGTTGGGGCGAACCATTCAAAGGCTAGGCGCAAGCCAGCGCCCACCGAACGAAGCTGTGTCTACTTCCCTGGAGCTGATCACCACTGGCAAATTGTGGTAGACGGCGTTGAGATGCAAGATGAAGTATTTTCGTTCGGCTTCGGCCTGCTCGTTCGCCGCGCCACTCAGTTGCATCCACAGCGTGAGTGGAACACCCCGCGACTCTTCACCGATTCGCAGGGTGCATGGATCGACATCGCTCCTGGCGTCCAGGCGCGAACCTACACGGTGCCGGGCGCTACCTACCACCGGTGGGAATTCCGTTGCCGCGCCGACTACCGGTTTGCCATGGCTGTTGAACCAGTTTGGGGCAAGTACGAACATGGCTACCACAACACTGTCGTTCGCGACGGTGTCACGTACAAACGGCACATCGTCAATAACACCTACAATTGCGGTACAACTCTCCAAGGATTCACAGTCTGTGCCAACCCGCATCACGGATACAGCTGCCAAAACTGCGTGAAATACCCGGAAGTCAACGAAATGGAGTTCACTCTGGCAGATCCGACGCTCAAGCTTCGAATTTCGTCGCAAGGTGGTGGTTTCACATTCTGGCGAGGCACGTTCGAAGCACCGATTCCGATCACCAAGTGGCAGCCGCCGCAGTCGATAGCTATCGGCACTGAGTGGGTATATGTAACCTCTGACGTGCGGATCAGGAGTTGCGGAAGGGAAAACCGGAACCTCATCGAGATGGAGCAGCTGTCACCCAACCAGGGCTGGCAGCATAGCTACATCAGGTTCGATCCTGGCGTCGCTTACGAGCTAGCGCCCGGTATCCGAGGTACCTTCCAGGCGACTGAGATCAACCAAGACCACATCCAAGCCAGCATCCAGCTAGCTGATGCGCCAGAACCTGAGGTTGACGCCGAAGGCTGGACTGTCGAGCCCATGTTGATCGAGCTGGAAGTCGACCGCTACGCAATCGTGCCCAGTCTCGGCATTCGCTTCAAGTCAGATGGTGCCGAAATGCGATCACCGTTGATTAGCACCTGGCAGGAACGGCGCGGATATGCCGGACGACCCATGGCTGATCCCAATAGTGGTAGCTGGGGAACGAGCACTAACCTGCAGTTCTTCTTCAGGCGCACCATCGAGATTGGTGATCTCCGTTTCACCATTTCGGATAAATTCGCCAGAATCATCGAGATCCGCCAGCGCATCAAGAAGTAACGATCCGGAGCTGGCTGGACTACCAAGTCCAGCCAGCTCCACCCAACCCTTAATACCTCCTGCCAAAACCTCGGCATTACCACCAAATTATGATATAAATATATGGTTATGAATCCATCAACCGATCCCACCGAAGCTAAATTTCGAGCCGAAGCCGCCAGTCTAGCCACCCAGCTGACCGAGCCGGCGATTTTGGGTACTCCTCAGATGATTACATTGGCAAAACGCCAGGCCGAAATAGCTCCCCTCTTGGCCCTTTATGACCAACGCGCCCAGACAGCTGATCATTTAGCCCAGTCTCACGAAATGGCCACCGATCCAGAACTTGGTGAACTGGCTAAAGCCGAAATACCGGAATTTGAAGAAGAGTTGAATCGTATCAACGATTTACTGCGCATTGCCTTGGTCCCCAAAGATCCCGCCGACGCCAAAACCGCCATTATTGAAATCCGCGCTGGTGCGGGCGGCGACGAAGCTTCATTGTTTGCTGGTGAACTCTATCGCATGTATAACCGGTTTGTCGAGACCAAACCCGGCTGGCGTATCGAACTTATCAGCGAATCACCCAGTGATGTAGGTGGTTACAAAGAAATTATTTTTGAAGTCAAAGGTGCGGGCGCCTACGGTCTGCTCAAATATGAATCCGGTGTTCATCGCGTGCAACGTGTCCCCGAAACCGAATCCGGCGGTCGCATCCACACCTCGACTGTGACAATGGCCGTGTTAGCCGAAGCCGAAGAAACCGATATCGAGATCAATGATGCCGACTTGCGCATTGACGTCTATCGTAGCTCCGGACACGGCGGTCAAAGCGTTAACACCACCGATTCTGCGGTCCGCATCACTCACCTCCCCTCGGGTCTTGTAGTCACCTGCCAAGACGAAAAGTCACAGCTCAAAAATAAGCTCAAAGCCATGAATGTCTTACGCTCCCGGCTACTGGCTATCCAACGTGAAGAAGCCGAGCGCGCTGGCCGCGAAGCCCGCTTGTCACAAATTGGCACCGGTGACCGCAGTGAAAAAATCCGCACCTACAACTACCCTCAAGACCGGGTCACAGACCATCGTATCGGCCGTACCCAACACGGTTTGCCCGGTTATATGCTCGGCAATATTGCGGACATGCTCGATGCTTTACAGGCTGAAGACTTACGACTCAAACTCGAACAAGCCGGCCAATGAATACTCCCGTCATCACCAGTACCGCCAATCCGGTTATAAAAAATTTGTATGCCTTGCGCAAACGCTCCGAACGCGACGACCAGGAATTATTTTTAATTGAAGGCTACCGCGCAATTACCCGCGCGCTCGATAGTGATTTTCCGCTACTAACGTTGTACTATTGTCCCGAATTGTATCTGGGCACCAATGAACCGGCCTTAGTTGCTCGAGCTGCCGCGACTGGCGCCCAAGTCATCCAGCTCAGTTCCACCGCCCTCATCAAAGCTGCCTATCGCGACAAGCCCGAGGGACTCTTAGCCGTCGGTCGCCAATGGCACACGAGCTTAGATAAGCTAGTACTTTCTGCCAATCCCTTTATCATTGTCGCCGAATCAATTGAAAAACCTGGCAACCTTGGCACAATTCTCAGGTCTGCAGATGCCACCGGCGCCGACGCTGTCATCGTGTGTGACCCCGTAACCGATTTGTTTAACCCCAATGTGGTACGCGCCTCTACTGGTGTTATGTTTAAAGTACCTACTGTGATTGCCGCTACCGGCGAAGTCATCACATTCTTGAAGAAAAACCATGTTCAAACTGTAGCCGCCATTGTCCAAGCCAAACAATCGTACACCACACCTGACCTCACGAAACCCACCGCTATCATTTTGGGCAGTGAACAATACGGGCTATCCGACACCTGGCAAGATGCTTGCGACCAACCGGTTCGCTTGCCTATGCTCGGACTTGCCGATTCGCTCAACGTAGCCGCTGCTACCGTCGTTCTGGCGTACGAAGTGGTACGTCAACGACAATCGCAACAAACTTTAAATTAATTCTTTATCTTATGCCTTTACCAACTGCTCAAAACTCACTCAAGCACAGCTTAGCTGAAGCCATTATCCAGCTCGAAGCTAAACCGATCGCTGGTGCCCGCCTCGATGCCGAATTACTCTTGGCTCATGTCTTAGCTCAACCGCGTACCTGGATCCATGCCCATGACGACTACGTCCTTACTCCCGACCAACTATCACAATTCCAACATCTCATTGATCAAAGGCTCAACCATACACCCGTCGTCCACTTGACTGGCACCCGCGAATTTTATGGTCTCGATTTTATTATCACCCCAGATGTACTGACTCCCCGCGTTGAAACCGAGCAAATGGTTGAATGGGCTATCAAATACACTCCCCAAAATGGCCGCCTCATAGATATTGGCACCGGTTCTGGCGCCATCGCCATCGCCATCGCCAAAAATCGGCCAGATCTCCATATAACTGCCACCGACATCACTCATACTGAGCTAGCTGTAGCTCGTCAAAATGCGCGCAAACATGGTGTTGATATCTGCTTTATTGAGTCAGACTTATGGCATGAAGTCACCGGCAAATTTGATACCGTCGTCACCAATTTACCCTATCTTCAGACCGACGCCGATCTCATGTTGGAAGTCACCAAAGAACCAGCAATCGCGCTCTTTGGCGGCACCGATGGTCTCGATCTCTACCGCCGGTTTTTAAACGAATTGCCGCAGCATTTGGCTCCTCATGGCCATGTTTTTACCGAATGTGACCCATGGCAACACGACCACCTCATGGCACTAGCCGCCAAATCTCGACTCAAAGCTTTCGAACAAGGCTATTTCATCCTCGGATTTCGCTAAAATAATTAGCTCCCGGCGGGCGCATCTTCCAATGTTGCTTCAACCGTAACTGTCGCACTATCGCGAATTATAGTCAGCTTCACCTTATCACCAGTTTTGTATTTACCGATGAGAGACTGCAAACTATGCGTTGCATCAACCGTATCATCGCCAATCTTGGTTATGATGTCGCCCTCTTTGACTCCGGCTTTTTCGGCCGGTGAACCACTTACAACCCCTGGGTTAGCGTCTCCTGAAGCTTGAATCCAAGCGCCATCAGACACTGTTAGGTTATTTAAGGTAGCCACTTGGCGCGTCAAAGCAACATAGCGCACTCCCAGATACGGCCGTACGATCCGTCCCTTTGATTTCACACTTTCAATTAACGGTTTAATGTCATTGATCGGTATGGCAAATCCAATATTCTGCGCTCCCGATCCCGCCACCGCCGTATTCATGCCGATCACTTGACCTTCCAGATCGACCAGCGGACCACCGGAATTGCCGGAGTTGATCGCCGCATCGGTCTGCAGTAGATTGGATAGTTCTTCGGTCATGCCACTATAAGCCGACCCCGAACCAGCGGTAATTCCTCGCGATACGCCCGAAATAATACCTTCGGTGACAGAGTTTTGGAATTGCCCCAAGGCGTTTCCGATTGCCACCACTTGTTGTCCCACTTTCAATTTACCGGAATCTCCGATATTCACAGGCGTCAGATCTTTGGCTTCAACGCGCACGAACGCTACATCATTTTTGGTGTCACGCGAGACCACCGTCGCCGGGTACGTTTTACCGTCGTTCATGACGACAGTATAAGTAGCCGTCGTATCATCAACCACATGCCGATTCGTCAGTATGAGTCCATCGGCCGTCAGAACCATACCCGTACCGGCCCCTTCAACTTCCTGCGAGTATCCAAAAAATCCCCGGGCGACAGTTTTGGAGGTAATACTTACCACGCTGGGTGAAAGCTGCGTAGCAACATCAATCACCGCCGAGCTCTCTTCAATAATCAATTGTTTGCGATCTACCGGAATCGAAGCTGCCAAATAATGAGTATATCCATAAGCACCGCCAGCTCCGGCCAATGCACCCACCAGCACCATGACGCCTGCATTGCGAATGGCTCGGAAATGCCATCGTTGCTGCTGAACCGGTTTTTCAGTATCCACATCAACCGCACGAGGCGATTGATCACGCTTTTCATGTTCCCATGGTTCAAATCGATCTGTCATACGTCCTCACTATAGTAATAGCTGTTATCCTTAACCAATTCTATTATATGGCACCTTTCCAAGAAGTACCTGAGACAACCATGATAATTATAACGATCCCAATTGCGAGAAATTCCATCAACCGTCCGCGACTCAAGCTGCCTGCTCGAGCCGACATGTAAATTGAGCCAAAACAATATCCCATTGCCGTTATAACCAATACTCCTTGAGGTATCATCACATACCCCCTTGAACAGTGTAGGTAAACAACCATATCTGGAGCAACCAAGTCAGCTGAGTAACAATAAGTGCCCAACTAGCTGCTAGCAATCTTGCACTTTGTTCCCTTCGAGTACTCATAACTGTTAGTACCGTAGTGTATGAAAGTCCCCACATTAGCAATTCTGCAAACCATGAAGGAACACGCCATACTACTGCCATTAAAAAAACAGCTAAACTAATCATAGTCTGTAACACTAACAAATTTGGTAAATTTGCCCGACCAGCTTCACCTGTTGACCACCACCATCGCCAAACAATATATACTAACGCTAACGATATCTGACTAGCTAATCGCGGTACAAGTGTCATCACAAGGACGACACACGCGGCCATTACCACCGGTATCATTAACTGCGATACTATCTGTCTTCTACCCCAAGCGGCTAATAGTTCAATTCCCGTTACTATGGCTAACGCTAACCACCACCATCCTTGTTTGGGAGCAAGTACCAAGACAACACCACCGACAGCCAACGCCCATGCAATCTGCACAATATGTTGGTTCCTAATTTGTAGACGCGTTTGTAGAATAGTCACTGCCAAGTATAATCCTTATTTGAGGTGCCGACGGAATCGAGCCGTCAGCAGCCGGTGACATTACCGGAACCGATGCACTCTGCGCTTTTACATTAAATCGATTCTCGAGATAGTTTAGCGTATAAGGCATCTTGCCACCAGAGTAATCATATATCACCGTTTTAGCGAAATAGTCATTAGCATTCGAAGCATTTGTCAGATTATAATGTGCACTTTTTAAGCTTTTCGTGACAGCCCCCGCCAAACCTGGAATTCCAGATCCATTTTGGACTTCAACAATTGCATTTTCTTCCAGGATATATCCGTCAGCAAAAATATTTTTAACGTAGTCATGAATATCACCGTAGCTAAATGTGCCCAACTTTGGTACCTCGATATAACCTGCCTCAGGTATGATATTTACTCCCCCCTGAAGCAAGGATTCCGGCCTATCTGTATCGAGCACTTCTTTGCTGACTTTCGACATATCGACATCTTTTGCAATAGCCGCCAATTTTTTAATCTCATTGGTCTGCAAATTTGATTTCACATGGGTACCAAGAGCTTCAATCAAGCCGATCAATTTAACGGGATTCGTGAGTGTTGATAGCTGCAAACTCTTATCGCGCAGCGCCCCAATCACCTGCTGTTGCCGGGCTGCCCGGTCAAAATCACTGGTGCTCTTGCGAGATCGGGCATACTTGAGCGCGATCGTGCCATTCATATGTTGTTTTCCGGCTGCCAACTTAAACCCGCAGACCGATCGTCCATTGTCACATGGATAATCGGGATCATTAATAGCCTCAGGAACATCAATATCAATGCCGCCGACCGCGTCAACCGCTTGTTTAAATCCGGAAAAGTCCATCACGACGTAGTAGTGTAGTGGCACTCCAATAACGGTCTGAATTACTTTGGCCGCATATTCGGCACCGCCATAAACGTTCGCTGCATTTACTTTGCCATATTGAGTGCCATATTGACCGACACCGGGTAATTTCACATACAAGTCACGCGGGATCGACAACATTGCTGTATTTTTCGTTTTGGGATCAATACTAACAACCATGATGGTATCGGATAAGTTTGGCCCTTCGTGGCCTTCACCACCAATGCCCAAAAGCAAAATATTGACGCGACCGTCCCCCTCACCTTTGAGTTGGGTCAGATCAAAGGAGTCTTGTAATGCCAAAGCTCCTGAACCGCCGCCATTTCCGAAGATGTTTTTGGTCGCTTGCCAGGCGCGCCAACCAAACCAACCACCAGCCACCAAGCCTCCGACAAGCAACACAAGCACTACCCATTTGGCGATTTTCCAGCCTTTGCCTTGGAGCTTCTTTGGCTTATGTCGGCGGCGATACTCAAACAGCTTGTCGTCAACAACCGGCAAAGTTGATTCATTTTCAGATAGCTCAACCGTCGAAGCCACCACTCTATCAGGGGCAGGCGCGTCGGGTACAGGTCGTACCAGGCGGTTTCTTGGTTGGGGGCCATCGAGCTGCCGCCGCCGATTCACATGAAACGTATCCATTACCTACTAGTATAACCACCCTTGTGCTCCCCGGCTACCCCCCTATACTCATACTGTATATGGATTCACCTACTAACCCATCTCGCAAGCCTGTTGTCGGTCCTGACGGCTTAATTATACCGGCCCAGGGTAGCCCAGCACCCGTCCGTCCGGCGCCACCCACTCCGTCATCGAGTGACATGTCACCAATGCTGGCTCAAACGCTTTCTGATGTACAAGGTCCTGGTATTCAGGCTACCACCGATGTCGAAACGGCGTCTGGGACACTAACCAACGTTGCTGGTAAATTTTGGCATGTCATGGGCATTATCGCCTCATGGTTCTTGTTCCCGATGGCTGTCGTGTTTGTCCTTCATTTTTTGTCTTTCAAGCCTATCACGTCATGGGAAGTAGCATGTCCACTACCTTGCACGACGCCGATTATTTAATTGTTTCCAAGATTGGCTACACTTCATCTTTGATCCAAAGAACTTTCAATAAAGATAGCGCATACATCCCCAAAGCTGGGCAGATAATCGTCTTCCATTATCCCAAGAAACCCAGTGAAGTTTTTGTCAAACGCGTTATTGGTGTCCCTGGCGACCGAGTAGTTGTCAAAGAAGGTAAAATAACCGTCTACAACGACAAGCACCCCGATGGTTATGATCCCGATACGAGCTACGAAAGTACTGATACAAGTACTCAGGGAAATGTTGATGAAACCGTCCAAAAAGGCAATGTCTTCGTGGTCGGAGACAACCGCATACCCGGCGCCTCATTTGACTCCCGCGAATGGGGTCAACTACCTTCAAGCTACATTATCGGCAATGCCGTATTGCGACTCTTGCCACTCGATCAAGTTAAAGTTTTATAAACTGAAATCTATAGATTCACGTCTGTTTGACGATACCGTCGCTGCCGTGGTGCTTTGACGCTACACTATTGTGACGGATGAGCCGGTAAATCCGGTCAAGTTCCTGAGCGGAATTGTACTCAATAATGATTTTGCCTTTACCGCGAGCTAATCTTGTTTGTTTGACCGAAGCATTAAGATACTTTTCCAAATCAGTCTGCCAAGCCTCTATCTCATTCAATCGAGCTTGCGCCAGCATCTTCGATCCTCTGGGACCGCGGTAACCTCGCGCAAATTCGTCAGCTTGTTTTTGGGTCCATTTATACTTGAGAATCAGTCGCAAAATTTCGGCCCGTTTATCCTCGTCCTCCAACGACAAGATCACACGCCCGTGTGCCTCTGAAATGATACCGTCAACAATCGCGCGCTTAGCATCGGCGCTCAGGTTGAGTAGGCGCACTGTATTAGCGATAGCCGATGAACTCTTACCAATTTTTTGACCGATATCATCATAAGTTTGATTAAATTCGTCGGCTAGTTTGCGATAAGCTGTCGCCAATTCGATGGGGTTAAGTTCAGCCCGCTGAATATTCTCAATTAAGGCTAGCTCGAGTTTTTCCTGTTCATCAAACGTCCGCAAAATCACTGGAACACGTGTCAGACCTGCTAGTCGAGCGGCTCGCAACCGGCGCTCACCCGCAATCAGCTCGAACCGGTCACCTTTCCGCGTAGCAACTAACGGCTGCAATATCCCGTGTACTCGAATACTTGCAGCCAAAGCTTCGAGAGCCGCTTCTTCGAAATTTTTACGCGGCTGATGCGGATTCGGATCGAGTAAAAAGGGGTCAAGTTGTTGAATGGTATCGCCACTAACTCTGGCACCACTCTCGTCTACCGGTGCCGTCACGTCAAACTCAGTTTCAACCATTCCTTCAGGAATAAGCGAATCAAAACCTCGTCCTAAACCGCGTTTGCGTATTTCACTCATGTTGTTGTCACCCTTTCTGCTTGTTTCACCCTTTTTTGCACTTCTTTGGCCAGCGCTTTATAACTGCGCGCACCCTTACTCCACCCATCATACTGCATTATGCTTACGCCGTGACTAGGCGCTTCAGCCAGCCGCACATTACGCGGTATAACTGTCTCAAATAGTTTATCTGGGAAATGCCGCCGGACTTCCTCATGAACCTGGGTGCTCAAAGTCGTCCGGCCATTGTGCATGGTAAGTAATACTCCCAAAAGCCCGAGCTTCGGATTCAAGCCCCGCCGCACGCGCTGCACGGTCTGTACCAAATGACCCAAGCCTTCCAGCGCATAAAATTCAGCTTGAACCGGAATAATAATTTCATCAGCTGCCACCAAACCATTGACAGTGAGTATCCCCAAACTTGGTGGACAGTCGATCAGTATGTAGTCATACTCTCCTTTTATGTTTTCGAGTGCTTTTTTAAGCTTAAACTCACGCTGAGGTACTGCCACCATCTCCACCTCTGCCGCTGCTAGTATTGGACTTGCTGGCACTACCGCCAATCCTTTAGTGATGGTCTCCTGTACTACAGCCGCAATCGCCACATCTTCCATCAACACATCATACAAGTCACCATGCAGTTTACTCGTCACAAGCCCCAAACCGCTCGAAGTATTGCCCTGAGGATCTAAATCGACAATCAGCACCCGCTGTCCGGCAGCTGCCAAATAAGCACCCAGATTAATTGTGGTTGTGGTTTTACCCACACCACCCTTCTGGTTAGCTAACGCCAACACTTTCGTCTGCTGAGCCACCTTTTCCCTCATATCTAGCACTCATTATACCAGATTTATTGCCACCAAATTAAGTCCTACCTATACTGGAAGCATGCGTAGTTAAATGATTTTTTCGCCTTGTATGTATTTGTCTACATACACGTATTAACGGTTATACAGCTGCCGCGGCAGCCAACTTACGTGATTCCCGCCACTCCCCCAGCCAGAATGCTAAAACCAACAACAATGCAAATCCCAAAAGCGGCCAAGCTAATTGTACATAACCTGCTGTGTCCGTATTAGTCGCAGAAGCCCCTCCTGCTGTCGTTAACGCGCCGTTAACGATTGTGATGAACTGTAAGTAAGCTGAGTTTCCCCGGCTATCAGTCACCTTTACGACCACAGTGTAATAACCAGGCCGATCGTAGGCATGACCATTAGTGACATCACCTTCACTTGTCGCTGTCACCAAGCCCGTTTCTCCATCGCCGTAGTCCCAACTAACTGCATACGGAGCCGATCCGCCTACTATTGAAATTGTCCGCCGGATAACTTCTTCCGGATTACCACCAACAACTGTCACCGCCATATTCAAAAATAATTGTCGCTGCGACGCGCTACTACCCGCTCCCACATTTGGCGCATTGTAGGTAATCACAACCGTCGCCGAATCGGGGCCATACTGACCAAGTGCATCGCTCACTTTGGCGACCAACTCATTACGGCCGGCAAACAAGTCCACCAACAGGCTAAATGTGCCATCTTCTTGGCACGTCGTGGCTCCACCAAAAACCCCATTTTTCATAACACTCACAAAGGTATTTGCCGGACAGGTTCCGCGTACGGTAATTGGGACTACACTCGTACTCGTTCCGCTTGTAGGTACCAAGATCAATGCGGCTGTGCTGGGAGCTGGACCGCGCACGACGCCCGATAACCCGACCGATCCACTCTGCGGGTTAACTGCCGGTGTCGCCGCTTGCGCCGCCCATCCTGAAGCTGCCACGAGCACACCAGTCAAGATAATCATAAACGTCAATGCAGCGTACGATGTATGATGATGAGGCCTCACCCGGCCACTGTGGTGATGAGCTAAGAAAGCCATAACCGGCATCCTAACGGCGGCGGGCTTGATTGATAATATGCCGGTTGTATCGTTTGATCGCCAGGCGCGCGATCCACACCATTGCCACAAGACCAATCAGACCAAGTGCAATCAGTTTCCACGGAATCACCCAAAACGTCTTGGTAGCCGTCAGTTTTTGATCAGTCGCATAGCTCAAATCAAGCTTGGCCACATAGCGTCCAAACAGACGCTTGCTGGCCAGTTCTTGTTCAAATCGTCGCACACTATCAGGCAATACATTGCCGCCCTTTATCGTTGACGTTGATACTTCCTACTTTGCTTACCAAACGTATTGCTAACCGTGATAGTACCTTTAGGCTTCTCGTGAACTGAGCCTTCATTCTTGAGTCTCACTACAAAAGCTACAGGACCGTACTCAAAGAATCCGGTTTTAGTCACGACCGACCCTCACCTTTCCATCGTCCGGTGGAAAATTCTTCGAGTGATAATTTGTCTGTGATATTTCCACCGACCCGCACCAGTATCAATGTGCCCACACTAGCTGATAATGCCACACCGGTGCCTTCAAGCTCAGGCGGAACTGCCGTAAAGCGCACCACTCCAAAGTGCCCACCCGGTTCAGCATTTTTAGGCACTTTGATCGTAATCTGGTTCTTCTTGAGTTCACCGGCTGCCAGCGTCAAATCAGTCACCGAACTCACCCAATATTTCAGCGAAAATCGGCTTTGACCTTCGGTATCTAAGAGTAGCTGCGGTTGTCCTGATTCGTCATCACCCGCCCCAAAATCGTCAGTTTTGGCCTTCACAAGCAAAGCACCTTTAGTGACATTACGAATAGATATGGCTGTTGTCACGGTCTGACCAGGATCAGCCTGCAATTCGACAACGGGTGGCGAAATTTCCAAGCCTTGTCCGCTATTGGCCGGGTTGGTTGCTGCTACACCCAATACTGGTGCAGGCGCACCCAACATCAACACGGCAGCCCATACGACCACCACTTTCCTGCCAAACCCATGCCTCAATTGGTTCATTATCATTATTTTATAGCATTAGAAGCTTGCAGTGCAAATGTACGTCATCGTCGCGGTATAAACACCAGCAGCTTGTGCCCCTCCAATATTTACAATGTAACTCGATGTATAGGTATTTTCGTTGGTCGGTGACGGCGCACTGGCCACCGCCTCGCCACTGCCATAGCGCCACAAATTGGGCGTATTATAATTGGCGACTACTCCGCCAATACCAACGCCTGTAGGGTTGGTACCGACAACTGGCGTCCCATTCGCCCGCAGATTCATGCCAAACTGACTCGTTCCAATAATACTTGTCGTTTGCGTAGCCAGTGCTGGTATGGTGTTTATACCCGATGCCAAAGTCGAACCATTGACCGTGATCACGTAACCACCGGCCGCATTGGTTTGCGCTTGCATCACACTGGTACCCGTTCGGGTTGAGGTTGGCGAGAAATCTCCAAAGTCGATCGTATCTCCGGCGATGGTTGTACAATTTCCCACAATCGTCGTGCCCACACAAAACACCAATATCTCCGGCGTCACACCAGTCAGTTGTACCGGTTCGGCGGTACTCAGTGCAACCGTCCCATTATCAACCGGTCCAGTGACGCCATCACTAGCCGTATACGTTGTAATTCGCACAAAATAGCTCGTGTTGGTAGCAGTGGGATTGGTGATGTTATTCAAGGTATATGATAGCGGCTCATTATCGTTCACACTGGCGGCAACCCGCGTGAGATATGGTCGACCGTTGGCACCTGCCATCAATGTAAATCCGGTGGCGCCGGATTGTGTGCCCAAAGTTGCTCCCGTCGTCACAACTCCGGATGGCAAGACACACGAACCCACCGCATCAACACAAAATTCAAAGCTAATCGAACCCACCAGGTCGCTGGTTGCCGTCGTGGCATTGATCACATAACTTGTAGTTACGCCCGGTCCGCTTGATCCCACTTGTACATTTCGCGGTGCCAGACCAGCCGCACTCACTGGAGTTGAGCCCATCAAAAAAACCGTCGCCAACACCCAACGTGCCCGCTGCCAGCGTGTCAGAGTACGACTCCTAGTCATAACAACCTAAAATGTCGCCGTACAAATATAGGTCATAGTGGCCGTATAAGTGCCAGCCGCCTGATCGCCACCCACGTTCACAATATAGGAATTGGTATACAGATTACTGGGAGTAACACCGCCTGCTGAAGCTACCGTGTCACCACTAAAAAATCGAAATGCATTCACAGTATTATAACCTCCGACACCGGTACCAGTGCCCGTTCCCGTTACGTCATTTCCAATGCTTGGAGCTGAGTTTGACCGGACATTGGTGCCAAATTGCGGACTTCCAATACTTGATGCACAGGTCGGCGTACAACCACTGGAATTCAACGCCTGAGTACCCATGGCTGCAATATTACTTAACCCACTGGTGGGCACCGTTCCAGTCAGGGTAATCACATACCCACTGGCCGCATTGGTACTGGCACTCATGAGGCTAAAACCAGAATTAGTAGCCATGGGCGAAAATGTCCCCAAATCCACCGTACTGCCCACCATATTAGTACAATTCGTACCGCCGGTTCCGACACAGAAAACAAGCGATTCCGGCATGACGCCACTAACCGTAATCGCCTGGGCTGTACTCCATGCTACTACCCCATCATCGGTGCTACCGCCTGTGGTATCAGTGCTGGCATAGGTATAAATTCGCGTCCAATATTGGGTGTTATTGGCACTTGGATTGGTGATACCACTCAAGGTATAGCTCACCGGTGTCAGTGCTGTGACGCTGGTACTAGCCCGGGTCAGATATGGAGCACCATTGGCGCCATTGACGATAGAAAAACCAGTTTCTCCCGACTGGGCACTCAAACTGGCCCCGGTTGTAACGAGTCCAGCGACCGCGCCACACGCTCCATAAGCTGTGGCACAGTATTCAAACTTAATGGAACCGACATTGCCGCCAGTCGGAATGGTAAACGCAATGGTATGTGTCGTCGACACTCCAGCTTGCGAGTTTCCCAGGGTTAAACTGCGAGGCGATACTTGATCACTCTGAGCTGCACCTGGCAGCCCAAGCACTGCTAGAGCCGCCATTCCGATAACTTTTGCGATGTAGTGTTTTGTTTTCATACAATCCGGCCGTTAACTTTTGAAAGGAATGAATGCGTCTAGAAAGTGCCGGTACAAATCCAGGTAAAGGTGGCACTGTAAGCTCCAGGTTTAGTCGTGTTTCCTGCCTGAGCCACATAAGCTACATTGTACACATTCGATAGCGTAGCACCAGTAGCGGACGCCACTGTTCGAGGAGTTGTGCCGGCCTGGAAGGCAAAGTTGTCAACGGTATTGTAAGGCGACGATACTGCCACCAGATCCTGAACCCGAAATATCCACACCTACATCCGGCGTAGCATTATTGCGCAAGTTGATACCAAAGTTTGATACACCTGCCGAAAACGTGCCGGCAGTGCCGCCAAAGTCAGTAATACAGTCATTGCTTGAACTAAAGCTACCTGGGCATGCCACACCACCAGTGCCGCCTGGACTCGTCGTTATGTATTGAATGACATAGCCAGTTGTAGCATTTGTATCAGCCGCCATTTTGGAAATATTGCCCGAAGGAGTTGAAGTGCTCAACACATTGTCGCCACCAGTACCAATATTGAGCGTGTTGCCAGTCAATCCACCACCTGTGCAGTCAGTACCGGTCGTACCAACACAGAAGACCAGACTTTCTTGTACGTTAGCGCTAACTGTCATTTGGCGAGCCGTAGACAGCGCCATGGCACCAAAGTCGACTTGCGTTGTAGCGGCAGCATCTGAGTACGTATAGATTCGCACGTAATACGAAGTATTATCGGCATTAGGATTTTCCACATTCGAAATACGAACTGTATAGTTCGAGCCAGAGCTTATAGAATCGCCAGTTGCATATGTAATCCAGTAACTGGTAGCTGTCGGTACTAGACCAGCGGTACCTTCAGCCCAGTTTGATGTGAACGGTGCTGTGGTTCCAGTTCCAGCCGTAAATGATGCTGTATTTGTCAGGAATGACGATGAGTTAGACGCCGTACACGAAGTCAGCTCCAACGGCGATGTACAAATCTGAAACTTAATCGCTCGTATAGTGCCAGTTGTACCAGGATTAAACTTAATGTCATATGTGGTCGAAGCTCCATTTGCTGAACTACCCACTACCACACTACGGTTGGTTATTTGTAAAGCTTGCGCCGGTGAAGCCACCAGGGTTGTCGAAGCAAGTGCCACCAGGCCCAACCAAGCTGCTGTTTTCTTCGCCAATCTAATATAATGCTCTTTCAATATGTTCGTTTGGTTTCTCATATGGTGATCCCTGATAGGTGATATACCTTTTACTAGTTTTTTATGATACTTGGTTCCACTATAGCACAAGCAGTATCGAGATCGTCAAGCGCATATTTCTGTTAGAATGTTCCCGTTGCCACAATACTCATACCCCCAGTATAGGTACCGCTCGGTGTAGTGTTGGCGATATTGGCCATGAAGCTAATGGTATAGTCAGTCTGGCCCGAAGTCTTAGGCGAACTTGCCACTATCTCTCCCGACACATAACGATACTGATTTGGTATCGTGTATGGCCTGGTCGTGCCAAAAGTGCCCGTAATACCATCCCCAGCTACTCCATAACTAAAGCTTGAGTTTGGAACTTGCACTGGGTCAGTACCAACCGTATCTGGACTCGTGTTGGCTCGCAGATTAATACCAAATTGCTCAGTACCAGCGGCACTCGCTGTATCCGTTACCAGCGGCGTCAGTTCTTCGACACCATAGGTCGGCGGCGGTCCAATCACCTGCACCACATAGCCATAAGACGTGTAATTCATCACGTGAAATGTCGCCGTACCAGTATGCGCCACACCGGTCGAAAGTATCCCCAAGTCAACAACTGCTGTATCCACAACCAGCGTCAGTGTCGGTTGGGCACTGGTACTAAAACCGCTATTGGTTTGATAACTGGTCGAACCAGAATTACCTCCAGCACTTTCACCCAATGTCGCTCCACCGTCATCAATATTGGGCGATAATCGGTAACTAGCCGACAAGCCATCAATATAACCCGAAGCACCAACTTCACTTTCGACAACCGAATAATTGGACGAGCTAAATCGCGGGTCACTAATAGTCGCACTATGGACGCCCCAAACTGGCCACATTGCCGTAACCATTGCCACCACCCAAATATTGCGTCGTGATATCTGTTGCCTCATCATGTAGCACTATCATAGCATGAGCGCTATAATAGCGGGTATGACAGAAGAGCCTTTGTTCCCCGCTGAACTTCCAAGTCCACCAGCCGACAAGTCTTCAGATGCCAAAACACCCAAACGTCGGTCTTGGCGAGCACTCAGCAATCATGCGCGTATCGCGGGACAAATCTCTGGGTTGTTGGTCGTTCTTTTGGGTGTTGGTTTTGCTGGCGGTTTCTATTTTCTCAAACTCAATACTCCAGCTCCCACTACGTCCACCCCTACGACTGTCACGAGTTTGAGTGCCGAAGATTTGGCCAAATTATCGCAATCCAGCGCTAGTCTTGGCTCGAGTGGTCAAACCCTCAATATTGGAGCCGACGCCCTCTTCCGCGGCAAAGCCGATGTTACCGGCAATCTCACGGTGGGTGGTAATTTAGTCGCCAATGGACCGGTTAGTTTATCAGCCTTAAGCCTCACCGGGAGTGGTGGCCTTAGTGTCACCGGCCCCACCAACCTAGCCAGCACCACCACGATCAGCCGGTCTTTATCGGTATCGGAGCTCATTACGGCCAGTGGCCTCAATGTATCTGGCACCACCAGTACCAATACCCTCAACGCTACTAGTATCACTGTCCGCAATCTCTTAATTTCCGGCCCCCTCACCGTTGGACACATCGTTACTCAGGGCGTGGCACCAAGTATTTCGGCTGCGGCTGTCGGTGCTGGCGGCACGGTCTCTATATCTGGTAACGACACCGCTGGCACCGTCAACGTCAACACCGGCACCGGACCTGGTAATACCCTAGCAACGATCACTTTCCGCGGTGCTTATGGCAGCGCTCCACGCGTCATCCTCACCCTCACTGACGCTGCGGCTGCCGCCGGTGCCTATATCACACGCTCTGCCACCGGCTTCCAATTACGCATCAGAACACCCGTCAACGGCGTCGTACTCTCCTATGACTATATCGTCGTCCAGTAGACAACTAGTCCGCGTCATTGTTTCACTCGGACGCTGGATGCAAAAACCGCCGGGATTGTATGTCGGCATAGCTCTAGCCATGTTCTTCGTGGTAATTTTAGGTGTTGTCATCCCCTACAACCAAGCTCGGAGTGCCAGTCGCTCGGCAGCAAAAGTTGTGCCGCCATCGCCCAAATCCTCGATACCCAAAGCAACCGCTTTCTTGTTGACGGCAGCAGTAGCGGCCTTATCCCGAGCAAGAGTTTGACTGTTCGAACCTATCTCAATCAGTATGAAAATACCGCCGGCGTCTGGTCCGAAATCGAGATTCCGCATGTACCGTTTGTCTTGCCTTCCTCGTACCTCCTATCTGGTACCCTGGTCAGTATTACCAATCCGTGCGCTCCACAGCCCAAGAACAATCTCAAATCAATGATGAAGCCACATCCATCCTCCAGGAAGCCCGGTCAAACCTATTGCACCAACAAAAAGTCTACCAAGCCCTCCGATTGGTTTTGGGTTACGATGCCACAGCCGATTTTAGCAATTTCAACCTCTCAGACGCCGACACGCTCAAGCGGCTTGAGCTTGCCCAGTCTGGATTAACCGCTACCGTTAAACAACTCGAAGCCGCCCAATCAAGTAGCGACCCAACTCTTGCTAGCCTTCTCGAACGGATTCGTCGATTACAAACCGCCCGTGAGCAACTTTCAGCGGGCACCATCACACCAGCCGACTGGTCAGCTAGTTTTAGTCTCGCCCAAGCCGACATCATTATGAACCGCGATACCTATTGGCAATCGATAAGTACTCCCATCGCCGACACCCTAGCCGCCCAGTCAGAAAAATACCAAGACGTCGCCGAAATGTGGACTACCCGACTAACCGGACGTTAATCGGCCCAGAAATATGGTTGTGACCGATCGGCCGTTTGGCTGCTGGGATCAAACCAAGACCCGTGCCGCATCAACAAATCCGTCGTTGGCGCAAACATAAAGACGTTGGTCTGGAATAATCCACCAGTCGTACTCGGTGCCTGACTCACTCGGAAATATATCCAGTACACACTGCCAATTAGCTCATAGTAGTTCGACAGTGTCCCCGAGGGCGAACCAATCAGGGTACAGCCACTTCCCGCCGCACACGATGTATTGGTACCGATGCTCTCCCACGCTCCGGAGTTGATATTAAAAACCTCTAGCGTCATGGTAGCGGTGCTCGCTGCCACATCACTTGCCCCGCGCCATTGCACAAACGTCGGCGATGTATTATCGGACCGCGTCACCCCGAAGGTATAAAACGGCCGCTCATTGGGGCTCACATACAACGTATCGGTAAAGCCATCGTTGTTTGCCACACCACAATAGCCCATGTCATTCGTCACAGCATTACAATCGCCAGTCGAACTCCGTGGCGCCAGACCATTGTCCAAATGATACCGCCCGTCGTCCCACCGACCACTACGAGCACCGGCTGATAGTATTTCAACTACTTTCGGTTTGCCAGCGTTTATATGTCGTTTGGCTAAACGCAAATCAAGATTAGTCGTATCATAATAAGCCACAGCCGGATTTCCCGAATGATCGAATGCCAGGCTACTATATGTCCCAACCGTATTGGTAGTGTTGACCGAAGAACAATTCCAAGCTGCCGACGTACAATTACCACCACTGGTCACATATTCTGCTATTCGTAAATCTCCGCCGCCAGACTCGTGATAACTAATCCATGGATCACCTTGCGCATCAAAGGCAATCGAGGAGTATTGACCATCCGCCGCGCTATTGTCGACTGTAGTGCACGTCCAAGCACTACTGATATTACACCCACTGCCCCCGCTACCGACATATTGCGCCATCCGCAATGCAGTATTGGTTGAATCATAATAGCTCACATACGGTCGTCCCGTCGTACTAAATGCCATCGAACTAAAGCCGGTTGCACCGGTATTGGCATCCACTGCCGTACATGTCCATTGTGTACTTGAGCAACCACTCCCGCCTGATCCCACATATTGAGCCAGTCGCAATTGACTGTTAGTCGAATCAACATAACTAATCCACGCTGTACCGTTACCATCAAATCCCAAATGGGCTGACGAACCAAAATTGGCTGAACCACTTGAATCGACGGTCAAACATGACCAAGCTGGTGACGGTTGGCCACCACAACCACTACCACCTGATCCCACATTCATGGCTAATTTCAAGAATCCATTGCCATTGTCATAATAAGCACTCCATGGTGCCCCACTGGGACTAACAGCCACTGATGTATATTGGCCAGTCCCAGTTCCAGTGCCGTTATCGATTGTTGTACAGTTCCAAGACGTGGAACCACCAATACTCCCACATGTGCCCGAGCTCGACACCCGGTTGGCCACCTTGAGGCCGCCAGTCGTCGTATTATTATCCCGATACGCTACCCAAGGCGTACCATCTTTGGTAAAGGCGATGGAGCTATACTGACCAGTCGTCCGGCCGGCTTGGTTCTCCATCTGGATGCAGGTCCATTCGGTGGTCGCACAACCAGTGCCCCCAGTGCCCACGTACCGTGCCACCCTCATAGCAGTAGCGGACGAGTCATAATAACTAACCCATGGTCGCCCTGCCGGATCATACGCCATACCGACATATTGTCCGCGGTTATTGGTACTATCAACCGCTTCACAACCCCATGTACTCGATCCATCACAGGCTGCAAAACTAGGATTCGTGTCTTTGGAAAAACGCTGCGTGATACCCGCACTGGCTATCGTCAACGTAGCATAGGCGGTGATGCCGGCAGGGCCACGCCAAGTACCTTTATCTGGCCGGTCAGCGTTAGAAGACGCCACGATAAATCGGTAGGTTGATCCCGCCGTAGCTTGGGAGGTATCGAGTGTGAAAGCCACTTCGGTACATTGACCGAGCACATTTCCAGCAGGCAGAATCGAGTTGGTACCGCTCGTCTGATTTGACTGCGCTTCCGAGCCTGATCCCCAGACGCCATTATTCCAAGCTGCGTCAACGTTTATACAATCGGCATCGTTTTTATTGGTTGTATCCGACACTGTCGTCATATCCGATTGCGATGTCGCAATGGTGCCAGGGCTAACTGCCGCCAGTCCCGCTGAGGGAATAATTTCCCCACCCCGCGTCACTTGGGCTGCCCGCAAGGCGGTGTTGGTCACATCATAATACGATGCCCAGATATTGCCGTCCGGTGCCACTGCGACACTGGTGTACTGCCCGGTATCTGTTCCCGTGTTGTCGACCGAACCACAGTCCCAGCTCGTTGCGGTACAGTTCCCAGAACTACCACCGACATACCGAGCTACGCGCATCGAAGTGTTGGTGGCGTCATAATAACTGGCAATAATTTTGCCGGAGGCATCCGCCGCCAACCCCGTATACTGACCAACCGATCCAGTGTTGTCGACGGCACCACAGGTCCAGGTAATGTCAGTGCATTGGCTCCCAAAACTGCCGCCCTTGGTAGCAATCCGCAACGCCGTATTGGTAGTGTCATAAAAACTCACCCAGGGATTTCCGGCTGGGCCAAACATCAAGCTTGGCCAAGAACCGACGTCAGTACCAGTGTTATCAATAGTTTCACAAGTCCAAGCTGTCGAGCCAGTGGCCCCGCAACCAGTACCGTTGGTGCCGCCCACATAGTTGGCCACTTTGAGCGCCGTGCCCGACTTGTCGTAATAAGCAATCCAAGGATCATCAGCGTGATCAAATTGAATCGACGTATAGTCGACACCGGTTGCCGAACCCGCTTCCACCACGGTGCAGGTCCACGCCGCTGTGGCACAACCAGTACCTCCCGAACCCACATAAGCGGCATACTTCACGCCACTCAACGTACCGTTGTTGTAGGTGTGTAAGCCACTCCCGCCGCTCCTGCCGCCGAGAACGCTATCGAGTTGTACGTGCCGGTTGAGTTGGCGGTCGAGTCCACTGTCGCGCAGTCCCACATTGTTGAACCGGTACCGCAGCCCGACCCACTTGTTGTGGTATCGGTATGTAAGATAGCCACTTTCAGGTTGGTATTAGTAGTGTCGTAATAACTGATCCAGGGTACGCCTGCGCGACTAAAACTAAGCGAGGCAGACTTGCCTAGGTCGGTGCTGGCAGCCGAATCCACCACGCTGCACGTCCAAGCTGTCGATCCGCTGGCGCCACAACCACTCCCACCATACCCCACGTATTTGGCAATCATCAGCCGGGTATTCGTCGTGTCATAATACGCCACCCAGGCTTGGCCACTGGGATCAAACGCCATCGACCCCCATTGTCCCGTTGAGGTACCAGCCGCATTATCGACCACCGCACAGTTATATTTAGTGTCAGTGCAATTGCCAGCCGCCGTATTGGGCGGCTCATGATCATCGGCTTTCACAAAATAGCCATCGTTGCGGTCATAAAACAAGCCCAAACTACCGGTCAGCGGATCAACACCCGTATTACGCACATGAAAACGCAACGTCAAGCGTTCACCCTGTCTGACTCCTGTAATCGCCGTGCTGCCGGCATCTTGAACTGAGTCGCCATCGGCTGTGTTACCGCCCACGGCCACTTGATCATCGTTTTGAAAAATATACCCGTCCTGATAAATTTTGGATGGTCCCGGCGTGGGCACATTTTGCCAATAGGCAAACCCAAACGGCCCTGCCCTACTGGATGTAATATTGGTTTGCAAGGCGGCTCCCCGTCACTATTACTCCAGGTATAGGCGCCAGCCGCACTCATGACTACATGCTTGGCAAACAAATCGTTGTTGCTATCTTGAAATTCCAACATCACCCGGTTGAGATGATACGGGTCTTTGCGTGATTTCATGTACCGGAACGACCCACTCGGCGTTGGTGACAAACCAGCTGCAGCGTTATATGGTGACTGCAGGGTAAAAACACCCGCATTACCGGTGAAAAAGTCCACCCGCTGCGAGCTATTATCAGAATACATAATAATACTGCGCGTGGTCGTACCATTGATCATCCAGTTGGCTGTGACCAATTTGCGGCCATCAGTTATGGTCTCGGTAGAAGTATCGGCATTGGGCAGACCTCGGCTACCAGTTGTCGGCCATGACGAGCCGTCCCAATAGCCAATCGACAAGTCTTCACCATTCGAAATTGCGCCAAACACAATTTCATTGGTTTGTGGATTGGCCGCCATATCCAGGTGATTGGCATTATCCTGAGCCTGTTGCGAAGGGACTGTGCTCGTCGTTTGCCAGGTACAAGACGCTCCACCGCCGGTACAAGTTTTATAGGTGATTAGGTTATTACCACTCGATGTATTGCCCGAATTACCCGCGACGATCATTAAGTCACTGGATACACTTTCATAAGCCAAATCAAACGATTCCGTGTCCGATCGTGTGCTTGATGTCACATACGATAAATTGGTCGCAATAGCGGCCGTGGGCTCATTGCCCCAGGTACCAGCTGTCCCGTCATAAATCATGGCCGATAAGTCGCGACTTGAATCTGCCCAAATAGCTGCAATGTTATTACTATTTTGGTCTTGCTGCAAAGTTACCCAGTTGATAATGGCCGACGTCCGCACCGGATTAACGTTGACGGCCGAATCCCAGTTAGCCCCACCACAGGCCTTTCCGCCAGCTTTGCGCCGAAATGCCAATTCATTGGTGGTGGCAGTATTGGTGCTATACATAACAACGACATCACCGCTTTGCCACTCATAGGCAATGTCATACGCCCGTGTAACGCCAGTACCATAGCTAGATACACTCCAATCGTTACTCCAGTTGGTGCCGTCATAGCACATAATTTGCAGAGTACCCGACGAGTTCTGATAACCCACTATGGCTTCAGTTTTGACGGGCGACGTTTTAATCTGCATCGCCAAAGGCGTCGAGCCCGATACGGTATTTGTCTCAGAGCCAAATGAATCAGTTAATTCATAATAATCACGGTAGCGCGGTGTTGTCGATGAAGTGGCGCTATTGCCATAGACCGTTAAGCCATCGCCAGTTTCAATGAGCGCCGATGCTCCTGGTGGCCGGATCATAACCGCCGCAAAGCCACTAAACAAACTCAAGCTAAATACCGCCACGCCCACAATCCGGGCTGGTTTGCCATCACGAGCTTGAGTCCACCACGCCCGCGATGGTCGCGGCAACTTATTAATAAATCGAGCGATAGTCAAACCGTATCTCCCCTGCTAACGCTGCATTTACCGTACTCGTTGAGGTCAGTCTTACCCGGAACGTCACCAATGAATTAGCAGTAAAGTTGGCAGCACAGGTGGTGGCGATGGGCGCAGTCACCGTATTCTCGGTCCAGGCTGCCGTACCGGTAGCTATGTTCGTCGATGAGCCACAAATTGTGCCATTCGGTTGATAGATAGCCAGAGCTACGCTATCACTTGATGTCGTCCGGTAACCGCTCATGTATATTGTATTATCGCCGGTAAAGGCCGAAAAGTCAGCCGGGAGCAAATACCGCACATAGATGTCATATGTTTGGGTACTCGAGTTGGCCGACACCCATTTATAGAAGTTGTGTTCGTCGCTGGATGCACACACATTGCCACTAGTTGGAATGTTTAGGCGCCCTGATCCAGAACAAAAGTCCGAGGTCATCAACCCCGTATTTGAAGTACCGCTCGGTGTCATAACTGCCCCGGCATATTCCGGCACCATTGAGACCCGACGAGTGTGCCGGGCAGTACCCGATAACGTCAGCTCATGGTTGGTTGCGTCGAAGGTGGCCCCGTTGGAAGTAGTACCGATAAGTACGAGTCCAGCCGCTTCAGTGGCGCCACTCACATACAAGCCAGCCGTCGAATTGGCACCTTCACTGCCCCTAGTGGGCGTACCAGTACCAATGCGCACTTTGAAATTAGTCGTATCAACTTGCGCTACATAATTGCCAGATGTGCCACCCAAGTAGGCTAAACCACTCGATGTCATAGTGCCGTTCGTTTGAACCGAAAATACATCTGTGCCGGTATTTTGGAGTCTGGCCAGATAACCAGCTGCTGTTTTGCTGATAAAGATGCTGGGGTTAGCTGTGGCGTCGGCCTGGGCTGTGCCGGGAGCCAACTGCACATAACCACCCGCGTAATAGGCAGCATACGTTGAGCTACAAGTACTGGCATAGGTGGTACAGATCTGATAGGTGTTAGCTGGAGCTGTCGCAAATTGGTAGATCACATTGGCGGTAGGTGTGGCAAACTGCAGACTGGTAGTCGAACCTGCGTTGGTCGCCGAAAGTGACGTTGAAGCATTTCCTTGCAAACTGAGCGTGCCACCAGTGCGACCGACGGACACTGTCGAAGCTTGAGCAGTACCGATACTCAAAGAAATGGCAGCGTTGGTATCAATGGTGCCAGCCGAGCTAAACTCGAGGCTCGTCAATCCGCTGATGGCTCCAGCACCCGTTATGCCGCCCGCGTTGTTATTGATACCACCGGTCACGGAAGCTCCAGCATTGGCCGTCAAGGCCACGTTGTTAACAGTCGCTCCAGCATTGAAGGTAGCTGTGTTTGTCACGGTCAAGCTATGGGCTGTCAACAGTCCGCCCGTACCAACAGTACCTGTGAAACTAGCAGTGGCACTTATCGTTTGGCCGTTGAAAGTGCCGCCCGTAACCGCACCGTCGTGCTCACGCTTAGGCGGCTGGCGCTGACGCCGGCTTGAGTACTTCGTAGATCAAGCAGATTGCCCGTAGCATTGTTGAGGGTATTGTCCACCAACACCAGGGCATTGTTGGCCGCCGCACTAGCAGCTGCCGTTACGCGTAAGGCCGATCCAGTGCCAGCACCATTATCGAGTTGAAGAACGTCACTTTGGACACCACCAGTATTGGAAAAGTTGTACAGCGCTTGCGCGGCCGTCATGCCAGCCGAAGATGTCTCGCCCGCCACCCTTTGCGCAAATACCCCACGGAACCAGCGCCACAGGAAGCGGTATCAGTCGTACAAATGGTGTAAGTTGTGGCACTGGTCGGTGCGGCAAATTGGTAGGTAGCCACCGTCGCTGACGATTGGGCATTGACCGTGGTATTTCCAAAACTAACTTCGACGCACCACTACCAGCCGTTCCCTGCACGGTAAAGGCTGCAGCGCTATTACCAACCGTCACACCACTGGCATTAGTCGCCCCAATACTGACAGTGCCAGTTGTTCCAGTTCCACCACCCGTTCGAGCACCAGAGTCAACGATCACATTGCCGGTATTAAATCCGTTCGTAGCAGTGTTGACATCTCCACTCTTGAGGCTGGTAGCGCTTGAACTAGCCGTCGTGCTATCTGCCGATTTGAACGCTCCGCCACCAGTAATGGTGCCCGTTCCGGTAATGTCCCGGGCGCCCGTAACATCTGCAGCCGCACCCGTAAAGGCTAAACTGGTCGCCCCACTGACAGCTCCGGTATTGGTAATGCCACCGGCATTATTATTGAGACCACCACTAATATTCGCTCCACCTGCTGACACTGTTAGTCCACCTGCTGTAATAGCTACACCACCAGCCGTCACACTCAAGCCACCTGTAGTAATACTGACTGTATTAGCTGCCGTGACGGTACCGGTAAAGTTGGCCGTTGCTGAAATGGTCTGCCCATTAATAGTGCTACTGGTGGTTACCGCTCCAGCCGCATCAACGCTAAACCGGCTACCCGCCGTTACCCGCAAGTCAAGTAAATTGCCTGAAGGCGTACCATTGGAATTGGTCGCCAAGATTACCGCTTGGCCGCTTGTTGGGTTGGCCGCACTCGACACGCTCAACGCCGAATTCGTACCGGTATTGGCTAGTGCCAGCACACCCGCGGCCCCACCATTAGTATTAGCAAAACTGTACTGATTGCCCGCTATCGAGCTACTTGAACTTTCGGTGCTTGTCGGCGATTTAGCCAAGTAACCACCAGCCGTATAGGGTGCATAAGTCGTACTACAGGTTGTGGCATAGGTGCTACACAATTGATAGGTTCCGACAGTCGCGGCCGCAAATTCGTAGGTTACGTTGGCAGTTGGTGCTTGAAATCCTATCGTGGTACTAGCCGTATTGGCGGCATTGTTCATAATCATATTACTGGTGGCGGCCAAGCCTTGGATGGAAACGGTGGCGCCACTGGCCGTAACCGCATTTCGACCCACCACCACATTGGCCGCATTGGTATTGCCGATATACAGATTTCCAGCATTACTTCCGACTCCCCCACCTTTGGTACCAACATCAAACGTCACATTTCCCGAGCTGCCAGTACCATTAGCATTACCCGACCGTACCGTAACACTGCCAGTACTAGCGTTACCAGCGGTCCCGTTACCAGATCTAAACGTGGCATCAGCCGATAATCCAGTTGCTACATCTGCCGAAGTATGGGTTGGTGTCACGATCGAATTTGTTGCTGTCGCTACACCCGCTGTGTCCACACTAAACCGACTCCCTGCTGTCACCCGCAGATCGATAAGATTGCCGCTGGGAGAACCATTTGAATTAGTAGCCAATATGACCGCTTGACCGCTCGTTGGGTTACCTGAGCTCGTAACTGCCAGTGCCGAGTTGGTGCCAGCATTAGTCAAAGCCAGCACTCCAGCGGCGCCAGCATTAGTATTGCTCAAACCATAAAGATTTCCCGCTGCATTGATTGTCGAAGTATCGGCAGCGTTACGCGCCAAGAAGCTTGTCGACGAACCTACTACAAAACCGCAGTTTACACTTGATTGGAGACAAATCGTGCCCGATTCGGCTGGCACATGCACAGTATTCGAGCCGCTGGGAGCGGTGAAGTCTAATGTAGTGGTACCACTCACACCAGTCGCCCGGAAAATGGTCGAAGCTGATCCTTGCAACGTCAAAGCTACACCGCTATTGTTGCGACCTACCGTCACGGCACTGGCATTAGTTGTACCAATATTTACCGTACCATTCGTACCGGTACCAGTCTTGGCGCCCGAATCTACTGTCACGTTGCCACTTGAGCTATTGGTACCAGTGCCGTCGCCGCTGACCACCGATACGGTACCCGAGGTACCACTGGCGCCCGTGGTGGCACCACTTTGCAGTATGATGCCGTCACTAGATCCACTACCTGAATTTGTCATTACCGAAGCCACACTATTACTGCCTTCCCACGAAAAACCAACCAAGGTATTTTCATCTGGTGCGAACACGCCAATTGAAGGTTGATGGCTAAGCGTCCGTGCGTCAAAAACGGAAATAGCCCTGGCCGTACAGCTGGTAGTCGTTACACCAGTACAGCCTGTCGACGGTAAGCCAAATGCTAAAACCTGTCCGAATGCCCCTGCATCATATATCGGTATATTAATTTTAGTTTCAACACTACTACTTGCTGGTGTTGTAAATGTATCGACCGCCGTACCACTACTACGTCCACCCGATAGCCGTAATGCTCCATTCACTTCCAACCCGGTTCCCTGAAGTGTCGGTACATTATTGCTAGTCAGATTAATGCCGACTCTTGAGTTTGAAGTATCTACTGTAAATAAGTTATTGTTTGTCGAATTTTTAATGTTAAACGACGAAGTAGAATTGGCGGCTGACTGTACCAGGACTGATCCGTTTGCGGTGAGAGTCTTGCCACTACCGACCGTGGTATTTTGGTTCAAATTGATACCGCCAGTAGCGTTGGTCGTACCAATTGCCAGTGTTCCGCCAGCAGTAGGTGTATCGATCAACGTACTCAAGAAACTGGTAGCAGCCGTCACGGTGCCAGTGAAGTTGGCCGCACTCGATATCCTCTGGCCGTTAATCGTCTGGGTAGTACCTGATCCCCGCTTTGGGTCAGGCTACCGTTATAATCAACTGTAAAGACACCGACTCCGGCTTTTGAGATCAATTAAATTGCCGCTGGGATCCGGCGGTGTTGTTGGCCACAATTAAGGCACTGCTAGCACCCGGATTACCACTGGCTGTAACCAACAAACCGTTACCAGTGTTGGTACCATTGTCGAGTCGTAGAACTCCACTTGCCACGGCCGAGCTCGAATTGGTAAATCCGTACAAGTAATTGGCAGCCGTCACGGCTGCGGCTGAGGTGTCGGCAGCATTTTTGGCCAGATATCCACCAGCAGCATATGGTGCGTAAGTGGTATTACAGGTACTAGCGACAGTCGTACAAATTGTGCCCCCGGCATTCGGGAACGAAATACTGTTATTGGCCGTCGGGGTCGTAAAGCCAACTGTAGCTGTAAAGCTACCGTTGGTGGCTGTAAAAGTCGAGCTACTGTTGCCTTGCACCACAAACGGTGTTGAAGTCCGGCCAATGGTCACACTTGTAGCAGTGGCAGTACCAATATTGAGCGCCACAGCCGTCGCCGTATCGAGTAATGGCGCTTGTAAACTAGTAGCTGCTTGCACCGTGCCAGTGACATTGAGCGAGCCGGTTTGGGCAGAGGCTGGACTGAGCTGCGCGAACGATGCCGCCGTCAGTCCACCTAAACGATCTGAGTTAAAGGCATAGGCGGCAGCCGTGAATTGAATACGTGGCGTCATTTCGCCGTCACTGTTGAAGTTTATCCCCAGGAAAATATTATCGGTATTGAAGTCCACCGATCCCGGAAGGCTCGTCACCGAACCCAAATTGGTCTGAAAAATTCCGTCTGTCACGGTCAGACTTTTTGACTCGGTCCAAATTGAAGTCCCACCGGGAGCCTGTTGGGTATAGATATTAAACACAAACGTATAGGTACCATTGGCTACATTGGTGCCATTGGCATTGACGACTTTACCCTGGAAATTGACCTGTTTATTGATACCAACTGCAGCTTGCACACTGCTTAGTCCATTCAAGAACAAAGCCAACGCCAAAAGACTGGTGGCAAAGAGTGCCCCAGCGACCTTGCGACGGTTATATGCTACCGACTTAACCCACATCATTCGGCTAAAAACAAGCCTTTGGGCACTCGCCTACCATCACAAAGTTACACCAAAAGCATAACTGGTTTACAGATTAAACACAAGAGTTTTTGAGGCTAACGTCGACGTTTTCGGCGACGCCCAAACAACCACCAAGCCAGTCCGGCGGTACTTAAGATTGCCAACACCATGGCAACCCAGACGACGACCGCACCCGCCTGCCATATTGTCTGATGGACTGCCTGAAAATTTTCTTGGGTTTCGTCGCGATAATTGATACTGACCATATAGCGGCCGGGCAACCAAGCTTGACTGACAGTCCGCATAGCGACTTCATAATTCCTGTTCGTTTCCGGCAGTATCACGCTACTGGCTTCATTGAGCTCGCCTTGAGCCACTTTTCGACCCCAGGATCTGTTACCACCACCGTACCTCGCGGCAGCGCGTGAACCGTGCCACTATTGCCAAATCCGAGCTTAAACTCAGTCGGCAAGCGCCAAAAACTGTGGTGCCAGTTTGTCTTTTTCAGATCCAATTTGGCACCACCAGCGCCTTCTTTGACCGCCAGTATCAAACTACTCAAGACTTGTTGCACACCGACTTGCTCACCCTTAACTGCCGATCCGGGTAGTTGAGCCGTAGCTAAGACTGCTCCATAATGTCCGCCTGCCACCAAACTGGGTCGGTTAACGATCGTCACCCCCACTTTTACCGTTTGCCCGGGAGACACTACAACCGACTTCTGAGAGAGCTCCAACCAAGCCGCCAAGCCATACTTGTGCTCGAGTTCACTGGCTGGCGCTCCCAGAAATGCCACGCCACCTTCTTCATCAAGGCTGCCAAAATCAATTGCCGACAAGGCAAACGTTTGTGCCGAGGTATCGCGATTGGTTATCGAAAGCTCAAATGGGAGCCGACCATCATTAGTCTTTATCTGCACTGTCTGAAAAGCTGGCGTCAGCACGAGTCCAGTGGGTTTGGTTGCCGACATCGCTACTGCCGGCAGACAGACAATCATTACTGCCAGTAACCAGATCTGTCGCCGACTAATCATTACCGCCTCCGGCCGCGCAGTGTCCTTGATTTGCCGCGCTTGCCAGCCAGTTTATTGAAGCCTCCCGCACCATACCGTACACACCGAGAGCCACCAGTGCCAATATCACCAGCACTACTAGTAGGAACCGCCACGGAATCACCCAAAACGTAATCTCAGTTTCAATTGGAATATCGCGCTTACCATCGTCATAGACGGCAAATAAATGGGCAGTATAGCGACCAATCCTGATACTACTAAGCTTGCCCCAATCCCAGACCAATTTTTTAACAATTTTGCCGTTCTTATCCAGCTTGGTTTTACCATCGGCAATCACTGGCTCCCAGTGCGGAAAGCCATCGCTCCACTTCGCCGGGAATATTCGGTTTGAATCCGGCAATATATTGCCGAAGCCACCGTTGATCGGCAACGCCGCCAGTTGCTTATTGCCCTGCAAGATGAATACATCTCCCGAAGGTACCGCATGCACATTACCCACGTTCTTGAGTTTGATATCAAACTCAGCCGGCAAAAACTCATATACCCGATGTTTTGAGCCAAAACTATCAAGCTGCAGCTCGCGCTTTGCATTCGGATTAACAGCTTCTAACAGCACCAATGTCGCTGTCGCTCCCGCGATTGAGTTGGTCCGGTCAGTCCGTTTCACATCGTCACCCACGCGCGAAAACGTTACAGCATAGTAATACCCAAAAGCGGCTGATTTTGGTACCGTAATAGTCATTTTGACGGTCTGCCACACATTGATGGGCGCATCAAATTCGGTTTTATCAAATTTAACCCAATCAAAATAATCATCACCAGCTTCTCGGTCTTTGAGTTCGGGCTTACCCTCTTCACCATAGGCAGTAAATTTCATCAAACCGACCTTGAGCCGGGCTTTTTCAGTCCCACTTTGTTTGACTTTGAGCTCGGTAGTTACCGATTTACCCGGATCAACTTGCAAATTTATCGGCAACGGCGACGTTTGTAATACCAGCGGCGCGGATTCTTCAGCGTCAACCGCATATACCGTCGCCGGCCAGCTCAAATTGCCCGCAATCATGACCGCACTTAAACTGGCACACACCCATTTCACTACCGAATCGGACAACTTCATAGTCTAAAAAATTACCTGCCCCTACGACCGTTATATTATCAGTATAGTCTGAGCTGGCTGGCGTTGCACCCGAAATCGCCGCGCGTTCAGTCAGAGTAAATTGATCATGATTGGCAGTTGCAGGAGAGGTACCTGTACACTCAGCTAAAGGCTGGTAGCTCGTCGACAGCGTTCCGCCCTCAGTGGCTGTAGATCCGTCATATTCATTATCAATATTGACTGTACAACCGCTGGCCGCATCAGCCGTCAGGTCTACATCCATCACGTACCCTTCATTTCCAGCCGTTAGGTTCGATACAGCTCCGTTGATCGTACCAACGGTCGGGATAGTATACCCAGCCGTCGCCGAATATAATCCCGCGTACTGCGAACGCGCCCACGCTATCCAGCCACCTTTAGCGTTTGTGACGACATCAACCATAATACCGCTCGTGTTTACAACCGCGAGCGGGTCTAGATTCGAAGCAAAGGGGTCAGCATAACCGCTCATGGTAAAAATAAACGACGGTGGCACCACCGCTGTCACAAGAATAGTGTCATCGGTAGCATTAGCTAGTGCTATTTGCGTCAGATCAATCACCGCATTGGCTGATGTCTGAGTTTGAATGCTGGCTTGCTGACTATTAGCGGCCGCAGCCGCTGTCGTCAATGTACTGGCGGCCGCAAAATTAAAACAATACAACGTGGTGTTGTTAGGTAAGTCATTTGACGGAAACGTCGCCGTCTTGAGAGTATTGTCCACAGCACTGGCTGTAGTAGTACCAGACACAACACCCGGCCAGGCCGTAGCTCCGCTCGGCAGATTGGTGGTTGTCATCACCCAGTTGGCAGCCGTAGTATTAAGCGTATACGTCGAAGGAAATGTCACAATGACTTTGGCTTCGGTTGGACCGGCCAATGACGCCCGAGCACAGACCAAACCACCGCTAGCAGTGTTAATCTTCATCCGGTCGAGACGCAAATAAGCTTGGATAAACCCAGCTTGTGCCTGTATAGGTACAAAATCAGCCACTACCGCGAGCAGCAGAATTATAGCTCCGACTATCCGTATTCGCTTTGTCCGCCGGACCCGCTGCATGGACACTCTAATCTACACTCTCTCTTTATTTCTAGTTTCCCCTCAAGTGTACTCCAAAGCATAAGCAACATGCAAGTAAACTATTGCATGTTGCTTATGGGCTATGATAGTTTTCGAAAGTGAATGGTACTTTTAGAAGTTACCAGCACCGACGACAGTAATGACGTCGGTATAGTCTGATCCGGCTGGAGTACCACCGCGGATGACCGCTCGTTCGATGAGTGTGATGATATCACCATCTGAAGTCGCAGGCGCTGTTCCGGTACAACCAGCGATTGGCCGGAAACTGGTGCTGCTCAAGACGCCGCCACCATTACCACTCGCGCTGTTGTACGCAGCATCAATTGCGACGGTACAACCGCTTGCAGCATCAGTATCGATATCGACGTCCATGACGTAACCTTCACGTCCAACTCCACCGGCACTGGCCACCAGGTCGAAGGCAGGGTCGCCGACCGCATACAGTTGGGTTGGGTATGGGTTCATCAGCCCTGAAGCTATGGTATAGTTAGCTGCGGCCGAATACAGTCCACCATATTGATCTTTGGCCCAAGCTATCCAACCACCGACAGCATTGGTCGTGATAGTGGCATCAACTCCTGTGGTGCTGACGATGCCGGCAGGGTCAAGGTTTGTTGTGAAGGCGTCTACATAGGCGCTCAAGGCGATGGTGAAGTTCGGCGGCACTACCGCTGAGATGACAATACTATCATCGGTAGTTACAGTATAAGCCCAGTTGGTTTGGTTAACGATCGTAGGTCCACCAGATACTCGGCTATATAATGTCGCACCAGTAATGTTGATAGAGGTAGTAGCCGAGCCATTTGTCAGGGTGTTTGTGCCTACAATGTGAAAACAATACTGAGTTGCTGCTGACAAGTCACCTGATGGAAAAGTGACGGTTTTTCCACTGACATTTGATGCTGTTGTTGTTCCCGAAGTCATACCAGGCCAGAAAGTCGAGCCCGCTGGCAGGTCGGTATTGTTTACAACCCAGTTCGCAGCGGTAGCGTTTACCACAAAGTCAGTGGCACCACCGTCAGTCGGGAATATGACCACCACTTGGTCTTCAGTTTGACCAGTTGTCGCTGCTGTCGGTGTCGCACAAACGGTCGCACCTGTAGCTGTCAGCTCCTTGTGCCGATCAGGTCGTACGAACGCTTGCGTAAACTGTGGCGCCGCTAAAGCCGTACCAACAAGCGCTGGCACGAACAAGTCCGCCATGATGGCGGCGATTGCGGCGAGGGTGATGTGTAGTTTTCGATTCTGCATTTTGATTTTGATTTGTAGTTTTTATTACTGAACTACTTACGCTTATCCTATTGTAAACGCTGTATTTTTGTCAACCCCATTTATTCACAATCATTAAAAGCTCGCCGAGGCGATAGCCTGTAACAGTTCCGCATAGTCTCCACCCGAAGGTGTCAGTGGTTGGGTTTTAGCCTTGAGGGTAAACGAACCCCGACCCGATGTAACAGGTGCAGGTGCTGTAAACATCTCCCGAATAACTGTATCAGTAACTCCCACGAGTGCACCCGCTGAATTATACGGCGCGACCAAGCTCAATGGTCCACCTGAACCCTGAGTAGCCGATTGCCCCTGAGCCCCAAATCCTTCTGCTAATGCACTCAAATCGCCAGTTTGCGAGGCAATCGTGTAACTGGCCAAGGTACTACGTAAACCAGCGTTTTGGCCACTCAGATATACTTTACCGCCAGACTCACCATTGGTACTCAAACTAACCCACACTTGATCAGCTGGCTGGCTGACCGTACTGACCGGCAAACTACCAAAATCCACGACATATGGTGAACTTGTCGACGTATCAGTTGGCGCCACATCAATATCAAATACCAAAGTCGGATCTACCGTACTGGCGCTACTCGTCGGTCCCCAGGCACTTTCAGTGAAATCACCCCGCATGGCCCGGGCCTTCACCGAATAGACCGTCGACCGTGCCAGTCCGCGCACCATCACCCCGGTTGCCCCACCCCAAGCTGCATAGGTTTGATAATCTGTTAGGGCTAATGTCGAACCAATCGTTAAATCAGATTTCACATACTGGGTGGTCGTGAAGCCGTCTGTCGATATGGCCACCGCAAAAACCGCGTCACTAGGATTGTTCTGCGCATCAATGATAATTTTGAGTTTGTTGTACCAATTGTCATCATTACTAATAGTGATGATCGGCACGTTCGCTTGCTGTTCATAATTGACACCAGCACCTGCTTTATAATTGGTTGAGTTTTGTGACCCCGCTACTTCACCGGCAGCGCCATTGATTCGATAGTTGCTCGAGCTCGAGTTACTGGTGCCACCGGTCCCAAAGCCATATGATCCGAGCTCGTAGTTATTGCTGGCTGGTAACGCCGATAGCAACAATACCAATGGTAATCCCAGCCACGTAGTTATTGACGCCATGTCACACTCTCCCGCACCGTCGCCAAAAAGGCCGGTACATTGTCACCGGACTCTGTTGAAGTAGCCGACACCGTTAACAGTTTTCCCCCCTGCGCCCAAAAGAGCGTTTGTTCATGACCATCTACTTTTGTCATTATACTCACCTTAGCTCCCGTCACCGCCTGCTTGGTTTCAGTATACTCTTTTGGATACAATAGCCGCCGTTTATAACTAGCATCATCATCTAGATTTCCTGATTCCAGTTTGCGCACATTTACCGCAATCAGCCGCCGGTAACTGGCTTTCGAACCGATTGAATATTGTTCGAGTGCCGTTGGGTCAGAAGTTATTCTCGAGACTTGATCAAATTCTCCCGGATATTCCAAAGCCACATATATTCCCGATAATAATCCCCGACCATTTTGAGGTGTCGGCGTCGGCCGAATACTGGGAGCGGCCGCCGACAAATCAACTGTTACCGGAGCCGAAGTATATTTCAAAATCAAAATTATGGTACCGCCTACTACCACCCCCATGATGATAATCGTGATCCACCAAGCTTTACGCCGGGATCCCTTGCCTTCGCGCTTATCAGTTAATTCTAGCTCTTGCTCATAATCGGCCAAATCCTCAGCCGCCATGCCATGAAGCTCACTGGCATGCAGAGCAGCCGGCGCTTCCGGTTCAGGTGGCCGTCGTTTACCAAACCACTTCATGCCAAGGCCGCCATTTGTCGCTGCATAATATGTTTCTCACGGCGTTCACCCAGCCAGAATGAGATTATCATCAACAGTAATACTATCCATATCGGCCAAATCACCAGTAGTTTTGTGATAGTTGTGCTCGTCGCCTGGGCACCACTGCCATCGGTTGTAGCACCCGTTGGCGAATTAACGATGGTCGTCAATTGCAAATAAGCCGTCCGACCTGCCGAATCAGTCGCCCGAATGATGAGCGGGTATGATCCCAAGTATCCCCCGACTTGTTTATAGGTATGACTGACCGTAAACCGGCCCGGCGCCAACCTGGTTATGAGATCTTGAGTACCGTCACCCCAATCAATACTCACCGCATACGGTGCCAATCCGCCAATGAGTTCAATCGGCCACACAATCTCTTGACCAGGCTCGCTCCCCCGATAATAATTCTCCGATTGAATCAATAACTCAGTGGAAAAGCCGGGTGCTCCTGGTGGTTGGTTGAGTGTAACCGTCACTGTCCCCGATGTTGGCCCTTCTTGATCCAGAGCGTTAAATGATTGCGCCGTTAAATCATTGCGTCCAATCACGAGTTGCACCGGAATACTGAAGCGGCCGTTTTCACTACAAAAATACTGCCAACCATGATGCCATTAGTAAATACTTTTACTAATGTCGCCGGCTGACAGGTTCCTTCCACCACAACGGGATTGACGGTAAAAGTTTGGCCAGTTGTCGGTGAGGTTATAACGACGGGTTGAGTTGGCCGTGCACCTGGTACCACCGCCGTCACGCTGTATTTGGCAGTCCCCTGCGTGTCGGCTGCCGCCGTCCAAGTAAAACTACCCAACAGCACACCTAATGCCATCATCAAGAATACCAGGGTGGCATAGGATGTTTCCCTTTTGGGCAATCGCCGTCCAAACTGCACGGCATGATTAAACTCCTGGAACACAGCCATATCTGTCATGCTAACACAGTTTGCTGCTCCAAACCACAAGCGGTATCATATGACTATGGCCGACGAACCAGTAAAACCCGCAAACCCCAAAAGCGAATCCGACAAACCAGCGAAACCTGCCGATCCGGCTCCGCCGACAGCGGCCAAAGCCGGTGCGCCACCTGCAGAAGCACTATCAGATGGCACCATGCCAACGGTATTGTCAGCCGGCGATGGTCATCGACCGGTATCAAAAGGCAAAGTGTCGCGCACCGGCGTGTATCGTCGCGCCGATATCATGACGACACTCTTGACTACCTTGGGTGTCATTATCGCCCTGGCCGCCTTACTCGGCGGCTATTATTGGTTTGCCATCCGGCAATCGAAAAACCAACCGACCGCTACTACCACGACAACCGAATTATCGTCTGAAGATCTCAAGAAACTCGGTAGCTTTTTCGAAGGCAATTCAGCCGGGAGCAATGCCCAGACGTTAACAATTAGCCCCAGCACTTTGTTTTCGAACCGTGTCGCTGTCTCCCAAGACCTCAAGGTCATTGGTGGACTTGAAGTATCGGGCGATACGACATTGGCTGGATTGACTGCCAATAAAACGGCCAATCTTGGTGTCACCAATGTCCGTGGCCAGCTCACGGTAGCTGGTCCTTTGAGTGCTCAGTCCCCCGTCACATTGGGCGCCGGCGCTACCGTTACCGGCAATCTCACGACCACGGGTAATGGCAGTTTCGGTGGTGTCGTGTCAGCGCCGACAGTCAATGCCACGACCGTTACAGTGACCGGTACCCTCAATATCGGTGGACATATTTCGATTTCTGGCCAAGCTCCATCAGCATCACCGGCTGGTCAAGCCGGATCAGGCTCGAGTGCCAGTGTTGAGGGGATTGATTCCGCCGGCACCCTCACAATTCGCACCGGAAGTGGTTCTACCGCGGGATTACTCGTCAACCTCACCTTCAAATCAGCTTATCCGCGAGCACCCCATATCATCATCACGCCCATAGGTAGCGGCAGCGCTGCCTTGCAACCATACATCATTAAAACCGCCACCGGATTTACCGTGGGAGCAGTCAACGCACCGTCGTCCAGCAACACCAGCTACAGCTTCGAGTATTGGGTCGTACAGTAGCCGACCGACCGTTTGGGCTTACGCTATAGACGTAATTTTAATACGAGAATAGTGCTGGCGGTGACCAGTCAATTTCTTGACGCGTTTTTTGGCCTTAAATTTGAGAATTTTGAGCTTATCGCCCTTCACTTCTTCTAGGACGTCGGCTTTAACTTTGACTCCCGCAACTGTCGGCTGACCAACAGTTACTTTGTCGCCATCGATTACCAGTAATGGCTCGAAATCAATTTTCTTGGCATCACCAATAAGCTCGACATCGAGTTCTTGATCCAAAGTTACCAGAAATTGCTTTCCGCCGGTCATAATTACTGCTTGCATAAATGTGAGCCCCTTTCAAAGGCCTGCTTGATGGTGCAGGCGTGCTTCATTTTTTAATATCCGCCGTATCATACCAGAAACGAGCCGTTTGGTAAAGACTAGTCCTCGAATTGCAACTTTTTGCGACGGACCGCAATGCTTTCCAATAGACCAATTGCCGCCATCATCGTCAGTAATGCCGTCCCGCCGTAGCTCACAAACGGTAAAGGGATTCCCGTCACCGGGGCAATACCTAAGTTCATACCAACATTGATCGTGACGTGAAACAGTATCATGGCCACCACGCCCACCGCGACAAACATGCCAAACCGATCTTGAGCCAAATAACCTATCCGCAAACCCCGCCACAACAAAACACCAAATAATGTCAGTAACAGTACCCCGCCCACAAACCCAAGTTTTTCGTTGAGCACCGCAAAAATAAAATCGGTATGCTGAGCCAGACTAGGCAAAAAATTAAGTTGACTCTGCGAACCTGCCGCCAATCCCCGCCCGAAAATTTGCCCACTGCCGACCGTTATCTGTGATTGCACGGCATTGTAGCCGGTATTGAGCGGATCTGCCGCGGGATTGAAAAATGCTTCCAAACGCGCTCGCTGATAGGGCTTGAGGTTGGCTATAAATAGCGGTAATGAGGCCAGTCCCACCCCAAACAAAATCACCAAGTGCGACTTACGCACCCGCGAACAAGCAACCATTGCCAACCAAATCGCTCCCAGCACTAAGGCCGTTCCGAGATCAGGTTGCCGCATGACCAAGATAGTTGGAACCGCCACAATCACCACCGACCAGAGTAAATATCGCCAGTGTTCCAGTCGGTCGTAATACTGTGATAAAAACTTAGCTAGCACGATAATAACAACCAATTTGGCATATTCTGACGGCTGAAAATTAAACAACCCCAGATCTATCCAGCGCTGTGCGCCCAATATCGAATTAGTAAAAAGCAGGACATATAAGAGCAGTACAATCATCGAACCATACAGCCAAACAGTCAGTTTAGACCAAGTTCGATAGTCAATGCGCGCCATTGCAGCCAGACCCAACAAGCCAACTATCGCAAATTGAAGCTGGCGCCAGACGTCGCCCATACCTACTTGGGTTGTCGCTTTAAACGTCGTCGACCAGATAACTAAAATACCCATGACCACGAGCAGTACAGTTACGCCAGCGATTACCCAATCAAAATTTCGCCAAAAACGGGATACAAACACTAACCTATCTTAGCTCTTTGATCTGCCTTGTGCAGCCGTAGTGTTAATTCGATCCCACCTATTTTAACCGTACTACCATCGGGCAATTCTTGACCGCTCACCACCAATTGCGTAGCCAGCGTTTCCGCCGCAATGACTGTTGAGTAGGTCGAAATAGCGGTCGACAATTCATTGTCAGTGACTGCCAGCTCCAAATTAATCCGATCATTTACCTCAAGCTCAGCGGCTTTGCGAGCGCTTTGCACGTGTCGGATTACTTCTCGCATCAAGCCTTCAGCCCGCAGTTCCGGAGAGATTTCAGTGTCCAAAACGACAGCATCACCAACCTTTGTGTCATTACCCCAAGTTACGGTTTTAACGTTGACTTCATCTGCCACAATTTGCTCGAGCTCATGTCCCAACGTATCGTCTTGCGCATAGGTCAATTGAGCCAGTGGTTGGCGTACTTTAATCTTGGCAGCCGCTCGTAACGATAACCCGTCGGTCACAACTTTGCGTGTACTCGACATCCGCATCAGCAATGCTTCATCAATAGATCCATCTTCGGGCCAATCACTCAAATGAACGCTCTTTGCCGCCTTCATACCCGCTGTCAGTTCACGCCACATTTTGTCAGGCACAAATGGACTCCACGGTGCCAATAATTGTGTCAGCCGGCACAAAACGTAGTGCAGCGTTACGTACGCACTGGCTTTATCGGCATCATCTTCACTCTTCCAGAACCGCCGTCGGCTCCGCCGAACATACCAATTCGACACATCGTCAATGAGATCCCGCAGAGGTCGCACTGCTCGAGCTAGTTGGTATGCATCCAACTGCTCGGTCACTTCGGCGATAGTTTGGTTGAGTCGTGATAACATCCACTGATCGAGGAGATTATCGCTTGTCGGTTCTGTCAGTTTACCGTCAGGGTAGGCACTGGCAGGTTCCCAACCATCGATTTCGGCGTACGTGGACATAAAACTATAGACATTCCATAGGGTCATAAACACGTTACGCTTCGTCTCATTGACGGCATCAAAGCTAAAGCGCACATCTTCACCCGTCGTCACTGGCGAGCTCATGAGGAAAAAGCGCAAGCTATCAACGCCAGTCGTCGCAAACAATTCATCGGCATCCGGATAATTCTTGAGTCGTTTTGACAGTTTTTTACCATCTGCTGCCAGCACCATGCCATTTACAATTACATTTTTAAACGCCGGTTTATCAAATAATGCCGTGCCCAAAACATGCAATGTGTAAAACCAACCGCGAGTCTGATCAAGACCTTCAGCGATAAACTCTGCCGGAAACGCTTGCTCAAACCTTGCCGCCTCGGCAAACGGGTAATGATCTTGAGCATAAGGCATAGCACCCGATTCAAACCAACAGTCAAAAACTTCCTCAGTCCGTTTATAGACCTTGCCGTCACGCTTAATTACAACAGCGTCAATTCCGGGCCGGTGTAAATCTAAATCTGGTGGAGCGCCTGTCAATTTTCGAAGTTCATCGACGGATCCAGCCACAATATAGTCAGTTTCGTCTAGCTCGTTTACCCATATTGGCAGTGGCGCACCCAAAAGCGATTACGACTGAAATTCCAATCACGGGCTTCAGCTAGCCAGTTCCCAAACCGGCCATCTTTGATGTGACCTGGTGTCCAATTGATTTGATCGTTGTTCGCAACCAACCGATCTCGCAATTTGGTCACAGCAATAAACCAGCTCGGCATCGCAAAGTACAGTAGCGGCGTCTCGCAGCGCCAACAAAACGGATAGGTATGCTCAAAGGTTTCTGCCGCAAACACCCGGCCTTTACTCGTTAAATCGGCAATAATATGCGCATCAGCTTGCTTGAAAAAGTGTCTCGGACCGCTTCAAGGCCATCCAACTCTGTGATGGCATCAGTCATTTTGCCGAAACCGTTTACACTCTCAAGCAGTGGCAGTCCAACGCGTAAGCCCAGTGCCAAATCGGTTTCACCATATCTGGGAGCCACATGAAGCACTCCGGTACCATCGTCTAGGCTGACACTTTCATCTACGTACACGGTGTGAACGGCTGCTTGCTCGCTATCGGACAATTTTTGGACTGTTGGGTATAACGGTACATATTTCCATCCAGCGAGCTCTTTACCCATATACGTTTGAACGATCTGGAAATCGGCTTTACGTAGAGTAAGTTCGTCCAATCGCGATTTCGCTACTATGAGTCGTTCGCCTTTCGTCCACGAATCACCATCGCCTTGCATTTCAACTTCTGCGTATACTGCCGCATTGTTTACTGCCAAGGCCGCGTTCGCCGGCAATGTCCAAGGTGTTGTCGTCCAAGCCAGTAAACTGACGCCATCTCGCCCAACTACCGGAAATTTAACGTACACGCTGGGATCGGGCACGTTATCTTTGTAATTTTGATTTACTTCAAAATTCGACAACGGCGTAGCGCAACGGGGGCAATAAGGATTACTACGAAATCCCCGATATAATAGACCTTTCTCATGCAACTTCGCCAACACCCACCACACACTCTCAATATACGAATCATCCAATGTGGCATAGGCGTTATCTTGGTCTGCCCACCGTCCCATACGACGATATAAACTTTCAAACACATCGCGATACCGGAAGACACTCGCCCGAGCGACCGTGTTAAATTTATCGATGCCATATTCCAAAATTTGTTGTTTACCCGACAATTTTAGTTCTTTTCAACCTCATACTCGACTGGCAGCCCATGAGTATCCCAGCCTAAACGACGCGGGACATAGTAACCTCGCATAGTCTTATAGCGGGTTATTGAATCTTTGATTGTAGCAGCTAATATGTGTCCATAATGGGGTTTGCCATTAGCAAAAGGTGGCCCATCATAAAAACTAAACCGTTGGCCCTGTTTACGCGCTTCAAGACTTGCTTGAAATGTTTTTTCAGACTCCCAAGTTTTCAGAATTTCCGCTTCAAAAGCCGGAAAATCAGGTTGAACTGCTTTTTTCATTGCCATCTCCTTCTCATCAAAAAACCATCCGGAATTATTTGTGCAGGGATCCGCTTTTTTTAGCGGACGGTACCACCCTGCTTTCCAGATGGACACTTCGTTTTCATTCCTGTTAACGCCAGGTATATAATCGTCAGGATCTACTAAGCTTTATAAAAAGATGAAAGCTATTCTGCCTGCCACTTCGCGGGTGATAACCGCTCATGCCTAATTTATAGGCAGTGTGTTTTACTAGATTGTCACTCACCTACCCTACCACGAGGGTTCATTTTACTCAAGCACCGATCGTGCCACTGCTTGCAGTAATTGCAACAATATAAATGCCACAAGTGGCGCCAAATCCAAGCCACCGGCAGACGGTACCATTTTCCGAATTGGAGCCAGCACCGGCTCTGTCACTCCAACGAGCCAACCGTAAAAACTGTTTGTACCACTAGCAAACCAACTCAAAATCAGACGAATCAGTAACAATACATAAAACACATCAACAAAAATGTTGATAAAAACGAGGGCAAGTTGTTTGGCGGCTAAAGGATCCATATAGTATGTTCTCGGTTATTGCCGCGCGGCGTGAGCAATTTCTGAAATAAGTGGCACTTGATCACGACCCTGCCATAGCGCCACGGGCGTACCGTCATTACTAGCTATCAACACTGCTGGCCGACCCATGATGTCATAATGTTCGGCCATATCAATACCGCGTGGACTATCAGCGTCAAGGAGTTCGGCTACCACGCCACCTTTATCAAGTTCTCGCGCCAAATCGGCTGCCCAACGTTCATCGGCCGTGGCTTGGTTGTATAAAATCGTGCAGTTCATATTGTTCTTCACTAATAGTATAGCAAAACCGGGTCACTAGCACCCTCCTCTAGTCACCCGGTTTGTCATTCTATAGTAGCGGTGTAGCGCTAGGACGCCAATCTTGATTGTTGGCCATTATATGAGCTAATCGATCTTTCGGCGAATAAATGCTGGTACGTCCAAATCATCGTCGTCCATCGGCAAGCTATATCCAGGATCACGATCAGGCTTGCGTTCAGACCGCGGTTGCTCAATCGGATCTTCGAAGCGTGGTTCTATCACCGTCTCAACTAATTCGTCAGGTTTGTGTTCTGCCAGAGCTTCCACAGGCCTTTCTGGTTCAACTTGAGGTTCGATCGAAGCCCAGGGTGCAAATCGGCGGGGAGCCGTTGGTGAACCAGCCACCGGTGTCAACTGTGGTCGTTCATCGATAAATGGCTTTCGCGTTGCCGGCATGACAGGTGGCTCATATGGTTCTGGTTCGGGTTCAGCTACCGGAGCCGGCTCAGCCATGACTACTGGTACTTCCCGAGTAGTTGGTGGAACTGCAGTGTCTTCCATTGACCGGGTGCGGACCAATGGTTGTCGCTCACTCGGCACATCACGAGGTCGCGGCTTGCGACTAACGTCAAAACCGGTCGCCACCACGGTAATCAAAATATCATCATCCATATTGTCGTCGAGCACCGCTCCAAAAATAATGTTTGCGTCTGGATCAACCGCATCGGTAATGGTTTTTGCCGCCTCATCAATCTCATGCATGGTCATAGTACGACCACCGGTTATATTGAACAGCACACCCCGAGCACCTTCGACACTGGTTTCCAACAACGGGGAATCAATTGCCTGCCGTGCCGCTTCTATCGCGCGGTTGTCACCAGAAGCTCGACCAATACCCATCAATGCTGATCCGGCGTTACTCATGATCGCTTTGACGTCGGCAAAATCGAGATTGATCAAACCATGTATGGTAATCAAACTCGATATCCCAGACACACCGCGTTGGAGAACTTCATCAACAATGCCAAATGCATCGACGAGAGATGTTTTCCGATCAATCATCTGCAACAATCTGTCGTTGGGTATAGTAATGAGAGTGTCAACATTATCACGCAGTTCCACAATGCCAGCTTCAGCACTCCGGCGACGGCGTTCACCTTCAAAACTAAAGGGCTTTGTTACGATCGCTACAACTAACGCACCAGCTTCATGGGCTGCCGCTGCCACCAATGGCGCCGCTCCAGTACCAGTGCCGCCGCCTTCACCCAAAGTAATGAACACCATATCGGCACCTTTAACTGCCTCTTTGAGTTCTGTTTCACTTTCCTCAGCTGCCTGGCGTCCAACTTCGGGATCAGCACCAGCGCCCAATCCTCGCGTTGTATCGCGACCAATATGAATCTTGTGTTTAGCCTTAGAGTGCAGTAGTGCTTGAGCGTCCGTGTTGACGACCACAAATTCTACGCCCTGCATTTTGGCATCAATCATGCGATTGAGTGCCGAGCCACCACCACCCCCGACGCCTATCACTTTGATGCGGGCTGAGGTATCTACTTCCGGTAATATTTCCGCCATGCAACTCTCCTTCACGCCAAACTATACACGGCGTCTGCAGGGCATGCAAACTATTTATTCAGACTCATTCATCGTTGTAATGATTACATTATTTATTCAATAAGTCACATACATGGCTTTATAAAAACAGTGATTTTAACGAGCAAATTATCGTATATTTGCCTGAACAAAAAAACCACTGTGGATAACTGTCCCAAGTGGCCGTGATTATTATTTTTGTACAACTAATTTATGGCAAAAAATTACGCAACGTTTTCTTAAGTTTGTTGACAGCTTGGCCAATTGAATCAGCTGCTGGCGTTCGTTCTCGACTCGCAAACGTCATATTTTCGAGCATCAAGCCCACGGGCGCGGCAAACGCCGGATCATTCACCCGGTCGACTATTCCAGTAAAGCCTTCAGGCTTGCCGATAGTAACCGGCAAATCTAGTGCTTCGCGTGCCATTTCTTCAATACCAGGCATTTTGGCTCCGCCTCCAGTCAATACCACACCGCCCGGCAACATAACATCTTTGCCGACTTTTTTGAGTTCGGCTCGCACCAGTCCAAAAATTTCTTCCAATCGCGCGCCAGCAATATTCTGGAGACTAGCCCGCGTCACCAGAGCATCTTCTCCGCCTAACTCTTCGATTCTGATTTTCTCTTGCAAGCTAGCTTTTGATACATGCGCGCGGACATACTTGAGTTTAATTTTCTCAGCAGTGTCCACACTAGTCTTCAGTCCAATTGCCAAGTCGTTGGTGATATGGCTAGCACCTACCGGCAATACTCCCGAATACAGAACATCACCTTCTTCATATACAGCCACGCCAGTGGTACCACCGCCAATATCAACTATGGCCACCCCCAATTCTTTCTGTTGTTTCGTCAGTACTGCTCGTCCAGCCGCCAACGGTACCAGCACTTGACCCTGAATACCGATACCCGCCTGATGTAAACAACGATCGAGGTTTTTAATAGCCGGCAGTAATCCTGTAATAATGTGCGATTCTACTTCAAGCCGCACTCCGTTCATACCAACTGGATCTTTCACGTTCATTTGCCCATCAACTGCATATGATCGCGGAAATACTTGAATAATCTCACGGTTCGGCTGCATTTGAATGGCAGTCGCCGCTTCTTCAACGCGCAATACATCGTCTACAGTTATCTCTTGATCAGCCCGGCCAACGGCAATGACACCGCGGGAATTCTGACTCGAAACGTGTGCCCCGTCTACCGAAATTGTGGCCCTATCAATAGCTACACCAGATATACGCTCGGCTTCATCTACCGCTGCTGTGATAGCTGAAACAGTTTCTTCTACATCAACAACTATTCCTTTGCGCATACCAGTAGTAGGTGCCACTCCTACACCGATGACGCTTGGCAATACCGCACCTTCTTCATGAAGACCCACAATGCAGCATACTTTTTGTACTGCCAATATCGAGTCCGATATAAATTTCTTCGGCTATTTTTTATTCGCCACAGGTATCGATTGTTCCTTCTAGGTGTTCATTATACACGCTTGCGACGTTGCGCCAAAGTCATAAACATTACTTAGTCAGTATCTCGCAACCCGTCGCCGTCACCAGCACCGAGTGTTCAAACTGAGCAGCTATCGAGCCATCGGACGTCTTAATAGTCCAACCGTCGGCAGCTATGCGGATATGGCGGTCTCCCAAACTTGCCATTGGCTCTATCGCGAGAGACATACCGGCTTCGAGGCGCATTCCCGTTCCCGCCCGGCCATAATTAAGAATCGTCGGCTCTTCATGAACAACATCGCCCACACCGTGGCCGCTGAGCTCGCGTATAATTCCTAGTTTGTCGCGTTTGAGTCGGTGTTCGATGGCTGCCGAAATATCACCAACCCTGGCACCAGCCTTCACCTGAGCGACTCCGGCCGCCAACGCTTCCTGAGTAGCCGCCAGCAGCCGGCTTACTGCTGAGTTTGGCTGTCCGCCCACCACAACAGTAATCGCGCCATCAGTAATCATACCTTCATAGGTAACGCCAAAATCGAGACCGACCACATCTCCTAACACCAATTCACGTGCACCGGGAATTCCGTGTACTATTTCATCGTTTACCGATACACACAAAGCCGCTGGAAATGGTTGACTACCATCAACCACATAACCCAGGAATGGCGAAGTGCCGCCCAACGCTGCCAGCTCCTTACGTGCCAGAGCGTCAAGTTCAGCTGTGGTTTGGCCGGAGCCCATCTGAGTAGATACGTGCCGCAGTACTGCCGCCAAAATTGCCCCACTTTGGCGCAGAGACGATTGCTCCGCCATAGTTTTCACACGGTTTCGTACGCTGCTCATGCGGCTTGAACTACCTCCCAGATTCTCGATTGAACTTCATCGGGACTTCCAGCACCATCAACTTCTCGTAAGTGGCCCAGGTCTCTATAATGCTCGACGACGGGCGTAGTCCATCGATCGTAAGCCACCCATTTGCGTTCAACCGCAGCCGGATCATCATCCGAACGCTGCCTTTGTCGCAAGCGTTCTAGAATTACTTTTTTATCAACTTCCAGCAAGATAACCTGGCGTAACGACCGACCGTGTTTGATCAATTCAGTATCAATCCAATGCACATTACTCTGCGTTCGGGGAAAGCCATCGAGTACAATTGGCTGAGACTGGGCAATAGTGTCAATCACATCACCTACCACCTGTTCAACCAAATCGGCTTCGACCAGCTTGCCGCTCTCCATCAAATGCTTGGTCGAGGGATGCTCTCGTAACAAGTGACCGCTCGATAAATGAACTCCGTGAAGTTTTTGGGCCAGTAGTTCACCTTGGGTCGACTTACCAGAACCAGTTGGCCCCATTAAAATTATTAATTCGCCCATAACCACCTTAGGGTTACCGGCAGATACACAACAATACCTACCATCACAGCCGCTACCGCCGCAATGAGGACAGCTCCAGCTGACATGTCTTTGATTAATTTAATCTGGGGGTTCTCGCGCACATCTATCAGATCGAGTGTGCGCTCGATTGCCGTATTAAACATTTCCGCCAGAAACACAATGACCACTGCAAAAAATACAGCTGCTAACTCAGCATTTGTAACGCCGAGTAGTTCACCCAAGCCAAAAGCGACCACAGCAAAACCCAAGTGAATCCGCGCATTTCGCTCGTGTTTGATTACATGCAGAACTCCATGCAATGCATGCACGAAACTACTAATGTAATTAGTTTGAGCTTGCGGATGGATTCTTACGGTATGATCGTCGATTGGCGCCGATTTGGTCATGCCTGATCACCTACCAATCGCTCCTTTACCAAACGCGCAATATCACCACCTTCAGCTTTGTCTCCTACTTCTGACTTCACTGCCGCTACAACACGACCCATTTGAGTCATGTCGGTGGCTCCAGTCTGATCAATGATTTTCTTCACCACAATTGCAAGCTCAGATTCCGGCAACGCTGCCGGTAAGTACGAGTTTATAATATCAAGCTCAAGTTGTTCTTGAGAAACTAGATCTTCCCGACCGGCAGATTTATATGCAGCAATCGAATCACGACGCTGTTTAGCCTCACGGCGAAACACCACAATAGCTTCTGAATCTGATAAAACATGCCCTGATTTAATCTCTTCATTTTTCATGGCCGCCCGAAGCAATCGTACCGTTCCCGTACGTCCAATATCACTAGCTTTCATGCTAGTTTTCATGTCTTCAATTAAGCGCTCACTAAAGGTCATACCACCCTCATATTACTCTTATTTAGCGACCAGCAGCGTAGAGCTTTGATTTCGCTGCTTTACGAGCTGACTTGCGAATAGCAATTTCCCGTTGAGCTCGCTTAGTAAGAGGTTTCTCAAAATATTTTCCACGACGAGCAACACCTAAAACACCTGACTGCTGCACTTTCTTATTGAAACGGCGGATCAGATTCTCGAGCGACTCTTTATCATCTTTGCGTGTAACTTGTAACATAATTGAAATCACCTCCTTTCTACCAAAATATTTACGGCGGCCATATTCCGGCCACCATTGCAAGCATCACTTTATCACATCTGGACTATCTGTACAACTTAGATATTTGTATTGCCTAGCACTAACCTTAACCATTATGATCCATCTATGAAGAATTTCCGACCAAGACAAAACACTATGTACTGCTTTTCTCCGCCAGTAATGATCGCTACAATACTCATCGAAATAGGTATGGCAGGTTGGGTACTAACTCGATATAGTCTTAATCAGCCGCGACGCATCATCCTGGCAATCCTCATTGGCTTGGCCGGATTCCAAATAGCTGAGTACGGTGTATGTACCGGTGCCGAAGGAACATTGATCTGGTCACGACTTGGCTATGTCTTAATCACATTACTCCCCGCTCTCGGCTTACATCTCATCAGTACTCTCAACCAAAATCAGGGCAAATTGTTTGTCTGGATCACATATGCTGGCGCTATAGCACTAGCTACAACTCTGGCATTCGTACCTTCTACCCTCAACCAAGCTGTATGTACGGGCAACTACACAATCTTTAAGCTTTCTGAACCATTTAGAACAATGTGGGTCAATTACTACTCAGGTGCTGTTCTGCTGGGAATCATACTTTCAACAGTCAGTGCAAGTTTTGCTCTGCCATCTCGCCGTCGTCCATTAAAATGGCTTGCTTTAGGCTATGCAGGCTTTATCTTACCAACACTAATTATTTATCATCTATTACCCCAGTCACGCGCCGGAATCCCCTCCATAATGTGTGGATTTGCAGTTATATTGGCGATTATTTTGGGTCTCAAGGTAGCACCACTTATTCCTAAAAACTAAGTAATACCAAACCTTAGACGAAGTTCAGCGATAATCGACTTTATGGGGACAATCTCCTGCGCACCTGAGGCCATATCTCGCAAGATAACAGTTTCATCACGTACTTCACGTTGACCAATAATAACGGCATAAGGCACACCCAGGCGATCTGCCCTAGCCAGTTGAGCTCCAATACTATCCTTATCAACCATGCCACTAGCGCGGACGCCAGCATCAAGTAATCCTTGCGTCAATCGAAATGCAGCCAAACGCGCTGGTTCGCCCAATGAAGCGACATACACCCCTTTGACCTTGGCTAGTTCCGGCACAACTGCCGCACTCTCCATTTCCAAAAGCACTCGATCAATACCCGATGCAAAACCAACAGCCGGCGTTGCTGACCCGCCCAATTGCTCAATCAAGAGATCGTACCGGCCACCACCACCTAATGAACTTTGTGACCCTTCACGCTCACCATAGAATTCAAACACCGTCCGAGTATAATAATCCAATCCTCGTACTAATAACGGATTTAATTCATAACTAACACCTAAGTCATCCAAATACTCTAATACTCCAGCAAAATGAGCCTGACAGTCTTCGCATAAATGGTTCAAAGTCTGAGGTGCGTCTTCCAAAACTGCTCGGGTTTTCGCTTCTTTTGAGTCGAGCACTCGCAATGGGTTTTTGGCAACCCGTTCTCTATCAATTGCAGCGAGTTCCTGTTCGTGGGCATGGAGATACTCTACCAATACCTTGCGATACGCTGGACGACAGGCATTGTCTCCAATCGTATTGAGTTGCAAGCTAATCCCGGGCAGGCGTAAACGTTTCAACACCCGTCCGAGCAACACGATCAATTGGGCATCGGTACTAGCATGTGCATCCCCAATAACTTCAGCACCCATCTGCTTGTGTTGCCGATACCGACCCTCTTGGGGCCTGTCGTAGCGAAACATTTCTTCCAAATAATACAATTTGACCGGTTGCGGCCACGATGCCATACCATGTTCAAGGTACGCCCGTACCACACCGGCTGTACCTTCAGGACGCAGTGCTAATCGTTTACCGCCCCGGTCTTCAAAACTATAGAGCTCTTTGTCGACTACGTCGGTACCCTCACCTACCGATCGGATAAACAATGCTTCATCTTCAAGTAATGGTGTTTCAACCCGACCATATCCGGCATCGTCAGCCGCTTGGCTAAATACGTTCATCACATGGTCAAAAAGTCTCCGCCGCTCTGGGAGGATGTCATACATACCACGAACCGATTGTATCTGAGCCTTCGCCACGTTGTGTTCCTATCTTGCTTGATTACGGTGCCAAGCGTACCACATGCATACCACCATGATCAATTGCCGGACTTTGTCCGCTCAACCGCTACCATTCCGGGGACACGAGCCAATCGCCGCATCAGACCAGCCAGTACAAACATATCTGGTAGTTCAACCCCCAGTTCAATCATCGATTCAATCTTCTTCTCCAGATTTGTGACACCATCACTACTAATTGCAATCATATTAAGATGCCGGCGGGCAATAATGCCGGTGATGTCGGCTATCAATCCGACCCGGTTAGCCGCTCGAAGCTGCAACCACACAACCAACTGCTCAGCCGCGTGACCACTCGTCTCCCACTGACACGCCACGAGACGTTCCACATCATTGGGTACATTACGACAGCCGAGGACATGCACGGTAACACCTTTACCTCGAGTGATATAGCCAACCAGCGGTTGAGGATACACTGGATGACAGCAGGGCGCCAACGTATATGATATTTCGTCACCCGCCACCTGTACTCGACCGGTTGGTTCGTGTCGTTTCACAATCGGAGCATTGGCTGGGCGGGCGGCGTCAGGTATAAGTTTTTTTATTACTTGGCTAGCCGATAAACTACCTTCCGCCACCTGAACGTACAGCTCATCAAGATCTTTGAGATGAAGTGTATCCAACGTCTCAGCTACTACCCGTTTTGGCAATTGGTCAATCTTCTTGATATCCCAAACTGTTAAGGCTTGCTCAAGTGTCTGTTTACCCGTGACAATATTTGTCTCTCGGCTCGCAGCCCGATACCAAGCTTTTATGCGATTGCGAGCATTGCTCGTGACGACAAAATTTAACCAATCTCGGTTTGGCGCAGGCTCTTTGCGTGTCACAATCTCCACCACATCACGATTTTCAAGTAGTGAATCGAGCCCTACCATTTTGCCATTTACCCGAGCTCCCAACGCCCGCAAACCGACACCAGAGTGGACAGCAAAAGCAAAATCTAACGGTGTCGAACCATCTGGCAATTCGTACAAATCACCTTTGGGAGAAAAGATATAAATTTGGTCGGCAAAAAGTTCCAATTTTGCCCCTTGAGCAAATTCTTGCAAACTACCAGCTTCTTGCGCCAGCACACCCAGCTGCCGCACCCATCCAGACTTAGGTGGCATAGTCGGCGTCACTTCTGACCGGCGCGCATAAGCTTTGCTGTTTTTTTGTTGGTCGTAAAAGAAATGTGCCGCCAAACCATGTTCCGCCTCAGCGTGCATCTGAGGAGTCCGAATCTGAATTTCAGTAATCCGTCCCTTCAAGCCAAATACCGTCGTGTGTAAACTTTGATACCCATTCGGCTTTGGCACGGCAATATAATCTTTGATTCTATTTATCAAGGGTTTGTAGTTTTGATGTAATACCCCCAGTGTCTGATAACAATCGGCGACTGTTGGCACTATTACTCTCATAGCTACCAGATCATAAATTTTATCGATATCGCCTTCCACTTTGGCTAGTTTTTTGTTTATGCTCCAGGCATGTTTACGGCGGCCTTCAATTTGTAAAACCTCAATACCAGATTGCTCCAGGAGCTGTTGAATCGACCGTTTCAGAGTCTCTAGCTCAGCTTGAGCTTGCCTGGTCGGCAATTTCAGGCGACGCACCAGATCCGCATACTCTTCTGGCATAGCAAATCGAAAACCCAGATCCTCCATTTCCCCCTTCACTAAACCCATACCCAATCTATCAGCGATTGGTGCAAATACTTCCAAACTTTCACGAGCTATGAGTCGTTGTTTCGTCACCGGTAGATGTTCAAGTGTCCGCAAATTGTGGAGGCGATCCGCCAATTTCAAGAGCAACACCCGCGCATCTTTCGTACTCGCCAGTAACAATTTTCGCAAATTTTCACTACTGGCCGGCCTTGAATCGTCTGACAAGCGCGGATGGGCTGACAATCGTAGTTTTGTCACCCCATCAACAAGCTCAGCTATGACCGCACCAAATTTTTGTTCCAGTTCGGCTGCCGTTACCGTTGTATCTTCGACGACATCGTGTAATAAAGCAGCGGCCACAGCTTCATGATCGAGACCCCAGCCCGCCACAATTTCGGCCACAGCTACTGGATGCATAAAAAAAGGTTCACCGCTCGCTCGACGCTGCTCACTATGTGCTTGCTGGCCAAATTCAAAAGCCCTATTAATGACTTCGTTTTGGGATTCTGAAAACCGATCTGTATTGTATTGTATACGCAATGTACTCAAGCTCGTATTCTCCTTGCCACAAACTGTACTGTCGTGACTCCGCGCCAATCATTTTGGTTCAAAGTGCCTATCAGTGTAGTCGCTTGTGCCAATTCGTCAAGTCGGTCTCCCCAGCCAAACGCCACCAATGGCAACCGAGCCGACTCTAAGTCACGGAGTGTTCCGCGCACATGCTGGCGATTGCTACCCATCAATTTAGTATCAACCAACTGTATCTTTTGCAATTCAATAACCGGTTCTGGGTTACCGTTCCCAAATGGCTCAAGCATTTGAAGCGCTGCCATGAGCTTACCATCGATCATCCCGACACTATCCAGTTGAATATCGCCACGATTCGTTAAATCTAAATCTGCAGGTAAGTTTTGTCGCCAATACGCATTGAGATGATTGCGTAACTCGTTTAAACGATTGGTAGCAATTGTAAATCCAGCAGCGTAAGCGTGACCACCAAACTTGATGAATAAGTCCGGCCTGGCTCGCAAAGCTTCAACTATGTTAAAACCAGGCACACTGCGGGCAGAACCTTTGGTATGATCTCCCAATATTTGAGCTACCAGCACTGGTTTACCAACTTGCTCAACCACTTTTGCCGCCGCAATGCCCACTATTCCATGCGACCATGCTTCATGTGCCAAAACCACAACCGGATCGGCCACAAAGGTCTGAGCTTGAACGAGTGCCCCTTCTACAATCGACGCTTGATCGCTCCGCCGTTGTTGATTGAGATTGTCTAGCATTTGCGCGATCGACTGGGCTTTTAGCTCGTCAGTAGTTAATACAAGCTCTAGGCTTAAAGCCGCATGCTCTAACCGACCAGCGGCATTGAGCCGTGGCCCCAAGCCAAACCCTAAATGTGAACTGCGAATAGTAGTTATATCTATTCCTGCTACCTCCGCCAATGCCCGCAGACCAACTCGTCGCGTTTGACGCAAGACTTTGAGCCCAAAATAGACGAGTGCCCGATTTTCGCCAGTTAGCGTCACAACGTCACAGACGGTGCCTAAGGCCACCAGATCAAGTAACCACTTTAGTTGTCCGGCATCGGGCCGACCTAAGCCTTGGGCTACAGCCTGGACCAGCTTGTAGGCCACACCCACACCAGCCAACTCCTTGAACGGGTATTCATCGCCTTCACGCTTCGGGTTCACGACCGCAATCGCCTCGGGTGTGCGTTCGGGCGGCGAATGATGGTCAGTTATAACCAGATCAAGACCATGTTGCTGTGCCCACTCGGCTTCTGCCACACTCGTAATGCCACAATCTACACTGATGACAAGTTCGGCACCGGCTGCCTTGAGGCCAACGAGCGCGTCTTGGTTGATACCATATCCTTCCTCGAATCGGTCGGGAATATACGAAGTAACTGGTAGCCCCCAAAGCTCGAAAGCCGATACTAGCAATGCCGTTGCCGTAATGCCATCGATATCATAATCGCCATATATGACCACGTTTTCGCGCTGCTCGATAGCTTGGACTATGCGCGCTACAGCCTTATCCATATCCAGCATCGCCAGCGGGTCATGGAGTTCTGACATAAAATCTGGATATAAAAATCGTTTGATATCCTCTGGCGTATTCACGCCGCGACTAGCCAACAATTGTTGTACAATCGGTGGTATATCGAACGACATATCCCGGTTCTGATTATGATCACTCATGAACCAAGTATATCAAGAACGAATCGGATGTAACTAAAACTTGCGAGCTAAGAAAAAATAGTTGGGATCACTACGCAAAACAAAACCCATCGGCGGCTCAGGTGTCCGATAATCATATAATCGCGGTCGGTAAACTGGCCGGGGTTGCCACAGATCAAGAATTAACCCAATCATCTGTTTCATAATTGTCGGCTCCCACGTCGCGCTTGACTCTTGAGCACCAGTCCCTGCAATTCGCGATACAGCAAAAACCGCGGGTTAGCGGCATAAACTTTAGAATTACCTTCATCTTTGACTATCACAAAGCCAACTTCCGCCAAGCGTTTGAGCTCACGCTGCACGTTGCCAGGATCTTCTTTGATCATTTTAGCAAGACCTCGAACGTGCATTCGGAAATCAGGATATTTAGTATATACGACGATGATTTTACGTCGCGTTTTTGACGTTATGAATAATTCCAGCATCTGTTTGTATTTTGTTATTTGTTATTTACTACCTAACCCTACGCCAAGCGTAAGCTAAATGCAAGTCTTTTTTACAACATCCCTTTCCGACAAGTTTTATGCCGGCTATATCAGGCGTGTTTGCGACGAACTGCTGATTGACGGGCCATTCGTCGTTGTTGGTAGTTGTACCATGTCACAAGCAATGGTGAGGCATTAAATATCGACGAATACGTACCAGCAGCAATTCCGATCAAGAGTGCTAGGACAAACATCCGAATGGAGTGACCACCAAACAACAATAATGCCAATAGCGTCAGCATGACGGTAAATGAAGTATTCAGCGACCGTGCCAGTGTCTCCAAGATTGAGTCGTTCACGATTTGCTCAAAACTACCCTTTCGTCGTCGCAAGTTCTCACGGATGCGGTCAAATACCACAATTGTGTCATGCACACTAAAACCAATAACTGTCAGTACTGCCGTCACAAACAATGCATCTATCTCTACTGCCCAAAAATGTCCTAGCAGCGAAAATATACCCAGCAAGAGTAACGAATCGTGTAGCAATGCTGCGACTGCCATAAACCCAAAACTCCAACTCGATATAGGCGGCGGCGTATTACGGAAAGCATAGGCGATGTAGAGCACAATTGCTACACTCGCGAGCACCAAGCTTAAGATTGCATTTTGGGCAATGGACGTCGATACCGTTGGTCCCACCGAATCGAAAGACAATTCCACTAGCCCTCGTTGTTCCAAGGCCGACCGGAACCGCTGGTGATTAGCTTCATGGTCTTTTTGCTCCGATGGATCACGGTATCGTATTTGCGTTTGGTCACCACTGGCCGGTACCACCACAATATCAGTGAAACCAAAGCCAATGGCAGCCTCATCGACCACGGCCTGTGTTGCTTCACCGCGCACAGTCAATAATTGACCTGAGCTGAAGTCAATACCCAGTCGCAATCCCCAAAACCACAAAGACACAATTCCCGGTACGATCAACAGCAGCGAGATCGCATACCATAACCGTCGGTGGCCAATTATATTCATACTTGTGCCTCCTCTGCCTTCGTCGGTTGAGCTATTTTTAAGCCATAGAATTTGGGATTACGAGCCCAAGGTGCTCTGATAACGACGCGCATCAAGCTACGAGTCACGACAATAGCGGTAAACATTGAGATAAGTACACCTAAGCCCAGTGTTACTGCAAAGCCTCGAATAATCGGCGTCGACCCCGAAGTCACAAATAAAATCACACAGGTAATAAGCGTGCTGACATTCGAATCTCGAATACTCGTCCACGAACGGTCAAACGCAGTTTCGGTCGCCATACGAAAACTCTTTCCCGCCCGCAGTTCTTCTTTCAACCGCTCAAAGGTCAAAATATTTGCGTCAACCGCCATGCCAATACTCAAAATAAAGCCAGCAATTCCGGCCAGTGTCAGCACGATCGTATACCCCGGTACAAAGCCCGACAATTTATATATCGCCAGCGTCAGAGTTGTATAAAACGTGAGCGCCAATACGGCTAAAACTCCGGCCAAGCGGTAATACGCAATCATGAATAGAGCTACCGTTATCAAGCCAATAAGCCCTGCCACCAATGACCTACTCACACTTTCTTGTCCGAGTGTTGGTCCAACTGAGCGTTGTTCAACGAGAGTGACGGGCACTGGCAATGCACCAGCCGTGATCTCTTCAGCTATTTTGCGGGCTTCAGCGATGTCCATATTACCTGAAAGTATGGCGATACCATCATTGATGGCTTCAGTTCTGGCTGGGCCAAATGTTGGCTGGTCATCGAGTACGGCCAGTAACAAATTACCAGTTTGGCTCAATTTAGTCGTCATCTCACCGAATCGCTTGGTAGCATCGCCGGATTTGAGCTTCAATCGTACGACTGGCTGCAATTTTTGCGGATCATAGTCAGCAGTAGCTGAATCGATATCTTTACCATCAATGCCTGTTGGAGTCTGAGTACCATCGGCAGCATTAATTTCTACAAACGTCAGATTAGCTGTCTTACCAATACGCGAAATGGCTTCATCAACATCTTTGACGCCCGGTAAACTGACACTGACTTTATCACTCCCCTGCTGCTGAACCACAATTTCACTGGTACCGCCGAAATTAGCTCGCTTATTAATCACAGCAATCAGCGATTGTATAGCCGAACTACGCTGGGCAGCTTCGACACCGTTTAAATCGGCTTGAAAAACCAGTTGCGCGCCACCTTGCAAATCCAAACCCTGGCGCACTTTCATGACGGTGTCTTTGAGGCCAATAGCTGCAAACAACTGGTCTTCCCTGGGGTAGGCCAATACTGCCGACATAGCAGCAAGCAGAGCGATAATTGCTAGTTTGACTCGTAGACTCATATCTGGTTACTCACTATAGGCTACCTGATAAATCTCGTCAAACCCAGTTTGCTTTGACGCTATTGAGTCGCTCTATTATTGAGTCGGGATCAATTTCTGGTTCGTCAGTAAAATAATGACTAACTCTGATAAAATTATCCGGTATGTACAAATAATGCAGTTCATTGACGATCGCATGCAATCGTTCAATTACTTCAGCAGGGCCCACCGGAATAGCTGCTATCGCCTTTTTGAAGGGCACATGATGTAAATAATTCATGGCGGCATCAATGGAAATGCCATTTTTAACTCCATCAGTCGCAATAATGACATTGGTATTCCGCAACCGATCCATATTCGAATCCCCATCTTCACCTAACAACGTTGTCATCTGATACAAATGACGCAACTTTTCTTCTTCCAGAAACGTACGTGTATCTTCCATGTACTCTTCCATTTGACCAGCACTGATCATGGAATTATAAGTAAATACGCCACTTTGATCGAGCGTACCTAGCACTAAACTGTCGTCTCCCGGTGCTGAAATGCGCGCTGTCAACAGCAAAGACAGCGTACAATGTAATCGTTTAGCGATTTGTTCGCCCACAGCTACTCCACCCGGCGACAAAGCCAAAACTGACGTTGGCTCAAATCGATATTTCATGAGTTCTTCAGCCAGTAAATTACCAGCTTCGTGCCGGTCAGAGAAATACATACACGTTAATTGTATCAAGCTTGGTATGATATCTCCATGTCCGACCACTATTATCAGATCGTACCCACCAACTACACTGGGGTTGCCAGTGTCTTTACGTATCATGGTCCAGCTGGACTGGCTCTGGCACCATCGTGGAGATACCGTTTGGCCGGCGACAACTGATTGGTGTCGTCAAACAAATTACAACTAAACCGGATTTTGCCACCAAGTCAGTGGGAACGGCACTGGATGTGCCGGTGTTACCAACCTATCTCCAAGAATTGGCTACTTGGATGAGCACGTACTATGCTACTTCGTTAACTACGGTTTGGAATACGTTTTTACCGACCGGCCTAAGTAAACATCGCCGGACTACTGTTGAAATTACACCATCATCTGGTACTGGATTGCCAGCTTTTGCTCTAACCTCAGACCAACAGCATGCGTTGACAGTCCTAGCTGATCCGAAACTCGACCGAATATTACTCGAAGGCGTCACCGGTTCAGGTAAAACGCGGGTCTACCTTGAACTGGTAACTAAATGCCTAGCCTCAAATCGCAGTGCCATCATCTTAGTACCGGAAATCACCTTGACCCCTCAAATCGTCCGTCAGTTCGAAACCACGTTCGGCAGTGGCGTAGTACTGGCCAGTCATTCCAAAATGACTGAGGCTAACCGCCATAGCATCTGGAAACAAGCATTAGCGGCGACTGACGCCAAGCAACCAAAGATCATTATTGGTCCTCGTTCTTGTCTATTCTTGCCTGCCTGGCAGATCGGGCTGATTGTCGTCGACGAATGTCACGAAAGCAGTTACAAACAAGACCGCCAACCACGCTACCACACCCTCGCTGTCGCCACGTATTTGGCTCGGTTATGCACCGCACGCCTCGTGCTGGGATCGGCGACACCCGGAATTAATGAACAATATTTAACTACACAAGGCCGATTTAAGACTGTTTTCCTACCGACAAGAGCTAACAACTTACCGCTGCCAAAAGCACGATCATCGACTTACGCAACAAAGATTTATTCAAACAAAGTAAAATTATTTCCGAGCCACTTATTGCCGGCATTACTGAAGCCTTGGACCAAAAACGCCAAGCTTTGTTGTATTTAAATCGGCGCGGCAGTGCGTCGGCTCAAGTGTGTGATGATTGTGGCTATGTTAGTACCTGCCCCAATTGTCACTTGCCTGTCACCTTTCACGCCGACAGCCTGCGACTCATTTGCCATCACTGTAATTGGCGCCAAGCGGTACCAGCAATCTGCGCCCAATGTACGAGTCCCAATCTAAAGTTGCTGGGAGTCGGTACCAAAAGGGTTGAGGCTGAAATACTTCGGTTGTTTCCTGAAGCCAGGATTGCCCGGCTTGATCGCGATTCGGCCACGCTCAAACACCTCAAAGACACCCTCAAAAAACTCGATCGCGGACTACTTGATATTGTTATTGGCACCCAAATGATCGCCAAGGGACTCGATTTGCCAGCGGTTGATGTCGTTGGTGTCATTAGCGCTGACACACTCTTGTTTTTACCAGATTTCACTGCCACTGAACGTACCTTCCAATTACTCAATCAGGTAGCTGGTCGTGCTGGTCGCGGTGATCGACCAGGACATGTCTATGTCCAGACCTATTCACCGACGCACCCTGCCATTACAACTGCTGCAATTCATAACTACCACGAATTCGTAGCCACCGAGCTCGCTGAACGCTCGGCACTCCGCTATCCACCATTCACCTATCTCCTACATCTCGAAACGAGCCAATCGTCTTCAGCCGCCGCTCAACGTCAAGCTACCGAGCTTGCGCAGAAGCTCAGACGGGTGCGGGGGCTTGAAATCATTGGACCGGCACCGGCCTTTCTGGAGACCATCGCCAATCATTACCGTTGGACCATCACCGTCAAAAGCCCGCGGCGGCCACCCTTAGTGGAAATCGCCCAACAACTTGCCGGCACTTCTTGGATTGTAGATCTCGACCCTATCAACCTACTCTAGTACAATGTCAGGGTATGACTGCACAAGACATCATTACCCTACCTGACCCGCGCTTACACCAACGATCTGTACGCATCGGTCACATCGACGACGACGTCCAAAATTTGGCCGCCGGTATGATTGCCGCCACCCTTGAGTGGGAGTCGAGCCGAGACCATGAAATTGGTGCCGCTTTAGCTGCTGTCCAAGTCGGACAATTACTTCGCGTCGTAGTCGTGCGCAATAACTTTGATGACAAGTCCGACCGCAGCTTCAGCGTGTTAATCAATCCGGAAATTGCCAAATATGAAGGTGAGCCGATCGAAGATCTCGAAGGTTGCTTGAGCGTCAAAGACCTCTATGGTTCGGTCGCTCGCTATCCCAAAGTCAAAGTCAAAGCCTTAGACCTTTCGGGTAAGCCTATCAGACTAACAGCTACCGGCTTTTTGGCACGGGTATTTCAGCATGAAATAGACCACACCAACGGCACGGTGTTCGTTGACCATATCAAAGACCAGGCCAAACTGTTTCGTTTAACCGCTGAAGGCAAATTTGTACCTGCCCTCAGCTCAACCACCACTTCATGAACAAGCGCCTCATCTTTTTGGCAATGAGCGGCTGGCTACAGGAGTAACTACACAGTTGCCAGTACTGCAAGCATTACAAACTGCTGGTTACAATATCTGCGCTATTGTCACGAGCACCAATGCCGGATCATCGCGAAAGCATCGGGAATTAGAAATTAGTACGTTTGCTGCCACCCACAACATTCCTCCTTTCACACATCTCCACTGATGAAATCACGGCACTAAAAGCCGATATAGGTATACTTGTGGCCTATGGCCGACTCATGCCAACCAGTGTCATCCAAGCGTTTCCGCACGGTATTATTAACCTACACCCCTCACTCTTACCCCACCATCGCGGACCAATACCTCTGGAAGCCGTTATTCGAGATGGCGACAATATCACCGGCATCTCATTGATGCAGCTCGCTCCAGCCATGGACGCGGGACCAGTATTTTATCAAGTTACCGTACCGCTTGCGGATACCATAACTAAGCAAGCCCTAGCTGACCACTTGGGACTACTTGGCGCTGAGCAGCTCATTAAAACTCTTCCCAGTATTATCGATGGTACATTGGTAGCCCAACCTCAAGATGATATTCAAGCCTCATATGATCAACGCCTTACCAAGCCAATGAGCCAGATCAACTGGCAGCAGCCGGCTCGCCATATTGAGCGTCAAATCAGAGCCTATGCCGGCTGGCCAGGGAGCATAACGACCATCACCGGCACCGATGTCACTATCACCGGTGCCCATATTTGGTTAGACCCTAACCCACTCTTGCAGCCTGCTGGCACATTTGAAAAATCGGCAAACAACTAATATGCCATACTACTGACGGCATTTTGATAATAGACTCCCTCAAACCCGCTGGCTCCAAAGACATGCCCGCGAGCGCTTTTCTAGCCGGCCATTCGCTCTAATACAACCAACTCTTAGGTAGTATCTCTCAGTTCTGCCACACGTCTATAGACTCGTTGACGCGCATCGTTGAAGGCATCAACAAATGATTTTGATACTTCTGATTCACGGTCAGTATTCGGTATCATGACAGGCTCCAAATTCGCTGTTCCAGCACTTCGTTGCGCTAGACCATTCGCGATAGCATTATTAAACATCGCTGTAATACCTGCACGTAAGGCATCAGCATCATTGGCTGCTTCAATACTTGTGTCAAACGAGTTTACGAAATTGCTCAGTATATCATTCTCGATCAAGCTTAAACGATCCTCAAATTCAGTCTCTACCCGCTCTCGCTCTCGCATCTTATCGGCTTCAAACTGTCGATCATACGGTTCATCATCAAAACTCGTCTGACCGGCGGTAAATCGTACAAACGCATTATAGGTATCGATCGCTTTGCGGGCGTCTGCGTCTAATATACCCTCAGCCGGTGCAATTTCACCTTCTTTAAGTTTCTATTGCAAAACCACGACGCACCATGGTTTCACCAAGCTTGAGTAAAGCTCTACGATTAGCGTCTTTTTTTGTTACTTTTTAACTCTGACCGCTGTTGCATTAAATCCTGTGCAGTCCTTTCCAAATAGGCTGCTTCACGCGTAATATCTGCGGCAGACAGTTCGCGCCGTGTTGTCTGTACTGCTTCTTGACGCCGAGCCAGTGCTGCTTGCTCATCGACCTCCACTGTTTGCCCCAGTTCGCCCAGCCGGTTAACCACATTCATCAGTGCCCCAAAGGCTGCAACTTGCTCATCGGCCACACCCGAGTTCAAACTATAAAACTGCCGATCAGTTTCAGCGCTGGGAGAATAAATACTAGCCCACCGATTGGCCACAGCTTCTACGATCAGGTCTTGAGTCTGTCGCTTAACGTCAGCCAGCACATCCGGAGCAACGGCATCGCCTGCTAATTTATTTGCCAAATTATTGACTACATCAGGCGTAAACTCTATGCGCCCACCAGGCTGATTTTCAACAGTAGTTGTCGTCGTATCTGGTGGCTGTATACCAGTCAAATTGTTCCGAATTTCGAGTCTCTCGATTGTTTGCCAGATTTCAGCAACTGTTGGATCAAGCTGTGGTCGATTGTTAGGATCTACAATAACCTTATACACCTCGGTTAGTGCACCATCAGATTGTGTTACACTAACCCGCTCTACGAACCCATCACGAATCAAGCGCTCCTTTGCCTTAACGAGTGCCTCCGGATCGGCTAGGTTTTTGAACACTACCTTCAACAAATTTCCAAGAATCACCCGGATTTTTAACATCTGGTCGTTTGATCACCTCACCAAGATCTTTCAACTTATTATCAAGCTCTTGTCGATCAAGTAAATCCCGTTCGCGCACCAGGGCTTGGAACACACTTAAAGCTTCTGGCGCCCATTTCTGTGTCCGAGGGCTATCGGCCTGTTCAACTGGTTTTACGTCCCACGACCAATCGGCAACTGCATCCGGAGGCACTTGTTCAAACAAATGATTCTGAACCGCCTGCTTTTTGAATCCATTCAGCAGCTGGCGTCGCTCCGCTATTCGTTCTGGTGTTAATTTCCACATTTTTTTATCATCGCCGCCGGGTGGTTCATAGTCAGGCAGCGCCTCAAATGCTCGGAAAAAAGTCTGAGCAAATGGCCCGATCTCCGCCTCTTGTTGTTTACGAAGCTCGGCTGGACGAGCAGTTAAGGCTGCCCCCAATTGAGCAAATTCTGCTTCAGTAAATCCGGTATCTGCTTCATTTGAAGTCATGATTGCAACAATTTCAGCGCCCAATTTGGCCGAGATTTCGGGATCATTAATTGGTACTGACTTTGAATAAACGGTATCGATAAATTGATTTGCCAGCCAAATGTCAGATATCCGACTAAGAGCTTCTTGAACCTCTTTTGCATTATTCTTGGTTGCAAATGGATCAGCTTTCTGCTCAATTTCTGTTGCTCCTTCAGCTCGGGCAGCAATAGCAAGGTCAAGAATACCTTCAACAGCCCATCGTGTTTTTTCCAGTGGGTCATCAGGATTGTCAGCCGGTATCTCGATTTCAATCGGCGACCGCTCAGTTGCATCGGCAGCCCGCTTCACTAATGTTGTCATCAACGATTGTAATTGTTTTTCTTGTTCCGAACTCTTCAGTAGTTGTCCAAGCAATTCCACCCGCTTTAACTCATGAGGTTGGAGGGGGCCCTGCAGCAGCTCACGCTGCTGAGCCAGCTGACCGGCATGGGTTTCCCAAAAATCACGTAGTGCTCGATCTCGATCCACTTCATGAGCAGAAGTCGCAGCTTGATACTCACTTCGATAAACCGCGTCTTGTCTCAGTAGCGCCTCATGTGCAACCGCATTTGTCTTCATGCCCAGCATACTGTGAGCCAAATCAATCGTTTCACTCGCACGTCTTTCGCGCTGACGGCCTGTACGATGTTCAACAACTGTACTACTTGCAGCGCGTAAAAATTGTGGCCCAATAGTACCCATTCCCGGGACATATGGCGCTTGTATACCATTCTCAGTAGGCACTTGCGTCGATGCCTGTGGCAATTCGGGTGTCGGCATAGGTACACGTGGCCCATTCTCAATAACAGGTATAGATGTGGCGTTTCGAGTCTCAGGAATCCTTGAAATGGCGCCAGGAGGAGTCGGCAATGGATTTGATAGTTGAAAAGTATTTGGACTTACAATATAAGCCTTTGCCATATCGGTAACTTCAAGCCGAGCTGAGGCGTCAGCTGCTAGCCTAAATACTGGATCTGGCATCATCATCACATGGACACCTTGAATCTCAGATTGTTGTAACGTACCCGCCCGAGTCACTACAAGTGCTATACGAGAATTACGTGTTGGGATAACTTCGTGAATTTGAGCTTCTTTCCGAGGTCTTTACGATGCGGCTTTGGTCTCAACCAATTCCGCATTCGCAGCTTAGCATTATTACGTCGTGCAACTACGCCTTTCTCTTTACTCGGCTCCTCTGGAAGGTAACCAATAGTTTGTGCCAGCTCAGTTTGACAGCCTAAGTCTGCTTTCAATTTATCAATCAATTGTGCCCGCTCATCTGCTGTGAAGTCGGTGCTAACTGTCATAGATTCTGGTTTACTCGAATGACGCGCAACCAATTTGTCGAGTCGATCGTATCGCAAATGCAACTCAGTATAATGACCTGTTAAATTTGCCTTAGCCACTTCCGGAATAAGTGGTTCAGATTGGCTAGACCAAAGCCATTCGTGAAGCTGCTCACGACTCACCTGATCATCTATATTTACTGACGGAACATCAGGAGATGGCAAAGTTTCTGGTTGTTCTGTCTCAATCGTTACCGACACAGGAATATTCGGACTCTCTGGAGCGCCTCGCAATCGATCATAACTCTGGCGACAATATCTGGCTATTTCATTAAACTGTTCTACTTCATCATGACCAGGTGCCCCCACAGGCTGAACCGTTTCAATCGATAAATCTCCGCGCTCACCTGACGCTGATTCTTGAGCCACATTTAAGGCTAATAGTGCACGACGAACAGCCAGCAAAATAATTGCTTGCTCACGGATGGCAGATTCATCGGCATCAGTAATACGCTGCGCTTCGTTGAGTAGCCCCGAATACGAGCCATTTGTGATGGTAGCTCTGATGGTTCAACAGATTTCCCAGTTGACTCTTCTAATATTTCATCGGTCTCTGATGGTTGTCGTACTTGATTTAAAAATTCGCCCCACCGCGCATTTGAATATTCACGCAGCTGATTTATCTTTCGTTTCCGCCATGGTTCTTGACTCTCATCTGGCTGTGGATTTTCAGAAGTGGTATGCATGTCTACAACAGCAGCTAGTGCATCACGCGCCCTACTCAGACCAGCATCTTCATCAATTCCAGCTTGCGATAACGTCTCGCCAATTTTTTGACGATTTCGGCGTTCTCGCCGACTTTCGCCAGGAAGCCCCAAACCAAGAGCACGCTCGATTGCCGCCCGTGCCCGGGCAATTCCTCGTGCCTTAGCTTCAACACCGTCATCACCATGAAATGGGTCTTCTACGGGAGGCGTAAAATGGCTCTCATGAGCAGTTTCTCTATCTGTGGGATCGTCGGGATTACCAATCGACTCTGTCGTACCAAAAACTCCAGGCGGTATTTCTATTGGCCTGGTCGGTGGAGCTTCATTATCAGGTGAATAACCTGGTCCATGCTCATCCACGCACTCATTACCCTCATGCTTATCGTCTAAAGGTAAGTATATCTCAAATTAGGTATCGAGCCCAGCTAGCAGCCGCTCGATTTTTTCGGAATATTCGCCGCCACTGTCTCGTTTCAGATGAATAACTGGTGCATACCGAGTAGTCATAGTGGCGCTGACCCTTCGCTGCAACTCTGGTCGTAGTCCCATGATTCGTGCCCAAATCCGGTCACTTTGAGCTGGTTTACCTAGTAACCCGACCCACACTGACACATTGCGCAAATCAGGCGCTGCATCCACGCGCGTAACCGTCACCGAGGTCCCATCAGCTTCTAATAGCTCCAGTAACGCTGGAGCTATTACTGCTTGAATGACACTCTCGACTTTGGCAACGCGCTGACTCATACAATCTCCAAAGGCCTACAGCTGCCGGGCTTTTTCAGTTACAGAGTAAAATTCAAGAACGTCGCCCAGCTCTATTGCGGCATTGGTGTTGACGTTGAGACCACAGGTATCACCTTCAAAAGCTTCTTTGGTTGACTGCTTGTCCTTTTGCAAGCTCGCCAAGGTGCCTTCACCAGAAACCTCCGATCCGTGTCGGACACGAAACTTCAAGCCCGGTTCGAGTTTGCCTTGAGTTACCGTACCGCCACATACTACCGCCGACTTTGTGACTTTAAATACGCCCTTAATCTCAAGTAAACCATTAACCGTCTCAATGACTTCCGGCGCCAGCATTGAGCTCAATGCATCACGCAAGTCATCGGTTAGTTCGTATATCACACGGTATAATTTCACTTGCACGCCGTCACGATTCGCTAATGCCCGCAAGCTCGAATGCAAGGCCACATTAAATCCAATCAACAAGGCGTTGGCTGTTTTAGCAAAAGCGATGTCAGACTCAGCGATATCTCCGACAGCACTGGACACTACTTTGATAGCAACTTCCTCGTTGTGTAAGACCGCGAGCGCTTCAGCCAATGATTCCAATGAGCCTTGCGTATCTGCCTTCAGCACGACGTTAAATTCCCGGATCTGACCTGCCGAAATGGCTGCCGACAATCCCGAAGCGTCAATTCGCTTAATACCCAACGATTTAGCTTGCTCACGGCGCGTTTGAGCCGCTACCCGCGCTCGGGCGGCTTGCTCCGAGGCGACAGCTTCCCAGCGATCACCAAATGACGGAACTGCTTTGAACCCAGTAACAATTGCCGGCATGCCCGGATGCGCTGTTGTTATCCGTTTGCTCCGAAAATCACCGAGTGAGCGTACCTTGGCATAGGTACTCCCCGATACGAGATAATCGCCAACCTTCAACACACCATTGCCGATCAATACCGTCGCCACTGGTCCCTTACCACTATCTAAATGCGACTCCACAACTACACCGTCAGCCGGACCTTCCGAGCGAGCTCTCAGGTCTTCGACATCAGCCACCAGCAGAACCATGTCAATTAATTTATCGAGATTTTGGTGGGTTTTGGCCGACACGTCTACCATAACAGTATCACCGCCCCATTCTTCGGGTACGAGCCCAAGATCACTCAATTCCTGACGCACTCGCGTCGGATCGGCACCCGGTTTATCAATTTTATTGATCGCCACCACCATCTGGCCACCAGCTTCTTTGGCATGACGAATTGCTTCTTTGGTTTGAGGTTTCACGCCATCATCCGCAGCTACCACGATCACGGCCACATCGGTCATCCGGGCACCATGTTGGCGCAACGCACTAAAAGCCTCATGACCCGGCGTATCTATAAACGTTATCCAGCGCTCACCTTTTTGGATTTGGTAAGCTCCAATATGCTGAGTGATGCCTCCCGCCTCTTTATCGGCCACATGACTGGACCGGATGGCATCCAGCAAAGAGGTTTTACCATGGTCAACATGACCCATTACTGCCACGATCGGTGGTCGTGGTGTACCTTCACCTTCTGCTAAATGCTGCTTGAGGCTACCCTGTGGTTCGGATACTGGAGCCGCTTCTTGCTGGACGTCAAAACCTAGTTCGGCACCAATAATGGCCGCTGTATCAAAATCAATTTGCTCATTAATGGTCGCCATGACGCCATTTTTCATGAGTTCACCGATTACTTTGGACACGGGTAGTTCAAGTTTGGTGGCAAACTCCCCTACGGCGATTGCTTCGGGTACTGTGACAACGATTTGCGATGTGTTTGCTAAAGCCACGTTTTTGATCTACTCCTTCCCTTTGAGCTGGTACTTGTGGGCCACAATATCGGCGCACCGCTCGCTACAACTATAATAACCTCTACCCGGCTGCCGATGATTTGTATCAGCTTCGAGTGTTCCCGCCTGTAACGTCCACCGTTGGAGCACATGTTGGGCTGCCTGTGTGCGGCAGACCCGACACTGGCGCATGGGGGTGTGTCGGGTCTGCTTGCTCATCGGACTTACTTTTCCTCGGACTTTTTACGAACTGGAGATTTCAAGGACAAGCTCAATTTGTGAGCTTCCGAGTCAATCGCAATGATTCTAAACTTCTTGGTCTCGCCCAATTTAACCAATGACGCTGGATCTTCAACATGCGAATCGCTCAGCTCGCTGATATGAACGAGGGCTTCAATAGCAGGCGTTACCTGTACAAAAGCGCCAAACGGCGTGATACGGGTAATTTTACCTTCAACTTCATTGCCAACTTGATACTTTGCAGCATCTTCGATCCAGGGATCGGGCATCAGCTTCTTCATCGAGAGTGAAAGCTTGTCGCGATCAATGGCAATGATTTTGGCCTTTACTTTGTCGCCTACCTTGACGTAACTCGATGGGTTATCTACCCGATCCCAAGCTATTTCGGAGATATGGACAAGACCTTCGACACCACCGACATTCACAAATATACCAAAGTCTACTACGCCAGTCGCAATGCCTTCGACTTCGTCATCTACTTTCATCTTAGCTACTTTGCTTTCAGTGTCTTCACGCTTGGCCGCTTTCTCACTCAAAATCAGTTTGTTGTCACGACGGCTCAAATCGAGCACCCGGACTTCCAGCGACCTGCTCACCAACGCGTTCAAACGATGCAAAATTTCGTCTTTATCGGCGCCACTTACCCGTGGGTAGTTTTCGGCACTCAGCTGGCTGACCGGCAGAAATCCCCGAATGCCGTCGACTTCGATCAGCAGACCACCCTTATTGGCGTCAAAGGGAGTAACACTAAAGACTTCACCTTTACCAAAACGCTCTTCCAGTGATTCCCAACCTTTTTCCTTGGCGACCTTGCGCAAAGACAATATGGCGTAGCCATTGTCGTCTTCGGGATCAAGCACACTCGCCGAAATGATATCACCAGGACTAATATCTTGTGAGTGCTCGATTTCTCGACCCACTACCAGACCAGTTCCTCTGGGACCCAGATCTAACCAGACCTCATGTTTTTCTGAGGCAATGACGGTACCTTCGACAACGTCGCCAACTGCCATACCTGACAACGGCGCTTCAGCCAGTAAATCGTCCATCGTTAATGTTTTTGCTTGTGCCATAAAAGAAATATTTTCCGCAAAATATGCTACCAATACCGTTCCACGGGCATCTCAAAAGTAGCTTGCGTACTTCTCCTTCCAAAAAAGATTTCACTCCAGATTGGCATTCTGTTTATGAGTGATTAGGTATAGTATACCTGATATCAGGGTTTAACGCAAACGAGCGCGACGGGCTTGACCCACCGATTGGCGGTGCCAAATCGCAGCACCAAGCATGGCCACTGCGCCGATAATTCCACTAATGGGCGCACCAGTGTCTGGCAAGGTATCACTACCACCAGTGGTCGGTACTGCGTTTTGGGCTGTTGGCTGTTGGGTAGGGGCAGGAGTAATAGAAGCTCCGCCTCCTTGAATTACGTTTGAAGATGGACTTTTGACTGGCGCCGTGTTATTGCCACCATCAGTGCCACCGGCAGTTGGAGAGCTACTTAGCGTAGGAGTAGGAGTCGCTTGGGTGTTGGCAGATTTGCGTAATTGAGTTTGGCGTTGGGCGTTACCATACCAAAATGTCGCTCCCACGATACCGACGATGAGAACGAGGCCAATTACTGTTTTGAGTGAATCACGAGTCAATCTGTTGTCCCCTTGTTAAAACATCGCTCGGTGTTGCTGAGGAGTGGATACCTTGGAGGGGCCAAAACCCAAGCAACACCCAACGATGTTCAAACTAAAAATTACTGCTAAAAATCCCGACACGGGCAGTGTAGGGGCATCGGCTGAATTGTCCGTTACACAAGGAGGTGAGCACTCGTTTGGCGGTCATATTAACAGACAATACCCCAACACCGTCCGTCACCCTCACGATCGATTGGTCATATCATACCACTACTTAACGGTTTCTGTCAATACAATCCCCTGAACTCGTATCTATAACGCTTATGCTGGCGCTCCTCCATCATCCGCGCTATTATTTTGGACAAGACACTTGGGAGGGTGAGCTTGGAGTTTCTTGATCACTTTACAGACCAAACCTTTATACCGGGACGGTATTTTATGTGGTCACCTGCGAGCAGAACCATTACTTTTGATACTCGACGCATCAGTAGTAACAATGGCCGCCTCGCCCTCTTACATGAGATCGGACACGCAAGGCTTGGCCACAGGATATACAAGTATGATATGGAACTCCTGCAAATGGAGATGGAAGCATGGGACATTGCCCGCGATTTAGCTCCGCGTTTAAACGTCAGTATAAATGAAGAACATATCGCCTCTACAGTCGCTTCTTACGACAGTTGGCTAACCAAGCGTGCGACATGTCCAGACTGCAATAATTTCAGTCTGCAACGTGGTCGAGATTCGTACGGCTGCTTTGCCTGTGGCGCCAAATGGGTCGTCAATTGGCGCAAAGACCGCCGCGTCAAACGGACGATCATATCGCGTTTTAGTAATGCCCTCACCAATACCGGCACAAAATAACCCCCAGTCTGATGAGAGACACTTGGGGTTATTTTGATTTGGTCTGATTAGTATCAGCCGTCAACAGCATTAAGCTGCGACGTCAGACTTACTACGGCGCGATGCCCGACCGCCTTTGCGACCAGCTTCAACAGCTAGATCACGATTGACGGCAAAGCCACCACCACGAGAGATTTTACCACCACGGCGGCCGATCATCTCATAGAAGTTCAAGCCATAGCGGGCTTTGTTTGTTGCAGCGGCTTTGATGCCACCAGCACGAGTTCCTGCCATATATGCATTCCTCTTATGTTATGTATTATGACAAATAGAAAGTGTACCAACTCTGGCAATATAGCCAAAAGACCGACCGTATAACCTCCAGTATTTGGAGGATTTACCGATCAAATCAAGTACGGATCGAATTGTAGCATATACACTTTAATATGTCAATAGTAATTATGCTACAATCTATCTGTTACACTATGTACAAATGACCAAGCTTCCACTGCGACTTATTCTCGAAAATATTCGGAGCACAACTAATGTTGGTTCAATTCTTCGAACAGCCGACGCTTTTGCTGTCGAGGCAGTTTACGTGGTCGGCTATACCCCATTCCCGCGCCAAGTCGATCAGCAAGATAACCGTCCGCCTCATGTTGCCTATGCTAATACTCGTCAAATAGCCAAAACTGCCTTAGGTGCAGAAAAAAGTGTGCCAGTTATTCCACTGACCGACATCCAGGCAGCCATTGCACTCATGCAAAGTGAAGGCTACCATTTGATTGTATTGGAACAAGCTGAGAATTCGCTTACGCTTTGTGACTATTCCCCTATTGGTCCGACAGCCCTCATACTTGGTAATGAAGTTGATGGCGTCTCTAAAGCCGCTCAAACCAGTGCCGAAACCATTCTCGAAATACCAATGTTGGGCCAAAAAGAATCATTCGGAGTGGCGGTTGCTGCCGGGATTGCTCTGTACAGCTTACGAAACGGTCGGCCCGCCGGGATCTCGCGGTAGGATCACCGTGCCTGGCTTCGACACATCCCCCGCATTACCAGCTGGCGGTGCCGTTGGCATTGGGGTACTAAGCGACGGTGTCTGAACCTGAGGCTTGTGGACAAACTTGCCGAATAATCGCTTGCGGCCAAACCAGGCGCCTGCACCAATTGCCGCCAACATCACAGCCCCACCAGCTATCCATGGCCAATATTTTACAAGACCCGCGACCAGACCTTTTTGATCTGTACTTGAATTTTTCCCTGTACCGCTACTGTCTCCAGCTGGAATATTCCCGTTGGCATCGGGTGTTGGCGATGCTTGAACTGCACCCGGCGATACCGATACGCTTGGCGAGGGTGACGTGCCATCGCTCATCCAATCGCAATTCGTCCCTGTGTCTTTTGGAATGCACGCAGTATCTGTTAAAAACATCACCTTATCAAGACTCAGATTTGCGTCGAGTCCCGCCGCGATTATCGTGTGCTTACCCTTCTCCAAATTGACGCTTAATAACTTTTTGGTATCCCCATCCGTCCAATTTACCCAAGTAAATTTACCTGCGTCTATCGGCCCACCATTGCCTACCACCGTCTTACAAACCGCTTGATCGATCTGGATATAAAAACCATTTGCACTTGCCGTTGGTGAGTAAATCCGTGACCACACCTGATAAACTCCCGTCGAAGGTATATCGACCGAGAAACTGACCTGGCCCTTGTCTTTGGGCATCGCAGAACAGGCCGCCTGGGCAGTTGACGGCATACTGAGCACCCCAACAACTGCAACAACCAACGAGCCCACAAACATGTATGCAACCAATTTGTCTCGTAATATCCATCTAATATGCATAATTATTACAACTGTCTCATTAATGAACGATTGGTTCAAGCTAAATTAGCCTAAGTCACATGATTTCTATAAACTAATTTGATAGACATGATGGCTATATTCAGCCGCAAAATTATCGCTAAATGCACCATTTTGCACTTGAATGGTCCGGTTCTCTCCAACCACAGTTACGGTAGTGCCTGACACTCCAGCTGGTAAGGTGAAAGATTTCATACCTATTGGATCGGCCGAACCCGATGCACAGGTACTCGTGGCGCAGTGCATACCGAGGGCAGCAAAAATATATGCCGATCCGTTATACGTTTTGAGCATAGCATCAGTGGCATTATTAAAACTGTACTGATAATAGGTGAAGCCATTCACTTCCCGCGTAGTGTTGTAGTACGACTGAGTGTTGAGCACCGGCGCCAATGCTCGAACATCGGCGTCCACCGCTTTCACTTTGGCGTGCACTGCCGGGCAATCGACAATTGAATAGTTTGCCGAGCATGTGCCGGTACCGTTATTGTGCTGGAAATAAGCGATGCCGCGGGCCTCGTGAATAATGGCCGACCACACCGCACCCTCCATTTGCTCAGGCAGAATCGTGCGTGCACCCGCCTCACCAATATATGGCATAGCCGTTTCCACAAATGTCCAGATCGGCCGCGGACTGGCTGGGCTTTGGAACCGCTTCATTTGGTCGGCTTGCCATCCATACGAGTAGGAACGCGGCACTGGCACACCATTTGGCCAGTCGGGTGCATCATGCACACCGTCGATAATGCTCGCTACATCCGGGCTGGTGTAGGTATATTTGTCGGCGCTCGCCGAATCCATCAGCTGAACCTGCTGATTCATGGTGGTGGGCGACCAAAACGTGCGCAAAATGCCATTGCCGAAGTTGGCGTGGACGAACCGCCCGTCATTATAGGCTTTCACCTTATTCACAAATGATGTCTGGGTGGCTAACTGCTGCTGCTCGGTGCCGGAACAGCCCCCATAGCCCATGTCGCACTCATCTGAACTAAACCAAGCTACGGCCTTGGGATTCGTCCCAACTTCAGTTGACGTCCACTCGTCTTGCTGCGGCATGGCAAACAACCCGCCATTGGTGATGTTCGTCAGCGAGCTCACGAAATCGTGCTCAATGCCCATATAGAGGTTTATTCCAGCATCTTTCAGCGAGGCTACATGGCCAGTATCGCCTTTACTCAAGAACACACTGATCGGGAAGAAATTTGGATCGGTCCAGCCGGCAGCATTAGTTTTTGAGAACTGACCCCAATAGGCCGGACCACCTTCCCAGGGAATACGCGATAAACTCAGGCTACCGCCCGGTGTTGGCGTCGGTGAAGCAGCCACTCCAAATTTGACAACACCGCTGCCACTGGCACCGGCAATAATCACACTACTAGCCCCATTACCGAGTGCTCCGGCCTCTGCCTCAAAAGCCGCTAGCGGTCCAGCGGCAAATGATCTCGTCACTACATAATAGCCTAAGCTGATACAAGCTACCATGAGCAGCGCAACGTAACGTTTCTGGCGTTTTAACTCAATTTGACGAATAAGCATGTCAGAATCAATTATAGGAAAGTTGGCGTAAAAGGTCAATGGCTGTCAATACGCCAAAAACCACCCCTTTCAGGGTGGTTTTTGAATAATCCGGCACCGCGCTACTTTCCCCACAAGTGAGTATCATCGCCGCAGCGGGTCTTAACGGTGGTGTTCGGGATGGGAACCGGTGTATCACCCGCGCCAAAAGCACCGGTCTATCGTGCCAATGCTAATAAACATTGGTGCGGCAGACCGAAGCTTGTTCAGCACGTAAAGCCGTTACAAAAAACGAATATGAATTGGTCAAAACAAGTAGCTAGTAGCCACATATTGCTAGTCAAACGAAGTAAAAAAGTCAATCGACTATTAGTACACCTCGGCTAAACACATTACTGTGCGTACACCTAGTGCCTATCAACCACGTAATCTACATGGAGTCTATAGGGAAATCTAATCTTGAGGTGGGTTTCGCGCTTATATGCTTTCAGCGCTTATCCCGACCGAACATAGCTACTCGACAATGCCCTTGGCAGAACAATCGATACACCAGAGGTTCGTTCACTCCGGTCCTCTCGTACTAGGAGCCAATCCTCTCAAATTTCCTTACGCCCACACCAGATAGAGACCGAACTGTCTCACGACGTTCTGAACCCAGCTCGCGTACCCCTTTAATTGGCGAACAGCCAAACCCTTGGGAGGTGCTTCCCCCCCAGGATGGGACGAGCCGACATCGAGGTGCCAAACAGCGCCGTCGCTGTGGACGCTTGGGCGCTATAAGCCTGTTATCCCCAGGGTAACTTTTGTCCGTTGAGCGCTGTAGATTCCACATTCAAATTTACAGCGGGTCACTAACTCCTACTTTCGTACCTGCTCGGCTTGTAGGCCTCACAGTCAAGCTGGCTTATGCGTTTGCACTATCGATACGATTTCCATCCGTACCTAGCCAACCTTTGAACGCCTCCGTTACACTTTGGGAGGCAACCGCCCCAGTTAAACTACCCACCAGACACTGTTCCAGTACCGGAACCTGCGTATGAGAAGAGTCTAACAAGACAAGTTGCAAAAGGTTGTAGTATTTTGCATGAGTTAGGAAAAAGCTACATAAATCTACCGCTTATAAAGGTAGATCTATTTATTTAGAATCTAGTTATAGATTCAAATGGTGCTTACTTGTCTTGCCAGTCTCACCCGCAAATTGCGGCACTGGTTAGGACAAGATTAAAACAAGGGTGGTATTTCACATTTCGGCTCCACCAGAGCTAGCGCTCTGACTTCAAAGCCTCCCACCTATTCTACACAAGCTTCAACCCGGCCCAATGCCAAGTTGTAGTAAAGCTCCATGGGGTCTTTCCGTCTTGGTGCGGGTAAACGGCATCTTTACCGCTATTGCAATTTCACCGAGGCCCTTGTTGAGACAGCGCCCAAGTCGTTACGCCATTCGTGCGGGTCGGAACTTACCCGACAAGGAATTTCGCTACCTTAGGACAGTTATAGTTACTGCCGCCGTTTACTGGGGCTTCATTTCAGAGCTTGCACCCCTCCACTTAACCTTCCAGCACTGGGCAGGCGTCAGTCCGTATACATCATCTTTCGATTTAGCACAGACCTGTGTTTTTGATAAACAGTCGCATGGGCTCTTTTGCTGCGGCCTCCAAAAAGGAGGCAGACCTTATCCCGAAGTTACGGTCGCTGTATTGCCGAGTTCCTTAAGAAGGGTTCTCTCGTACACCTTGGTCTACTCGAACCGAGCACCGGAGTCGGTTTGCGGTACGGGCGGCTATGTCTATTAATCCCATTACTTTTCTGGTCAGCTTGGCTCACAAGAATCAGCCGGTTAAAGCCTTTCATTCGCGTCTCACCCCCTGCACATTACACTCCACTCGGAATATGTCACTATCGTGACCATCTCGTGAAGTGCACTGTGCAGGGGACTACCTGCTTAGACGAATATAGCCAAAAATTCGCTCTTGTTACCACGCCGCGTCATATGGGGGAACAACATTGCCGGTACGGGAATATCAACCCGTTGTCCATCGCCTACGCTACTCGCCTCGGCTTAGGCCCGACTAACCCTGGGACGATAATCGTTGCCCAGGAAACCTTGCTCTTACGGTGGGCAGGATTCTCACCTGCCTTAAAGTTACTTATTCCAGCATTCTCACTTCCCCGCGCTCCACCAGACTTTCCAGTCTGACTTCACTGCCCGAGGAACGCTCCTCTACCACTATGTACTTGCGTACACAATCCGCATCTTCGGTGCTACGCTTGAGCCCCGTTATATTTTCCGCGCAGGATCACAATTGACCAGTGAGCTGTTACGCACTCTTTAAATGCATGGCTGCTTCTAAGCCCACATCCTGGTTGTTTATGCATTCCCACATCGTTTCCCACTTAGCGTAGACTTGGGGACCTTAGATGGCGGTCTGGGCTGTTTCCCTTTTGAGCGACGAGCTTAGCCCCGCCGTTCTGACTGCCTGAATAGTCTCTCCCGGTATTCGCAGTTTGCCAAGGATCAGTAACCTTGCGGTCCATTACCTAAACAGAGCTCTACCCCCGGGAGGTAGTTAACAGACGCTAGCCCTAAAGCTATTTCGAGGAGAACCAGCTATCTCCGAGTTCGATTGGAATTTCTCCGCTAACCACAGGTCATCCAAGACATTTGTAACTGTCGGTGGTTCGGTCCTCCACGCAGTTTTACCTGCGCTTCAACCTGCCCATGGTTAGGTCACCCGGTTTCGGGTCTAATCCTGAATACTAAGTCGGCTTATTAAGCCTCGCTTTCACTACGGCTCCGTCATATGACTTAACCTAACGCATTCAAAATTAACTCGCTGGATCGTTCTACAAAAAGCACGCCGTCACCACGCTCATCACTAAAGACGAACGCTGCATTGCGCAGATATTTGTAGCTGCCACCACGCACCTACCGGAATAAGGTAGGACTCGTGTGGCTGTCTGCGAACGTGCAGCTCTCACTTTCAGTGAAGAGCGCAGCTCCGACTCATTGTAGGCACATGATTTCAGGTTCTATTTCACTCCCCTTCCGGGGTTCTTTTCGCCTTTCCCTCACGGTACTTGTTCGCTATCGATCGTAAAGTATATTTAGCCTTAGGAGGTGGTCCTCCTAGATTCGGCCAGGGTTTCACGTGTCCCGGCTTACTCGAGAATAGAGATATAAGGGCTGAAAACTTTCGCCTACGGGGCTTTCACCTTCTTTGGCGGAGCATTCCAACTCCTTCCGCTAGTTTTCAACTTTCTTACCTTACCGGTCCTCGGCAGAGGTTCCGTCGCAATAAGGACCGTTTGAGAACTCTCAAACGCTCTTTATTGGTCGTCTCTATCTCACAACACCCTAATACTATTCGCCTGCCGGCTTATTCACCTCTTATCCAAATTACAAATGTATTACCTGTCCAGTAAAAAATACTTAGCTGCGAAACTCGCGCTTTTTTAAGCGCTCGAACATTCTCGCTGGCGTATTTTTCACTTTGATCCAGGCAATTTGTAATCTCGATAAGAGGCAAAAAGTAAAAAGGTTTTGGCTCTTCCCTGTTCGCTCGCCGCTACTAGGGGAATTGAGGTTTCTCTCTCTTCCTGTGGCTAATGAGATGTTTCAGTTCACCACGTGCCCTCTCCATATCCTATTTTATTCAGATATGAGTAACCGCGTATAACCACGGCTGGGTTGCCCCATTCGGAAATCCCCGGGTCAAAGCTTGATTGACAGCTCACCGAGGCTTATCGCAGCCTTCTACGTCCTTCATCGGTACTTTACGTCAAGGCATCCTTCATGTGCCCTTAAGTAACTTTCTTACGTTGTTTGACTAGCAGTACTTGACTGCTAGATTTTCTAAAAAATTTCGAACCATTTTATTGATTCGATGAAATTGTTTTTACCCAATTCATATTCAGTTCTCAAAAAACTACTCCGCGGGTTCTGGAAGACCCTACGGAGCTTGCGTACACATGGTTGACAGTCGACTATCTAAGAGAAATATCCCCTCATGTTCGACCGTCTATGCATGCAAGCCCTCGAAGTAACTCAATCAATCTATCACATACCTGTTGTCTTGGTCAATACTTTCTCTAATTGCGTCGCCAACCACGGCCTCAACACCGCGTCAAGTTGACCCATGGTCCCCGGTCGGTCAAAACTATGCCCAATTCCTTCCATCACTATCAGGCGTTTGTCACTCGAGCACACTCCAGCCACCAACCGCCTCAAAACCCGCGGTCGAGTAATGATATCGCGCGCACCCACAACAACCAGTACTGGCATAATGAGCCGCCTGCTTACCCGCTGTAAATCATAGTTCCATCCGCTATCCATGAAACTCCAGGGCGGTAAATTCCACCGGCCAATTCCCCGCACTCGTCCCCGTACACGCCACCACCAGCGCAGTGGCCACGGTACCCGTCGTTTCAAGTGACCACCACTCACAACCGGCGCCAACAGCATGAGACCCCGTACCATTTTGGCATGAGCGGCAGCATATGTGCCGGCCGCTAGTCCACCCAAGCTATAACCAAGTAGCCAGAACTGTTCCTCAAACCATGCTTGCGACCGGCTCCACTCCACGACATCTTCCAAATCTTCAGCGTGATAATAGAACGTTGCTTCTGTCTGCACGCCTTCACTGCGGAACCAGCTGCCCATGCGTGGCATCCCAAACGATTACCCCGCAAGCCTTCGCGTACGCCGCGCGTAGCAACCCTCATGAGCAGCATCATGCGCATCACCATATCCATGTACCAGATAGGCGTTTTCCCCGCACTGGCACATCGGTCAGCGTAATTACTTTCACAAACAGTTTCAATCCATCACGATTATGAATTACGGAAAATCTTCGATTGCTGGGTCAAAATCACTCATCTTCTATTATATGTTAAGTGAGGCCGGATTTCTTGCTCTTTACCATCTATCGTTCTATTTCCTGCCTGAGGAGGCACAAGATGACAACTGTCGACGCACCAGCCAAACCAAAACCGATTCTTTTTGGCCGCGATCGTTCACCGCTGTTTACTGGGCACCTGGGTATATGTCGGCGTCTACTGGCTTCCAGGCTATGGCAGCCTTGCTCGCAGCCGCTGCCATCACCCTGGCTTTTGAGATGGTGCGGTGCGCACGGCAATCCCACCAACCTCATTGAGGCTCACCAAGGGGAGATAACGGTGTAGCCATTGCGGTAGCCGGATTTCTGGTTTTTATCTCATATCAGGATCCACTACTGTTTTCAAATCGGCATCCTTTGGTCGTCTATCGGCAGAACTTCTCCTTTTGTTCTGACACTGGGCTATATCCAGATTGAAATTGCCAGCCCCGCAACTACTGATCATTTCTGGTTGGTTCTACGGGCTGGCTGGATGGCCTACCGTTAGCCTGGCTCATTACACTTTTATTACTTCGAACGGATCAGTTATCTGTTTGACTATGCAGCTTTGATTGTCAGCAGTGATGTCGGGGGTTATATCTGTGGCCGCACCATCAGAAAGTACCGCTACCAGAATTTCTTACTCTGGCTCAAAGCTAAACCGGCTAAATACCTAAGCCCCAACAAGACTATCTTCGGATTCATGGGAGCCATGGTATTTGGGATGGCTGTCACTGCCGATTTTCGTCCGCACGCAGCCATATCAGAGTTGGCTTATCGCCCTGGCCATTCCTCCTTGGGATCCTGGGGCAAGCTGGAGACCTCATGTCGAGCCTCAAACGCGCCTTCGGCATCAAGGACTTTGCCAAAAAATCTTTGGCATACTACCAGGTATGGGTGGCATCGGCGATCGCGTCGATTCTGTCCTGTTGACCGCGCCAGTCTGGTGTTTCGTCATCATCTTCAGCCCGCTGGTCATCACAAACACAACCGCCCGGATACAAGTTAATGCATCCGGGGCTCAATTTCAGCGTAATACTAATGCTGCTCCAGCCACCAACCGCCAATGATCAACAGCACTGTCACTTCCGATAAATAATGCTAATACGACCCGCTACCACTACTTTGAGCTTCATGACATTGAAACTCCTCAGTATGAATATTTCTGTTTGGCACACCTACTGGCATTTAAATTGTTCGCGTAACGGTTCTCATCACCGGTGGTGCAGATTAAAATTTCCCGCCCGACGGCACCAGGCGTAATCTCGGTTATCCGTTTTGGCCCGTCAAAAACCTTCCGTCTCAGCCACAAACGGTATCACTCGCAATGCCCGATCAGGTATTGATCTGGGCCGTTTGAATAGCTGCCAAATCAATAAATTCATTGGCATGCGCCACACTATAGTACAAATCAATGTTATGAAATGCGCTCCCATGTCGCGCCATACTTAAAAAAGGCGTTATACCGATACCACCGCCAATCCAAATTTGTTGAGGGATTACTGAGATACTGATAAGCTAAATCGCCCGTGAGCTCCCTCCACCAAGTGCAGTGTCCCGTCATGCCCGGCAGAGCCGCTAACAGTCGATTCGTGTAATCTCCCAGGCTTTGATCGTAATACCCAGTTGCCCCGAACCAGGGAGCCGACGAAATCGAAAAAGGATGCCCCTCGTGCGAAATGCCATCAGCTAAAAACGAGATAAACACAAACTGCCCGCCTTAAAATTCATCAATTGGTTATCTGGGACTAATGTTACTTCGATGTCTCCGGGTGCCTTGAGAACCGCGCCGCGAACCATGTTTCTTTCCGCCGAACCAACCAACGGCCGACGGTGTCCGATATATCCAGGCCAGCGCCAAGGCGACCGCTATCAAGATATACCCCGGATAAACCGATCATGAACGGTTGATTGCGTACGACCAGGGCATGAGTTCCACCAACAAAAAACTCACACACCCAACAGCTTGTTTTCAGCCACAATCCATACAGTAACTTAATATACAGCGTGATTACGGGCAAAATAATCAGCGCCCACAACACACACAAAGCCACGGGAATATTTGATGGCATCGGCGGCAGCATTTCTGCCCGCTTTTTCAAACCCAATTGCGTATACATCATTGCCATCATCATCGGATGGATCATCAATAGCACAAAAAAGCCCACGCCCCCACATTTTGTGATGCGCAATGTACACTTTGTTTTGACCGCCAACAAGTCCTCCGGAAGCTCGGTCGCCCGTGAGACTAAAGGTGCGATGGCCAGGCTGAACCACTCAAGAACCACAACGTCTTATTGGCAAACCGACTGTAGTGGCACCATAGTAGCCCAGCGCCATATCAGTCAATAGCCGGACCGCGTGACCACGTTTAAGCAGTTTGCATGGCTCTAATGCCATGCTCAACACGTTACATTGTGGCTTAAAACTCATGTGACTCTGCGGCATTCAAGTGCACAATTTCCCCGAGCCACTGAGTCGACCGACAATATTTTCATACAATTCTGGTTTCTCAAACCTCATGCCGGCCACCACCACTTCTGGCTTCACCAAGCGCACAAATTCAGCAGTTTCGACACCTTTGACCACGGCGCGCTCAAAGGCAGCGCCAAAACTTTAACAGGTCGATCGGGCTCAGTAAAGTTGTCACCGGGATAGTAAAAACCATCGAAATAAGTAACCAACATTGGTGATCACGGGAATGTCTGGATGCACTACGGCGTGATGACTACCGCCCTCACATGGCGTCGCAATCTCAAAACTGTCCGCTTTGACCTCCGGCGTACCGTCCGTCTTTGAGCACGGCAGCCGAATCTGTCCGTATATACCGGCCATATCAGCATTCTTTTTCAATAACTCTGCCATGATCGGGCACCAAACCAGTCGGATGAGAATGAGTAATCAACACCGCATTCAGATCAGTTAAGCTCTCAAAACCACTCGACCATCCACGGATCAATCAATATGCATTCACCCCCACCCGTTTCTGCAGTAAACAGGCATGCCCATATTTTGGTTATTGTTCATTACTCCTTCAGCGCCACAGCCCCAGTTGTTGGTAGATATAATGATAATACCAACACACACCACCATAGCGCCAACCACCCTGTTGAATCACCAATGGCGTTTCCTACCAGCCATGAGCGCATCGCATTCATAACGTGCGTAAGTGGTTGGTTTTCCATAATATTTGAACACCGTGGCATAGTTTCGGTTGGCACAAGGCACTTGATACAAATGTCGGTGGGAATATCACCAACAAACAATCCATTGGTACTTCAGTGATTTAAAACCACCAAGCCCAAAATGGACCGAAACTACGAAATGGCCAGCGTAAACAGGATGCTCAAGCCCCCGGCAACATTCGCCTGGTGGTGGCATTTGGCGGAATCCGATCAAAAATCCTAGTCACGATGATGCTACGATACGATATTGCGGAACAAGTCAGAAGTAATATGCCCGATAACGACAGCCGAGTTATGTGGGTAACGATGGAACCGGTCGATAATCCTCTTTCATATCTACAACCAAATTAATGGTGGTGTAATTGCCCCAAAAGCCAATGTTTGCCCAAAATGCCCGCAAACAAATAGTTGGCATAACTGACATCGCCGGTATTGATGGCGCCGCCAGTACATACCGGTTGAGCAGCGCCAGACATAATCGGAAACATAATCGGTGACATCACTTGATCAAAGCTGCGCAAAATATGCAAATACTCCGCCTGGCTGGCTCCAGCAATCGCGAATCCGCAGATGATATTATTCATGGTCGCCCCTCCTTGGGCCAGTTAATGCCAAGAAACACTTCATCGAGTGTTGGCCGCCGCAATCCACGCCGTATCTGGATCAGCCCTTTTTTACACAAATCGCCAAGACGTGTTCTAAAGTCTTGCACGCCTCGAGCCGCCGGAATCGCCTAGTCTACCTGCATCGACATCAACAAGCGCTTCATCGAACAACGCCGCCGCTGTCTCCAAATCTCCATTCTCGACAAAACTTATTTCAGCTATCGCCGCTCCGGCCGGCCACAACAATTCCCGCTGGCGTACCTTCGGCAATTACCGCCATGATCAATGACCACCACTTGCGACGCTGGATAGTCTGCTTCTTCCATGTATTGGGTCGTCAGTAGCACCGTGGTACCACCCTTGGTCAAATCTTTAATCATGCCCAAAGCATCAATCGGCTACGGGGATCCAGCCGTGGTCAGTTCGTCAAAAACAATACCGGCGGCTGAGCTACAAACTCGCGGCTAGATCAGAGCCCGACGCTTCTGCCCGCAGTATGTCGGGCAGGCCGGTCGGCCCGCATCCGCCAAATCAAACTGATCGAGAACTTACTCGTTCGTTCGTTCCAACACACCCGAGTCAGATGATATAACCGCCCTACCAAACGGATGTTTTCCCGGCGACCCGTTAAATACTCGTCTACCGCTGCAAACTGACCAGTCAAATGCCCGCCCGCACCGCTTGCGGCTCGGCCACTACATCGTGCCCATTGACTCGCATCACCCGCATCCTGGCCGCAATAACGTCGCCACTTGGCCCGGTTGTCGTCTTACCAGCCCCGTTGGGAGTAACCCGCCAATACTGTGCCTTTCGGCACTTTCAAAGCTCACTCCTCTTTTTCGACCTCGTTTGCCATAACTTTTATGCAAATTACTTCGACTTAAAATTTTGAGCCATTCACCCTCATATTGATAGTCCATATGTTACGCGATGACCACCCTCGGCTGCAATGGCACACACATTTCATTCTTTTCTTGAATCAAGCCTCAATCTATGGCAAGCCGTTGTCCGCCTATTACGGGCTTGTAGCTCAGCTGGTTAGAGCGCGTCACTGATAATGACGAGGTCGCAGGTTCCGGTCGCCAAGCCCACCACCTTATATTTTTGGGGCATTAGCTCATTTGGGAGCCTTCAGCGACATAGATGATAATGTTGCGCCGAGGCGCTCTACCAAAATGAGCGATAGATAAGATATCATCTTTGACAGTATTGAGGGCATTAGCTCATTTGGTAAGAGCGCCTGCTTTGCAACGGGAGGTGGCCAGTTCAGGCCCGGCATGCTCTTTTTGTTTTTATAGTTGTTTTTGTTAAGATCGTTTCAAAAGACCGCTCTTAATAAACGCATGCAATACGTCTCACCATGAACCGGCGATACACCTTAAACGTTAATGGCCAAGGTAATTCTTACAAGACCACACAGCATCTTATCATTACCTGCGAGGGAACTAACGTATCCCGCCTTGCGCAATTCAATTATTCATCCTCGAAGTTTTTCGCTTTCGATGATGCAAAAATTCAGGCGGGCGATTTGTTTACCCCGCATACAAAATACACCTTGCAGAGGAAAGCTCAAGATGCTGTTAATTCACTCCTGCCACTGGGCATCAGGCAGAAATCTTGCAAATAGGTAAGACCGGTGGCAAATCTCAATCGAGTCGTCAGATATAAAACGGTCATCTCCGTAATTATGTTCGTCGTCAGATGGCGAGATCCATTTTGGACTTTTTCGGCGTTTACATGTATGAATCTATCCGTGACTACTCCCCAATTTTCAGGTGTCTTACGTTGACGACCAGACTATCTACATCAAAGCCGATGTTTTGTTGCCATCATCGAGAGGGCTTTCAAATCCCCAAGCTTGACTTTCAGACGGATCTTGATGTTGCATCAAGTTCCCAGCAGGAAGGCCCATATGTCTGGCGGGTATCCGTATATCTTTGCCTTTGACTTCGACTGCTGCTGCTGTGCTTCTAACTGTCTATGGTCAGTGGGTGAGAGCTGATTTTGCTAACGCCGATGCCACCGGAGAAGCTGACTACTATCGTCCCTTCTCGAGTCCAGGCACGATTCGCATTGGGAGCAAGCCGCAGCCAGGCTTGGCGACAGACAGGAGCTGAGATCGTAAAAGCTGTGCGTAAAACTCCCGCACCAACCTAGAGCCCCCGTCGATTTTGACGGGCTCGGCCTTTAAGCGATGCGGACTATGGCCATCTGTTAAAAGTAGGTTTATGCTTACCGATGTTAGACAGTACCCCAAATTGCCGACAATCGTTCGGCTTTGAGAAACTGTTTAGTTACAGGCCGCAAATTGGAATTTCTACTTCGATTGATTCAGCCGCCACCAATACAGCACCGCGCTCACACTGGTCGCCAAATTCAGACTCGACCGCCTGGTTGCATCGGCAAACTTACCGTCGCTGTCACCCGCTGTCGCAGCAGGGTGAAAGCCCCTGTCGCTCGATCAAATGCCATACAGCACGGGCAGCTCAAAATCTGGAATATCTTGACCTTCTCAGCTGCCACGACCGGTGCTGGCTCTGTCAGATTCACTCTCCTTCTGGCCACTGCCCGGTCCCGCCGCACCCCGCACTACTTCCCGACCCCACAGGTCAAAGCTCGCCCGTCACCAGCACGCCGCCAGCTCCACGGCCGCCGCTACCCGGATGACAGCCCCCCGTTGCCTGTCCCTTAGGATTCTCTAAAAGCACCACCGGAGCCATCCGCGCGGTCGCAATAACACATTTGATTTATAATCTGGACGCTTGACCAATCCACGAGCCCAGTAAGGTGTTTCGTGGCTCAATATCCAAACCGCTTATCGTCGACATGCACCGATTTCGCCATTCGCTCTTCCACATCGGGTGCTAAATCGGCCGCCAATTGTCGCCACGGCTCCCCGTTACACTCGCAATTCCACCACCTGCCCGCCAAAGCGCAGGCGTGCTTAATGGCATGGAAGCCCGACAATTATCAGATCAGTATCATTCATATCGACCAGTCTATCACATCTGCTATAATAGTAGCGCTTATGCTCCAATTTAGCTTTACCATTTCTCATCGGTCTCGTGGTTGCCGTGGGCATTCTAATGGTCAAATACACCATGTGGTTCCGCAATGCCACCGGCCCTCAGCATTGGCTAGAACAATACACCGGCGAAGGCAGCACCTACGGGGTGTACAAGCTCCTAGGATCGCTCTTGGGAGTATTCGGGTTCCTGACTATGACCGGCCTCATGGACGGCATCATCTCCGCCCTCGTCCAACCATTCGCCGATACTTTCGGCGGTATCTCTGGTGGCGGCCCCGGCACTACTCCTGAGCCGTAATATTTTATTAGATTACCTGTTCTATGGCCCGGCTCGCCCAACCACCGCGAATTTGACCATCCTGATCAAGCTGCCGGATCTTATCTATGTCAAACCATTGGGCATCCATGAGTTCTTCGCGATTAAACCGAAGTTCACCACCCATTATTTCTGCTGCAAATGCATGCAATTCTAGGTGCTTTTCGTGTAATACTTCTGACTTAAGTTCAGCAATAAGGACAACATCGAATCCAGTTTCCTCTTTAACCTCGCGAATAGCTGCATCTCGAATTGGCTCACCTTCATGAACGTGACCTGCAGGCAAATTCCACAGCCCCGATGCAGATGACTTTCGCTCTTGCACAAGTAAATACTTGCCATCACGCTTAAGTACACAGCCTGCCACTACCGTCATTTTTGGCGTATTCATCATCAACCTAGTACAACCCCAAAAGACACTATATAAATCGTAGTTTCCTGATCAACCGATGCATATGCGCTGTTTCCATCAGTCAGAAACTACAAGCAAACTCCGCTATGATTGCTCTCGTCCAAGATCATTGCATAACGTAATCGAGCTAACCTGTGCCTAGAGTTCTTTTGTTACGATCTTGTTGTTTATAATCTTATCGATTATTTTTATAGCCAGGTGCTCGAACTTGCTCGGGTGGAGTCGGTGAATCTTCAACTTTTTTCATCATTGCCCTAATGTCGTCGCCCATTTGCTCACCCGTCTTGTAATTCCAACCGGCACAATTACTCACGCTGTAAAACGCGCGGTTTGATTCACTAGCAATGTCTAAAATATTAGCTTTCATGTTGCGGTTGCACATCCGCTCCAACGAATAGTCGGCAATATAATAGTCAGCCCGACGATCCTGTAAAGCCACCACCGCAACAATTGTCGCAATATTACCCAACACCGACAACGCCACTGCCGCTAATACCAGTCGCTCTTTATTATTTTTCGGCTTAGCACTCAGTACAAATTTACTCAATTTCACCTCTTTGTTCTCATTTAATCTCAGTTTAAAGTTTAGTAAGCATAAACGCAATCAGCGTTGTCACAGTAACCAGTAGTTTTGATACAGCCAACCGCCAACCACCAGTAAATTGCAGGAGATTCCAACTACTTGCGCCACAATTAATGGCTTGGAATTATGCAGGATCGCATAGGCAAGCCAGACTAATCCTAATAGACTAAACGCTATCCACGTTGTAATCGCCAAACCCGGCGCATTGCTTTGCCAGGCTTTCAAAATTTGTGGTAAGACGGCAATATTACCACCGATACCAACTACATACGCCAAACCATCGACCGATCTAGTCAACCGCTTTCGGGAAATGATTTTATGGTGCACGAACATTTGATGTGTTGGATGGGACATAAGTAACCTAAGTTCTCAACACAGCATAAGGACTAATGAGTAATATTACTACCATTGACTACTTAACTAAAACAAAAACCACTCTTTACAGAGCGGTTTTTGCATATTTTGCTTCAAATCTTTATCGTGCAGTGCAACGATCGACCTAGGATACCGCAGCTAACAATCCAAGATCACGTCCGAATAAATTCGGCAGATCAAATTGCAGAGGTTAGTCTGGCCGAAGCTCGAGGCTTCGGAACATCTTGCGATGTCGTTTCTCCCTAGAAAGGAGGTGATCCATCCGCACCTTCCGGTACGGATACCTTGTTACGACTTCATCCCAGTTACCACCCCCACCTTAGGGCCTAGTTAAATAGGCACTTCGGGTGTTGGCGACTTCCGTGACGTGACGGGCGGTGTGTACAAGACCCGGGAACGTATTCAACGTAGTGTGCTGACCCACGTTTACTAGCGATTCCGACTTCATGGAGGCGAGTTGCAGCCTCCAATCCGAACTGGGACCGGTTTTGATGCGATTAGCTCCGTCTTGCGACTTGGCGGCGCGTTGTACCGGCCATTGTATCACGTGTGCGGCCCGAGGCGTAAGGGCCATGCCGACCTGACTTCATCCCCACCTTCCTCCCGGTTGGCCCGGGCAGTCTCGCATGAAAAATACAACATACGATGAGGGTTGCGCTCGTTGCGGGACTTAACCCAACATCTCACGACACGAGCTGACGACGGCCATGCAGCACCTGTCACCTGATTCCTTGCGGCACCCCCTGATCTCTCAGGGGTTCCAGGGATGTCAAGCCTCGGTAAGGTTCTACGCGTAGCGTCATATTAAGCCACATGATCCACCGCTTGTGCGGGTCCCCGTCAATTCCTTTGAGTTTTAGCCTTGCGGCCGTACTTCCCAGGCGGCATACTTATCGCGTTAGCTACGACGCACAGGGGGTCGATACCCCATACGTCTAGTATGCATCGTTTACGGCGTGGACTACCAGGGTATCTAATCCTGTTCGCTCCCCACGCTTTCGTGTCTCAGCGTCAGAAACGGCCCAGCAAGCTGCCTTCGCCATTGGTGTTCCTGGTAATATCTACGCATTTCACTGCTACACTACCAATTCCACTTGCCTCTGCCGTCCTCCAGATCCCCAGTATGCGATGCATCGATATGGTTGAGCCACACGATTTAACATCACACTTAAAGATCCGCCTACACACGCTTTACGCCCAGTGATTCCGGATAACGCTTGCACCCTACGTATTACCGCGGCTGCTGGCACGTAGTTAGCCGGTGCTTATTCATATGGTACCGTCATAATCTTCCCATATAAAAGCAGTTTACAACCCGAAGGCCGTCATCCTGCACGCGGTGTTGCTCCATCAGACTTTCGTCCATTGTGGAAGATTCCTTACTGCTGCCTCCCGTAGGAGTCTGGGCCGTATCTCAGTCCCAGTGTGGCTGGTCAACCTCTCGATCCAGCTACCCATCGTCGCCTTGGTAGGCTTTTACCCTACCAACTAGCTAATGGGACGCAGGCCCCTCTCGAAGCGTCTTACGACTTTAACCTTGCGGTCACATGCGGTATTAGCCACCCTTTCGGGCAGTTATTCCCCACTTCGAGGCAGGTACCAACGTGTTACTCACCCGTCCGCCACTAGACTCAGAAGAGTCTCGTTCGACTTGCATGTATTAGGCACACCGCCAGCGTTCATCCTGAGCCAGGATCAAACTCTCCAAATATGTTTATCCGAAGATAAACATGCCCATCGGGGATGGGGCTTTGGGTTGTTTGAGCTTGGCGCTCAAAAAAAATTTTGGTTGCCTTCATATCGCTATGAAGGACTTTGTAATGTGTTTACTCTTTTGCAAGAGCAAACATCATTGCACTGCACGATAAAAGATTTCAAGCTACATTTTTAGACTCTTTTGTAACGAGGGCAAAATAAATAGCAGCCTGTACTAGGCAGCCTTTAACCTACTAACTCATTTCAAGTCTAGATAGAATAGTAGTCTATTCATTCTCATCTGTCAACGGCATTTTACCTGTCACCGATACGCCATGCTTTGCTCGCTTTTACGAGCGCTTTTTGCTGCCCTTACGACCCCAATTGAGCCATTTACGTTTACGGGCAATTTCCTGCTCCTGCGCCCAAGCCCCGGCAATTCTTGACGAGTCACGCGCAATATCCAGGCAAACCACCAGGCTCAATAGCTAGCATCAATGCCGGCCACATTCGCCAGGCAAAATAGCTTGCCCGTTCCAAGACTAACAATGTCAGGCCGAGTCCACCCAACCAGTCGTCTGACTCCAGGCCAACACGCGCCGGCCGAGCGTCTGCCAGGCTACCGATTTGCGATAGCGACGGGCCAACACTAAGCGATAAATCGCGCCAGCAATAACCATGACTGCAAATATTCCAAAATAGGTATAGATTTCAGGACGGTTCGGAAACGCCTTGAGCCAATTATTTACTGGTTCAAGATGATCGTAATTGAGAATTCCCCCATCACGAGACCTAACAATGCCCCACAACCACTTCTACCGGATTATGTCCGAGGCGTTCAGCCACCCGATGAACTGCTGGATTTATCCACTTACCTTTATCGGTGCCATCTACCATCGCGTTTAAGAGCAGGGAATGCTCCCCGACTGACCGGCGCACCCCAACTGAGTCATACATCACGATGGCCGCAAACACAGCTGCAAAGCCAAACACGGCACTATTCGAGGCCCTCTATGAGCAAGGCGGTTACTGCCAAAGACGTAGTCACGGCTGCGTGCACACTTGGCATCCCACCTGATGCATACAATTTTCGAAAATTCACGTCACCTTTGAGCGCGGACAAGGTAAACTTCGTTACTTGCGCTACCGCCCAGGTGGCCAGCGGTACGATCACAAACGGATTGTAATCCATAATCTCCCCTTATTTCTGTTCAGTTGTGGCCTCAGTAGCCTCACCTTCCAGACCAGCCGGTTCACCGACTAATGCTACTGAAGCTACTTTATCAGATTCGTTCATTCTCATCATCCTCACGCCTTGCGTAGCTCGGCCGATCAATGATACATCCGACAATGACATTCTAATGACTTGGCCTTGAATGCTCACAATTACCACTTCATCCTCTGGCCGCTCGATACCCCGTACCGCCACCGTTTTTCCCGTTTTTGTGGTAACTACACCGGCCTTAATACCAACGCCACCTCGGGCATGCGTTGCAAATTGATCGACTTTGGTACGCTTGCCATAGCCATTCATCATGACGACGAGCATTTCCATGCCAGCCCGCACGACATCCATGCCCACAACCGTATCATCTTTGCGCAGTCGGATACCGCGTACACCTCTGGTAGCTCGGCCCATGGGCCGCACTTCACTCTCTTTGAATCGGATTGCCTGTGCCAGTGCGGTCGAGATGATCACTTCGTCTTTACCGCTGGTCAGTTTCACCCATTTGAGCTCATCGCCGTCATCAAGTTTGATGGCAATCAAGCCATTGGCTCGCACATTGGCATAGTCATCTAAGGCGGACTTCTTAACAGTCCCATTAGCAGTTGTCATAAACAAATACTGGTGATCGGCTTTGGCGTCAAATGCTACGAGAGACGTTACGCGCTCGCCGGGAGCTAATTGCAAGACGTTGACAATTGATTGACCTTTAGCGGTCCGAGACGCAGCCGGAATCTCATAGACTTTGAGGCGGAATACTCGTCCCCGGTTCGTAAAGAACAACATATAGTCGTGATTTTGGGTCAACACCATATGATCAACCACATCTTCTTCTTTGGTAGTCATACCCATTACGCCCTTGCCACCCCGACCCTGGCTCTTGTACGTATTCGAAGGAATACGCTTGATGTAGCCGCCGTTGGTGAGTGTTACAATCACTTGCTCATTGGGTACTAGCTCCTCTTCGGAAAACTTACCTAGTTCGCCTGCGATTATCTGAGTCCGGCGTTTATCGCCGTATTTAGCTTTGAGCTCTTCTAATTCTTCTCTAATTACTCGCAAGATTTCTGATTCGCTCGCCAAAATCTTTTCCAAAGCCGCAATCAGCTTACGCAGTTCAGCCAGTTCGTTTTCGATTGTTTGGCGCTCAAGACCCGTCAATCGACGCAGCTGCATGGCTAAAATTGCCTTTGCCTGTAGCTCACTCAATCCGAATTGTTTCATCAAGTTGTTGGCTGCTTCATCACTCGTTTGGGAAGCGCGAATAGTCTTGATGACTTCATCGATATGATCAAGTGCGATCTTCAAACCTTCGAGGATATGGGCGCGGTCTTTGGCTTTGCGCAATTCAAACTCAGTCCGGCGTCGGACAACCACTTGCCGATGCTTCAAATACTCCCGTAGCATCATTTCTAGGCTCAATACCCGTGGCTGACGGCCATTGTCCACTAAGGCAAGCATATTCACATGGAATGCCGATTGCAGTGGTGTCAGTTTAAATAGCTGGTTGAGTATCTTCTTTGGGTAGGAATCTCGGCGCAAGTCCAAGACAATCTTGGTGCCACCTTCGCGGCTCGAGCTCTCATCTCGCAAATCGCTAATTCCAACTACCCGCTTGTCTTTGATAACTTCAGCTAGTTTTTCTACTAGCGACGATCGGTTCAGGGCAAACGGTATTTCGGTAATTACGATGTGCGAATTGCCCTTCTTGTCTTCCGTGATCTCAGTCTTAGCTCGGACTACAATACTTCCTCTGCCTGTACCATAGGCCTGACGAATCGAATCAGCACCGAATATGATGCCGCCCGTCGGAAAATCGGGTCCTTTGACGTGCTTGAGCAAGTCGTCCAGGTTCGCTTCTGGATTATCAATAATTTCCACAATGGCATCAATAAGTTCAGTCAGGTTATGTGGCGGAATATTGGTAGCCATACCGACAGCAATACCCACCTGACCATTCAGCAGTAAATTAGGCAGTTTGGCCGGTAGTACCACTGGCTCCCGCTTGGAACCATCATAATTTGGCCGGAAATCGACAGTATCTTTCTCAATGTCACCGAGCAACTCTTCTGTAATGGCCTGCATACGAGCTTCGGTATAACGCATGGCAGCTGGCGGGTCGCCATCAATCGAACCAAAATTTCCTTGACCATCCACCAGCATATAACGCATCGAGAAATCTTGAGCCAACCGCGCCATGGCATCATAAATAGCCCCGTCGCCGTGAGGATGATAGTTGCCCATCACGTCACCCACAACGGTGGCACTTTTGCGGAACTTGGCGTTATGACGCAAACCTTGCGAATTCATGACGTGCAAAATTCGCCGATGCACTGGCTTCAAACCGTCACGCACATCTGGCAAAGCCCGGGCAATGATCACCGTCATGGCATAGGCTAAATAGCTCTTTTCCATTTCGGATTCGAGCTTTTGCACCCGTACCGTACCAATATCGGTCTTGTGTGCTACCGTTTCGTCGATAACATTTTCTGGAATTTCGGGCGTATCAATTGGATTCGTCTGTTCTTCGTCCATGCTGGTTCCTTATATGTCCAAATCTTCTTCACTTAAACTCGATGCCCGCGAGGAAATGAAGTTTTTACGAAGTAGTACTTCTTCGCCCATCAACTTGTTGAAAATAGCGTCAGCTTTCTCGGCGTCTTCCACCGCCACTTGCAACAGTACTCGGTTAGCTGGGTCCATCGTTGTTTCCCACAGCTGGTCATCATTCATTTCACCCAAACCTTTGTAGCGCTGAATGCCCGACACACCGGCCATTTTACGCCGCTGCTTGTCTTCGTCGCTAGCTACGTCTTCTTCGGGTTCATCACCATCATCAGCGGCCGAAGTCACCGGCGTTTCGTCTACGGGCGGCTCCTCAGTAACTACTACTTCTGCTAATGCACCCTTTTTACCGGTACGCTCTTGAATCAACCGGTCAATGATTTCTTCTCGCTGCGGTTCATCATAGGCATATATACGTTTGCGCCCAACTTGGAGACCATATAATGGCGGTTGTGCGATATATAAATAGCCATTTTCAATCACTTGCGGGAAATGTCGATAGAACAATGTCAACAGCAGCGTTCGAATGTGGGCTCCATCAACATCAGCGTCAGTCATAATGATAATCCGGTGGTAGCGCAACTTCGCAATATCAAATTGATCCGCAATACCAGTACCCATCGCTATAATCAGGTTTTTGACTTCCTGGTTCCCTAGCATACGGTCTAAGCGAGCCCGCTCGACATTGAGAATTTTGCCGCGCAATGGCAGGATTGCCTGGAACTCACTATCACGACCGCCCTTGGCCGACCCACCGGCAGAGTTACCCTCGACAATAAACAATTCACTACGCGTGGCATCCTTACTACGGCAATCAGCCAACTTACCGGGCAGGGTCAGTCCGTCCAAAACACCTTTGCGAATAACTGTATCACGGGCTGCCCGAGCCGCAATGCGCGCCCGCGCTGACAATGTCGCCTTACCAATGATTTTTTTAGCTTCATTGGGATTCTCATCCAAATAATAATTAAACATCTCGGTAAACGCCTGTTCGACATACCCGCGTATTTCTGGATTACCAAGTTTAGCTTTAGTCTGACCCTCAAACTGCGGGTCAGGCAATCGTACCGAAATTACCACCGCCAAACCTTCCCGGCAATCTTCACCGGTCAAATTGTCTTCATTGTCTTTGAGAAGACTGTTCTTTCGCGCATATTCGTTGACTGCGCGCGTCAGCGCCCGCCGAAATCCTTCAGAATGCGTACCACCTTCGGGATTCGGAATATTGTTGGCAAAGTATTTAGCCGTCTCGGTATATGAATCATTGTATTGCAAAGCCACTTCAACTTCGGTGTCTTTGACCGACTTTTGGGCATAAAATGGCGGGTCGTTTAAGACAGCTTTATCTGCATTGAGATGGCGCACATAGCTTTTGATACCGCCCTCGAAATAAAACCCGTGACGCTTACCAGTGCGGTGATCCAACAACTTAGCGTACACGCCTTTAGTTAAATATGTCTGCCGCCGTAAGTATTCCAAGATGTAATCATATTCAAATTCAATCGTTTCAAATATGCTCGATTCGGGCCAAAAAGTAATAGTCGTACCAGTGATATTCTCATCTATTTTTTCGACTGGTTTGACATCAGACTGCGGTACACCCGATACATACTCTTGGCGCCACAATTTACCTTGGCGGCGGACTTCAGCGATAAGTTTGATCGACAATGCATTGACCACACTTACGCCAACTCCGTGCAAACCACCACTTACTTTATAGCCCCCACCACCAAACTTCCCACCTGCATGCAATACCGTCAGTACCGTTTCAAGTGCGCTCTTGCCGGTGGCCTTCATTTTATCAACGGGAATACCCGCCCCATCGTCCGACACCCGGACGCCACCATCTTCCAATAGCTCGACGGTTACCTGGCTAGCTCGGCCAGCCATTACTTCATCAATCGAGTTGTTTACAATTTCCCAAACCAGATGGTGCAAACCCTCAGGGCCTGTCCCTCCAATATACATACCTGGCCGTTTTCTGACCGGCTCAAGCCCCTCAAGTACCTGAATTTGTTCAGCACCATACTGCTGCTTCGATTCTGCCATACCCTTGATTATATGTTATATCGCTATCTGGAAGCAACACCCATAAACCGCCGGACTATTCACCGACACTAACATTACCTTTTTCATCGACAAACACTTCACCTGGTGCCAGCTTAGCTGGTTTAGACGCTGGCTGAGATAGCGACACCGTGATCGGTTTTTCGCCTGTTGGCATAATGACTTTACCCGTCAACGGGCCAAAATCCTGTGCTGTTTCCGAAGGCGTATTGTGTTGAGCTTCATCAGTCGAAGCCACCTTTTCGCCTTTGGCAGGTTCTACCTTTCGCGCTTGAGTCCGACTCCGAAATACTGGATGCTGTACTTTTTCCGGCGGTTTGGGTTGTTCTTTTGGCTCAGGTTCTTTGATATATTCGCGCGGCTTTTCGACCGGTTTTGGTACATCCGTCGATACCTGGGGCAATTTGGCTTTAACTTCGCGTTCAGCTCGCGCCTTAGCCACATCATCAGCAGCTAACGACTCACTTGTTGGCAACTCCGACTCTGGTTCGTCATTTACCGCGGGTGGCTGCGCCGGCAATAAACCACGGGCGTGTTTAGTAATCACAGGTACTGGCGGCAAGTCCGGTAATTTCGGTTCGACTACCGGTGGCGGTACTACTGCATGATTAGGCGTTTCAACCACTGCCTGCTGAACTTTTTCAACTACCGGCGCGGACTGAGACTTTGGTTGGTCGCCCTGCATAACTTGAGCGACTACTTGGGGATCGATTTTTGGACCCATTTTATCCAAATCCGCATGCACCGGAGCAATAACCAATGATTTGTGCTCGCGCTCAGCTACCGGGTCCGACGCTGGTGCCGAGGTGACAACAGCTTTTGCCGGAACTTTCTTGGCAACCGGTGCATCCACGATCGCTGGTACTGCCGTTGGTTCAAGTCGTTCCCGCCGACCTTCGAGCCGGATGAGCGATTCGGTCAATAAATCGTCAATCTCATGCTGGGCATCGGCCAGCTGGTTTTGCGCCGTCCGTTCGTCAGCCACGGTAGCTTGTGACGGCGCCAATGCCGGCATGGCTGCCACTACATCACCTTCCAGATCTTTGTGGAATGGAATTGGCACAGGCGGCAACATCGGTTTTTCTGGTGGGAGCTCTACCGGTACAGGCGTTGGCTGAGATACGGGCACAGGAACAGCTTTCGGTACCTCTTTGGGTTTTTCTGGCAGTTTTTGAGTCACTGGAGCTGGCTTGGGCGTCTGAGTCATCTCGGTAGCTGACTCTGTCAACATTTGGGCAACCGATTCCAGGTTTTTCGGCACCGCAATATTTTGAACAACAGCTGGTATTGGGGGTAACGCCGGGGGTTGGACGACCGGCTGTGGTACTGGCTGAACTGGCACTTGCTGAATTAGCTCTGGTTGCGTCGACGGTACTACAGGTGCTGGTGCCGTCACCACGGGGGATGGCGGTGGTGGAAGTGTTGGTTGCGGACTTAAGACGGGAGCAGGCACCGGTGGCAATACTGGAGACGGTTGGGCAATCGGCGGCGCCACCGGAGCAGGTGCTGGAGCCGGTATCACAGGTATCGATGTAACTGGCGCTACCGGAACTGGCGTTGGTACAGGTACTGGCATTGGCGTCGGTACAGGTACTGAAGTTGGAGTTGGTACAGGTACCGAAGCGGGTGTGGGTAATGGTGCGACAACCGGGGTTGGCACCACCGGCAACGGCGCCGGTGCCATGGGCATTGGTGCCGGTACGTTTTGAATAGGCTCAGTTATTACTGGAGCCGGAGCTGGTACCATAGCTGCGATCGGAACAGGTTCTGGTAATGGTGCCGGTTGAGTAATAATCGGAGCAACTGGCATTGGCTCCGGCATCGATGGGGGTACTGCCACAACCGAGTCTGGCTCAGTTATAACTGTAGCTGCTTGCCAGGTAATCGTCTCAGGCGCGGCTTCAATAATAGGTGCCGGTATTTCATTACGCGCCAAGACTTGCTCGGCCGCTGGATCCACGAAATGAATGTATTCAGTATCAGTTTCTTGAGGGGTTGGCATTGGTGCTACAGACATTGGCGCCATTGACACTGAAGCCGCTGGCATCGGTTCCACTGGCATCGGTGCCGGACACTGACCGCAACTGGTACCATTTCCTCAGGTTCAATCACTTGAGGTACTGCCGATACTTGTTCTGGCACTGACACCATGGGGCTCTGAACTGCCGGTTCCAGTAATTCCTCCTGTGGCGGCAAAATAGCGACATTTGGCGCTGGTTCGGCAAAGGTGCCATGGTCGGGCGACGGAGCTGATCCTAATACATCTATCTCGGCATATGGGTCACCTGAACGGTTCCCACTGCCAACCATATTCAGATTACATCTGACTGCACCACCTGATCGACCGGTTCTGGCGCTACTGGCTCACAACTGGTACCCCACCTGGCGGCATTACGCCTGGCTCCAAAATAGCCACGTCATTCCCGGACTACCGACAATATCTCGAATTGATAATGTATCTGCCGAGACAACTGGAGGCGGAACCGCCGCCACTGATTCAGCTAAAAGTGGCTCAGGCGGCAGAGGCTCGAGTGCGGCGGCGCCATCCGTCAAAACTAGGATCTAAATTGACCGGGGTGCACCTATCGGTGGAGCCGGGCGCGCCATACCGGCACCTCCCCGGCAGCCGCCGCCACCAAGGCACACCGATCGCGTCTGCATCGATGCAATTGGTAAAGCAGCTGGTACTGCCGTAGCTACCGACTGTATTGGTTCGTTAGCCAATGCTGATGACTGACAAAGAATATGCAGGCTGTGGAGTTGTTGTGGCAAAGGTTGTGGTTGACGCATTGGCTGCGTAACCACGGCTGGGTCAGCTGCAGGCATCGCTATTGCCGATCCGGATTGTATCCGCGCTGAGCAGCTTCCAGAGCAGCCACAGCCGCTGGCCGGGTACACTTGAGGCTGTCGAGTCGTCCATGGTTGCTCGTTAGTTACTACTGCCGTAGGTGGTATGCGTTTCATAACCAGCGTCATCGGGTCGGTCGGTGCCGCCCCAATACTTTGGGTCGGGAGGTGCTCCTGTTGCTGCCGCGAAGCCTGAACCACCGGTGCGGGTGCGGGCACTGATTGAACTGGCTGAGGCTGAGCAATCTCAGCTGCGTTGGCGGGAATGGCGGCGCGGGAGGTGTAGGCGGTACAGGAGGCGTTACTCCCGGCCGAGTCGATGTCAAACGGCTAGCGGATGTCGGCTTCGACAACTGCTCTGTCATGCCCGTACTTTGCGGCACTTAGTTGCTTAACCGCAGCCCCTGAGCTCAGCATTTGGCTTGCCGATGGGGGGGACTATCTACCATTGTAAACGGTTGGCTTGGCAAACCGCTAATCATTAATCGCATCGCGGCGTTGTAGTTCGGTAAGTTCATCAAGTCGGCTGTATCAAATACCGGCGCAAATTGTTGACCATAAATTCAGCATCTTCCGGACCCATGCGGTGAGCCACAATTGACCTAATGTTCCCAAAGACAGCGTCACGGATTTCTGGCTTAATTGCCCAATAAACTGGTTGGCTACGATTAAGTTCAAGCGGTATTTACGAGCTTCACCAGATGCCAGAAAAACTATCGGTTGAAAAATTCGAAACTCATCGACATATAAGCAAAAATCAGACCGTTGATCTTCGGGCATATTTGCCCGACTCATCGCTGCCGCCTGGAACTTGATGACAAAGATCATACCGAGCAATTGTGAGTTCAACTCCCCTACCCGGCCTTTACTCAGGTTGACGATCAAGATCTTCTTTTGATCCATGACCTCGCGGATATTAAATGAACTCTTGGTCTGCCCAATGATATTGCGCATCATTTCGTTGTTTTGGAATGCGCCAAATTTACTCACAAACCAGCCGAGCATCTCGCTCTTGTGGTAATCGCTTGTTTGCCCCATCTCCTTGGTCCAAAAGTCGATGACCGTCGGGTCTTTCAGATACTTGAACTTTTCTTTCAAATATTCTGTGTCGGTAAATACTTTCGGAATCTCGATAAAGGTCGATCCATTAGGATCACTCATCAAAGTCAGTGCGGCATTGCGATACCAGTGTTCATAGCGAGGTCCAATAATACCCGTTTTACCGGGGTCGTACAGCTTGTACAGCATATTAATGGTCTCTTGCACCAAAAAGTCTTTTTGGGCTGGGTCACTAAATTCGAACAAGTTTAGTCCTAATGGATATTGGCTATCACCTGGATCGAAGTAAATGACATCTTCGGCTCGTTCTTTGGGCACCAAAGCCAATAATTTCTCAGCTGAGTCACCGTGAGGGTCGATAAATGCAAAACCATTGCCAGCCAACATGTCTTGAACGGCCAAGTTTTCCAACATGGTCGATTTACCAACACCAGTCTGACCCAGTATATAGGTATGTCGCCGACGATCTTCGGCTGATAACCGAATCTCCTTGCGCACCCCCCGAAATTCGTTGTAGCCAAACAACAACCCCACTGATGGCAATTTGACCGGTCCATCAACTTGCTTACTCTTCTGGCGCTCAATACTAGCTGCGGGCAAATATTGTGAATCGGGTAGATGAAATAGCGTTGCCAGTTCAACACTATTGAGCACACTTCCTTTCAACTCAGGCGGAAAAAAACGAAAGATAAAGGCAGTCACAAGCCCTTGGACATCAACTGCTGGCAAAAAAGTAAACCCATTATGTCCCGGAGAGTCGTACAGCGCAAAAGTAGTCGCAATATCTCGCAAAAGTTGTTGACTACGGGCAACCGATCCGGTTGATACAATTACGCGAATTAAAACTTCGAAACCAGGATGTTTCGTCTTCTCCTCGATGGTATTAGCTGTATCTTGCTCGATTTGACTAGCCGTCTGTCCACCGTGATACTGCTTGTCTTCCTCAGCCCGTGCTGAAGGTGCTTTTAGAGCCGCTTGGGCCAAATTTGTAACCGACAGATCATTATGAGCTCCCCGGCCACGCCGTTTCATGTCCGCTACCCGCAAACTGCGCGAAATCCAGTTTGACGCTGCTGGCCGCAACATGAGTTGGAAAGCTACTCCATCTTGCTTGTCCAAAGCTGAAATGCTCGTCAATAGGGCTTCCATCGGGTCGCGATCTAGTTTTGAATATGTAGCAATAGGATAAGCACTTTCAGTCCGAAGCACCATCTCGCCACCCATAGTAGCTGCCAGCCGTCCTTCTCGATTGAAGATATTATGATCCTCAACCATTTCCATCCGCGCCCCTGGATAAGCAGTCTGTAGTGCTTGCTCCATAGTGCTCGCCATGGCCACGGGCACGGCAGCGTAGAAATGCACTACCCCATCAATGGCGATCAACTCCATGGCTACATGTCGTTGACCATAAAACGTACTCCGAAATCCCGTAACTGCGGTACCAGCCAGCAAGTTATATAGCACCTCTGCTTGAGCTGTCTTTTCGCGCATTACTTCTTTGGCATCACGATTGGAAGCGCCTTGATTCGTCGCTGGCGGCAGATGGATTAAAATAGGCACCATCTTCAAGCCTCGTTCGATGGCCTTTGATTTTCGCAGCTTATGACGGTAAATGTAATATGCCGACAGACCTAAACCAGATCCAACGAGCAAAAATACACCCAGAATTGTTAAGACGAATGTCACCTCAGCAGCCTCACCTAGTAACCTTTAAGCACTGTCGGTATTAGTTGTGTCTTCCCCTGGTTCATGAACGTTCAGACCATAGCGCTGTTGCAGATAGGCCTCTTGGAGCTCTTCTACTGCTTCTTCTTCGCCATAAGGATCACCAACGTGCTTTGCTATGGCTTCTTGGGCCTTGTCCACCCATTCAGGCTCAATCACATCAACGTCCGCCGCCAGATTCGGCAATAGTGTTGTCGCTTGGGTTGTCGGAGCCGTCGTCGCTGGATCTGCGGCTGTAGCCATCACTAAGGCCATCGGATCTACCGCTGGCGCAACCGATTGGGGCGCACTAGAACCACCGCTCACTGACGGCGCTTGTTCTGCTGAAACGGGAGCCGGTTGAACTACTTGCTCACCAGCCGACACTGGGGCAGCCATTTCTGGCCGATTCTCATTCGGGTTACTCGAGGCTCCTGGTGGTACGGTCGATTGGGCATCCATTACCAGGCATTATACCATGTTAGCCTGTCGAGCTTAAGCTTATTTATGGACCCAAACTGGCGTGCCGACAGTCGCCCAGTTATATACAAATTCCGCAGCGGCGTCAGGCAGATTAACGCAACCATGTGAACCCCCGTAATAATAATCAGAGCCCCCAAACTTTCCATTGCGCCAGCTCGCGTCATGTAGCCCATAACCCTGATAAAACGGCATCCAGTACTTAACCGCTACGTCATAATCGTAGCCGTACTGATACCCGCGCAAACGGGTATTAGTCGTTTTGTAATAGACACTAAACAATCCTTGCGCCGTTCCAAATCCAGCGCCAGTCGCACCAGTAGTCACGGGAGTTTCATAAATAACAGCTTTGTCTTGCCACACCCACAGCCGTTGTTTACTAATATTTACTTCAATATACCGCGGATAATCAAGCGTTATGAGATTGGTCGAAATCGTTTTAAAAGCCACTGGTCGGGTCGTTAGCTGCACCGCCACCGATTGACCCGCCGTCAATCCCGTCATAATAGCGGTTACGGCTTCGTCCTGATTTATGGCCATGCCATCGACGCCTTCCTGATCAACTCGACTGACCCCATTTTCAATCGTAATTTTTTTGTTTATCGGCGCGATATCGAGTTGGTTAGCCACCGCCAATACATAATTTTTTACTTTAGATTCATCTACTGTCGGTACCAAACTGGTTCCAGCTGTCTCGCTGGCTTTCACAAATGTCAGCCAACTACCAATATCAGTCACCGATGGCACGAAAGTCTTATCGGCAAATTTTATGACAACCGGTGTTCGCACCAATTCTTGGGCCTGATTCACTGCTGGATCGAGACGAGCCGCTAACACTTGGGCTACTTGCTCGCGGGGTTGTAAGGCTAAATTCACGCCTCCTGGCTGCTGTATATCTTGTTCTATCAGCCGTACCAACCCCACTTTATCGATTGACCAACCACTTTTTTCGGGCACTTTCACGGGTACGCCATTTTTCATAACAATAGCTGCATCAACCGGCGCCGTCCCTACCTTTCGGGCGGCCGTTTCCGCAAATGTCCGTAATACCTTTCGATCAAGTTGGTAAGCCATGGCTACCGGTTCATGATGCCACGTCGACCAAGCTTTATCGCGCCCGCTATTATATGCCGACGCCACCGTACTCTCGACATCAAAAGTCACGCCGACATCAGCTGCCGCCAATTCATAACTAGACTGTCCAACCGTCAACTGTAAACGGTAATCCCTAGCAGCATCAGCTAATGCCGATCGAGTTTGACTTATGGTTTTACCACCAAAATCAATTCCAGCTACTTTCACGCCTGGAAGGATACGGCCGTCATACCAAACCCTTAGAGCCAGGTGGCTGCCTACGAGCGCCATAACCAGCAAAATACCCAACGCCACGAGCCGCCGGGCTGAAGTATAACCCGCGCTCCCGTGGATTTCCTGATCCAGCCTGCGCTTTAACATATGCCGATTATACCGCTAACGCTTGTTTAAAAACCAGACAAAATTGTTAGGGCTAACTATCGATAATTTAGCCCCGAGATATCGCACTCAACATCCGTCCCAGTAGATCAGTTACCTGCGTAACGGCTGCACTAGCTTCAGCTTCGGTCGGGGTATGATCGTCATGTGCCATCGTCAGTCGCAACGTTAGCCCACGCTGCCCCGCAGGCGTGCCTAGTCCGCGATATTCTCCGACATATTCGACATTATATTTTGTCAACGTCTCTACAACTTTAGACCAAGTTGTTCCTTCTGGAAGCCAAACCGAAATATCGCGTTGAATGGTTGGAAAACGCGCTGGCGCCACATACTGCTGCGGACGTACCGATGCAAAAACTGGCTGTAAATTTATCTCAAAACCTGCCAATTCCCGCTCGATCTTGTGAGATTTCACAATAGATGGCTTGACTTGGCCAATATGCCCAATAACTACGTCATGGAGCACTACTTCGCCAGCGCGGCCTGTAGCCATATTTGCGACTTGAGCTGGACGTACGGTCATTGGCACCCCCAGCACTACTGATAGTTCATCCAGCAATCCTTTCACATATATATAGGCATCGTGCGGACGCACAGCAGTTAGTCCAAGCAATAACGGTTCATGTGGCAGTTCGCCGGGCCGACTTGGCCAAAATACTTTGGATATCTCGTAATAGGCGAAGGATTTTGCATACGTTCGATTACGTTCAGCTACCCGCAGATGACTAGCCAATAATCCGGTACGCAAATACGATTGTTCTGCCGACAATGGGTTTTGTAGCTCCAGGTGTTTATAGGTCGATTCAAGTCGATCAATTTGTTCACCGGCTACAAATGAATATGTCATCACTTCAAACAATCCGGCTGCACTTAATGTCTGGCAAACTCGTTCTCGCCATTGCCGCAGGTGATCGAAATTCACCTGTTGCGGCCGCCAAGTTGGCAAAGTCGCTGGTATCTTTCCATACCCCAGTACTCTGACTAATTCTTCTAGTATATCTTCGCGACCATTAATGTCTGGCCGCCACCAAGGCACGGTAACGTTAATCAGGTCACCAACTTCTTCAATGCCAAATCCCAAATTTCGTAAAGTCATCTTCATGTCGGCCATAGTAAGTTTCAGGCCAAGCATACGCTGTACCCAATCAGGCTCAATCGTGATCTGGATCGGTTTTGGTAACTGGTCATCCCTCCCCAAACCATTGCCTCGACCGAAGCCCCAGCCAATGTTTTGAAAAGTTCGATTACCCGGGTTAGACCCACTTGAGGCATCTGCGGCGGTAACCGTCGTTCAAACCGAGCGCTGCCTTCGGTACGCAAACCATGTCGCTGAGCCGTCTTTCGAATTTTGACGGCATCAAATACACCGGCTTCAAGCCATATAGTATGAGTCGTTGCTCCGACTTCGCTCGATTGCCCCCCCATGACGCCAGCTAATGCCACAGGTCCATCTTGATCGGCGATAACTAAATCATCAGTTGTTAGTTTTCGCTCGACACCATCAAGTGTGACTAATTTCTCGCCATCATTAGCCGTTCTCACTTGCAATGGCCAACTAACTTTGGCTGCGTCGTAAGCGTGTAACGGCTGTCCAGTTTCAAACATAACGTAATTTGTAATATCTACCAACAACCCTTTACTTCGCTGGCCGACCGATCGCAACCGAGCAACCATCCAATCTGGAGTTTGGCTTTCTGGATTTATATTCAATTTAACCAATAGTAACGGCCTATTACCGTCAGTTCGGTCAATCACGGCAGTATTTTGTACAAAATCACGAATCAAGTCCATTTCCAGATCAACTGATTTGCGTAACATTGCCGCTATATCTCGAGCAATGCCACAAATACTTTGGACGTCAAAGCGGTTCGCAGGTGTCTTAACATCAATTATGGTATCTGACGGATATAAATCTGCAAGTTCCACGCCAGGTTGTATTGAATCATCGAGTACCAATAAACCACTGTGATCATCACCAAGACCAAGCTCCTGCGGACTACATAACATCCCACTACTTTCTATCCCCCGCAACTTGGCTATACCTATTTTGTCGCCCGACGGCAATGTCGCACCGACCTGAGCTAAGGCTGCATTCATACCTTCGCGGACGTTTGGCGCGCCACATACCACAGTCAAATCGATTTTACCAGTGGATAACTCCACTATTTTTAGTTTGTCCGCACTGGGATGTTGAATAACTTTTTTAACCGAACAAGAAATTACAAGTGGATCAATTTCATGTGAATAAATTACTTGTTCAACCTCAAGTCCAGACTGTTCAAGTGCCTGAACGATTTGCTGGTCAGATACGTCTGATAATATTGTACGACCTAGGCAATTTCGTAACCAATTGGTAGTAACTTTCATTGAAGCCTCTTTTAAAACTGTTCTAGAAACTTAAAATTTGGTCGCCAAAATTCTCGGACGTCTGGCACGTTATATTTAATAGCGGCTATTCGTTCCGGACCGAACCCGAATGCAAACCCACTATACTTATCTGCATTAATGCCCACGTTTTGAAGTACCCGCGGGTGGACCATACCAGCCCCACCAAGTTCAAGCCATCCTGTCCCAGTACATAAATGACAATCGTGTTGAAATACTTTTCCAGTACCTTTACAGACAACACATGTTGCATCCATCTCAACACTTGGTTCGGTGTAAGGAAAATAATTCGACCTTAACCTGATTTGAGTATTATCACCGAGCACTCCTCGCATCATCGCTTCTAGCGTTCCCTTCAAATCGCCGACCGTAATACCTTGGTCGACAACCAATCCTTCAATCTGATAAAAACTCCACGAATGTCGCGCGTCTTCGTCTTCATTTCGATAGACTTTGCCAGGGGCAACAATTCGAATTGGCAGATTATCCTTGTGTTCCATCATGTAGCGGATCTGCACGGCCGAAGTATGCGTCCGTGGCAGATTGCCACCCTTCAAATAAAACGTATCTTGCATATCGCGTGCTGGATGGTCTTTGTCTACCAATAAAGCTTCAAAATTGAACCACTCAGTTTCAATTTCGGGTCCATCTACCACTTGGTACCCCATTTGCCAAAACACATCAGTCAATTCATTGAGCACCATACTCACCGGATGACGGTGACCCAGTTGTGGTCGCATACCTGGAGCCGTGACATCAATTGGTGTCAGACTTATCTCTGCTTGATTCTGTAGTTCGAGTTGGCGTGCAGCTAGAGCAGCTTCAAATGTGCTGCGATGCTTATTTGAATCTAACCCAGCCTGAGCCCTTTCAGCTACGGGCAAACTACCAATAGTTTTTAAAGCCTCGGTTAGCACTCCTTTTCGACCCAAAACTCGAACCCGAAGCTGCGTTAGCGTAGCTTCATCGGGCGCTTGAGCCACCTGCTCAAGCCACGACTCTATTCCTGCGGCCATCGAAACCTCACATATAATTCTATGATCAACAAAACTGTACCAAATAATACCACGTCTAGCCAGCTCAGCTGACTAAGCGAACTCAAAGCCAAACAAACAATCATCAGCCCAGACAACAGTAATCCCTGTCGCACACTTGACCGCAACCGCACGAGTCGGCTCTCACCGACTTGTAGATAGCTTTTTAAGCCGAAAAGTCCCTGAGCCACTACCGCACTGACAACGACATACAATGCCACAAACCACAGCGTGACACCAAAGGGCCCAACATCATGAGGAGACCACATAAGCATAACGGCAATCATACCTACGGCACCTAGAGAGGATATCCCACCCAGCAATCTCAGCCACGCACCAATACTCACCCGCACCTCACCTTGCTCATACCTCACATTATGACACAAAAAACGCCCAACAACGCGATGGTGTTGGGCAGATGGTAATCAAGGGAGTTACGGGGCGAGCTAGAAGCATCCTATATGTGTAATTGACGCCAGTCGCCCCGTAACTTTATCGCTACTCTGAAGCAACATACGTTATCTAGTCTCGCTTTAGATACTTATATTCTTTTGAATTACTAAGTACTGAGGTTTGATACATTTTGTTTTGAGTAGGATTTTGGTTTTTATAGACAATGTGGAATTTGTAATGTTTTAGCTTGCTGGAGACAAGTTTTGTTAACATTTCACAATAATCGCATATATTGTCTATTGATCGAACATTTCCTTCCGCACTACCCTCTTGGCGAGAGTAGCTGGAAGCAATCGGCTACCATCAACTGATCATAGCCGCTTGTTTCCAGCACTTGCCGGCTGACCGTAGGGTGGACCTAGGTTAGAAATAAGGGGGATATCTCTAACCTGGGTCTGCCCTACTGTCAGGGATCTTCATGCGTGGGGTGGAGAATTTACTTTTCAACGAACGTACTCATAACTTATCACAAGCATTTTAATATGTCAATATTCTTATGCTAAAAAGATTAGTATAATTTATTATGGCTTTATAAAGGCGTGTATTATTACGACCTTATACAGATTATTTAGGTATTAACCGAGCGTTGTTGTAATTAATTCAACATTTGTGCACAACTTTTTGGCGAATAACAACTCCAAAAAATATATAATGACACAGTTATTTGGAATATCAATATTACGCGCGACTAAATAAATACCCGCTGCCTGATATAACTACCCAGACAGCGGGTACTATTATTAGCTAGTTGTTAGGGGTTTTACAGCAATCCGAGCTTGTCTTTGACTCGCGTCAGTTTGGCATTTGCTAGTTCACTCGCTCGCCACCATCCGTGTTTGAGTGCCGAATCAATCTTATCGCTTCCCTCTTTCATATACTGGTCGTGCACTTTTCGTAGCGGTTTTATGGTATGTACGACTAAGTCTGCTAGATCCTGTTTAAACTCGCCGTAGCCTCTGCCGGCATACTGCAGTTCGAGATCTTCAATAGATTTACCCCCTAACACCGACATAATTACCAACATATTGGTCAATGCCGGCTTGTCAGCTCCTGTAGCTACCGCACTACCAGAATCGGTCACTGCTTTGAGAATCTTTTTCTCAATCGTCTTTTCATCATCATCGAGCAAAATATTGCCTGAGTCGTCCAGATCACGCTTGCTCATTTTTTTCGTCGGATCTTGCAAGTTCATGATGCGAGCACCTTCTTTCTGGACGGTAGGCTGAGGTACCACAAAGGTGTCTCCGTACAGGTTATTGAACCGTGTCGCGATATCTCGAGTTAGCTCGACATGCTGTTTCTGATCTTCACCCACGGGTACTTCTTCGGCATCATAGAGCAATATATCGGCCGCCATCATCACTGGATAGTCATATAGACCCACCAGTTGACCTTCCGATCCTGCCCTACCAGCCTTATCCTTAAACTGAGTCATACGGTTGAGTTCACCAAGCGTCGTATAATTATTCAAAATCCACGTGAGCTCCGAATGGGCAGGCACTTGCGATTGCATAAAAATATAGCTGTGGTCATGATCAACCCCACAAGCCAGCAGCCAAGCTACTGCGCTTCGACTCATTCGCTTGAGCTCAGCCGGATCAGGTCGCACTGTTAATGCGTGCAAGTTTGGCACAAAGAAAAAGTGCTCTTTTTCCGGATTTGCACTCATTTCACCCCATCGCCGCATGGCGCCAATGTAATTACCAAGTGTGACATCACCCGTCGGTTTGATTCCAGAAACTACACGCTTCATGTTGTCTGCTTTCCCATCCCATTACATGCTATTAGCATCAACTATAACCTACTCCGCCCTACCATTCACCTCTTCGCCGAACTTTATTCGTCGAGTGAGTTTGGCCGGTCGAGCGTCAACGGTTCAACTTCGCTTGATGAACCCGCAATTCTAACGACGTCAGTATCCATTTTTTTCAGCTCACGGTGGGCAGCATTATAATGACCAACTGATACTCCGAGTGAAGATCCCAGTTTCTGCATGTACGTTTCATGCGCAGCAATATGCCGGCTCAATTCTCCCACTCGTCTTTGAATGTCTTTGGCCTTCTCTTCTATTTGCAAACTCCGCAAACCTTGAATAACTGTTTGCAGATACGCCATAAAGCTCGTTGGGCTGACAATGATAACGTGTTTTTCGATATAAGCATACTCAATCAAATCGCGTGAATTACTCTTGAGGGATCCTACTCTATTGACGAGGAGATCATAGTAAATGGCTTCGCTGGGAATAAACATGAAAGCAAAATCCATTGTATGCTCTTGCGGCTTAATATATTTAGCCGTTTCATCAATGCGGTTCTTTAAATCAGATCGGATAAGTTTGAGTAATTCAATTTGCACACTTTTGTCTTTTTCATCAATTAATCGATTATAATTCTCGAGTGAAAATTTGCTATCTACGGGTAATATTAAATTACGATCCAATCTGATAATTGCATCAACTATTTCGCCTGAAATGAATTTATACTGCATTTGAAATCGATCCGGAGGCAACACGTTTTCTAAAACATTCTGCAAAAAATATTCGCCCAAAACACCACGCTGCTTTGGATTCTGGAGCGTATTTTGCAATGTCTTCAGTTCATCAGAGATACTCAATACCTGCTTATTGCTGGCTTTTAACTCAGTGAGGTCACGAGTGACTTCACTTATGAGGCGACTGGAGGCTGCAAATTGACGGCTCATGGCTTCGTTCATATGCATCGCAGACCGCTCGAGCCGGTCGTGCACAGTCGTTTGTAAACTGACCAAATCCTGCTTGATGAGTGCCAACGCCGTATCATCTTCAGTTCGGCTGCGCATCATGCCCATTTGACGGCTCAAATTCCAAATCACAGCCGCCAATACAACAAGCGCAATCACGCCAATAATAATCAACACTATTGTCCAAGATGTCACGACGCTCCCCCTTGTAGTATCCGGCTCATTGCCTCAATCCCCGTTCAAACGCCGTTTCATCTTTCAAACTCAAATCTGCCAATATCAATTTTTGCCGGTCGAGGACCACCCGTCCAGCTTCAACCACTGCATCCTCGCCCTTTGGTGTCAGCCGCAATACTTTTTCCCGCTTACTCCGCGGATTTAAGGTCGCCACTAACAAGCCTCGCGCCGCCAGCACTTCAGCTTGGCGCGTAACCACAGCCGGGGTCACCTCTAATCCGGCTGCCAACGACGACTGACTGGCTTCACCAAGTGTCCCGAGCGCGTTGAGGACTCGGAATTGAGAAAAGGTCAGCGCGAAGCTGACCTTTAACTCCTTTTCCACCTCTCGCTCGAGGCTGGTAGCCAGCCGGGCGATTTTGTTGAGAAGAGACTTCTCGAATTGAGAATTCCTTACCTGCACATTGAACTCCATAAACAATATACCCCTAAATCATTTAGGGGTCAATAGTATTAGTTAAATATACCCATTATCCCCTATTCTCTCGATATGAATAGAAACTATTGGCGCTATATTCAGCCCACAATGAGACATAAACAGATGATGGTTGTACACATCATGTGGAAAACTCAGCCTAATCTACCGAACAAACCGCGCCGAACAACATTGTACGACACAGTTAATAAGTTAGCCTGACTGTTCATTACTCTCGTAACTTTTGTATAAATAGTAATTGCTAAAATTAATCTATCCTCGTATCATATGCGTACCCGACCGAGAGGTAGTGAGATCAATCATGTTGATCAATGGAATCGGCATTCCTAAGTGGCTGCAAGATCGTCCTTTGCTCGCCCTACCAATTATGATGTTGTTCTATCCGTTGGGCCTCGTCATTTGTTGGGGGCAGATTATTGCTATGCTCTTCAATTCTGAAGGAGGGTGGCTACCAAATGAAACCGCAATGAAGGTCGTCTTCGCTGCGCCTGTCCTGTTCGTTCTGAGCTTCGTGTGGCCTTACACGGCTTTCAAAGAATTCAGGAATATCAAAAAGACGATGGCAGGCTAATCTGCTATCGCCCTTACAAAAGTCCCGGAGTCATTGCAACGCACCATGTTGCCTAATGACTCCGGGCTCATCCATATATAAATAAGTGCAAATAGATATTTTTTTACTCTACATCTAGGTCGAAAGGAAGTAAAAGAACTAGTAACATACTTCTAAGCAACAAGCAACAAAACTCCTATAAAACAAACTACCGACGCAGCGATCTTTTGTTTTAAGTTGGTGCGTTCTTTTAAGAATATGATTGAAATTATGACGCTCAGAACCACACTGGTTTGGAGCAAAGGTGCAACTACGGCAACTGTGCCTGTTTTATAAGCAGCGAGTGAAGCAAGGTTATCGAATGCCCATACCAATGCCAGTATAAGCATATTGGCCAATACCTTACCTTTGAAGTAGTATCGAGTACCCTTGAATGTCTTTGGTCGAACAATAGCAATAATTACTGGTGTTCCAAAGAAACTTAGCATTGTCCATGACAGTACATCAGAGTGCTTGCCTATATAAACCCAGAGGGCTGATGCAACACCGAATATCAACCCGACCAGTAAACCTAAAAGTATCGACCGCTCCAACGTGAGCTTGCTGCCTGATTTACGCTCAATCAGCATACCTACACTCCCAAGGATTACAGCAGTTCCAAATAGGTCCATCGGATTAAAGTGCTCTTTAAGCACTATATAGCCCATTAGGACAACCCAAATCGTGCTTGTATTCAGAAGCGTTTGAAAAACTGATGCTTCGACTTTTTTGAGAGTCTGGGCATAAAGTACATGACCGATACAGTACAATCCGAACATAGCTGCTATAAGCAAACCGTACTTTCTAACATCCGGCATCTCAAAGCCATGAGTTAAAACAAATGGCAATAAGACGAGGCCTGTTAAAATCTGCGAAACAACGATAAAGGCAACCGGGTCGCTGCCTTTTTTGCGCAACAGTACGCGTTGAAGTGGTACTATCAACGACGCAGTCAATAAGTTAATTAGAACGTATATATACCATTCCACCCCATGATTGTAACAGGCGGCTGAAATAGTAACACCGCTGACAAATGGATGAAAGCCAGCGCCTGCACCGCCACATACTACTTGAGTTTTAATACGATATGATTTGCAGGAGTAAAACTATATCTGGATGTAGTTGCAAATCCAATGCCATGAGCAGTAGAAAGTATTGCTTCAAGCACAACCCTGCCACCATTGAACAACTCCGCGCCACCACCTAGAAAGTATGTATTTAAGTTTGTCAGTAACCGTCTCGGCGTATATATCGTCAAAACTCGTAATGTATAAATGGTCGGGGTGAGAGGACTCGAACCTCCGACCTCAGCGTCCTGAACGCTGCGCGCTACCAACTGCGCCACACCCCGACATCAAGTCAATTTCAACCAGCAAATCATACCGCAATTACACTACTAATACTAGAACGCGGACTTCTTACGCCCACCAAAAAGGCTTGGGCAACTTGACTTCCCCGCTCGTCAGCCGTGCCTGGCTTCGTCGCGGAAACTCTTCCGCTATAATCCGCGGCCAATTATCTTTGAGCCAGCGTTTTTGCAATTGATAGAGATCAAGCATGCCCCGTTCGGCATATTCGCGCCGCATCACACCACCGGCGTGCGGGTGTACTTGGGCTTGCGCCAGCGGCGAGTTAAAGCCATGAGCATAATGTGTCAGTTCATGAAAAATCGTGGCTTCAACTACATACTCGGGTACATCTTCGCGTCGAAACAATGGGTTGATAGTAATGAGGCTAATGGTCCGGTCTTGCGGATCCAATGATATTGATCCCAGGCGTCTTTTGGCTTTGCGCCCATAGCCAATGCGAACATCATTATCTTGCACCACGTCAGCAAAACAGGTATCCCAGACTTTATCTAGAATTTGCTGTAACCAGCGCTCATCACGAGCTTTCATCTGCATCTACCAATTCTCTCATCAATTCTTCGGCTAATTCGTCGCGTTCACCAGTTCCATAATACCGCACCGCTTGGCAAACATGCCCACCCTCGGAAGCAGGAGCAAATTGACGATCACGAATATTTTTAGCCATTTTTAGCAATTTATCATGATGATTTGCCATTATTTTTGGGCTCAAGTTGGCGATGCCTTCCACCCCAACAACGACATGATCGAGAACTATTTCAACCACTTCCCCCATACCGGTCCGAGCTGCAATCAGAGCATAGGTACGTAATTGAAAATTGTTTTTGGCTTTCATCGCTAACTTATCAGCAGTCGTCACCGATCGCCCTGTCTTATAATCACGCAAACTCAAACCGTCATCAACTTGGAAGATAGCATCAATTTTGCCACGCATCCGCAATTTTGCTTCCGGCATTTCAAATCGTACAGGCACTTCAAAACCCATCGGCCGGCGGCTAGTAGATGTTTCCCGTTTTACGTAAGCGTCAAATGTCTGATGCGCCAACAGCCTGTCGGCTTCCGCTAGATTTGCTTGCTCATACCCGCGATCTGACCACTGCTCATCGATAAATTGATGCCAGTTTTGAGTAGTCGCAGACTCGCCGGCCTGTTTAGCTCGATAATATAATTCGAAGACTTTATGCAACAAATTACCAAATTGCAGCTGAGGACCAATCGGCTGAACGAGCCGCAATCCTTCCTGCAGGTAAAATTCAAAGGGACAATAATCGTATTGGGCGAGAGCAGTCACACTCAATTCCAGCCAACCATCAGCCCGTTCATATGGCAATCGCTGCGGCGTCGCACTAGCTTGCAGGGGATAAAAACGTTGTAGTTTCGTCATTAATTGACTCACTTTGTCAGACTGCACATCACTCGCAAGTTGAGTTGGCTGCTGATCACCAAAAGCTTCGGCCAGCATAGGGGTCGGCATTTTTCGCGAACCATTACGAGTTTTTGTTGCAAAACTCACAACAAGATTTTGTTTAGCACGAGTTATGGCCACATACATGAGCCGTCGATATTCATGCTCGGGAGCCAAAGCTCGCTTATTAATGAGTGTCGGTGGTATCTCCCATCCGCGCACCGATTTGCCAGTCCAACTAGAATGGCTGCAATCAATGAGAAAACAGTCTCAAATTCGAGACCTTTCGACGCATGAACAGTTAACAACGATACTCCGTCGGCATCGCCCACTGGTTCCGTAGCTTCAAGTTTTGGTGGTGTCGCATAAAATGCTAAATACCGGCGCAGTGATCCGTCATCACTGACAGTCTCAAAGTCTTGCATATGTTCCAGCCACCTTTGCAAGTCCTCAAATACTCTCACCATACGAGGACTCTCGTGCGACTGTTGTCGCCACGTATCAGCCGTTGTTGTCTCAAATACCAGCCGGTAAACGAGTTGGCTTATAGGCAACTCACTTGACCATTGTCGCCATTGACGCAGTTGACTGCGTATTTTTTTCGACCAATCAGTATCAATCTGTTCTAGCGCTTCTTCCAGACCAAGAGATTGATCGCGAGCCAATGAAGCTACTTGTTCATACTGATCTGCAGGCCAATTCAGGTACTTCCCTATTAAGACATGGCTAATGGCTACCTCATCAGCATCACCCGATATCCATTGTAATAAGTACCACAAAGTCAGGAGTTCAGGTTGCTCAAATATACTCACAGACTCTGCCAAATTGTACGATACGCCCCGAACTCGCAGTAGTTTGGCGACAGCTGCCAGGGTCGTATGCTTTGTCGCAAGCACTGCCATGCTTTGCGGCAACTCACCCCTATCTAGTCGCTGCTTAATATCGTCAACAACACCCTGATGTTCATCAGTGACAGTTGAATACATGTTATACATCACAGTTGCCGCCTGCTTTTGCGATTTCAATTGCTTATCAATGCCTAACTTTGCTTCCAGGCGCTCAGGATTGTTGTAGCAAATCAATCGATAGGCAATATCTAAAATTGATTGCCCGGAGCGATAGTTTTGAACCAGGGCTACAGCCTGATTCAGTCTAAAATGGTTGGTAAAGTCTAAAATATTGTATATGTCAGCACCTCTAAACCCATAGATAGCCTGGTCATCATCGCCAACCGCAAATATATTACCCTGCTCACCCACTAACTGCCTCAGTAATAAATCCTGAGTGGCATTGGTGTCTTGATATTCATCAACGAGTACGTGTCGATACTCGTTTCGCAATCGCGTTACCAGATTTGGTTTGGCGCTTAAGATTTTGAGCGGTAATTCCATTTGGTCATGGTAATCAAATGTACCCGTTTTCGTTTTGATGTGCTCGTAGAGTGAGTAAATTTTTGCTAGATCACGCTGCTCTGCCCGGTCAAATGGATGTAGTTGTGGTTGATCGGCATCGAGCATACTTGTGTATTTTGAATACGTTTCACTGGTTATACCAGCATTCTGTAGGAGACCAATATAGGCTACAACATCTTGGATAAACTCCATCATAGCTTGGCCGGGCTTATAGTATTCAAGTGAAATACTCGAAAAATGTTGACTTAATAACAACGATTTTTGATTATCGTTAAGTAAACCCCCTCGAGTTGAACGACCAATGTGCGATCCATATCGTGCTAACAGCTCTGCGCCAAAGGCGTGGAAAGTCATAACGGCTACTTGAAACGATTGCCACCCGATCAGGTCATATAACCGCTCCTGCATTTCCCGAGCCGCCCGCTCAGTGAAGGTCAGAGCCAAGATTTGAGACGGCTTGGCGGCATCATCAGCTATTAAACGAGCGATCCTTCTGGTAATTACCTGGGTCTTTCCAGTGCCAGCGCCTGCCACCACCAGCATGGGGCCATCAATATGACTGACTGCTTGAAGTTGTTGGGCATTGAGCCCTGTGAGGATATCGGAACTAGCCATATAGCCTACAGTGTACAACAGCAAATGGGTTATACTAAGCATAAGGTCAAATCGTTGAAGAGTTAAGATGACAGATTTTATCACCAACAGCGCCAAAATTACTCCGTACCGCCGACGCCCACGTCATGGTGGTAGTTTTGTGACAGCCTATAGTCATGAACCGACAGCCGATAATCCAGCCGCCGAGCTGGGCAATCTATATTGTGTCGCCGAAGTCCTTGTTCCCGGCCGTCAATCGGAAAATCTCATAGATCTAGTCATCGAGACCTTCGGTAACTACTATTACAACCAAGCTAACCAACCATTTCCCCTAGCCCGCTTTGAACAAGCAGTCAAGGAAACTAATCGCCAATTAGCTGCTTATGTCGACAAAGGCAATGCTGCCTGGATCGGTAAAATAAGCGCCATCTTAGCGATCGTGGTAGGAAATGAAATTCATATTACACATACCGGATCAGCTGAAGGTATTATTTATCGACACCATCAGCCAACCAATATGACCTCAGACGCTAGTCCGCGATCGAGCACACCTACCAGAACGTTTGGCGTAGTAGCATCTGGCGAGCTCGAAACGGGCGACCGAATTCTCTTAGCCACGCCCGCTCTCGTCCACCATGTGTCAGCTGCTAAGCTCACCGCTACAGTCAGCCACCACTCACCTACTACAGCGATTGCAGAGTTAGGTCAATTAATAGATAAGCTCGCGGCCGACCGGGTAGCAGCAATTATTACTGAAATCACCACTCCCGAACTAGCAGCCAGCCAAGTTCTTGACTCCAAACCAACCGAAGTTACCGTCGGAACGCCGGCTAATGCTGCTGAAGCTGTTAAACAGATCGCCGTACCAGCTGCGACCGATACCATTAAACAAAGTAGTCTGTTCGTGCAGCAAAATAGCCGTCGCGCCCTGAAACAACTCCATAAAACTCATCAAAACTCAAACCCATCATCCGCAAATTTGGCCTGAGTTTAGCAGCTATGTCTCGCCTAGCCTTGCGCTCGAGTAAGCGTCGGCGAATTCTAGCCATATTGGCCGTCCTAATCATCGCTCTCGCGTCATGGTGGATGTGGCAAAATCATCAGTCGACTCAGTCTCGTACCCAATTCAAGCAATATCAAGAAATTTTTACCACCTATCAGCGACTGCCAGTTGATCAGAACAATAGCCAGTCCACCGTACAGGAGCTCATCAAGCTGCAGGAGCGCTACGGCACATTTAAATCATCTGAATCCACCATCAACAAAGCACTGGCAAATTCCAATCTCCGAGATGGTGAGCCCAGAACCTATGCAGCTATGGCGCAAGTTTTACAACAACGGCTTGACCAGCTAATCGGACTCATTAATGTCGAGCCCACGATCATTAAAAACCTCAAAGATGCCAACATTTCCGCTAAGCACTTCGAGCTTGTGAGTGCCAAGTTATATTTGTTCGCTGGTGGCGATCAACCAGCAATTCACATCATCAATCCAACTTCTGGAAGTATTACCACCAGCACCGCCAATGTCCGTGGCATTGGTACTATCACTGCTACCACTGCCGCCCCAAATGGTGATGGCGTGTATATTCTAACCGACAAGCCGTCAGTTTGGTTTTATCAAATCAGTACCGATAAGCTCACCGAATCGATCATATCGTATGGCAGTTGGCCAGCAGGTACGGCCATCGCTGCCTATGCCTCAAATGTTTATATCTTATCCGACAACACTGTGTATAAATTTGTTCGTAGTTCCAGCGGCTTCTCGCCTCGCACTACCTATGCTCAACTGACAGGCCCAGCGAGTGGAGCAACAAACTTATCGATAGACGGCTCAGTTTATGTCTTAAATGCCGAGCAACTGACCGAGTTGCTGTCAGGAACTGTTAAACGAGCAGCCGCTTTACCAATGGCTATGACTCAACTGAGTAAATTGCGAACCCTCGAGACGGCCACTGTGATGTCAGCTGTCAATCTTCAATCTGACCGCATTATAATCTTCGATAAAACTGCTACGAAACTGGCTTATAGCTACCAGCTCAAACCTAACGAACTCACCGGAATCCAAGACGCTATCTATAGTCCGACGTCCAAACAATTCTATGTCCTAACCGATTCTGCCCTCGCCAAAGTACCGCTCAAATAGAATCTGGTGCCACTATGCCCAGCAAACTCAAGCCGTCCCGTAAGATATCCGCATAACATCGGACAATACCAAGCCGCACCGACTCACGATCAGAGCCGATGACCCGTGTTTGCTCATAAAATCGATTGAACTGTTGGCACGTATCATAGAGATAGGTGCAGAGCTTATGAATTGCCAACTCGTCTGCAGCTTCCATCAAGACATCGGCATATTGAGCCAACTGACGCCCGAATTGCCGTTCTGTCGGATCAAACTGGTCACCAAGTGAATAATTCTCGGCTGTCCTTACCGGAACCGTCGCTTTAGCCAATATGCTCCGCGCTCGAGCATGAGCATATTGTAGATAAGGACCGCTATTGCCATCTAATGCCACTGACTCGCGCGCATCGTATTCGATATCGCCAGCTAAGCGGTTTTTAGCAAACGCGTATTTCACCGCCGCCAAATTAGTATATTCTTCTACCTTTCGACCCGATAACCGACTAGCTTCCCGGGCAGCCGCCAAAATCTCAAGAGCCGTTACAACCTTACCTTGTCGTGAACTCATTTTGACTCCGCCGGAAAGTTTGAGTAACCCATGAGTCAAATGCCGCGTTCGCCGAGCTGGCTCAGGTTCAAATTGTTCAACACTTTTGAGCATGACAGCCATATAATCAGCCTGTTCACCGGCCGTAATGACCAACGATTCATCAAACTTATAATCACGCCATTTCGTCAGCAAGAGTCCAACATCTTTGGTCTCATACGTCGGTAACCCTTGTGAAGTTATAAATACTCTTGTATGTAATCCATGGGTCTCACCGTGGAACACGATAGCCTCTTCGCTTTTTTCGTACACTCCGGCTGCCAGTTGCTGATTTACGACGTCAATACCAAGTTGCGTTACTTCACTCTCGGGAATAAAACGGTCAAAGGGTGTCACTTGTAGTTCCACGTATAGTTTTCGGAAATTTTCATAGCTCCACTCTCGGCACGTCCAATAGATTTGAGCAAACGGCGACTCTTTATCACCGGTTAACTGTAATTCATAAACTCGGCGGTTATATTCCATAATTTCCCGCTTCGCCTGTTCATCATCTTCATAAGCCGCATAGCCCCGGGCATAACAAGCCCCCATCCATCCCGCTTTGTCAGCTCCAGCTACATCGTCTAAATGCTCAGGATTTTCACCGCCAAGTTCTTTAATAATGCCCCACATTGCCCTTCCCACGTGTAGGCCAACGTCACCACCATAGTTGAGACGCACCACAGTATTACCGCGGCGTTCGAGCAATCTGGCGATCATGTCCCCAACCAGCGTGGTGTAAAGGTGTCCGGCATGCATCGGTTTAAAAGCATTTGGGTCCGAATACTCAACTAATACCTTGCGCCCTTCATCACCTTTCGCCTGCAAGCCCTCAACCATTGCCTGACCAAGTAAACTATCAGTCAGTGTCAGGTTTACAAATCCAGGCCCGGCTACGGTCGCCTGAGCTACGTATGGCAGCGCCTGGAGCGCTTCGGCCAATGTCGCACCAAGTTCTCTCGGTGGCTGTCCCAAGGAGCGTGATAACACGAGCGCCGCGTTAACAGCAACGTCGCCAAATTGAGCATCTGCCGACCAGGTCACTTGGACTTCGGGTACAAGTGCATTCGCTCCCCACAGTCGTTCTAAGATTGGCGACAGATCTTTTGGAGTGTTTTGAGTATCATTACGGAGCCAATTATATCAGTAATGCCCAATTTACGCCTATAATGTGTCTATTATGAAAGTCTTAGCAACCAACCGCCGTGCCCGTTTCGACTACGATCTCGGTGAATCTATGCTTGCTGGCATCTCGCTTGAGGGCCACGAAGTCAAAGTCTCAAGAACGGCAAAGCCAGCCTCAAGGGTGCCCTTTATCGTTATAAAGCATGGCGAAGCCTACCTCATGGGCTCACACATCACCCCGTATACCCAAGCAAACAATAAACTAACCATTGATCCCACTCGCCAGCGCAAACTACTTTTACACCGCCGGCAAATCGATGATCTCATCGCTGGCAAAGAATCGGGCCGCAGCATTGTGCCAACTGCCTTCGTCTTGGCGGGTCCATTTGTCAAAGTAGAATTAGCTCTTGGCGTTGGTCGCAAACGCTATGACAAACGCGCCGTTCTCAAAGCCCGCGACGACCAGCGCCAGACCGCGCGTGAACTTGTCCAGAGGGCTCGTCATAGAAACTAGTTATGCTTGTAAAAATGTGTATAAATTGTCTTGACGGACATAAGTATAAGCGTTAATCTATCAGTAGGTACCTGCACAAAAAAGTACTCAAAACAAAAAGAACAAACTCCATCACCGAAAAGCGGCTCCCCGAGAGCCGCTTTTCAGATATAAAGACGTATTTATTTGACTGGCGCAACGAGCTCGGGTGCCGACTGGGCATCAAGCACTACTGACAAAGCGTTGTAGTCTGCCACCGCTTGACTATATGTATCGATACGCGCATTTATCGCCACCACCAGTCGGTTTTGCTGTGGCACCAATGCATTATATTCAGCAATCTTGCCAGCATTTCTCAGACTTGTCATACGATTATTGAGAGCTTCCAATGTAACCTTGTCGGACGAAATAGCTGCTAATTCCTTTTCAATTCGCTCAATTGTTTTTCAAAGACTGCCGAGTATTGTTCGTGGTATCCCACTATAGCCTGTCGATTTCCAATATACAGGCTATAGTGCTCTTCCAAACTGACAGGCAGTTCAGTCTGTTCGCTACCCAAAATCGAATGTAACTCGTTTGATTCTTCACCCGGCTCGGTCTCGGTGTAGCCAGCCATGCGCTCCACGAGATCGATGTCTTGGGTAGCTTCTTGCTGATAATAGTACTGCACTCTCTCCGTCAGCTCTTGACGCCGGTTCGCTGGCAGGTCAGCCCAGACTGCATGCAACATTTCGTGAACCAATACTGCCTTCATCTCTGGAGCCAATTGGTTATTATCGATACGTAAGATAAATATTTGACCACCGTCATAGCATCCCAGCTCCAAGCCCGCTGATTCAGTTGGGCAGTGTTGCGCAAAACTTAATTTGTCATCAATGATTGGATCCGATCGATATAGCGCCGCCAAACCAGCTGAGGTAAGTTCCACTCCATCTAGTAGTTGCACGACGTCAGGACGAGGCTGGTATGTCCGCAGCACATATTCGTCGCGCAACCATCGCCACTGCCATACCGCTACCAATACAACAGCCCAAGCGGTCAGCCAAAGTACGTTTCGTAGCCAATGTGTGCGCCTTTTCATACCTACTTATATTACGCCTAAGCTTGGCTTATGTGCGAATGAGGTATATCATCGTCACTTGGCCATAAACAGATGGAGCATCTAGGCTTTTGAACCGTCAACTACACGTATTTTCGTCATATCTCACGCGACCACGTTTTCATTCTCGATGGCGCCGCTGGTCGTACTCAGTACATATCTGGCGACTTCAGATCGCTCAAACGCCATTTCAACAGCTCAAGCGAGGAGCCTTAATTGGCTTATTGGCCGGTCTGGCTGTCACAAGTAGCAGTATTACTGCACCATCCGCGAGTGGCACTGACGCTCAGGCAGCTTCCTCCACTTCCCCCACCACTGTTGTTGCAACGGCCACCCCTGCCGCCGTTGCCGCTATTACATTACCAAGCGGTCCTCAGGAGCAAGTGCGCCATCACCACAAGTATCAGAAACCATAGTTTCTAAACCTGTTTCCGCCAATTTAGCTTCTACTAGTTCCTTCACCAATAATTATGCCCGTGGACAATGCACGTGGTACGTCGCCAGCCGGCGCCCCATCCCTAGCGGCTGGGGTAATGCCAACAACTGGTACCGCTCAGCTCTAGCCGCCGGTTGGCCTGTCGGCAATCTTCCCGCCATTGGCGCCATTGCCCAGACAAGTACTGGGGCCTTTGGCCATGTTGCGCTAGTCGAAGATATATCTACAGATGGCAGCCAAGTATACGTCTCTGAGATGAACTATCAAGGCCTATGGGTACGCAGCACCCGTTGGGCCAACAGTTCGTCGTTCCGATACATATATTAGACGAGAAATTACTTCAATTGAGCGCTCAGCAAGGTATACTTATTCTCATGAAACGACGCCTCGCTCCGGAATTTACTGCCCTCATCGTCGGTGCCGTTATTACTCGCTTTTGGGGTCTATTTCGCCCCGGAGAAACAGTTTTTGATGAAGTGTATTTCAAAGCCTTCGCCGCCCACTACTTAGACGGTCATTATTTCTTTGATATCCATCCCCGCTCATGAAACTCATTTTTGCGTACTGGGCTAAATTGTGGGGACTCGATGCCACGGCCTTATTAACGACATCGGCTCTACCGTTACGGCTTATACCCGCGCTCGCAGGGGCGATGCTCGTTCCGCTCATCTGGCTTATTCTCAACCGTTTGGGAGCCAGCCGACCCTTTGCTTTTCTGGGTGCTTTTCTGGTTTTAGCCGACGGCGCCTTACTAGTAGAATCACGATTTATTTTGACAGATTCATTACTGCTGCTGAGCGGACTAAGTGCACTGTACTGTTATCTGGTTGCCCGAGGCCTCACCGGCAAGCGTCGCTGGTTCTGGTTAACAGCGGCTATTACTTCCGCCGGTATCGCCGGCAGTATCAAGTGGACAGGGCTCACGGCCCTTGCAGTCATCGGACTCTGTTGGCTATGGGACCAACGTCAAAGCCTCGGCACCAACCAACGGCTCATCCACGCTTTCAAAGAGTTGGCAGTTTTCGTGATCATTCCTGTGACTATATATGTAAGTAGCTTCTGGCTCCACTTTGCCCTCCTACCAAGCAGTGGTGAAGGTGATGCTTTTATGAGTCAGCAGTTTCAAAGCACACTTATCGACAATCCTGCCTATGACCGCTCAACTCATATGAGCTTTGTCTCCAAAATTACCGAGCTCAACATTACAATGTATCGGGCCAACCGAGACCTGACGGCTACTCATCCTTATGGCTCTCGCTGGATCACCTGGCCATTCCTCGAACGACCTATCTATTACTGGCAAGGCACAGCCAACAACGTTGGCGGTCAAGGTCACATCTATCTACTCGGTAATCCAATTATTTGGTGGGGCGTAGTAATAAGCGTCATTATTATTTTGGCTCACCTCATTTTGAGTAACCACAAGCTACCCGTCAAAGTGAGCGAACCACTGACATTTCTGACCCTAGGCTACCTCCTCAACCTCTTACCCTTCATTGGGGTACCTCGTGTCATGTTTTTGTACCACTATTTCTTTTCGTTTCTCTATTCGATATTGATAGTTACCATGTTGGGCAGCTACTTTCTGACGCCAAAACTTCATAATCCCAGATATCGACTTGGTTTTGCCATCGCCATCATAGCTGTTGGCGCTGGGTTCATTTATTTCAGCCCCTCTATTACGGACTCGCCCTGACTGATGTCCAATTGCAGGCACGAATGTGGCTGACCAGTTGGCGTTGACCATGGTAACATAAGAAGCATGACAACCGACGAACGTGACCAAGTTGAACTATCTGCCAAAAGTTTTGCCGACCAGATCGGGTTACCCTACTTCGATACCCGCCCAAAACTAGATATTAAACCCCTTATCGGCAAGTTAACCCTAGCTGGCATGGAAGCCTATGGCGTCATACCAATTGGCGTCATCGGTAAGCAGCTCACTCTCGCCATCAGTGAAGATACCGAACGAGCTCAGCTCGAATCGCTACGTCAAAGACTTACGGGCTTTGATGTCGTCTTCATGTTTAGCTCACAATTTGGCTGGAACCGGCTATTCAACAGATTCTTGACCGCCAAAGACCAGCAAGCCATTGATGCCGGTGATTTCAGCCAATTTACCGATCGCATTCTCAATATTGAACCCAAATATATGTTTGAGCCCGTCGCCCAGCTTGCTTATCAGATAGGAGCCTCAGACATACATATTGAACCAAGCGCAACCGAAGCGCGCATCCGGTTCAGAATCGACGGTACACTGCACCCGATTACTGTCTTACCCAAAGATCGCTATGATCTGTTCGCATCAGACCTCCAAATGCGCGCCGGTGTTAAATGGGGCGGCGATGTGCCTCAAGGCGGCCGCTTGAGTATTAGTGTCATCGATCCTGATGGTGATGAAGTACCACTTAACATGCGTATTGAAACCATACCGTCGCTGCATGGCGAAGATGTCGTTATTCGGCTCTTCAACTTGAGTATGCAATATCTCAATATTGAGAACCTACACCTCACCGATAAGCAACGAGATGTACTCCTGGAAGCAACTGCCCACCCCCGTGGCCTCGTCATGAGTGTCGGCCCGACTGGTTCCGGTAAAACCTCTACGCTCTATTCTGTTATGAATCACCTCAATAGTGCCGAAGTAAAAATCGTTTCCCTCGAAGATCCCGTCGAATACGAACTCGAAGGCATTAGCCAAATCCCGGTCAGCTCAGCAGATTCACAATTATTTATGGAAAAACTGCGCGCCGTCCTCCGCGAAGACCCAAACGTCATTATGATTGGGGAAATCCGCGATGCCGATACTGCCAAAACTGCCCTCCAGGCTGCTTTGACGGGACACCTTGTATTGTCCACCTTTCACGCCACCAATGCTTCAGCTGCCATTTCCCGTCTCATGGACATGATTGGTCAAAACCCACTCCTAGCCAGCTCCATCAAGCTCATCATGGCTCAACGGCTCGTGCGCACGCTCTGCAACAATTGCAAAGCCGAGTATGAACCGTCCAAAGCCGAGCTCACCCAAATTAAAACCGTATTAGACGGTGTTAGTACCGATCTCTATCCTCCCCTTGAGGGCATCAAGTTGGCCAAGCCTGTTGGTTGTAATCAGTGCTTCCACTTTGGGTATAAAGGCCGCACGAGCATCATGGAACAAATGGCCATCACACAACCCATGGCTGAGCTCATTGCCAATAGTACCCTAGCTACCACCGCCAATAGCATCGAACAAGCCGCCATCAAAGATGGTATGACTACCATCTTGCAAGACGGTATCATCAAAGCACTCAACAAAGTTACGACGCTCGAAGAAGTTTACACTCAGGTCGGTTAGGACTATTGTCTGCCGGTTAGCTTTCGCCACCAACTCGTTTTCGGTACAGGTGCTGGTACTATGGCTGGCGCTGGCGGTATCACTTCGGGCTCTGGAGCTATTTCAGGTGCCGGTAGTACCGGCTGGGTTTGGGCAGTGACATATACTTGGCCACACTGTAGGCAAAACAATTCACCCTCGACTGGCAGTAATGCTGCATGGCAATCAGGGCACGTCACAAACGCCTCAGCTGGTATTTAACGTTCATTGTCGTCGAGGTACTTGGCCGCAAAACGCACAAATACAGCATTAGTCCAACCAAATCCGACCTGATTTGGATACAAGCCTTGCAGCGGTGGCAGTTCTGGTTCAGCCACGTTATATTTTTCGAGGAATTCTTCACGGTGATTAAACCAGTTCAAGTTTGTCGCTAACCATTTCCGAGCATATAATCGTGCTTCAGCTTGATAACCGTAACGTTCCAGCCCTTCGATCACGATCATTTCCAGCGGCGCCCAGCCATTCGGGTAGGCCCATTGAGTCGGCACCACCATACCTATTTGAGGCTCTTTTGCTGTTGTAGAAAGTCCACCTGGACAGTCAAATCGTTGTAAATTTTTCACCAAATCAGCCGCTTGACGTTCACTCGCCATACCTGACCACATCGGAAAATAGGTTGCTAGTGACCAGACACTGCCAAGTTCCAGCCTACTGTAATCAAAATCAAAATAACCACCTTTGTGGCTGTCCCACAAATAATTATCGGCCACTTTTTGACGTTGAGCAGCTCGTTCCTGCCAAACTGCTGCATCCGATTCCCGACCTAGTATCCCGACTATCTCACTTAAGTCAGTTTCGTACTTATAAAGTAGGGCGTTCAAATCAACCGGCAGGAAACTGAGCGCCCGCCGATCAAAGCGTGTCGTCATATCCCAGCCACTCTCGGCTTCCGCCAAATCATTGAGTACGTCCACATCGTAATATCGCGACAATCCTTCGAAAACTTGACGCCAGTGAGGATGCTCGGTACCCATCCAGACTGTTTCATACTCCAGCTGAGCTATGGCCGCTGATTGCTCTAACCACTCCAAATCACCCGTTACGTCAAATACTTGCCTGATAAGGGTCGTTAAAAACGGCGGCTGACTCCGACCGGTGTGATACATGCGTCCTGAGTTCGGAATTACGCCAAATCGTTGCATTAAATACAACAAATTATCAGTTATATCTTTGACCATGTACTCACGATCCGTTCCCCATAACCCCTGTACCATGAAATAGCTGTCCCAATAATATATTTCTTGGTATGAAAAGCCACTGCCATTACCCGAACTGGGCACCAGGTATGGATGAGGCAGGCCTATGATGGTACCCTTGTCGGTCGTCTGGTGTCGTTGGAGAGTGTCCCAGTAGCCTTCGATATACGCTAAGGCTTTCTGTACAACTTGAGCATCAAAACGCTCGCTCACACTGGTTGGTAATTCATGCATCTTATGCTTAACACTAGCTAGTTTAGTTAAGGCCTGTCAACCAGTCCGGCAATTGCCTCATGTATCGCCTGCCAGTTACCGCCCACTGGCACGAGGTCGCTTCCACCACCGTTTTGCAAAAATCCACCTGACTCTGTTGATAACACCAGGTGATTTGCCGGTGATTGGTTGTTGTATTTCTGCCATTGCCACGCAAATTGAATCATCTGAAAAATACTCATATCTGTAGTTAAAATATCATCAGCTGTCAGGCTCAATCGCCACAAAGTGCTGGGATGCAGCCACATCGTCGAATCAGTCATCCGCTCACTTATCAAACCAACCACCTCTTGCTGCCGCTCGACCCGCCCAAAATCGTTTCCACACGTGCCTTTACGACAGCGTATATAAGCCAATGCTGTCCGACCATCCATATGCTGAAGCCCAGCCGGAATGTCTAGCCCACAAGCCTTATATTGATTATCTACGCAAGGGTATTCAGTATCGTACAACCGCTCTTTCACATCTACGTCCAACCCACCCAGCGCATCAACGAGCGTGACAACGCCGTTAAATTTCAATTCGATTGCATAATGAATTGGCTGATTGCTGACATTGGCTACTGTTTGCCGAGCTGTATCCAAACCACCTAAGGCATAAGCAGAATTGATTTTGCCTGATCCAAAACCCGCAATCGGTACCCGCATATCCCGCGGCAATCCGGCAATCCCGTTGTGTTGGGTCTGCTGACCCGAGCTGAGAATCATGATAGTGTCAGTGAGTTTCTCGCCAGCATGACCTGGATCACCTGAACCGAGCACCAACACATTCGTCCGCGCCGAGTCGTTCGCCAAAACCCCAAAGTACCAGGGATTTGTAGACATTTTTGCAACATTTTGGCTCAACATTACGGCAAACCCAATCAACGCTACAACAATCAATCCTAAAACTAACACTACCCAACGCTTCCAATGCCGCCGACGCTCTGGCTTCACTACCTGAGGACGTGCCGGTGATCCGACTACGTTATTTTCAGATTGTGATCGCCAGTCTTCGCTCATTGATTAGGTTCCCATTGCCATATAATTTGGTGCTTCTTTGGTAATCGACACGTCATGGGGGTGGCTTTCCATCATGCCCGAACTCGTGATACGTCGGAATGTTGATTGTTCTCGTAACACTTTCAAACTTCCGGCACCCACATAACCCATGCCGGACCGTAAACCACCCAATAATTGGTGAATGTTTTCGCTCAAATAACCTCGGTACGGCACTCGTCCCTCAATTCCTTCTGGTACCAGTTTGGCACCTTGCTCCTGGAAGTAACGATCGGGAGATCCGTCTTTCATAGCCCCAAGCGATCCCATCCCCCGATAAGATTTATACGATCTACCCTGATAGACCTCTAAGTCTCCGGGCGACTCGTTCGTACCGGCCAACAACGATCCAAGCATCACCGTCGAGGCTCCTGCTGCCAAAGCTTTGACGATATCACCGGAATACCGGATGCCTCCGTCAGCCATTACGGGCACACCCAGAGCCGCCGCAGCCGCCGCGGCTTCCATGACGGCACTCAATTGTGGTACACCAACTCCCGCCACTACCCGCGTCGTACAAATTGATCCCGGGCCTACACCAACCCGCACACCGTCAGCACCAGCTTCACACAAAGCCTGAGCACCCGTAGACGTTGCCACATTGCCGCCTATCACGTCCAACGCCGGCCAGCGGTCTTTGACGGCACTTACCGCATTAAGTACTGCCTGTGCATGCCCATGAGCACTATCGACGATTATCACGTCTACTTTAGCTGTCACCAAGCGCTCAACGCGCTCCAACAAACTATCATTCACCCCCACAGCTGCCCCTACCAGCAATCTGCCTTCACTATCCTTGGCTGCTAACGGAAATTTGACTGACTTTTCAATATCTTTGAGCGTTATAAGTCCTCGCAAATAACCTTCGTTATCCACCAACGGAACTTTTTCTATCTTATACTTGGCTAAAATCCGCCGTGCGACTTCGAGCGTAGTTCCAGGTGCTGCCGTCACCAGGCCCTCGCTAGTCATCACTTCACTAACTGGCCGATCCAAATCTTCCTCAAAGCGCATATCTCGATTTGTAATAATTCCCACCAGCCGGCCGCTCTTATCTATTACCGGCACCCCTGATATGTGATGGGTGGCCATAATGGTTTCAACTGCCCGTAGGCTCGTATCCACTGAACACGTGATTGGTTCAGCGATTACACCGTGCTCACTCCGCTTTACCAACCTCACTTGCTCGGCTTGACGTTCCATACTGAGGGATTTATGAATAAAACCGATGCCACCTTGTCTGGCCATCGACACCGCCATCCGCGCCTCGGTTACCGTATCCATTGGTGAAGATACCAAAGGTATGCTCAATTTCAGGTTTCGAGTCAGATTTGTTGTAATATTTACATCTTTTGGTAGCACTTCCGAGTGGGCTGGCTCCAAGAGGACATCATCAAACGTCAACGCTTCACGTATAAAGTCGAACTTGTTGTAATTTTCCGTCACCGCAACCCCCGAATTTATTACCTGTTACTATAGTATATCCACTAATACTTAAAGCTGGTGGTTTCAAAGGTCTTCCCCCAAAACCACCAGCTATGTCGGTAACCAAGATCAAGCTACCTCGTCGCAAAATATCTCTCCGTATTGGATAATACTATCGAGGCGTAAGCCCGATCTACGTTCCCACCATCGGGCGGCCTCTTCCTCCCTAGCATGACGCAGAGCACTCACAAGGTCGCCGACCGCTACTTGATAGCCAGTGATATTAGCCTCAGACGGCTTACCGCCCGCGATACCAAGCACTGGTGACGTTGACACGCCCTCATGGGCGCAAGGCAACACCAGCTCCACTGACGCTTGCCGAACCCACAGCGGCGGGCTGCCCGCTGGTACCCGTACGATCTTAATCTTCATGGCAGATCATTCCTCTCTTGAAGGCCCTAGATCAACTCCCCTTTTAGAAGAGCTGTCACTAATGTTAGCAATCTTCAGACGTGAGTGCCAGCTTTAATCCAGTACTTTATCTGACTTAAATACTTCATGATAGTTTTGATCTGATCGTATATGCTTAATTGCCATAAGTTTTACAACACTAGCTGATTCATTTCGAAAAGTGTGACTTGATTGCTCAGTTTCCAGCAGATCACCGGCGTACACCATCCGAGACTTTTCCTCATCACCCTCGCGCCACAGCACACGCAATTCACCTTCAACGATATAAATGGTCTCCCAAATTATCTCGTGATGATGCCAAGCCTGCTCACTATGTGGCGGCTGCTCCGTCATCATTACTTCGTAATCGTCGAATAAATAATAGTAAGTCTTATCGCCTTCCGGCTTTTCTCGAAAACCTGCTTCTTGCCGTTCAATAATCTTCATACAGCCATCATAACAAAACTGAAAGTAACTGATCGTGAACTTTGCCATTTGATACAACTAAACCATCAATCGCTCCGTCCATACGACCAGGTGCCCTACCATGTAAGTCGGTTACCTTGCCACCTGCCCCTTCGACTATCAATTGAACCGAAGCAGCCTCAAATGGTGTTCGCACACCGATATAGGCGCCTACAGCAGCACCTTTAGCGACTTGCATGCACCCGAATGATAAAGATCGGGCATTAAATACTTTTCCGCCAGCACCCTCAATTCGGTCGTAAATAACACCGTTAGTAGCTAGATCTTCCGGTTGTATCCTACTCCCCAGATAAACATAGCTCCCCTTAAACTGTTTGTTATCAGAAACTTGAACGGGTTTACCGTTTAGAGTTGATTTGCCTTCTCGTCTACAGGCAAATAATTCATCTGTAGCGGGATTTACAACAATTCCAAATATAGGCTTTCCGTCCACATCCAAACGGGCCAAGCAACACGTAACCGTATTCAATCCTTGCTCAAGTGCTTGGGTACCATCAACTGGATCTAGCACCCAAGTAAAACCACCTTCCGTACCCGCAGAACTCACTTCTTCGCCGTAAATGCGGTCTTTTGGATAGGCCTGCTTAATCCGCTCAATTACGAACTCATTGACTGCAATATCGATCGATGTAACGGGTGTATTATCTTCTTTCCAGGAACTTGCGTAATTCCCTCCTCGGCCAAACTTCGTGTAACCATATCACCGGCTTGGCGAATCAATGATTGGCCTAACTCAAATGCTTGCGATTCTAATTTTTCTAAATTTGTCATAGTACCCTTTAATGATTCATGAACATTATCGCATTTTTATACATTATTAATTGCGCATAAAGTATTCCGTACTATCAAAAAGCCCCAAGCATTACTTGAGGCACTTTTGGTGGAGCTGCGGGGAATTGCACCCCGGTCCGCCCGGTCACAGGCATAGGCACTACAGACATAGTCCATTTAAAGGTCTTAGCGCAGCGGGTGTGAATGGACAAAACCCCACAAGCGAGCAGCCGAAAATCTTAGCTAACTGGTGTCGGCACGCCAGCTAGAGCAACCAGATAAAGTGACACCACGGAACCCCCATCTGGCGTCAGGTCGTGATGGCTAATGCTTATTAGGCAAAAGCGGGTGCGAATGAAGGAGCGCGGAAAGCGTCCATCACCCGCGAAAAAGCGTTGCGATTTGATTTGCAACTTGGAAGCTAACGTTTGCCTCCGGTCTGCACCATATGCGTGTGAATGTCCGAACGTCGAAGCTGATCAGCCCCTCGCACCCAAGCATTATACCTGATATATGAGATAATTTTCAAGTTTAAGCATAAGAATCGTTGCATATATATCAACACTTCCTAAGAATCCCACCCTATCAGCCTCCGAATTTGGAAGCTTGTATAATGTCCGCACCCCTAATCACCTATACGATAGGTTCATAAGTGGAGTTTGCACAAAGGCCATGATTTACGAAGACTATATCGAAGACGATGACCCGTTGGCTGGGTTTAGTGATGACACCAGCCTGTACGATGAGTACTATGGCTTCGACGAATTCGGTGAGCACATCTATACTGACGATAGCTTATTGACTACCGCCGAAGACCAAGCCGAAGCCAGTCAACCAGCTGACGCACCATCTAAGCAGGGTTAGTTATACTGCTCGGATGCCTGCCAAGCCAGATCAAACATTACTCTCAAGCCCTGAGCCAACTCGGGGCTTTTGATTGATATGCCGGTAGGGTGACTACCAGCAAATGACAACATCATGATAGAGTCACCTGCCACGGTGAAATCTCCCTGCACTGGCCACTTGTCGACTGGAATCCACCGAGAGACCCGCCGAGTTTGCTGATCAAATTGAGCCATAACCGCTCCTTGACTTGAAGTATACAAAAATCGACTCTTAATACCGGCTCGCGTTCGTTCAGGATTGGCATGTGACACTCGAAACTCCGGGAAGTATGAATACAGTTGATCGAGATTACTAAATCCTACTACTGACGTCTGTTTATCGCGCAGCGCTTCTTTGATAAACGTCCGCATGACCGACTGAATACCATCAGCTGTGTCATACAGTCTGACGGTAGTTTGGTCGGACTCTGGAACTAACAATTGTGATAGTTTAGGGATCAAGGCATCAAGACCCTGCTGTTGAGCACTCACCTCTTGCTGACGTTTATCGACTAACCGATGTAAATTCGCCGGATCTTCGGCCACAAAATAGGTTTTCTTGCCTTTACTCGTCTGGCTCATCAACCCCATACCCATCAATGATTCCAAAATGACGTAAACTGTCACCCGTTTGATACCTGATTGGTCGGCCAACCGTTGTACTGACGAAGCCCCGGCAGACAACGCCGCTACGTAGACACGGGCTTCTTTATTACTGAGGCCCAGTTCTTCGATCGCTGAAATGATTTCTTGCTCTTGCATGCCCTCATACTAGCGCATCTATGAACGAAGTCAATAATAAATAACAACAAAATATGAATGTACTTACGGTTGCATATTCGGTATACGTTCGGTATTATCGCGTCATTAGGAGAAATTCATGACAGCTACCACCTCAGCAACAGCCCTCATTGGCGTGAATGGTCAAATTGTCCAAATTGAATGTGACATCACCAACGGCCTTCCCGGTTTAGTCATCGTCGGCCTGGGCGACAAAGCCGTCGTCGAAGCCAAAGAGCGATTGCGGAGTGCCATCAAAAACAGTGGCTTTTCATTACCTCCCAAACGAATCACCCTCAACCTAGCACCAGCCGACCTACCCAAAGATGGTTCTGGCTATGATCTGGGTATGGCGGTCGCCATTCTCTCGGCCAGTGGTCAATTGCCAGACGTACCATTAGAAGATTGTGTATTTATGGGCGAATTAGCTCTAAGTGGTCAAATCAAAGCAACCAAAGGTGGCCTAGTTGCCGCTCAAACTGCTCTTGATTTCGGCAAGCGCCGGCTTTTTACGGCCGCCTCGTCCAGTATCGAAGCCGCGTTACTCGAAGAAGTCAAAGTTTTCGGGGTTCACAATCTCCTCGAAGTCTATCATCACCTAATCGGCCAGAAAGTGCTGTCTTGTACCCCCGTTACACCCTGGCAACCGACCCTTCAACCGGATGGTATTTTCCCAGGACATGGTCGAAATCTATGGCCAACATACCGCCAAACGCGCAATCGAGATCGCCACCGCCGGCAGTCACAATATTATGTTGGTCGGCCCACCGGGAGCTGGTAAAACCTTACTTGCCAGGTCAATCATCGGCTTACTCCCACCACTTAGCCAAGAAGAAATTATTGATGTCACCAAAGTCTATTCAAACGCCGACGGAACATTACCAGGAATCATTCGCCATCGGCCATTTCGAAGCCCTCATCATACCGCCTCTAGTATTGCGATTGTCGGTGGCGGTTCTCGACCTAAACCCGGTGAAATTAGCTTAAGTCATGGCGGGGTGTTATTTCTTGATGAAATCCTCGAGTTTCCCCGCCCAGTCTTGGAAGTACTCAGACAACCGCTCGAAGAAGGTCGCATCACAATTGCCCGCGCCGCCGGCACGCTGGTTTTTCCGGCTCGATTTATGCTCGTTGCCACCGCCAATCCCTGTCCCTGCGGATACTACGGCGAATCTACCCACACCTGTACTTGTAAACTTGGTACCGTATCAACCTATCAACAAAAATTATCTGGACCACTCTTGGACCGATTAGATCTGGTGATCGATGTTCACAAAGTAGATCAAGATGACATGCTCGGAGCCAAAGGCGGTCGTTCAACTGCCGAGCTGGCACATTCAGTATTACGAGTTCGCCACGTCCAGCAAGCCCGGTTTAACCACCAAAAGTTCAAATGTAATGCCCATATGACCAATGAAGAAATCAAAATGTATTGTAAATTAGACAACGAAACCACGGCAATCGCTGCTATGGCCATTGATAGATTGTCTTTGTCTACTCGCGGGTACTTGAGAATTCTCCGGGTAGCGCGAACTATTGCCGACATCGAAAACCAACCCAACATCAAGTTGGAGCACTTTACCGAAGCTCTACAGTATCGCCCCAAACAGCGACTTAGTTCAAAGCCGATTAAACCACAAGGTCAGTTATTGCGGCCGAAAGAACCCATAAATCAAATCACCCAAAGCCGTGTTCCCGAAGGCGTACCACAAACCTAACTGCATAACTGCCAACAGGGCTGCGAGTAGTGCCACCCTGACAACATCACCCTTCACATAGGCGAAGTCGCTCGAGTCATATATGATTGCCGCTACCGCTGAATTATCTTTAGCTACCGGTCTCCGCTCAGGAGCAACGTCCAGTTCTGGACTAATGTTTGCAGTCTTGAAGCGATGCTTCTTTTGGCCAGACTTTTTCTTGGATGCCATAACAATAAATTCTCCTCTCAAATCCCATGGTATCACATAGGTGTAGTGTATTTGGTCGAGCAGTTTACGATATCTTGCGTCAGACCGTATACTATAGATACATTAGCAATGAGGTAAAGGACCACACGTGAATCCGGTATTGTATACCTTGGTAGCCCTATCACTTGCCAGCAGCATTGGCGTGGCTGTGTATGCCTACAAATTGCATCAACGTCTTAACCGGGCGCTCAATTTCGGACCCGACACCGACCTGGAATCACTCTTAACCGGGCACAATCAACAAATCACCCAAGTCGATCAACGGTTAGGCGAGCTGGAAAAGCTCTATACCAACCTCACTATTACCGCCAGTGTGGCTTCACAGAAGATATCTGTCGTCCGATTTAACCCATTTGGCGATACTGGTGGCGATCAAAGCTTTGCCTTAGCAGTACTGGACGCTCATGACTCGGGTTATGTACTTTCAAGTATCCATGGTCGTCAAGGCACGCGCGTATACGTCAAACCAATAGACTTCGCCAAAAGCCGCTATGGCCTCTCGGATGAAGAACGCCAAGCTATCTCCCAAGCCATTAAGCGCACTCCCCCATCTGACACAACTACCACGGAAGGAAGGTCCCATGAGTAAACGTAATTTATCTGATGCTTTAAGCGTCGCCGGATCCGATACTATTATTGGCTCTGATGTCCATGTTAAGGGCCACATTATGACCGATTCCGATATTAGCTTTGACGGTCATATGGAAGGCGACATCACTTCACAAGGCAACGTGTCTGTTGGAGTTAATGCCCAAGTCAAAGGCAATCTAAAAGGTTTCAATGTCGTAGTTGCCGGCCAGGTTCGTGGCAACATCACAGCCAGTGGTGAAGCCAGTGTCTTATCAACTGGTAATGTGCACGGTGATATTGTAGCTGCCTCCTTGGCTATCGATTCAGGTGGCATTTTTGTTGGTCAAAGTAGCCAATCTCAACCGGCTAGCAGTCCGACAACTCATTAGGTATTTGTTGTATGTATTACTACATAGTTAACCCGGCTGCGGGGCACGGGCAGATTAAGGGCTTACAAGACAAGCTCAAACAGCGCCTGGACACGCTCGGCATCAGTGGCCAATGGTCGAAAACTACGGGTCCGGGCGAGGCAACCCGCCTTACCGAAGCTGCTGTACAGGCTGGTGCCACCACCATAGTAGCTATTGGCGGCGATGATACGCTCAACGAAGTCATCAACGGCATTGGTACATCTGACCATATTGCTGTTGGTGTCATACCCTTAGGTTTACGTAACCGGCTTTCACGACAACTGGGCATTATTACCTGGCAGCAAGCCTGCGACGCTTTGGCTGCCCGCCGTCTGACTTCATATTCCCTGATTGCGGCCGGACAACAATATTTTCTCTCAACGCTGACCCTTGGCTTTGAAACCGATCTCGACAAGAGAATTGATGCACCAGATAGTAAATTAACGGGCAGGCTCAAACAATTTACCTCCAGTTTTGGCCATGCCCGCCGCTTCCCTCGGCTTCATGCAGTCATTGAAATAGATGATAGCTACACAATCGAATGTGATGTCTTTTCGTTAGCTATCGCCAATCAAAAATTTTTAAATCCCCTGGCAGACAATCAACTCCTGGTCGCATTCTCCGAAAAACCACGTCGCCGACTTAAAACCGGCAAACTCGTCTGGCAAAGCCTTCGTCGCCAAGAATTAACCCTTTTAGACGACACTGCCTCCAATCGTTTGTTCGCCAAGCGGGTCGTACTAACAACGACACCAGCCACCGGCATAATGGTTGACGGAAAAGTAGCTGGCCGGACACCGATCGCCATCAGATTAACTGATCGCAATATCAGATTTATAACCGAAAAAATCGTCGGTGATTTCAAGCGCACAGTCAGCACTTCAGCTGCTCAGCAGCCAAAAAACCAATCTAGTTGACCACAAGCGCTCAAACTGATATAGTACGCAGGAGCTTTGCAAGGAGAACTCCAGATAAATAAAATCCGTTTGAACCGTGAAATTAGTGCCCCTACAGTCCGCCTCGTAGGTGCTGATGGTTCACAACAAGGCGTCGTAAGTCTCCGTGAGGCTTTGGATGCCGCTGCCGAAGCGGATTTAGATCTGGCAGAAATTGCCCCGAGCGCCAATCCTCCAGTCGTTAAAATTCTCGACTGGGGTAAATACCGTTACGAGCAGACCAAGCAACTGGCTAAGAGCAAAAAGAATCAAAAGCAAGTTGAGATTAAGCAAGTCCGGTTAGGCTTAAAAATTGGTGATCATGATTTGACTGTTAAGGTCAATCAGGCCATCAAATTTTTAGACCAAGGCCACAAGGTAAAAGTCAGTCTCCTCTTCCGGGGACGCGAAATTACCAGACCCGATCTTGGCCGAGCCATTCTAGAACGAGTCATGACTATTCTTCAAGAATACGGCAACCAGGAACAAGCTCCTCAACTATCTGGACGAGATTTAAATATGATTATAGGACCCAAAAAGGATGCCAAAGCTTAAAACCCACAAGGGTATCGCCAAACGAATCAAACTCACTGCCACCGGTAAACTACTCCATCGGAGTGCTTTTCGGAGCCATATGCTTGCGCACAAGCAAGCTTCTACCAAGCGTGAGTACGTCAAAGAGTTCGAGATTTCCGCTGGCGACAAAGCCAATGTCAAAAAAATGCTTGGTACCTACCGCTAATACCTGCTAAGGAGAAAACATGCGCGTCAAACGCGGCGTTACCACACACGCCAAACATCACAAATTAAGAGCTCAGACCAAGGGTTATAGCCTTGTCCGCCAATCAAGTGTCCGGCAAGCCCGCCAAGCCATCTTGAAAGCGTTGTCATACCAATACCGTGACCGCCGTAATAAGAAGCAAGACTTCCGCGCACTTTGGATTACCCGTATCAACGCCGCTGCAGTCGAGCTTGGCACATCATACTCAAAGCTCATTGGTAGTTTGAAGACGGCCAACATCAGCCTCGATCGCAAAATCTTAGCTGAACTGGCTGTCAATCAGCCAACCGTCTTTGCGGCCGTTGCCAAAGCGGCCAAAGCCGTTAAATAACATTTAGATTAGTCTCAAAAAATAGTCGCCTCTATCTGGGGCGACTATTTTTTGTGTTGTGACTCATACAATGATTTCACAACCTTCGCGGATCGGCCAGCGCGCTCAAACTCCTGCCAGGCCGACTGTACCAGGTTTTGGAAATCATCTCGAAATACCGCTGCCGAAAACCGACCAGCTTCTTGCCGAAGTCGATCCTCCTCAAATTTCATCGTCTCAAAACGCCGCACCGCTTTCACGAGCGCAGTCGGAGTCTGCTCCGAAAATAAGACTCCCGTTTGTCCCTTGTGCACATATTCGGGTGCACCGCCTCCATCAAAGGCAATCACTGGAGTACCCGCCGCTAACGCTTCCACGGGTGTCATTCCAAAATCTTCTTCAGGCGGGAATATAAAAGCCCGCGCCTGTCGAAAGAGTTGATTTCGCACCTCATCTGATACTCGGCCTAAGAACTCAATATTAGGTTGGGCTACTTTGCGCCAACGGTCAATTTGTTCGCCAGCTCCCGCCACCTTGAGTGGTAATCCCAGTTCATTGAAGGCCTCAACAGCAATATCGAGCCGTTTCGAGGCAACTTGCCTACCGACAATGAGATAAAAATCTGACTTCTTACTATCGAGCTGTGCGAGTTCGGCAGTTTGAATTGGTGGATAAATTACAACAGATTGCCGATTATAATATCGAGAAATACGCCGTTTTATATGTTGTGAATTCGCAATAAACACGCTCACACCTTGAGCCGCTGCATAATCAATTTTGCGTAATCCCCGCACCAGCAGCCCGAATACTGGCTTGGCCAACCAATTCAGTCTACCAAATGGCATCCGGCGCTCATCAGCCATGAACCAATCATAATCGCTCCAATAGTATCTCACCGGAGTATGGCAATAACAGATATGTAAGGTCGTGTCACGGGTACGCACATACTTAGCTTCGGCCGCACACGACGATATCACCAAATCATAACCGCTCATGTCAAAAGTTTTGAATGGTAAACCTAAAAATAATGGGAACAGTTGATGTTTGCGCTTGAGCCAAGGAATTTTATCAAGAAATGTCGTCCGGATATCGGCTCTGGCAAATTCCGGAAATTTTTCCGGAATAAATGCCGCCGTAAAAATTGGTGCGTCAGGGTACATCTGATGCAACTCGTACAACACTTTTTCGGCGCCACCAGGAGAAGTCAGCCAATGGTGAACCAGTGCTACGCGCCGTTTACTCAAGGACTTTGAAGGCGTCATCACTAATACGCACCGCGAGTGCCTAGTAAGGCAAACACTGTTTTGAATAGAATTCTCAGATCAAGAAACAGGCTCCAATGCTCCACATAATAGATATCTAGTTTCACCCGTTCGTCATAGCTCAAATCACTCCGTCCAGATATTTGCCACAACCCAGTCATTCCTGGCTTGAGCGCTAGAAAGCTCGCTTTGTTGGCGCCATAATGCGCTAATTCTGACGCAATAATTGGGCGTGGTCCCACAATGCTCAAGTCACCTATAAATACATTCCAAAGTTGAGGCAGCTCATCCAGGCTCGATCGCCGTAAGAACTGGCCAAAGCGACTAACTCGAGGGTCATTTTCAACTTTCTGCGTCTTTTGGAATTCCTTCACCAGATCAGTCCGTCCCATAGCCCGAAAAGTATCTTCGGCAGACTTAAATGGACGATTGGGTCCGTCACAATATTTCCATAGCATCGTCCGGAATTTATAGATATACACCGGCTGACCGTCCCGACTCAATCGCCGGTGCCGGAAAATCAACGGTCCACTCGGATCTTTGATCTTGATAGCCAAAGCCACCAGCAAAAACACTGGCACCAAAATAATCATTCCCACCATTGCTCCCAACACGTCAAACGCTCGTTTAGCTACTCTCCCCCATCCTTCGAGTGGTGTCAGACGCATTTCTACCATGGTGACACCACCCAAAGTACCAACTACCGAACGCGCTGCATATAAACCAAACTGGTTTGGCACAACCCTATACGTAATATGATTATTAGAAGCATAACTCACCATCTCCAACACAGCTTCTGCGTCAAAGGCTGAGTCAGCCTGAATAATTTGATCGAGTTGCCGCCGGTTGCTCTCAGTGCCAGTTGCCCGCAACGCTTCGGCAAAACTCTCATAAACTGGTAATCCCGGCATTCTTTTGGCGGCACCCTTAGCTTTATCAACACATCCCAGTATCCAAATCCGCTGCGCTTGGCACCCAAATATTTATATAACTGCTGCGCTGCGTCACCACTTCCTACCAATAACGCATTTTGAACGCCTATGCCAAAATTAAACAAATAGTGCTGTAATGCCAGTACTAAATATCGTCCGATTATGACGAACAGGAGCCCTAAACCGTATGCATAGATCGGTACTGACTTTGACGGGAAAAATGAAATTGGCTGCAAAAATCCAGCAATATAGTCATCATCACACCGCCAGATACTGCCACAAATATTTTGCCCAGCTCACTCCACCGGCCCCGCAAGTTTGTTTGGCTATATAACCCTGAGACCGCAAATATTAATATCCACAACGGTACGAGAATTAGCACTATTTGCAAGAATTCCATGGCCGGAATGGCGTGCGCCACCGGCCGGTCTGCCAGTTTCACCCGGATGATATAAGCCAATACAAACGCGGCCATCAATGCCAAGAAGTCGATTGGCACCTGGATAATACTGAAGAAGAACTCACTGCGTTTACGCATATACGGCTATCTTAGTGTAATAATTGCTGCCAGACCAGGGGTAAGCCGGATTCTGTCAAAGGATAATCATCTATCTAGGATATATGTTGCCATATATCTCAGGCGGTCTATCGCCAAAACGAGCGAGCAACTCATTCACCTTGCGATGAACCTGTTTTGGCATGCCTTGCAGCAGATGGGGTTTACCACCCGATACAGTCACCTGTATCAGCTGTGGGCTCTTACCCCACTCGTTTCACCCTTACCATACCTTGCGGTCGGCGGTATCGTTTCTGTGACACTTTCCCTACAGTCACCTGCGGTTGCCGTTAGCAACCATCTTGCTCTATGCTGTCCGGACTTTCCTCACTCAAGCCTTGCGGCCAAGCGCGATTATCTTCTGATCTGGCAACAGCTATTATACACCAATTAATTCCTACCAATTAGAAGAGTGTCTTATCGTCGCTTCGTACATCTTGGACAAATTTTTTATGATAAATCTCACCCTTTCGCGCCAGCTCGCGCCAGGGTTTTGCTTTATTAATAGCAATGTCCCAAGTTGGATCTCCTGGAGCGACAATTCCTAATGCCAATCCTTCACCGTCTAGTCCAGTAATCGATAGTACTGTTCCGTCTGGACCGATCAAGCTGCTTGGCAACGGCTTGTCATTTTCGATCTTATTCACTGGAGTACTAAAGCCAATCCATATGTTGTTTATTTCAGCATGTGCTCTAACCAATAAATCATACTGGCTTGACTCGCCAGCATAGGCAGATAGTAGAACGCAATCTACATTTCGCCTGCGATATTCGTCAAATATCTCCGGAAATTGAACTTCTAAGCATAATGCTAAGCCAACTTTGATGCCATCAACTTCAAAAATTACCGGATCTTTACCGGGAGTATACCAACCCTGCAATTCACCATGCGATATAAACCGTTTATCGTAACGGTTTACTATCGTACCCCGATCAGATATGACATATAGGCTATTGTGGGGTAAGTTCTTGCCCGTTAAACGATGAGCACTACCAACGACTACCCAAATACCTAAATCTTGGGCAAGCTTAGCTGTTGCAATAAACTCTACACGTAGCAAGCCCCAACCTATATCTGCCCAGGTTCTGATCTGCTGTTTACAATACCCAGACATTACACCTTCCGGAAATTGTATGAGTCGACAGCCCGCATTAGCGGCTTCACGCATTTGCTCTCGCACACGTATTCCGTTCTCGCGGATATCATTCGATATATTTATATGTGCAACCGCAACTTTAAGTGATTTCATTGGGATAATTGTGGAACTATTCAGTACCAAGATAATTAATACTATGGACGACCATCGTTGATGTGATATGGACCTTAACGTTTTGAACACCCTACTTGCCCCACATCCGTATAAAAGACTTTGATTCCCAACTCAAACTCTGCCACATCTGGCTGCTGAATCGTCTTATGAAGTTCATATGGGTCTAGATCTGAATATCTCCCGTAAAGAAGGACAAAATATAACCGTGAGTCACAATGCCAATATTCTTCGCCTGCGTTTCCTGACTGATAATTGCCTCAGATTGCAGCAACAAAGCGGCCTAAAGCTTCCTCGATTGTTTCCCCGCCTGCGATTCGATCTAGTTTACGTTCATAATACCGCTCAATCTGAGAGGTATATTCTTCGCCAATATAAAAACTTGTTGCTAAATGACGTAATTTCGGCAAGATCCGGGTGGGTACGCATTGGTAGGGTATTGGGTTTAGCTAGGTAGAGCATCGTCTCAATGGCCTTAGTTTGAAGGCTCGAGCAAACGATATCGAGTCGCTTGATGGCTTCATCATTACTCAAAACCTGAGCTTTCAAAATCCCTTCATCCGCCAGACCCCACAACGCGATAGGTTTATCAGATTCAACCTTAGTCTTTGAATGACGTATAAAATCAAACTTCATATAAGTTATTTTATCAGATTAAAAAGAGACCTTGCGGCCTCTTTTTTAATATAAGTTCTATGGTCGGGGTGACAGGACTCGAACCTGCGGCCTCACGGCCCCCAGCCGTACGCGCTACCAACTGCGCCACACCCCGATGAACCCACATATTCTATATGACTCCGCAACCACCGTCCAGCTCAGGCCAACTTTTCCCTGCCAATGGCAGGTGGGTGTCCTCAGTCAGTAGCCCACGGGCTAAAACAATCTCGAACTCCCGTTGGTAAACTTACAGAGAAAAATTACGAGCTAGTCGCGTGGTGCAGAGCCGCTCACATTGTACCGAGACTGTGCCCGCTTTAGCAACCGTTCATCTAACAAATTACTCACTGGATGGAATGCATTGTGCCCCTGACGGGCTTCTTTATTGACCAATGTAGGCTCCACATCCCATTTGCGCACATTAAACCGTCGTATCCAATCAACGTGTTCTGGTTGGTACCAGTCGGGCGGATACAATTTGGTATCCGCGACTTTCAATCCTCCAATGGCGTGTACCAAAGGCAATCGCAGTGAATCGATGCACAATAGTGGCAGCTCCAGGGTCATATAGAACTCCAGAAACTCTCGTGACAACACTGCGCCGGGCCCAATACTGGCATAGTATGGACCATAATAATGATAGACTCCGGCTACAAACCGTTTAAGCTCGAGCCATTCGTTGAGCGGACCAAGTCGCTTACCGTTAGTCCAATCCCACTTCCACTCCACCATTGATAATGGCGTGTATCCGGTCAATAGCGATTGTCCTATCTCTGGCACTGGCACTACTTCGTTCAAAGGCGCCAAATAGACTAAATCCCATTCTTGAATGTACAGATGACTAAACGGTAAACTTTGACCAATAGTACGGTACCACTCGAGCAAAGCCAGATCCATATTGCGCCAGGCAAGTTCTGGTAATAAATCGAGTTGATAATGGCTATCAAACAAATCAATTATGGCTGCCGGTAGCGGTTCTTGGCCGCCATAAATGCCATGCACCGATACATCGGGGTTTAGTGCTCTCAGCCAGCGCAATCGTTGCCGCACAACATCCAGGCGATCATGATAGCGCAGCACCATTACGGGTTGATACTTGTGCGCTAAATGACGCCTAGTAGCCATTACACTCTCAAACTTCCTATCAAGAAGTGAACAATAAACGTTGTAACTTTTGCAACATATGGAGAAATATACTGAAAGCCGAATAACATAACGATGAGTAATACCGCAAAACCCATCCGTTCAATACGGTCTAATACTTCGCGCCAGCTCGGTGGTGCCATCGCATATAAAACGCGAGAACCATCCAACGGCGGAAACGGAATCATATTAAATACAAACAAGCCGACATTTACGAGTACCATGGCGAGCAAGAATGTTGCCGATACGGCGCTTAATGGCATTAATTGCAGCCATAAGGCCACAAAGCCCGCTATCATCAGGTTTGTCAGTGGACCAGCGACTGCTACCAGTGCTGCTCCCCAGCGTCCTCCCTGCAATGCCCAGGGATTAAACGGCACTGGCTTAGCAGCGGCAAATATTACCGGCGAGCCAATCAATATCAAAAATATTGGCAATAATAGCGTCGCAATCGGGTCAATATGAGCGATTGGATTCATAGTTAAACGGCCTTGATCCTTGGCTGTCGTATCGCCTAATTGGTGCCCCACCCAAGCATGCGCGAATTCATGGGCGGTTACGCCAAATATGAGAGCAGTTAGTTGGGCGACGATTTCTAGTCCGTTCATAGCTTCATTATAGCAAACGTTGACATGGCTATCTGGATCATGTACACTACCGAGGTTATCGAAGGACTAATTTTATGGCATACGCCTGCGACATTACCGGTAAAGGCAAGCAATTTGGCAACAGCGTGCCTTTTTCCCAGAAAAAGACCCGTAAGGTCTGGAAGCCCAATCTCCAACCTCTGACGGTGGTTGTAGGTGGCCAAAAAGTCCGGCTCAAAGTAGCTACTTCTACTTTGCGCACTCTCAAAAAATGGGACCGTCAAGCTGCCGCCAAAGCCGCTAAGCCCGCCCAGTAAAATTTGTTAGCTCCCCTGCCGCTGTAGCAACACCACCTGTGTCTCGGCGGCAGTGTCTTTTATAGATAGTCGGAATTTTGACACTGGTTCCGGCTTGACTCCCATTTCGCCTAAAAATTCTTCGACTTTGGCTTGCGGAACAGCGTATTGAGAAACTCCGTCGTCATAATGGACCGGAATCACCCAACTTGGCTCCAATTGTGCCACCAGCTCAGCCGCACCTTGAGCATCCAGGGTCAATCCACCACCGCCCACCGGTACCACCAACACATCGGCTTGACCAAGGCCTTCCACTTGCGCATCAGCCAGTTTACCGGCCACGTTTCCAACCACAATTACGTGTATACCATCAACATCAAAACTATAGGCGGTTCCCCGTTCACCCGACTCGTCGATATGCAAGCGTGTGGGTACTCCAGTGATAGCGCAGCTCTTAACCTCATATTCACCGGGATCATCAAGCAGGAGTGTATCAGCCAGCTTCACAAACCCCATGCCCGAGGCTTCGGGTGCCGACCACGTCACGACGTCGGCTTTTACTTTTGTGCCTGCTACCGGATCGGTGACGATATCTATGTCTTTTCCCGAAATCCGCACACTACCGTTACCAAGATAAGAAATATCCAATGTTAAACTCCTTTGTTGTTAGTCTTTTATTATCTGACCCCGACCCGGTCGAGATCCCGCCCGTACTGGAACCAATCCTGCCTCAACATACTCACCAAATGTGACCTCATTGTGGGCTAGGGGTTTGTTTTCGCCATCGATAATCACGATTTTGCGGGCTTCCAACACCGAGGTTACAAATCTGTCGTTCAAGCCCAAGCGGTAATCATACTCTTCGACCGACAAAGCCGAATAATTGAGTTCCCGGCCTAATTCTTTTTCGAGCTCACCGACAGCTTTGGCTAAACGTGCCTTGTTGAGATCACCCACTACAAAAATATCAACATTAGTAGCCGTTTCTCTGGCAAAACTACCTGTCAAGAAAGCAAAACTAATTGACCCGGCCGACTTGAGTCGCTTGACGATCTTATCTTCCTCACGAACTTCTTTGACCACCGGATCTTTGGATTTTGCCGGTATGGCCGTAAAGATACTGCGTAACTGCTCGTAAAACTCATATTTTGGATTTACTTCATAATACAGCCGGTTATTAGCCCCATCTGAGGATACCAAACCAACTGATAACAAATTTGCCAGCTCTCGACGGACAGAGTTTATCTGTTCATCGATTTTACGGGTAATTTCTCGAACATAAAACGGCCGACCGGGGTTGTTAAAAAACAAACTTAACAACTTCACCCTGGTCTTAGAACCAAATAACTGCTCTACCATGGTCTTGTAACTCTTAAAAGCTCCCCTTGGCACTCTAATTTAGCTAAATTGTACCAGATCAAACCTTATATAGGCAAAAAAGACAGCAACATGGCTACAGCTGCCCCAAGCATCAATATAAATGTGGCCAATAATCCCAGCCGAGACCACCACCCGCTCCGGTGTTCACCCATGATATCCGAGCGCATCGATATAAGTAATATCAGGAGTACGAGCGGTACCGCAGCCACGCCATTAAACACCGCCGCAAATACTAACGCCTGCATGGTATCAATACCGAGGAAATTAAATGCCAACCCGGCCAAAGTGCCCACAGCGATTACAGCATAAAATCCACGCGCTTTTTTCAACGGCCGGTAGAGACCCTCTTTCCAGCCAAAAGTCTCGGCGATGGCATATGACGAAGCACCAGCCAATACCGGTACGCTCAACAAGCCAATGCCAATAATACCGACGGCAAAAATTACTTTGGCCCAGTAGCCGGCGTTTGGCCAACCATTTACTAGTGGCTCCAACGCCCGGGCGGCATCGGCGGCCGAAGCCACTTCAGTGACACCATTGGCGTGAAGCACAACTGCACCGACGATAATAATAAACCAAGCCACCACATTGCTAAACAGCATGCCGAATGCATTATCGATCCGTAAATTCATGAGATACCGACGGCTCAAACGGGGTACACCGCCTCGTTGCGCTAAGCGATGAGCTGCAATCTCGTCTTCAACGACCTCACTCGTCTGCCAGAAAAACAAATACGGAGATATGGTGGTGCCCAAAATACCAACGAGTGCATATAAATACGCCGGCGACCATGAAATATGCGGAACCCAAGTAGCATGCCAGACTTCAGCCCACGGTACATGCACGATAAACGCCGTTATAACGTATGAAAATAATGTTAATGCCAGCCATTTCAGCATTTTCACGTACGTTTTATATGGAATCCAAATCTCCAGAGCGAGCATTAACACTGCAAATACAATTGCTCGCAGTTGCAAAGGGCAGCTGTGGCCAAAGCAGCTGGGCGCTCGCGGCCATAGCTCCAATATCAGCCCCGATGTTAAGCGTATTGGCAAACACCACCAATCCCACAACACTATAAAGTACTGGTTTCGGGTAATGCGTGCGTACCACGGCCGCCAGGCCTTTACCGGTGACTGCACCAATGCGAGCACACGCTTCTTGTACTGCCGTCATGAGTGGGTATGTAAACGGCATCACCCAAGCCATACTCAGCCCAAACATCGCCCCTGCTTGTGAGTATGTGGCAATGCCGGATGGATCATCATCGGCGGCACCAGTCACGACTCCCGGACCCAAGATACGCAAAAACCGACCAAATCGCTTTTGCACAGAATATCGCTTGGAAACTGGCGGTGTTTTAGCCTGGCTGAGTTCAACCTCAGTAATAGCCTCATCGGGCATCATGATCATAGCCCCAAGCATAACCATATTGTAGCTTGACGTCTACCGGGGTCGAATTGCTGCCTGATCGGCTGCAGATATTTCCAAGCTATCATCAAGTTATCTAACTCATTTACTATACCGGCCCGCTCCAATGCGTGTTTGAGCAAATCGTCAGCTAAACGTGGGTTCTTTGGCAATATGGGACCGTGGAGATAGGTGCCTACAGCATTTTGTATTATGGCACCTTCTGCTTGGCCGCTGCCGTCATTGCCATACCCTTGGACTACCTCGCCCAACGCTGGTTGGTCTTCTGCCAAAATTGTTTGCCCAGAATGATTTTCAAAACCTACCAGCCGACCAAATCGCTGTGAATTGATCAACACATTACCGATAAGCCGTTGATCGCCTCCCCGAGTATGCGCTCCAAAAACACCGATTCCAGCTAATTCTTGACCACTAACTGTAGTGAAACCATGTCCAAAAAGCTGATAACTTCCGCAAATTACAAGCATCGGCACTCCATCAGCCACCATCCGTTTTAGTTCTTGGCCATGGTGACTCAAATCGCTACTCATAATTACTTGGCCCGAATCTTGGCCACCACCACCAAATACCAAATCAATATCCGACCAACGGACTTTTTCGCCGGGCTCAACCAATACAACTTCACTGCCAAGTCCCCGCCAAGCTAAGCGTTGCCGCAATGACAACACATTGCCCATGTCACCATATATATTCATTTCTCTGGGATACAGATGAGCGATCGTTATCTTCTTCATCGAATATTCTCGACTTCCGTCACTTTACCGAGAACCGCCCGGATGTCATTCATTGCAGTATATGTTGGCAAAACATATACTTCCGAGCCTTCTGGACGACTCGTTACCAGATTATCTAAAGCTCCGCGTATGTCCGATTCAACAATACTTTCCATACCAGCATATTTTAAACGCAAAGCCATATCCCAGCTGCGTAAACCGGTCACCCACAAATCTAAATGTTGCCGTGATAATCCTTCGAGCGGTACGTCCCACAACCAAGACACATCCCGCCCATCCGCATGCAGGTCATTTATCGCAAACAACACTGCTAGCCCGCTACGATCTTGCAAAAACGTCTGTACCACTTGAGCAAATCCAGCCGGATTCTTAATCAAGAGAATACAAATCGTCCGACCTTTATAAGTTACCCGCTCCACGCGACCAAACGCCGGCACTGAAGCCGACAATGCCCGCGACACCATCAACATATCAATCCCCATAGAGTAGCTACCGCGGAAGCGGCCGCCGCGTTGTAGACATTATATATCCCCGGAAGCTGAAAATTGACCGTCAGCTTAGCACCCATTAATCGCATTTCTAATCTACTAGATTGAGTTGTCATTTCACTTATTGATGTAATTTCTACACCAGGTTTCGGTCGCTTATAGCCGCAGTTATGGCATTTATAGTGTCCAATGTGACCAAACCAAACTCGGGGAAATTGTAGTAACTCATGACAAATTGGACACCTATCGGAATCCGTAGCGGTGATCAGTGACGGGCGGTGATCCACTGACTGTCCCACGCCAAAATACATTGTCTGTTCTGGCTTGGCAGCGTATTTTACTAAGCTGGCTACTAATGGGTCATCAGCATTCAAACAGAGTGTAGATTCGGTTTGGCCAATGCCTTCACCAATCAAGGCTGCCGTGGTATCGAGCTCACCATATCGATCAAGCTGATCCCGGAACAAATTGAGCACCACAATGTATTTTGGCTGAAGCAATCCCGCAACCAGCCGCAAAGTAGCTTCATCAACTTCAAACACTGCAGCATCGAACGGTAAATTTCCAGAAATACTGGCTCCGTCTATAACCGCCGAAACGATGCCTCGTTTCAAATTCGAACCAGTCGAATTTGTTAACACACGCCAGCCTTTTTTCTCTAGCATTGATGCCAGCAACTTGGCAGTAGTGGTTTTTCCATTTGTGCCCGTCACCAAGACGATACCCTGAGGAAATTTTTGACTAATCTTGCGTAGCAGTTTTGGGTCTAGCTGTTCTGCTACCAACCCCGGTAAAGCTTGACCGCCACCGCGCCCCGACAATCTGCTTAATCGTGCAATCGATTTACCTACCAATAATGTAGTCCAAACAGGCATGACTATAGTATACCTTTTAAATTGGCTATGTACGCTTGTGCCAGTACCTGCGCGGCTTGAGGATTCTCCACCCACTTGATATCTAAGTTCTTCTTAAACCATGTCATTTGTTTTTTATACAAAGCCAGATCGCCTCGAATGAAATGCTCGGTACCCACTTCGATCGATTCTAGTCCCTGTACGACCGGCGCAAAGGCTCGGTAACCAATCACGTTGAAGGCTGCGCAGTCCCAATCGTAAGTCTCACCGATATAGGTTACCTCCTCAACAAAGCCTTGGGAAAGCATTAATTCTACCCTTTTTGCGATTCGATCACGAGCAACATCTTTGTTCAGAGCCATTCCTATGACCAAAGCGCCTGGTAGTAAATCAAACCGACGTCCGGTACCCACCGCTTGCGTTTCCAATGCCCTGACTACCCGTCTTTTATTCTTGAGATCAATTGTCTCACTACGTTCTGGGCTCGCACGCCGTAATTCTACAACCAGTTCATCGAGCGTCATGTCATTATATTTACTGCGCACAACCGGATCAGCAGCTGGCGGAAAATCAAAGCTATACAGAACGCTGTCTAGATATAATCCGCTCCCGCCTACCAACATTGGAACGTGTCCCCTTTTCCAGATATTTTCGATGGCAGCTTCAGCCAAATCCTGAAATTCCCCGACACTTAAATGTTCATTTGGTTGTATGAGATCAAGTAGATGATGAGGAATCTGTATTCGTTCAGCCGAAGATGGTTTCGCTGTCCCTATATCCATATGTTTATAGACTGTCCGGGAGTCTGCACAAATAATCTCGCCATTGATTTGCCTGGCTATATCGAGAGCGACAGCTGTTTTACCACTAGCTGTTGGGCCCGTAATCACCACCAGTGGCAACCCCGATAGCTCCATCATGTCACGAATCTTTGTCATATGTTGTAATTATTACAGCTTAAGTGGTCGTATCATCAGATAAGACTATTTATTCGAAAGTGCCGATTGGTTCAGTCGCTCGGACACTTCTTGTTGCAATGCCGCAATCAGATCATCGAGAGTCAACTCGCCGGTAAAGTCCCCATGACCCTGGCGTAAACGAGGGCTGACTGTTTGTTGCTGTCGCTCTTTGTCGCCGATAACTAGTGTATAGGGAACCTTAGCCAAACCGGCAGCTCGAATCTTCTTGCCAACACTTTCGGAGCTACCATCAATGCCAACACGTAACCCAGCGGCCATGAGTTGTTGTCGCCATTGCTCTACAAATTCACCAAGTTCCCGTGAATCGTTCACAGGTGCCAATCGCACTTGCTCTGGAGCTAGCCACAATGGGAATGCCCCACCGGTCGACTCTATCAGTAGTACCATAAACCGTTCTATCGATCCCATGATTGCTGCGTGGACCATGACGACGCGCTCACGTTCACCGGCTTCATTGATACAGACTAGATCGAAACCTTCTGGTTGACCAAAATCGAGCTGGACAGTTCCTGCTTGAAACTCGCGTCCAAAGACATCGCGACCGACAAAATCGATTTTTGGTCCATAAAACGCGGCATCACCAACACTATTTATGAATTCATCACCGACTTTAGCCCGTACCACTCGTTCCAATTGTTCTTCAGCCCGTTGCCACATTTCGGGGTCACCGAGATACTGATCCATGGCTTGGGGATCGTGACGACTCAAACGTACCTTAAGCTCAATTCCAAATGTCCGATTGAGCGTGGTGATTATTTCCCAGATCCGACCAATCTCAGTCTCAATTTGGCTTGTCCGACAAAACACGTGAGCATCATCCTGAGTAATTGATCGTACCCGGCTCAATCCCGACAACTCGCCACTTTGCTCATCGCGGTAAACCATAGTCGTCTCCCGGTAGCGTATTGGCAGGTCCCGGTAACTTCGTGGCTGACTCGCATAAATTTGCGTGTGATGAGGGCAGTTCATGGGTTTCATCGCAAAAACATGCCCTCACGCGTCGTAATCTTAAACAGCTCATCGGCAAATTTTTTCCAATGGCCGCTTTTTCATATAGGTCTTTTTCGTAATATGCGGAATGGTCACCGCTTGGTAGCCTCCCCAGCGTTTCACGCAGTTCCTGGACGTATGCATTCAGCTGCTCACGCATCATGGTGCCCCGAGGGTCCATAAGGGCAACCCTGGGCCTACTAGGTCGCTAAACACAAACAAATCCAGCTCTCGGCCAAGCTTTCGATGATCACGAGCTGCCGCTTGTTCTAACTTTGCCAAGTAATCGTCAAGCTCAGACTGTTTCTCAAAACCCACGCCATAAATGCGCTGCAACTGGGCATTATTCTCATTGCCCCGCCAGTAGGCTCCCGAGACACGCATCAACTTAAATACGCCCACTTTGCCTGTCGAAGCCACGTGTGGACCGCGGCACAGGTCGGTAAACGGACCGTCAGTATAAATGCCGACTTCTTCTATCTTAGCCTCGTCGCCAACGCCAAGCTGGGATCGGTCGATATCTTTGGCTACCGTCGTGCCGTGCGTTTTCAGGTCATTGAGCAGATCCAACTTGTACGTTTGATCATGCTGTGTGAAATAATCTATGGCCTCATCCAACTCCATCGTCGAATGTTCAAACGCATAATCAGCTTTTATTACTTCGTGCATTTTCGTTTCGATTCGGACCAGATCTGCATCACCAAGCTTCTGGGCTACATCAACGTCATAGTAAAAACCATGTTCAACTACCGGACCGACACCAAATTTCACACCGGATATAGTTCAGCAATAGCAGTCGCCATAATGTGCGCCAGTGAATGTCGCATTGCATATAATTGTGAATTTTCTAACTTTTCTGCCATGACTTATATCCTATAGTTTATGCTGTCTTATACAAAAACACGCCACAAATATTTGTGCGTGTCTGAGCCACATACTGCGGACGGTTCCACCAGACTTTCCAAAGTAAGACATTTCTACTTCGGACTCTCTGCAGCCAATGTAACGTTACTGGCTAAAACGGAGCTCACGGGGCGGTTACTCCGCTTCAAACACTCTCTTGAACTGAGGTGATTATACAATTTGGCTAGCTAAAAGTATATTAATTAATTACCGATATCACCAAGGCCGCGCTCACTATCGGCTTTTCTATTTCGCTCAACAGCTGTTCTCCATCGCTCAGCCAATTCTTTGCCCAGAGCCAGATCAGCCTCACTGGCTGGCTTTCGGTCAACTAAGTCGTTCACCGTCAGTTGGACCACCCTGGGCTGGAGGGAGGGTAATCCCGCAGCTACACGCACTCCACTGGCATGAGCATCTGCAGACACGACCAGCTCGTCAGGATTTGAGTCTTCTCGAAGCCAATGTGCGTTACTCTCAAGTCCGCCTCCGAGCGCTGCATGTGGATCATCATGTTCCAAAAATCTACCCTCCTTCTCGAACAAAATAAAAAATTAAAATAATTACTGGTGGGTCCTAGAGGATTCGAACCTCTGACCTCTTCCACGTCAAGGAAGCGCTCTAGCCAACTGAGCTAAGAACCCAGGTTCAGACACAAATATACGGCATTTGCGCCCAAAACGCAATTGCGATACAATTTCCCACGTTACCAGCCTGGTCAAAATCATGTCCGGGCAATTAGCTCAGCTGGTTAGAGCGCACGATTCACATTCGTGAGGTCACAGGTTCGAGCCCTGTATTGCCCACCAAAGTAAGCACCATAATGTGGTGTTTTCTTTATATCGAATTCAATCCCGCTTAAGCTTGCTGAATACCCATGCCCCAAGCTACGCTGTAACTACGTACGAGTTGTGAAAAATAACAACATAAGAGGCATGGGCTTATGCTTACTCAGCAAATTGCCGATAAAATCCGCACCAAGGTCAGTTCTCTGATAAACCAGGAGCTGTGGGTCGTAGATTTGGCCGGGCTAAGTCTGTCTCATACCCCCCATCTCGCTGATTTAACTGTTGATCTATCTACTACAGATTGGGCTATACCTTTCTCTTATAGCGGCAATACCGTTGGTCATATTGTGCTCGAACAACAATTGACTGGTCACGCTGACATCGCGCCACTCATCAAATCCATCGCCGAGCTGATCATGCATCAGTCACTTGTCCTCGAACAAATACCCCATCAGGACGAACGACTCGATAAGTTCGTCTACGATCTCCTCAATGAACCAGACCCTGACTGGGGTCTCCTGACTGCCGAAGCTAGACTGTTTGATATTGAGCTGGATAGACCACGCATAGCCATGATCGTCCGTATCGATGACGAATCATTAGCCATCAGCTATCAAGACCCTACGAGCGACCGTGAGATCAGGCTCACTCGCTATAAAACCAATCTAACCCGCGCCCTTGATTCTTTTTATACATCGAGCCGATTGAATGTGGTGGCATACCTGGGAGGCAACACCTTTTGTATCCTCAAAGATCTATTGGCTAGCGACGAAGCTGAATCCGATATTAGCATCAGCGTCGATCGGTTCAAAAAAAGTCTCAACGCCTTTTATGGGATCATCAAAGGCGAACTCAACGCTCCAGCTACCATTGGCGTCGGCAATTATCATGAAAACCTAGCCGGACTGCGACAAAGTTACTTGGAAGCAAAATCAGCAATCGAGCTTGGTTCAGCCAACTGGGATTATGACAAAATCTATCACATCGATGATTTTGGCGTAGTCGCCCCACTCCTCTCGGGTATAGATGAAAACAATATCTACTTTTCCCGAGATTTGCTCGACCGACTCGGCCAAAATCAAGAAATTATCGAAACACTAAATGCATTCTTTAATTATGATATGTCCCTCACCCGAACCGCCGATGCCATGAATATCCACCGGAACACGCTCGTATATCGTCTCGACCGTATTAAAGAAGCGCTCGACCTTGATCCTCGCGACTTTGATGATGCTATGCAAATACGACTTGCAATATTATACACACGATTCTTGGAACCAGGTCATGCAGCTTAACCGAACCCTTGCTCTCTTGATTACAGACAAAACCCAACAGGTTTTAAAACGAGATATTGTTGTAGCTGACACAACAGGTATTCCCTTTTCTCCAACTGATTCTCCATTAGTGACTATTAATGAAGCCCTCGCCGCCGCCCAAAGTGGCCATCCCCAAACCGGCGACTTCGCCGGCAGGCCGATGAAATGGTGGCCTTTTATGTACGACGATGCTACCATCGCCATCTTTGGTCTTCCGCTCGATCACGGTCCGATTACGCAAGAAGCAATCGCCCTCCTCCAAGGTTTGGCTGAAGTAATTATTTATCAGCATGCTTTACTCGATAAAATGCAATCAAGCGAACGGCTCCAGGCGCGTTTTCTCCAGGAAACACTTACCAATCCCAGCCAAGACACGACCGAAGCTTATCACCAAGCCGACATCCTCAAGCTCGACCTGAAAAGCCCAGCTAGTGTAATACTCATCGAAATTGAAGGCTTTGCTCATAGTATATTATCTGATAATCAGCGTTTATCGACCGAAGAGTCGAGTCTCAAACTTTCTGAAGCAGCCAGTGCTGCCTGCAAGCACCTCTCGGCTAGCTTTCCGCCCCAACCCCACAATACGGTCTGTCACCTGCAACAAGACCAATTCGTAGTTGTTAAGGGCGTCATAGCTACTCAGCCAACCACCCTCAACACTATCAAATATCTCAAAGACCAATCCGAACTCATCCGTCACACCGCATCCAGCTATTGGCCAAGTAAAAACATTACCATTGGCGTTGGCCAATATTACCCCGAGCTAGCGGGATTACGTAAGAGTTTTGAAGACGCCAAATTGGCATTATCAGTCGGCCAACGAATATGGGGTCACAACCGCGTTTATCACATTAAAGACGTCGGGATGTACATTACCTTGTCGGCTACCACGCCTGAACGCAAAGCTGAATTAGCGCATCAAATACTGGCACCACTTATGCGCGATGAGCAACTATTCAAAACAGTCTCTAGCTTTTTAAGCAAGGGCCTCAACTTAACTGATGCCGCCGAAGACTTGCACATCCACCGTAATACACTCATTTACAGGCTAGATAAAACCGAAAAATTAATCGGCCTCGATCCGCGTCATTTTGATGATGCATTGCAGATCAAACTGGGTCTCATGTTTTACAGCGAGCCGACAACCTAGCTTAACACTTATTACAAAAAAAACTTCTTAGGCGTTGTAGTTTTTGTAACATATTCAGTAGTTGACCTGCAACGATCAGCCTATCATACCTGAAGACAACGCTACTATTAGCATTTACACGAGGGGATTCAACTAATGAATCAAAATAAACACCCAAACCGATTAGATTTTTTCTTTTCTGAAATTCCCAGTCTTGCACCCAGTATCGACTATTTCCAAGATATTGAAATCCAGGATGCATACGAAACCACTCCCCGCCCCAAAACTGGTCTATCTCGCGAACAAGTGTCTGCACTCGCCATCGATGCCCTCGAAGTCGCTTTGCTGCCTTCACGCCGAGGACAAGTATCTGGAAGACCAAACTGTAAGCTCCACTAGATGATTGGTATTGACTGTTCGGTAAAAGTTCGGTAATTTGAGACTCATGAGGTGAGCTACACCACCTAAATGAGGAGTACTCAAACATGTCACAATCATCAATCGAAGATCTCAGGATCTACAAATTAGCCAGGGAGCTAGAAGACCAAATTTATGAACTCGTTAAAGCATTTCCACCTGAGCAGTTTTATGCCTTGGGCAACGATCTCCGCCGCGCCAGCGCCGGCGTCTCGCACCACATCATGAATACGCATCAATTTTTCAGCTACACACTCAAATTGGATGAATTGGCTGCTGCCCGACGCCAAGCCGAAATCACCATTCATCACCTCCAATCAGCGAAATTGTATGGTGTTGGCGATGATATCGCCGCCGGATATACAGCCGTAATCAAACAAGCTTGGGGATTATCGAAGTGGTTATCGGCCAAACTGACCGAAAAGAGACATCAGACCGAAGTTGAAGCCAAAGAAGCCTTAGCTGCTGCACCGCCTAAGCTGCAACAATTTCAGGCACTGGCAATATCGCTGGCTCAGTCGAGAGCCGGTGCCTGAAATTCTGATTTATAAATACCATTTCCTAAGAGCGAACTCAGCAACTTTCGTAGGCAACCCACCTGATGCCTCCCCTATCGTTAATGCCTGGCGTAGCTTAGTCGAAGACAGGCCTGCCGCCAATGGTACATCGAGTAATTCTACTCGCAATTTTTTTCCCGATTCCCGAGTCGCTGCAATAGTGCGTTCATGTCCACGTCAATCGACTCACGACGATGAATCACGATAAATGAAGTGTTAGTTACAACAGATTCAAAATTTTTCCAGGTATCAAGCCTTCCCAGAGTATCCATGCCAACGATAAATGAGAACCGTTGGTCACAAAACGGTTGCAAAACTGCCTGAAAGTTTTCTATTGTGTGGGGTCGTTGAAAACTAATTTCGCTTACCGGAGCCGCTTGCAACGATACTTCGTCCATCAATGCTAGTTTGAGCATGGCTAGCCGATCATCATAACTTGCTGTCGCCAATTTGTGCGCCGGATCCGGATTTGGCCAAAACCATACTTCATCAAACAAGCACTTGGCATGAGCAGCCCGAGCAATAGCTATATGGCCATTATGGATAGGGTCAAAAGTACCAGTAAGAATGCCAGTATGGCGCATCGGATTGTTATTTACTCAGCGTTAAGCCAGTCACGATAGCCGCGTATCACCAAATCTGCCACTGCCTCAATGTCGTTGATAGCAGTATCTACAACCAAATCAAAATTGGATTGATCATAAGCATCGACCTGATATTTAGTCTGATATCTACGCGATTCACTATCCAGTCGCTTTTGCAACAACTGCGCATATTGCACTGGATCCGAGGGAATTCTTTCGCTTTCCATCCTATCTGCATCAATTCCCTTGAGAATTCGCTTGGCAGCTGTCTCTAAATCTAGATCGAGAAACACTTTGTACGATGTCGGAATCCAGTGCCAGGCTAATCGCGAATCTATGACTACGTTATCTTGCTCTGAACCAATATCTTTGAGCCGCTGATCCACTCGGCGATCCAACTCGGCATCTTTTTCCGCCGTTATATTGGTTTTGAGAATATCGAGTCCCATTTCTTCGCCAATTTTCCGCAGGAGATCGCCGGACGAAAAATGCTCGAAGCCTAAAATGCTCGCCACTGCTTTCGCGGTAGCCGATTTACCGCTACCAGGCCTACCCGCAATTGTGACAATGTGCTTTTTCATACCGTGGTAACTAGACTAAATCTAGCGATCTGCTCCCCCACCGCTCTCTTCTTTAACTGCAGTTTGGTCTTCAGCCACCGTCTCAGGTAATTCTTCTGACACTGACTCTTCCAACTCCGCCATTTCGGCTTCTGAGCGTGGCGGTTCAACTTTGGCTACCAAGTGGGTGAGATCGTCATCGTCAACCAGCTCCACGCCTTTGGGTAGGTCCAAATCTGCCAAGGTGATGGTGGTTTCGAAATCAGCCAGTACACTAATATCAACTTCGATTGATTCCGGCAGATCGGCTGGAAGACACTCGACTTCAATCTCTTCAATTTGCTTTACCAACGTACCTTCACCTTGATACACCGCGTTTGACTCACCAATAAAGTGGAGCGGCACACCAGCGGTCAATTTTTCATTCATCCGCACTGCATAGAAGTCTATATGGCGCAGTTCACCGCGCAGGCTACCAGTCTGAACGTCGTGAATTAAAACATTGCGTGGTGCAGTAGTTCCAATTTTGAGTGAAATCAATTTGCTTCCACCGGCTTGCGCATAGACTCGCGCCATTTCTCGGCTATCCACGGCTATTGACTCGCTTTTAATACCACGACCATAGACGACAGCTGGTAAATTTCCAGCATCACGCACCGATTTGACGGCTTTGCCTTGGACCTGTCGTTTATGCGCTACCAACTCAATACTGTCAGACATGAATGTATCTCCTTATTCTCGAAAAAAATATTATGACAACCGATTCGACCGTGAAATCCAGCGGTGAAATTCCGCAATCTCGCTGGCCGATATGGCGCCTTTAGCCGTAAACTGCTCCGCTTCACCATGCCGCAAGTCAGTTTTTCGGATTTGTTTATCTGCCTGTGCGCTCACGGTGACGGTAGCCAGTACCGGCAATGAGCAGTTGTGGCAGGACAATTGCATGAAACAATAACTTTCGAGCTCCCCTAAAAATCGGATATCATCAAACACGTAGCTTGTGTCACATGAAGGACACTTGTAGAACGCCTGCAAGTCCCGGATGAGTTCCTGAAGATACCGTGGTTTCATGGGAAAAACTCCCCTGTTACCCCTCTATCTTACCACACCCGAGCGCTGACGTTGTATTAGAACCGAAATTACCAGCCCCATCAAGCCCACCAATACCAAAAACGCCACCAATTTCAAGAACGATCCGGCCATTAAAGCTACCGTACCAAACAGCCCAACTATTGCGTATAACACTGCGACCGCCTGACGCTGACTCAGTCCAGCATCCAACAATAAGTGATGTAAATGTTTACGGTCAGCGCGAAACGGCGACTGGCCATGAGCTAATCGTCTCACCACTGCCCAGGCCATATCTACCAAGGGTACGCCCAAAACCAAAGCTGCCGTCGCCAATTTGGCTCCAGAATATACAGCCAGCATAGCTAGCACCAAACCCAGAAAATATGCACCACTATCACCCATGAATATGCGGGCTGGATAAAAATTGTGCGGCAAAAAACCGAGTGCTGCCCCGGCTACGAGAATTGCAATCATGGCGACCACTGGTTGGTCCACTGCTGGACGAACCGCCAATACAAACATTACAATTGCCGCAATTCCAGAAACCCCACTAGCAAGACCGTCGAGGCCATCCAAAAAATTAATGGTATTCGCCATGGCTACCATCCAGACCAAACTCAAAATATTTGCCACCGGCATAATATGAAATTGCCCAATTCCCACATCGATAAGCGTCCGGCCCCAGGTCAGATCGATCACACCGCCAAACGGATTAGTAATGGCCGTGATTCCTATACCACCGGCTAGGGCTACTCCAGCCGCTACAAATTGCCAAGCTAGTTTTGTAACCGCCGATAATCCCCGCACGTCATCTATCACCCCCACTATCACCAGGATCATACAGCCCAACAGTAAGGCGCCAAACTCCCGGCTGGGTGGCACCATAATGAGTGCTGCCACCAAAAAGGCCACGAATATAGCCACTCCACCCAAATAAGCCACCGGCTTACGATGTATCTTTCGACCACCACTGGGCTCGTCGACTATGCCCTGGTCGAGCGCATATCTACGTACCACCGGCGTCAAAACGGCAGCCAACATAAATGCCAGACCAAACCCCCACAAATACATCACTTTTTAACAACCTTTTCGGTCACATGAAACTCTAAATAACGGCCAAACATCAGTCGCGTCTGGGCGTTAATAGCCGCAAAGCTCGAAAACACTATGGCTGTCGCCGGCATGAGCAACCATTGCCACAACATTCCTAACGACCGCCAAAGTCCGTAGCGTTGAGGTCGTTTTGGCAGCAGGATAATACTGATGACAATTGTTAATGCCAGAGACACTGAGGCTACCATCAAAATTCGCGATGTTATAACCGGCAGATTATGTGCCAACGAGGTATAGCTAAACTGTTGATTTAAGTACAACGGTAACCAGGCTGTAAACATCAAAATCAGCGAAGATGTCGCCCACGAATAGTGACCTTCGAGTAGCCGGCCCATTTGCAGGAGTTTATTTGACCACGCAATCTCTCGGTGGATAATAGATTCGCGCATAGCAAAGGCAAAATCACTAGCACCCCAAGCCCATCGCCGCAGCTGTAAAAACTGCACTTTCATCGTCTTGATATACGTTTCTGCCATCACCGCATCTTGGTATACGGGCGTAAATAGAGGTACGACATCATGGCGACCACTATATCGGAAATACGTCCGCCAGTACTGGTGGCCGTCTTCCACAATAGTCGTCACGCTCCAAAAATCAGTATCAATTAGAGCTGCCAGCCCTTGGGCGTGAGCAGCAAAGTTACGCAAGCGATGTGGTCGCATCATTTCAATGAGAATCCAAAACGAGTTGCCCGTAGCCAATACTCGCATCGCTGCCGGTACATCCCAAATATTGTTGTAAAACATCGGGATAGGCTGATAACTCTTGTACCGGCGATCGGGATCAATCGCATATTCGTATGAAAGATAATTGAAATATTGCTGACTGGCTCGATGGTCCGAATCAAAAGTTGTCACAATGACATGCTCGGGGTTAATCCCTTTTGGTGTAAGCTCTTGGCGAGCTGCCGCCCCGCAAAGGTAATGTTGGCGCCCTTACCAATTACTTCACCCGGTAAGCCATCAGGGTGCATCACAGCCATGGCCATCCCAAAACGATGTCCATATTTTTCGATTATCTCGCGGGCGTTATCGGCCGTTCGTTGGCCGCCGCGTTCTTCATAAGCCAGCACAAAGATAATGCGATCTGTTGGATAGTCGGCTTCGGCCAAAGCCCGCACCGACGGTTCCAAAATGTCTAGTGACTCATTGAAAGTTGCCATAATCACGACATGATAGATTTGCGCCGGGTCGAGTATGTCGTGTTTTCTAGCCGCCAAAACGGTAAGGCGCGCTTCTTCGGTGCACAACGCGCGATAGTTATGCCAAACATTCGTCCGCAAGAGCTGCTGCCACCGCCATTGCCAACTACTCAAGCGTTGCCACGCTACTTGCCGCGTCATTTGAGCCATACTGCGAGCCGCTTCTACGTCCGCCAGCTGAATTAACCGGTCATGCCAAGCAGTCAGGCTGGCTTGCCGCATATGGCGATATGCCCGCACCAGGTAATAGCTCATACGATACGACTTGGCCATCCAATAGAGGTCAAAACCGATGATAAAATAAGCCACCGCTACCGGCCAGCGTAGGCTCAATAAAATCGGAGCAATTAATGTAAACCAGGTAGCTAAACCTGGCACCATTTCGAGTAATCGAGTAAACCACCGAGCATCTACCCATCTGACTGTTTCCGATTTCATTAGCGCACACTCCCGAAAGCTGCAGCAATTACACCACCAAATGCCGCCACTACTACGGACGTGGCCAGTAAAAAGAAACTCACCATCCGGTTCTTCTGAAAACTACGATAAGCGAAAAATGTATTAAAAATGGCTACTCCCAAACATTCGGCTAGCAACACAAATGGAAAATACCACGGACCCAAAGTATCAAATCCAGTTAAGTTCGAGTACCGAACGGGTACCGGTACATCTGTCGGGTGAACGTGCAACACCAGCCAAGCTAGACTGGCGACAAATATCAGGGCGGTTACCGACAATAAGGCAATGGAAAACAGGTCATGAAAAAAACGGGACTCAGCTACCCGCTCAATAAATGCCCCACGCCCGCCGTGCGGAAACGAATGGCGATACAGAACTCATGGTTTTCATTATAGCACTGGCGACCTTAGGCGCCATTGGAGCGGGTAACGGGAATCGAACCCGTATCTCAACCTTGGGAAGGTCGCATTCTACCACTAAACCATACCCGCAAATGGAGCCGATGAAGGGATTCGAACCCATGACCTTTGCTTTACGAAAGCACTGCTCTACCAACTGAGCTACATCGGCACATATTAACCAGATTAGCTTAGCAAATATATGGCATCAAAAAAGCACCCCTAGTCTGGGGTGCTTTTGCGGCAAACGTGGCAGATTGGCAAAAATTAATTGAGGCCTTTGTGCTTCGGATAGCGGCGGTCGTAGCGATCAGCCAGAAACTCGTACTTCTGCTCAAGTGCCCGCTTGGCTTCCTCTGGACTCATGTAAAAGACGTCGTACAGATCCTGCTGTGAAGCTGACGAAGACCGAATTTTGCGGATTCTTGATTGGCTCACTGTTGTTTCCCTCTTGTTTAACTAACAACCCGTATTATGCGGGGAGGGACCATGGTGGAGCATTAGTATAAATTACAAACTTAATATGTCAGGTAGCTACGGAATATGTAACCCGTCACACTGCCGTAACGTACTTGCTGCCACGACGTATCTTGATAATCGAGAAGTTCAACGACAGTACCGCCATTGAGGTCAAGTAGCACAGCTGTCGAAGTCGAGGCACCGGCACGCACATGCACAAAAGCGTTTGTCCGGGCAGTCTTCACGGGTCGTGGTGTGACTGACGGCGTCTTAACTGGAGTAACCGTCAGGGCAATCGTCGGGGTTGGCGCCAGCGTCGGTGCCGGAGTCGCACTGGGAGTAACTGACGGCTCAGTGACGAGCGTAATCCCATTTTTCCAACCGATCTGCCAATGGCCTATCTTCAATTGTTTCTCACTTGATCGCCAATGCCGCCCAAGTTCAGACTCGGTACCCAAAGCAAAAGTAGTTTCGGCCAGCACCGCCGCTGCCAGCGCCAAACCAATACCTCCGCTAGCCATTGCCACCCACCGGTTCATATCGTGCTCACCTCATTCATGATCTCTAACAGCCTGCCTACCCCTGGTAGTATGTTAACCATAGCCACACTACGGCGGTGGCGACAGCTGCAATTACTGCCAGTCCTATCACAAACTGCACGACTACTTTCCACATTTTCGGCTCATTACCATATGGTTCTTGGCCATATAATTGCTCGTGCTCGTATTGATCATCGCGCTGAACTGGCGGTCGCGGTGCCGGACGAGCGGGTCGGACTGGAGCTGTAGGTGCCACTGTCGGTCGTCTTGTTGCCGTCGTTGGTCGTACTTGAGTAGCCGCTCGAGGCTGGGGTTGTGGCACCTGCCTTGAAGCGACTGGCTGCGCTGCAGCTGGCCGTACCTGAGGACGAGCCGCCGAAACCGGCCGTTGGCGCGCAAAACCGTCCATCTTTCGCGGTCCCATATCCATTCTGCGTGTCGGGCGTGGTTGATCCATTACCACCAATATACCACAACCGTTTTTAGTTCGAGAGCCCATGCTATATTTGAGACCAAGATGCGTAATTTTCGAACGAGTCGATTGTTTGATGTATTATTCCTGCTCTGCTTGGGCGGCGTACTGGTTGCGGCCTTTGTTTACCGGGTGGCGATTGGAGATTGGGTGTTCTTTCAGACACACGAGCCATCTAATAGAACCGTCAGTATCGCCTCTGCAGCCAACCTCACTCCCAGTGCTACGAGGTTGCTCTATAGAGGCGACCCTCAGTTTGTTGATGCCACCACCATCTCAGACGTATGCTCATTCGAACAATTAGGCTGTCTGACTGAAAAAGGTCAGATTTTCGTGCTCGATGACCCAGCCAATCCCGATCAATCAACAGTTACAGCCGTCCATGAAATGCTCCACCTAGCCTATCGCCGGTTGTCTGATTCCGAAAAAGCGGGATTAACCTCAGATATAAACCAGCAGCTCGTCAATTCACAGCTCCAACAAGAACTACGCGAATATGCTCCCGGCGAGGAGCAACTCGATGAAGCTCACGCTATTTTGGGTACCGAATTTGCCGATCTTCCAGCCGGCCTCGAATCGTATTACGAAACCTATTTTATTGACCGTCACCAGATAGTGTCGGTCTACCAAACCAGCATTCAATAGAACCATGTGCACGAGCGTGCACAACGTTTGCGCCCTTACACACAACCTGTGTGAAACAGTTGTGCAAATCGCGCACAACTGTTAGCATGCGGCTATGGATCCACGAACGATCATTCATGATTATTTTGCACAAATTGGCTTGTCTCCAGAGGTCAGCCAGATATATCTGGCTCTCATGACCGCTGGCCCGTTTACTATTTCTGAGCTATCGCGACATGCTGGCATCGAACGAACCCGTATTTACCGTCTCCTAGACGAACTCACCGCCAACCAACTCATAATTTCTGATCCAACAGCCAAAAAAGGCCTCTACCGCGCAGCACCGTTAAGCAATTTGCATCACCTACTCGATTCAAAAACTCAAACTATTAAGCAGCTCAAAGATAATCTCACGCTAATCGAGTACTCATTAGGCGACCGGCGCATTAACACCCCCACCGATGACGTCACCAGTTTTTCGCAAGCCGACGGACTGCGCCATATCTGGTGGAGCCTACTTGATAGCAGCACCCCCATCATGGGCTATCAAGATTCAGCCGTTTTCGGCGCACTCAGTCAAACATTTCTCGACGAATGGGCTCAACAATTTCAACATCGTCAGTTGCAAGCCAAAATCTTCGTTAATAGCATTGAACATACCCAAGAATTATCAGCTATCCGTGGTTTAAAGTACTACACAATTGATTCGAGTAAACTCGATATTTCACATTCGTGTCTAGTCTGGGACGACAATGTGGCTACTATTTCCTGGCATCAAGGGCAAGCTTTTGGCATCGTCCACCGAAATCGACAGTACGCGCTCGCTCAGCGCCAATGGTTGGCTCAATTATGACCAGCTACTCCCCTTTCCTGCCACCCAATGACCCTCGGTTGCGACAATCTACGCCATCTGTTGCTACCGACATCATTGCATCGCCGGCGTTTCAGGCGCAGCTCGAAGAGTTGTATGCCATCGCCCGTCAGCGTCAATCGGCTCAAGTTGGCCGGATTCTGGTGGGACTAGCAGCCCCTCAAGTGGGTATTAGCCAACGTATACTTTTAGTTGATGTGGCCTCCGACGGTCATGGCGGCACCGGCCAGCTCGTTGAGCTGATTAATCCCGAAATCACCGAGCACAGTGCCGAGACTACACAATGGTACGAGGGCTGTTATTCTACCGGGCCAATTTGCGGCATCGTCGATCGTTATCGAGACATTACAGTCCGAACCTATGACCGAAAAGCCAATCAGCATACCTATGAGTTCCATGGCTATAATGCCCGCATCTTCCAGCACGAAATTGACCATCTCGATGGCAAAGTTTTCATAGATCACATCACCAATCCAGACCGCTTACATCTAGTGTCAGACGACGAGTTCGTTACCTATCGTGACCAAGAGCAATGGCGCCACTGGCCACACAAATGCACCTTCGCACAGTGGGAAGCGCTCAAAAATCAACCGGAATTGCAATTATGACCATTACAGTCCTTGGTGCTACCGGACATATTGGTCGTCGCGTCGTAGACATCCTGCTTACCCAAGGGTATAGCGTGATTGCTTTTTGCCACGGACCCAATCCGTTTCCTTTTCACAACGCATTGAAGGTTGTTTCAGGAGATGTCCACCTGGCTAGCGACGTCAAAGTAGCGCTCCACGGGGCAGATGCCGTCATTTGCGCTCTCGGCAGCTGGCATACGCCTACCCAAGACATTGTCTCGAGTGCCACCGGGCATTTAGTCAAACTCATGCCGAAGCTCGGCATCAACCGCCTCGTCACACTTACCGGCGCAGATGCCAGAATGTCTGGCGATCACACTACTTTCTTCCAACAGCTTTTGCGTCCCGTCCTCAAGCAAGTTGCGCCCAAGATACTCGCCGATTCCGAAAAACACCTGGAGCTCCTCCAGCAGAGTTCTCTAGCTTGGACATGCCTACGCTCACCCGTCATGCGTAGTTTCGGTTCCCAAGGACGTTTCAGTATCAAGACTTCGCCTCCCCCTCCCTGGGCGACCATTCATCGCCAAGACGTCGCCACCGCCCTCGTCCAATTAGCAGTCTCGGATGATTACATCGGTGAAGCCGTATTTATTCGATAATGATTCTTCTATAATCTATGCTATGAAAAAAATTGTTGTTGTTGCCGACGACTATGGACTTTGCCCAGCCGTAAATCACGGCATCGTTGAAGCCCAGCAAAGGTATTGTTACTGAGCTATCACTGATGCTCGGTTCACCCGGCACCGACCATGCACTTGAGCTTATTAAGAGTCACGATATTCATAATGTCGGAATTCATATGCTCCTCAAGCACTGGCGTGATACTGGTGCAACTGTCCGCAGACCCGGATATGTAGAACTCTTTGCCAAAAACTCCGAAGCTACTATTGCTGCACTTATAGCCGCTGAATTAGCGGAATTTGAGCGCTTACTTGGCCGACAGCCGAGCCACATCACGTCTCAATATGGTATTTTGTCGAATGCCAAGGCCTTACCCACGATCACCGAATACGCCGCAAAGTACGAAATACCCATGCGACAACCTCGGTCGGTTGACGATTCAGACTTACGTGACCCCAATAGTCCAAACGTCCGATATATCTTAGAACACAATGTTCGTACAACCGACAACTTCATCACGCACATTGACGATTTTACAACACTTGATGACACGCGCTCAGCCTACCAGACCGATCTCGGCCAATTACCAGATAATACTTCCGTCGAAATCTGCCTTCATCCCGGCACAGTCGACGACGAGCTCCGCTCGCTCACTAGTTTGGTGGATGAGCGTCAGCGCGACCTTGCTTTGGCCACTGATCCGGCTTTTCGACACTGGTTGGACTCCCACGATTTTAAACTGGTGCCCTACTCTGAGATTTAGATCGTGGGCTCGGATTTAATATCCCAACTGCACTCACCACACCACCAATCGCCATCGCTACCGCCGTAGCCAACATACCCCGAGCATAGCCCGCTTGGTTGAGTTGGCTGCCAATCACCAAACCCACCATCGCCGTCGCCAGCAATCCGGCTACCCGCGACACGGCATTATTGACCGCGCTACCCACCCCCGCCCGAGCCGCGCCAATATCAGCCAGTACCGCCGTCGTTAACGGCGACACAGTCAGAGCCAAGCCTACAGCAAACACCAGCACACCCGGTAACACATCGGACACATAGACAGCCTCATTTTGAATTCGACTCAGCAGCCCAAATCCCACAGCGGCTACCATTGGCCCACCAGCCATAAACCAACGCGGCCCATACGTACCGGCTAGCCCTCCAATGCGCGACGATAGACCAAACATGATCACGGGTATCGGCAGCAAGGCCGATCCCGCGGCCAAAGCACTGTAACCGGCCACTTGCTGCAAATATAACGTCAACAGAAACGTAGCCACAGTTAACCCACCATAAATAGCCACTGTCGCCACGTTACCCACCCAGAAATTGCGCACCCTAAACAATTGCAACGGTAGCATCGGCTGACTCACCCGCCGCTCATACCATCCAAATATACCCAAGCTCACAATGCCAAGCCCAAGTAGTATTTGCAGCCATCCCGCCTGCCAACCCACCACTGGTAGCTCAATAAGGGCATACACTGTGGCCGCCAAACCACCAGTACACAATACGGCCCCGAACCAGTCTGGCCGCCACGTAGTCACCACTGTTTGCTCCAAGTGAATACGCCCAATAAGTACCAGTGTAATTACGACCGGCGCCAAATTGATCGCAAATACCCACCGCCATGACGCCACATCCACCAGCCACCCACCGAGCAATGGCCCCAACACAAAAGCCATACCAGTCCAGGCTGTCCAAATGCCAATCGCCCGGCCTTGAGCGGCTCCGCTAAACGCCCGGATAATAATTGCCAGCGAGCTTGGCACCAGCAAGGCACCAGCTGCCCCTGCAGCAATCGAGCCAAAATCAATATCTCGCCATTTGGTGCCACCGCACACAGCAACGAACTCGCGCCAAAACCGATCAGCCCCACATCAAAACCCGTCGCTGCCCAAATCCATCCGCCAACGATCCGGCCAGCAATATTAGCGAACCCAATGTCAGCAAATATCCATCAACTACCCACTGTTGCAACGCCAGCCCACCCCCAAAATCCCGCGCCAACGCTGGCAAAATAACATTTACCACTGAGCCATCCAAAAACGCCACAAACGAGGCCAAAATACTGACAATAAGTACGAGTCGTTGAGCGTGAGTCATAGATTTACTATACGCTGTTTGATTAAGCTGCAGGTACAGCTAACGAGATGTTTGTATCACGCTTCTTAGTGACTAAATAGATGCCGACTGCCCCAAAAATGAGTATGGACCAGGCTACGAGAAAATAGGCAATTTGACCATTGGTATTAAGATAACCAATGACAGGTGCAAGCATGACATAAGGCAGAGTTTTAAGAAACGATGCTACTGACAGAACTGTCGCCCGCTGCTGTTGAGGTGCATGCCGGTTGAGTATCTCGCTCATAAACGGATGTAAGACATGTTCTCCTGCATAAAGTGCCAAAATGACCACATATCCCCATAATCCGATATCTCCTACTGCCAACAATAGGCTTGAGGCAGCAGTCAGTGCTACCAACACCAAGACGCGCTTTTCACTCAATGCATCGGCATATTTATGCATATACGCCAGCAATCCAACTGTGATCAAACTACTACTCGCCACAGCCACCGAACCCCAAAACGGTTGAAAATGGAATCGATCCAGCAATATGAGGCGGAGCAACCCAAAGCCAGTCGCAAAGAATAAACCTTGCACCGTAATAATAATTGGTAGATACAACCGCAGTCTTGGCAAACCAAATTGAGCAAACCCGGTTTTATATCGTTTAAGTAGTCTGCAAGTTCAGGCAAAATTTTTGCCTGACTGACTTAGTTCGATCATCCTTAATTGACCAGATAGTTACCGCAGCAAAGAAAACACGAGTCCGTTCAGGATCCAGGGAATACGAGGATTAATAGTATGTAACCAGCCACCCATCACTAAGGCGACTACTGTACCAATCAAAGCCACCTGCGAGCCCAGGGTAACTAACTTTTCGCCAATCAGCGGAATTCGTATCGAATTTGAGCTGCTCAAAAAAGAGGCTTCGTCCGCACCAGATACAAACGAAATACCAATCATTAATATGGCTTGACCAACGAAGAAAGGCATAAAACTACCGCCTATCGACTGTAGTAGTAAGCCACTTCCTGTGAGTAATAAGCCCAGCCGCACCACCTTGTCGCGACCAAACTTGTCAGCCAAAGCACCTGAGGGCACTTCAGCGAGTAATCCCATAGCAAACGCCATCCCATCAAGAATACCGACTTGCTGATCGGTGATAAATATCCGATACAAGTATAACCAAATGGCTCCCGTAAACCACATACTGGTGAGTGTCCGGTAGGCATAATATTTTTGGCGAGCCACTGTTGGTTTTGAGTCATTGTTAGGAATAATTATACAGGCTGATCGCTAAGCTCAAATATCATGTCCATACTCTTCACACCATCCGAGCCCACAAACTCAGAGACATGTTTGAAACCTAATTTCTCGTAATATCTAATAGCTCTGGGGTTGTCCAATAATACCCCCGCCCCAAAGTATTATCCGGCTCTTTCCGAACGCTCTGGCGACTTGCGTGACTAACGGAAAAAGCTTCGACCCGATTCCTCGATCTTGATAGTCATCTGCCAAAGTGGGACCAAATCGACAATCGCTATTTTCAGTTAGCTTGATTCCAGCCATTGCAAAACGATCAATATCTTCCTGTGGCAGCCCAAAACTAAATTCAATCAAACCGACCATCCTGGAACCATCTTGAATACAAAACCTTAATTTGTCATACCGGTTTATGGCATCAATCAGACCTTGCGCGGCAAGTTGGTCATATCCATCAAAAGTGCTCAATCGGCGTGACTCAGCAGACAGCCCAGCGAGAAATTCAGTTAGCAGCGGTATATCTTCGGTCGTTAAGGGACGAAATACAAATTCTTGACCATCAACTTCAAAGCTATTGGTAGCCAAAGATGGGTCTTGTGCAACTTTTGCGAGAGTGAGTTTCATAGATTAAGGATAACAAAAACGACCATAATTTGGGTCGATTTCAATAATATGAGTCTAACCATGGTGAAGGAAATTCGAACAAATTTTCAACTCGCCAATTCCCCATTTTCATCATAAACGCTTATTATTGAATCAACAGTTCGAAGCGCTGGTTCAATTAAGTGGTCATCGTGGTCCTGAACGTAAAGCATCAAGTCCTGTAACGCCCGAACCAATTTCAAAAAGGAGCTTTTCGCAAAATACGCGCCTTGTCTCTTTCATTACCATAATCAAGAAGTCGAATTAAGAAATCCTCGCTGAAAAACACACCCACTATCACGAAATCATAATCTGGATCACCCAAAGCTGAATCGCTGTAGTCCAATACGCCGGTTAAGTGACCGGTGTTAGAGTCAAACAAAACATGATCCGGCTTCAGGTCGGAATGGATAACAACCGGACCACGCGAACGATTGGCTAAATCAGCTTCATATGCCACATAGACTGCTTCGATCTTGTGCACGACATCCGGGCCTAAAACTGAGCTCAATTGATCATGAAAGTGACGTTGAGTTTGGTTATATGCCCCCACATATGCTTCTTCCTCCAAAGCTGGGACTCTCACTAGTTCAATGGCATGCAGTTCAATTAAAAAATCGTGAAGCTCATGCAGTAATTGGCTCTGAATATCCGCCGCAAGTCTGTTGAATCGATTGCGCTCAAGCGGTTCACCTGGCAAAAGCTCGTAGCCAACAAAGTACGATTGATCAGGCTGCATACGCGAGTACGACGGATTCGGGACCCCTACTTGTAACGACGAGGCTATTACCGGTAGTATGGAAACTTCTTTGATTAAGGTCCGCTTTGCTTCACCTATCATGGCAAAACGAAATACCCATGTACCGTTTACGACATAGGCCGTATTAGCCATTCCACTTCCGAGTAACTTGATACTATCAATTTCGAAGTCGACGACTTTTTGGATTTGTTCTTGGATTTCTTTGTACTGCATTGCTGGCAGTATAACAAAAAGCGGCCACATACTGCGGTCGCCTGTTTAATAATTCCTGGCGGGCTCGACCGGATTGTGGATTCCGCCGCCTTTCTGCGGTGCTTGGTAACTAACCAAAATAAAAGCCCAACCATGCGGTGAGTTCCTTACTTTGGCGGACCAATATTTTGCAGGTTCGGAACTATTGTTGTAGTTCACGAAGAACCGCTGCCGGTGACATTTTAGAAGGATCGGCCGTGAGCAATTCCCAAGTCCCAATACCACATTGAGCAACAATCAGTCGGCGTAAGCTAACGCATCCGAGCCGGCAGCCGCTCGCATTACCTCGGAAAATACTTCATCGCCGAGCTGTGCTTCCAATGCTTGTACTACCTTGGTTTCGAATATCCTGCTAAACCCTTCCGCAATGAGTGTCTTTGGGTCAATAGTAAGTATATCCTCGCGTTCAAGTTCAACACCTTCAAATATAAACGGGCGCTGTCCTTGAGCGAACTGACTCGTGAGTGTTTCGGTGATAGCTGGGGCATATTTTGGCAAGTACACTTCATGCATATATCCTCGTGCAAATCTATCGGCGAGACCCTCAATCAAAATGTGAGAACTATCGCTAGAATTATAGTAATGACTTAAACCTGAAGTGAGTTTATGACCAAGTTCGTGGGATAGAGCGTAAAAGAAGTGAGCAAGAGAAGTGTCGCTGTCGCGCCGTTCTGGCTCCCGAACATATACAACACCTGTCCGCGTATCATAGACACCGCCGTTATCTTTCTCTAAACGCAAAAGGCCTGCTATATAGCTCATATTTTCTGCTGTAAGGGCTCGTATCAGGCCGGGATCAATATCAGTACCGGGAATACTATACTGGTTCTGGAATTCTTGAATATAACCCATCAAGTCATGAAAGGCAGGTAATAGCTGCGGATCGTCATCGATTCTAAAATAATCAATCTCTAATGCTTCTCTGGAGTGTGCATTCTCCTCGGCATCATACCCAACAATTTTGCCGAGTGGCGTAGGCTCTTTGCTTTTCGGCAGATCGTAATCGGAAAAATGCTCTGTCATAATCTTGTTATTAATTCCATAAGTGATGTTACCATATGGGTAGTATTTGGTCATATCCAAGCCCAAACAGAAGCACCGCTTCACTACTTCCTTTGTAGACAATTCCGCCAAAGTAAAAACCCCACCAATCGGTGAGGTTCTTACTTTGGCGGGCTCGACCGGATTCGAACCGGCGATCTCCTCCGTGACAGGGAGGCATGTTAGGCCTCTACACCACGAGCCCGTGTGTGACTAACAACCGCCCCACTATAACAGATCTGCCCCCGGGCGACAAGGCGCTGGCGGGGGCAGTTTTATGATCGCTAAATGTTAGCTAGTCGATCTTGATGAACGTCTTGGTTTTAGCTTTGTCGAGCTGCTCTTGGAAGTAGTCGTTAAAGTCGATGGTCTTGATCAAGATGTGCAGTCCGTGGATCGAACCGTCATCTTTCTTTTCGACAACTTTCAGTACTTCGTAGCCATAATCGGTCTTGATGACATCACTCACCTGTCCCGGTTGCAAGGCCTCAGCCGCGGCCTGAACATTGTCGGGCAACTGACCCTTGGAGAAGAAGCCCAAGTCGCCGCCATTGGCTGCATCAGATGCTTGTGAATACTGTTTGGCGAGCTCCGCGAAGTCTCCTCCACCTTTGACTTTGTCTAGAACTGCAGTGGCCTTGGCTTTGGCGGCTTCATCAGCGGCTTTGTCGGCAGTAACGTTTGCTTCTAGGTTCTTGGTCAGCAATTGCTTACGCAGCACCCGCTGCAAATCGTTGACGTTCCAGCCATAGATGTCATTGAGCGTCTTGAGGAGCGTGTCTTTACCGCCGTAGCGCTCGTACAATTGGCTGGTCAACTCTTCAACCTCTTTGTCGGTCACCTTCACATTGCGTTGGGCCGCCAACTGCGACACCAAAGCATCATCTTTGAGCTTGTCGAGTGCATGTTGCTTGATTTGCACCAGCAATTTCTTGCCCTCTTCTGAGCCAAAGTCGACTTCCGATTGACCATTGAGCTTGGCATTGTTTTGGTAAGCACGCTTATTGGCGTCCACTTCAAACAAATAATCACCATAGCTCACAAACCGGCCATTCACTTGCTGAACTGGATAAGGCACTACCCGGGCAACCGTTCTGACTGCCGGATTTTCACTACGGTAGTAATAAATCAGTACACCAAACACGGTCAGCGCAATTGCGCCCAAAGCTACGACTACGGCCAATAACCGCGTCAGCCAAGTCTTGGAACCTGCGCCAGCTAGCGGATTTTTCATCTGCCCAAAGCGACCGCTCTTGGCACTTACTGCCTTGGTTTCAATTTTCTTCGGCTCGTCGGTTTCGGTTTCGTCAGCATCGGACTTGTCGTCTTCAACCACCTCATTTTTGTCGACATCACCATCCGACTCGATTACTTTTTCGATCTTTTCAGCCTCTTTGCTCTTGCCAGACTTTTTATTCTTAGTCTCAGCATTCACCTCGTCATCGGCTGGCACGGTCGCATCAACGACCGGGTCCTGGTCTGCTTTCGCCAAAACGCGCACTCCTCTCAACAGTCAAAAGATATGTACACCTATCCTAGCGCACAACAGGTAACTGTGTCGAGCCGCCAGCATCGCGGACAGCCTCCAACAAGTCTTCGTGGATCTCCGCTGGCTTATGAATGTACTTCAGCTCGACATCGCCCACGTAGGTCTTGGCCACAATGTCGCCATACCCAAAGATCGCTGCTTGAAAGCCGCCAATATGGTAATTCACATTGGTAATGGCATCGAGCTGCCACTCTTCTACTTGGCGGTCAAAAAAGCCCTTTTGCGTGATCAGAACCATGCGTTCATTGGTCACCAAATAGACAGTGTAATACCACCCCAGCCACCGATACGCCCAGGCTGCCAATACTATCACCGGTACTACCAAAGCCAGTTTAATCAGCCAGTTAGCCACCGCTTCATGTTGCCAGACGATGGGAAAATCCAGAGGTAATACCCCCAGTAAAATTGCAAACAAACCCAGTACGAGCGCTTTGCGCATTACCAACGGGTGCTGCCGGAATAGAAATTGAACTTCCTCACCTTCATGCTGTCCCGGAAAGTCTTTTTCCAACCTGCGTTGTTTTGCCATGCAGTCATTGTAGCAAACCACCGGCTCCCAAGGTATAATGAGGCGCGTATCCAGCTCTGCCCGCCCCGGTAGCTCAGCGGATAGAGCGCCTCCGTCCTAAGGAGGGCGTCGTAGGTTCGATTCCTACCCGGGGCACCAGCAATTATTTGTTAGAACATCACGTCTTCGTCACTACGACGATAGGTATGAATCTCATCTTTGGTAAACCACACCCCAATTTCGTGCTGAGCTTCGGCAATTTCTCCGGAAGCATGTACCAAATTGCGCACTGAACGCTTTTGATCGTTGGCGAGGTTAGGTGAATCCACTGAATAATCGCCGCGGATAGTACCAGGATCTGCAAATGACGGGAACGTCTTGCCGACCAGTTTGCGTACCATATCGACAGCGTGCAAGCCCTGAATAATCATACAGACCACTGGCCCTTCGGTCAGATAGGTCATGTTGAACTCGTTGATAATCTTGCCAATCTCTACCAAATCATCGGTACCCAGAGATTCTTTGGGGTCCTTACCGTATTTGAGGTAACTTTCCATCGTCTTCTCACCAACGAGTCGGCACCACTCGTCCGGAGCCGGATAGTGATCGGTCGCTTGTTGCCGGGTTGGCGTTACCATCTTGATGGCGATTACCTTTAGCCCCCGGCGTTCGATGCGATCAATTATTTCACCAATTAATCCGCGCTTTACGCCATCAGGCTTCACGAGTACAAACGTTTGTTCTTGCAGTAATTTGCTCATCGTCAAATTCTCCTTACTTTTTATTGCTTACGAGCGTTCCAAAATGATCGGCGGAGCTTTGGGGTTGCGGAGCAATGATGGCCATACGCAAATGCTCTGGTGCCAACATTGCCTGTGACACCCGCAGTACATCTGCCGGGGTCACCGCTTCCACCGCCGCAATTAATTCATCAACCGGCTGCACCCGGCCAAGCAGCGCCAGTTGAGCACCCAATCTATCGGCGATGCTGGCATTACTTTCTAGACTCATTTCCAGTCCCGCTACCAGTTGCTGTTTGGCTTTGGCAAGCTCAGCGGCTCCAACTTGTTGTTGGCAGATGCCATCGAGCTCCGCTAATACCGACTCTAGCGCCTGATCAATTTTATCGATACCAACGCCAGCATACGCTTCAAAGATGCCGGTATCAACGTAACTATTGGTCTCAGCAAACACGTTGTAGGCTAAGCCTTGTCGCTCGCGTACATTCAAGAATAATCTTGAGCTCATACCCCGACCCAAAATAGCTGCCACCACCCGGCTAGCTGGTTCGTCTTTATCCAAATATGCGTACGACCGTGATGCCACCATGATGTGTGCTTGAGCGGTATCTTTGGCATATGGCAAGGCTAATTGGCTCGACAATCCCCCATTGACAGCCGCCGGCACTGCGCGCTCTTGCGGAGTCATCTCGCCCAAAGCCGCTTCCATCTGGCGTACAACCGTAGCATGGTCAACCGCCCCAGCAATTGCTACGACCAAATTATTTGGCCGGTAATGCCGCTTCATGTAGGCTGCTATTTCATCGCGGCTCAAGCGCTCAATCACTTCTTCAGAACCAATAATGTCTTGTCCTAACGGATTGTCTGGAAACACTAGTGATGGCACCAACGTACCAATGTATCGCGGTGGGTCATCTTGGAATACATTCATTTCTTCGACGATCACGCCCCGCTCTCGGTCGATTTCGACCGCCTCCAATAGTGGTGCCTTGACCATGTCGGCCAATATATCTAAAGCCAGTTCTCCGTGACGTGCCGGTACTTTGATATAAAACGAGGTAATGTCTTCACCCGTGTAAGCGTTATTGTATCCGCCCACTGCATCGACGGCTTCAGCAATCCGGGCCGCTGTCGGGTATTTTTTGGTGCCTTTGAATAACAAATGCTCCAGAAAGTGCGACACCCCACCATTGACGTGATATTGCTCATATCTGGAGCCAGTTCCAGCCACAATGTTTACCGTGACACTACGGGCATCGGCCATACTGGCCGTGACTATTTGGAGGCCGTTGGCCAGAGTAGTTTGGTTGATCTTCACGTGGCTACTATATCAGATTAGGACCCGCTTGAGGGAGACCTTCGTAATTTATTAAATACCCGGCCCAAACGCTCACGCATATGCCAGGCTACAAACAGTAACGCCGCCCCGATAAACACCAGTGCAAAATCATGCATCCACTTGTTGACCGTTTCAAAATGCTCACCGAGTGTAAACCCAAGCCACACCCACAATGCCGACCATACAAACGACCCGATGAAGGAATATAAGATATAACTCCCAGCTTTCATGCGCGCTATGCCCGCCGGGTAAGCTACCAGCCCCGGATGACAGGCATACAGCGTCCAGCCATCGTCAACAGCGGTCCGTATTTATCAAATGCCACTTGCGTTTTTGCAGGTCTTTGTGCGAAATTAGGAAGTATTTGCCATATTTCTCAAGGAATGGATACCCACCATAGCGGCCAATAGCATAACCCACTAACCCACCGACCAATTGAGCAAGCGTGCCCAAGGTCAATACTACCCACACATTCATCTTCCCTTGAGCGGCTAACATGCCACCAACCGCTAGTAAGATTTCTGATGGGATTGGAATACCGAAGCTATCGACGACCAGCCCAAAAGCCATGCCGGCGTATCCGAGCGCTGAAATGAGATCGAGTGCGATTTGGCCAAAGTCCATGTCCCCTATTATAACCTAAAACTTAGTATTGGCATCAGCTGCCAGCAAACTAACTTTCACTGCCTCGAGCTGTTCTAGGCGTGGCGCCAGCGTCAAATCAACCGCCCGGTTCTCGCGCACTGCTGGTGGGTAGCGCGCGAGCATGTCGTCTATGACAGCAATTCCGGCTTCAAATCGCCCCAGCCGCCAATACGCTGCCGCCGCATCTCCTGCGTACTCGGGATGATTGTTGGGGTCACGTTTCAATGCTTCGAGGGCAGCGGCTAACGCTGACTCTGGCTGGTTTAGAGCCAGTCTAACCCTGGATTCCAGTTGCCAGTGTTGGCCATCTGACCGATCACGAGCTTGGGCTAGGAGTGCATCGTCCAGAGCTTCAGACAAAAATTGTTGTTTTACGGCGTCATCGGTCGCCGACTGACTTTGAGCTAACTTCACAATGCCGCGGGCAGACAACCAATCCGGATTACCCACCCCAAAGCTATTTGATTTGTCATAGGCGATGCTTGCTTCGGTGAATTCACCGTTTTCCAGGTAGATCTGACCATTTTGAGCCGCCGTCGCCCCTTGATAGATCCCGATTGCACCTCCCGCCAACAATAGAAATCCACCGATTACCCACCGTGGCCGACCCATGCGAGCTCTAGATGGCTGCCAACTAGCTAGTGCCATAAGCATCGCCACACTCGCTAGTATCGCCGGGTAACTAGCTCCAATATCGACAGCCATGTGCGTAAGGGCAGCCAACACTCCCAAGAGCAGTACTACGCCATCCCGGCCTTGTTGCCAGCTACCAGCGAAAGCCAATACGAACCAGCTTAATAGTAGCCAACCCAACAATCCCAACCCGACCAAGCCAAGTTCGGCTAACATCTGCGCCGGCAAATTGCCCAGCATTCCGCGCTGCTTGAACCGGGTTGTTTTGGTAAACCGGATGAACATCACCAAAATTACCAGCACCCACGCCACCGATCGGATGGTCAGACCACATATTCAAGGCTGCATTTGTATAGGCCCAGCGGTCTTTAAGGCTTTGGGACTGACCTTCCGTTGCCTCGGCTACCCGTTCCGACAATCCAGCGCCATCAGCGCGATGATGCCCCACCCAACCAGCAACTTGCACCGTCGCCAGACTCAACAGCCAAGGTACAATTATTGCGAACAATAATTGTATCCAAAAGTCGTTTTGTAGTAGATTGCACAACTACCAAAACAACGCTGTATAAAGCCAGTATCACCAATGCTGCCCGCGATGCTGTCAGCCAAAATGCCGCCCCTAAAATCACCAAGATTACACCATTCACCACCATCTTTTTCAGTCGGATGTTTGGTTTTAACCACGTGCCGAAAGCTAAAATCAGCGCCGGCAATATATACGTTGCGGCCGGATTCGGCCAGTATATTGGTCCCACCAACCGGTCGTAATCACCCCACACATACAGCCCCATTCCCCACATGGCAAATACAACTGCCGATGCCATATACAAGTTGCGCACTGCCTGCCAGCCGCCAGGTTGTCGCCCAATTATCCGTGACAGCCAAAACACGCCACCAGCCGTCGCCCAAGCCTGAAGCCATAATAAGGTGCTAAAACGATTGGCCGTCCATAACCCACTCACCGCCGCCCAAACCATGAGCCCCAGATATAACCCCGTCACCCACACCGGCATTGAACGCCGCATCATGCCCTCACGCCAAACAAGGAGTGCCGCCAGCAACAGCGCTGCCCCGCTCAACAGTCCCGCTAATGGCTCCTTGCCGCCGGTCAACCACGGAAACGTCGCCACTGCTAAACATACCAGGAGCGTCTTAAGAATAATCGGCCGGACCACATCTCTATCCATATTTTTAAGTATAATGGAAATATGGCTACACTTCCCCTATCTGATCTTATGACCGACTATCTGGAACATCTGGAGATCGAACAAAACCGCTCCCAAAAACGATCGCCAACTATGACCACTACCTCCAAAGGTTAGTCGATTTTACCGACAACTGTGATATCAACCAACTTGATGCTGAGATGGTGCGCCAGTGGCGCCTCAATCTCAACCGTACCCGAGATAACCGCGGCCAGGAGTTATCTAAGACGACCCAAAACTATCACCTTATCGCCCTGCGCAGTTTCCTCAAGTACTTGGCCAAACGTGACATCAAGGCGCTAGATTCCGCCAAAATCGAGCTCGCCAAGACCACTCGGCCCCAGGTGACATTCTTAGATCAAGAGGAACTCCAGCGGTTATTTACAGCCATCGATACCGCCAATCCGATCGGCTTGCGCGACCGGGCTATCGTTGAGCTCCTATTCTCGGGTGGATTGCGCGTCAGCGAACTCATCGGTCTAAACCGTGATCAAGTAAATCTCAACCGCCGCGAGTTTATGGTGCGTGGCAAAGGCCAAAAGGACCGGCCTATCTTTATCTCCGAAACTGCCGCCGATTGGCTGGAGCGCTATCTGGCCACCCGGTCCGATCCAGCCAGTCCCCTTTTCATTCACTATTCAGGAAGTGCCGATGCCAGCGAAAATGGCGCCTACCAACGCCTCACCGCCCGCAGCGTTCAGCGTTTGATTAAACGCTACGCTACCACTGCCGGCATCATTAAGCACGTCACGCCCCACACTTTGCGCCACAGCTTTGCCACCGACCTTCTCCACAACGGTGCCGACCTTAGAAGTGTCCAAGGCCTACTTGGTCACGCCAACGTCCAAACAACCCAGATTTACACTCATATCACAGACCCCCAACTCCGCCAGGTCCACGAAAAGTTCCACAACCAATCAAGCTAAAGCCAAACTACTAACAGTCGAGCAAATCAGCCACTGCATCGAGCGCCGCATCAAACTGCGCCTGTGATCCTGGTCCGACTGTATTAATCGGATAATATACTCCACCCGTCTGCGCCGCCATGTACTGCAAGACCGTGTTTATAGCAACATTCGGCTGGATACCAATCGTGTACATTGTAATGCCGCTTCCTGCCATCTGAGCATCGACATACGCCCGAACCGCTGTCTCATTTGGACCAGTGTTCCAGAACCAATCAACATCATCTGGATAGCCATCAGAAATAAATACGATCACCTTGTCAGCGGCTGGCCGCGCATTGAGACCAAAGAGTAATTCATTTTTGCTGCCGTCATTGCACCACGATAACGAGTAGCTTCAACCGGACTAAAATCTGTTTTCTGATCAGCTTGCGTTATTAACGCTGCCACGTTTGTCGTCAACTGTTGAGCTAGATCAGCTGGTGGAAAGATTTCCGGCCGATATGGAACCGCATTCCCATCGCCCGCAAACTTCAAAATAGCACCCTGATTATCACCAGGGCCAATACCAGCGTTACTGAGTAATCCACCTGCTTGGGTCAATAATGGAATCATGACGTCAAAGCGGTCAGGGTTTGGGGCAACAGCTGGATTATCGTCATTCCAGTTGTAGGTCATTGAGTGTGATTGGTCTAACACAAACACAATATCGTTATTATTTACACAAGCTAGAGGTGTCGGAGCCGGCGTTACCGCAACCAAGCGCGTCATTTCAGTCACTAAATGGTTCACGTTTTCTGGGCCGCCGCTCAAGTCACGAAAGCCCCAGGATACCCGGAAACTAACCGTCTGCGGATCAGCCGGATCGTCTGGTGTAGCTACTAGTTCAATGTACGAATCTGGTACCGATGTCGCCACTCCGCCCTCTGCCGGTACATAGCCGTCCGCGGTTTTAATCATATGGAAGCATTGACTTGGACCTACGCCCCGACATCCACTAAGCGCACCCGTGTTAAGCACACCGTTATACGTTGCACCGTTTCCGGTCGTAAACTGACTCCAGCTGTGGTTATCGCGAAAATTACGCAGGTATTCTAATTGATTTTGCGCCACCAATGCCACGGTAGTGCGCTCCCGGGCTGTCTGACCTTGTTGAAATGCCCGAATAGCCAGACGGGTCGAACTTAGTAATATCAAAGACAATATCGCAAGCGCCACCGTCACTTCGACCAGTGTATCCCCTCGTCTGTTGCGCACTACGGACATGTGTAGCCTCCTCCTGGAAATGCGTTACCCAGTACCGAAAAGTCTTTACACACTCCGGTATCGGAAAATATAACGTAATTAAGTCCCGATGCTGGCGCCTGCGGGCTGGGCACTTTGGTAATGACCCGACGGAAGGTATTGCCGGCTTTGGCCGTAACGTCGATTGTGGCAGTTCCATCGGGCACGTTTACCACAGCGCCACTGGCATTGTTTCCCGTGTAAAACGTCATCCGATAGGCCGATGCACCATAGCGCGATTGCAAGCGAAACATGTGAGCATTTGCAGCCGTAAAACCATTGAGGATCACTTGGCAGTGGTAAGGCGTACGTAGCGCACTACAATTACCGAAGTACGGTCCGCCGGTGCTGTAGGCAGCTGCCGCCCCATAGTTTATGGTACCCAATGCTGCGCCACCGGGTAGAAACAAAGCGTTTTGGATCAGCATCTTGCAAGCAGGTGGCACAATTCCGTCGACGCACACTTCCCCGGCTGTCACGTTGCCTGCAGGGTACTGCACGGTCGTTATTTCTAACGGTGGTGCAAACGGCAATGAACCATCATAGACCGCTTGGCTGGGGAGCGGGTTGGTCGTCGAATAATAACCAGGATTAACGTTGGGCGACTGATCCCACTCGATCTTGACACTGTTATAGCCAGGAGCTGCCACAAATCCTGGATCCACCGTCACGGCAGCATTGGGAGCCGGCAATTTACCTGTTGGCTGACCCGAAAGTTCCACCTGCTGACATGTCCATTCGGCGGTATCATAAGCAACGCGCGTACAGGGCTGGTCTGCCACGATTGTGCCATTGAGAACATTTTTAACTGCATTTTCGACCCCAGCTTCGGCGGTGTAATAGGCCCGCATCGATTGCTCAGTATCAGACGCTTTGCGCAATTGGGCGACTTCTATGGTTACCATAGTTGTTGTCACCAGCAACAACAACAGGCTAATCAATATCACGGTGATCATTGACACAAATCCGCGCTGGTCCAACTTGAGTGGTTGTTTCATCGTGGTGTGGCTCCTGAATTTAATGTCACAACGGCGCAATATGACGATATTGGATTACATTTCGTAGCTGAACCAGCACCGGTCGTCGAGCCGTTATTGGTCGCTACCATCAGGTTAATTTCAATCTGTGGTTTGTCGCCGGGCGTGGGCACAACCACTTGAGGATCAAAATTAACGATTGCCACTTTGTCGGTTGTCAGGTGGCGGCGATTGAGCCGCGTCACACAACCATCAGCGACCGTCAAAAAGCCACCATCTACAAAATAAACCTGTTCCGTCGTACCCGAGCGGGTCAGACATAATGCTTTGCTCGTCGGAAGTAAGCCGGTGGTTGTAGCGTTAGTGTCCGGTGATGACGCCCGCACTGCCTGGACTAATTCTTCCATGGCCAGCCGCCCATTGTCTTGGGCGGCATTGAGGGCATTTGCCCGATTACGCATATGCGTAATATTGATAAAACCCATCACAATAATCAGCAGCATACCACTAAACACTGCCATAGCCATTGTCAGTTCAATCAAGGTAAAACCAGCTGTTTTTCTCATAAGCGCCTCGCCAATCCCGATTCATCGACTTGGATTGTTGAGCTATGACCATCATTGTCCACGAGCTGAAACTGCATATTACTAGGTGCACAACTTGTTCCCATGAAATAGGTTTCGACCGGGGTCGTTTGATCACCGACCATACAGGTTCGAGCCGAGCCATCATCATTTTTAATAAATAAAATTCTACCACCGTTGGCCGAGGGTGAGGTTGCTCGCACGTTGGCTGGTAGTGTCAGTGTTTCAGTTTGAAATACACACGCCCGTACACCAGGCAAGGCCTTCCATGACCGCATCGTGATCGCCGGCGACGCATTGGTGGCCGCCCATTCAACTCCCGCATACACATATTGTCCTGGTCCGCCTGGGCAGGCGTCGGTGCCATCGCCAATACCAACCGTATTAACTGCCGCTATGGTTTGATTGCGCGCCGACGTCGCACTCGAAACTACCCTATCCACTGCCGAGTCAAATTGGGTGCGGGCACGCAGTCCGCGCTGGCCAGCAAATACTACCAAAATAAGCAGGCCAGAAATGGCAAACACAATGCTTACTTCAATCAAAGTAAACCCAGATTGGAACTTCTTCACCATAAGTACTTTCAATTGTAGCACGCCCCTACCCTATTCCGCCTAGCCGTAAGTAGGCTGCTACAATATCACGCCCATACAGATAAGCTATGATCGTACCGAGTACCAAATATGGTCCAAACGGTATGTGATCACGCCGGCCTCGCCGCTTCGTCACAATTAAAACCACGCCAGCGATTGCCGCCACATTAAAAGCTATAAACATTGCCACCGCAGTGCTTTGCAATCCGAGCATCAGCCCCATGGCAAAAGCCAATTTAATGTCACCGCCACCCATTGCCCGACCCTTTGAAGCTGCCGCCATGATCCAAAACACACCACCAGCCAACACGGCTGCTGCCAAAGCTCCACCCGTTATATGCCAATCCTGGAGCACGATTGCACCATATGCTGTCGCCACGCCGGCTAGAACTACGAGCGGTATCATCAATTTATCCGGCAAAAGCATCCAGCGCCAATCATAGGCCGCCAATGCCAAGAGCAACGTCATCAGCACAAACCATAATGCAACCATTACAATATTGGTGAGCAAGCCAGGATATAATACCCACATACTCAAACCAAAGCTCACACCAGTCGCTAATTCGATCGCCGGACCATCAGTGATTGGCCGATGGCAATAGCGGCACTTTCCACCTAGTATCACCCAGCTGAGCACCGGCACCAGATCTTTGGCTGCCAGCATATGACCACAGTGACTACAATGACTCCGGCCATGCACCCAACTGGTGCCTTCATGTAAGCGCCACACCAGTGCATTGATACCAGACCCCACGACCAAACCCAGCATCGCCGCCCACGCCACCATCAACATCTGTTCAAGCATAAGCATAGTATACAAAAAAAGAGGCCCGAAGACCTCTTTTTAACAAACGTTATGCTTTTCTAGTTGTTTACACAGAAAGCTGCACCAGCCTCTTGGCCGATACGAACTGCTACAGCCGAAGCCCGAGCAGTACCGTTGCATTCGTTACCAACGGTGACAGTAAATACAGCCTGAGCTGCTGCCGCACCAATAGTGTAGGTTCCACCACCCACAGCTGTTGCCGGGTTGAAGTAGTTGGCAGTGATGACCTGAGCAGTACTCTGGCAGTTTGTATACAAACCAGCGTTGTTGGCCGCACAAGATTCAATTGCGGACAACATACGCGCTGCATCTTGTTGCCGTTGCGAGTCACGACGTGACCGTTGGGCACCCTGAACAGCTAAGAACACGATCACCAAGAGCAAACCAGCGATCGCGAGCACCAGGACGATTTCGATAAGGGTAAATCCCTTTTCTTTCTTCAAAAGGTTGCTCACCTATAAATACCTTTCTTTAATAACGTTACTTAGCTTGTAGTATTGCACTTATGCTTGACGGGGTCAATCGCCAATCTATGTATACCGAATGCTAATTATGCACGCAGTAAACAGTACCAGCTTCCTGGCCAACGGCTACCGAAATTGTACCTCCGCACGTGCCTGGAATTAACATCTCACCCAAGCCTGGGATACCTGAAGTAATTACCACATAGTCCGCAGCGCTACCCACTTGATTTGCCGGTTCGAGGTAATTATCAGGCACCAGCCGGGCAGCACAATCAATTGGTGTCGTATATGAGCCGGCGTTTCGCGATGAACATTGTTCCAGCGCAGCCAGTGCTCGGCCAGCATCTTGTTGTCTCTGGCCATCACGCCGCGATCTTTGGGCACCTTGAACAGCTAAAAATACGATAATAAGGAGTAAACTAGCTACTGCCAATACTAATACAATCTCGATCAAACTAAACCCGCGCTGGGCTCGATTGCCAGTCAGTTTTGTCTGGCACTTGATCACTTGAGTTTGTTTGCTCCGCCCGAACCCACAAGGCCATACACCGGCAAAAGTACTGCCACGATTACACCACCAACCACGATGCCCAGTACCACCATCATTAAGGGTTCAATGGTCGTCGATAGATTTTTCACTTCTTCGTCCACTTCACTCTCATAATAAAGGGCTACCCGGTCCAACATCGAGTCGATTGCACCTGACTGTTCACCAATCCTGATCATCTGTGGAACTAATTGTAAGAATGTATCTTTCCTTCAAGCGTTGACGATAGCGCCTTGCCTCCCTTGACGCTTGAAATCGACTTCTCGAGATCTTTTTCGACGTGAACATTTCCGATCGACTCTTTGACGATGCGCATGGCTTCCAACATTGGTATACCGCTAGCCAGCATCGTACTGAGCGTGCGGGCAAACCTGGCCATATAGACTTTCCGGAATATTTTGGAGAACAGCGGCATTTGGAGCTTCATTCTGTCGAAATTCGACCGGCCCATGGGAGTATTTGCATAGCTGCGGAGTCCAAATAGACCAGCTACTACCGCCACGATACAGATATACCAAAAATGAACGATAAATCCGGAAATTGCCAGCAAAATTCTGGTCATGATCGGCAATTCGGCGTTAAGATCTTTGTACAAGCCACCAACTTGTGGAAGTACAGTGGTCAGCATGAATACGAGCACGCCGACGATAACTACCAATACAATTACCGGATAGACTAACGCGCTACGGACTTTACTCAAGATTGCAGCGTCTTTTTCTTGCTGGTTAGCAATGCGTTCCAGCGATTTGTCTAACGATCCCGATGCTTCACCGGCAGCCACTAAGCTCACATAGACGTCACTAAATACATTGGGATAGCGTCCAAATGCTTGGCTCAGCGTTGTTCCGCCTTCAACACTACTTACTACCTCCATGACCATTTGACGCAAGTTTTTGTTCTGGATCTGCTCACTGACCGGGCGCAAACTTTGACCTAATGGTAGACCAGCGTTGATCAGTGTCGACAGTTGTCGGGTAAAGATAATTCTATCTTTGGTCGGCACACGACCGCCAAATCCAGCTTTTTTGAGGAATCCAGCCGACTCTTTGGGTTCGATCGAAATCGGGAACATACCCTGGCCCATCAGAACCTTAGCGGCGGCTGATTCCGATTCTGCCTGAACCTCAGCCCGAATTACTTCATCACCATCGGCCCGGTGAGCGGTGTATACAAAACTGCGCATCGAGTGTTAGCCCCTCATCAATCGTTCAAGTTCTTGCAAATCGACCGCAAAGTTCTTGGCTTCATCATAGGTGATTTTACCCTGCTGTATCAACGCTACGAGTGTATGATCCATGCTTTGCATACCGTGCTCGGCGCCCGTCTGAATTACGGCGTCCAGCTGATGTGTCTTACCTTCACGGATAATGTTTCGGACTGCTCCCGTAGCTACCAGAATTTCAGTTGCCACGACCCGGCCACCGCCTATCCCTGGTACCAATCTTTGGCTACAGATTCCTTGCAACATACCCGAAATCTGAACTCTGATCTGTTGTTGTTGGTGTGGGGGGAAGACGTCAATCATACGGTCAATAGACTGAGCGGCATTATTAGTATGCAGGGTTGCCAGTACTAAGTGGCCGGTTTCAGCGATAGTAACGGCTGCTGATATGGTCTCAAGATCTCGCATTTCACCGATGAGTACAACGTCTGGATCTTGGCGCAAACTTGAGCGCAAGGCGGCCGCGAAACTATAGGTGTCGTAGTGAATTTCACGTTGAACCACAATCGACTTCTTGGAATTGTGAGCATACTCGATTGGGTCCTCAATGGTGACAATGTGGCACGCCCGTTCAGTATTGATCTTGTCGACCATCGCGGCCAAGGTTGTGCTTTTTCCGGAACCAGTCGGTCCGGTAACCAGTACCAGGCCACGAGGAAACTCTGTAAACTTGGATAGCACTTTGGGCATCTGCAGATCTTCTAACGTCCGGATTTTACTCGGGATTAACCGCAGCGCCGCCGCAACATTACCACGCTCGTGAAATGCGTTTACCCGGAAACGACCATAATTGCCAAACGAAAATGAGAAATCGACTTCTTTGTCTTTGATCAAAATCTCTTTTTGGTCATCATCAAGAATCGAAAAGACCAATTTCTCGACATCGTCCGGGGTTAGTACCGGCGTATCCGGCACAGGCCGTAATGATCCATCTACCCGTAACATCGGTGCCAAACCCACTTGCAAGTGCAAGTCGGAGGCGTCAGCCCGAATCACTTGTTCTAGTAGCAGCTCAATTTTTAACGCAGTTTTTTCCACTCGTCACCTCAAAAGTTACATCTATTAAAGCACAAGGGGTATGAGATTAACAAGCTCTAGAAGTCAGCAGCTACGCGGGCTACTTCTTCCAGTGTCGTCAAACCACTGAGCGCCTTGAGATAGCCATCCTGTTTCATAGTGATCATGCCGTCTTTTTGAGCTTGATTTTGCACATCAGTGGTCGTGGCATGTTGGCTCAACATTTTCTCCATGTCAGTCGTAATGGCAAATACCTCGTAGATACCAATTCGCCCTTTGTAGCCTTTCGAACAGGCTTTACAGCCGACGGCTTTGTACATGGTATACGATTCCCTGCCTGCCATCGGCAGAATATCATAGCCAATGTCTTCTTTGGCTTTCTTGACATCGTCTTCAGTCTTCGGCAAGACACCTGCCAACGTAGTGAGTACTGTTTTGGTCTCGATTGGGCTCGTTTCAAAAGGCGTTTTGCACTTTTCGCACAACCGGCGCACCAACCGTTGGCCGATGTACCGTATTGATGGTACTTGCGATCAAGAAAGGCTCTATTCCCATGTCGAGCAAGCGGGGCAATACACCGGCCGCACTATTAGTGTGAATTGTACTCAGGACCACGTGACCTGTGAGCGCCGCTTGGACGGCCAGATCAGCCGTCTCCTTATCACGAATCTCCCTACTAGTACCACGTTGGGGTCTTGACGCAAGATACTTCTGAGTCCGCTAGCAAACGTCAAACCGACATCAGCATTCACCTGAATCTGGTTGATTCCATCCATCTTATACTCAACCGGATCTTCCAGTGTCACAATATTGATAGCTACGTCTTTAAGCGCCTGCACGATGGCATACAGCGTCGTACTCTTACCGGAACCAGTCGGACCCGTCGAAAGCGTCATACCATGCGGGCGATGAATACCGTCCGAAATCACGCGTAACGCCCGGCCATGAAAGCCCAGCGCTTCAAGCGTCATGATGCTCGAGTCCTTCTCGAGCAACCGAATAACTACTTGCTCGCCCCACACGACTGGCGAAATCGCGATACGTAGATCGATCTCTTTGCCACTCGAACTTATCTGGAACTGACCATCTTGGGGCACCCGGTGTTCATCAATCCGTAAGTTACTCAAAATTTTGATACGGGAAATTAATGCCGGCTCTATACCTTTTGGCAGCGTCATCGTTTCTTGTAAAATTCCGTCCACCCGATAACGAATCTTCAGTTCTTTTTCGCGCGGTTCGATATGAATGTCTGATGCCCGGCTCTGGGCAGCGTAGTCTAAAATGGCATTGAGTGCCCGGGTAATAGGCGCATCCTGAACCAAATTTTGCATCGATTTCGCATCTTTGACTGTAACCTGGGGTGATCGTCCACCCGTGCCACATCAATCGCCGAAGCCACATCAGCTGCCACATCACTGTGAAACTGTCCCAAAACGCGGTCAATAGATGCCCGGGACGCCAGGTACACTGTCACGGTACTACCGACTTTACGGCTCAAAAAATCCACCGCCTGGATATTTGTCGGATCAAGCATCGCTACAGCTAGTTTTCCTTGCTGCATACCAAACGGAACCGCCATATACGTTTCAGCCGTCGATCGAGGCAACATTTTGGTCACTTCGTCCGGCACAGTCATATTCATCAGATTAACGTAGGGCACACCCATAGCCACGGCTGACAGTCTTGTCAGGTCTTCCTCTTTGACAATCCCCTGTTCTGCAATATAGGCAATTAACGGTTTGTGGGCTTTTTCGGCCTCAACCCGCATAGCATCAAGCTTTTCGGCCAATAAATAGTTGCCCTCAAGCAGCAACTGCTCAATCTTTTTGACCCTCAACGGATAGCATCAGCTAACCTCACTGACCAAACGGTGCTTTGTTGCCCAATCCCGACAATTCCACGACCGGATTATAGTCTTGGGTTTTGTGATTCCCGTCTTTACCTTGGAGAGCCTGCAATCCTGTTCCGTCTAGAGTTGCCGGTATTTGACCGACGCGTTCAACGTCTACACCGTCTTTCTTAGTTGTCTGATTAGGGTTGAGTTGCGTATAAGCTACATATCCAGCAATGATGAAGATTGTAGCCGCCAATAAGAGATAGACTAAGTCTCGTCGCTTCATTACTTAATGGTCTCCGTTACAATTGGCAACTTGGTCGTCTTTTCCTGGTAATAGGTCGTGATTTCCAATTGGCTGGTCAATGTCTTGTTGCCACTTATCTGTAAATTGGTCACTTTCATCGGTCGGGCTGATGTCTCTACCGCTTTGAGGAATCGGACGGTCGAGTCGAAAGTACCTTCGATTGATACGGTAAACTTGGTCGGCTGTGGTGCCGGCATTAATGCCGGTGTACTCGAAGTTGTAGTTGTAGTTACTGCCGGCGACGTCGCTCCACTAGCAATCATGCCGTTTCCAGGAACTACTGAGCGAATTGTCACGCCCGACTGGCCACCCATATTTTCAACTGTTGCCAGCATTGATGCTGAATCACGTTCGTTTGGCAGAGCGTCACTCACTACCCGTTGGAGGTCACCCAATTGACTGTAGGCTGCTACCAGTGAAGGGGCATTTGCGACGTTTTGCTTGAGTGTAGTGGCTGCCTCATCTTTGGCACTCACTACTTTTTGGTCCAAGGAAATTCGAGTCCAGAGGGCTTTACCAGCCAGCGCCGTCAGAGCCACCACTATGAACGATACCACCACTAAGGCAATAATGAGATTGTTGCCGGCCAGCGCTGCTTCAGCTTGTTTTCTAGTTGCCACTGAGCACCTCCTGGGAAACACTTGCGTTGATCATGAACGTAATACCCTTGTTACCGGAATTGTTGGCCGTTGGAATGTTCACTGAGCTAAAGTAACCGCTCGTTGGTACGTCTTTGTTGATACCAGTTTTGTTACCCCGGCTCATAGCTCGCTGTAGCTTGGCAACCGCCGCAAAGTTTTTAGCGTTACCTGTGACTACCAGTACGTTTTGGTCATTTACCGTTATGGCGTCAATCGTTACATCGGTCGGACTGGCCGCCACGTACGCTTCAAAAAACTTCGTGAATAGTATGCGGTTCGAATAGAGAGATCCCAACGAAGCTAAATGCTGCTGGGCATTTAAGGCGTCCATCAAACCTTGAGTGCCCTCAAGCGACTTGGTATTCTCTTGGATCTGACGATTGAGTACCGTAATGCGCACTCCTTGGCCAGCTGAATACAAGAACATTAACAATACTACGACTCCGCAGACCACCCAGACGGCAAATGATGCAGCTACAGCCAATTGGCGTCGGCGCGATTCTCGTTGCTTAGCTTGTTTAAAATCTGGTAAGAGATTGATTAGTACGCCCATTATGCCACCATCCCTCGGGCTGCAAGCCCCACTGCCGTTGCGTATTCCGACGACAACGCCATCAATTTATCTTGTAGCCCCGATGGATACGAAGTATTGATCCAAGCATTGCCAAACTCTACCGGCAACCCGGTTGAATTGGCCAAGAATGGTCCCAATTCTGGCAAGCTTGATGCTGCTCCAGTTACGACCAACTTCTCCAACTTGGCTTCCGGGTATCGACCCAAAAAGTACTTCGACGATTTTTCAATTTCTACTACCATACTATCGAGCGTTGGTTTGATGGCTTTGTATACCTGACCTTCGAGCTTCGACTGGGTCAATCCAAATTTGTACGTAAATTGAGTGGCTTGGGTTTCATTCAATCCCAAAGTTTGTGCCACTGTGCGCACAAATGTCAGACCACCGACAGGAACACTTCGAATAAGCCGTGGGGTGTTGTTGAGCACAATCGATACGTCGCTGTCGAGCGAACCTAGATCTAAGACCATTACACCACTAGGGCTAACTGGTACGAGCGCCCGGGCTGTAGCCATAGCATTCGTTTCCAAGGCTAGCGGTTCAAGCCCAGCATTTTCCAACAGTTGTACGTATTTTTCGACTACTGATACAGGGGCAGCTGTGAGTAAAACTTCAAGTTGCTTGCCATCTTTGGTTTCGTCTACCACTGCCCAATCTAGTTTGACCTGGTCAATCGCCATCGGAATATATTGCTCAGCTTGGTATCGAATTGCCTTAGCTAGCTGCGCCGCATCGAGCTTGGGTGTGGTAATGACAGTGGTAAACACCTTACTACCGGGCAGCCCCACCACTACTTCTTTAGCCGGTACCCGGTTCTCGCGTACTAGTTGGGCGACCAGCTGGCTGACGCGGTCTTGGTCTGTCTTAGCATCACTTAACGCCAAGTTCGCCGGAACGGGTAACGCCCCATAAGCTACCAAAGCTGGATGCACGCCATTTCGGCGCAATTGCACCAATCTCACAGCCGTTGAACCGACATCAAGTCCGAAAAAATCTGTCTCTTTTACAAATAGTCCCATTGCCGCTAGCTTACCATAACCACTTTAGAAACGACAGACTTTTTTATACTCACCTCAGCACATCTCCTCATACCTATTACCTACTAGAACAACGGTTGTTTTTCCCCTTGGCCACTCAGCTGGATAGTTGCCACACTGGAGCTAAATAAGGCTGGTGGGTTCAAGTAGATCTGGGGGCTTAAGAGTATTCGTTCGGCAATGACACCGCCGCTACCAACACCCAGTCGTGAGAAACTCATTTGCCGAGCCATGAGGAAGCCATTTACCGTCAAGACATTGGCGCAAGCAGCTGAGTGGTCGATACATGTATCAATCCGGCCCTGAGATGAGAACAAATAGGCATCCACCCGTGTCACACCGGCAGCTATCGAAATGTCTCCTCGGGCAATGATACCCAGTCCTGGAAGCGAACGAGCAGCAAATCCTCCTGTGTCAGTTTGAATCGCTCCGTTTATGAGGATTGATCCATTCGGGGCTACAATAGTCAGGTTAGACGATATGGTGCCTGATAATTGTAAGGTTCCAGCTCCGTTGTAGTAGTACACTCCCCCTTTGCCGGTCACACTAAAACTTGGTCCGGCAATGTCTGGCCCACGAGGTCCCGTATAGGCATTGGCAGCCGTCAGTAAGTCGGGGCGGCACAATGTGGCATACCCACCGGCACTACCGAGATTTAAGGTGTTGGATCCACGATTTGAACTAAAGTGATTAATCGAGCCCGAAGCTGCCACCACATAGTCAGCATATGAGCCAGCAATGATATTGCCCGTTATTGGGCTCGCTAGTGACATAACCCCGCCACACACTCCCCCACCAGCATATACATCACCATTTTGAGCCGAAATACCAGGATAACGTGGAGAGACGACTGTGTAGTTTACAGTCGTACATACTACTGTATTTAATGCATCAGCTGGACCAAAACAAACCGGAAATGAGAAGTTGCCCGAAGCTGCCGCCGCTACTTGGAAACGAAAAGACGCCGTCGTCACAGCCCCCCCAGGTAATGAGTTCGTATTCCAGAACCAATTTCCGCCACTATATGGTGATACAAGCGTTGATGCCGTCGCGTATCCCCTACGTGCAGTTAAACCACCAAAGTCATTTTGGTTGGCAGGAGCACAAGGATTACCAGCGCATGGCACATTCACGTCAGTAGGTCGATAGGCTTCTACTTTTCCAGGCAAAGAAGCTGCCAGTGCAGAGTTATTAGTAAGTGTAATATTCATGTCCACGAAGTCTCCAGGACTAACGCTCAGCGCTGGGCCAGCAGCAATACTCACGCTTGCCAATACAGAATTAGGAAAGATGTTTGATCACCAGTCATATTGCCACATTTCTTCTTGATAGAATAAGTCGTGCCATCGGGATGGTGAAATACAATAAATTCCTCCAAGCTATCTGCTACTTCGGGCGAAAAAGTTGCATCAGGCAAGCCGGTAATACCACTCCAGTCGTCATAGACACCAAAACCATTAATCGTACCCGCAGGATAAAAATCATTTCATCAAAGTTCACCGAAGCACCTGGTATAGCGCCAGAAGCATAGGCTCGCACCGTTGTTTCCCATTGACTGTAGAGCGATCGCGCCAGCAAGATACCAGTCTGCCAACGGGTTGGGCTCGGTGGCCCGAGCCTTGGATCGTCAGTCCGAACACCCATCATAGTATTGACAATAATTGACACTCGGCCGTTTATTCCCTGAACGTTCGTATCATCATAGAGTGCATCGTGTATCGCGGTCACGAATTCATCCACGGTCGTAGTATCGGCAACATAGCTGGGTGTATCCCAATCACTTGGAAGACCACTCATCACCATCCATGCTAAATAGGGCACGTCATGCCAAACGCCATCATAGTAACCATTGGTACCAACGACTCCATATGTATCCGCCCGCACTTCCGGTGCCGACCACACCAAACTTGCGAACCACCCCAGCATCCATATCGCTAAAGCTATTACTAAATGCCGTCGATGATTCAAGGTTTAGACTCCTGAAGCTTCTGAATTTTCGCCTTATACCAATTTCTAGTTGCAGTAGCAGCAGGTGCATTGTCTGGCACCCTATCAAGAGTCTTCTGATAATAAGCAATTGCTGTCGATGTGTCTCCGTTTTGCTCAGAAACGCGCGCAATTGCCTCATATTCAGCACCTTGAGCTTCAGAGTCATACCTCTCCGCTTCTCGATAAGCCAGTAGGGCTTGTGAATAGTCTTTCTGCATTTCAAACATCGAACCTTTAAGCAAATAGGCTTCATAGCGATGAGTCCTATACCATCCACCGTTGATGTATCCGTCCATAGCATAAACACCGATCTCAAAACTGCGACTTGCCCGCGCTTGATCAAGTCGTTGCTTCGCCGCTTCAAAATCTCGACTATCAGCAGAACGCAAGGACAGCCAGATTACACCGGCCAGTATGCCAACTACGAAAGCGGCAGCCAGCGCTATGATCACCCATTTTCCGCGATTCGACGCAACATGCTTATGTAGTACTTGAGGCATTAATCCACTTACGCTTATTTGGTGCAAGTATACCTTGTCAGACTCTTTCGTCGCAACTTTATCAGTAAAAACTGGATATAAACTCCATATTTAAGTAAAATCTTTAGATATGAGTCTCTCTATCGGTATCGTTGGTCTACCAAATGTCGGCAAATCTACTCTTTTCAATGCACTAACGCACAACCATGCCTTAGCCGCCAATTATCCCTTTGCCACCATTGAACCAAATGTGGGCGTGGTAGCACTGCCGGATTCTCGATTAGAAGTATTATCCAAGCTGTCGAATAGCGCCAAGATTTCGCCTGCTCTGGTGACATTTGTCGATATTGCCGGACTCGTCCGCGGCGCCAGCACTGGCGAAGGACTTGGTAATAAGTTCTTGAGCCATATTCGGGAAACGAGCGCAATCGTTCAGGTTGTACGGGCATTTTCTTCCAAAGACGTCATCCATATTGATGGTTCCCCCGACCCCGCCAGGGACATTGAAACCATCAACACCGAGCTCATCATGGCCGATATTACTACTGTCGATCAGCGATTAGCAAAACTCGAACAAGAATCCAAAAGAGGTTTGAGCCCTACTGGGCAAGCTCTGCAACAAACATTACTGGCAGTCCGGGACGCCCTTGGCCGCGGCCATTTAGTGTCCGCAGCCGCCCAAGAATATGGATCAAATATCGATCTCTCGCTCCTTGCAGACCTGCAACTACTTACGGCAAAACCTTTCATTTTTGTATTCAACCTGGATGAGGATGATTTGAACAACCAAGCTGTTCAAGATCGCTTACGTGAATCTGTAAAACCCTTTCATGCAGTGTTTTTGTGCGCCCAAGTTGAAAGTGAACTGATGGATTTGCCAGCTACAGAAGCTGCCGAATTACTGGCATCTCTGGGTCAAAATCAAAGCGGACTCGACCAACTTGCCGTCATTGGTTTTGACATCCTCGGCTTGCAAACCTACCTCACGACTGGTCCGACCGAAACTCGCGCATGGACGATTCCCCGTGGAGCTTCTGCACCACAAGCTGCTGGCGTAATTCATACCGATTTTGAAAAAGGCTTTATCAAAGCCGAAGTCGTTAGTTATCAAGATCTGGTTGCCGCTGGCTCACATGTCACCGCCAAGGCTGCAGGCAAAGTCAGACTTGAGGGCAAAGATTATATTATGGCCGATGGTGACGTCGTAGAATTCCGTTTTAACGTCTAATTCTAAGACTTAAGTAGCCTCAAGTTTCATGAAATGCTCCACGTTGCCAGATTGACCAGCTAAACCAGAATCAGCTTCATTGCGAATTACAAAGCCTATACGAATAATCTGTTCACGAAGGGTATCAAGTATTTTGTCGCGCACCGGTCCCATGGGGATGACGCCTCGATACTGGTCGGCTACGGCTTTACCTGCTTCAAACTGTGGTTTAGCCATCACGAGCACCACACCATCAGGCCGGACTAAATTACGAATGGCTGGCAAAATCTTCTCCAGCGCTATAAAAGATACATCCACCACGGCTATATCTGGTTGCTCAGGCAGAACAGCTTTTCTGATGTCAGTCTTTTCCATCGAGATTACTCTGGCATCATTCTGCAATTTGTATGCCAATTGAGCCGTCCCAACGTCCACGGCATAGACCTTAATTGCCCCCTGCTGCAGCGCGAAATCAGTAAATCCACCGGTCGACGAACCAACATCAAGAACCGTTTTGCCGTCAAAATCCACATCGAGCACCTGAGCTACACTAGCAAGCTTGTCGCCTGCCCGGCTCACATAACGATGCTGAGCCTTAACGTGCAAGACAACATCAACTGGCACCAGCCTACCCGGCTTATCCAGGAGCCGCGAATCACTGGATACTTGTCCCGCCATGATCATTGCTTGGGCGATAGTTCGACTGGGAGCCAAACCACGTTCGACAAGCAAATGATCAAGACGCTTTTTCACTGGTACTACTTGGCGCGCTCCAGGTAATCACCACTGAGGGTGTTTACCTTAATTTTATCGCCTTCATTAATGAAGAGCGGCACCATAATCTCGGCACCAGTCTCGAGAGTGGCGGGCTTGAGGGCAGTTGTTGCCGTATCACCTTTGGCACCGGGCTCAGTTCGAGTCACGGCCAGAAGCACCGCATTAGGCATTTCCATGCCAATGACATTGCCAGCAAAGCGTAATATCTGAATGGTAGCCCCTTCAGCCACGTATTTGGCTTGGTCACCGAGTATTTTTACAGGCACGGTATCTTGGTCGAAGGTCTGATTGTCCATCAATACGAAATTATCATCTTCCCGATACAACAACTGGACATTACTGCGGATGACTTCCGCCGAATTTATTTTGTCCGCCGTTCGGAATGACTTTTCTAAGATGTTACCAGTCTGTAGATTTTTAATCTTAACTTGCACCACCGCACCACCGCGACCCATAGCCTTGTGCGCATAATCCGTCACCCGATACGGTACACCGTCGAGCTCAATGAGCGTCCCTACCTTGAGATCTGTGTGTCCTAGCACCGCCATATTATTAGCCTACCGAACCACAAAGGGCAGCAAGGCAATGTGACGTGCTCGCTTGAGCGCGACAGCTACCCGGCGCTGATGTCGCAAGCAATTACCAGTCCGTTTGCGGCCTTCAATTTTGCCGTACATCGATACGTAACGCTGTAATAGCTTCACGTCTTTGTAATCTACGGTTTCGAGCTTTTCGGCACAAAACCGGCATACTTTTTTGGAATAAAAATTTGCCATCTTACCTTCTCCTAGAATGGAATGTCATCTAAATTAATCGTTTGATCGCCGTCAAGGTCACGAATGACTACGTCATCCGATTTTTTCGAGCTTGTTGCGCCGCCGCCAGCTGGAGCGCCACCGGTAAATCCGCCAGCACCACCCGGTGCGTCCAAAAAGTTGATATCTGTCGCTACAATTTCAGTTCTGGAGCGCTTCACACCATCTTTTTCCCAGCTTTGGGTCTGTAATCGGCCTACAACCATGACTTTGCGGCCCTTGCCCAAATATTGAGCGGCCAGTTCGCCGAGTTTACCCCAAGCCACGATTTCATGGTATTCCACCGCCTCTTTGCGTTCACCACTAGTATCCATCCACGTGCGATTGGTAGCCACGGCAAACGATGCTACTTGCTGTCCACTGGGTGTAGTTCGTAGTTCTGGATCCCTAGTTAAATTACCCATGACAATTGCTTGGTTAAAACTCTTAGCCATTACTTATCTCCCTCTATATCGTCTACATCATTAGTCGGTTTATCGGTCTCTTTGTCATCTGCTGGTTTGACCGACTTCTTGTCACGATCTGGCCTATCTACTTCTTCTTTGATCACGAGCATATGCCGCAGTACTTCCTCGGTAATCAAAATAGTATTTTCAAACTCGCGAACCTTTTCGGTCTCTAGGTCAAGCTCAAAATAAATATAAATGGCAAAATCTTGGCGCTTAATACGGTAAGCTAGACGCTTCTTACCCCAATTATCACGCTTAGTGACTTTACCTCCTACTGCTGCGACCAATGCTTCTACTTTGGCGACCGGTGCATCTACATCAATCTCGAGGTCTGGGTGCAGTAATGCCACCAATTCATATGCTTTTCGCATATCAACACATCCTTTCTCTGGAAATTCATCCTTCGGCAATCAAGCCGGGCGAATTGCGGCAATCTTATTTAAGGACTCCAACTGCCGCAAAAAGGTTAATTCTTTATTAGCTAAATCATTGTAAAACATCGTATTGCTTTAGTCAATTATCCTAAAGGTAACTACAAAATATGATAACTACCTGGCATCAATATCGGCATGCTCCGGTCGTCAGCTATCAAGACAGCGACCTAGCCGGACAAATAGCCCAAGCGATCGTCAATCCGTCAGACCTGCGTATTTGTGCACTTCTGTGCAACACCGCTTCGGCAAGACAACGCCAATTACTGTTACCGTCAGATGTCTTACATGTCGATCAACGCCAAGTCATCATCAACAGTGCTACCGACCTAATAGCGCCCCATGAAGTCTGGCGACTACAACCGTTATTGAAACTGAATTACTCGCCGTTACGCAAAGGCGTTTACACAGAAAGTGGTAAAAGACTCGGTATTGTCTATGACTTTAGTTTTGAAACTGAGAATTGGTATATTCACAAGTTGCACGTCCGACCTGGGCTATTTGGAACCGTTCGTCGTGATCAACCATTTATCGATCGTCGCCAAATCATTGAAATAACCACCCACAAAATAGTCGTACAGGATACTAAATCCTTGGCTCCTCATCTGATGACAAGGCCTTTTGGACTAGGCGCCAATCAAAACCCTTCCTAAGCAGCCAGTTTTTCAGTTGAATGTCACTGTACCGATTGGTTCGCCTTTTTTTGGCAATCAGGCTTTGCACCGCCTCCAGCTCCACCGCATCGGGAAGCTCGAGCAACACCTCCTCGACAACCGATTTTTCTACACCTTTGACGCGCAGTTCCTGTTCCAATTCTCGCCGGCTACGTGGTCTGAGCGCTTGACGATCAGCCACCCACCTGCGTGCAAATTCATGATCGTCGAGCAACCCACTTCTTTCCAAACGCTCAACTACAGCTCCGCGAACCTCCTCCGGCCATTCACGCTGTTTCATATAGGACAGCATCTCGTGGCGACTACGGGCCCTTCTGAGGATATAACCGCTCGCTTGCCCAAAGTACTTCTCAACCGCCGGTCGTCTACCGGTTCATCTAGCAATTAAGCCTCAGATGCCAATTTTCGGATTTGGCTATCCAGTTGTTTCATGAGGTCTGGACGATCTTTGACATACTGCTTGGCTGCTTCGCGTCCTTGCCCAATCTTTTCATTCTGATACGAATACCAGGCACCAGCTTTCTGGATCAATTCGTGTTTCACGGCCAAGTCCAAAACGTCTCCGGCGATAGAGATACCTTCGTTAAACATGATGTCAAATTCGGCAATCCGAAATGGTGGAGCCACCTTATTTTTCACAACTTTGACCTTCACGTGCTTGCCGATTGATTGATCACCATCCTTGATTTGCTCGGTACCACGAATGTCCATACGAACTGAGGCATAATACTTCAGCGCCTGGCCACCAGCGGTAGTTTCAGGGTTACCGAACATCACACCAATCTTTAAACGAAGCTGATTGAGAAATACGACGGTCGTTTTGCTCTTGGAAATTACACCGTTAGCTTGCGTAGAGCTTGGCTCATGAGTCGAGCTTGCAAACCAACGTGAGCATCACCCATCTCGCCTTCAATTTCAGCTCGAGGCACAAGTGCCGCCACCGAATCCAGCACGATAATATCAACTGCTTGGCTTCGCACCAATGTTTCAGTGATCTCGAGAGCTTGTTCACCCGTATCAGGCTGGCTTATCAATAAGGTGTCTAAGTCGATACCAATGCGCGCCGCATATTCTGGATCCAAAGCGTGTTCAGCATCCACGAATGCCGCCACTCCCCGTTCTTTTGGACTTCAGCCACCGCATGCAACGCTAAGGTCGTTTTACCACTTGACTCAGGTCCATAGATTTCAATGATCCGGCCTTGTGGTAAACCACCACCGAGAGCCAAATCGAGTGACAGCGATCCGGTCGGAATGGTCGCCACGTCAATTTTGTGCGCCTCTCCGAGCTTCATTATTGATCCCGTTCCGAACTGCTTCTCAATTTGAGCCACCGCCAAATCAATGGCTTTCATCCGCTCGGTTTGCTCAGCACTCGACCGCTTGGTCTCTTTACTGGTGTTTCTACTGTCTTCTGCTCATCGCTCTTCATAATACATCCATACCTTAAAAAAACTTGATTGCTGCTTCAGTGTAACCGCACAAAAACCAAACGTCAACCCCTCTTCGCCGGAGTTATCGCAAGTTCACAAAATCCAATGGAAAATCAAAGTCTTTCGCCCGCAAACCAGCCATCACGCTTTGTAAATCATCCTTGCTTGTACTACTCACCCGAACCGTGTCGCCCTGAATTTGGCTCTTCGACTTGGGAGCAATTTCTCGAACATACTTAGTAATTTGTTTGGCCTTATCCTGATCTAAACCTTTTTTGAACGGTATATTCCAACGCATCTCTTTGCCGCCCTGAACTGGATCTTTGCTCAAATCCAATACGGTCAGAGGCACACCCCGTTTAAGTAGCTTACCTTGGATCACATCGACAATTGCGTCGAGTTGGTTTTTGCTATCTCCCGCTAAATCGAGACCACTTTTGCCATCTGCAAAGTCCACCGCCGCCGAAGTGCCCTTAAAATCATATCGCTGTGCCAACTCTCGTTGAGCTTGATCAATCGCGTTAAGCATTTCAGCGGCATTAAAATCGCTGACCACATCAAATGAAAAATCTTTAGCCATCATCCGCCTCCGTAGTTACTGGGGTTATTATAACAGTTAAAAAGTACTGTCTTTACTAAATATCTGATTACGACGCACTTCACCGATCGCTCCAATGATACCCAAGTCTTTGGCCGCCACCAGTTTATTTGTAATCTGCACTGTCGTAGCGCCAGCGTTTCCTGACGTGATATTGATAGTATCTTTACCAGTAAATAATCGCGACCAGCCGGCAATGACCGTGCCTCTCCAAACTTCTTTTCCGTCTACCAGCACTACCATCGATGTAGTCTCCTTGACGCTCACTACGACTGCCACACCATCAAACACTACGAGCGGAACTTGTGCTTGAGCCAACTCAACCTTCGGTATACTAGCTAAAATATTGCGGGTAATCTTGGTCTCTTTTCCCAATTTACTACGCGCGAGTACTGTAATTTCATTGATTCCATCTTGCACCGCCACTTTTTCGGCAAAGTTGCCATCGGTATCAACGAGTACTGGTGAAGTATCAATGAATACATCCGAACCTGGTGTCGCTGAGCCGCGAATTTCGACGACACTACCGGTAATCGTCAAGTCTTGATCAGGATTGGTGATAGTTAGCCGCGGCGCCCCCGCCAAAGCCGACATCTGCCACAACAAATAACCTAACACGGTCACAACCACAGCCACAATGCCAATCACGGCCACAATTCTACCCGTGAATACCAATTTTGCGGGTCGCTCCAGCTGAGGCCCTTTGGTCTCGCCTTTTTCGATACCCCACGCTCAAGCGCATAATCAGCCGCCACTACCGTCCCGTCCAAACCCAGATGATTCGCGTAGTTCTGCACAAACCCCCGCGAATAAATATCATTCGGCAGCTTCTCATACTCGCCAGCCTCCAAAGCAATCAAATACTTGCCTCGAATCTTAGTCGCAACCTCCACTTGAGCCAGGCTCATACGCAAAGATTGCCGCCGAGCTTTGAGCTGCGGACCGACTACTCGTTTGTTTGGAGCACTACTCGACATTGCCAAATACATCTGGTGGCAATGCGTGCGGCCACTCACCAGTTGAGCGGTATTCAGCAACTGCCCATAAGCAATGCCCGACCCGTCCATTTCCATCTACAAACGGATGAATTTTTTCAAATTCATAGTAGCCTGTTGCGGGGTCATATTCGTCGGTGGCGTAACCGATACTCCATTGCCGTAAGGCCGCTGGAATATTGTCGGCCGTCTCACCGGTACTGCCATCACGAAATGTAACCGGCGTTATCCGATGTTGTCCGTTGTGATTTTTTTGAGCTTCAATTAGTTGCGCCCACTGAGCTACCCGCTCCAATACCTGATCAGGTTCCAAGGCTAAACCCTGCGATTCAATGGCCCATCGTTTGGCGTCACTAAATGCCGCTTGCATACCGGCAATCTGCTCCGGACTCGTCGCTTCCTGAATCTCGCATTGTTCAATCACGAGCTGAAGGTCAGTTGCAGTCAATGCCGCATCCATGGCTGGTCGCTCGTGGTGGTCTACTGAATCAAATGATGGTACTTCGCTCATGCACCCATTGTACAGTACACATCTGCTCTAATCGTCGAACGGCTCCGCTGGCCGCATCTCAGCTGCCACTACCCCACTAGTGGTACCGCGAATTTGACTCAAGTCAGATATAAGCACGTCACGAGGCCGGGCACCATCAGCCGGGCCGATGATCCCCCGCTCTTCCAGTAAGTCGAGTAACCTGGCAGCCCGGGCATAACCAATGCGTAATCGCCGTTGGAGCATACTGGCCGACGCCTTACCGGCCCGGAATACCGCTTCAGCCGCCTCATCAAACATGTCATCGTCGGGCTCACCCATCTCACCCCCGCCCCCGACACTGCGGCCACCAATAGATACTTTTTGAGCCAAAATCTCTTCGTTGTATTGCGGCGGCCGTACCGTGCGCAAGAAATCGGTCACGGCTTTGACTTCTTTTTCATCCACCCAAGCACCTTGAATACGCCGGGGTTTCATAAAGTCTGGGCTCATAAATAACATGTCGCCTTTACCCAATAGTTTTTCGGCGCCCATCTGATCCAAAATTGTGCGTGAGTCCACTTGGCTCGCCACACTAAACGCCAACCGCGCCGGAATATTGGCCTTGATGATACCGGTAATCACATCCACACTCGGTCGCTGGGTAGCCAGCACCAAATGGATACCAATCGCCCGCGCCATTTGCGCTAGACGTACAATGAGTGATTCAACGTCTGCCGCTGCCAATACCATCAAATCGGCCATCTCATCGATAATAATCACAATGTACGGCATGGCCTCATCTGGATGAGCTTTGTTGTACTCGATGATATTTCGATTGCCGACTTCGGCCAATAACTTGTATCGGCGCTCCATTTCAGCGACCGCCCATTTCAGAGCCGAAATAGTTTTCTCAGGTTCCACGATCACTGGCGTCAGCAAATGTGGGATGTCATTGTATAAACCAAGTTCGACTCGCTTGGGATCGACCAAAATCAGCTTCAAGTCATTTGGTGAGCTGCGATAGAGCAAGCTCGTCAGCAACGAGTTGATCATACCCGACTTTCCCGAGCCCGTAGCGCCCGCGATGAGCATATGTGGCATTTTCGCCAAATCGGTCGTCATCGGTATACCCGACACATCACGACCAAGCGCAAACGTCAACGGCGCCGACTCTTTCTTCCATTCGGGAGACTCCAAAACACCACGTAATCGCACCACCGCAATGCTCTTATTGGGAATCTCAACTCCCACCGCACTCTTTCCCGGAATTGGCGCTTCTATCCGGATTGGATGCGCCGCCAGACTCAAAGCCAGGTTGGTATCCAGTCCCGTGATCTTATTGAGCTTCACGCCAGCTGGCGGTGTGAACGTGTATTGCGTAACGGTCGGACCGACATTAACTTCAGCCATCGTGACATTAATACCAAAGCTCTCCAATGTCTGCTGGATAGTCGTGGCATTGGCCTTCACGTCACCGGCATCAGCTTTTGAACCAACAGCCGACAACAGATCCAGCGCTGGCGATGTCCAGGCTTCCTCGGAATTTGCCGTCAGTGCCTCAGCTGGTACGGGAGCTACTGGCATTGGCTGTGGTAATTTGCGAGGCGGTACCGATCCCAAATTCAATTCACCACGCATCGGTAGGGTCGTCACCGAAGCGCCTGAATTGTCATTTACTTTCAAGCCCGCTAGCGCCGCCGCTTCATCGGGCACGGCCTCAGCCTCAGTTTCAGCCTTTGAACGCGTAAACAGCAGTGCCAAGGTCGCCGCTACATTGCGCAAACTGGCATTGGTAGCCACAATCAAAAATACCAGCACCAACGCGATCAAGATAACAGTACCCGCCAAACCATTCACAATTGTCAGCAAGCCGACAGCCATGTTATAGCCAATGACTCCCCCACCTTCACCCGCCTGAGCCTTCAGTAGCCCATTTGGTTCCACCAATGGCAAATGGAACAGTGTGGCCAGGCTAAATAACAATCCGATATGCCCAAAATAATTCCAACCCTGTACCGTACGTTCAGCCGGCAAGAACAGCATCCACGCCAACAAACCGCAGGTCAGCCACAACAGGTAGGCCGCATAACCAATAGCCAACCGTGCACCATCAAACAACCCAACTACTGCCGTACCGCCCAAGCCCATAGCCCCCAGGCCAAACAGTACCGCCAACGCAGCCATAATCACGCCGCCTATCTGCCGTTTTGATTCCGGAGCCATTTGGGCTTTAACTTGGCGGCCGCGTCTCCGCGGTGTGGATTTGGATTTAGCTTTTGACTTTCGATTTGCCATACGCGCCCATTATATCAGACCGTAAGCATTGTTAAACATAAGAAAATTGACAAAGTACCGAAATGTTGATAAAGTAGCGCAATCATGTTAAACCAAATGACCACAATTTGTGCCCCAGCTAACCGTACCCATGTCGGTTCGTTTAGCTTTGCCTTGGCCCAAAATGTGGCTCCTATGGTTTCGTAATACTCATTATTTAGTACTACATCCGAATCGATAGCGAGCCTCCGACCACCCCGGAGGTTTTTTGTTCATTCATTAATTTTTCCAATTAACCGGTCGGACGCCCGCTTTCGCTCCTGAAAAACTCAGTAGCGAGCACCTAACACCTCCTCATTTAGCGAAAGGCTAAAACAATGAATCCAACTATTCCATCTCAACCAGCACTCAATCGTAGTATTGCATTGCTCAAGCTGGAAGGCGCCCTCACCAATACCATCATGACCATGCCTGTTATCACCCTGTTTTGGCAGATAACATTAGGTATGGGCTGGGGGCAGATCGTAGCCCTCCAGTTGGTCTTCATGGTTGTCATGATTGTGGCGAATATCCCTACTGGATACCTTGCCGACAGAATCAGCCCCCGTAAGGCAAATATGATTGGCGATATAATCGCGGCCACCGGTTGGCTACTCTATGCTATCAGCCCAAACTTCCCCATGGCAGTAATCGCCGAAATAGTTTTAGGACTCGGTATGGCCACATCCAGCGATGCCGATAAGTCACTGCTTAAGTGGTATAGCCAACGCTTATCACCATCCAAAGGTGCTGCAGCTGATGTCTATGATCACCATCAGGGCCAGCAACAATTAGCCGTCCTGGCCGCCGGCATACCGAGTATGCTCATTGGCGGTTGGCTCGGACTAGAAGGCGCTCGACTGAGCATGATATTGTCAGCATTTTTCACCCTAATTGGTGCGACGTTGGTATATTTCATGGTCGAGACCGGGCCCTTGCGCTCCAATGGTCACGCCGTACTCACGGGCGCTTGGCAATTCACCAAACACGCTTGGTTGGATATGGGCGGTATTATTAACTATGCCCTCAAGACTCCCCGGCTGGCGTGGTCATTAGTAGCTCAAGCTGTGGGTTCAGAGCTGACACACTCAAGTATCTGGCTCATCACACCGATGCTTATTGCTACTGGCGCTCCTGCCAGCCTCATTGGTACTGTGTGGGCTCTGCAGCTGGCATTGTCTTTCGCCGGCAATCTTCTGCCAACTTTGCCACCCATCAATCGGTGGTACGCCAATGCTCGACCGCATAGTAAATTTCGAGCTGGCGCCATCCTCGTTTTCAGTGCAATGCTAGCCTTCGCTATCAACGTCAATGCCGCCACGGTCTGGTGTTTCGGACTCATGGCCATTGCGCGTGGCTGGTTTGGACGCGTCTCAAACCCCATCGTTATGGCTGATACCCCGGAGTCCATGCGCAGTACCGTGGGTAGCCTTGGCAGCACGATGTATCGGTTGCTCTATATTGCCCCCATGCTCTTGCTGTGGCAAACAGCCGACCAGTCCTATGAAGTAGTCTACTTATGGCAATTAGTTCTATTCTTGCCACTGTCGGTTGCAGTGTACAATGGGCTCAACAAAACCCATCGGAGGTGAACTCAACGCCCAGGTATAAATTTACCTGGGCGTTTTACTGATTAGTCGCTGGTTAACCGACTTTGTTTTTGCCATAGCTCGAAATATTGCCCCGCTTGGCCAGAAGTTGCTCGTGGGTACCTTGTTCAGCTATGCGACCCTCTCGCATCACCACAATCCGGTCTAAATCGGCCACCGTACTCAAACGGTGCGCAATCACGATCGCTGTCCGCTTCCCTAATAATGCCCGGCAACGACGCTTGAATAATTTTTCACTCACGCTGTCTAGGGCACTCGTCGCTTCATCAAAAATCATGATTTCAGCGTCTTTGAGGATAGACCGCGCCAACACTATACGCTGCTTCTGGCCGCCACTGAGTTTGACTCCACGCTCCCCACCAAGGTCTCGTAGCCATCAGGCAGTCGCGCAATAAACTCACTGGCATGGGCTGCTTTGGCTGCTTTTTTTCAATGTCGTTCTGAGTTGCTCCTGGCCGAAAATAAACAATATTTTCCCTAATAGATCGGTGAAATAAGAGTGGTTCTTGGGGAACATAAGCCATCCGCTGTCGCAAATCGATTTGAGCAACTTTCCTGATATCAACGCCATCTACTTCGATGCTGCCACTATCGATATCATCAAATCGCATCAACAAACTCGCCAGCGTACTTTTACCGGCACCGCTCAATCCCACAATTCCCACTTGCTCACCCGCTGCCACGATCAAGTTCAAATCCTTAAATACCGGTACCCGCTGGCCAGCCGGCGTGCGATAAGCAAAATTGACCCGGTCAAAAACAATCGCACCACCTGAGCGTGGCAGTGCAACCGGATGAACATCATCATGCACATCTTCGAATTTATGTGTCATGTATTCAAGCGTTGGATATAGCTTTGAAACTAAATCATCATGTTGTTCAACGACGCTCGGTATACCTTGGACTGCGTTGTAGATCTGTACCATATAGACAATTACCAAAACCAGGAGCCCGACCGATCCGAGGCTATCCGAACCTGATTGCACGGCCAACCACAACGCAATACTGGCACCAATGAACGTGATAGCGTCCCGTGGCGTTTCTAATCGAGCCAAGAGCAATCGGCGCTGCGTGTACGCCGCTTTTTCTTCTTGAGCGAGCGCCGTCATTCGATCCCGTGACTGCTGGGCAGCTCCCGACGACTTAAATGCCACGATATTGGTGACATCATCCGCCACCAGTCCCGACACCCGACGATATACTTCATGCGTAATACTCCGATATGGTTGGGTCAATTTTGAAGCCCACAGCACGTATACAATCTGGATCAACACTACCGCCAATACCGTCAGCCCCACTGGCCACGCCAGTACCAGCAAAACTGCCATCGGCATCACCAACAACACCACAGTCTGTTGGATTTCTCCCCGGAATAACCGCACAAAGTTCATCGCCGAATCGAGATGTTGCCGGTAAGCTCCCGCCAAATAACCCGTTTGATGATCCCGATAAAATGACAGGTCTTTGGCTACCAGTCGCTCATAATACGTGACCATCAATCTGGTATAGACCTTGTTTTCGGCCAGATTTCCCACGGCGTCTCTTAGGAAGCGCAAGAATAAGCCAATTATCCCGACAGCCAGATACCATAATATCCATCGACGCGCACCTGCCGCGTCACCACGGGCAACTGCTGCCACAATCGATGCTTGAAAAATCGCTAGCCCAATCCGGCCAGTGATACTTTGAGCAAGCCCTGCGCCAAAACCCACCCAATAACCCGGTTGCTGTCCAAACGTGGACCACAAATATTTATACACCGCCTGGTTCATCGTTCGCCGGGTTCCTCACAAAAATCTTGTAATTAGTATAACTCGGCGGTGTGAGTCTGCTCAATCATATGATATCCCTCACGCTCAGCCATGTTGATCATGTCGACCACACCTTGATGGGTCATGGGATCTGCGGCAATCTGCTCCAGAGTCATCCAGACATTCGTACCGGTTTCGCCATACTCTAGCAGCTCACCTTGGGGATTTCTGGCCAATATCACAAAGAAAAACTTGTCCTGCACAATCCGCCCCAGATATTCATCTTTGAAGTGTGCCATGCCTTTGAGCACAAACCGACAGGTCAGACCAGTCTCTTTGAGCATATTGCGAGCCGCTGACTGCAAAATATCTTCGCCAAACAAAATCTTGCCACCTGGTTCGGCAATATTGCCCTTATATGGTACCTTGGTCCGATATTGTACCAAGTACTCCTTGCTGCCAGCACGTTCACGGCTAAGTACCACCCGGCAGGCCACAAATCCCTGCTCGATAAACTGACCCGTCTGCACATCCAAGAGAATTGCCCGGCTCCGGCCGTTTACTGACAGCCTATAAGTATATTCTGCTGTCTTCTCGACCAATCCATATTTCAGCAGCTGGCGGACATGGTAGGAAAATTGATCACTCGGCACCTGACCCGCGTTCATTTGCGCAAAACGCAAATCTCCACGCGTATACAGCTGCGCCATAATCTGCGACTGTATCTGGTTGAGCTGATTGTCGTATTTCATGTGCCTCATTTAAACACAATTCTGGTGAATGCGTTAGTGAAGACGCCATCACTAGATGTCAGATCGACAAACCGGTAAATTCTGACCATGAATCAACGCATCGCCGCCAAAGCCCTCATCACCAATGGTCATCAGATCCTCTTGCTCCGGGAAGCCGCTACCGACATCGAGGCTACCCAAATCGGCAATTACCAAGTGCCTGGCGGTCGCATCGAACCCGGAGAGTCGTTCTTCGATGGTCTCAAGCGCGAGGTCAAAGAAGAAACCGGTCTCAATGTTACCGTCGGTCAGCCGGCTTTCGTCTGTGAATGGTTCCCACTATCCGCGGTCAGGCCAACCACATTATTGCTGTCTTCGTCGCCTGTACCACCACGTCCACAGAGGTCAAACTCAGCTCCGAACATGACGATTTCGTCTGGGTCGATGCACGCACCATCAATGACTATCCGCTAATAGCGAGCGAAGCTGACCAGGTCAAAGATTTCCTGCACGCTCTGAATTAACGAACACTTAGATTGTTCGCCCTATCTGATTAAACCTCGTTAATCACCGGTAAGACCATCGGATTGCGCTTGGTCTTTGAATACAGGATGTCGGCAATCTCATCGCGCAAGCGCAGTTTGAACTTGGTCCAGTCTTCGCCGGGTACACGTTTTTCGAAAATGCGCCGTACCTCGGCTCGAGTCCGGTTGATCAGCTCTTCGTGCTCTTTCATGTAGATAAAGCCACGAGAGATGATGTCTGGGCTCGTAATGAGCCGACCGGTTTTGCGTGACACGGTTGCCACGATCATAAACATGCCATCATTCGATAATGCCAACCGGTCGCGTAAGACCACGCCTTCCACGTCCCCTACTCCGGCGCCGTCAACCATGACGACGCCAGCAGGAATGCGAGCCACTTTCTGGGCACTGTTGGCTGTTAGCTCGAGGCAATCACCATTATCCATCACGAAGACGTTTTCTTTGGGGATACCCTCTTCGACTGCTACTTCAGCGTTGAATACTAGGTGATGGAACTCACCGTGAATTGGCATGTAGTACTTCGGCCGGACTGCCCGAATCAGATCGGCAGTGTCATCTCTGAAAGCGTGTCCACCCACGTGCACCGGTCCGTGACCGCGCAAAGCTTCGGTAGAACGAGCGTAGACATTGGCGCCTTCGCGCATGAGGTTGTCGATGAGCGTCACGACCGATACATCATTTCCTGGGATCACACTTGAAGACAAAATGATGGTGTCTCCAGCCTTGATCTTGATATTTTGGTGGTCACCGGTACTCATACGCACTAGTGCTGAGTTTTCTTCACCCTGCGAACCGGTACATAGCACTACCACGCGATCGTCAGGCATGCTCGTTACATCCTGTACTTTGATCACGAGCCCGGCTGGGACCTTGATATAGCCCATGCGCACACAGAGCTCAATGTTTGAGAGTACCGAACGTCCTACCAATGCCAGCTTGCGGCCAGCTTTGGCGGTGGCGTCAACGATCAACTGCATACGGGTAATTGAGCTCGAAAACGCCGAGATAATGATGCGTCCGTTAGCCCGGCCAAATAGGTCGTCTATCGTTGGTACAATAGTAACTTCACTACCACCTCGTCCCACCCGGTCACAGCTTGTGGAGTCACTCATAAGTAGCAACACACCCTCTTCACCAATCTTTTGGAACTTAGGCATGTCGGTCACTTGGCCGTTTAACGGCGTCGGATCGAGCCGCCAGTCACCGGTATTGATGAGGATTCCTGCTGGTGTGCGCAAGACGACTGCCGTGGAATCGGCGATGGTGTGATTGACCCGTACCAATTCGATGTTGAACGCACTCCCGATCTGAACCCGCTCGCTTTTATCAGGATCAAGTACTACCCATCGCGGGGTCTGAATCTTAAATTCTTCAATTTGCTTGGCTACCATACCCAAAGTCAGCCGCGATCCATAGACCGGCACTGGGAATTTCGGGATCATATAGCCCGCTGCCCCAATGTGGTCCATGTGGCCATGAGTAATAATAATAGCGCGCACTTTATGGCGATTCTTTTCCAGGTACGTTACATCGGGAATGATGTAATCGACACCGGGCTGCTTGCCATCCGGAAAGGCAAAGCCCATATCAATAATGACTATGTCTTGGCCGCATTCGATGGCCATCATGTTTTTGCCGATTTCACCCAAGCCCCCCAGTGCCATCACTTTGATGGTGGGTACACGCTCAGCATAATTGGCTCGACGAGCGCCACCTTTCTTGGTCTGCTGACTGCCACCAAAGCCATTGAACTCGCTTTTGTTGACTGGCATGGTGTCGAGCGACGGCATCAGGTCGGTATGGGTAGGCGCCATCTGGCTCAATCGCCGGCGTTCCCTGCTAACCGAATTACTGACGGCTTTGACTGGCTTATCACCGGCAGGCACATTGGGTCTGGCGGGTCGTTGGTCCGAGGGCATTGGCCGGCGGTTTGCCGGTGACACTGGTTTAGCACCGCGTACTACCTTGGGGCTCACCACCATGCCAGCCGTGGCATCAGTGGCTACGGGACGCGGTTGCGGTCGCGCTGGGTTCTGTTGAGGCCGTGGTTGACCCTGAGGTCGTTGTTGAGCTTGAGGTCGTTGTTGCGCTGAGGCTGTGGCGCGCGTTTGCGCCATTACTGGTGGCTGCGGAGCTTGCGCTGTTGGCATTGGCACTGGCATTGCCTGAGGCGGCATTTGAATCCTCGGTTCTTGCCGGGGTTCATTGGAGTTAGTTGGTTGTTTGTTAGTTTGTGGATCCATAATTTGAAGTGGATCTCCTTTCTTTCATGTCGAATATAAGTTTGAAATAATTCCAAAATTAGTTAGGTATTTTTTGAGTATGGCTGGTATGAGCCGAAAATCGTCGAGCAATGTCTGGCGCATAGCTCCGTTGTACAGGGCAGCTGCTGGGTGAAACAGCGGTAGATAGACTTGACCGTCTTTGCGTATCGGCTGACCGTGAGCTTGGCTAATCTTGAGCTCGGGCAAAAATACGTTCATGCTATGACGTCCCAGAAATACCACCAGCTTTGGCCGGATCACCGCAATTTGCTTGAGTAAATACGGTTTAAATTCCGCTATTTCCTCCGGCGTTGGATCCCGGTTGTCTGGCGGCCGGTATTTCACGATATTACTGATATAAATGTCCTGACGTTGCAGCCCGATCGAGCTCAGCATTTCGTTCAAGAATTTGCCAGCCGCTCCGACAAAGGGTTCACCCTGCAGATCTTCATTTTTTCCTGGAGCTTCACCGACAAAAACGATGTCGGCATCGGGGTTACCTACCCCAAACACCAACTGGGTAGCTGTCGCCTGCAAATGTGGCGTCACCTTTATTGGCCTCAATTTCCTGGGCAATTGCGGCCAACTGGCTAGCCTTATCAGGTTGTGCTGTGTCCATAGAAAGCCCTCTCACCAGCGAGTGGGATGCGCATTTGTTGCCGCGACCCTTGGGCGCCTCATGTCTTCATGAGACGCCGGAAGCGTCAAAGCAACCAGTTACTATCCATGCTATTTGTCGTCCTTGTTAGCGGCGGCTCTCATACTCAGATTCAATCGTCCTTGGGGATCGATATCCACGAGCTTAACGCGTACCTTGTCACCCAATTTTACCACATCGCCCACTTTGTCGACGCGCTTGTCCGACAATTGGCTAATGTGCACGAGACCATCTTTACCCGGCAAAACGTTTACAAAAGCGCCAAATTCCATCAGGCGGACTACGGTACCATTGTAGATTCGGCCGATCTCAGGATCTTCGGTCAATCCCCGGATAATCTCGATCGCTCGCTTGGAACCTTCAGGACTGGTCGAGGCTATCATCACCAAACCAGAGTCTTCAATATCTATCTCTACACCAGTCTCGGCGATGATTTTGTTGATCGTCTCGCCGCCCTTACCGATCACGAGCGCAATTTTGCCTGGATCGATCATGACTTTGTCGATACGAGGGGCAAATTTCGAGAGATCTGCTCGTGGCTCAGTCAATTCGGCTTTAATCGAATCCATAATGTGCGCCCGGCCCGTCTTGGCTTGAGCCAACGCGGCCTTCATGATGGCAGGCGTAATACCTTTGACCTTGATATCCATTTGTAATGCCGTAATACCGTCGTCGGTTCCAGCCACCTTGAAGTCCATGTCACCGGCAAAGTCCTCGGCGCCTTGAATATCACTCAAGATGACGTATCCACCATCTTCTTTGGTGATCAAGCCCATGGCGATACCAGCGACTGGCTTCCGAATCGGCACACCCGCGTCCATGAGTGACAATGTCGACCCGCAAACCGATGCCATACTACTTGATCCATTCTGGCTCAGCACTTCACTGACGGTGCGAATGGTATAGGGAAAGTCTTCGACTGACGGAATCACGGGCAACAATGCTCGCTCCGCTAAGGCGCCATGACCAATCTCGCGACGACCAGGCGAACGCATCGGTTTGACTTCACCACTCGAATAACCCGGTGCATTGTAGTGATGCATATAGCGCTTCGTAGTATCTTCTTCCATAGTGTCGATCAGCTGGGCATAGCTCGTGCTCGCCAAGGTCGTCACATTCAGCACCTGCGTGGTGCCGCGGGTGAAAATAGCCGATCCATGGGTTCGAGGCAAGACACTCACCTGCGCACTCAATGGCCGGATTTCGTCCATCTTGCGACCGTCTGGCCGGGCACCATCTTCCAGGATTGCCCGCCGGATCTCACCATCAATCACTTTTTGGAAAGCTACTTCAATAGCCGCGTGCTCGTGCTCTTCACCAAACTCGGCTACCACTTCTTCTTCCAAGTTTTTGATAGCACCGTGACGTTGGTAATGATCTTGGTGCCGCACTGCTGGGCCCATTTTGTCTTTCAAGAATGCCAAAATAGCAGTTTTGAGCTCGGCTTCCGGCAATACCAAATCATATGGCTTTTCTTTAGCGCCCAAAGCTTTGACCACCTCAAGCTGCAAATCTATCAAAGGTTGAATGCTCTTGTGAGCCAGTTCAATCGCCTCAATCATGGTAGCCTCATCTACTTCCATGGCTCCAGCTTCCACCATCATAATGGCGTCTTTGGTGCCGGCGACTGTTAGGTCAAGTTCACTGTCAGCCATTTGTGCTTCACTGGGGAAAGCCACCAGTTTGCCATCAAGCTTACCAATGCGCACGCCAGCTATCGGTCCTTCAAATGGGGCTCCAGACAGCATCAAAGCCGTCGAAATAGCAGTCATAGCAATAATATTGGGTGCGTATTCGAGATCAACCGACAAAACGGTAGCCACGCCTTGAACGTCGTGACGGTAACCCTTAGGAAACAATGGTCGAATTGGTCGGTCGATCAACCGGGCACTCAACGTACCTCGCTCGCTCGCCCGTCCTTCACGCTTAATGAAACGTGAACCGCTGATTTTCCGGCCGCATAAAAGCGCTCTTCATAATCAATTAACAGCGGAAAAACTCGATGCCAGGCCGTGGTTGATTGCTCACTTGAGCCGTACCCATGATAACTGTGTCACCGTAGCGCACTAACACGCCGCCATCGGCCAAAAAGGCCACTTTGCCAGTCTCGATCGTTAATTTCCGACCACAAAACTCGGTCTCAAAGACCAAAGTCTTACCACCAAATGGGTGGATAATGTCTCCCATATTGTCTTCCTTTATTGGGCTTGAAGAGTAAGTGCCAGGGACAAGAGATTAAACAAGTTTAATCCCAAAGCTCTAACACGTACCTTACTCACAAACTCAGCCCATATTTAAATTACGAGTTCGTATCCGAACTACCTGGCTGTACGCTCGTCATTATAGCACAACGGATTAGCGGCGGAGTTCGAGTTTCTTCAGAACGTCCTGGTAGCGATTAGGATCACGCTTATTCAGGTAGTCCAACAGCGAACGACGCTTACCGACCATCTTCAAGAGACCACGACGCGAGTGCTCATCCTTTTGTGGAGTTGCAAATGCTTCGTCAGTTCTTTGATCTGCTCAGTAAAAATGCCAATCTGAACCTCAGGCGAACCGGTGTCGCCCTTGTGAGTTGCAAGGCTCTTGATGACAGTTGTTTTGGCTTCTGGCTTCAACATAACTCAAGTATAGTAGCACTTTTAGATACACTTATCAAGTGTTTTAGGTGTAATCGTCGATAATTATGAGATTTGACCCCAACCGGAGCCATAATAGCACTCCGGTTGGGGGTATAATGCGGTTGATCGAGCGGTCATGTTCAGGTCAGTCGCGCGTCACGTCACCTACTCAGCATCACCTCCAAGGCTATAAAGTAACGACTACCGAATGTAGCCGCGTTCGTAGCGGGGGTAGGATTTGAACCTACGACCTCCGGGAAGTAAGCCCGGCGAGCTACCTGGCTGCTCTACCCCGCGATGGGTTGTAAAGCTTTTACGACGGCTTCGGGCGTTAAATTGTCGAAACCGACTGCGTCTTCGAGCTTGTATTGCCCCACAACGGTACGCTCGAGAGCACTCAAGTAAGCGCCAGTACCCAGGATTTTGCCAAGATCTTCAGCTAGCGTCCTGATATAGGTACCACTCGACACCGCACTTTCAAACTGCACCACCGGATAGGTGTAATCCACCAGGTGATTCTCATATATTTGCACGGTCCGGCTGGGCATGTCTACCGTTTCTCCAGCCCGAATCCGTTTATACGCTTCTTGACCATTTATTTTGATCGCCGAGTACGCCGAAGGAATCTGCACGATCTCACCCGTCAGCTGCTTGAGCGCGTCGGTAATCGCATCCCGCGTGGGTACGGCGTCATCTACGGTTGTCAGCACCCCTTCTCTATCCCCCGTCGAACTCGTCAGCCCCAACGTCATGTCGGCACGATAGCGTTTATCAAGTTTGGTGAACATTTGGGCTTGCTTACAAGCCGGTCCAAACAACATCAGCATCAGCCCGTGAGCTGCCGGATCGAGGGTGCCAGCATGTCCGATTTTGCGAAAACCCGTGATGCGGCGTAATACCCGAATGACATCAAATGAACTAATTCCGACAGGTTTATTGACGAGCAAGAGACCGTTGTAGGCCGTTTCAGTCATTTTGGTAGCTTGAAGGCATAGGCGCAGCACTCACAGCAGGTTGGGCAACCGGCTGATGAGGAGCTTGTTGGGTTGGTGCCGGATTCTGCACAGCTTGTGACCCCAATGGTGACATTTCCAACGGTAGTTGACCCGGAGCTACTTGGATTGGCTCGGGCGGCATCTGCACCCGTGGATCATCAGCCGGATCAGGCGAAAACTCGATGTGAGCTGGCGAAATAATTGGTTCGTTCATGTCATTGTCTAGCTGTCGCGCTGATTGAACAGGTTGGGTAGGTTGAGTCTGTTGGGTAGGCTGAGCTGCTGGTGCCGCTGGTTGTTCTCGGCGCGGCTGTTCAGCGCGTGACTGTTCAGCGCGGGGCTGCTCAGTTCGTTCTGGTCGCTCGGTTCGTTCTGTTCGTTCTACCCGTGCTGGGCGTTCAGTCCGGTCACGATTGCCACCATCACGTGATGCGGGTGGGCGGTTGCTGTCTCGGTTTGGTTCGCGCGCAGCGTCGCGACTGCCATCGCCACCACGGTATAAAGCCCGGATGACTTGAGGCTGAGAAGCGCCGGCTGCCATCATTTGGGCCGCTACAGTTAAGCTCTTGGACGTAGTATGAGTAGCCGTAAACCTATCAGTTGCCGATACGATACCCATCAATAATGGTGTCGCAATGTCAGCGTCAATCAAGCCACTTTGCAGGCTCTCGCTGAGGGCAATGAGCATTTCGCTCAAAGACGAAGCGTTGCCATCAATCATATTAATGGCACCGTAACCTTCGTTTGAACGATGAAAGTCGAAATTAATCACCGGCACTTGAGCTAACAGTTGGGCATTTTGGTCATAAATTTTATCAATACGCGCTTTGCCCGGTACACCGATAACTACAATCACATCGTATCCACCGGCCGCCGACTCGCCATAGCCAAAAGTCACATCACTAGGCGCGAAGTTGCCTTTGAAGGGTGTAATGACGACGTTGAGCTTGCCATCCACCATTTCGTAGCGCAATTTGTCGACTTCGGCCTTACTCGTATCGAGCTTGAGAATAAAATCGCGGACTCCCCCAAATTCTTGTCGATAATACCATTAGCTAATGGTGCCACTGCAGATGGTAGTTGGTCAGTCACGACAGCTGTCGCTTGCTTACCAAATTTGCGCAAGATCATCGTCAGCGCCAATACCGACACAGTCTGGTCAACTGACGGACGTTGGCCAGTAATAATTAAAATGTTTTCCGCTTGGCGGATAGCTTCAGAAGTTTGCTGCTTGGGAGTTAAATCCATAGTTCGTAGAGCATACACCATTTCGCTTACTTTGTCAAGATTTCGCTTGTGCTTCACCCTATCTTGCACCCTGCTAGATTACTAAACCTTTACAATCTGGCAGAAATCAGCTATAGTCCACTGGTACTTTTTAGGAATTCTCATGCCCATCATCAAATCCGCTATCAAGCGTGCTCGCCAGACCATTACCCGCCGCTCGCGCAACCTCCAAGTGAAGCGCGCCATCAAGCAGGACATCACTGCCCTTTATACTGCTATTAGCACTGGTGAAGCCGAAAATATCACCTCCAGTTTAAGCATGGCCTATTCGCAAATCGACCGGGCTGTCAAAAAGGCACCCTTCACAAAAACACCGCTGCTCGCAAGAAGAGCGTGCTCGCTCAAGCAGCTGCTAAGGTTTCAACCGAAGAAGCCGCTCCAGCTAAAGCCGCCAAAGCTACTACCAAGTCTCCAGCCAAAAAAGTTGCTGCCAAAAAGCCCGCTGCCAAAAAAGCTACCACCAAGAAAACTGCTGCCAAGACTGTAGCCGCTAAATCTACTGCTGCTGCCAAAAAGTAGCCCCTAAAGCCACCAAAGCCAAAGCTCCTGCACCTAAGGCAGCTAGCAAAAGCGAGTAATGGCCACTATCGCCGAACTCAAAACGGGCCTCAAATTTGAGGCCCGTTTGCATGGACACCAGTTGGTATTTCATTCTACCTGGGGTGTCTTTAGTCCCAAGGCCATCGATGAAGGCACGCAACTATTAGCAGATCGGCTCGATCTGCCGGCTACCGCCACAATTCTCGATCTTGGTTGCGGGTATGGGCCCCTGGGTCTGGTCGCCGCCAAGCTCGCCCCTCAAGGAACAGCCCACTTAGTCGACAAAGACTTCATTGCCGTTGAACTGGCCGCCAAAAACGCCCAGGCCAATGGTCTGACCAATGTCAAAGCATACCTATCTAATGGTTTTAGCCAGGTACCAGCCGACACTAAATTTGACGCCGTTATCTCTAATGTGCCGGCCAAAATTGGCACCGAATTACTCCAAATTTTCCTGTATGATACCGTGACCACCTCAAGCCAGGCGGTCAAATCGCAATTGTCGTCATCTCCGGCCTCAAAGACTACATGAAACGCCACCTCACCGAATATTTCGGCAATTACGAAATCTTGGGCCGCTCCAAAACCTATACTGCCTTGCGCGCCATCAAGCCCTAAGATGGTATGATCAAATCATGTCCAAAACTCCCCCCGATCCCCTGCGCATCAAACTGCTCGAACTCCTCGACGACGCTGCCATGCGCCAAAACGCCTTGCGTGACTTTGCGTCGGTACCGGGTAATGCCTGGCTAGCCAAAGCCGAATTACAGGCTCTCATGACCACTCTCAGTGATCTCGAAACACTCCTCAACGATATCAAGGCTAACGATGCCGAATCAGGTTATTGAGCTGGTTTAACCAACTCGGCTATCTTGATAATTAATAGTTCTACTGCCACATCAGCTGGCCGGCTGCCCGATTTGATCAGATATTCAGCCGCGACGCTTTCGGTAAACGCCCGCTTTAATCCAGCTTCCGGCAACCGAACCACGATAGCAGCCGCCTTACTAGCCACAAAACTGTTTATACCCGTCGCCTGTGCAACATCAGCTGGACTCATGGCAGGTGGTGCCAGCTTTACCAATAGCAAATTACGCAACTGCCACTGAATCATATTAAGCACATACACATCGCTTTCCCGGGCTGCCCGTAATGCCTCAAGTGCTTCCATGGCCACAGCTACACGACCAACCGCCACTGCTTCAATCAACTCAAATACAGTTCGCTCAATCGTTGGTGCCACTAGCTGTTCAACAGTCTCAGCTGTCACAGTCGGATCATAGGTAACCAGCTTGGCGATCTCCCCCACCAACCGCCACTGATCCTCCTTAGCCCGGTCTGCCAACATCTTGGCAACCGTATGGTCTATGGTGCCGCCGAGCATCTGCACTTCCGCTTTAATCCAATTCACGAGCTTCGGACCCGTTACCGGATCAAACTTCACTACTTTATCGGCTGTTTTGAGTGTCTTGAATGCGCTTGTCCGACCGTCCACGGTTCGCTCCACGAATAGCGCCACAGTCGTCTTGGGAATAAGCGCTAGCAAGTCAGCTATCTTTTCGGCGACTACTTTATTGGTCAACACGTCATCAATAATCACCAGCCTGCTGGATGCCAAAAATGGCACTGCTGCCAGATCACCAGCCAATTGATCAAATTTTGCAACCGACCCGTCTACGCGCTCGATACCCATATCGGATCCGTTTTTCTTGATATAAGCCGCCGTCATCTGAGCCACGTTGCGTCGCAGCTCATATTGTCCGCTCCCATAGAGAAATATCGTCATAGCAACTGACTCTTCGGGCACAGATGCGTACCGCGTCCAGATACCCGCGTTTTTATAATTACACTGCCACAGACACCACACGTCAGTCCTTGACGTCGAAACACCCGGGCTTGGTCCAAATAGTCACCAGTGCCACCGAGCGCATTCACATAGCGGGAGAAACTGGTACCACCGTGAGTAATACCCGCTGCCATGATCGTTTTGACCGCCGCATGCAACCGCTTAGTCTCTACCGGCAATAATGTACCCGCCCGACGTTCAGGGTGAATTTTCGCCAAATGTAACGATTCATCGGCATAGATATTACCTATTCCACTCAAAACTGTTTGATCAAGTATCACCGCTTTGACCGGCGATTTCTTGCGCCTGGTCAACTGCGTCTGCAAATAGTCCACCGAAAATTCAGACGTATCTACCTCGGGTCCCAGTTTGGCTACCAATGTATCGGCCATTACATCTGGTGACGGTACCAATTTCACCCAACCAAATTTACGCTGATCATTGAAGTACAAACTGTCACCACTGGCAAAATGAAAACGATCCGGGTACTTTTATCGGGCAACTGGTCGGCCATACTGCTCGTTGGATGACCGCCAGCCAGCCTGTGGCCACTTGCTTGCACCAATACCATTTGACCCGTCATTTTCAGATGAACCATCAGCGTCTGATCCAAATCAAACTCAATAAGCAGTACCTTCGCTCGCCGCTCGACCACCCGCACTCGTGCGCCCACCAACGCCTCAGTAGTCGAAATCGATGCCACCGACCCGTCTGCCGACCGCCAACTGCCCATCCACAGCACTTCGACCGCCACCAATTGCTGGCCTATCAGCGTATCGGTCAGCCCCCGCCTGATTGTCTCGACCTCAGGCCCTTCAGGCATCGGGGTCTTTCAATGGTCTGACTGAATCGAGATCGCGTACAACATTAGTTAATCTCTGCAACATATAAACGTCTTCCGGTCCTGACGCCCGCGTAGAAGCACCAGCTTTTTCCCTTTGCGCATATACCACTGATGGATTACGAGGTCTTCTGATTCAAGAAATATAAGTGTGTGATCATTATCTTCAATCAGTTCAATGGTGTAGAAACAATCTTTATCCATTTCTCTCTTGTTCGATTGCTCGAATGAACGACTAATGAGCACCTTTGAATCATCTAATTTAGAAATGTCACCCAATCCATCAGAAACCGACTCTAATTCAACCTGTTGCGAAATAATTCCGCCTGATTCCTCTGATTGAACTCGACTACTCGAATCGAAGAATTTGTTCAGTACTGCAGTTAATTCATTTACTGTCTTTTCGATTTCTGCAGCTATATTTTCAGGGTTAATCGATTCTTGCTCTGGCGACTGCATATCTCGTTCCCATTCGAGAATATCTGGCGCTGCTTGAACCCTCAGTTGATGGCTCAATTCTGGTACAGCTAGTGGATCAATTTTTTACAAATTCCTGAATAGCTTCCGGTATATGCCCCCATCTCGCCCAGCACCATCCGGTCGGTTCAGCATATGCTCGCTCATTTCAGCTCTCCCCAGTTATCGCCAATTGCTGTATCTACCGCTAATGGTACTCCAATGTCGATCACGCCTTCCATCACCTCACGCATCAATGCGGCCACTGCTTCAGCCTTGGCCGTCGGTGTTTCAACGATAAGCTCATCGTGAATCTGTAGCAACAAGCGGCAATCGTTATCAAGTCTACCCGCTAGTTCAATCATAGCTAATTTATAGATATCAGCCGCTGTACCTTGGATTGGTACATTCACAGCCACCCGCTCCGCTCCCGACCTAATATTAAAGTTACTCGAGTGCACCTCGGGACAGGGTCGTCTCCGGCCAAACATCGTTTCAGTGAAGTCATTCTGGTAAGCAAACGTCTTGATGTCAGCAATGTACTGGCGTAGCTTTGGCCGCACTTCGAAGTACTTTTCAATGAAAGCCACTGCCTCTTTACCATCCATACCTGTCGCCACACTGAGTCCATGAGCACTCATCCCGTACAGCACACCAAAGTTGATGGTTTTAGCAGCGTTACGCATATTTTTAGTCACGGCATCCATCGCCACGCCGTATAACAGGGCCGCCGTCTGCTGATGAAGGTCGGCTCCTTCCCGAAAAGTTTTGATCATCTCAGCGTCATTAGCCAAAGCCGCTGCCACGCGTAGCTCTATCTGGGAATAATCGGCCGTTACCAATTTATGCCCACTGCTTGCTACAAAGCTTCGTCGAATTTCCCGGCCAGCATCGGTGCGAACGGGAATATTCTGCAAGTTTGGATTTGAGCTCGACAACCGTCCGGTTTGGGCAATTACCTGACTAAAACTGGTGTGAATCCGTCCATCTTCACGTACCATTTCAGGCAGAGCCTTCACGTACGTATTGGTCAGCTTATCTAGCTCCCGAAATTCCATCAGCAACGGTATCATCGGATGCGCATCTCGCAGCTTCTCGAGAGCGTCTACAGCCGTTGTAAAACCGCCATTTTTGCCCTTTTTTAGTCCAGCCGACGACAAGCCTAACCGGCCATACAATATCTGTCCCAGTTGTGCTGGACTGTTCAGATTAAACTCTTCACCAGCAAGATCGAATATCTGTTGTTTCAGCTGTGCTAAGCGCTCATCTAACTTTTTGCCATATGTTTGCAATACCTTGGTATCGAGTAATATGCCATCCAGTTCCATTTCTCCCAGTACTGGTATAATCGGCCACTCAATGTCATCGGCCAGTCGCTTCATACTCCACCCTTGCGGTGTTTTGTCGGTTTTTTTGGCTAACCGCTCAGACAATATTTCGTACAACCGCCACGTCATATCGGCATCTTCGGCGGCATACGTCGTAGCTTCCGCTACCGGCACATCAGCAAATGATGTCTGGTTTTTGCCCGTACCTATCAGCTCAGTAATGGGAATCATATCTACAGCCAACTCGCGGAAGGCCAAATCATCAAGTGATTGAGCCCTACCCAAGGGGTTGAGCAAAAAGTTGGCAACCATCGTATCAAATCCGATGGGACCCAGCGTTACACCATGCCTCCGTAACACTTGATAGTCGTATTTGATATTGTGTCCGACTTTGACCAGATCAGCTCGCTCAAGTTCAGATAAAAGCTGCTCTTTGACCTCCTGCCAACTCAACTGATCACCGGCCGTATGACCAACCGGAATGTAATAGGCCACCCCACTCTGCCAGCACAAGCTCACCCCAACAAGCTTGGCGACAGTCACATCCACCGAAGTTGTTTCCGTATCGATGGCGATTACCTTTTGCTGCCGGACTTGTTCCATGAGTTTTTGAAGTTCTTTTGGCGTACTGATCATTTGATAATCCGCTTTTTGTAAGTGGTCCCGGCGCGGCTTCTCAGTGTCAGTTTGACCGCCCAACGTCACCCCAGAAAACAAGCTCTGTGCTTGTCCACTCACACCTGTCTTTACTTCTGTTTTGGTCGTTTCAATATCCTTTTGCACCGCTTGAAGTTGCGCTTTTTCACCATTATGAGCATCATTAAGTTTACTTAATAGAGAGCTACGAAAGTCAAAACGAGCAAATAACTTGTGCACTTCTTCTTGGTCATATTGACCCACCTTAGCTGCATCTAAGTCGAGTTCAATCGGCATGTCACAAACGATTTCTGACAGCTGCCGACTCAAAAAAGCGATGTCTTTACTCGACCGCAAATACTCACCCATTTTGCCCGCCACTTCGTCGGCATGTTGGTAAACGCCCTCCAAAGTTTTGTAGTCAGCCAACAATTTCTGGGCACCCTTATCGCCTATCCCCTTCACACCGGGAATGTTATCACTTGAGTCACCGACAATCGCTTTGTAATCAATGAATTGTGTTGGAGTCAGGCCATATTTATCAATCATTTTAGCCAAATCGTATCGAGTCGGCTCCAAACCACGGGGATTAAACAAGTCGACTACTGTGTGCTCATCAATCAACTGAAGCTGATCCCGATCACCCGTAGCAATTACTACGTCTAATTCACCAGTTGCTTCAGCTTTGCGCGCCAAGGTGCCAATGATGTCGTCAGCCTCATAATTCTCAACTTCTATGAACGGCAAGCGCAACGTCTGTACCAATTCTTTGGTCGGCTCAATTTGAGCCCGCAACTCAGGCGGCATAGCAGTTCTGGTCGCTTTGTACTCGGGATACATGTCTTTGCGAAATGTTTTACTCGACTTATCCCAGGCCACGATCATGTAGGCCGGTTGGAGATCAGCCAAAACCTTGAGCAAAATCGTCACAAAGCCATAAATGGCATTGGTCGGCTCACCTGCACTGTTCGAAAGATGCGGAATGGCATGAAAGCCCCGGTGGAATACCGCCGAACCATCTACCAGTACTAAAATTGGTCGCTTGGGTGTCTTCATACCCACTAGTATACCTGATACGTGCTAGGGTCGTAACAGAAGAGCTAAGCCAAATAGCACCAATGCGGCTAGTACTATGGCACCGCCGGCCGCCAGCCCGGCATAAAACGCCACCGCCAAGCCTCCTAGAACCGCCAGTACACCCAGAACCACCGACCACCAGATAGTGCCCCGAAAACTACGCGCTAATTGACTGGCAGCTAGCACTGGAATCACCAGCAACGCGCCGATCAGTAATCCACCGACCACGCGCATGGCCAAAACAACCGCCACGGCAGCCAAGCTCACCAATAGATAGTTCAAAAACTGTACACGATAACCCATGATGCGGGCGCCGTCTTCATCAAACACCATATGAACCAGTTGCCGATAATTAAAACCAACCACTCCCAAAATAATTACCGCCAGTCCACTCAGCAACAATACATCCGACCACGTCGTCGTGGTGATACTCCCAAATAGATAACTCGCAAAATTCACTGATTGGTTTTGCGCCAATCCAGCCAAAACGACGGCTATCGCCAAACCTCCGCTCATGAGAACAGCTAATCCATTTTCACCACTCAGCCGGCCGCTTTGCCGCAAGTGTTCTAGCATTATCCCGCCGGCGATAGCTACGGGCACCGCCCACAAAATTGGCGATGAACCTACCAGTAAACCCAAACCTATACCTGCTAAACTAACATGGGCCAAACTATCGGCCATCAGCGAATACCGCCGTGCCACCAGAAAACTACCGAGTACCGGCAACATTACTGCAGCCAGGATTCCTGCCACCATGGCCCGTACCATAAATTCATATTGAAATAACTCAAACACCCGCTACCTCCGGATGTTGATGATGCAACTGCCGATGCTTGGCCGCATACATATCGGGCCAATACTGCTGACTTCAAATTGCTGCGGCAAACCATCGTACAGCACTCGCCTATTCAGACAAATTACTCTGCCAGCCTCCTCAAGTACCGCTTCTAGATCATGCGATACCATCAAGATCGTAACGCCCAGTTTCTTGAGCCGTTTCAGAATATTAAAGAAATCTATTTCAGTAGCATCATCGATACCGGTTGTTGGTTCGTCGAGTATCAGCATGTGCGCCTGACCAGCTAGCGCCCGCGCGATCAGCACCCGCTGCTGTTGGCCACCGCTCAGCTCACCAAACCGCTTAGTCGCCAGCTCACTCAAATCAACATCGGCTAGCGCCTGTGACACCGCCTCTCGATCAGTACTTCCCATACTTACAACTTCTGACACGCTTACCGGCACCGCTCCTCCCATGGCCGCTCCACGCTGTGGCACATACGCCACCTTGGTGCTATCCGCAAAATCGACTCGACCTTTGCTTGGCTGAAGCAAGCCCAGCATCACTCGCAAGAGAGTCGTTTTGCCTGCCCCATTGGGGCCAATGAGCCCAATAAATTCACCGCGATGAATACACAAATTTATGTCGGCCAAGACCTTTTGACCACCCAATTCAACTGTCACATCATCAAGGTCTAGCAGCAGTTGTTGCTTACCGGCATGTAAGGGCTCGTTGGAGGGCTGCCAAATTTTCTTTTTGGACACTCGAGTAATCCTTTCCGGCGGCTATATCCGCAGTCGTTAAGCCTTCAATGGGATCAAGCACACCTACTTGAACTCCTGCTTCTTGAGCTAATGTTTCAGCCAATTTGGGTGATGCTAATTTTTCCATAAAGACATATTTGATGCCTTGTTCTTTTACGAGCGTCGATAGTGCTGCCAGCTGCTCTGGACTAGCCTCGGCTTCTGGCGATAAGCCGGTAATTGCCTGACTCGTTAACCCATAGCGGTACGCCAAATAATTGAATGCCGCATGATTTGTCACAATAACGCTGGTTTGACAGCGTGCCAAGCTCAAACCCATACGATTATCGAGATCGTCCAACTGCCCTTATACTCATCTGCTTTTGTCTGGTAGTAACCAGCGTTGGCGGGATCGGCCTTGGCCAAAGCTTCTCTGACCGTATCAACTACCTGCTGCATCAAGACCGGATCGAGCCAATAGTGAGGATCAACCACGCCCTCAGCCGAAGTCCGCAGCTCTATCTTGTCACTACCCTTAACGGCAGCACCTTTGTAATCACGAACGAATCCTTCTACCCATGGTTCAAAGCCGACACCATTATATACAAAAACCGCCGAATCTTGAGCCCCAGCTAGATCTTGGGCTGATGGTTCGAAATCATGGGTTCCGCTCCTGCAGGCGTTAGGTTGGATACGACCACATGATCGCCGCCTACTCTAGCGGCAACTTCATAAAACGGATAATAGCTGGCCGCTACCTTCAATCTATTTTCTGGTGCACCCGCTGGCTGCGACCGCACCAAGGCCACGCCTCCCGCAGCCATTAAAATGATGACTGCGATTCCAATGATTTGTCGTAATTTCATATCTATAAATTTCCTTTGTCTATCATAGCGTAACGAGCCATTCTAGACGAGTACCGGCTTCTTGTCTAGTAAAACTTTTTGAATAGTGAGCGCCCGCTCACCGATATCAATCGGATATTCACCAGTAAACACGACAGGTTCAACTTTTGACGTGCCAATCCGGTTGCTTTTACCATACCAGTCACCGACAGGTAGCCCAAGCTATCCGCACCGATATGCTCCCGAATTTCTTCAACGCTGCGATTGGCGGCTATCAATTCTGTCTGGCTCGGCGTGTTGATTCCATAAAAGTCTGGGTACAAAACCGGCGGCGAACTCACCAGAACATGAACACTGAGCACCGGCTCCATACAGCATGCCAACGATTTGCCCGGTTGTGGTTCCTCGCACTATGGAATCATCGATTACCACCACGCTTTTACCCATGACTACTTCCGGCACGGGATTGAGCTTTACTCGCACATCCCGCTCCGCATTACTTGTGTCGGCTTTAATAAACGTCCGGTGAATATAGCGGTTTTTGATAAAACCATGATCAAATCGCACCCCACTCTGCTCACTGTATCCTAGGGCCATCGGAATCCCCGAATCGGGCACTGGTATGACAACATCAGCGACAACTGGAAATTCTCGAGCCAACTGTCTGCCCATTTCCCGCCGGACTTCATTAACTTTGCGGCCAGCGATCAAACTATCAGGGCGGGCAAAATAGACCAACTCAAACACATCCAATTTGGGTCGAGCCGTCACCACTTGGCGTGCCGTCACTTTTCAGCCGTCAGACTGACAAAGTTCTCCAGGCTTCACTTCGCGCAAAAAGCGGCGCCCACTGTATCAAAGGCACACGATTCACTCGATACACAGTAACCATCCTCAAGTTTTCCCAGAGCCAATGGCCGAATCCCGCACTCATCTCGAAATGCCACCAAATGACCTTCTTGCATGACCACGCACGAAAAAGCGCCAGTAAACAACGGCCATGCCGCCACAACTGCATCTTCAAGACTCATCCCGTCACGCAAATACACACCAATTGCCCGTGTCATCATTTCGGAATCATTCAATGGGCGTGGATTGATATGGTGTTTGCGCAAAAACGCTTCCAGCGCCTTAGTAGAAGGCAAATTACCATTATGTGCGAAAGCCAGATCTAAATCTCGGTCAATTACCGGCTGAGCATGTGCCCCGCCATCGGCACCAGATGTCGAATATCGATTGTGGCCAATAGCTATGCACCCATCAAGCCGCTCGAGATCTCCTGGATCATACACGTGCGCCACCAGTCCCGCGCCCACACGAGAGTGCATGCGCTGGCCATCCCAACTAGCGATACCACTGCCCTCTTGGCCGCGGTGCTGCAGTGCCCACAGCCCATAATACGTCACCCGAGCGGTATAACTATGCTCAGTAACAGCGCCAAAAACGCCACATTTTTCGGTCAAATCGGCCAAAATACCCCCGCAAACGTCTAGTTCTATGGTAGGCTCCTCGGCGCCGTCTGGCAACTTAAGTAGATATTGTCGTAGTTACAAGTTCGCCAATAGTATCAATTTTGGCTGCGAACAATCAATCTGATTTTGGTCAACCAAACCTGAAGGCTCCATCACTCCAACTGCTCGCTGATATTTCATAAAGCAGTCAGAATGCAGAAGGTATGAAGCCTTCGGGTTAGGTGGGAGCTCTTAGGCGACTCCCTTTACCGTAGAACGATTTTGCGCCACCCATTCCTTGACGGGTTCCTTTGGCACTTCCGGAAAATTCAACGCTTTCCGGCGTATTGGTCTGGTACTGCACCTCCGGGAGGTAGTGCAGCCGGATTCCTGGTGCGGCCAGCTCTACTACATTCGCTGAGCCTCGGGATGGGTCTCCAGAAAAGCCTGGGCGTCATACGGATATCTAAAACCCGTACGCGACACCACTTGCTCCGCAAAGATGGCACTCGAAGCTCCAGTTTCGCTCATCCTGGCCGAGACTACCTCCTGCTCTAACCGGGCAGCCACAGTCATCAGGCTGTCCAGTCAGAAACATTTCCCATCCCTCCTTAAAATCGAATTGCGAGATCAGGAGTTTGGCAGTTATCCTAACTGGGGACGCTCGGTCAGAATTCGGCAGCGCGCGGCCAAACGCCCTCATCTCAAGATCCGTGCCATGTGGCTCCGGCCGGGATAGCCCCGCGCCACGAGGGCAGCGATGTAACTTGCTGCCCACCTTGTGCTCGGGCAGAAGATCGACTCCTCGACCGTCTGCCCTTCATCGTAGTAGTTCGGCACGGCAAGTCGCCGCGCCGGGACTCCATCGTGAATGATGACGTCCTCGTGGGGCTCGTCGAGCGGACCCCAATGAATCGAAACCAGCTGCAGCATGACCCTCCAGGGCCTCGTGGTCTGGGCGTTTCCCGGACCAACTGGCTGACAACTTTCGTCCTTTCGGACTCGTCAGGGCGGATACACATCCGCCGAGTTGCACCGGTTATTTCCTTGCGGCGGAAACCGGCAAACCTTTGGTTGTCACGATGACAGTGACCAACGGGTATTAACCGTGGTTCAACGTCTTGAGGAGTCGCTCCCCTGACGCCCAGCTCACGAGCTGGTCCTTATGCGCGTTTTGTCCCAGAATTCCTACTCTGAGGCCTCCTGGCGTTCGATCTCGGCGTGAATCGCAACAACTCGCTTTCTCATCCAGCTAAGGTCGTGTTGTACTCCCCGGCTGAGCTCAGATATCAAGATATCCCAGCTATCACGCACGTCTTCCTTCTTCTCGGCGGCTCTCGCCAACACCACCACCGGACCTGGTAGGGCCGAGACTTCATGGCCACCCAGCTCGATGCTATAGGTGACCTCGGTGTACTCTGGGTCGTCAGGGTCGCCAGGCCAACTGAAGCCTTCCTTCTTGCCCGTTGTGATACGAAAACCTGTCACTTGAAGGCTTACCCCCATGTAGTGGATCTCGCCGTTTCCGACGCCATCCAGCCGCAATTTTGGCTTCGCCCTCTTCGGACCCGACGCGCGCTCGGCAACCACAACACGATCCTCTAGGTCAGTCAGTTCGGATCGCAGGGCAGCCACATACTCAGCTCGCCCCGAACAATCGAGAAACGCTCGAGCAAGCCCGGCGACAAATAAGTGTCCCAATCCGCCGGAACCATCCCACGGGCAAACGACTCGTGCGGTAACTCCCTGCACGCTCCACCACCGCCCAGTGAGCAGGTACACGGCCGTAATCGTAGTGGCTCGTATACGTTTCGTGCTCCCTGGGCACCGGTATGACACGTGCAGCGCGTCCGTCTCCATACTCGATCGGCCAGTAATACAGACCAACCGGGTACTGCTCTTTTCGGGCTTCGATTTCGGCCTGCGCCGCCTTCCAGGGCACTTCAAACGCCCACCACTCGGCAGTCGGGCCCTTAGCTTTCGCTTGGGTCTGACCGCGGCGAGTCTGTGCGGTTCCGGCAGATAATACTCAGGGCCAGACGTTCGCCAGGCTTTGGTGTCGCCGGTCGAACGATTTCCAGCCGACCAAAGTTTTCACCGCTTCGCATGGCACCCATTGGGTCCGCCCGCCAGCCCACTGCGGAGGTAAATCCGCGATCGAGCCAGAAGTGGACATCTCCGGCGCCCCCATCGAGACGGACGAAGCCAAACCCTCGTTCGGCGTTGACGAATTTCACGGTACCGAAGACGACGTTCATCGCTTACCCCTCTCACGGGTGTTTCAAACTACTGGGAACCTGATTGGCGCCCAGCCTGAGAGCTCCACCACTCCGACCACCCTCCGATTGCTCAAATGAGTTGTCGGAATGCAGAAGGTGTGAAGCCCTCGGGTTGGGTGGGGAGCTCTTAGGCGACTCCCCTTTACCGTAAATACGTTTTGCGCCACCTCCGCGTTCGCGAAGTCCTTATGTGGCAGTTCTGATCTTTTCGATCCGCGATCAGAGGGCGGGTTTTGCCAGAAGCCGTCTGACGGTGGGCCCGAATCATTCGGAGCCGATAAATATGGCCCCATCACGGCAACGCTCACGCTTGCGGCAAGCGCAAACCACAATGGATACCATATTGGCGATCCCCGCCGGGCTGGCTTACCCTTGTAGCTTCCACTACATAGAGCCCAGACAGCCCGCACAGCCATCACCGTGCCAAGAAACAGCATTGGTGGACCGATTCGTTCCACCTCCTTTCAAAGGCTCGTTGAGTTCGCGCCTCAGCCGACAGATGTCGTCGCTGCGGATGCGCGGCCCTCCACGATTTGAGCAAACTGCTTCAGGAGACTGTCCCAGCTCCTGATTGCTCCTGGGAAGTAATCCTCCTTACCGAGGAGGGAGTAAGCCCCCTCTGGTCCGTCTGAGTAAACAGACCAACCGTATGAGGGCACCCCTGGGCCCGCGACCTTCGGCAGAGGACCTTGAGGTACCCCCCGATTGCGTGCTCCTCGACGCAGGAGACAACTTCAATTACCTCCTTACGGAACAGTAGGCCCAATCGTCGGGCGATATCCGGCTCGTGCTTCGTGAGCACGATACCGCCCCCACCACGAGCAGCCCCGCCCGCTCAAGGGACTCAACCCGCAGGTCTACGGGCCGTTCGCAGCTGAGCAGCGCTACCAGAGCGTCCAGCATTGTCTGCTCGAGCCCCCTCAGCTCGGCCAGCCGATCCTTCCAGCCTGGTAAAGGCTGGGTTGTGGTCAAGCTCGGTGCAAATCTTGCACCGAGACGCAGCGATTTCTCGCTGCACAGCCAACCAAGGCTCTCGCCGTGGAAAGTACTTGGACTTTCCACTAACCCCACACCCGCGGCACGTCCACCGCGCGGATACGGGATCTGGGTGCTCCATCCCCAAGGTCCAGGGGCGTCGAATCGCACCCCATCCGTCTCTAACGTGCTTCCGGCACGAACACGGAACTCTCGAAAAACTCGCATGACCCCTCCAAGGATCTCGTAGCCTGAGCTATTCCCCCAGACCGGATATCTGCCATCGCTCCACGCAATAGCGAATATCCGACCTGGCAATTACTCTCAGAACCAACCGAATATCGAGGAATCTCTTTAAAGAACAGCCAACTTTCGTCCTTTCGGACTCGTCAGGGCGGATACACATCCGCCGAGTTGCACCGGTTATTTCCTTGCGGAGGAAACCGGCAAACCTGTTGTTGTCGCGATGACAGTGACCAACGGGTATTAACCGTGGTTCAGCGTCTTGAGGAGTCGCTCCCTGGCGCGCATTGGCACTGTTGGCCAATTTCCTTTTGAGCGCCTTGTCCCGGATGACTGCCGGTGCAGTTGGGGTTGGAAGGCAGTGCTCACCCACTGACGACCGCTGCCCCAAAGGCAGCAGCGCCAAGAAAAGCTATAACCCCTCCCAGGAGCATCAGAGCGCAAGCCGGATCAACCGGCCCCACCGCCGCCTGATGCTTCCTTTCTACCCACCACCCGAAGGTCGCCATAGCGGCCCCCAGGGCGATCACGAACAGTGGCCCTCTCATTTCTTTCACCTCCTTCCGAAGGCTCGATTCGAATGGGCGCAGTCAGAGGAGATGAGCCTCCACGACCGCTACAACCTCGTCGAGCGACAAGCCCGACGAGACCCCCTGGGGTGAGCCGCCAATCGTTGGCGATCCGCCCCAGCCGGGCTCACGTCCGGCCAGCTCAGTCAGAGCGGCCGACAGATCCACGTAACCCACTCTGAACTGGGCTATCGTGAACTTAACGACCGGCGCCGAACCCTTAAAACTAAAAGCCGGGTTCTGCGCCACTACCACCGGAGCCCGGTGGTAGCCAATGGCCATGCCAGCCCGGTGGGTTGAAACCACCGTGGCGATATGGCCCTTGGCAGCCTCGCGAACCAAGATCTCGCCACCCGTCAGGGCAGCCAGCATCTCGGCCCGTTCAGCCTCAACTCGCTGGCGATACTCCAACGGCTCCTCGCCGGTGGAGAGCCAGATGCGCAGCAAACGCACCCGCTCCTCCACCGGCAGCCGGTGGTCCGCGACAACGGCCCCCATGGCCGCAAGCTCGCGTGTGTCTGACGCGCCCGAAAGCACGTCCGACCACGGCTGGTCGAGGGTCGGCAGGGGTCGCCGACCGGGCCATTCGCCTCTCTCGAAGCGATCAGCACGGCCGATTAGCTCGATGCGCCGCAGGATCTCTCCTGCCAACGCACCGAGCTGGGCAATGGCGTCCATGGCGATGTCCAGCACCGCCATGGAACCAAGGCTATCGAGGTCAGGCAGCACGGTGGCTACCTGTGCCTCACCGCGAAACAACGCGGCAAGGCCCTCGATGGCTGACATATCTGCCCGCCCCCCGGTGTGCTGGGGGTCAGCATTGCCCAGAAGGCACGCCGACCCCAGCTCGGGCACCGTCACCTCCACCCCAAAGGTCGGGGTGGAGAGAAGCTCGAGCATTGTCTGTCGAGCCGCCGGACGAGGATCCAATGCCATATACGCAGTCATTTCACCTCCTAAGGGTGATCCATGCGCATGTACGCACCACGCGGACCATCCGCGTGAACTTAGTACTGAAGGTACATTTCTGAGCTTTCACCCAGCCTGAGTGTTTCATCACCCCTCTCACCCGCCGATTACGCGGTAATCGGCGGTAGGAACGCAGAAGATATGAAACACTCGGGTTGAGTGGGGAGCATATTATGGGTTGCTCCCGGTTACCCGTCTCGCACCACTCGGGTTCTAAACCTGAGTTCCTTTGGTACTTCCGAGGATTTGAACACCCCTCGGCGCAGCGTTTGACCTGAAGCCGACAGATCAGCGGCCAGAGTTAGACCTTGTCAAGTCTGAAGCCCAACTCTTTTGCCCTCCTTTCCACCGCGGCGAACCGCCGCGGTTGGCGAATGAAAGCCAAAAAGGCATCCATTCTTTTTTCGCCATCAGGATGGCAGGCGATTGGCACCACCTGCCATCCTGTTTGGCACCGGCCGAAAAACCGGTGCCAAACATACACTCCATACTGTCCCGTACTCTCATACGGTGATTCCTGATACGTGGTCTTCCAAAGCATGACCCCTCCAGGGGATTTGTGGTCTGGGCGCTTCCCGGACCGGATACCTGTCATCGGTGTATCTCAATAACAAATATCCAGTCCGGAACATCTATCACTAATCAAAGTACTGGTCTGACTTTTCGTCCTTTCGGACTCATCAACGCAGATACGCATCCACGGAAGTCAGGGGGAGGTAGCGGCCGGTTGGCCGACCTCCCCGATTCGTACAAAAATGTACAAGTGTGGCGCACCACATCGTTCAGCGATTTTCGAAAAAAGTCGCGAAACGATTTCCTTGTGGTACTACCGAGAAAAGCTCTCGGCGGGCACAAACGAACTTGTGAACAAAATGTTCAAACGATCTGGGTCAAAACAACCCATGGTGATGCGGTCGGGCGCTTTCGCGCTGGCCCGCTCATAGCCGTCAACCCGGCTCGAACGTTGAGGCAGGAATTTATATCCCGCAGCTGCCTCACCTGCGGCTGGTTGTCAGCTGGCGACCCTTGCCGCCAGCTCGGCCCGCGTAAGCGGGCCATTGTAGCGACGCCCCCCGTTACGGGGCATCATCGGTTGACGCCGCGGCGTCGCAGGCCGTGCCGACTGCACCGTCCGGGTCTGCCCCACGATCTCGGGCAGACCCTCCTCGCGGAGGGTGGCCGGGTCAATGACCCGGCCGACGGGTGGCAGGATCAAACCCTGCCGGGTCGCCGCCTCGGCGGCCTCCGCCTGGTGGGCGGTCAGCTCGGCCGCCAGTTGGTCCAGCAGCGCCGCCTCGCGGGTGGCCGCGTGGGTCCGGGGGTTGACGACCCCCTTGCGGCCCGCGGGCGGCCGCGGAACCAGCCGCCCTGTCACCGGGGCGGTCGGGGTCGTGGTCTCGGTCGTCTGGGTGATCACGAAGACCACCTCCTTCCGGAGCACATCTGCCCCATTGTTGGATCCGCCCCGTTGGCGTCTCCCCAGCGAGCGTCGATTCTCATCGATACCCCTTGGGAAAACACCATCGTATACGTTTCCGCAACGCCGACCAGCGACCATATTCAAACAACTTTTCAAAAGGTACTTTTTTGGACTTTCGCCCAAATACTGGTTCCTTCAGTGGAACCTGTCTCCCGTATTCCTTCTAGTACATCCGATCGCGCAGGTATTCATGTTGGCGTGGGACTATTGATTACGAGAGGCAGCTTCCGCTCAAAAATTTGTGATCGATTTTTAAATTTCTCTCTTTCCAGAGAGATAGCGCGTGACGGGCGAACAAATAGTTTCGCCAACCTGCATTCATGATGCCTTCTGATCATCACGCGGATATCTCGCTACAAAGCGCGTACTTGGTGCGACGGACCAAGGAATAGTCCATTAATCGTCTGTTACCCGTTACTAGATGCACCTTCGCGGGTACTAACCGAGTTCTAGATCATCTCAATTAGTGGTTTTAAAGGTCCTAAAACTGCCCTTAAAACGATAGAAAGACACGCTCGCGATCCAGATACAGGGAACACCCAAGGGCTCAACCTATATTTGGACCGTTTTCGAGCTTCTGACCCTAGAACGTGTCTTACCAAATGTGTACGTATGTAATTGTTAGCTTGACTTTCGAGAGTAGGTATTTTATGTCTGCCTCATCGAATGAACACACTTTACCACAAGGACTTTAATATGTCAATTAGTCACTCGCGTATTACATTCTAACAGATATAAAAACAAACCATTTTCTGTCAATTTCTCATTGACAATTTATCCCGCTTGTGCTAACTTACACCTATGGACGCTTCACTTCTCGAACAAATCGGCCTCAACACAACCCAAGCCCGCGCCTATCTGGCGCTAATCTCAAACGGCACCCTCACACCACCACAATTATCAGATAAGATCCAGATTACTCGCACCAACGCTTATGAAGTCCTTAAACAACTGGAAGAGCTCACGCTCGCCGTCAAATCCGGCACTGGCTCCAAATTGACCTATCGCCCTGAAAACCCTGCCAATCTGGAAAAGCTCATGGAATCCCGTCGCAATCAGGTAATTGAGCACGAAACCCGACTGCGCAACTTCATGCCCCAACTCATGACCTATTTTTATACGTTTTCGAGCAACCTGGTGTCCGCTTCTATCAGGGTAAAACCGGCTTGATCCAGATATACGAGGATATGCTGCGTACCCGCCAACCTATTAGCCTGATGCGTACACCGGCTGAAAATGACTTTCTGGGTTCGCAGTTCATGAGTCAGTACATCGCCAAACGAACCAAACTCAACATTACCGTCGAAGCTCTTACTCCCCGTATACCAGATGCGAATCGTGACCCAAATATTGATGCACAACATCTGCTCAACCGTACCTGGTACGAGCCACAAGATTATCAAGCGCCTGTCGAAATCGATATTTACGGTGACAAAGTCGCGTTCATCTCATTTGGGCATGAAGCCATGGGCACAATCATCGAAAGTCCCCAGATCGCCCAAGCTATGAGGCAAGTTTTTGCTCTGATGAAGCGGGGCGCGAAACAGTCTTCGATATCTGTCGCAGCAACCTCTCCTGCCGAAAGCGAACCAAGCGCGCAAACTCCTCTTTCCGACCAAAGCGCTCAGCAAACACCTCTCTCACATGATGCTGATGAGAAACCTGACCCCGACGATTGGCAAATATAGCAGCCCCTGCTGCCATCAACGCCCCAATACGCACATTGGGATCATCCGGTTCACCCACCAATCCACCAATATCTAATGAGACCCAGCCATACTCGCCTGTCGGCAAGTTTACGAGTTTGTTTTGACGATCCCGCAGCGGTTCGCCTGCCTCATTTCTCCAGATACCCTCACGATCAATCCGAATACTTAACGCCCGAACTCTGGCGGGGTCATTCCGAGATTCTGTAAATGGCCAGCTATCAGTACTGGCCAATGAGTTAGCGCGTGCCTCATCATCAAAATGATGCTCTTCATCGTGCTGATCTTGCTCAGCGGCATACGGCCGCAATTGCTCCAACCCACCATCAGGCATTCGAATAGTAGTAGTTGTACTGTCTTGGCGCTCAATCACGCCACCACCATCGCGTAAATGACTCAGCTCCCGGCTCAGCCGGTCCCTAAGCAATCGTAATCCCCAGGTTACCTCACCGATCGAGCTAATAGTTTTGACTGTTCCATCATACCTAGTAACGCTCGGGGTGCGCCCCTCGGCTAGTTCTTGGGCATTCAACAATACCTGCGTTGTTCGCGACACCCAAGCTTGCTCAAATTGCTGTGCAAACTCAGGGTCAAAATCGTGGTATTCTTGACCGTTTTCATGTGCCAATTGGCGAATATTTGCCAATTCGCTCAGGATTTCTTGCGATGTTTCCTCTGGTAATTGCTCGACAATCGTCAGTAGGCTATCACCAAACTCGTCACCATGCTCTAAAGCTAAAAACGATTCAAACAAGCTAAGCTTTGATTCGTCATCCCGCCCAGAAACTATCTGTTTAAGCCGGTTAAATTCCACAATTGTGCTGCGCCCCAGATAAGCCACGAGCTGTCGTTGCGCAGCCAAAGACATCGAGGTCATATCGAGTTCAAACTGTTTACTCAACGCTTCTTGCATTCCCGGCTCTAAAAAGAAATCACGCCAGAGCATCGTTGTATCATTGGAAGTATCAAGGGCATGTACCTCAAACACCGGCGCCAACTCTTTGTTTTGTTGTTGATGTACCTGGCGCAAATACGTTGTCATTTGATCCTGCATCTGGTTTGCCTTGCCCGAATCAATCCCTAACTCAGTCAGATATTCGCCGAGCGATGCCTCACGCAGGAAATCATCCACGGACACAGGTTTGTCCTCATCATATTGTCTATCCGCAGTTGACTCATACACGAGCCGCCACTCAGCACTATCTAATGTTGGTATCCGCTCTTCCCAGTAACGACGCCGTTCTGTAGCAGTTTGTCGATCTTGGCTTTGCCATGGTATGTGTCCCTTCTCCAAGAACTCTGGCCCCCATTGGAGTAATTCGCGCAAAACATCGAGACGACCATGCTGCACTACAGACTCAAAACGCGCTAACTGCGAAGGCTGCAGTTTTACCGTTTCGGCTTGGTCTAATTGCTGCGCATCTAACCTGGCCTCCGCCACCACGTTCACGGCATCATAGCCACCTCTCGGCAACGATTCGGCCAGGAATACTACTCCATCTCGGGCTACCTGAAACGCTTTAACGCCTACGAAACTTGGGCGATCTTTCTTGGCCATCTCGTATACTTGCTCTGGTAGGACTACTTTACCCGAAACGTCAACAAAGGGTAGATTGAAACTCTGGCTCTCGTCCTCATCCAGCGACTCTGGCTGATCATCAAAATAGCCATTGCCGTACTTGTCACGATACGAATCAAATTCTTGCCGTAGATCATCATCGAGTAAGCGATCATCGGTATAGCTGTGATCGATACGACCATATAGGCAAACTGTAAGGTATTCTGCCCGTAAAGCAATTAAGGGATGATCAGCCTGGCATGCTTGGCGCAAGCGTCCCATTTCTGCCATCAATGCCTCACGTCGATGTGCGATTAACTCTACCGATGGTTCGTCGCTATCTTCATAGTGGCCCTCCAACAGCTCCTCAGCACGAATGATTTTGGACGCCTCACAAAAATCGTGCTCAAGTTGCTTAAACTGGTCAACCACTGGCTGCGCCTGCTCACGGGAGCTCGGCTCATTTGGTGCCGTCTCAGGCTGATCAAGCTCACGCATAGAATTTGCCCAAACGGAACTATCCCCCGCTAGGCCAACCCCCTGCTCTACCCCTACCTGTTCGCTCATACCACCATCTTACCGCATCAGCGACCAGATGGAATCACTTCTAGTTACCCAAATTCGCGTCGCAGTTGAGTCGGGTCAGGTTTAGTCTGCCTCACCTCCGATGACACTATCTGCTCATCGAACAAGCCAACAATCTCGGCAATCACCAGCCAATATAATAGCGCAGAGATCACCCCATAGAAATCAAACACCACCGCCTAAATCTGTGACATTCTTCACCACCCTACCGCAAATAATCGCGGAGTTTCTTGCTCTCGCGGTGCTTGCGCAGTTTGGCTAAGGCTTTGGCCTCAATCTGCCGGATACGCTCACGGGTAACACCAAACTCCTGGCCCACCTCTTCCAAGGTATGCGAGCGGCCATCTTCGAGACCAAAGCGCATGCGCAAGATTTTTTGTTCGCGCGGCGTCAGTAGCGCTAACACCTGATTAACGTGCTCTTTGAGCAACTGGTGCGTGGCGGCTTCTTCCGGCGTCAACGAATCTTCGTCAGCAATAAAGTCACCCAGTTGGGAATCTTCTTCTTCACCAACTGGGGCTTCGAGCGACACGATGTCTTGTTTAATCTTGAGGATATGGTTGACCTTATCGACGTCCATTTCCATCTCGGCGGCAATTTCTCAGGCAGCGGCTCACGACCGAGTTCTTGCACCAACCGACGCTGGGTCCGGATCAATTTGTTTATGGTTTCTACCATATGCACCGGAATACGAATGGTTCGGGCTTGGTCGGCAATCGCCCGGGTAATAGCTTGGCGAATCCACCAGGTAGCGTAGGTCGAAAACTTGAATCCTTTGGAGTAATCAAACTTTTCGACGGCGCGCAGCAATCCAGTGTTACCTTCTTGAATCAGATCAAGCAGGTCTAACCCACGGCCAATGTACTTTTGGCAATACTGACCACCAAACGCATATTGGCTTCGGCCATAGCATCTTGGCGGCTTTGTCGCCGGCTTCGATGCGCTTCGCTAAAGTGACTTCTTGCTCACTGGTAAGGAGCGGAATCTTACCGATTTCCGCAGATACAGCCGCACACTATCGTCCGCAATATCCTTGATGTAATCTTCGCTGGTATCAATGGGCTCTTCGTCGTCTTTATCCCAGATGAGGGCGTCTTTTTGATCGGTTACTTCCACACCCTGCTCGGCCAACGCGCCATACAGCTCGTCGAGCTCTTCGAGATTTTCCTCGGCTTCTGGCATGGCAGCAGCAATTTCTTGCTGTGTGACATAGCCTTGTTCTTTACCCTTGGTAATTAATCGCTCAACCTCCGGGGTATAGGCTGCCCCGGTCCTGGCTTCTTGATCTTCTGGTACTGGCGCTGCTTTTGCCAAAATCTACTCCTCTTAATAAAACGTGTGGTTATGCACGAAGCGCGCGCATAGCCCATTCCCCTGCTATCACGCGTCTGTCGTTAAATATGATATCTATAAATGTTGAACCAGTTCGTATGTCGCGTGCAGCCGTCATTCAGGAAGTCTAACGTCCTGCGGTCTGCCAGAGATAAGGTCAGCGAACCCCTGCTTATCCCAGATAGCTATATCTTACGCAAAAAACGCCAAATTGTCAAAAATGCCGGGGGCAAAGATCGAGTAATTAAGCTTCGGATTCAATAATGCGCTGAAATTCCCGTAACAATTCGGTTTTTAAGGCATCGTTACCACTCGCTTCAGCCGATCTGATCTCCGCACTCAAGCGATTTTTGTGCTCAGCATTAGCTTCGAGCAAGACGGTGCGAGCCAGTTCAAAAGCCTGCTGTTGCAAGGGCAATTCTTCAATCCCGCCAAATTCCTCTTCGGCCACCAGCAATAGTCCTTTGGCGTAATTTTCCGCTTCCGCCATTTTTTCAACCAACTTCTCACCAGCCAGCGCCCGATGCTTACGCAGCGCATCAAATACCGCCCGCGCCGGAGCATGCGAAAAATCAGCCGATTGCAGATCGGTTAGGCATGCTCGCACGCCTGGCATCAGTAACGTCAATCCGAGTAGTAGATCTTCGTGCTGCTGTCTGACGCCGCGTTTGCCACTCACTTGCTCAACCGCCCGACGAGCCGAAGCTTCATCGACCCGGGACACCGACGCATCGGTATTGTCGGAAGCAACCTTTGCTTTACCTTCCACTTTTGCCCGGACCGCCGCTTCGGCTACCCCTGTTTTTTCGGCCAAGAGCTTGATGTAATGGTCTTGCTCGACCGGGTCACCGAGCCGTTGCAGCGTCCCGACCAGTCGATCGGTATAACCCCTTTTACCCATCGCCGACGCTAGATCAAAGTCGCGCTCAAACCGCTCAAACAAATAATCTACAATGTATTGAGCATTGGCTATGGCCGCTGACCACGCCTCTGCCCCCTGAGCCTTGATGAGCTCATCAGCATCTTTGATGCCGTCCGGCAGTACCACCATTCGCAAGGTCAAACCCAGTTTCTGACCTAAATCAATCGCTCGCTCAGTGGCTGCCAACCCCGCCCGATCACTATCAAAAGCCAGCTTCACCGTCTTGGTCAATTTACTCAATGACCGCAGTTGTTCCAGCGTTAAGGCCGTACCGCTGGCCGCCACTACTTGTCGCACGCCCGCCTGATGACTGGCCACCACAGCCATATTGCCTTCCACCAACACCACTTCATTGGTCGTCCGAATGTCTGCTTTAGCCAAATGAAGCCCATAAATTGCCTGCGATTTGTCATACAGCGGCGTCTGTGGGGTGTTCAGATACTTCGGCAATCCATCATCAAGCACCCGGGCGGTAAATCCGATCGGCCGCCCATCGCGGTCACAAATTGGAAACATAATCCGGCCCCGAAACATGTCGTACACAGTCGTCCGGCCTTCTTTTTGACCAGCCAGTCCGCCCTGCAATAATTCCCGTTGGGTGAAACCTTGTCCGAGCAAAAAGTGACTCAAGGCCTCCCAACTATCGGGCGCATAGCCGATGCCAAAATCTCGAATAGTCTCTTTGTCGAGGCCCCGTTGTTTACGCACATACTCGAGCGCTTTAGTGTTCTTGATCAGCGTCGCTTGATAATAGCGCAGCGCCAGAGCATGAGCCGCCAGCAACCGGTCGCGTAGTTTTTGAACCTGACGACCTTCACCCGATTTAGCCTTAAGCTCAATTCCAGCCTTGCGCGCCAAAAGTTCCAAAGCCGACCGGAAGTCCAGGCCTTCCATTTTCATGACAAAATTGAAGATATCGCCACCCTCGCCACAACCGAAGCAATGATAAATGCCCTTCTCGGGGCTGACCATAAAACTAGCCGATTTTTCTTCGTGAAACGGGCACGGCGCCTTGAGATTGCGACCCGCTTGTTTCAATGGCAAATAGCCCGACACCACTTCGGTTATTTCCAAGCGCGCTTTGACCTCTGCCACTTCATCCATATCTGTATTATACGCCCGCCATCAGATCTTGCGAACAAAATGCGAATGTACCAATTCCGTCACCCAGCCCTTAATTATAAATGTCCCGAAACGGCGGTCGACAACCACCAAGGCAATCTGGATCTGGGCATTGATGTATTGACCAACGCACCACCAACCTCTGCACGTGTCCAAATAAACGATCTGAGACCAAGCGACGAATACTTGGCTCGGCATCAGTTACCGCCCGCATTGCCGCTTGAATTTTGGCCAAATTCACAAACATTCGGGCAATCAAATGTGTAACTTCATCAGCTGGTTGCTCAAACTGACGTCCAGCCAATTCGTCAATAAGTGTCTGCATCAATCCACCTTCTCCAACAGTCATTTGGGCTATTTCGGAGTCTGGCCAATCAAGATATGACATTCCCGGTTGCTCCCGGCCCAATTGTTGGAGTCTCAGTTGCTGATAGCGCACTACAGCCTCTTCAAGTCCCGGAACGCTACTCACCAGTTCATCAAGATATGACCAAGCACTTACAGTCGTTGGCTCCATGTCGTACCCCTTAATATCGGATCGAAAGGTGCTCACCTGGCCGGCATTGTACCAAACTAGTGCAGATGGCTCCAGCGCAGACTCACATCATGTCGTTCCAACAACCGAGCCGTTTGACCAATACTGTCTTGTGCCACATGCGATTTTACAAAAGCTTCCAGATCCGCCCGGGTATGGCTATCAGAGCCCCAAGTCGGTATCAAACCATAGCGGTCCACCAACTTTCGGCTGGCAATCGCCCCGTCGGTCAAATCGCGATCATTGATCACGTTTTCGACTTCAATTTCGATGCCGTCTAACCCACCAGCTTTGATCACCGCTTCCAGATCAGCTTCGGTCATTTTATCAGGCTCCAGATACCAATGGGCCGCCACTGCCAGCCCACCTGCCGCCCTGATCAATTTCACCGAATCTTCATACGGCAGCAGCGCACTCGACTTCACCACTGGCGCCGGCCGAAACGATCTCGACCCCATAAACAGCGTATAGGGCCACTGGTTTGGCCCATCAGCTAATGTTTGGGCCAGTTTCGTCGCCAATACATCATCATGGGCCGCCGCCTCCCGAAACTCGCGTTCGATCCGGGCCATCACCACTTTATTATCAGTATGCAGTGCCAAAGCTTTGACCATATGCGGGCTGGCAATATTCTTACTGGGCGCTACTGCCAACACATCAGCTTCACTGATTACAAAACCCAAACTTTGCAAATGCTTCACATAGGCTTTCATCCGGTCCAGCCGGCTGGCTTCGGCTGCTGCACAAAACTCCACCAAAGCGCGATTTTGGATATCTACAAACAGACCTAAAATGTGGACGGCGCCTCGTTCCGGTCCTCCGACAGACGCGGGCACATAGCTGGAAAGTTCTACTCCCAGCGTCCATTGCACCGGCCCCGCATAGGCGCGCACCGCCGCCAGCGCCTCCTGGTCGGGCAAGGCATCATGATCCGCAAAACCTATTACGCCTACCCCCAAGGCTTCAGCCGCCGCCAGCACCTCACCATGTTTCATTACCCCATCACTAAGGGTGGTATGTGAGTGGAGTGATTCAAATTTTAGGTCTGGTTTTGTCATGCGCTCATCTTATCATTGTGGTTTGGAGTGTGATATACTCGCGAGCGCATCGAACTTTGATAACGACTATCGAGCAAAGGAGTCATGGAATGGCTACTTTTACGATGCGCATGCCCACTGATCTCAACGACGCACTCAAAGCTATGGCTTTAATTGCCGCCACCCAAGAACAATACGAAGCCAAACGCGCAGACAGCCTGCAGGCTCTCAGTATATTCTACCAATCATAGATCAAAAGGGAGACTGACGATGAAGGTCGTTGTAACCTTTCGAGCAGAACCGGATTTTAAGGCTGCTATTGAAGCTGTTGCAGCTTTGACTGGCACTACCGCCTCTGAGTTCATTCGCCAAGCTGCCCAAACCGCCATCGATGAATTTGCTAAACACACCAGCCCCGAAAACCTCGAGATGCTTATTGAGAAGATTCGGGCAGCCAATGACAAGGAGTTTAGAGAAAGATACCGCACTCTACTCCAGTTGCTTGAGTATCAATCTGATCACTGATTACGTGCCCCATCTGGTTTATCCGGATGGGGCAGCTCTATTTCACCAAGCTCCACGTACCTTGTATCTGCTCAATGAGTCCATCGTTGGCCAAACCTTCCAGTACACGTTCCAAGCGCTCATCGTCTATTTCCAACGCCGAGCGTCGCTTTGGTCCATCAAGCAGCCGTCGCAATACTTCGCCGCGAATTTGCCGCGCACTGCCTTCGAACTTGGATTGTTTGGCAAAATGCCGGCTTTGGCGGTTCGGATCGGTCACTTTTTTGACCAAATCAGCTCCATAATCCATCAGCGCCCAGTACCACTCTCGCGGATGCTCGTGATCGAGCGTCGCTTCGATAAAAGGTTTGAGCTGTTCATCTGAAATATGAAGTAAAGCATTAGGTGTGACTGAGACGCCAGTCGGTGTAGGTTCTGAAAATACTTCAGGTAAAGTCACGGGTAGCGTTCGCCGACCAGTCGAAGTCACATCGGAGCTTCCTCCAAAAAACTCATGAATAAACACCCGCCGAATATTAGTCTCAATAAACACCACCGGCCGGTTATATGCAAAGGCCGCAATACTTCCAGCCGTATTCGGCCCAATTCCCGGCAATTTCACCAACTCAGTCGGATCACCAGGCAAATGCCCGTCATAATCTGACACCACCCGCCGGGCCGCTTCCCGCAACCACAAACCCCGCCGGTTATAACCCAAGCCCTGCCATGTTCCAAGTACGTCAGTACCGCTTGCCCCTGCCAAGCTATGCATATCTGGAAACGTTTTCATCCACTCAGCGTACTTGCCTATAACCCGCGATACTTGGGTTTGTTGCAGCAACATGACTTCGCTCACCAGCACCGAATATGGCGAGGTATCAACCCGCCACGGCAAATCATGGCGCCCATATTCATGATAAAAAGCCCAAACTTTAGCTCGAAAAACCTTGAGATCCTGCTGGTCCACCTATTTTTCGGCCTGAAAATCCAAAGCACACGAATTGATGCAATAATGTTTGCCGTTCGGAGCAGCCGGATCTCCTTCAAAAAAATGCCCCAGATGCGAGCCACATTGTGAACATGTCACTTCGGTGCGTTGCATCCCCAAAGCGTCATCTGACTGCAAATGTACTGCTTCATTGCTCGCCAAATCTGAAAACGCCGGCCAACCCACCAACCCCGGAGTCGTACTCTCATATTTTGCATCGCTCGAAAACAACGCCTGGCCACAAGCAGCACAATGATACATACCATCATCAAAGGTATCAACATATTTGCCCGATCCGGGTGCTTCGGTCCCCTTTTCGCGCAATACTCGGTACTGTTCCGGCGTCAATTTTTGCTTAAATGCAGCTTCATCCATAGACGAACATCATACCACCACCGGCGGGCGCTCCACGTGTAGCAATCTTCCAATGCTGTCAGCACAGCCGGAAATTGTTTGAGACTACCTGGCCAAATGGGCATCCCAATCAAATGCCCGCCTCCAACCACCAATATTTCCCGAGCGGCCAAATTGCGCGCCAGCTCCTGGGAGCGATGAGGCGCCACCAAGTAATCATTATCCGCATATATACAGATGCGCGACCGCGACCGCCTCTGCAACCGCTCCCAATCGAGTGGCGGAGCAAACAAAGCTGCCGGCCGCCCACCAACGCCATCGCCAAAACCAGCTACCAACACCAATCCAGCTATCCGCACCGATGGCTGATAATCATGCAGGTAGCGCAACACCGTCGGTACTCCGAGTGAATAACCAACAATCACCGTCTGCTGATCGAGTTCGCCGGCAGCGGCCGCCAATTCCGCCAGCCACTTCTGGGGATTTGGCACATGCACCGTCGAAAATACCGGCTGCACCACCTCATACCCGCGCGCAGTCAACTCACGAGCCAACCAATTGAGCCATTGGTTGGTACTGCCGTCATTCCAGCCGTGAGCAATGATGACCCGCCGTTTTTTCATACAATCATTATAATTCCTGGCGGAGAGGGAGGGATTCGAACCCTCGATGGAGTTGCCCCCATACCCGCTTTCCAAGCGAGCGCACTCGGCCACTATGCGACCTCTCCGAACCCGGCCATTATACCCGTAAACTTATGCCTTGGCCAGCCTCAACACGGTCAATAACATTGCATTATTAAGCTTTATGTGCTATAATATATAAACTCATCTGAGTACCCCCTTCGAGCGAAAGGCGTCCCGATGGGCCGTTTGTTTGACTTCCTATTCGGTCCCGCACGGGACACCAAACCGAGCACCCGACGGGAGCACCATCGATTTCGATTGGCCAACAACGCCGACCTCACTCCCGAGATCATCGCGAGCATCGAGGCGCATGTCCGATGGGTCGCCCACCACTTGGACAGCCCGGCCTGGGAAGCAAAAATCTATGATGTCTTAGTCGACAACTCTGTCCACAAAGGCTACCTCGGTCTCTGCTGGTCACGTGATGACCACCGCGGCCGGCCTCACTCCCGCCGAGTCTGGGTAGACGCTCGACTGGGCCGATGGGACGAAACGGAGACACTCATCCACGAACTGTCTCACGCCTTCACCACGGCGAGCGAGTCTCATGGCCCGCTCTTCCGCAAAATCTACATCGTCGCATACACCCTCTACACCAATGCGGACAATCGCGAGGTGCGTGCCGAGGTGCGTAGCCACCTCAGCCGGTACCAAGACCGCAATCGCCAGAAACAGCAATTCGAGGAGGACCAATTGGTAGCGTTGGTCGAACAAGTCCGTCCCGTCGCCGATGCGGAGCGTGCACGACGCGTTTCCTGAACACTCTGGTAGTACGGAGATGACAAAGGGCAGGCGGGAGATGATCGGACTCCCCACCCTAGCGGTTAAGCCACATGCGCTTGACCGCTTTTTCGTACCCACGCTCTGTCTACGGAATTAGTTCATGACCTTTGTACTATTACGAGTAAATTGACAAAATAGCATTTATATACTATCGTATTTCACGTATCTGATTTATATCTGGATAGGCTATGATATTGCCCCCAAGGGATCGGTTCGGGCCTGTTCGTTCGCGCAACTAATGGACCCGAGCTGGCATCCGCTAGCTCGATACAAGTGAATCCTTGACAATCTATACCGATTGGAGATCGGACCAGATGAGTCTCAAGAGAAGAGCACCTCTGTATTGGGCTGTAGCTGCAGCCCTCATTACCGAAAGTCTGACCGGCTGCGGAAGCTCAAGCCCCGCTGTCGATCCCCAAGACGACGACTACGTCTACTGCATCGATCAGCGCACCGGAGAGGTTGATGACCCAGACGACTGTACCGACGCCAACGACAGTACCCACATTTTGTGGATCGGACATGGTGGAAGCCACTCCTCGTATCCCAAGGGTTATGTCGTGCCGTATTCGAACGGCAGGTCCATCAGAGTGTCTGACCAGGCCGCCCGCACGAATGCTGGACTGCCAGCGACGGGCGTAGTCAAGGGTAGTTCTGGCGGTTTCGGCACCGGCATCCGCGCCGCATCTGGTGCTGGTAGTGGTGCCAAGGGTGGATTCGGTGGTTTCGGCGGTGGCAATGCCGGCAATGCCGGCGGCGGCCACGCTGGTGGAGGCAGCTGACGATTATCTAATCCAACTTGTCTTCATACTAGCGAAGGAGCCCTAAATGCAACGCATATTCAGTGCGCCAGACTGGCCAGACTGGGAAGAAAAGCTCCGTCAGGGGCTGCCCTATTTCCAGACCGAATTGCCGAGTGGCAAAATGGTTTCGTACTTTGATGTCGGCGGTCACTATCAGTTCACGAGTGAGGAAGTGACAATGCTCGAACAGACAGTCGCTGACCTTATCGAAATGTACATCGAAGCTGGTGACCACGTACTTGAATCTGGTCTCTGGGAACGTTTCGGCATTCCGCCGTGGGCCCAGAAAGCCGTCGAGCACTCATGGCTCGACTTCGATGGCACATCGCCCAGCGTTTATAGTCGCTTCGACATCCGCTATGGTGGAGCGTGCGCAGCAGCCGAACGTGATCCTACACTGCTCGTGCCAAAGCTCTATGAGTTCAATGCTCAGACACCTACTAGTCTCCCCGAATCTGCTCTCACTCAGTGGCAGTGGTTCGAGGAACTGAAGACGCGACTTGAAGCCAAGGATCAATGGAATGGTCTGCACGAGGCACTCATTGCCGCGTGGCAACGCAACCTGGCCATGGTAGAAGCCCGTCTGGGCTACAAACCTATTGTCTGGTTCGCACCGTCCAATTGGGATGACTCGGGCGAAGACCTGCTCAACGTGGCGTACCTCATGGACACCTGCCGACAGGCAGGTTATGAGGTCCAGCTCATTTGGATGGAGGACATTGTCCGCAGCGACCAGGACGGGCGGTTCTATGCCCCGACCGGTCAACATCTCGACGTGGTCTTTGCCCTCTATCCGTGGGAAATGACCTTTGCCGATAATTTTGGTAAGCCACTCGTGGACGACATCGTCCGGGGAGTCGGCCCGAACGGTGGCACAGCCTGGATCGAACCGTACTACAAGCTACTCTGGAGCAACAAGGCCATGCTGCCAGTGCTCTGGAAGCTGTTTGGTACCGACTCAAGGTATGGTAAATACCTCCTACCAAGCTATTTCCAAGACGAGATGCCGCTGGGCTTCAATGACGACAATTATGTCATTAAGCCCATATTCTCGCGCGAAGGCGCCAGCCTCACCGTGATTCGTAACGGCGAAGTAGTTGTTAGTATGCCTGGCCGGTATGGTAAGGAAGGTTCGATTGTGCAGGCACTAGCCGCACCACCGGCCTATCTGAACCCGCTGACCGAGGAGTTTCACTACCCTGTATTGGGGCTGTGGGCAATCGACTGCGAACCTTACGGCTGCGGAATCCGCGAAAGCCGTGGCGACGCAAACGCCATTGTTACCAACAATTTGTCGTACTTCGTCCCCCAAACCATCGGGTTTTCCGCCTAGTCAATCAAAAACCAACTACACTATCAAGAATGGGGTAACCAGTGGATTCCCTGCGAAGTTTCATGGACATCGCTATCGTGAATATCACGGTAGGCGAGGCCTTGACCGCAATTGGCTCACTTATGATCATTGTCGCCTTCATGGTAGCAATGTGGCACTTCATCAATCGCATCACCCGTGTCGACGACCACGATGAAATCGTGAACAAGCACAATCTGGCCTATGGTGCTCAGCGGACCGCTCTCACGGCCGCCCAAGGCATCGGCATGATGGGTGCTCGAACCCTATTACGGCAACGGCTGGGACAATTTGGCCTGGATGGCCGGAGAGGGTCTGTGGATCTTCGCTCTGCTACTGATCGTGCGCAAGATCGTCGACTGGGTGGTCCTGTGGAAGATCAGCAACCACCAAGCGCTCATTGAAGGCAACTTGGGCGTCGGCTTCCTTGAATCTGGGTACTTCCTTGGTTTCGGCCTCATTCTCGGCGGAACACTCAAGGGAGAAGCCACCGATTGGCAAACCGGCTTCAAGTCTAGCCTATTGTTCACCGGTCTGGCGCTCGTCTCACTCATCCTGGTGTACTTCGCACATGAGGGTATGACACGCTATAACGTGCGACAGGGCCTCCGCGACGGTCTGGCCAGCAGCGGCATCGAAAGCGGTGCCGTCCTAGTAGCCATCAGCCTGCCCTTGCGCTACGCCGTATCCGGTGATTTCACCGACTGGGTGCCCGATATCAAGAGCTTCCTGCTCAACTTTGCCGCCGGACTGGTCATTCTGTACCTGGGGCGGTGGCTGGTCGACAAGTACATCTTGACGAGTTGCACCGTATCCGATCTGATTGAGAACAACGCCTACGCCGGCATGGTCGTGCTAGGCGGCTCGTTCATCACCATTTCGGCTATCGCTACTGTCATCGTCAGCCAACTGGGAGTACCTGCCATCGTGCAGTGACCCCCAGCCGGCGTCCGCCTTGCGCGGACGCCGGCTTTCTTTTTAAAGGAGCACGTATGCTGCTATTTGATCAGATTCGAAAGTTGGCAGCCCAACTGCTAAACCAACGAATGAGAACGCTTTTTCTGCTGTATTTCGGATGGATGTTGTTCACCTGGCCAATCATGGCTCTTTTTGAGTGGCGGGCGAATCCCGACCTCGTCAAGGCATATTGGTACTTCTACGACGTCGCCGGCAAGACAATCGGATTTGGTGACTTGTCACCCAAAACATTTGGTGGACGCCTGACGTACTTTGTGACAACTTCCATCTCTTTACCAATTTTTGCCCTCATCCTGACAAAGGTGGGTGTGGCATTTATCGAATATCGGAGGAAGATGAGAATGGGAACACAGCAACTCGATCTTACCGATCACTTTGTAATTGCTGGGTATACACCCGGCTATACCGAGCAGCTCGTAGGGCAGCTTCGTTCGGCCAATACGCGAATTGTTGTGTGCGCCCCATCCGACCAGCTTCAGGAGAATCCTTTCCCAGACACCTGGTCAGACGTACACTTCGTTTCCGGCGACCTAGGCCTAGCCGACCCGTACCTGCGAGCCTGCCTCGACGCCAAGCATGCACCGCTGGCAGTCATCATTAACGGTAATGACGATCTAGTAACGCAATCGTGGCTACTGGCAGTTCGTCACGTCAATACCGCCGTCCATGTAGTGGCAGTGCTGAGAGATATGAGAAATGCCCCGAAGCTCCAGATGGTCAGTCAGCATGACCATGAGATCGAATGTGTCGACGCCGACCCCGGCGTGGCCGCTCGCAGTGCCCGCTACCCTGGTATTGGCGAAGCCATGTCGGAAATCGCCTATACAGGTGGAGCCATTCATGGAGATGATGGAAACGCCTACCTCATGACCCTACCCCCTGAGCTACTGAATACGCTCACGGTACGGGAAATTGTAGTATGGCTAATGGAGCGCGGTGCTGGCTGCTTTGGCTTCCAGGAAACCGTCGACGGCGATCGCCGACGGGTGTTTACATGGTCTCCCGACACGATCCTTCGATCTGGAATGGGCGTATTCTACGTCCGACCCACCGAACTCACCGAACGACCCTGGTAACTCTAGTTTCATCTTGCTTCAAGTTTGGGAGAGGCTGTCGCCCGACAGCCTCTCCCAACTAAAACTTTATAAATTCCCAGCTATCATAGATGCCCTCCAGCCAATCAAAAATACAACTGGATTACATTAGATCACTAGTAAGATGATTATATTGACTTAATACTACTTATAATGTATAAATATTACGTTCGGGGATGCCTATCTCCGAGTTCTTCGACATGAAAGGTTAGTTCTCATGAGACGCAAAGTTCTTGGAATCCTGACGCTACTTATGTTGGTCTTTGGCGTCACCGGGTTCTTCACCGCATTCGAGAAACCAGATGCAGGAACCGTCATCGTCGTCCGCAACGGCGGTCCGTTCAGCGCGCGTGATGTGCGCACGGTCATCCAGCCAAACTCAGGTTTGACCTGGGTGGGTGCGATGTCCAAGATGCATCCTTACTCTGCCAATCAGAGGTTCTACACCATTTCGCCAAATGGCGATAAGGGTGGCATTGACATCGAAAACACACCTACGTCTGACGGTGTCGAGGTCGGAGTCGAGGGCACTATCTATCTCGGACTCAATACTGATCCGGCTGCCCTCATCAGTTTCGACGACAAGTACGGCACCCGTACATACAAGATCACCAAAGCCAACGGCGAAATTGAGTACAAATACGCTTGGCAGGACGAAGAGGCTTGGCAGACATTCTTGAATCAGATCGTCCGACCCGTCATCAGTGGCGGACTGCGTCAGGCTATCGGTGAGGTCAAGTGTGTCGATCTGCAGGCGTCTTGTGCGCTCATTCAGAATTCCAGTCTGAAGGAGGCAATTGAGGCTGTCGATGCAACGGCCAAGACCAAACCAGGTCAGACCAATATCCAGATCGCCAAGATCCAGGACAGAATCAACGCCCGTCTGACAGCTGACTTCAATACTCAGTTGGGCGGACCGTTCATCACTGACGTGAGGTTCAGCCTCACCCGGATCACGTTGCCGCCGAAGATTCAGGACGCCATTACCAGCGCCCAGACTGCCTTTGCGTCCGTGACTGAGGCCCAGGCCAAGATCGCGACAGCAGAAGCTGAAGCAACCGCCAACGCTGCCAAGCAGAGGGGCTATGAAACCTGCCCGGCTTGTGCGCAGATCGACATGCTCAAGGCCATCCCGCCAAACGTCACCACGTATGCGCCGGGCAGTGGCTTTGCCATCACGCAGCCCTCACAGGCTGCGCCAGCGGCGAAGTAATGAGTCGAACATGCGAGGTATAGCGATCCTCATTCTAATTGTCCTGATCGGAGCCTTGGTTTACCTCGTAAACCAGGCACTTAAGGAAGTTAGAAATTCTCGGCTCAAGAAGACCGTATGGCGACGATCAGAATTTGTCGACAACGAAGGCAATACGCACGTCATACTGCGTCGATCGGTCTGGATCAAAGGCAAAGAAGTATTTGCAGATCCCGATCGCGAAATCGCCGTCATTCACGAAGATGACTCAGCCTACAGGCAGAAGCTAGCCGAAGCCAGAATTGAGGCCGACATCCAGGTAGACCAAACCAACTACCGCCTTCCGCACTAACCCCCACGGGAGGAACCGCACAGCACCATCGTGCGGTTCCTCCTGGGAACCCTTTATTACTAACTATTTCGACCCTTACCCTCATACCTGCTACAATCATAAGCATGATCGATAGCTCTACCAATATGCCTGAAAGCACTACCAATGTCATCGAGCTGCACGGCATCGCCAAAACCTTTACCGACCGCGCCGAACCGACAGTCGCCCTAACCGGCGTGGAGCTCACCATTGCTCCCGGTGAATTTGTGGCTATCATTGGCCCTTCTGGATCTGGTAAATCAACCCTTATGAATATTATCGGCCTGCTCGACAGCCCGAGCGAAGGTCAGTACCTGCTCGACGGTCAAGAGGTCGCTGGTCTATCAGACCGCAAACTATCCAATGTCCGCCGCGATAAAATTGGCTTTATTTTCCAAAGCTTTAATCTCCTACCGCGTTTGAGTGTGCGCGCCAACGTCGAGCTTCCCATGGTGTATGCCCGGCTACCCAAAAGCCAGCGCAAAGCCCGCGCCCTGCATTTACTTGACCTTGTCGGCATCAAAGACCGCGCCGGTTACCGCCCCAATCAGATCTCAGGCGGCCAAACCCAGCGGGTAGCCATCGCCCGGGCACTCGCCAACGAACCGAGCCTCATTTTTGGCCGATGAGCCCACCGGCAACCTTGATTCCAAATCGTCTGCCGCAATTATTGCCGAACTGCGCCGCCTCAACCAGGAAACCGGTGCTACTATTGTCATCGTTACCCATAATCCCGAAATCGCCGAGCTTACCGACCGCACCATTACCGTCCGCGATGGCCAGATTGTGTCTGATACCGCCAATAAGCCTGCTCACCCGATTGCCGCCGACCCAGAGCCTGAAACAGTACCAGAAACTGTCGCCCCAGTAAAACCCGCCACCAAGCCACATCGCCCGCGCGGCCATAGTATTGATACTCTATCTGGAGGACACCACTCATGATGTTTTGGGAAAATCTCAAAATGGCCTTCGTGTCATTGGGCAGCGCCAAACTGCGCAGTTTCCTGACCATGCTTGGCATTATTATCGGAGTAGCTGCTGTCGTTGCTATTTTGGCTATCGGCGAAGGCGTCAAGCAAGCCGTCCGCGATCAGATCACCGGTGTTGTAAATGCCAACGCTATCGCCGTAGCCTCTGGTAAAATCGCCGTCGGTAAATCCAGTAGTGGCGGTAGCGCCGCTTCCAGTGTTGGTGCATCCACCCTCACACCCGCCGACGTAAACGCCCTCAAAAACGTCAAACACATTTCCGCCGTCGCCCCCTTGAGCTTTATTTCGGGATTAGTCGCCAATGGCTCAGTCACTACCCAAAATAGCCTCATCTTGGCCACTACCCCGGCTTTTGGTCAGACTCAGACACTCAAGTTTGTTGGTGGTCGCTTCCTCGAAGAGCAAGACACCAACCAGCGCGTAGCTATCCTGGGCGGCAGTGCCAAACAAGAACTCTTTGGCGACAAAGAAGCGCTGGGCGCTACCATCAAAATCCGCGGATCTGACTTCAAAGTCATCGGGGTCTTGCAAGCATCTGATGCCGCAGCTAGCGCCATTTCGAGCGGCCCCAGCCTAGAAAACGCCGTTTATTTGCCTATCTCGACTGCCGCTACTCTTACTGGTAGTTCCCCTCCCATCATCAGAATCATCGCCCAAATTGATGATGCTGCCAACGTAAACTCCACCGCCGACGCCATGCGCGAAGCTATTAAAACGTCTCACGGCGGCCAAGATGATTTCACCGTCCTCACCCAAAAAGATATCTTGTCGACCATCGATTCGGTACTCAATTTACTCACCAGCTTTATCGTGGCAATTGCTGCCATCAGCCTGCTCGTCGGCGGTATTGGAATCATGAATATCATGCTCGTATCGGTCACTGAGCGCACCCGAGAAATTGGCCTGCGCAAAGCTATTGGCGCCTCATCGTTTACCGTCTTGAGCCAGTTTATGATTGAAGCTGTCGTCTTGAGCTTGTTTGGTGGTGGGCTTGGCATTGCAACCGCGGTCGGACTAGCCACTGCCATCGGTAATGCGGCCAAAATTAGTCCAGTATTTACGCCCGAATCAATCCTCTTAGCCGTTGGCGTCTCGGCAGCCGTCGGCATCGTCTTCGGCATTGCACCGGCCATTCAAGCAGCCCGCAAACGGCCGATTCAAGCATTGAAGGCCTTATAATTCTTTAAATCTTTTTTAAGAGGGTGAGTGACCCACTCGCTGCGCCTTTGAACGAAGTGAAACGAAGCGCGAGGGGTTGCTCACCTTCTTATAGTTGACTCTTAAGCTTGTCAACTAACGGCAAGGTCGCAATCTCTACTTGATTCAAAATCGCCAAATAGCCACTTACGTAACTTCCCAGCATAAACGCCCACACCGTTTGCTCGGCCGCCGTCTTGCCCACTACGTACACTTCCACGGGCGCCCACCGGTCGCTTATCAGCCGGTTCATTACCTCAAACCGCTTGCGCACTTGCTCGTGGTCGAGCTCGCTGCGGAGTTCTACCACCCTCAATCCATGCTCCCGCGGGTGGCCCCAGCCTGACAATTCATTGTGATTCATCTCCGGCAACACATTCCACCAAGCCGTGTGCTTGGCATTCTCATTGAAATCAACTTTCCACTTTTGGGCGATTGCGGACATCGTCGGCCCGGCATACAAAATGATTGGTTTGCCCAGTAATGCTTCGGCTAATTTCTTGGCATCGTTGTCTGCAGCCGGTACTTCTGGCGCCCACGACGCCGCCGCCTCCACTACTGCCCTGCCAGCTGCCTGTAACTCGTCAACCAGACCCTTTACGCCCAAAGCTTGCGCCACCACCGCCCAAGCCATCAAGCCCGACAATACCCCATACCGACCCTGAATACCGCTTGGTAGCGCCACAAATGGCAATTTTTCAGTTTGCGCCGTCGCCAACAGCTTTCCTCCGGCCGTAATACATACCACTTGGGCACCTGCCGACCGAGCAGTCGTTAGTGCCGCCAAGGTCTCTTCGCTTGTACCCGAATAACTTGAACAAATTACCAATGTTTGATCGTCCACATAGGCCGGTAAATCGTAGTCTTTACAGATATCAACCGGCCATGGCAGTCGGTCGCGCCACAACACTCGAGCTAATTCACTAGCTAAGGCTGACCCGCCCATTCCGGCTACGAGCACCCGTTTGACCCGCACCGGATCCAGCCCTACAGGCTGTACTAAATCACTGGCCAACTGTTCTAGTTGGCGACCGATCAAACCAATGCAATCATCCTTATCATATCGGGCTCGAAAATCGACTTCGTCTAGCATACTCATATGTGTATTCTACATGATTGAGGCCCGGGGCGGCCTCATGCGCTGCCCCGGGCCCGATTGGTAACCCCCCATTCGCAAACTCACTCCTTTCTCTTAAGAAGTCCGAAATATCGGCATGCCCGCTTGATCGAGTCTGCGGATTGCCTGTGCCAATTCTCGCAAAACGATGGTGTATGATATGCGCGAACGGTTGCTAGTCAGGGTATAAGGCATCCACACTTTCAATCGCTCCATACCTCCGTAGCGGCAACAGATACGCCACAGATCAAATTCGACAGTTTTGCGGTCGACACTGACAGCACGGGAATCTTGAATGAAATCACGAGTCTGCTCACGGTAGCGAGTCAATTCCGATACCAGATACCAGGCGTTGTAGCCGAGATGGCACATGGCAATGTCTTCGAGTAGGACGATGAGATCGAGTGCTACCGATTCCAGGAGCCAATTGCGTTCACTTCCGGCAGTATCAACCACCATTGCGCTGTTGAGTTCATCCGGCCACGACTCCTGAGATATCCCGAGCGCCAGCAAGTGACTTCCCAGCAATCGGGGCATTCCGATATCGTCATCGATCGCGTCGCGAGTGACATCATACAGCCCATGGAGCTGCGCAAACGTCAGTCCGGTCAGCAATATCGGCCATATCACTTGAACCACCTCCACTTTCAGTCACGAGTCTGTTATGAAGGTTCTGTAATCTATTATGCTTGTACTGGCGTCAATCGCCAAGTGTGTTCGACATGATGCGGTATCTGCAAGGCCTGCCGGATTTCGGTGCGTAGTCGTTCCATCGCCGGTCGTTTGATCCAAAAACCATTAACAGCCTCGTGGGGCACACTCACTTCCAGGTGCCGGTGCCCGTGCTTGCGTTCATCCAACGGCCAATATTTGCCGGTTTTAGCATCAACTGTCAGTAATTTACCATTCAATTCAGCGATAAAATCATAACCGGCTAGATCTTCGGCCACACTGCCATAGCGCACACCTGCAAGTTCGGGCACACCTTGTAGGGCTGCGTGAAGCGCCACTTCACTGACCGCACCCTGGATCTCGGCTACCGCCCATTCATGCCGGCCCTGGCTGACGTCCACGAGCCAATTCGTTAAGTCCTCACGGTCAAAATGATGTCCCGAAAGTTCGATTACACTGCGCAAATGATGATTGTACTCGCACGCTTCATGCCGCAAAGCCTCATACTGATGGCCGACACTCACCCGCTCTTGATGATCAAGCTGTCCACTGTGCAATTTATCACGGTCGGCATCCAACCATTCCTGCAACTTGGCCTGGCGTCGTGCGCCCACGACCACTTCGCCAAAATGTTTGAGTTCCTGATTGGTCAACGCATCAACTAAATCTTCTTTAGCCTGGCTGATAGCCTCGTTTAAACCATGCTCATCACGATGTTGCTCAATTGATTCAACGATTGCCAACGCCAAACGCGCAAATTCATCCGGCTGGGCTGGAGTCTGATCGACTCGCTGCCGCCACGTTTCTTCAGCCAATCTCGTAGTATTAACCGCAAGCGTTTTCATAGTACTAAGCGTACCACATGTATAAAAGAAGATGGGGAGAGGCGGTCGAAACCGCCCCTCCCCGGGGGTGTTGGTGAATCAGCGGCTCTGTCAGCCGCGGACCACCTTGCCCAGGAGCTTGTACAGCTCCCCGATCTGGTCGAGGTCGAGCTGGCCGGCGGAAGCGGTGAGCAGGTGTTCCTGCGCTTCCGACGGCCTGATCTGCTGGCGGCCGGCGGCCAACCAGACATTGGACAACGGACGCCCCGCCATGTAGACGGCACGATCCGCGAGCACCTGCTCGCGCGTCGCCACGACCTGCGGTCGCCCGATCACTCGGGTGGCTCGTCCGAGCCGCTCTTCGATACTGACGAGCCGCTCGGTCACATACGTGGTCATGCGTTACTCCTCTGACGGGGATGGATTTTTCGATGAACCTCGAGATCGGATCTGCCAATCTCGCCTCAATCTTCAAAGTTTCCTTTGAAAATTCAGGTGAGAGACATCACGCAAGTTCTAAAATCGGGTTGGGGAGGAGTGGGGGCATGTAAGCCTTCCACTCCTCCCCGCAGTGCGGTGAGACGCTTAGGCCTGGTCGGCCTGAGCGTGCTCACGCTGGATCACGCGGAGCAGACGCTCCGCGACGGAGATGGCCGAGACCATCTCCTGGATCCGCTCGGGGGTGTACACCTTCTTGGGCTTGCGCACCACCAGCATGGCGGCGGCGAAGTCCTTGGCAGCGCGTGCCTTGAACTCCTCGCGGAGCTCGCGCGGCACGCTCGACCAGAAGGCAATGCGCTCCTGCTCGATCTCCTCCGGAGTGCGGTCAGCGGTGACCTCGACTCGGTGGACAGGGTTGACCGTCTTGGTCGGGTCGACGACCCGGCCGCAGTCGGCCAATTCCGCCAGCTTGGCAGCCTCGGAGGCGCGAGCCCCCTCGATGCCGGCGGCAAGGGCGAGGTACTCGTCCTCCTTGCCGGCCTGCCGCTCGCGCTCGACGAGCGCGAGAACCAGAGCCTGGCGCAGAACCGCCTCGATGAACTGGCCACACTTCTTGAAATTGAGCATGAACCAGATCTCCTGGGGGAGACCCTTCTGGCGGGCGAAGTTGGCCTGGAACGACTCGCAGGTCTTCCAGTCCCACGCGCGGACCACCTGTCGGTAGAAGTCCCGGCGCTCCTTGTCCCACTCGGAAGAGATGGGGGGCACGACGGGGTACTGCAACTTGGTGGCCTTGGCCGGAGCCTTGGTCGCACCGGACTTGGGTCCGGCCGGCTTGCCGACCCTCTCGTCCACCAGCAGGCGGTCGAGCAGCCACTTCAGCCGCCCGGCGATGTTGCCGGTCAGCTTCATGGTCTTCAACGCGTCGATGTCCTTCTCGACCAGGTGGATGGATTCCCGGCCCTTGGCGGGCTGGAACATCACTGCATCGAAGTCGGGCATGACATCGTCGGCCAGGCCCTGCTCCTCACGGAGCTTGGCCCAGTACGTCTCACGACGCAGCTTGAGCTGCGCGTGCGGGTCGGGCTTCTGGGTCGCCTCGGGCGCCATCTCGGCGCCGACGTTGTTGAGCTGGTCGACCAGAGCAGCGAGGCCCTCGTGAGCCGCCAGCGGCGGAGCGAAGAAGTCCTTGGGAGCCGCCGTGGGCTCCTGGACCTCCTGCGCCACCTCGGCGTCGGTCGACGTGTTGGTGGGCTGGGTGGTGGTCTGAGCAGTCATGGTCGGACTCCTGTTCGTGTGTGAACTTGCGTGATGTCGGGGTACGCCGGTTTAATGATCAGAGGAAGACGAATCTTCATGAGCACCAAACGAGCATGTCAGACATAATAGCATAAGTAGTTACAATTGTCAACACTTATGTCACAATAAACATAAATAATCAATTATAAAAGAGGCCCACTCCACCAGGGGCCTCTTTTAATACCTGCACATTTTTACTTTTACGAACGTGGGCAGTAAGCGACGGCTAGCGAACAGTTATGCTGGAGAAGCCTGAGAATGTTCGAACTTCAGTGAGTTTCGCAAGGCAATCGAGCATGGCTGTTCGCGCAGCCTATATTACTTACTTAATAGTCCATACCACCCATACCACCCGGCATACCACCACCGGCAGCACTCTTCTCTTCGGGGATGTCTACAATGAGCGCACCCATGGTCATGGCAGTACCGGCGATCGATACCGCGTTCTGCACGGCTTCACGTACCACCTTGGCTGGGTCGACAATTCCTTTGGCCTTGAGGTCAACCAACGCACCGGCAGCCGTTACGTCAAAGCCCTGTCCCCCGGTCTTGGCAGCCAATACGGCCGGTAGCTTCTCGTCCGGGTTAAAACCAGCGTTGCGCATGAGTTCACGGAAAGGCTGCACCAAGGCGCGCTTGAGCACCAAGTGACCAGCTTCGGCGCTGGAACCAATCTTGGTTGGCTCAACCGTCAGCTTCTTGCTCAGGTCTACCAGAGTCACACCGCCGCCAGGCACGATACCTTCAGCTACAGCTGCCTTGGTAGCGGCTACAGCGTCATCGACGCGGTCTTTCTTTCGTTGATTTCAGTCTCGGTGGCACCACCGACCTTGATGACGGCTACTTTGCCGGCCAAGGCGCTCAGGCGCTTCTCTAGGTTTTCTTTGTCATACTCGCTGGTTGCATTGTCGATCTGGGCGCGAATTTCTGCAATCCGGGCTGTCACGCTCTTGGCGTCACCATAACCTTCAATAATAGTGGTGTCGTCTTTACCAGCAATCACCTTGCGGGCACTACCTAGCATGGCCAAGGTAGCGTTTTCGAAGGTATAGCCTTGCTCTTAAGTAATCACCGTTGCACCCGTCAGCTCGGCGATATCTTGCAAGATAGCTTTGCGACGGTCACCAAAAGCCGGCGCCTTAATAGCCAAGGTGTTGAATACACCCTTGAGCTTGTTGAGTACCAAAGTGGCCAATGCTTCACCTTCCACATCTTCAGCTACGATGACCAGGTCTTTCTTACCACCCTGAGCCATTTTCTCGAGCAGTGGCAAAATCTCTTGGATACCACCAATTTTTTTGTCGGTTACCAGGATCATGGGCTTCTCGTAGACAGCTTCCATGCGAGCAGGATCGGTCACCATATATTGGCTAACGTATCCCCGATCGATCTTGAATCCTTCGACAACTTCCTTTTCTAGAGCCAAACCTTGCGATTGCTCAACAGTCACCGTACCGTCTTCACCTACAGCTTCAATAACTTCGGCGATCAGATCACCAATCTCACCGTCACCAGCTGAAATAGTAGCCACCTGGGCAATCTTAGCCCGGTTGCCAGCAATCTTCTCGGTCATGCCAGGTACACCAGCCAATACTATCTCAGCGGCCTGATCTAAGCCTTTCTTGAGATCCATGGGGTTGTGTCCGGCGGCAATCAACTTGTTGGCCTCAGCCAAGATGTGGTAGGTCAATACGGTTGAGGTCGTCGTACCATCACCGACGTTGTCGGCAGTCTTGGAAGCCGCCGATTTAATCAGTTCAGCACCCACACCGCGACCCAATGTCTCGTCATTGCGCGCTTCAATTTCCACGGCCTTAGCCACACTCACACCATCGTGAGTCACGCTCGTCCACCGTAGCTCTTGGATACCACCACATTGCGGCCTTTCGGGCCCATGGTTACACGCACGGCCTCATACAGTTCTTTGGCCCCGGCTAGTACCCGGCCGCGGGCATCGTCATCATAAAAAATCTTCTTTGCCATATCTGGTAATCTACTCCTTATTTGGTCTTAACTACTGCCAGTACGTCTTCTTCTTTGACGATAAGCAGCTCTTTGTTGGCATCTTGCTTGAAGTGGTTAGGACCATACTCGGTGTGCACGATGATATCACCGACTTTCACTTCTTTGACCTCTTTGCCCACCGCCAACACTTTGGCTTGCTGAGTCTTGGTTTTAGCTTGATCCGGCAATAAGATACCGGCTGCCGTCTTGGTTTGGGCCTCTACTGGTTCGGCTACAATTCTGTCGCCGAGCGGTTGTAACGTCATACCACACTCCTTGGTTATTTTTCGTTTATAAGATTGAATAAGGGTGTCGCCACCCTTGTGTATCTACTTTAGCACTCTCTTAGCACGAGTGCCAGCCCTTACGATAGCGTTATGCGTTTTTGGCGTCAAGAGGGCTGTCGTCGCGCCCTATTATTCACAAAGGGTTTATGAAGCAACTTTAAGTAAAACATGAAAATGATATGTTGTAGCATATGAAATGTATATGCTGTAGCATATCAATTCCAGTTTTATACCTGAAAGGTTCACCCAATGCCTGCAAAAATTACCAATAACTTCGTCCAAGCTCGCCAGCAAGCCATATTAGAAAGCAGCCATAAACAAACAAGACGCCAATTAACACAATTTGGCATACGCATCAGAGAGCGTCGTCAAACTTGGTCATTATCGCAAAAATACGTTGCCCAGCTCGCCGGCACTACCCAATCGGTCATAGCTCAAATCGAAGCCGGCCAAGGCAACCCAAGTATTAATCTACTTTTACGAATCACCCATGCCCTACCTGGAGCGCAGCTTGAATTACGCCTATTCAATGACTATCAGAATCGCTAGCTCACCCGCTGCTTAGCCGCCAGATTCAATCAGCTTCTGAATTTGTCTAAAAATTCCATCTGGTTCGGCTAATGCCTGTGCGGCCATTTCATTCGCCCGGTCCTGAGTATTGGCCACGGTATAGATACGAAGTTGCGGCGCGTTGCTCGACTGGCGTAAATGCGCAATATCACCGTTCTCAAAGTACATCCGAATACCATCAAGCGTATTGATCTTCGTGATATCGCCAAAACCATTGTCGGACCCAAAGAATCTTGCTAGCAGTACTTTGGCTTCCGGCGTGTCTTGCCCAAATCGTTCGACCATGTGCCGGTATACATCAGCTGGAAAATCGTCGATCAATCCCGACTGTGTATAACGCTGAGGCAGACCAGCAAATAGCTCCGAAATTGTCTGACCAGCCTCACTAGCCGCTACCAAAGCTACGATAATCGGCAGTATGGCGTCACGTGTCGCCAACGCCGTCATTTTCCGGCCTCGCACATCCAAGTCTGATCCAATCAAGAAGCCACCATTAGCTTCCCAACCGACTACTTTTGTCTTTCCGGCAGCTTCCGCTTCGTTCATTGCCGCGATCACAAAGGGCGACCCGATTTTCGTATGATTAATTGGCACTCCTTGCTGTCCGAGCCAGATATCGGCCGCATCACTGTTACTGATTGGATAAGCTGCGAAATCAGCTTTGAGCCAATGCGCCACCACCGCCCCCAAGATATCCCCGCGGTGAAATTCTCCGGTTTCATCGACCACAAATGGGCGGTCACTATCACCGTCAGTTGATACAATCGCCAAAGATCCTGGGTATTGCTCAGCTAACTCCTTGAAATAAGCCCGGTGCTCGGGTTTTACATTTTCGCTATCAATCGGGATGAAATGGTCGGATCTTCCGACTGGTTCCACATCGGCGCCGAGTTCACGCAGTAATTCCACCAACAAATCTCGGCCCACGGCTGAATGTTGATAGAAGATTACTTTTTTACCAGCCAATGGTTGGTCTGCAAAAATATGAGTATAACGCTCATTATATGCACGGCCGGCATTAACTATCTCTGGTAGTGAGGGTGTTTGTTTGAGCATACCCTGTCCGTCGAAGGCAGATTGTTGGATATCTTGCGAGTAAAGCCGCGCCCGCACCACCGATACCGCTGCGTGAATTCCAGCTTCATCTGGTTTAAGTACTTCACCATCTGGTTTATTAAACTTAATACCATTACGATCTGCCGGAATATGGCTACCCGTAACCATGATGCCAGCTCCCTGGTAAAGGACCGATAAGCCAGCGCCGGCGTGGGAATAAACCCGTTATATTCAACTCGGTATCCCGCATCGATGATGGCTTGCATCACTGCGCGGATTATCCGCGGCGTACTTTCGCGGAGATCGCCTGCCACATACACGACATCATCAGCTTTAATTTGCCCAGATTCACTCAAGAAAGTGAGAAATCCTGTCGTATTGATATAACATTCCAGATCAGTCATAACAGTTACCAGGTCCCGCAAGCCCGAAGTACCAAATCCCATTTCTTTGGGATCATACGAGAGACTATCACGTAGATTAGCCATGTACCCGACCTCCTATCACGGCCTCAACTGCTGCCTTTTTTTCGGCGAGTAAGTCTTCATTACTCGCTTCAATATTTAGCCTGACCACTGGTTCCGTATTACTGGCCCGCAAGTTAAACCACCAATCGGGAAATGTCACCGTTAATCCATCTAGTCTATCCTGCTGTCCATCAGCAAAAGTTTCGGCCAGCTTGGTCGTTACCATAGCTGCATTATCGACTTCAAGATTAGTTTCATGTGCTGTCGCGTAAACCGACTCATATTCTTTGACTAGTTCACTCAATCGTTTGCCCGACTCAGCCAAAATACTGACCACGCTCATGACGGCAATAATGCCAGAGTCACTGTAATAATCGTCTCGGAAGTAATAGTGACCCGATGCTTCGATACCCAGCACCGCACCACTTTGGCGCATCATGGTTTTGATCGCATCATTACCAACTTTGCAACGCAATGCCTGTCCGCCGTGCGCCACAATCGTATCTTTGACGATATGACTCGTCCGCAAATCATACACAATGGAGGCTCCAGGATGGTTCTTCAAAAAATAGGCAACGAGCATTGCTCCCATCACGTGCTCAGGCACTGGTCGGCCAGATTCATCCACTATCCCGCCGCGGTCGCCATCACCGTCAAAAGCTAAACCAAAATCAAGTTTTCCCTGGCGCACCTTATTACACAAATCGGTCAGCGTCTCATAGAGATGAGGATTGGCTATGTGATTAGGAAACGTCCCGTCAAGCTCAAAGTACATTTCCTCCACCTTAAAGGCAATCTTGCCCCCAAATGAGGGAATATTGCCCCGCCCATACCATTACCGGCATCAACAGCTATGTGGTAAGGCTTGAGTGCGTCTAGATTCATAAACGTCAGGATTTGATCAACCCAATCGTCATGGATAGTTTTCTTGGTCACTTGGCCGCGGTTTGGCGCTGGTGGCGCGAAATCATCATCAACCAGTTTTTGCTTGATATCCAAAAGGCCATTGGCGGCTCCCATGGGCACCGAGCCATGACCAACCATTTTGATGCCGTTGTATTTTCCGGGGTTGTGGCTGGCTGTCACCATGATTCCACCGGCAGTTTCGGCAAATTTCCCAGCCGCAAAATATACCATATCGGTCGTAACCAGACCAATATCCCAGACGTCGCGGCCTTGCTGCGTCAAACCATCGATGACTGCAGCTGCCAAACTTTCTGAATCTACTCTCATATCACGTCCAACAATCACTGGACCCTTATGTGGTAGACAATCGGCTGCTGCCCGCCCGTAGGCTCGTGCTACTTCGTCAGTTAACTCTTCACCAGAAATTCCTCGAACGTCATACGCTTTAAAGATAGATTCAACAAAATTCATATCACCTATTATACGCCGCCCGCCCCTCTGGTATAGAGGGGCGGGGTACCAAGGTTGATTGAGTTGTCAGCCAGCCGGCTTAATCGCAGTCGCGATCCTTCGACCAATTGTCGTGCTTGGCTTCATACTTGGCATACGTTACCTTGGGGTCACAATCTTTGTCATGACGGTAGCTTACCATCTGATATTTGTGCTCACCCTGCTTCCAGTGATGCCACTTGGCTTTGTCGGCATGATTCCAATCGCGCTGCTCTACCTTGCCACGATCGCAATCATGCTTATACTCTTTATGGCCGTCGGATGCCGCCGCACCACCAGCTGACACCAATCCAAATGCTAGCGCTAGAGCACCGCCACCAGCCATTTGCATAAGTAACTTCTTCATACACACCTCCCGTTAGATTAAGCGTTGTCCGATTATCTCTCTAAGCTCGCGCACGATCGTCTGGCAATCTTCTAAATCTTCCGCCTCAAATCAGCGATTTATCAGTATTGCGTACAGCCAGCGCTATACCCAAATTCCAGCTCATCTGGTACCGTTATAGCAATGGCACAAGCAGAATCAAACTCAAATCTACCAAAGATCGCTATTTCCGGTATTGCCGGCAGTTTTTCGGAAGAAGCCGCTGCCAAGTTTATGCGCGTTGAAAGCCTCCAGGCTGAAACGGTCTATGCCACCACCGCCCGCGATACCATGGAAATGGTCGCCACTGGCAAGGTACAGTACGGCGTGGTGCCTCTGGAGAATTCCAATGGAGGCATTGTCGTTGAAACCGTCTACGCCTCAGCCGATTTTCTCTACCATATCGAAGGTATATTAGAGATTGATGTTCACCAAAATCTGATCGTCAAACCAGGCAGCAAGCGTGAAACTATTCAAAAGATTGTGTCGCATCATCAAGCCTTGGCCCAATGTAAATTTTACCTGCGCCGCAGTTGGCCCAAAATTGAGCATGTCGAATATGCTGACACCGCATTAGCTGCTAAGGATCTCGCCGAAGGCAAGCTAGAGCAAATGTGGCCGTCATTGCCTCTGCCACCGCCGCCAAGCTATATGGCTTGGAGATCCTCGAGCCGAGCATCCAAGACCTCAAGTTTAACTTCACCTCGTTCATGATCATATCCAAGCATGACTGAGCAACCAATGCTCAATCACCACATCCTGATGACTGATCCGAACCACATCGGCATCGCCGGAATTAATGCCTATGAAGATACTCATCATGGCCCCGATCGCCGCAACGCTCAGCAGCAGTTTGAACATATCAATCTGCCATCAAAGCCGCCGGTATCAATGTCGTCCAGATTCCCAGTCCACCAGATTGTCAAGATGGCGTCTACACGGCTAATTGGGCCGTGACGTACCAAGGCAAAGCCCTCTTATCGAAACTACCCAATGCCCGCGAGTCTGAAGAACCGTATGCCCAAGACCAACTCGAACAACTCGGGTTTCATTGCCGTCGGCCGCACGATTACTTCTCTGGCCAGGGCGACACTCTACTATTCAACGACCATGAAGCCATTCTTGGACACGGCTACCGCACCAAGCTAACGCCGGCTTTACTCAAAGATTTCGACTGGCTGGGCATCTCGCCCATTCCCATTCAGGCAAAGCCGCAATTAGACGAACACGGCCAACCACAAACTAATATTGTTACCGGTCTAGCCGATAGTTACTATTACGACATCGATCTGGCCGTAGCCGTCATAGCTCCCAATGTTCTGGCTGTCTGCCTCGACGCCCTTCTACCCGACAGCCGCCAAACTATTCAGAGCTTAGCTACACGCCCCGTCAATCCAGTTACCATAATCTCAGTCGACGAGGCTGAAGCCCGTGATGGTTTTGCATGCAATTTAGTTAGCACCGGCCGCACCGTCGTCATGACCGATGCCGCTCCCAAATTAACCGCCGACCTGCGCAGTCACGGCTATGAGGTGTCCACAACAAGTGTTAGCCAATTTAAGCTCACCGGCGGTGGCATCCGCTGCGTCAGTTTGACTTTAAACAAGCAAGATTAAGACAGCAAACGATTGCGTTGTTCAAGACATTCGTCGGCAAGAATTCCACCTACTACTGATATAGGGTATTTTTGGACTGTCTTGCTATCTCTTCAGCCGGAATTGACAATGAGGCAGTCGGTTCAGTTTTCGCACCATAAAAGTTTTGTGCTACCTTGGCCTTGATCATACAAGTCATACATGTGGGACATGGTTCCGATGTTGTATAGAAAGTAAATTCACGCAGAGAAAGTTTGTTTAGCTGCTTGCACAAAGCCCGAATGGCATTCACTTCTCCGTGGGCTGTCGGATCCGTATATTCATTTACCCGGTCATGTTCTTTGATCACGACATTTCCAGCTTCATCAGTTACAACACAAGCAAATGGAGCATTGCCCTCTCTTACAGCCAGCGCCGCTTCATCTAGGGCCAGTTTCATAATTGCTTCGTGGTTACTCATGTCTCAACTCTACCACAGCTAATTCGCGCTCCAACGATTCCAACTCCCCACCAGCCGCCGCCTCATGTCGGCAGCATAGGGATTATACTTTTGGATAGTCTCAAATAATTCTGGCGTATCATGCTCCACGATTCGCCGTACATCCAATAAATGCTGATAGGTCTTGGTTTTCAGCGGTGTGTTAGGTATATCCAGATCATGAAAAGCCCGACCCAGCAGAAACGTCAACGCGTGCACATAGGCCATTTCCCGGTCATGTTCATCGGGACTCACTCGCTGCACATCAAGTCTCAGACAGTCCTTCAAAAACGTCTCGAGACGGTACATACGGCCATCCGATACCCGCACCGGCCAGATGACCATCGGTAGCCCCTGCACCCCATTGGCACCGCTCTGGGGACCAAACAATGGATGGGTCGCCACTATGTCGACGTCACCCGGCAATATGCGCTCCATCAACTGCACTGGCACCGTTTTAACACTAGCCACATCTGCCACAAGGGTACCCGCCTTCAGCAATGGCGCCATCTTCTGCAAGACTGTCTCCAGATTCTGCACTGGCACGCTCGGCACCACCACATCTGCCCGGCAGGCATCAGAAAAACTCACCAGCGTTCCCCCGACCGACTGGACAGCTTCGGAGCTGGCTAGTCGGCTGCTGACCGTCACGTGGAGGTATGGAGCCAATACCCGCGTCATAAAAGCCCCAAAGACGCCAAAACCGATAATACCTACCGTTTTCATATGCCCTAACGCCCGCGGTGCCACAATACAAGCACCACGCAACCTGCTAGAAACAATGGTACAACCATCAGCCACGGCGATGCATTGTCTATGAACGGTCGCAAGACAAATGTCGCATTCCACAACATAACACCAACAGACGCTATGATCAGATACAATGTCGGGTTGGTTTGCCTTAAACGTCGGCCACCCGGTTCGATCGTAGCTGCCACCGATTTAACATCCGCTGCCGGTTGATACCCCTGGTTTTGTTTGCCGAATTCTTTTTGCATCATTTCAACAACTGCCAACAGTTTACTCACCGCTGACTTAGTGGGATGAAACGCCCCTGGCACATAGGCATAGGCCACGTTATCGACCAGCTCAAAATCACAAGCCACTTCAGTTGCCATCAAAGCCTGCATGACATCCGGCGTTAAAAAGACCAAAGCATCGCGCTCGTAGTCTTTGGGTGCATACACTTTGAAGTGTTGTGGAAAATCGCCTTCGAGCTTCAACTCTTGATTACCCGCAAACTGTGTCGGCAATGAAGCCAGTAGATTCTGACCATTGTTATGGCGATTATCGCAGACTATGTGCGGCACCATACGATCTAAGCGCACTGCAATGACGGTAAAGCGCCACTCTTGCCGCGATTTGCCCGTCCCCCGGACTACTTGATGATCCCAAACAGCCACATCCCATTCAGACATTCGATTGCGCAAGCCATGCCGCACCGTCGACTGTGCATCCGGTTGCCACAGCAAACTCGATTGATTTAATCCCCCGAGTCCAGCACGTTCATATGACCAACGATTGCGGGTTGCAAATGCCAACAGCGCTCCTTCGGTTTGTCGATCATTCTTTGATTGCGCAAACCATACAGCCAAAACATACGCCATCACACAAAGCATGAAGAGCAGTTGCATGGTGCCACCGAGCGACGGGAATAAGATGCTCATTACCACCGCCAACATCAGGAAAATTAATGCCCACCAGCTCCAAGTCCGGATGTTTCCATCGGCATCAACCACTAACCAATTGGCGCTCGCCGATGATTCCGGCAGATCCTGCAGATCAAGATCCCGAGCGTATACAAACTTCATCTATTTGGCCATCAACCGCTGTTTGACCGCTTGGCGCGCAGTATCTAGTTCATCCCAGGGATGCTCACCGTCAGCCCGTTCAATTGTTTTCTCATGACCCTTACCGAGCAGGAGTACCGTGTCTCCTTGCCCAAACCGTGCTTTGTTCACCGCAAAATTGATGGCATCGGTCCGGTCAGGCACCAAAAACAGATTGGTATTACGCACTTTTCCAGCGCTTTCGGCACCGCCAGCTATCTGATCCATAATTTCTTGCCCGTCCACATCGCGATCATCTTCTTCAGTAATCACCACTACATCAGCCCATTTGCCGGCAATCGCCCCTTGCTTACCCCGCTTGCTGACATCTCGCCGGCCAGCAGAGCCAAACATAACAATCAACCGTCCTTGCGTCAGATCGCGCATACTGGCTAATATTTTGTCGAAACTATCCGGTGTGTGAGCAAAATCGACGATGACTGCAAAATCTTGACCAACGTCTATCTGATTCATGCGCCCTTCTACCGTTTTGAGTGCACCAATACCACGCACAATCTGTGGCGCCGAAAGTCCCAATGCTTGCCCCACCGCCGCTGCCGCCAATGAATTTGAGACATTAAATGATCCTGGCAAGTGGACCTGAACCGTCGCAAGCTGATCACCAAACTTGAGTTTGTAGGTACTACCAGTGGCACCACTGCGTACCTCGCGCGCCCGCAAATCGGCACTGGCAGCCACTACGCCATAGGTCATCGGTTTGACACCCGTAGCCATACAATACGGCGCGCTTGAGTCATCGGCGTTGATAATTCCTATCTTGAGGCCACTTCCCACTGCCACCTGTCGAAAAAGTAATAGCTTGGCTTCACGGTAACGTTCATAGGTACCATGGTAATCCAGGTGTTCATGCGTGATGTTAGTCACTACCGCCACACTGTACGGTATCCCCCACACCCGGTGTTGAGCCAGGGCATGACTAGTTGTTTCGAGCACCAGGCACTCTATGCCTGCGCGACGCAGTTGTCGAATACGCTCCAGCATCGGCTTGGTTTGCATAGTGGTCATATGGACGTGATTATCATGCCAATCCCCCGGCACACCGTAGCCTATGGTCGTCATCAGTCCAGTCTTGATACCAGCGTCATTGAGCATGGTGTAGATCATGGTACTGGTAGTGGTTTTGCCGTCTGTTCCGGTTACACCTATTACCTTCAAACCCCGAGCCGGAAAACCGAGCACCAGGTTCCAAAAAATAGCTTCCATAAGATGGCCTGTTGGCTCGACCACTCGAAAGACGCCGACCGGAATAATAAGCTTTACCAATTTGCGTAGCATTAGCTGTAGAATAGCATTATGACGACCCTGGACCAAACCATAGCCTCACAAGCCAGTGTCCTACTCCTTCGTTCCGATGGGTCTCTCTTACTTCAACTCGACCCACACCAGCCCGATCACCATTCCGAATTTCCATTGGTGCGACCCATGTCTCTCGCGCTGTGGGCAAACGAATCACCCATCGCTGCCGCCAGTCGTAGCCTCTTGCAACATACCAATCTCGATCACGACAACGCCAAACTCATGTACTGGCGTACCTACTGGCCTCATCATTTTTTTGTCCGGCTCGTGGAACAACCAGACCAGCTCCGACTGCACCAATCCGCCCAACTAGTGACCATCCACGGACCTCGTGATTTACCCAAACTCAATGTCGACAGTATTACTCGCCGGGCACTGACCGACTTTTGGTTGTGTGCCGCCAATCTGGTCAAACCTGTCCCTATCGTCTTACAATAGCAATCATCGGCAATAGTCACGCACCTTTCCGCTAGGAGCATCTGATGACAATAACTCACCCGATCAACACTATCGTTGATCGCCTACGCGACGCCGGCTGCATATATACCGGCTATCATTTGTACTCAAGTCTGGCCGGCACGCTGGCAGCTATATCAATCTCGATCCGGCTTTTGGTAACGGCCAACTAATGGAAACATTGGGTCACCGCTTGGCCGCTCCGTTTTATCACGACGCGCCAGACATTATTCTGGGACCGGCTATTGGCGGCATTAAGCTTGGCTATTTACACCGGATTTGGCTTCGGAACACAGACTAGGCCTTTAACACTTTGGGCTGAAAAATCAGATACGGATGGTGGTTTCAAATTAACTCGCGGCTTTGACCGGCTGATTACCGGCAAATGCGTCCTCGTAGTCAAAGACATGCTCACAACCGGCGGCAGCCTCAAAGCCGTAATTGATGCCGCCCGTTCTGCTGGCGCCACCGTCATTGGTGGCAGTGTCATCTTCAACCGGGGAGTATTTCTGCCACCAGCTTGAGCTCCCCAGCTTGCATGCACTCTGTTACCCATCTGACCTCCACGCTGATCTTCAGACGTATCCAGCCCATAATTGTCCACTCTGCCAAGATGAGCGACCAATCGTCACCAACATCGGCCATGGGCCGAGTTCGCCATGACAATCCCCGATATACCGGCACATTTACGACCGTCATCGTCTAGCAATCGCCCCGGAGCTACAGCCCACATATTGGCTATAGCTCCGGGGCGTCAATTTGAAACTTAAACTAATACAAGAATCGTTCCGGCGATCGTGCGGCGAGCCGAGCCGCCACCCGCTCACCTACTTTGCGCCACGCGGTATATGCAAGTTTTCCCGCCAAAGGTAGATCGTAGCAGCCCATAAACTCAGTGATTTCCGGGTTAAACTTCGACTTAAACGTATACAATCCGTCATTCGAAACACCAGTACCAACTTTGTCCCGATTCGGCGAACCCAACAGATCGTATTGTTTAATCCCCTGTTGCATCTGCCACCGCATAACTTCCCACTGCACCAGATATGGTGCCTGCAATTCGCGCTTGAGATCAAACGATCCGCCGTCTTTGTACCAACCGCGCTCACCCAGATACGTCAAAAACAAGCCCGCCAATATGTCGCCCTCATGATGAGCCAAAAACAGCTGCCCCTGGCCGGCAGCAATTTGCGCCTGCCAATAATCTAAAAAGTATTTCTGCGGCCGTAAGCCATATTTGGCTCGCGCTTCCGTCGCCTTCATCAGTCCAAACATGATATCCAAATTTTCGGCTGTCGCTGGTACAACATCTACGATCACCCCTCCAGCCTGCGCCTTACGGATATTGCGCCGGGCACTCTGGCTGAAATTTGCCAACAGCGCCTCTTCTCCAGGACTCAGATCAACGAAGATAGTCGATTTGCTCGCTGGATCCCGATTCGCTCGCACGAGCCCGGCTTCAGCCAATGACGAGATATCCATTTCGTCGTGTAATACTTCCGATTCAAACCGCGCCCACAAGCCTGCCAATAATCCCGCCGCACTCGTCTGCCGGACTACCTCCAGATAATCTGCTGGCGTCGTTACGCCGGGGCCTTTCGGACAATACCAGATAACACCGAAACCAGGAATCTGCCGGCTCAGCCATTGTGCTGCCACGAGCCGGCCACCTGTTAGCTCATAAACAAACTGCGCCGGCTGCCAGCCCCACCGCGCCTTAAACTCACCCCAGGTGCGTGTTTGCAACGAGTTGCCACCGTCGGGATTAGCCGCCACCAGTTCATCCCAGCGAGAAATTTCGTCTTCTGTTGCCCGTCGCATTGCCATTGTGCCTCAACTATACCCTATGATGACAATGGATTGTGAATTTTTAAGCCTGCTATACCAGCGAAATCGGCAGTATTGGCCGTCCACAACTCCGCCTCCTGCACCAACGCCGTCGCAGCAATTATGGAGTCTCCTAGACTCATTTTCCGGATCTGCCGAATCTCAATTGCCCGCAATAGCACAGCTTCACTCAAGTAAATTTGCTCTCGCGACCTAAATGCTTCTTCCAGCCAGCGGGCTTCACGTACCGGCAAACGGTCAAAGCCTATGGCTTCGATGCGCGTGACAGATGCAAAACCAACATCTCGACCACCGAAAATATCAGCCGGTAGTTTATGCTGAGCAATGTAAATGAAAATATTGGTATCTGCTATAACCAAAGTTAATCTCTACCCGGCAGAGGTCGATCCTTTCTGATCTCACGCTGCCATGCTACCGGGTCTTCAATGTCACCAAAGGATTCGATTTCTGCAGCTCTTGAAAGGCTTGTTCAAAGGCTGCACGATCTTGTTGATGATACGCACCTGATCGTTTTTCGGCAGCGACACCTCCACCTTTTGACCTAATGCAAGACCGCCATCAACCACATACGCCTTAGGCACTCGCAGCGCATAAGAATTGCCCGTTTTGATTACTGTAACAGTGTATTCACTCATTGTAACTACAATTGTATATACATTTTCAATATAGTACAATAACTTTCATGAAACTCTATTCCTGGAACGTCAACGGCATTCGTGCCGTCATGCGCAAAGAACTATTTCACCCCTTTCTCGAATCTGAGCAACCCGACATCTTGTGCATCCAGGAGACCAAAGCCCAGCCGGAAGAAATTATCACCAACGCCGATGGCTACCATACCTATATCAACTCAGCCGACAAAAAGGCTATTCTGGTACCGCCATTTTGAGCAAAAATCGAACCACTCAAGACCAACCATGGTCTACCCGACGCCATCAAAGCCAAGTACGCCATGACCGACGACAAATACGGCGACCCCGATACCGAAGGCCGCGTACTCACGGCTAAATTTGATAACTTTTACGTGGTAACCGTCTATACGCCCAATGCCAAAGACGATTTGTCGCGCATACCGTTGCGTAACCAGCACTGGGATCCGGCGTTTCTCGAATACTGCCAGGGACTTGAAGTCGGCGCCTTTGGCAACGACCCCAAGCCCGTCAATTTTTGCGGCGATCTCAACGTTGCTCACACCCGACGACTTGGCCCGTCCCAAACCCAATGTTGGCAAACGCGGTTTCACCGACGAAGAGCGCGTCGGTTTCCAAGCTTTCATCGATGCTGGTTTTGTAGACACATTCCGCCTCTTTCATCAGGGCAACGGCCACTACACCTGGTGGTCAAACTTCGGCAATGCCCGCGCCAATAACACCGGCTGGCGCATCGATTATTTCTTGGTATCAGCGGCGCTCAAAGACAAAGTCAAAGCCGCCGACATCCACCAGGCCATCATGGGATCGACCACTGCCCCATCAGTCTCGAACTCGACATTTAATCTAACCGGTTGTAATATCCATACGCAGCTCAAGCATTCATCCTACTCAACCTATAGGAGTGCAATATGAATACATTTGCCGAGCTCGCCGCGGCCAAATTCCGCATGAATCGGATAGCAGAATTGTCCGATGAAGCCATCATGGGTGTATTGCTGCCCCTACAACCAGGAAGTGCCGTTTCTGCAACTATCTATCATCGGTTATCTCATCAATTCAGATGAACCGTTGTCCGAACGAGTACTAGTCGCCCGTACCATCATTCAGTATCGAGCCGACAGCCATATCCACGGAGTCACGATCGGCGTTGCCAAACTCCTACTGATGCAAGATATGACCTAGCAGGCATTTCTTCACCCGGCCCTGTTCTTTCTCGAGAACAGGGCCATCTTAATCTTTAGTGACGACCCTTGAGCACACGACCAACCCGTTTAATGACCGGCCACAGACCTTCCCACAAGGCATAAGCTGCCGGCACGATTGGCCCGATCCCAAGTACCAACAAAATCAACCTCATCTGGCCCAAAACCTTCCTTGAATTGACTGACTCCATCACTAACGCGGCCGTTAAAATCATAAAACTTCAAACCTGCATTCTGCGCATCAGTAATGGCTCGCCATTTTAAGGCATAATTGGCTCTCATCTTTTGACCCGTTGCGTTAACGCCACCATACAGTTCATAAGCCGTCGCCCCCGCCCGTAGCCAGCCACAAAAATGCCACTGGTTGGTTTTCAAAACGGGCTTCATACAGCACACTGGCTGCGCCCAGTTCACGACATAAATTCAAATAATAATCGCGAGCGTGAATGCCAAATCCTGCTCGTTGAGCCGTAGCCAGATAGATAGCGTACATATCACCGATGACGCCGGGCTCGAGCCGCCGAACTTCAACACCATCCCGAAGGGCTTTGCCCGAATATTGCCGGTGCTTACGACTCATCGCCGCTTGTATTTCATCAAGCGGCTTAGTCAGGTCAATTACATATGTTTGGCGCATTTGTAACTGGTGCTTTGCCCGCCGCAAACCTGGCCATTTCAAATCGGACATGCGCCACGCTGGCTCAATGCGTACATAAATGGCGCCCTGCTGCCGAGCCCAATCTATTACTTGTTCCATCAATTCTTGGGTGACAGTACTTTCAGCCGCACCAACTGGACCTCGCGGAACGTACGCCACCACCCATTTTATACGCGGAATTTTCCAAAGCAACACCTGAGCCGCCGCAGACCAAGTGTCTCCTTCAACCAGCGCTAGTCGCACTGGACGCCAACCAGGCCGCTTGGATTCACCCCAACCCCATAATTGCAAGGGATGGCCGCCAGAATGAGCATTCACATAATCATTCCAAGCTGTCTTATCCTTAATCTCAAGCAGGTTCATAGGCTAATTGTACCACCTATACTTTGACAAGCGCTCGAAGTAGCCGTACCATAACTCAACGAATTTGTGTGTCCATCTCCGACCGAGAGGCAAATTATAGTGATAGATTCGCGTACCCTCACAATCGCATCCATGCCAGTGCGTCGCGCCATGCCCGCTATCTACATGGTCAACACACACCCTTCACGGCCGTCCAGATAAGAGAGGCAAACAATGGCAATTCGTTCTGATACGACCGCCCTAAATTTAGCCATCACAGATCTTCTGGCGGCGGCAAATCCGAACCAGTTAGCCGCCACCATAAATGCTGCCCTGAGTGATAGCTTGCAAGGCGAAAACGCCAGGTTACAGTATTACGACCTGCTGGCCTGCAGCATTGTAGTCAACTACGCTGATATCAGGCTAGTCGGTGCCGTTGGACTTGCACTCGAATACCTCTACCGCCGACTGATTGGCAGTCACGAGGCCACACCAAATGTGCCATATTGCAAGGATAACCGGCGCGCGCTCATGCTAGTCGTTGCTATTTTAAGTATCCAAGCTGACAACATCGCCAATCTACCTGTTTACGCACAGGCAGTTGCTTGGGTACAGGGACGCCTATGCAGCCCAACTCTTAGCCCATACCGCAAATTCGAAATAGCCAAAGCTGTTCACGATACCGGCTGTAAACACGAAAGCCTGCTCAGTATCGTGAGTATGACACTCGACCCCCGACCGGCCTGAAACCAACATCCTGCAGCCGCTACGTTTCCTCGCTGTAACTATTCGCCCGGCTCTCTCCCAATCGTGCGAGAGAGCCGGGCGCTTCATTTTTATACTCATCTGGGCTATACTACCCCTCGTTATGCGCATTCTCGGAATTGAAACATCTTGTGATGAAACGTCAGCGGCTGTCGTTGAAGACGGCCGTCACGCCATGTCAAATGTGGTGGCATCTCAAATTGATATCCATCAAGCCTATGGTGGCGTCGTACCGGAAGTGGCGGCCCGCAGCCATATAGAAGTAATTCTCCCGGTCATTCACGAAGCCCTCGACACCGCTAAAGTCTCTTGGGACGACATCGATGGCATTGCCGTTACCCATGGACCTGGCCTATTGGGTAGTCTACTCATTGGTACCCTCACCGCCCGCACATTGGCACTCACCCACCGCAAACCGCTCTACGCCGTCAATCACGTGGTTGCTCATACCTTTGCCAACTTTTTAATTGAGCCCGAGCCTCAATTTCCACTCCTATCACTGAGCGTTTCCGGCAACCACTCACATTTATTATTATTTGAATCCCTGCTCGAATACCGCTTGCTGGGGAGTGCCCGCGACGACGCCGCCGGTGAAGCCTTCGACAAAGTCGCCCGCATGATTGGCCTACCCTATCCTGGCGGTCCGCAAATCGGCAAGCTCGCTCTCCAGGGCGATGAATCAGCCTTCAAATTACCAATCGCCCGCCTCGATAATCCGTATGACTTTAGTTTTTCCGGCCTCAAAACTGCCGTCTTGCGCGCACTCCAGCACGCCGTTGGTGCTGATTTCCGCTTGCACTCAACACAGATACCGGCCTTACTCACTGATCAACAGAAAGCCGACATGGCCGCCAGTTTCCAGGCCACCGTCTGTCAGACATTAGTTGCCAGCCTGGGCAAAGCCTACACCCAATATCAGCCCAAATCAGTCGTTATCGCAGGCGGTGTGGCAGCTAATACCCGGCTGCGCCAAGAAGTGTCGGCACAGTTACCAATCACCATGAATTATGCCCCCATCCAATATTGTACCGACAATGGTGCCATGATTGGCGCCATGGGCTATCACTTGGCATTAGCAGGGCGTACCTCCGATCCGCTGAGCCTCACGACCAATCCCAGTTTACCGATCTAGTTTTTCGTAAGCTGTGCTTCAAATAAATGATAGTATGCACCACGAGAAGCCACCAATTCGGTGTGCGTGCCAGATTCCGCTATGCGCCCGTCAGTTAATACAATAATTAAGTCTGCCTGTTCGACGGTACTCAACCGATGGCTAATGGTCAGGACCGTTTTTCATTATTTTCTCCAAACAACCGCTTAAATATCCGCGCTTCAGCTAAGGCGTCAATAGCACTGGTCGGCTCATCCAATATAATCATGTCGCTATCACGGTAAAAGTTGCGAGCCAAGGCAATCCGTTGCCACTGTCCACCCGAGAGATTTGTACCCTTATTACCATGTTCATCCTCCATCCAGGTACTGGGCAAAGTCTGTTCACCAAATGGCAATTTAGCCACAAACCCAGCTGCTTCTGCCGCCCTCATTGCCCGATGTAATTGCTTGGTATCAAGTGCCTTCGAAACATCACCAAAATATATATTGTCGCGCACACTAGCAAAAGCGTATTGGTCAAAATCTTGCTGCAACACGCTCAGATGCGCATGCCAACTTTCCAAGGAATACTCGCTTACCGATATACCATCGAGCAGTACCTCACCATGAGTCGGTGCGTATAGTCCCGTCAGCAATTTGATCAGCGTCGATTTGCCGGCACCATTCTCGCCCACAAGCGCCACATGCTGGCCTCGTTTAATTGTTAAATTAACGTCACGCAAACTGCCAGATTTCGCCTGAGGATATCGAAATGTGACGTTTTTAAACGCTACCACCGCCGGCATACCTGCCAACTGCCGGCTACCACCCTGACCGACGGGCAACGCCATAAATGTCCGATAATCAAAGAGATTTGCCAGATCTTCATCAATCGTACCGAGTTGCGCTACAAAGGTACTGGCCGATCCTAATGCCCGCGAAACCAATTGCTGCACATACACAAATTGACCGATCGGTTGAGCCCGATTGGCGATCTGACCAACGATCCATAATAATGCGCCTAGCTCGGTAATTGCCTGCAAGCCGTCACTCAATAATCGCTGCCCAAGGAATTTGCGCTCGTAATCGAGTCGTTGCCGTTCGTCTTTTTCGCGCAGTTTCACCCTTAAATCTAATAAATGCCGTGCCAAGCTATTCAAGCGCAACTCGGCAATGGCCTTGGGCTGAAGTAAATTCCACTCAATATAAGATTTAGACCGCCGGGTATCAACTTGACTATTCCAATGCTCTATTTGAGCTCGAGATACTTTAAATTGCACATACATACTTGGTATCACTGCCACCAATGTAGCCATCGCTAGCCACGGCAAGAATACGCCCAATGCCACCAATGCAAATACCAACGTAATAATTTGGGTGGCCAGACCAGCAAACCGGTCAAAAATATAGGCAAAAAACTGACTAAATTTTTGGGCTCGATCGTATAGGTCTACCGTATCTTTGTCATCATACCGCCAGAAATCCAAAGCCAGGAAACGATCGTACATCATGTCACTTACCCGCGATTCCACCAGATAGCGCAACTTTTCCTGCAAATAGTTATCGACGGTCCGCCAAATTACCTGAAAAAGCCCCAAACCAGCCGTAATTGCGACATATGTCAGGGCCAAACGACCAGCTGCTGCCGAACCAGCATACGCACGTGCCAGCTCAGTAGTCGTCAAAGCCGCAAAATAAGTAGTTGCTATCGGTAGAGCAGAGTTAATGACTGCTCCAGACAGCTTAAATACTACCGCCAACGGCGCACTCTGGGCACTGATCTGCGCTACCCCCCACAGTGCCCGCGCGTATTCGCTCGGTGGCAAAAGCGGCCGCTTTTTAGCTGATCGTCGCGGCATTTGTATTAACTTTCTCGATTAGTCCCACGAGGCCCATGCCCCGGTCTTGGCCACCAGCCGTTCGCGGTACCACCCACAAATGCAAATGCGGCACGGTCTGTCCCGCCGTGTGACCGACGTTAAACGACAAATTGTAATGCTTGCCCAAGCCTGGCACCTGCGGCAGTACTTGCCGCACTCCGCGCCACCAATTAGCCGGTAAATGCGCTGGATCCTCAATATGAACTTTGGGAATTATCAGGTAGTTACCGTTCCGCGATGCCGCCGCTATCATGAAAACTTCGGTAGTCTCAGCCAGAATATCGCCATTGAGTAGTCCATTTTCGAGACAAAAGACACACGTCCCTGGTCGGACTTCTACCGCCCCCTGTCGCAATATTTTCAAACCGCGCTCCTCCCAGCGTACCACCGTCGAAGGTTCGCGGCCTGATAAATCGCCACCATCGACATAGAAATCAACCGCCCCATCAAAATAGCTCTGCGCCTTAGCAACCGATACCGCACCCGGTTCGCCCGGATGGTTGGCACTAGTCGTCATCAGTGGACCAGTGTGCTGCAGCCATTCACGTACTCGGGTGTCTCCCGGCACACGCACCGCCAACGACCCCACCCCTTGATGCAAATACGCTAAATCCTCATGTGCCGGTATCACCACACTCAAAGCGCCAGGCCACCACTGACGGACCCGCTGTAACTCCGTCTCATCCAGCCCCAACTCAATCAATTGCTCAATACTGGCAGCTATCACTGTACCGGGCTTATGTTTCCGGTGTTTCAGCGCATACATGCGCTCCACAGCACTTTGGTCCATGACCAGCGCCACCAGGCCGTACACCGTATCAGTCGGCAGTACGCCAATGGCGCCGTTTTTGAGCAACTCAAGTGCCCCCGTGGCAGAGCGAATTAGATTGTCATCATTATGTTTCATCGGCGCTACTGTAGCAGAACCACAGCAAATACCCAAATCTCATACAACATGTCATCATAAACAAAAAACAGGGTTGTTTCCCGAATATTTCATTCAGGAAACAACCCTTTCATCATTCACCTCATATTCTCGTCAGCATCGCAGCCAACAATAGCCACGTGTAATCGTATCTGGATCCCATCGCCACACACATTGCGTTACACCGATATGACACAACTTGCGTGTAATCGAAGTGCATTCGCCGGGCGATTTGCTCGTCGTTATAACCATCACATTGCAGTGCAACAATACGCTTGTCTTCTTCGCCGAAAACCTCATATTTCATAAATGGATAACCAACCGGCGCCAAACCAATGAGCTGTTGAGTCGACCAACCACTTTCAAGCCAGAGTCGCATCAGTAATACTGGTGCAAACGACAATTGATTGCGCAAGATATCTTCGATCAAAGTTCGAACTCGCTCCGACCGAATAGCCAACAACTCAGAATCCTCGGAATCACCATTCAAGGCTATTTGTATGAGCGTCAACAGTTCAGACTGATCCAGCGGTTGCTGCTGATTTAAAAACCAATTTCGCAATCGGCCGAATGGGCTCTCATCATATTCGGATTGGTGTGCAATAGTATTCATAACTCGCCACTGTTCAACAAGCTCAAATCGTCTACTGACACCCAATTGCTGAAATATCTTTCGCAAACGATACTTGACCGAATCCACAGAAATACCTATTCGACTACTTATCTGCTGATTCGTCATACCCTGTGCAGCCAACGACGCAATTATGTAAGCATATCTGTTCAAACTGTCCCACGACTGCTTAAACAAATGAACTTGCAAACTTGAAACTGATGTTCCAAATGCCAAAATAATGTCAGCTCGTCCATGTCGTCCACCACATTTACCCGATATCCGATTCAGGTGCGATTTTATTGTCAATGGCGATCTACCCAACCTTGCTGCCACTTCCTTATTGGTCAAGCCTTGACTCACTAAATCAACTACGAGCCTTTCAGTCGGTGTCAACTTTGGCCGTTGCACTTCAGATTTATCAGACACAGCGAAGCTCCAGTTCACTCGAGGTACTCTCGGATTACGAGTAAACAGGTTATACCATAAATTATGTTTGTTTCCAATCATCCGTAATGGTTCAATAGCTTTGCATCAAAGTAACGCTACAATGAACCATGGCCTACACATCTAACGAAAAGCTCCCTAAACTCCGCATGGAAGCGGTCAAACTTGTAAGAAAAGGGTGGACTACTCGTGCAGTCGCCCTTCATTTCGGGTACAACCAGTCCACCATTGTGCGCTGGGTCGCTAAAGCTCCGGCCGACGGCCGGATGAATATTCCAACCGAGTCCTCGCGGCCTCAGTCTCATCCGAAAGCGCTCTCCAAGGCAATCGTCCAAGCCATCATCGCCGAGCGTCTCAAGCACAACAGATGCGCTGAGGTTGTCCACGCAGAGCTGCTCGAACATGGTGTCCATGTGAGCCTCTCAAGCGTAAAACGGACTCTAGACCGTGATCCATCAGCCGCCACACGTCTCTTCGGGCCTAATTATCAAACGGTCCTCTAACAAGCGCCACCATCGAACCAACCTATCCCGAGCTGCGCCACCGCAGCCCGGGATAAACACAGTAATGCTTATCTCGCAAACAAACCCAGATAGGGAATCGTCAGCTACTTTTATATCCTCATATTACCGGGGACGGTCTCTGATCCGATCCATCTCAAGATCTTCAATAATGACATAATTGCATAGTGCACTATATACTATGCACTATAGATGGCTTGATACCTGCCAGATCCGAATAATCGAATACATAGCCGCAAACCATCAAGCGCGGGCGCATGATATAGGCAAAATTTTGGTATTAGCCAAACCGCGGTCCACCGGCAGCTAAATAAGTTGGTTGCGCAGGGCAAACTTCAACAGGTTGGCAAACCCCCGCTCGTGTTTACATGCTCGCACAGCGCAGCCACGCCCGCTACCCACACAGCAGATCTGTCCGCCGGCACATCAACTATATTGATAAACACTATCTCTACGTCTCACCACAGGGTCAACTGCTCTATGGCATGACTGGGTTCCAAGCTTGGGCACGCCACCAAGCAAGATGCCCAGTTTGTAGCCCTCTCGGACGAAGTATCGAGGCTTGCACAGTGCCTGGGAAAGAACCGGTCACCGGAGGGCTGGATTGACGCCACCAAGTAACTACAACCTTCACGGACAATGTCCTGTGGCTCCTCTATGGAGACTTCTACAGCATTCCCAAATTTGGCAAAGCCAAGCTGGGTAACCTTGTCCTCTACGCCAAACAATCGCAAAACCGGCAGTTAATAAATTCCGCCGTCGGCCAGGTAAAACCAATCATCCATCAAATTATTGCCACCTATGGCATCGATGCAATCTTGTTGTCCCACCGAGCGTTCCCCGCAAGCTCCAATTCATGCATGAGTTTGCCGACAAACTCCAGGCTCAATCTACCCAAAGCCAACCTCGTGAAATCATATCGCGGCGACGTGATCGTTCCCCAGAAGTCGCTTTCAGGGCTTCGGAAAAGATCACCAACGCCCAGAGACCATCTATCTCAAATCTCCCCTAATACGCACATTACAAAAGCTATTGCTGATTGATGACGCAGTCGGCTCCGGCGCCACCTTCAACGAAATTGCCAAGAAACTTTTGTTCGCGAACCCGAGCATTGAGACAGCGATTATCGGGTTCGCTATCGTCGCGCAGCGTGAATGGGTTTGAGGTAATTCAGGAGAGATTAGGTACGGCCCAAATCGCGCTAAGTTCATGCTTATACCAGTCTTACGCCGCATCGCTTTGCGCTATAATCGGTGACGATAATGATGATTTTACGAACCTTATCGTTACATTCCTTAAACTCGATCTGGTCAATACGTTTTGCCGTATACACCCTCATCGCTTCACTTATTAGTGCATGCACAGATTGGGTCGCCGACGTAACACCTTGAAAATTCAAACGCACTATTTTATGCAGCTTTAATGCGGGCATTATTTGCTGCTCCTTAGCTGTGCGGCGACATCATATTTTCAGCAAACGCGCCAACTTCTTGAAGAATATTGATGACAATACGTGGCTGTTCTTGCATAGGCTATAAAAACCTCGGTTGCTTAAATCGAGCTCTGCGTCTCTCAGCTGTGCCGTAGCATACACATCACCAATAAGGTCGAGCAAATACGTCCAGTTCGCTTGTTGCGTCTAGTGACAAGTCTATTCCTACCAGCCGTCCTAACCAGAGGCATATCTTCTCTTTCAGTATGCCTCACGGCTCGGATCCGCATAAAGCGTCATTCCTTGAGCTCCTTAGCAGGTTGAAGCAACCTTAAAAACCGCGACCAGAATGGCGAAACAAAAAAATCTCGATTAATCTTGGCTGTAGACCTGACCGAAAACAATCCAGCACCAGCATTTGTCTCAGTGCCGCCCTCTCGAGAGGTTGTACCCCGTAATACCCGGCGTAAGCGCTAATTTAATTGCATCTAGGTCAGTATGGGCGGGATGGGAATTCATGGTTTTCAGATTCCGACCCGGTGTCCGCCACTCAATTGAACTGTTGGTTTCTTAAAATATTGAGCCGAAACAACCGCGCCATGGGTGGACAGAGAATGTTCAAATACATTTCGCACAAGTTCCTCACAATATAGCGAATCGAGTCGGCCTGATGCGAAGGTAGATGAAGCAAAGGGAACCATGTCGGTCATGAAGCGTTGTAAGTCATCAGAATTGTTAATTTCAGCTAACGGGATGAATCGGCCCACAGGTTCATGGCGTTCAATCTGCATCGGGGAAGGCACGTTAAGCAGGCTGAAGAGCCCCATAGCCTCCAAATAATGTCCTGATTTGTGACCAATATCGTCAAATTGGATCCGTTCAGGGGCGACAGTAAGACCAAGCGCTCCAATCATCGATAACACAACTGGGTGTACCGCTATCCAACGGTCATTCGTTGTGATCTGTAAATAGCCAGGATCAGTTGGGTCAAATCCCATCAAAAAACGCATCGAGGTTGCCAAGGAAGGCACTATTTGGGATATGTATCTTCATACATAGAATTTACCGGGAATCGGTAAAAGTCAATCTGACCGGGATTCCCGGTAATTATTTGTCTTTCCGGAAATCCCGGAATTGACTATATTTTCGACGTTCATTCCGCTTAACCTGGCGCAATCGCCTCCCGCGCGCTAAAATATCCTCAGATATCGCTCCCCCGGCGGTCTCGCCATCCGGCCCAGCCGCCTTTACAAGTGAATCTCTCACCACATAACGCTAACGTTTGAGAGGAAATACTCATGAGCCACCAGCTCGATAAAGCCTACGATCCGCAAAAATACGAATCCAAACTCTACACCAAGTGGGAGGACGCCAGCGCCTTCACCACAGACGGCAATGCGCATTTGCGAGTAGCGTCGAAGGAAATGCCGACCGAACAAGCGGGTGTGGGTTCTGATAGTTAAGCTCCTCGAAGAGAAGACGACGTTCGCCAGCGTGAGGGGAGGCGTTTCGAGAGATTCTACTACCCGCAAAGACCATTTACCATCATCATGCCACCGCCCAACGCCAATGGTAACCTCCACATGGGCCACGCTATGTTTCGTCATCGAGGATCTGATGATCCGTTACCGCCACGTAAGGTCACCCCACCTCTGGCTCCTGGCGCTGACCGTACCGGCATCGAAACCCAAGTCGTCTACGAGCGCCTCCTCGAAAAGCAGAGCCGGAAATCGCTTCGATCTCGGCCGCGATGAATTCTACCGTCAAGTCGACCAATTTACCAAAGACAACATGAGCAACATGATCGCTCAGGTTAAATCGCTGGGCTTCTGGGTGAGTTAGGTCGCACCTTACCTACACCCTTGACGACAAGATTGTAAAAACCGTCTACGAAACCTTCAAAGAGTTACATGACGCCGGCTATATCTACCGCGGTAACCCGCATCGTCAACTGGTGTCCCTTCTGCCGCTCTCTGCCTTCGCCGATATTGAGGTCAAATATCGCGAACAAACCGACCCGCTCTACTACGTCAAGTACGGTCCCCTTCGTGCACAGCCCACCGTCCGGCCTGAAACCAAGTTCGGCGACACCGCCATTGCCGTCCACCCGAAGACAGGCGCTGCCAGCACCTCATTGGTACCACCATCGAAGCCGAAGACCTCAATGGACCCATCAAGCTCAACGTCATTGGCGACCACCACATCGACCCGGCCTTTGGCACCGGCGCCATGAATAACCCCGCCCACGGCCCCAACGGCCAAGTGGCCTCCGCCACAACTTGGTAGTTAAACAGGTTATCGGCACCGACGGCTGCCTCCTCACCGAACTTTCGCTGGTCGCTACGCCAACATGCCAGTGGCCCGACGCGCACACAGGTCTTTCCGCGACCTCGAAGTTCCGCGGGCTGAGTCGATCATGTCGAAGATTCGATTACACACACACTCCGCCAGGCTTCCACGATCGTTGCGCGCCCTCATGAGGCCGCTCACCGTCGAACAATGGTGGTTGCGTGTCCGATGAGCTCAAAAACCGGCCATTGCCGCCATCAAATCGGCGAGATCACATTTGTTCCCGAGCGGTTTACCAAGTCGGCCCTCGACTGGCTCGAAAACTTACGCGGTGGAATATCTCCGCCAAAACTGGTGGGGCATCCGCGTGCCGGTCATACAACCGCTCCATCGATCAATCATTGCCCGAGTACATCATCGGCACCGAAGCTGACGCCAAAGCCCTGTATGGACCAAACGGCTACGAAGGCTGAAACCGGTAATTTCGATACCTGGTTTTAGCTCCGTGATGGCCCTACGCCACCCTCCCGCTGGCCACCGGCGACTTTGACCCCACGAATGGGCAGCCCAGCTTCTACCCCACCAGCGTCATAAGGACCGGCGCGACATTTTATACCTATGGGTCACTCGCATGATCATGTTTGGCATGTTTAAAACCAAGTCATGAACACCAGACGAAGTCCTTCCGGACCGTCTATCTCCACGGCATGAATGCCGTGCCACGGCAAGAAATGTCCAAGAGCAAATGTCCTCAACCTCGCGGTAACCGCCAAATATGGTACCGACGCTGTTCGCCTTGCCCGCTACTATCGGTATTACCGCCGGCAATGACGGACCGTTGTCCGAGCGCGCAAAATCAGGGGCTATCGCAATTTCTGTAAACAAGCTCTGGAATGTTGCCCGCTTCATCTTGGGTCAGTTGCCCGATGATTGCTCCCCGCTACGCCCCAGCTCAACTCCCCTGCTGATCACTGGTTGCAACTAAGACGGATGCCGCCACGCTCTCGGTTGCTCAAGCTATCGAAGACTATCGCTTCTCCGAAGCTGGCCAGACCGTGTACTCACTGCTCTGGGATGATTTTGCCGACTGGTATATCGAAGCCTCAAAGTGTCCCCCAACCATGACTTGCTCGTTGCTGCACTCCGAGACTATCCTCAAATTGGCTCACCCAATCGCGCCGTTCGTCACCGGTATTTGGTCAGAAATGCCTTGGCACAGCCACGATTTACTCATTACAACTGCCTGGCCAACTGTTGTGGACACTACAAGAACACAAACCAAACTATCTGAACGATTTGAAACCATCAAAGATCTAGTCCAAAAAACCCGTACCATTGCGGCGAAGAACAACTTGCAAACCTACGCTCATCACCACCGCCAAACAACTCACCGATTCCACCGAACTCCTCATCCGCTTGGGTAAGCTTGGCAAAGTCGAGTTCGCGAGCAAAGGGGACTGGCCTCTACCTTGGCACGAGCGTTCCCGCCTGGATCGAAGCCGACGATACTCTCATTGCCGCCCGTCAGCACCGGCTTCAAGCTCCAACTCGACGAAAAACAATCGTATACCAAAGGTTTGACCGCCAAACTCGACAACAAAGCATATGTTCAAAACGCTCCTGAAGCTGTCGTCGCCGAAACCCGCGACCGCCTCATCAATACCCGTCAGCAAAGCAGAGCGTCCCTAGGCGAAACAACTCAAAGCACTCCAAAACTAGGGGACAAATATTTTAGAACATGAACACTCGTATTTTATACGGGAGGCATAACTTGCTCGTATCTAGCGGTTTAGCGCGATTTGGTGGCGTCGCTTCAAGCTACCGCTTACGAATCTTGTCCAGAATCATCTGTGGGCAAGCTTGACCGCTGCTGAATCTTGGGCGCTCATACGTCCATCACTAAATGCTGCCTCTCTGGGATTGGGGCTAATCATATGCTTCAACAACGCGTAACTGGAAACTTCTCTAATCGGCTTCACCAGGAAAATTAAAATGCCGTACCTGAGTTCACCAACCACCGAGGGTTCGCCGACAGGTAACATGGATACGATTAGCCCATGCTGTTGGTCATACCATGCCCATCTTGTGAAGGCGAGTCGCATTCCGATTGCTGAACCCCAAGCGCTTGCAACACTTGGCGCACTACCGCTTCACGCAATTCTTTAGCCGTTATACCCCGAGACACCTGATTCTCAGGTCCGGCTTCAACCATGCCAACCTGACGCATAATGTCTACTATCTGAGCTTGCTCTTGAGGAGTATATTCTGCCCGCGTAAGTACCCGGACTACATTGCCCGTTTGCTCCACCAAATGCTCTGATTCCGATACGGGAACAACTAATGTCGACTCTGGTATACGTAATGGTTCACCAGGATTAACGGTAAACCATGTATCTACACCCTCAAGCGCTCGAGGTTTGCCATTTTGTTGTATTGTTTCATTTACTGGAGCAATTATGATGGAGTTTTCAGCTCCCCACGCACCGTTAGCTTGTGCATGCGGAAAGACATTACTATTAATTGTAAAATGTACTGAGGCCCTCGGCACGTCTCCGACATACCGGCCGGTAGGGTAGATAGCTAATGAGCCGTCATCTTGAATTTCGGGCATGAATGCCGTGGAGTGTACTAGGAACATATGATCAAGTGGCAAGGGTTCAATACCCTGAATCTCATAGCCCGCTTTTGCTTTGAGACTCTGCTCCTGGATTGCCTGTAAGCGACTTTTTTCAACTGATTCAAGTCCACCACGTTTTAGTGCGATTACCGCCCGGGCATCAGCATTGCCTGTCATTGCAGCGAGTGCAAGTGCAAGGCCGTCAGTATCATATTTCTCAGAAGCTGTACCCTCATCAGATATTGCCATTGCAGCAATCATGTTGTCGATAATCTCAATACAATCAGGATCACTGTACTTTCCCGACTTCATAAGGTCAGCAATTGGCTGCAAATCCGAATTACCGAGAATAATTGCCGCTTCGATTAAACCGAGTGGAGTATTCGTAACTACCAGAACGTTCTCGGGCTCATCGGCTTTTTCACTATGCGCTCTATTGTACTCGTCAAGATCATGTATAACTTGTTCTTCGCGCAAATCATCCTCTACCAACTGGCCATGGATCTGTAGTTGTGCTTCTTCGGAAACGACACTGTTATTATCTAAAACTGCTTCGGTACCAGCATACATTTTCTTTAATTGAACCGGCGCAGTAGATTCTGCACCAACAATCGTGACCGCTCTATTATCGAGGGCTACCTTCTCCATGCGATTTTTAAAGACAACTCGTCTACCTGCAATCGAGAATTCCGGTCGAAGTCGCCCGCTAGCGTCGTAAGATTCTGCGTTCTTAGCTAAATCGCGTTCGATAATATATATTGTCGGCTTTATTTCAGAGGGCGCTTCCAAACCCAATTGTGCTCGTGCCTCGTCTGCTCTTTGTTTTTGTCCCAAAACTTCATCAATTCCATGAGAAGTTGACTCTAAAGATAACTCCAGTCCTGGCCGCGTCTTTAATTGCTCGGTCAGATCTTCAGCTAGTGTCTCTCCCGTCGATGAACCCAGCTGATCTTTCGGAACGTGCTCAGTATATTCGGCAATGGTGGTATCCCTTTCCTGTAATCATAATCCCATTGGCGGTATGAATGATCAAGAATGCCATAGTCATAAACAATTTAAAACCCCGTCTTAGCCCGACTTAACGCCGGCGATATGTATGATATTCGCGAACGGTTCTCGCTCCGTGTGCAATTATTTAACCCTGGACGCCTCGTCGGCTTCAAAAATTTTCAGCGTATACAAACCCAAACCAATAATCACCGGCACATACAAAAATAAATAGCGCGCCCGACCCTCAAATAGCAAAATAAAGATCACCAAACCGGTCAGCATGAGGCGCGGCACCAACGTCGTAAACCCAAAACTGTTGCGCCGGGCATTGCGTAATCGCGCCACTGGTAATGCCACCAACAGCAATACTGCCAACCACACGGCTTGCGCCATGTTTGAATAGCCGCCATAGCCCCAGCCCCCGACGTAAAGAAACTGCCGGATCCACTGACTCAGCGGATCATGGTGATAAAACTCGAGTTGAGTATTGCCCTCACCATAGGCATAAAAAGTGCCATCAGACAAAATCCACACCATCTTTTTCAACAAAAAATCAGCGTAGCCAAAAACGCCATACTCACTCAGCTGCTGCCAAATGTCGTTACGGGCATACTCCACGCGCGACTGTCGATCAGGTAGGGCAGTCATGTTCGCGAGCGCTTGGGCCGAATATCACTCCGTAGGCGGGAATACCATCTTGCAGACTGGCCTTCATACCAATTGCCATATAGTGCTCGGCTGGCATCGCTTCTTGATTCATTTTGAGCTGCCGGATAAGGCAATATCGCCAGCGTATCGACGCTTTTGATATACAACGCATAGGTGCAAAGACTCACCAATCCCAGGACGATAGTGCCGCCGATCGTGATGCGCCGACGATGACGCCATTGCGCAGACGGTGCTGGGCTCAACATAACCCAGACCCCAAAAGCAATCAGTGCCGCTAGTGTCGCCATAATCACCGTCGGTTTGATCAAAATACCAATAACCGATAGCACTGCCGCCAGCATCAGCCGCAAACCGTCGTCGACCTTGTTCTGCTGCCGCTATTTTGAGCGCTACATACCACAAACTAATTGGAAAAATCATCGCCAACGTGTCGGTATACACGGTCGAAATTTGCGGACTCAGCACCAAGAGCAACAATCCCAAAGGCCAGGTCAGGCGCGCTACCGCTGCCCCATACAACCGTCGCGCCACCAGATACAGCATCACCAGACTTAACCACAGCACAAGCGCATTCATGAATGTTGCGGCTGTGGCAAAATCGGTAATGCCTATCGTACTCAGTCCTCGGAAGAGCGTTGCCAAAATACTCAAGAGAGCGACGTTATTGGGATACGTTCGAAAATAGTCCGCAGGGCTGGATCGATGGCGCCAGTCTGGGCGTAGCGCACCGCTTGATCAAGTACAATCTGGCTATCCCAGCAGAACCAGTCGAAGTCAGCGACCATGCCAATAACTGGATCACCAGTAGTCCGCCAAATACCGCCACCGTCTGCCACGGTCGCCAGACGTGAGGATAACGATTCAATCGCACGGCCAATACTGCCACTATCAGCGCAGCACAGATAGAGATTGATAACGTCGGCCCAAACAAATGAAATTTGTGTTCGGCCGGCACCACCGCTACGATGACAGATAGTAAAGCCGCCGTTACCAAAAAATGTAATTGTATCCGCGTAATAGTCGCCAGAGGAACCGTCGCAATATTGGAAGCTTGACCGGTGTAAGATTCATGAAGAAAATATAGACTGCTTACTCCGTTAAATTATACCTATCCACTTTCGCTTATGACACCACGACATTCGGCTCAGCACCAACTCATCACCCTCATCGGATATTTTGCGGTCGTCATGTTTGGTCTGTTTTGGTGGGCTCCGGAAACCTTCCCCAAAACTTTAAAGGCTGGGGCCACCTCGCCGACTACACGTTGTTTGGACTGACTTCATATGTCGTCTGGCTGCCAATCATTATGAAAATGTTGATGTGGCAAGTGTCGCGTCATATTCCCGAGGTATCTCGACACCACCGCCAAAGCCGGCGCGAGGTTTACGCGTCGCATTCATTACGACCTACGTACCGAACTCTGAACCTATAGAACTACTCAAACAAACCCTACCGGCAATGCTCGCCACCCACTATCCCCACGATACGTGGTTGCTTGATGAAGGCAATGATGACACGGCCCGTATTTTGTGTGCCCAGCTCGGTGTGCGTCACTTTAGCCGGTCTGGCCGCCAGCGCTACAATCAGCCCGAAGGCCAATTCGCGCGCAAGACTAAGGGTGGCAATCACAATGCCTGGTATGATCTGTACGGTCAAAATTATGATTTTGTCGCTCAAATTGACACCGATTTTGTACCCAGCCGATACTTTCTGGAGCGAACACTCGGGTACTTTCAGGATCCACATGTTGGTTTCGTCGGCACGCCTCAGATCTATGGTAATACCGCCCATTCGCTGGTCGCCAAAGGCGCCGCCGAACAGACTTACAACTTCTACGGACCGCTCATGCGGGATTACATGGCTTTGGCGCGACATTGCTCATTGGCGCCAATCACGTCATTCGAGTCGACGCCCTCAAAAGCGTTGGTTACTATAGCGCCCACATTACCGAAGATCTGCTAACTGGTATGAAATTACATGCCCATGGCTGGACCAGCCGGTATGTACCCGAAGTATTAGCTATCGGTGAAGGTCCTCCTCATGGAAAGCTTTTTCGATCAGCAAAAGCGCTGGGCCTACGGCTGCATGCATATCTTGTTTCATTACACTCCTAAATATTTACGGCATTTGAGTTGGCGCCAGCGGTTTTATTACCTTTGGATCCAGCAACATTACTTCTCTGGTCTTGCCATGTTGGTCAGCCTGGTCGGTTTGACCTGCTATTTTGGCTTTGGTCTCCAAACAGCCAACCTCACGCTCATACCGTTCTTGTGTGCCTACCTCGGGTTGATGGTGGTACTCGAAGCCATCGACTTATGGCTCCAAAATTTCAATATTAGACCCTATCTGGAGCGCGGTGTTTTATGGAGCGCTATCATCATCAACATTGCAGTTTGGCCGACCTTTCTGATGGCCTTTTTCGCACTCTTCAGGCGCCGCAAACTTGGTTATAAGGTCACCCGAAAGGCCACAAAACCAAAAAAAGACCCGTCTCTAATCAGCTCTTTGCTCCGCACTTTGTGATTGGCGGCTCGGCGCTCGTCTTGCTGGCGTCGTCAATCATCACCCAACGGCAGTCACACATCATGATGTTTTGGGCCGCGTTGACTGCCGTCAGTTTCCTTCTGGTACCATTTACTCCAAGGTTATTGGCTAAATCCGGAACTCTGTCGCCCACTGAGTCCCGTCGCCACAACTCGGCGTTCTGAGCTTTGATCGTCCGCCGCCACTGTGGATCATTAGCCAATGCATCGCTCAATTTGGTATCAAAATCACTCAATAGCACGCATTGCACATCATAGCGCGCAAATTCTGTCTGCATAATCTCTTCACCTTTGAGTACTTGCACATATCGATCCAAGTAGCTGCCTTCGAGTCCGTGCCAACTCGGCATACGCCCATCAATGTATACAGGCACACCCGGCAAGCTCATAATCATCAGTCCACCATAGGTATAATCGTTAAACACGTTTCCCCGGCAAGGGAAGTCGCGTAGCGCTGCCAAAGCCTGCGTCGGACGATCCAATGTTTGCGGGCTGGTCGACAACGGCCACCGCCAAAAAGCAGCAACAAAGGGATACGTGATACCAATAGCAACTACTACCACTGGCACTATGCCCACACCACGTTTACCCATCCTGATTGCCACAAAGTTAGGATTCGCCAGACAGTTTGATCGAATAATCCAATCGTACCTACCACCAACATAGGCATATGCCGGTTCGACCATAGTGCCGCCACAATCAATCCTATGGCCCGGACTCGGTCAAATCCCCAGCCATGCATCGTCAACACAAGCACGATTATCAGTACCACATAAGGTGCAGTCGCGGGCGTGGGTGACAAGGGAGCCCACTCCACGATTCGCCCGGCCAGCTTTCCATCGCTCATCGTCCGCCAAATTTCCTCATAGACCCGCCAACCATAGGGGTTGAGCATTGCAGCCAGTCCCGCGATACCGATCCAGCCACCCAAATACCACTCCCGCCGCCAAACCGCCGCCAGGCTCGTAATGGCTAACCCGATCACAAACCCGCCATGGACGTTGGCCCAGATTGCGGCCAGCGGCACCAGCAACCAATATCCGCGGCGACGCCGCAGCAACCACAGCGTAATTGCCAGCCCTACAGCAGACCATGTTATACCTCTAATCCCCACGTATTGAATGACGGCACCTACCGCCAGACTCATGGTGATCCAGGATGGCCGGCGCCCCACAGCCAGCCACAATGCTCCCAGCCATAGTCCCGCAAATAGCACCCCAGCCAGGTATAGCTCCAAGTGCTGGCTACCAAGTAGACTAAGGCGCTGTAAGCCCATTCATGATTGACCCAAGCAAAATCCCGGGCGGTATAGGTAAATATGTCGTGCTGTGGCACGCCAAACTCCAGATGTACTGCCCAGTCGCATAATGCCAACCAAAATCCGGGTCAACGCGATTGATACAAATAAAGACCAATAGGGCAAAAGTTCCCACCAAAGGACCCCACCGATACGCCCAGCGGCCAGCCTGTATAAGCCATTGCATGAGGCCATCATACCAACTACGATTCAGGCATGACCAATAACGAGACTCAAGGCTTGCCAGCGTTTATCACCTTGTGTGCTTTGACGCTATTGGCTGCTGCCGGTATGTTGGCAACATCAATGCCGTGGTGGTCGCACCTCCCGCAGACGCAAGCGTCTTACTTGCGCCACCTTGCCCAAACCGCTTCAGTCGATGAACAACTACTGCTCAACCGATTTGCCACATGGTTCGACCACGACAACCCCGAAGCTCACCTAAGTATTGCCCAGGCTAGTCTCAAACTACATGATCCAGTCACCGGATTAAACCAACTCAAATTTTTACCCGCCAATCCAACCACTGTCACCCTCAAAGCCCAACTCTTACTCGAAGACAACCAACCGAGCGCGGCTGTCGAAACAATTACACCAATTACAATAGACCCTCTGGCTTCCGAGCCCACTATCGTTACAGCTTGTTTAGCTCAAGCTGTCATGGGTCAAGCACCAGCATGCGGGCCATTAGCAGGCCGTGTGAGCTCACCAGAGGCTATCACAAGCATTTTGAGAGCTCAAGGTGACCCAATTACGTTAGCAACTGCTCTCTACGCCAACGGGCTTCATTTAAGCACACAGAGAATTCTTTCTAACGAACCAGTATCACCAGTTCGCAACCTACTTCTCGCCCGTATTCACTATGATTTGCACACGCAAACAAGTCTTCAATCAGCGCGCGATCTCTTGATCACGGCCACGAATCTCAACCCAGCCAGCCTCGAAGCCCGCCAACTTCTCAGGATGGTATATCAAGATCTAGACGACCTCAACGGCGCCGCTACCCAGTCCGAACTAATCGACCGACTTACTTCCGGCCGACCGTAATCCCGCCAACAGCTGTTGGTGCAATGAAGCGGTTCTAGCTGCTACCGGATAAAACCGATAATGTCGGTCATGCTCGAAATTACCGAGCATTTCGTCAGGGTTAAAAGGTTGCCCCGTCATATCAGTCACCATACAACCAGCTTGAATCGCTACCATACACGCAAACATCTCGTACAATTCTTCACCGCCAAAAGGATCGGCATAGGCATCAATCGTGCCTTCTGCTAATCGTAACCAATAAATATGTCCGCTACTCGATATCACGCGCTTAGCAGTATCAAGCACCTCATCCGCTTCATGGCGTCGGAGCCTTTCATCGACCGCTTCGAGCGTCAGAACTACCCAAGCTTGACTTAGATCAGTCGCCGCCATCCTTTCGAATGACACTGTAGATTCAGACTGAATCTGCCAAAAACACGTCCCGTTAGCTTGCGCCACACCTAATATTCCAGTTTGATAATCCATGATAAGCGATGCCAACCATTGTTTCTGTGAATCAAAAAACGTCATGCCAACCGCTGCATCCAAGAAAGTTCGCGCAGCCAAAGAACTGTTGCATAAGGGATCATAAATCACCGTATAATCCGCAGTTTCTGGACCCGACCAAGCGCTCTCTTCCGAGAAGACGCGCACTCGTTTCGATAGGCCATGTAAACTTGAAAGATATATTTCATCCAACGCTACATCAAATTCGAATTGTTCATTTTCACCAGCTTTAATCTTGATACGATTATTGAGCTGTTGATTAAATTCTTGATAATTAATCAGATAGCCATTGATAAATTGAAACGTTTCAGCAAAAGTTTGACGCACAAATTGGTCTAAAATTGGATCTTGTAGCATAGTTCAAACTATACAACAGCTAGTGCGGTCGGGCACCCTTGATCACCGCCGAACGGTTTTAACCAAAAGAAGTTTGAAAACGATTTTAGCCAAAAATTTCAAAACCGATTCCCAAGCCACAAACGGGGATTATATCCCCAAATAATTACTGGCGGAGAGGGTGGGATTCGAACCCACGGAACCCTTGCGGGCTCACCGCATTTCGAGTGCGGCGCACTAGTCCACTATGCGACCTCTCCCCATAGCTAGCCCAGATTAGCACAAAAATCGCCTGCAGCTCAAGCGCCAAACCTCTTTCGTTCCAAAACCTATATACTTTTAAGTATGAAACAACGGTTGTTTTCCACAATGTCAGACCAAAAAACGACCTACATGGCCGTTTCGCTAGAATAATTCCTGGTGCGCCTGGCAGGATTCGAACCTGCGACCCCCAGCACCGCAAGCTGATGCTCTAATCCACTGAGCTACAGGCGCTTATGAACCTGAATACTGTACCACATTCAGCTTCAAAGACCAAGCTTAAAACCGCACGAGCCGAGTAACACGCTCGATCAAATCCGGCATTCGGTCTACTCGTGGTAAATGCAGCTCCAAATGACCAATTATCTGATCAAAATCTTGCTCATCAAATAGTATAGCCATCCGGGGCATCAATCGCTGCGCCGGCTCTAGGTCAATCGTATGCCAAGACTGATCAGGTAACACTCCAAAAGACCGAAACACATCATATGAGTGCAATTTACCGTCTATAGTAATTCCCTGTGGCGACACCTCGTAAGCTAGAGTTCTGGGTGGTTTTCGTGCATATACAATAATTGCCACCACCATCACGCTAATTAGGCCAATCTCTAGCCAATAATGGAGCCAAATTGCCACTGCCAGTAACCCAACTGCTATCAAAGCAAGAACACCGTACCAGACGATACTTTTACGGTGATGAACGAACTCCGATGCCTGCCATTTGAAAACTGCTTCATGTGATCTCAGATACTCCAGCTGCTCTGCCGTCATTTCGTCATCCGGCGCAGTCAATGGCTCCGGTTCCACCGGTGAAATTTGCGTCTCTTGTACGGCCTTACCCAAAAACTCTGGCATTTGTGTACCTCTTGTGCTTGTCATTATGCGCCATCTCACTCTTGGCGGCAACTACCCGAGGAGTGTACACTATGGAGCGAGCCTGCATATTAGACCTGGAGGGGTCGCATAGTGGCCGAGTGCACCTGTCTTGAAAACAGGAGAGCCCGCAAGGGTTCCGTGGGTTCGAATCCCACCCTCCGCCAAGGAATTATTTACTTACAACTCGCAAATAAGGAAAAGCCATGATCTATGGTCCAATATTGGTGATCATCGGAGCAATTATCCAGCTCGCGGCCATCTCCATCTACATCCGCGATACATTACGGGGACAAACCAGGCCTAATCGAATGACCTGGCTTTTGTGGTCAGTAGCCCCTCTCATTGCAACCTTTGCTGCAATTTCAAATGGTGTCACTTGGGCTGTATTACCGGTATTTATATCTGGCTTTGGTCCATTATTAGTGCTATTGGCCTCATTTATCGATCGCCAAGCATATTGGAAACTTGGACGACTAGACTATAGTTGTGGACTCCTAGCAGTATTGGCGCTCGTACTCTGGGGCATAACTAAAAACCCTGAAGTTGCTATTATTTTTGCGATTGCTAGCGACGCTTTAGCCGCTGCTCCAACCATAATTAAAGCTTGGTATCACCCTCATACCGAGTCCGCCACACCGTTTGTGTTATCAACTTTTAACGCTTTGACTGGCTTTACCGCGATAACTGCGTGGACATTTTCGGCGTTCGCTTTTCCAGCGTATCTCGTGATAATCAATATCGTATTAGCATATAGTATCCTTGGCTCACCCAATCGAAAGCCTCTCCATGCTAAGCTAAATGCATGAATCTCACCGACTTAGCAGCCTGGCAAGCATTAGCAAAGCACCAACAATCGCTGGCATCTACACCTATCAGCCAACTTTTTGCCGAAGACTCCAATCGAACCCAAACTTTTGCCGCCCAAGCAGCAGACATTCATCTTGATTACTCCAAAAACCGCCTGAATTCCGAATCCCTCGAGTTACTTTTCAAGCTCGCCCGCACCTGTGATGTCGAGAGCCAGCGCGACGCCATGTTTGCAGGTAAACCGATCAATCTCACTGAAAAGCGGCCGGCTCTCCACACTGCCCTGCGACGGCCAATTGACCAACCGTTGATAGTAGGCGGGCATAATGTGATGCCCGACGTCAGTGCTGGCTTGCAGCACATGCGGACATTTGCCACTGCCGTTCGGGATGGCAGCCATGTCGGCCATTCCGGCCAAGCCATCAAAACGATTATCAATGTCGGTATTGGCGGTTCCGATCTTGGTCCAGCTATGGCTCACGAGGCACTCAAATTTTATACTCGCCGTAATTTGACCTTCCATTTTGTCTCCAATGTCGACAGCTCACATCTGAGTGAGGCTTTGCGAACTGCCGATCCCGAAACTACGTTATTCATCGTCGCGTCCAAGAAATTTACCACCGACGAGACCATGACCAATGCTGCCAGTGCCAAAACGTGGCTCCTGGATCACCATACATCGCCATCTGCCGTGGCCAAACACTTTGTGGCTATTTCTGCCAATATTGCCGCCGTCCAAGATTTCGGCATTGACCCGGCCAATACGTTTAAGATTTGGGACTGGGTCGGCGGCCGGTATTCGTTACCGGGAGCCATCGGCTTGAGTCTGATGATCGCCATCGGACCAGATAACTTTGATGATTTTCTCAACGGCTTCCAAAAAATTGATCAGCATTTTGTAAGCACTCCCCTCGAATCAAATCTACCAGTCATTCTTGGCCTCATTGATATCTGGAATATCAATTTTTGGGGCGCTCAGAGTCTGGCAATTCTGCCGTATGCGCAGTATCTCCACCGCTTCCCCGCCTATCTCCAACAGTTAGTCATGGAATCAAACGGCAAGTCAGTCACCCGCGATAGTCAAGCTATCACCTACGCTACTGCTCCGGTTGTTTGGGGGGTACCAGGTACCGACAGTCAACATTCGGTCAACCAGCTGCTGCACCAAGGCACGCCCTTTGTTCCAGCCGACTTCATTGGTTTTGCAGAACCACTCTGGCCTTTAGTGGATCATCACCGCAAACTGCTGGCCAATTTACAGGCCCAGACTGAAGCCTTAGCCTTCGGTAATTTAGACACTCAGCAACCACATCTGAATTTCTCCGGAAATCGCCCCAGCAATACCATGATGCTCCCCAGCTGACACCCGATACTCTCGGACAGCTCATTGCCCTCTACGAACACCGCGTGTTCGTCCAAGGTTCCATCTGGGATATCAATTCATTTGATCAGTTCGGCGTTGAACTCGGCAAACAATTAGCCCGCCAATTATTAAATATGAGCTGAACTACAGGCTTAACTTGAATCATAATCCTGAACACGAGCAAACCGAAAAAAAATCCACAACCTCAAGTTGACTATGCATTAATTGCCAACCGACTCCAAGATGGCGTTCAGCAGAACATAGCGCTCACGAGTGAAGCGGGGGAGAAGTCGATGATGCCGAAAAGCAAGCCACGATAGACGCTACCCCGGTCTGAACCTCTTACGTCAGCTCACTACCCAACATATCATCGCGGCGACCCACACCCGTGAAGGCGGAATCTATCAGCCAAAACCCGATATTCTGGAGAACGAACGACCGTTTGTTGAAGTTATGGAAGCTCAAGCAGATTGGCAAGATAGTCTAAATTCATATCTCGCGTCGGGCACGGATAATGATTTACGAACTCGACAGCAATCGATGGATCCGATTACAGTCGACGACATCTGGCTGGCTCAAACTGAGCTCGGTTCAATTACTCCAGCAGCACTAAAAGCGTTCGACTTACCGCCAAATACAACGCGGCTACAATTTGAAAATTTAAACTGCAGGTAAAATCATGTTTGCAAGATTATCTGGGCTCCTTAATACCCGGGGGTCCAAGCGATTTTCATGACAAACAAAATATACCTTTTGGTGATTTGTCTGCTATCCATAAGCCATCCGATATTTCTCTAGAACTACACAACCTGCTGACAGAACGTTCACGCATACAACGTACTATGTATAGTCTAATAACAGCTCACTTTCAGAGGCTTCAAGCTGAAAAAAACACAGCCAATGCTCAGGTTGAACAAGCGGATAGAGTTGATGCCGCCCGCGAATTCCTATACGAAGCACCATTACCAGCTACACCTGAGACCATAAAGTATACCGACAGCGCCATAATCAACGAGACAGTAATTGCAGCCAAAGACTACACACTCATAAATACCGATATGGTTGGTGGCGTTGAGTTGAACATGAGCGAAGGTTCGCAGTCCAGACGTACCAATGTTGGCTTTCAAAATTTTGGCGGTTTAGCAAACGAACGGGCAATTCGGCTAAATCTCCTCAACACATTCAATCGTGTTAGCCGTGAACTACCGTCTCCTCCTGCAGAAGCCGTACTTTTCACGATGGCCACCGAGGATATCACCGAAACTACAACTAAAAAAGTGCGAGCCGGCGGATTAGGCGGATTATTCGGACGAAAGCAAATTGTTTATAATACAGTCGTGACGGGTCAAAAACCCATAGAAGCTGTTAACCCCAAAACCGGCAACACAGAACCTGGTGTCTATCTTGACTATCATTTCAGGCCAACTAGTGAAGTCGCCAGCGAAATTGGGTATAAATGCAGTGACGGTCGACTTGGCAATTTCTTACATAGTCGTATTCTCATACCGGAATCGGTCGCCGGTGAATTAGAGTCTGAGCTACAAGAGAATCCGGTTATGATTCGAGAGCTCATACATCAGCTTCTTGTCCAAAACGGCGGCTTACCCGAAGACCTCTGGGAAGGTACCAGCGACAAAAGAAACTATCCAGTGAGACCGCCCTACGAACACTTAGACTCAAACTGGACGATCGCCTTGCGCCCGCGCCATCACAGTTGGAGTAAATTGCCTACAGCTTAAATATTCTCGGTTAGGTCTGCTGACTGCGCTGCCGGTTCCGAATCTGACGCAACGCCTTGAGCGCCCGCCAGCTGTCACGCCAATTGTCTACCTTACTCTCACGTTGCTTGAAGCGCTTTTCGACCCAATGTATCGGTACTTCGGCCACTTCCAACTGAAGGGTTCGCGTTAGTACTACCAGCTCAGTATCGAGAAACCAACCCGGTTGCCGGCATTCATCGACCAATATTTTGACAGCCTTGGGGCTCAAGGCTTTGACCGCGCACTGGGAATCACTTACTCGCACTCCAAATACCAGCTGGTTGAGCGAGCGTAGACCCAATGTCATCAAGCGCCGGTGCCACGGCCGGTAGCCAGTCCGGTGACTAACCACTAGATCGGCACCATAGTGTAACGGCGCCAACACCACCGCCAAATCGGTGACTTCGCAGGGCAAATCAACATCAATGTACATGTAATGCTTAGCTTTCACGTCTGCCAACACCTCGCGCAAAGCCAAACCCCGACCCCTGGATTGGCACACGATCAGCTTCACATTCCCGTTATAGGTATTTTCCAGTTCACGACCGACTTCATCAGTTCTGTCAGTACATCCGTTGCTGGCAATGACGATCTTCCAGGTGCCGATGCCAGGAATTGCCTCCAGACCGTGTACCAACATACCAATAGCTTCGGCCAGCACGATAGCTTCGTTATATACCGGTACTACGCATACGACATCAAGCTCAGGTTTGTGGCTAGCTGTCATTGAATCGCTGGCCGCAAGTCGTACACCCACCAACCCCCTTCATTGGCAAACAACCGGTAGCGGTCAGCAAAAAACTGTTGATTCACCTGATTAGACCAGATCTCGCCGTCACTAAATACCACAAAGTTTAGCCCATACGTGGCGATCAAATCTTCGGCACCACTTTCGCCGCGCAACATTATCCCACGGTCAGTGTAGGTTTGAATCCAATTGCCATCGTACAAGTTATACCAGCCAGCAAACGTCATCAATACCTTGCGGTCAGCCAGCATGGTTATAGGGTGATTATGCCGGTCTCCGACGAGCACATAGGCATTCTCGGGTAGATCACGTTGCATATGCTGGCCAAATGTCACTTCATCGGCACTCAACAACTCATAGGTTTGCCGGGGTGCCGCCAAAAACAGCAAGCAAAAACCCATAATGGTTAAGCTTAACATGAGACCACCGACAATCATCCGACCCACCCACGCTTTCAGCCACGGCGCCATAATTCCGGCCGCCACAATCATAATAAGCCAAAAAGCATATTCGAAAAACTTCATGTTGTCCCACATACTCGGCTGAAACACATACACGTTACACACCGCAAATATGCCTACTGCCGCCGCATACACAATCCACAGCTCAGCCTTTGCCCGCTGCCGGCGCAGCCACCACCATCCACCCAGCAGGACCACAAACAGCCATCCGGTATTTACTATCCAAAACAGCCACCAGTTCGCCGTCGGATCAGGATAAAAATCAGCCATTTTCCAACCCCAGATCCAGCGGCTAAACCCACCGTGGTAGGTGGTACTAAATTGCCACCAAATCTGCGGCAAGGCCAGTCCAAATCCCACAATTATCATCTGCCACCAGCCAGCAGGCACCCGTCGCCTGGCCCACCACATTGCCCCAGTAGCCAGCACAAACGCTCCCGCACTCACCATGAAGCTATGAGTGTGCACCAATGGCATTAAGCCCAAAATGACACCTGCCACCACCGCACCAATTGCCCGCGCATGGGCAGCCCGCTGTTTCCGCTGCCGCCATAGCTCCAGAGCGACTGTCATCACCACAATAAACAACGGCATACCAAACAAATACGCCCGTTGGGGCAGGGGATGAGAGTAAATAAAGTTGAGATAATTATCGCCAATATGCCGAATCTCAACCAAAAAGGCTTCATAGCCTTGAGTCACCAAGACACCACCAACCCGCCAGCCACTCAACGCCGAGCCCGAAAATACAATCATGAGCCAGCTCAAGCCTGCCCCCCGTGCCGATCCAAGTAGGCGATATGCAAAGCTAAATAATAGCTGTAGCAATGCCAACAACATAACCGCCGAGGGCAACATCAATCTCACCACCCAATCGCCGCCCAGCCGCCGGCTCACCGCCGACCATAGATCACTCATAATCGGGTAGGTGAGTGCGACTTGCTTATATACCGGCGATACCAGATCAAGTTTGTCACCGATAGCAAACTGGTTTACCAGACTCACATGTAAGGGCGCATCCCCCCAGACATTGCCATTTGCGTACCAGGCGCCATTGGCTGCCGGAAACTGATAACTTTCGGCCGTCAGCCACATCAGCCAAGCCGTCACTGGCACAACCACCAACCAGCTCACGACCATACCCCAGCGACTGTGGGTGTAGGGCGTACTCGTCACCTGACAGCGCGCCGGAAGCCGCCACCAGCTCACGCCCACCGCCAGCACCAGCAATGCGGGCACTACGGCCATCGTCAGATTCCAGCCCACCGTTATCGCCCCGGCGAAAAACACCCAGGCACACAACGCAAAACCGACAGCCACACTAGCAGCAGCCGCTTCCAATCTTCGCCAAGTCACTGGCAATTGGCGAACCACTTGCCAACCGACAGCTACCGCCAATATTTGCAGCACCACAGCCCACATCGTGTTTCAATGGTAGCACACATGATCATTCAAATCTTACCGCAAGATTTGACAATTATAACTAATTAGTTTAAAATATAACAGCTTTTTGACAACACAAGCCAGGTGGGATGGCGGTAGTTTCACTTGGTATCCGGCTTACCGCATGGAGTTGATTCTGATGACGAACTCACTCAAGGGACGTACTTACGTCGATCACGAATGGGTTGTCCGCCCCGGAGCGACAATGTACTGGGATTACCAGACCCAGGGATGGCGGTACCGGAAGTCTGATGTCACACTGATTCAAACCCCGCACGTCGTCCCCAACGGCCTATGGGTCATGGAGACGCCCTACTGCAAGAACTCGATCATCGGGGTCACCGATGAGTTGAGGGAGCTGTGGTACATCGACAAGCACAGTGCCACTCGCACACTGTTCATAAACCCCGAACCCTTCGGGTGTGTAACGGCAGATGGCAGTGAAGTGGTTGTAGCGCCAGGCGTCGGCCGCCAATCTGGCAGGCTGCGCCTGAGTTGCGCCCGACAGATCCACCAGAGCGAACTTGGCCGGACAGTGCCGATCCCGCGTATCAATTACGTCCGCCAGGCTTTCGAATCCGGCCAGAAGCCCAATGTTCGCAAGCCTCGTGAACGCCGGCGCAGCAATCTCGGCTGGGTGCGGCTGACCGATCTCGCGACAGCCGCCAACATGAACCCCGCGGACATCGTCCAGAAGTTCTGGATGTTCTCGGGTCACCTCAACCATTGGACAGACGGCACTGGTCAGTCTGGTCAGAATGGTAGCCTGCTACTCGACATGATCATGACGGCTGATCCCGCAGACATCGCGGGCAAGTATCCGAGTGTGATCAGTGCCACCTGGGCGCATTCCGAGAGAATGGTGGACGCAACCCCAGAAATCATCTGGGTGAGACGGGGATTCGCCTTCACAGTACTCAGACTCCTGGCATTGGGCTACGAGGTCTGACTCGATCAAAGGAAAACATGTACCGACCGAAACAACCCGTCACCACCCACCGCAACGCACAGCCAGTGCGTTGCGGTGGCACTACCCGAGCGCTCAAAAACGCTATTGAGCTTTCAGGTACTGAAAACCTTGGCAAGTTCCCCGCTTATAGAATCTCGGCCATTTTTGCACTATATTGCTTCCGAAAACGGCCGCGTATTTTCAGACAAAATCAATAATTCCTGGCGGAGAGGAGAGATTCGAACTCTCGCGAGAGCTTACGCCCCCTACAGGTTTAGCAAACCCGCCCTTCAGCCTCTTGGGTACCTCTCCAGAAAACGTTGACATCATAGCATTAATGCCGGGCCAAAGCCAAGCCCCACACCTCTGTCGCGCCGCTCGCCCGCAACAGCCTGGCGCATTCATTGAGCGTGGCGCCAGTAGTCACCACATCGTCCACAATCAGCACTCGCTTGGGTGGTCTCTGAATCGTCGAGTAAAACACACCTGCGACTTGTTTCAATCGGTCCGTTCGACCTAGTCCCAGCTGATGGCTATTAGAATAACGTCCCAAGCACGAGCGATAGGGGATATGCAATTGCCGCGCCACCGCCTTTGCCAACAATTCACTCTGATTATACCCCCGTTCTCGATAGCGTTCCGGGCTAATCGGTACACACGTAACCACGTCAAATGCCTCTGCCGGTATCAAGTCCTGATACCAACTAGCTAGATCGTCAGCCGCCCAGCGCTGGCCTTTGAATTTCAAGTCGAGCACTGCCTGCTTAACCGGGCCGTCGTAGCGCAATGCCACACCAACCCCCCTCAATTGATGTACGCCACTGCCAGCCGACTTTTGGCAACGTTCGCACGTTCGGCCGTGCCGTGACGCCACACCGCAGCCACCACACTGTTGAGTCATCAAGCGATACTGCGCACCACACTGCTGACACAACACCGAACCCTCACGCTGGCAACCAGCGCAGGCCAACGGCACCAATAATCTCATCAACTGACCGAGCATACCTTGAGATACCTTGCTTTTTCCCTTAGATTCCTACTATAATAATGCAAAGACGCACTCAGCGCCTACATATTTGTAGCCTAAGTAATTTTTGGAGAACCCCCCGCCGTGATGCCAGGCAAGAAATCCGCCCCCGAACCACAAGACAACGTCCTTCAAGACGACTTCCTCGACGCCCCGATGGAGGGTGAAGACGATTGGATGGCCGAAGCCGAGGGTCAGCTCGCGGTCGACGTTTATCAGACCAAAGAAAACGTTGTTATCAAAGCCCCTATCGCCGGTGTGACTCCCGACAAAATTGATATCGAGGTCGCCGAAGACGTCGTCACCATCCGGGGCGAGCGTGTCGAAAACCGCGAAGTCGACCGCGAGCACTACTACGTCCAAGAATGCTACTGGGGTGCTTTTAGCCGCTCAGTCATCTTACCGACTTCGACGATTGCCGAAAAGGCGGCCGCTTCCCTCAAGGACGGCGTACTGACAGTTACCATCCCCAAGGTCGCCCAAGACAAGGTCAAGAAAATCAAAGTCAAGCCGGTCATCTAGACCAGCCCCCTACTAAAAAGCCCCGGTTTCCCGGGGTTTTTTAGTACGAACGATTGGCTTAAATTAGGCGCTACTCTTGGCCAAGGCGCTGATCACGAACTGCACCAAAGCAAAGGATATGACGGCCACCACAATACCAATAACTGCGTAGAGGATGGTGTTTTTAGCTTGCTCAACGTTGCTCTTTTCACCTTGGGAGATGACATAGCGCAAACCACCGATGATCAGGAAGATGACCGAAACGGCACCTACCAAGAACACCAAGGTGTTGGCAACGGTTTGGAACACGCCGCCTTCAGCGAACAAATTGTTGCTGGTACCGTTAGCCTTGGCACAACTAGCACCCGAGTTGAGTGGGTCCGCCGAATCAAAGCCATCGGAACAGGCTGCTTGTGCCGGAGCGCTCAACGCTACCGCGGCCGCTACTGTACCGAACCCAAACCCGAAGACTAGGGCTAGTGCCTGCAGCGACACCGCTGTTTTCTGGGTTAATGACATAATACTCATCGACAGGTTGTCTCCTTACTACCTTTATGATATTCCAAGTTGCAATTAGCGTAGCATAAGCCTAAGCGTAAGCGCAAACTAACCCGTTTTTGAGAGTATGTCTGTCACGAATTGAATAATGGCATACGCGATTACAGCTACCACAACCCCAACGACCGAGTACAATATCGTATTTTTGGCCTTACTGACCGCGCCAGTATCACCCTGCGACAATACATAGCGCAAACCACCAATGATAATCATAATCACCGACACCGAACCGACAATAAACACCAAAACGTTGGCAATATTCGCCAAAATAGCCGTCACCGACAGATTGGTATTACACGATGTGCCACACGCGTTTTGCGCACTCTGACCAATGACGTCTGAAGCGCTCGCTAACATGAGTTGAAAACTTTGTTCCATGTACCTTACTCCTTAATTGCGGTGTTAGCCCGAAAAGAAATCGAACCCGTCACCAATATTATGCGTTATAAACCACACCAGCATATAAGCCGAAGCTGCCAGTACTATTCCTACGACAGCGTATAGAATTGTATTTTTAGCTTGTTTCGTCTGGCCCGGATCACCGGCCGATAGGGTAAACTGAACGCCCCCATATATGAGAGCAATGAGTGCCAAGCCACCAATGAGCCCCATCAAGAGCAATATGACATTACTCAAACCATCACCGATGGTGCCTACATCATTGGGCAACCCAATTTCTTCCGCCGATACGGACGTGGCTACAAGCCAATCAAAATTCATCCGGCGATTCCTTTCGTCACAAAATCAACCACCGCATAGGCGCCTATCAAAAGCACTAAGCCAATTACTAGATTTGTCAGCATATCCTTAGCTTTCTTCACTCTGCCTGGATCACCCATAGACGTCACATAGTAAATTGCCGCCACGATGATCATAATCACGGCAATCGCACCTGATAGTGCAATCAAAATCCGGAGTACATTTCCCACAATCACAAATACATCGGACACAGCAGCCAACTCAATGTTGCCCGCGCCATCACAATTGAGCCCATCCCATAATCCAGGTAGGCCTCCGGTAGTTGTACCGCACGATCCGGCGGCAGCATCAGCTGGTCTTTCCATTAGACACATTATAGGAAGCACCAATAGCAAAAGTCAAAACGCTCATGTTACAATTTTGAACATGAAGTCGAGGTGGACTCTCATTGCGCTGATGGCGTGGGCAGTATTTGCTCCCATGATTGGTTTAACTGTGCTTTCAGGCACGGCTCAAGCCGTTGACGTCCCACCAACGAGTTGTGTTTGGGTAAACACCACTACCATCCGCTGTACCGGATTCGCGACTGACCCCACACTGTCCATAGACTTTACTCCCAATCCAAATGACAATTCAGAGCCCAAGAAAGAGTACCTTGGCGGTACTGACCCCGAAGCAAATATATCTATTTCGATTGAAAACGTGAGTGCCAATGGTACCAGCGGTCAATATGTTGTTGATGGCGAGCAAGTTGGTTCTTTGACACTAGGAAGCCAAGAGGTCTCGGGACGATTAGCCAACGCCGTTGACGAGGGCGAAGACGGCGATAACGAAGACCCGGTCAAGTGTAATGCTGGCAAAGGCTTCACTTGGCTTATCTGTGGCACCATTGAATGGTCGTTAGGTGTTATTGATTGGATTCGTAATACTGTAATTATTCCGCTCCTACAACAAGCTCCGCTTGATAAAGATGCCGCTGACATCAAGCCACTGTATGATATCTGGTCCGGCATGCGAAATGTTGCCAGTGTAGTTCTGATACTCTTGTTCCTGGTTATCATCTTCGGCACAGCTATTGGCTATGACAATTACACTATCAAGAAAACCCTGCCACGCCTCATCGCAACTGCAATCCTCATGCCGCTATCATGGTACATATGCGTATTCATGGTGGATCTAGGCAATATACTCGGCCAAGGTATCGTCGCGATAACTGCACCGCTCATCCCTGATCCAAAGATAGATTTTACTTCGCCGGTATCGGAACTTGTCTACACAGCAGGCGGTGGAGTATTGCTCGGCGTCACTGGCTTTACTGCTTACACGGGCATGCTGTGGCCAATATTACTTGGCATACTCATCGGCTTAGTAGCAACATTTGCAACGCTTATTCTTCGTAATGTGCTAATTCTTGTGCTTATCGTCATTAGTCCGCTCGCGGCATTGACATACATTTTGCCCAACACTAGCAAGTATTTCAGCAAGTGGCTCGATAATCTCATCCGACTCATTCTGATGTACCCTTTGATCGTATTACTTTTCGAAGCCGGTAGGTTATTTTCGGCTGTAGCGGGAGGATTCTGATGCTCTCAGATCTATTAAGCGAACCAATTCAAGTAGCTGTAGCCCTAGCTGGTCTCTATATTCCGCTTTTCTTAGTACCAGGAACAGCACAGGGCGCTGGAACATTTATGTCTGCTGCACAAAAGGGAGTTAACAAAGCCCAAAACTTCCTCAACAAACAAGGTACGGCAAGGCTCGGCAACCAACTGGCTGGAGCTTATGAAAGTCGCAGAGCTAATCGACAGCACAATGCTGTCCAACGCGCCAAAGAAATCGATCGAGAACAGCCAACTAGCCTTGGCGGAAAATTATCAAAGAATTTCAGGCAGCGTGTCGCAATGAAATCAGCTGGCCATGGCGGCTTTCTCGGCGGTAAGGGTAATGACCTGAAAAACTTAAATTTGAAGAAGCTGCGAGCGCTGCATTTTAAAACCCAAGGTGCTATCAATGCTTCCAAACTAGCTGGCGCTACTCGTACCGGTGAAACCAACAAGCAACGCGTCGACGCAGAAACTACCGCAGCACTACAGGGCATTACGAAAGGCCGATCTGATCGAGCTGGACTAATGGAAACCGTCGATGCCATCGAAGGCGCAGATCTACCCGAAAAATGGTAAATTTTGCCAAAGGCAGCTATCAAGCAGGCTTGGAATCTAGTCGCAAAAGCGCTGCCAGTCTCTATGGCTCAGGGACAGGAACTGCTGAATCGAAATATAATGGCAACGCGCCTAGTACCGGCGATCTTATCGAAGATGCCCGCAAAAGCCAGATCGATAGTCTCAGTGACGATAAAGGCAAGACAGAGGGTCGGATTAACGGCCAGAAGCATCTCGAAGATGCTGAGTTATTGCACATGGGCATTAATCCCCTGACAGCCACCGATGATCAACGCAATAATGCTAAAAATCGGATTCAGCAGTACCGTCAAACCAATGCTCGCGTCTCGGCTCGAGAAGGCGTGCTCGATGAAGGCGGTAAACTTCGTCAAGGTCAAATCGACTACAATACTCACCGCGACGAATCAGCTGCTACCATCATGGATGCAGCTGCCTTACAACAACGCGGCAATCTATCGGCGGCGCGTCAGGCACGTCGAAACAGAGTAGCCATCCAGGTACAACTGAAGGCCACATGTCCGATCGTGAGGTTGAACAAGCGGCCAGACGAGAAGCCCAAGAGAGCATTGGCAGTCAAGTCATGAGCCAAAAGAAAGGAAATCAGATTGAAAATGACGATATCTTGGCAGCTAACAATGGCGACACTTCGCGGACACCAAGTCTCAAAATCGCTTAATCGCTGCCGGTGTGCGCGGTGAAGATTCGGCCGTTGCAACCAGTGCCCAGCGTACTGGTGCCGTCAGATCTGTCCGTGGATACAATGGACAAAGTCCTACTCGGCCGTCAACCGCCGAGCAACTTGACGATGCCACCTTCAAAGCTACCAATGATCAACTCACCAAAGACATGGCCGTAGGTGAACGACTGCAAGAAGTAACCGAAGCAGAAGATAGGGTCTTAATTAAAAACGGCATAGACCCAAGCACAGCATCGGCTGCTGATCGAGCTAATGTACGTGCTGATATCAGCAAAAAATTGCTATCAAGGATCGGGCGAAGCTGGCTTCAACACTCGATTACAAATCGCCAAAGCTCGTGGTGAAGTTGACGGTTTCGAAAAAGGTAAAGGGAAATCAGGATTGCCAAAGAATCTGAAAGAATACGTGAAAAGGATATACAACAACGGCTTGCTAGCAATACCGGCATGACTCGGGAAAAAGCCGAAGAACACAGCCTGGCAGGTATATCAGACGACGCCATCAAGCGACAGGCAGAATTAAATATTGCTGCCAACCTGCCTGGATCTGTGTCTGATGCCGATGCAAGTCGTATCTATCATGACGCAAGCGCAGAAGGCGCCTATTTGACGGCAGCGCAGGGTCAAGCCGGTTCTATCGGACAAGCAGTTGGCAAAAACCAGTCAGTAACAGCCGCTATCGGAGCTACTGCCGGAGCTGCCTTACTTGCTCAAGCTAGAGCATTCGCCCCCGGAGTGAGCGACGAGCAAGCAATGGAAGACTACTTGAATAATGAAGCCGCTCTCCGCGGGATGACAACTGGAAACCCATCAGCTAATCGTGAAAAAGCTCAAGCCGAGATTCTAACAAGCCTGGCCGATAGTGCCCAAGCTGATGTCATTGGCTCGGCAACACTCGCCGGAATTGACACAGGACAAAGATCTGAAGCTGCTGCTCAAGGAACACTAATCGCTCAAGAACGGGCATATAAATCACCGACAAAAGCAGCAGCTACCGCTCAGCTCGAAATGGCACGACGAGACTCAGAGGCATCGCTTGCCGCCAAAGAAGCTGATCAACAAGTTCGATTAAGCCAAACCGATAAAACTTATGGCGAAAAAGTTGATACAGCCCGAAAAGCAGCGAGCGAAAGACAGTTTGAAAGCCTCGTGGCTGAAGCTGGACGCAGTATGTTCCTGGATCCCAGTACAGGTATGGAGGTTCCGATAAGCACCCTAAAACCCAATAGTGGAAATAAAGATAAAATATACACTGAAGCGGTTGATGCGTTCAAAACGGGCGACCGGGCAAAGTTTACGGCTCTCACTTCAGCACTAGCACTGACAACCAGTGGTTCTGAAAAAGTTCGTGAATTACTAAAAGAAACATTCGGTACCGATGGAAACGTACGCGTCGATCGAACCATCGCTGCCAATCTGGAAGCCGACGCCCGTGCCGCTGGTGATACTGACTTTTCAGCCAACAGCTTTTTCCAGCGGGTCGTCTCAACGGTGAATGCTGATAAGCGACCAGACATCGTCAAGGGTCCAGCAGCCGCCTTTGAAAATGCCAAAGCCGGTGAAGTTGCTGCCATGGATTACAAGACTAAAGAGCATTTGTTTGAATTCGCTTTGGCGCCTGTTCCAGTACCATCAACACATCCTGATTTCGCAGATCTTGACTCCAAGAGAAGTAAGATGATCGGCGAATCGGTATCCAACATCAAGCAGATAATGACTGAAGGTAATATAAATCCAAAGCAGACTCCTGCGGACTACGATGCCATGTATAGGTTCTTGTTTAATGCCGATGGCAAAAGTATGGGCACTCCACGACAAGCTGTACTTGACAGATTCAAGGCACAATTTGGAAGTACCCCAGGCGCAGAAGAACAACATCGAAAAGCACTCGAAAAAATTGTTCTTGGATACAAGACTAACAATAATCTTTAGTAGACATCACACCGTCCTATCTTCCTCGCAACCTAATTTAGCGTAAGCTTTATATATCAACTGTGAGGATGAGAGGGGATATTTATGCCCCAGTCAGAGTAGTCTATGGGTCAATATACTGTTCCCCAAAATGTTGAAGCCGAAGACCATATCCTAGGCCCGCTGACGTTTCGGCAATTCATCTATATGATGATCGGTTTAGGCTGGATCATTATTACTTTTGCCATTTTCCGCCAGTTGATTGCCGGGTTCATTGTCATTGGTGTACCGCCGGCAATCTTGTTCTTGTTGCTAGCGTTCTTCCGCCGCGATGGCCAAGACTTCGAGCATCTGCTAGTTGCAGTCGTTGGTTTCTTTGCCGCACCCCGCAAACGTCTGTGGATCAAAGAAGAAAATCTCGAAACATTTCATATAACACCAACCGCACTTAAGGCTGAAATCACCCAACGCAATCCCCAGTTGGTTATTAGTGAACTAGAAAAACTAGCCACGCTTATAGACTCCCGCGGCTGGAATATTCCTCAATCCTCCGACACCAATACTCATCTCATCATGCCGAGCACCCCAAGTTCCGCTCGTATCGTCCAACCAGATGCCACACCGTCAAACATAACAGCCCCTCATACCGACATGCTCGACCTCAAGAATAGCCCATTAGCTCAAAATCTATCAGTATTGCTCCAACAATCAGCTAGCCAGGTTCGACAATCGGCTGTCGCTAATATGGTACCTGGAACCGACCTGCCCAAGCCATCGCATTTTGAAACACCCGCCAAAAGCATAAGCGGCGTGACAGCTTTAGGCCAAGACGATATACTACGATTAGCCACCCAGAGTGAGGGAATGAGCATTGCCTCTGTTGCCGCCCAAGCTACCCGCTTGAGTCCAACAGCAGGCGCAACTGTGGAGACAGCAACGAGTGCCAGCTAATACCGCCAGCAAAGCCGGAAAAAGTACACAGCAAAGTCTTTTAATCTCAGAGATTAAGGACGGTGTCGTAATTTTGCGCGATGGTTCCATTCGGGAGTCATCCTCGGTAGCGCCATCAACTTCGAGCTCATGAGTAGCCAGGAACAACAAGGCATTGAGATGGCGTATCAGAGCTTCCTCAATTCACTTCATTTCCCGATTCAAATAGTTATCCGTTCCGAACGTATTGACCTTTCGGCCTACATCGAGCGTATGCAGACCAAGCGCACCGAGCAAGCTAACGAACTATTAGGTGCCCTCATGGACGACTACATCGCCAACGTCAAATCGTTGGTCGACGAGGTCAACATTATGGACAAGCAAATCTACATTGTGGTGCCATATTTCCCTGGAGTTGTTTCAGGCAAAACGCCAGCGCTCGTGAAAAACCTCAAAAATGCCTACAGTACACCAGCAGACATCACGGTCACCGAAGAGGATTTCAAAGCCTACAAGCAAGAGTTGTCTGAGCGTATGGCGTTGGTCACCAGCGGTTTGGGGCAAATTGGTATTAGAGCCTTAGCTCTTGGCACGCAAGAACTCGTCGATCTGTACTATACCTGGTACAACCCCGACGTCGCCCACAATCAAAAGTTGATTGATGCCGAACAACTGACCGGACCAGTCGTCCTCAAAGGCGATGGCCGCGCGCCCCATAGTACTATCGAAGGAGGTCCGTTCTAATGGGATTATTCGGCCCATCCAAACCCAAAGTCGACCCCCAGGCTCTGGCTGCCTACCAGCAGGCTCTAGAACAACGCGAAGCTGAGCTCATCTATCGTCAGGGCGTCATCACCATGCGCGATCTCATCGCGCCGTCGTCTCTCGAAATTGATGCCAACTACGTCCGCATCGGCAAACGCTATTGCAAAACCCTATACGTCTACGGTTACCCTCGCCAAGTATTCACCGGTTGGTTATCGCCCATCATCAACCTCGACGAGATTATCGACATTTCGCTCTACATTTACCCCGTTGAGTCGCGGGTAGTCCTCGATAACCTGCGTAAAAAGTCACCCAAATGGAAGCGTCTTATGCCATTAATGAAGAGAAGGGCAAAGTACGTGACCCTGGTCTCGAGGCTGCACTCCAGGATGCTGAGGAGTTGCGTGACAAGCTCCAAGTCGGAGAAGAGCGCTTCTTTCGATTTGGTATGTATCTAACTATGTACGCCGACTCGCTCGATGCCATGACCGACCTCAATCGCAAGATCGAGGGTATCTTCGGCCAATCGTTGGTGTACACCAAAGCGGCTACCATGCAAATGGAGCAGGGCTTCAATTCTACCAGCCCCATCGCGAATGACCAGCTCCAAATCTCCCGCAACATGGATACCGGTGCCTTGTCGACCAGCTTCCCGTTCACTTCTGCCGAACTTAGTCGCAACGAAGGCATCCTCTACGGCCTGAACCGCCACAACAATGGTCTCGTCTTATTCGACCGCTTCTCTCTCGAAAACGCCAATATGGTTGTCTTCGCCAAATCCGGAGCTGGTAAATCGTTCTCAATTAAGCTCGAGGCTTTACGCTCGCTCATGATGGGCATCGAGATCATTGTGATCGACCCAGAAAACGAGTATAAAACCCTTTGTGAAGCTGTCGGTGGAACGTACTTACGCTTATCGCTGGCTAGTCAGACGCGCATCAACCCTTTTGATTTACCACGCGTTTTTGATCAAGACGAAGCCGACAATGCCCTCCAGGCTAATATCATCACGCTCCATGGGCTCTTGCGCCTGATGATTGGTGGTGCCACTGTCTCCAACTCCACTGGTGCCACCAGCATGACCAATCTCACACCGAGTGAAGACGCTGATCTCGACCTTGCTATCATCAACACCTACGCCCGTGCCGGTATCACCCGCGATCCACTCACACACAATGCCACCCCGCCAACCATGAACGACCTATACAACACATTAGCGTCAATGACTGGCAACGGTCCAGATCTGGCCATGCGACTTCGCAAATTTACTACCGGTACATTCTCGGGAATCTTCTCTGAACAATCAAACGTCGAGATTGACAACCCCTTCCTCGTCTTTAACATCCGCGACCTAGAAGACGAACTTCGCCCCATTGGCATGTATATCGTACTCAATTATATCTGGAATAAAGTCAAATCTGATCGCCGCAAGCGCATCTTAATAGTTGACGAAGCTTGGCAGCTCATGAAATACGACGATTCAGCAGCCTTCATGTTTAGTCTAGCCAAACGGGCTCGTAAATATTTCCTGGGTCTGACAACAATCTCGCAAGACGTTGAGGATTTCCTGAGCAACAAAATGGGGCGGGCGGTAGTGGCCAACTCTTCCTTGCAACTTCTCCTCAAGCAAGCACCGTCCGCCGTCGATATCATTGGTGAAACGTTTAAACTTACCAATGAGGAAAAAGCTCGGCTTACCGAATTCCCAGTGGGTGAAGGCCTGTTCTTTGCTGGACTCAACCACGTCATTATCCGAGTTCTAGCTTCCGAGACTGAAGCCAGTTTGATCAGTACCAACCCTGCTGACAAAGCTAATGCCACTCCCGCACCAGATGAAGCAGTTGCCCCGTCGGAGCAAGGAGCTTAATCCGCGATGGCATTACGTTCTGCTGGCAGCCTCAGATCAAGTCCGAATAATGAGCCGCCGAAAGACAGTCGATTTCTACAAGCTGTCCGCGAGCAGGCCGCCGACCGTGCCGTTAACTCCGAGGCCAAGGCTCGCCGGTCACAATTTCAGCTCATAGACGGCAACCAAGCTCCGAAGCCGGCAACCATTGTCCAACCTTCAGCCCCAAACGATGGCGCTGCCGATAATGAGCCAGCCAAAATGTCTCGATCCAATGAAATACCCTCAGCCAGAAATGAGCCGCTTGACGCCGTCCATGGTGATGATCGTGGCAATCAGATGATCAACAACGCCAACTCCACGAGCCCAAGTTCCAAAAACACCGGCGCCACCGATTCCAATGCTGCAGCATCCGGTGGCTCGGCGCCAGGTGGCACCACTACCGCCACGCCCAGCCAACCTGGAAAACCAGGCTCATTCGCCAATAATGCCGGAGCTAGAAATGCCTATGCTAACGCCGCTGCCAATGGTCCTATCGGCCGTCGTATCGCTGGCCGCACGTTTGACTTTGCCAGCAAACACCGCAAATCGCTTATTGCCGGAGGTGGTGGTCTCGGAATTGTGATTGCACTCGTTATCTCTACCATTGCCTTTTTGCCACTCAAACTTGAATCTTTCATGAACAATGTAATTGGATATCAAGAAGAAAAATGCAGGCTTACGCCGAGCACCGCACCAAGATCATTGTGTACCGATATTTATTTGCTCGCCTCAATGGCACGCTCGAGTCCGATCCCATGTATACCAATTCCAACATCATCAAGATGCTCTGGGGTAATATGGTCAAAGATCAATTTGAGCAGAAATTGATGACAGCTCACAATATTAAAATCGAGCGTGGTAGTACAGCCGGCTCCATCAGATTCACGAGCGGCAGCGGTGAAGTCATTGAAGCCAATGATATTGGTCAACTAAAAGAAATCTTCAAAACCAACCCAGCTGGGAACAGTCTAGAAGCGACAATCTCCAGATTTACCGAAAATCGATATAAGGGTTTTCGCATCTTGCAGCGACGATCGGTGCGCTATTATCTATCCAAATCCTACGATGTCAAACGCTGGGGCATCGACAAAAAGAAGACGAGGTCGATAAAGAGACCAAAATGCATGACACCGAAACTCAAGCGAGATCATTGGCGCTCGATGGCCCCAACGATAAAACCATCGAGTCACTAGGCTGTGTTTCAAGCCCAGATGACTGCCAAGACGAAGATCCATATGTCCGAAGCCGCGACCCCAATGGTGATCCGTCATTTAAGCCAGTTGCAGCCGCACCCAGAAACGACGAGCAACGCGAAGTCCAAGACGAGAGTAAAAAGAATCTACGGGAACAGTATTCAGACCTCAAAACCAAATCTGGCAAAGTCATCGAAAGTATATTGGCAAAAGTGATCGGCGAAACTGCCGCCAAAGCCGCCCTCAAAGGTTTACCCATCATTGGCTGGGTGTCACTAGCGGCCGACGTCGACCATTTCATCTGGGATGGCACCTGGTTTAAACTTGGCGTGACCTTACGCTCGATCCAATATGTGACAGTCGCTCAAACATGGGCTAGCCTCAAAGACCAAATGAAAGCCGATGAGCTTACGGCCAGCCAAATCAATGTCTTGATGCAGATGATTGATGGCGTCGAAAAGTCTAATGCTTACCAGCGCACTAATTCAAACAATGTCGACGGCGGTATCACAATACCCGAAGACAAGCGGGTCGGTACCGATTCAAATTTCATCTCCAAAGCCAATAATTATGGTTTTTGCGGTGTTACCTACGCTGGTTCGCCAGAATTTCAAGGCATTCCCGCTGAAGGCCGTGTCATGTCTGAGTACGAACAGTGGACCCTGTGGTACCGCCGCCTCACCAGCCTGAGCTTCCAACACACGAGTCTATGTACTATCCGCACAGCTCTCGATAAAATCACCGACGCTATTATGGTCTTCGTCAGGAATACGGGCATAGGCGCACTTCTGAGCTTTTTTGCTGATATCACGGGGTTGAGTGATGCCATCAATTGGGTTGGCGAGCATTTAGCCGAATTGCTAGGTGTAATCTACGAAAAAATATTTGGGCTCGTCTATAACGGGGAATGGGGGGCACCTCTTGGCAATGCCATTGATGGCGGCTGGGAAATAATTGCCAATAATTTCCTGCGCGATAACCTCGGTGCTGCCATGGTATCGTACGAAGCCAGCTATGAGCAGACCACTCAGTTTGCCGCTGAACGCCAGCGCAATTTGGCCGCCCAGGGACCCTTTGCCAGTTTACTAGCTTGGGAGACACCTGGCTCTATGGGATCGCGATTACTGGCAGCTCTACCCGCCACACCAGCTTCGGCCACCAATAAATTTACGAGCCTTGCTTCGACGCTGTTTCTACATCCGGTTAACTACTTTGCTAATACGTTACAGTCGTTTACCCCGGCCAGCTTAGCCGTCGATCCACCGAGCCTCAAGTCGCCGGTGGGTGTCGTCCATTATGCTATCGACAAAGAGACACTCAACGACACCAACCTAAACGTAGCCGTTCAGGACATCAACGGTCCACCGGATACTAATGGCAACTACCCTGGTCCCGATAAGCGCATCGACATCTACGATTGCGTCACCCCAGAAGGTAAAATGGCATTGCCCTCAGCTGACGGCCGATCAATGATCGCCACCACTTTCGACGCCCGCGACCCCAGTAAAGTTAACAAGTGCCTGACTGACACCGGCCTGGCCCTAGGTATGTGCGCCGGCAGCGGCCATTCCAATGACGACGGCGGCATCGGCTCCGGTGGCGAACCAGGCCCGTGCGGATTCGTCGAACAAGTTCAGACCAGCGCTCCACTGACCGCCAACTGGATGTCTGGCGCTAGCTTCGAGGATGGAAAGCATGATTTGAATCCCAATCTAGGGACATGGCGCAAATCACCTGTTACTATCGTTGGTACCTGGTGCGATATTCCTGACTGCACCGATGCCAGCAATATTAGTGCTTATGATTATTTCAACGGCGCCGTCGATGTTGCTATTGGTGGTATCTTCAAACAAAACGGCGAATCATGGTCAGCCGCTGCTAGTGGTGCTTACAATGCGCGTTGGCAAGAAGCCATCAACAATATCAAGACTCATCGCGCCGGTAAAGGTCTGTCGTTTGTCCGCTTTGCTCACGAAGCTAATATGGATTTCTCCCAATGGGCCGTCATGCCAGGCGAAGAAGCTGCTTATAAAACCACGTTTTGTAACGTCGCCACCATGGCACACGCAGCTGGTCTGAAAATGACTTGGTCATTTAATGATGGCACGCTCGGTGGTGCAGCCACACCTATTGCCGCCTACCCTGGGGACGCCTGCGTTGATGTAGTCGGACCCGATACCTACGATTGGGATACACCCCATGATGCCAAAACCAGTGATGGATCCCCAATCGGAATCGAGGCTTGGCGTCAATTTGCTCTCAGCCATGGCAAGCCGTTAGCTTTCCCGGAGTGGGGAGCCAACAACACTCAAGGTCAAACCAAAGATAACTCCGAATACATCAAAACAATGAATGAATTTATGGTAAAGAACGCCGGCTCTGGTCCTGGTCAGTTCATTTACGATGTCTATTTCAACGAAGATGAAGGTGGTTACAAGATAGAAATCTTCCCAGTCGGCGATGTGCCTGGCATGTCTGAGATGTATCAGTCACTCAAGTGGGGAAGTTAAGCCATGTTCAGACGCCTCAGCCTCATATTCACCCTCATTATTACGAGCCAACTAGCCACAGCGCCCGTCGCACAAGCCATCTGGAATCGCGATGATGTCTCAGTCACCAACGAGACCTATTGGTACGATAACTATATAGCAGAAACCTGCTCAACATCTGGAGGAACCTCAAATAACACTGAAGCAGCCGAAGCTACACTGTCACTCACTGAGTTTATCGACAAATATGCTCAGGCAGCCTTTACTATCGGCAAACAATACGGCATTCCTTACGAAGCAATTATTGCCCAAGCAGCTCTCGAATCAGGCTATGGTCGGTCACTCCTCACTCGGCAATATAACAACTTCTTTGGCATTAAAGCCGGTAGCAACTGGACCGGCGATACCGTCACCCTCAATACCGAAGAAGTCATCAATGGTCAAACAGTTACCGTATCGGCTAAGTTTCGGGCGTACCCGACAGCTGAAGCCGGCTTTGCGGGCTACGGCCAGTTCATCCATGCCAATAGCCGCTACGCCGCGGCCCTCAATTTCCCCGGAGACCCTGCCAAATATATAACTGCCATTTTCAATGCCGGCTATGCCACCGACCCCAATTACGTCAGCAAAAACATTTCCATCCAGCAAGCAGTTATTAAATATATCAAAGAAAAGAATTTATTCCCGCCATCGAGCACAGTTACGCCAGATGCTTCCATCCCCAGCGAAACTACCGGCACTACAGCCTCGAATTGCCCCTCTACCTCTGGTCAAGCTTCAGCCGAAATTGACTGGGAACACATTTACGACGATTCCACAGCCATAGCCTGTGCTGACGGCACCACCGACGCCGGTATTCATGATGGTTACCATGATGGTAAATTAATCAAGATTCGTCTTTGTGCCATTCCTAATTTCCCATGTTCAAATCAAGAGTGTAATCAGTTTGGAGATGGCCACGCTGTGGTCAACTCGCGCGTCTCTGGAGCGCTTTTCAAACTGATCACTGATGCCATCGCGTATCGCGACAGTAGTGCCAACACTTGGGGAAACTTTGATATAGCCGCCTCATCTACATTCCGTTCCATGGCTCATCAGGAGTATCTCTGGGCCAAAATCGGACCACCAATGGCCGGCCGACCCGGCTACTCCTATCACCAAACGGGGTTAGCCATCGACTTTAGTTTTAGCTCTAACACCAGCGCTGGTATGTATAAGTGGCTACTCGCTAATGGCGAAAAATATGGCTTCTACGAGCTCAAAAATCCCCGCGAACCTTGGCACTGGGATGTCCGCGGTGGCGTCTAATAATTCTCCAGAAAGGTACCCACTATGAAAGCAAAAATTCTCATCTTAGCCCTGGCCATTACTTTCGTTGCAGCTATCGCCAGTCTCTGGAATTACTCCCGCTTAAGTATCTCAATTCCGGATATTTCCGGCGAATATTCTGTCACCATCGAAAACCAGGCTGGAGGCAAAGCTACCACCGTTAAAACGTCTGCTAGCTCGTATAGCAAAATTGTGCCCAAGGGCTCATATCGCATCGTCGTCACTCAGGGCATGAAATCGCGCTTCTTTCTTGCTGATACCGCTCCTTTCCTAGCTACAACCAACGTCACGGCTGGCCTCCAGTCGCAAATTGCCCGCAATGTCATTGCCGACGATCCCGGAAACTGTGCCTATCTCATCGCCAACATTGCGTTGACTAGCACCTGCACCGGCAATCAAAATTACATGACACTCCATACACCAGCCACTGCTACCATGGCCAACACTAATCAAGAATACACCGCCATTCGTGGTCGCTTTATGGATAGCCTAGATACCAGTATTGGTACAATTGTCCTCAGCCAAGCCATTGGCGACAGCGGGCCTCTACTGCATCTATTTACCGGCAAAATTGAACCGACCAAAACTGAATCCATTAAAGGTTTGCGATCTGGCATCGAGTATCGCTTATCGCCATATTTTTCCGGTTTCTTGGTCCACAATGCTGATTTTCCCAAGTTCAGTATTACACCGGTTTTGGTACAGACCCTCAGACCATAACGCTCGAAGCCGCACAGACCAAAGCTGCCAAGCCAGCAGCCATCACCACATTTGAGCAATCAGTTGCCATAGCTTATTTCTCCGAAAAATCGGAAGAAGACCATAGTAAGAATACGTCCGAAATAGTTTTGTCATCACCTGGTAAAACTACTCGACACTTCACAACAGCAGGCAAAATCTCCAAATTGTTGTTTTGTGGCAATCAAATGCTATGTGCATTCAATGCGCTCAACAATAGCCTTCAAACCTTCAAGATCCAGGACGAAGGTTTAGACAATGCATTTACTATCAAATCAGTGTCGGATTTTTTGGTTTATCAAGGTCAGATAGTAGTTGTCCAAGGCAAAAGCATTTTCCGCATCAACCCGCATGACCAATCTGGTTTTCAAGAGTATAGTTTCGGGCCTTACAATTTCTGTGGACAGCATCAAACGACAAATGGATATTTGCTATGCGTATCAGATATCAAAAACAACCGTTGGCTTCTCAAGCTCGTTGAAACCGAAGAACTAACGCCAACTGCGGCCGCCAACCAAATTGCCGCCGATGCCATTCATGCTCAATTTACGAATCCAGACGAGCTCAAAACCAATTTTAGTCTGACCACTAAATTGCCACTCATAACCGATAATTACGAAATCGAATATCTGGCGCCAAACCCCTGGAAACCAAAATACCGCTCGCTATCACGAGCATGTTCATCAATCTCACCAACCCATTAGCGACTGCAACTGATCCTTCAAACCTTAGATATATTCGAGCCAGTCGCGCCGCGGCTGTCGTCTGGCTCAATGCCAATGGCTATACCAGTGAGCGCTACCAACTGTACTTCCGCGAGTCGCTGGGCGTCACCGAATTTGGTGGCAAATATTTGCCAATCAATTAGCTCAATGAGCCGAAATTGAACTTATGCTTATCATAATTCTCACCCGGGCTGGTAATCCGTCAGGGGTAGCAGGGGAATCCGTGGTCAGACCTGCCAACTCAATAAGTTCCATTTGACGCATTCTCAACGACCCTGCAACGCTGGCACTGGGTGTAACCAGTCGCAGTACCCCCGATGCCATTGGCGGGCTCTGACGCGTCCTGGATACCATTCATCGAGCAATTGCTGCACCCGCTCCAAGACATCAACCCTGTCCATGCCCAGCTGTTGGCGTTTCTGGTCAAAATAACTAGAGTCAATCACACTTCACCAGTCCAAATCGTACTATGATCGGTGCGGAATTCTTTGGTCACCGCGTCCGCATCGGTCGTCGTAATTACCGTTTGATAACCACCCAACCGGTCGAGTAAATATGCCCGCCGTTGCTTATCAAGCTCACTGAAAACGTCGTCGAGCAACAAGAGGGGACGCACTCCGGTCTGCGCCTGGGCATACTCCAACTCCGCCAGCTTGAGCGCCAGCACCACCGTCCGCACTTCACCGCGTGATGCCACATTGACCACCTGACCAGTCTTAAACTTGGCCCCGAAATCCTCTCGATGCGGGCCAATAGTCGTAAATCCAGCGGCAAAGTCTCGATCCAGACAACGCTCAAGCTCATCCAGGAAATTGGCCGCGTAATCGCCGGTGACGCTCGGCTGGTATTCCAGGGACACCGGAACCGGTTCCCCGGCAATCTCCTGATACAATTGCGGCAATTGCTTGTTGATGACTTCCAGGAAGCGACTACGTTTTTTCCAGATATCAACCGCCAGCTCAGCCAATTTAACGTTCCAGGCAAACAACTGGTCTCTGGGAGGGACTGACCATTGTTTACTATCGAGCAAAGCATTGCGTTGCTTGAGCACGCGCCGGTATTGCATCAAAGCCAACAGGTATGATCGATCAGTTTGGCACAACACAAAATCGAGATACCGCCGCCGTCCATCTGGAGGACCTTGTAACATAGTCAGTTCAGCCGGTTCGAATAGTGTTACTTGTAATCGGCCGATATGCGCCGCCAAGGTCCGTTTGACACCATCATGCGTGACTTTTTTACTAACGCCAGCTGCCATGCTAACAGCCAATGCCATTTCCATCTCTCCCCGGGCAACTATCCGGTAAAAATCAGCTTCGTGATGGACAACATCGCGATCCCGGGCCCGAAAACTTTTGGTGGCTGCCAATACATACAATCCCTCGAGCAAATTGGTTTTACCCGTCGCATTTGGCCCTACCACCAGCGTTACTTCGGGATGCAAATCAAAAATGGCCGCTGTATACGAGCGAAAATTAGTCAGTTCCAAACGAGTTAACACCATACAGGTATTGTATCTGAAAAGACGGCGTTATCTAATTAACCTGCTCGGTAAAGACCACCAGCCGCCTATCATAGAGATGCGTCCGAGCATCAGGTTGGCCGGCACATGTGATCAAATTCAAACCTGGCTTAGCTGGCGTCACGGGAGCTAACGCCGCCGCCATATCTACCCGATCGGCCCCATAAGACTGGAGTTTAATCACTTTATAGGTATAGAGTCGACCGGCGCCCGTTTCCACGCTGAGCGTATCGCCCGGTCGCAAATTGGCCAATTTCGCAAACACACCCGGCTTCGTTGGACCCGCCACGTGCCCGTCGATCAACACCGCACCAGCATCACCTGGGCGGCTACTATTTTCATACCAACCGGCATCATATATCGATGCTGGGGCAATCAGTTCATTGTTGAGTTTACACCTACCCTCATCACCCGGGCTTCAACGTTTAATCCAGGAATCCGCAATACTCTCGGTAGATCGGCCGCTACTCGATATGACTGCAAATAATCACTCGGTGGAGAAGCTTCATCGGGCACTGGCACATTATTAGACTCACTACCACTAGGTGTTTCCATCAATTGTTCAGCCTGCTGTTCAACCACCCGGTTGACTCGCCAGGCGTCATAGCTGAGCCAAGCACCTCCTGCCAATATCGCGAAGGCTACTATCCAGATAGCATAGTCCAGCCGCCACCTTCGTGTGCGTCGAGATGTAGGTATAGGTACCGGAAGCTCGATCGGAGTTCGACGAACCGGACTAGCTAATCCATCAAGCCGCTGTCGTTTAGCCGATGCCATAGCGGCGGCGTACACCAAAACCGAATGCCGCCAAACCAGCACTCACCATCAAAGTCACAACCAGCGTCTGGAGCGGGTGAGTTTTCACAAAACCGACACCCGTCGTTGGCGCACCAACACTACTACCTAATACAGCCGGTACGTTTGCGGCCGTTAGTGTGACGTCGTTACCATCTCCTCCAACGTAGCTAATCTCATACGTCAAATCACCCACGACGAGCTTTGCCTCTTCCGCGAGTCCCTTAAACGTTCCATTGATTGCGTCTTCACCATCATTATCGATGATCACAAATTCATCACCAGTCTGGGGCCGAAACGTGAGCCAATGAGCCACCGACAGCGCCGCTTGGCCAGCTTCATCGGCCAACGACACTGTTCCAACTACTTTCAGTTGATCGTATGCGCCACTGGCAGTTCCACCTAATTCAACCTGATAGGTGCCACCCTCAAAATTCAACGCACCAGTCTGGAGCACACCCGGACTGTGACCTGGAGCCACCGCGCCGGCATGCATGGTCACGGTACCGACTTTACCAGTACCTTTGAGGGTTCCACCATCAATGACAACTTCGCCGCGGACGCCGTCAACCACCAATACTTCGCCGCTTGCTAATTCCACATCAGTCGATGGCTGATTGTCGGTGACGACCATAGGAGCTGGAGACGTACTAGGAGTGGGTGAGGCATTGCTAGAGTTAGCCGCACCGTTCGCTCCTGCATATGACACATGCAGGCTATTCGGCAAAGCATACCCTTCAACAAGATAGATCGAGTATCCCGGCTTAATGGGTTTGGTAAACGTCGTACTCCCGGTAGTATATGCCCAAGTATCGGCAGTCAAAGTAAGTTGACCCGTAAACGATACCGATCCCTCTACCTCGGAAATTTCACTGCCTTTCTGAGAGCAGCTCGAAATTTCCAGTTGCCAAGCCAACTCGTCGCCACCCCCCAAAGTCAGATTTTGAGGGATTGATGCTCCGTTCGGCGTACAAATATATAATGTACCTCCCGACTCAACTGCGACACTATTGGTTGCTGCACCAAGAGCAGTACTAAAGTTAGAACTAATATCTACTCCGGCCCCATTTTTAATAGTTAAGTTTCCTGTCCAGGTGCTATTGCCGCCGAGATACATGCCACCATTTACGATTATATTGCCTTGTCCACTAATGATACCGTCACTACCAAGAGATCCATCTACAGTCAGATCCTTCCCATTGAGGAGTACATTGCCAAGCGAGATCCAACGACTGCTAATAGATACATCTCCGCCCAATATCACAGGAGTCAGGATAGCAATGACTGCATTTCCGGTGAGACCTTTAGTAATCGTCAAAGGGTTCGTACCACCTATACTAAAGCTCGCTTCATAATAACTATAGTCACTACCTGGCTGCTGGCTATAAATTGTACCGACACTTAGACCTGGGACATCATTCTCAACGGTAACAGCCGAGACTAGGTTAGTCCTGTCAAATACAAGGTCGACCCCATTGACCGGTGCTCCGCCGCAACCCGACCAGTTTGCTGGCGTACTAAATTTCGTATCACCACCCCCGCCTGTCCAGACACAAGTATTACTAGCTGCTTCAGCCGGTACTGGTATTACCAGTGCCAGAGCCAGTAGTATTGCCGACCCAAACAACGCGCCGCAACGAAAAAACTTCTTCATATGTACTCCATCCGTTGCCTTAATTGTACTGCAAAGCGACTACGTAAACTATGCTTATGTTCGCAGCGGCATGATGATGTGAAGATAATCGTCCGCCGCCTCTTCACCAGCCGGTGATAACACACAGGCTTTGTCTTTACCACTGGTTGCAAACATCACTACCTGGCTTTTCATCACCCCCAGAGCGTCAGTCAAATAGCGCGCATTCAGGGAAACCACGGCGTCATCACCACTGACTTCACAATCAGCCGCCGACGTATTGCCACCCACTTCAGTATCACCGCTAACCACGCGCACCTGTCCCTCAGCTTGCACTTCGAGCTTCACACTGCCAGCACTTTCCCGGGCAAATAAACTGGCCACCTTGGTAATACGCATAAATTCAGACACATCTATCTCAAACGATGTTTCGGCTTGCTCTGGTAAAATCCCCCGATACGGCGGAAATTGTCCCTCAATCAACCGGGACACCAATTCAATATCACCCAGCCGCCACATTACCTGATTTTCATCCATGTACAGCTCGACCGGCTCCGTCACATCCGCCAATAAGCGCATCAGCTCCTGCATGGTTCGGGCTGGCACAATCACTTTGAGCTCCTCGTCCGGCACCTTAGCCAGCGGTAGTCTTTTTTCCGCCAAACGATACGAATCGGTTGCCACTAGGTACAAGTTATCCTCTTCGGTGTATAAATATACCCCCGCCAGTACTGGGCGCGCCTCGTCCGCGGAAGCTGCCACTACCACCTGAACCAAAGCCTCCCGCAGCGCCGACGCTTCGACCTGCAAAACTGGATCCGCGGTGATCGTCGGAATCTCCGGAAATTCCTCTGCCGCTATACCGTTGATTTTCGATTCATAATTGGGAGCTTTTACTACCAAAATGGCATCTTCAGCCGACAACTCAATGGTGCTATGAGGCAGACTGGATACAAACTCACTCACTAACCGAGCTGGTACCGTCACGGCACCTTGTTCTTCCACCTTTGATCCAATCCAATAGTTGATACCAATTTCTAAATTTGTAGCCGACAAGCGTAAACGATTCCCGTCAGTTGCTAGTAATACATGAGATAACACGGGCAAACTTGCTCGCGTCGATACCACTCTACCAACGCTTGCCAAGGCCTTCGAAAGATTCTCTTGTGTTAGGCTAAGTTTCATAAAATCTTTCCCCAAGTTCTGACCCTATTATTTTTTACTCTATAAATCATAGTCATAATCATAGGTCCTGTGGATTCTGGGTAAAAGTCCAAATGTGGCTCACGGTAAGCTCGGAATGGTCACAGCACTTGCGTACAACTTGGGTATATCCTCGGGAGTACCTGCGCACAACCTTGTGTATATTTTGGAGTCGTCGGTTGCTGTCTTGTGGACGACTACCATTCCTCCCACAGACTGTCCCCACTCTATCCTCAGGCTTTTCCACGTAGTTCTCCCCCCATATTTCCAACCTAATTTACCAATCCGAGTTGTTCGCGAATGGCTGTTATGTCACTACGTAACGTATCGTCATTGTCGACCAGTTTCTCGAGCTTTTGGACTGAGTGCATGGCGGTAGTATGGTCACGCCCACCGACCGCTGCTGCAATTTTGGGAAAACTCAAATCGAGATCGGTTCGCATCAGGTACATAGCGATTTGCCGCGGCACCACGATTTCTTTGTCGCGTTTTGGTCCTTCTAGGTCGGCTACTGTCAGATCGAAATATCGAGCCACCCGTTCCATGATGGTCTTGGCATTGGTGACGCGTAGTCGGGGCCGGGCTGCCGCATCATGAGCCAATAGTGATCGTACCCGCTCCAGCGACATCGTACCCTTGTTGTGTTCTAGCTCCGCCAATACCTTGGTGAGTGTTCCCTCAAGTTCTCGGATATTATGTTGAGCGTGACGGGCGATGAAGTCAACGACTTCGAGCGGCAACACCATACCTTGAGAAGCGGCCTTGTTTTGAATAATAGCCGAGCGAGTCTCAAGGTCGGGCGGTTGGATGTCCACCGTAATACCCATTTCAAAGCGGCTGATCAAGCGATCTTCGAGCATTGTCAGGAGTTTAGGTGGTTTATCGCTGGAGATAATAATCTGCTTGTTGGCTTGGTGGAGGGCATTAAAGGTATGAAAAAATTCGTCCTGGGTTTTTTCTTTACCCGCCAAAAACTGCATATCATCAATTATGAGTACGTCGACCCCGCGGTACTTGTCGGCAAACGCGTCATTTTTTTTCTTTTGAATAGCGTTAATAAATTCGTTCGTAAAACTCTCGATACTCACATACTCGATGCGCTTACTGGGGTCCTTGTGCACAATTTCATTACCCACGGCCTGCATGAGATGTGTCTTACCAAGACCCACGCCACCATATATAAAGAGGGGATTATATTTAGTCCCCGGATTCTTAGCCACAGCTTGAGCGGCCGCATGGGCGAAATCATTGCTGCCGCCCACCACAAATGTGGCGAAGGTATAACGTGGGTTCAAATTAGTTTTCGGGGCTGGCGTCGTCGGAATGGCGATTTGCTCCACCGTCGTTTTTTTGAAAGTCGCCGGAGCTACTCGGCCGGGCTTAACTGGCTCCTTGGGTACTTGGATGATTTTGTAATCAACCGTCTGAATAGTCCGGTCAGCCCGGGCCAGTGCGGTTTTGATTTCACCATGGAATTTATCCCGCAGCCACTTTTGCGCAAAGGCATTAGGCACTGCCACTACAACATGACCATCTTCCTTGGTCAGAATGTCGGTCTGCTTAAACCAGGTTTTAAACATAGCCTCAGAGATGGTGGTCTCCAAGTCCCCCAGCACAGATTGCCACAACCCCTTCACATCTTGCATACCTCTATACTACGTCTCAAACCGCTTATCCACAACGCTTGATATTGCACCCAAATCCTCGTAGCCTATTTTTACACAGGCTCATCAGCCAACAGATATAAAACCAGTGGAAAACCCTGGGGACAACGGGGGGAAAGTGATGGGGGAAAGCGCTTAACACGCGTACGGGAGCGATCGGTTTTAAGCTCAAAACGCTTCTGCTTATCACACAAATTCTTGACGACTGAGTCATTTGTGATCTTGCCGCTTGTACAAACGTAAGCGTTATACCACAATAAAAGCATGTCATTTTTCACTCGGCACCCCTATTACAAGAATTTACTTAAGTTCGCTGGTTTTATCTTTGTGGGCTACCACACCCTGATGTTGTGTTTACTCGCCCCGTTGTTCTTCCTCATAATTTTAGCTATCGGCCTGGCCGCCAGCACGCCACCGGCCCCCAGCCAAGGTGGCGCCCTCTCTAGCCTGACGCCCGTCTATGGTGACGGACTCAACCAGCTGTTGTCGATCAAAGTCGAGGGCATCATTGCCGGCGAGACCGAAGCCGACACCTTCTTTGGGTCACTTGGCGGTTTGTCCTCGGGCTATGCCATCAAGGACCAGCTCATAGCCGCCGCCGATAGCCCCGACATCAAGGGCGTAATCTTAGAGATCAACTCACCTGGCGGCACCATTTACGGCTCTCACGCCATCGCTGACGGTGTCGAATACTACCGCACCCAAACCAAGAAGCCCGTCTATGCCTTTATCTCGGGCATGGGTGACTCCGGTGCCTACTGGGCCGCCGCCAGCACCGACAAAATCTTAGCCGACTACGGTTCAGACACCGGCAGCATCGGCGTCATCATGGGGCCATTCGAGTATTACAACAAAGTTATTGCCACCGACGGCGGTCTGCTCGGGGGTGGAGTCATCACCCAGAACGGTGTCGAACAAACCTACATCACCGCCGGCCGTTCCAAAGACATTGGCAACCCCTACCGCCGTCTGACTGGTGATGAGGTCGCCCTCCTCCAGCGCCAAGTCAATAATGAGTACGAAAACTTTGTGGCTTACGTAGCTTCCCGCCGCCAGCTCACGGCCGACACCATCAAAAACCAGATTGGCGCCCTCAGCTACGACAATAAAACCGCCAAAGACCTCAAACTCATCGATGCCACCGCCAACCGTGACGATGCCTACTCGCTCCTGGCCGAAGCCGCCCAAGTGGGTGCCGATTACACCGTCGTCCGCTCCGACAGCTCAACTGGTTTTATCACCAGCCTCCTCGGTGCCATCAAACACGGACGCTGGCCGCAGGCGGCAGCCCAACCGTCACAATCTGACATCAGTGCTCGCACCTGCGCCCTCACCAAGACCATGCTGGCCTACCACGGTGATGTGGCCGAGCTATGCCCGACCCAGTAGACTAAGGTTATATGAACATTCTCTATGTCTGCCGCGGCAATGCTTTCCGCAGCCTGATCGCCGAAGCCTACACCAATTCTTTAGGTCTGCCTGACGTGGCTTGTCGCTCAGCCGGCACACTGGCGGTCGAACACAAAGGTTTCAACCAGCAAAGCTACCAGCGGACCTTCACCTTCCTCCAAGCGCAAGGTCTCGGACCTTTCACCAAAGATCATTACGCCGATGCCTTAACTCAGGCACACATCAATTGGGCCGATATGGTCGTCTGCCTAAACGCCGTCGTTTGCGCCGAAGCCAAAGATACCTACAGTTTGCCAAAATCAACTCTCGTCTGGGACGTAGCCGATATGGGCGAACCGGGCCGGATCGCTGTTACTGAGTCAGCCAAGACCGCCGCTGTAGCCGCTGCCTTCACCCAAATTACCCGCCTCGTCGACGATCTGGTGCGCTCGAAAGCCCCATCTGACTTGAATCCTGATACACGTAGCCTAAAATAGGTACTATGAGTGTCCACATAACCTATTTCGTTCACGGTACTACGTTCGATGACGAAGAAGACCGAGCCACCGGCTGGCTCCCCGGCGAATTGTCGCCCACTGGTCGCAAGCAAGCCAACGATCTCGGCAAGCAAGTCAAACACATCAAGTTTGACGCTATTTTCAGCTCCGATCTCAAGCGGGCGGTCGAATCAGCCGAAATTGGCTTTGGCTACCAATATCACATCATCCAAGACAAGCGCCTGCGCGAATGCAACTACGGCGATTTTAATGGCCAACCCGACACCTTCAAAGCCAACCTAGCCGACTATTTCACCACGCCCTTCCCCCGGCGGCGAAAGCTACCAGGACGTCGAGCACCGCATCCATAGTTTCGTCGAATTCTTACAGAAAAACTACGACGGCCAGCACATCGCCATCATGGGTCATCATGCCCCACAACTCGCCCTCGAAGTCCTCCTCCGCCACCGCACCTGGCCCCAGGCCGTCGCCGAAGACTGGCGCCCCGCAAGGCCTGGCAGCCCGGCTGGTCGTACGTGACTTCTGATTAAATTTCATACCAAATACTATCATTGCACCACTCTGAGAATAAGCTTATGCTGCAAGTAATAAGTGTTGTTGAGGTGTACTATGCTGCGTCGGCATTGGTCGTTCAAATTCACCCATGTCCCTGTCCGCCGTTTTATTGCCACAATACTAATTCTCGCATTAGTGGTACGAGCCTCCCGGCGCTCTTGTCATATTATCAACGACAACAATCCCGCACTCCACAATCATTAGCCGCTCTAGACACTACCGACCAAATTACCGCCAGCGATGCCATCGAACCAGCCGCCAAAGCCCAGCCCATTTCAAAGTCGTTGCAGCAACAACTCGATGAAGATCGAGATATAGCCACGAAAGGTCGACCACGTGACCTAACACGGGTAGCCACGCTCCCCGAAGATCGCACCGGCCACCGTACTGTTTATCAGAATGCGGATGGAACCAAGACTGCGGTTGAAACGTTTCAGGCATCAAACTTTCGTGACACTGCAGGGTCTTGGCAAAAAGTAGACACCACCCTAGTTCAAGATAGTTCTGATGGCCGTTGGAAAAGTCGAGCGAACTCGTGGCAGGTCCGGTTCGGCAAAGTCAGCGCCACCAATCTTGAACTCGTTCAAGGCGACCAAACTGTTAGCCTAAAACCCGCTGGAGCAGCAGCCGTTGACCCGGTAGTCTCAGAATCAGATGGCGTTCAAACTGTTACATATCGCAATGCCTGGCCGGGTATTGATCTCATGTATGCCGTACTTGGGTCAGAGCTACGCGAACACATCATCATCAAAAGCCGACTCGCTTCAAACACGTTCAATTTTGATATAACAGGCACCTCTCTCACGCCTGTTGCTGACCGTCCAGCAGGTTGGTTCAAACTCGACGGTAATCTCAAAGATTTCGTTATTCCTGCACCTACCATTGCTACTCAAACCGAAGGTATCATCGGTGCTGAGCCATACGTTAGTCAAAAACTCAAAGGCCAACGGCTGACAATCACCGTCGACCCAAAGTGGTTAAATGACCGTGCAACTGCCGACTTCCCATTGGTTGTAGATCCAACCTTTGTTGTCCAAAGCGGCCCCAGCAACAATTACGTAAATTACAAGTCTGACGGATTTATCTGCTATGCCGGACAAGGCTGCGGTAATTCGACTGGTTCAATTAGTAACAAATATTGGCGCTTTGCCTACCATGTAGATTACTCGCAATTTGTTTCACCGACCAAATACCTCATAGAAGCCAATTTCCATGTTGAAATGCCCACCTGTAGCAATCCCGCATATGGCAACTGCGATGGCCATTACATTACGACCAAACTCAACACCGGCAACTGCTTTAGTTGTGTTGCATCTAACACTCCCTCGGCTACCCAATGGAATACCAACGCCTATGACATCAATACCACCGACATGTACCGGGAACGGGCAGCTTCTGGTGACCCTAACGCCTGGTTTATGGTCTGGGGCGAGGAAAATCAGAATAATTATTACTCATACAAACAGTTTGCCTACGACAAGACTCAGGTGTGGTTCAACTACACCAACTTGCCCACAGCCAGCAGTGGACTGGCTCCGCTCGAAGGCCAGACCGTCGTTACCACGCAGCCGAGTTTCACGGCCAGCACATCTACCGATGCCGATGGAGATCCCGTCAATTACCGTTTTGTTATTGGCACCGTTAAAACTGGCACCAATTCAGTTGGCGGAATCATTGCCGACTCAGGTTATACCACAAATAAATGGACCATACCCGATAACATCTTGCGCGATGGCACAACCTACTATTGGCAGGTTCAAACTTGGGATAATCGCACCGGAGTTATACCAACGTATGGTCCTACCCAATCATTTCGGGTAGACCTGCGAAGTGGGCAAGATAGTACGCAAAGTTATGATTCAGCTGGCGGCCTAAGCGTCGACTTAGCTTCCGGCAACGCTACTACCAGTGCTAAATCCCATGGCATTGCCGCATTAGGCGGTACTCTCGGTATTGGCCTAGATTACAATTCTCCATGGCGTTCACGGGCAGGCCTTGTAGGTGAATACTATAATGACCCGTCAGCTACTCGGACATTCCCATCTGCCGGTACCGCAGCCGCAATAACGAAAATAGATAATGGTATCGACTACAATTGGGGATCCAGTAGTCCCTATCCAGGTATTGTAACTACAGATAATTTTCTAATTCGTTGGACTGGCTACTTTGTAGCGCCTCAAACTAAAACCTATAATTTCGGGCTCGCCCACGACAATGGAGCGCGTTTATATCTAGATGACCAATCGTACCTAGACTCTTGGAATACATCACAAAGCGGCTTGTGGGGTGGTAACGTTGCCTTAACTGCCGGACAGATCGTCAAAGTAAAGCTCGAGTACGCTGAAACTACTGGCTCTGCCTCAGTACAATTCTTGGCGCGGTCAACTGATGGCAAAGTACCTGCCGGACCCATACCGGCTGACTGGTTGCAAACTGGTATCCGGTCTGTTGCCACACCCCACGGACTCATCGGACGCTATTACAACGGCGCCACCCTACCTACCAGCTACACTGATACTAACGGAACGTTTCTCGTCCGATCAGATACAAGCCCTAGTCAAGATTGGGGCAACGGCTCACCGTTACCGGGAGGACCCACAGACAACTTTGTGGTGCGCTGGACTGGTTACTTCAAGGCACCCCAAGCCGGCAATTACAAATTTGGCGCCCAATCAGATGACGGGGCTAAGGTAATTGTTGGCGGCACAACTCAGGTCGACACATGGTCGAGCGGCGCCACCACTACGCCCACCTGGGCAACAAATACGGTATCATTTGCCAATGCCGGTGACACCACCCAAATTACCGTTGAGTACAAGGAAGTCACCGGAGCCGCCAATGTTGGCTTGTATGTCGATGGCCCTGGTATCGACAAAGGTCTGCCAGTGCCAAGCGATTGGCTTTTACCCAAAGCTCAAGTGGTACCTGATGGCTGGACGCTTGGTATCGACGATAACGTCAATTACGATTTTGCAGTCATCAACACCAATAGTGTCACGCTGCGCGACACGTCAGGAAATTCGCATGAATACAAATATTCGGGGTCAGTTTTTACGCCGCCTTCCGGGGAAGCAGGACAGCTCTCACGCGCCGGTGACGGTACGATCACTTTGCAAGACACCGATGGGCGAACCTATATTTTCGGCTCCGATGGCACGTTGCGTTCAACCTCGATGCCAGTAGACGACTTGCGTCCAGCAGCTTTAACGTATTCCTACTCTGGTAGTCCTGCCCGGCTCGATCAGGTAACAGACGGGATCTCCACCGACCGTTGGGCAAAATTATACTATCAGGGTAATGCCAACTGCCCGGCAGTTCCCGGTGGATTCGTTAGTACACCCTCGGGCATGTTATGTGCCGTCGCCACTTCCGATGGACGTCAAACCAAACTCTTTTATGCAAATGATTCAGGCGGTATACCTCGTCTGGCGCGCATAGAATTGCCCGGAACCGACCTCACCGATTATGGCTATGACAACTTAGGCCGCATCAATTCCATTCGTGATAGTCTCGCAAACGATGCAATTACAGCTAGTGTCAGAAACCAAGATGGCACTGAACGTACTGACTATACCTTCGATGTCCTCGGTCGGGTTGTTAGTGCAACCTTACCCGCCGCCACTGCCGGTGCTAGCCGCCTGGCTCGCACGTATGAATACCGAGTAGGAGAATCACGCATCCACGTCACAGGGGCAGCGGAACCAAATGGCTTTAGCCGCAAAATTACCTACGATGGTATCTACCGCACATTATCCGATACATCTGCTGCCGATCTCACCACCACTACCGAATGGGATCAGCTCAAAGACCTCGTAGTCGCTACCACCGATCCTACAGGTATGCGCTCCACCATCGCCTATGACTATGCCGACCGGCCGACTGACCAATACGGACCCGCGCCAGCAGCGTGGTTTCCCAAAGGAGTCTTGTCTACCAATTCGTTTATGTATCCGGGTGGCTACCTCATGTCGCAAGATGGCCGTTTCAGTCTCGCCTTACAATCCGATGGGAATCTCGTAGTATATGGACCATCCGGACCCGTTTGGAGTAGCCAGACAGGTGGTCATGCTGTCACGCATCTCTTGATGCAATCAGACTGCAACCTGGTACTCTACAACGGAGCTACCGATTATTGGGCAAGCAATACTGTCGGCGGATCATATTGTCGCACAGTCATTGAAAATACCGGCCAAGCCAATATTTACAATGAAGCCGGACTGCCCGTATGGAAGCGACCAACAGCTCCGGTTAGTACGACTGCAAACCCGAGCAATGCCTATCGGGCGCCGTTTGCTACATATACCAATCAAACACCTCGATCACAAACTACCTACGATGAAGGCATCAACACCCTCGCTGCCGCCTTCTATAACGAAGACCCAACCACTAAAACCCTAGTCGGCACGCCCAGAAAGCACCAAACCGGACTTAACCCTGCTGATAAAGGCGTATATGCCATTTGGGGCACTAATTGGCCGGGCTATGGCATTGGCCAGCCTATCACCCCCGACTCCGGCAAAGGGTGGGGCGCGCGCGTGACTGGGTGGGTCCACCTCATGCAAACAGGTACTTACAAATGGCGTGCCTATACCGATGATGGATTTTTGCTCTATATCGACGATCAGCTTATCGTCGGTGACTGGCGTGATACCGGGTACCGTCAGCTTACTGAAGGCAATTACGTCAACACCGCCGACTCCTGGCACCGTATCAGGATCGAAAAATACACTGCCCCCAGCACCCTTAGTGACGCCCGCCTCGACCTCTGTGTCACCCGACCAGACGCATACTATGACTGCGCCATCCAAAACTGGGGCTGGAGTCCTGGCTACGGCTTGAGTACAACCAACAAAGTCTATGATTCTCAAGTAGGTAATACTACAGCAACCAACAATTATGGCACCAATCCCGAGCTTGGTTTACTTACGTCCGCAACCGCCGATCCCACCGGCCTCAACTATTCTAGTTCGAGTACCTACGAAACACCGGGCGCCACCGGCTCATACCTACGTCAGACCGGTAAAACGCTCCCTGGTGGTACAGCTACTACCTACAGCTACTATGCCGCCACCGACACAGCCGACAACCCGTGTACCGCAGGCACCACCGAAAGCTATAAACAAGCCGGAATGAGCAAACTCAAGACCGAGCAGGACCCAGATGGTGGCGGTACGCTCAGCGGCCGAAAAACCGAAGTCATCTACGACGATGCTGGCCGCATCGTGGCCTCGCGGATGATTGGCGCAACAAATCAAACCGACCCCTGGTCATGTACCACTTACGATAGCCGCGGCCGCGTCTCGCAGACCATCACACCGACAATTTCAGGCCGGACTGGCCGGACAATCAGCTACGATTATGCTGTCTCGGGCAACCCCCTAAACGGTTCTTCCACTGACTCAGTCACCGGTACTTCAAGCGTCACCATCGACCTCTTGGGCCGCACCACCAACACTACCGATGTCTTCGGCTATACCACATCTACCACCTACGATACACTCGGACGGGTTAGTCAAACCACCAGCCTCAAGGGCACCGAGGTTCCTACCTACAACACCCTCAGCCAAGTCACCAGTTACGCCTTGGATGGCACGACCTACGCCACCATGACCTACGACAGCTACAGTCGCTTGGCGACCGTGAACTACCCACAGGCCACCAACGGCACCAACACCCTGCGCCTGACCCAAGTCACACGAGACAACCTCCAACGCACCACTGGCTCGGTCTTCACCTTTGCCGACAATACCACCATATCCGAGACTGTCGGCCTGTCAGTCCAAAAAGGCCTGGTTACCAGTGACAGCCTCACCCAAGGCGGCAAGACCGCCGGCGCCAGCTACCTGTACGACGGCCTCGGGAGATTGACTCAGGCTACGGTCGACAACTGGCAGTACCAATACGGCTTTGGGACGCAACAAGCCGCTTGTACCAGCACCCCTGGTTACAACGCCAATGCTCACAAGAACGGCAACCGGACGAGTACTGCGGTCACGAACACACTTACCAGCAGTACCACTACCAGTAACTACTGCTACTCCGCCGCCGACCGGCTGGCCAGTTCTACCGACACCCAGGTTGGTACCCCTACCTACGACGACCGCGGCAACATTACCCAACTGGCCGGAGCCGGTACTCCCATCCAGTTTACCTACGATGCCAGTGACCAGAACACCAAGATCCAGCAGGGCACCAATTGGACGGAGTATGTGAAGAGTGCTGGCGGCAGCGTGCTCATTAAGCGCGAATACCGCAACTCGGTGCTCGACAAAGTCTATCGTAATGCCGGTGGGGTCATGCTCACCTGCTCCACCAGTAATCAGAGCTCATGTACCACATTGGATAAATACATCGGCCTTCCGGGTGGTGTGAGTTTAACGCTCAAGAACGGTACACCCGTGTACTCAGTCAAAAACTTCCATGGTGATACTGCCATCCAGGTGGGTGCCAATGGCCTACCTTCCACCGCCGTCATGTTGTATGACCCGTTTGGGCAGGTACTGGCGAGTAATACGTTTGGTACGAGTAAGACATCGCTCACTAATGCCAGTGACAATGGCATGGGCTGGGCGGCTGACCCGGCACGTAAATCTGAATCGATGTTTTCAATTCCAGTAGTGGAGATGGGTGCCCGAGTATACCTGCCAAGTGTGGGCCGGTTTACGAGCGTGGATCCAGTCGAAGGCGGCTCAGTAAACTCCTATAGCTATGTAAACGACCCTGTTAGCTCAAACGATTATTCAGGCAGATGTGTCCCTGGTGTTTATTGCTCAGCCAACACAGACTATCTGCTTCAAGGTGCTCCCCAGAAAACTACGGTCAATGCTGCTCCTGCTCCGATAAGTGCTACTATCAACCAGGGTGTGTGGAGACAGGCAACGGTACGAGCAGCACCAAATACACAGCAGCAAAATCGCCAAACTGCAAGGGACATACAAAGCGGCTCTATCGTAAGATCTCTACCACCTAGCAATCCCAGTCCAGGGGAGTCTGGGTGGGGTTACATTAATGTTGGCGTATCATATGGGTTTCTTATACCAGTACCAGGTACCGCCATACCGATACCCTGGGGTGCGGGGGCAGGTGTTATGGTGAATAACCAAGGCGCAAGGCCATATTGGGGCACTGGTCCTTCAACACCCGGAAAAGGCCTAAATATAACTTATTCCCCTAGTGAGCCCACAGAGGGATGCACCACCTCATGGACAGCGGGTGCAGGTTTCGGAGTCTCGTCAGGAAATGATCTTGATCCGCGGAAAGCAGAGTACGGTCTCATGCTGCCTGGAGGTGCGTCTGTATTTACGCAATGCGTCGGCAGTCCGTTTGTATTGTATTAACTTTACATAAAGTGGGATTATAAGGATATGTTCTGGATACTACTTCAAATTTGCGCCGGGTTAATCTTCGTGATATTTAATGGCAGGATTAGTAATTACTACATCAAAGCTCAAAATTACATGTTTGGTTCAAAGTTCGGCGATAGAGAACGTATCATAACAAGAATAATGTATGTTATTGTCGGCAGCGCATTATCAATAGGTGGTCTCTATTACCTTCTTGCCGAAATCAGGCCCTAATACTAGCCTCCGCCTCGCCGCATAACGGCGCCGGTGCCAGCCACTAGGTTCCCTTTGAACAAAGTGCTAACCTACGACCAGTTGAAACAAGCCAAAACCACCAGCGACAGGGCATGTGGAGCCAGGCAGTAGTAAGAGCGGCACCAAATATGCAGCAGCAGCCGTGCCAGCGCTGAGGAGGATGGCGCCACTATGTCCGAAACTGTCGGTCTCTCAGTCCAAAAAGGCCTCGTTACCTCAGACACCATCACCAAAGGCGCCCAATCTGCCGGAGCCTCCTACCAATACGACACCCTCGGCCGGCTCACTCAGACGACCATCGACAACTGGCAGTACCAATACGGCTTCAGTACCCAACAGGCTGCTTGTACGAGTATCTCAGGCTACAATGCCAATGCCCACAAAAATGGCAACCGAACCAGTACGAGCATTACCAATACCCTCAACTCTCAAAACACGACCACCACATCCTGCTACTCGGCGGCCGACCGGCTCTTCAGCTCCACTGACTCTCAGATTGGCACTCCCACATACGACGACCACGGCAACATCACGCAAGTTACTGGTGCCGGTGCACCCATCCAGTTCACCTACGACGCCAGTGATCAAAACACCAAAATCCAGCAGGGCACCAATTGGACCGAGTACGTCAAATCCGCCGGTGGTGCCGTCCTCATCAAGCGAGAATATCGAAACTCCGTCCTCGACAAAGTCTACCGCAACGCCGGTGGTGTTATGCTGACATGTAGCACCAGTAACCAATCAAGCTGCACCACCCTCGACAAATACATTGGCCTTCCAGGAGGCGTATCACTTACCGTCAAAAACGGCACTCCTATCTACTCCCTCAAAAACTTCCATGGCGATACAGCCATCCAAGTAGCCGCCACCGGTCTACCGAGCACCAGCGTCATGCTCTACGATCCCTTTGGCCAAGTTCTCAACAGCAACACCTTTGGTACTAGCAAAACTACCCTCACCAATGCTAGTGACAACGGCATGGGTTGGGCAGCCAGTCCCACCCGCAAAGCCGAGAGTATGTTTAGTATTCCCATCATTGAAATGGGCGCGAGGGTCTACTTACCTTCCATTGGCCGCTTTACCAGTATCGACCCCGTAGAAGGTGGTACGGACAATGCATATAGCTATGTGAATGATCCTGTAAACTTCAATGATTATTCTGGTCGGGGTTGGTGGGAAGATATGAAAGCGAAGGCTGGTCAGCTTTACAATGACGCTAAGGCAGGGGCCGCAGCACTATATAATGACATCAAGGCAGGGGAGGGCAGGTTATCGCGATAGTCACATTTGGATTTAGTGTTATCGCTACAGCTGTCTCTACTAGCCAGGCTGTAAAAATACAAGGCAGGAACCAACAACTGAATCTAAGCGAAGGGCAAGTGATGCGTTTAACCAACTTAATAAGCCTTTGCCACCCCAAAAGCCGCTATATATCAATAGTGCTAAGTGGAAAACAAGAGCAAACGTTCCTTACTTAGAAGTCATACCTACAACTTATGGTAGGTCAAACTCTCGAGAGGATACTGAACGAGCATTTAGTGAGGCTTTGCAGTTAAGTCATACACCGTACTCGCAGAGTTTATATGACCAATTCGAGTGTCATGCCAACTACCCAGGTTTATTTTTTACTGAATATAAAGAATCTTGGAACCTCGATGATAATGCGCCTGAAGTCAGTTGGGTACGTATGCAATTAAGTGGCTGCAATCCGTAATTTAACGAAAGGTATTAAAAATAATGTACATTGGGGACGTAATAACTATCATTGCCGTAATTACAATGATTTGTGTAGTTGTATGGGGCACAACACTATTAATATTTGGTAAGGGTAAATACTCAATTGGTTTGAAGTTGATACTTATTTTACTCTATTTGAGTTTCGCAGGCATTATAAGCAATACTGTTAAAGCGGCCTTACGCGCTGATGAATTAGGTAAGAGTTTTGAAAGCCAAGCGTTTGTCGGTTTAGGCTGGCCAATCGTACTGCTAGCAATATTTATTGCAATTGTATGTGTTCAGACATGGCTTCATCTTAATACTTGGAGTCGAAGTCATTCAGGTAGCCACTAAACATATAGCGAAGCCTAAATATATTGTGATAGCTTTACGCCAAGCTATTTATGTAATGAAGCTATGGAGCCTCTAGAGTAAGGCGAAATTGTTATGATATTTTACTTAATACTAGCTATCTTTGGAGCTACTCTCGCCGTCTTTCCATATCAAACGACAAAAACAATGAGCGACATGAGAGACTCAATGCTAAGCATTAAAACTTACGACGCAGACATACGCCAAGGACACTTATTTTTGCGAATTGTGGGCAGTGCTTTTGCTATCTATGCAATTTCAAAGTTAATGGAATCATATTAATGAATACAATGAACTCGATCCTCTTAATCCTTGGCGGAGTAGCCAGCATAATATTTAGAGAATGGATGACAAAAGAAGTATTGAAAACAATTGAGGTTAGTCCTCAACGACAGCGGGTAATAAAGGCATACGGTCCCGTAACTGGTGTGGTATTGATTATCATGGGCATAGCGATGCTATTACAAAGTCTTACCGAATGAACAAGGGTTAGTTGAATGAACGATATGCTGAGTATTTTTATAGCATCGATGTCGGTCTTTCTTGCATCATTAGTCTGCTTAGCTTACTGGATACAGAACGGCAATCGGATACTGAAAAATCTGGATCAATCGAATGCTATGAAGCGATATTCTCAAGTTGCTATGCCAAGTATTATCATTTTTTATCACCGTGGTGTCCGGCTGGCTGGCTATTAAGTTGATTGCAGTTAATTGGCGATAAGATAGCGTGCAATCGCGCAACGTTGAACAGTAGTATATTGATAGATGTGTCCCTCGTATTAAAAGAAATGGGTTTGAGTATGCGAAATGAGACATTTAATCTCCTTACAAAACTGCTCGGGAGAGATGCTGCTAGTTGGGAGCGCCGCGCCTTTATTCTTCTTAGAGTGCTTCAATGCTTAGTGGTTGTAGTTCTAGTTGAAACTACTTTGTTCAGATATCAGCCTATTCTGAGTGACATAGTCAAATCATTGCTGATTTATGGTATTATACTGATTTCCTGCGCGTCTTTTTACGCTCACATGAGATTTATGGCTGCAGCCAAGAAATATTTGGGCGAGAACATACACTGGTCGGCAATGTGGACTATGCCGCTACCTTCCCCAAAAAATATGCATAGATTTGAAGCTTGGCTGGACAGCAAACGCCAGGCATCTTAGGGTGCGCTAGATTAAGTCCTCGCCGAAAGGGCACCGAAGTACCAGCGTACGACAACCTCAATCGTCTAACTAGCTGCGCCCTAAATAGAACTACCTACGCCCCCTCTCACCAATGCTGCAGACAACGGCATGGGTTGGGCAGCATGGGAGCCCGTACCGACCTATCCCAAATAGGCCGCTTCGCCCAGGTAGACCCAGTCAATGACCTCGATCTGACGGGACAAATTAACTGGCATCGCATTGAAGCTGCCATAGCCATAGGCGCGCAAGAATACAATAAGTCGGGCAACATGAACGTATCGACTCCTGTATATACCACCGGACTAGCTACTAAAACTCTAAAACGTTTTGCATAACGTACAATAACTTAGTATCATATAACATATGAATACCGTTAAATTATCAGATAACTACCAGGTGGTCATTCCGAAAGCAGCCCGGCGGCAACTGTCACTGGAGAAAGGGCAACAGCTCTATGTCCAATCGGTCAACGAGCACAGCATTACCTTTACTGTGCAGGATCCTGTCGACAGGTACCAAGGTACACTCAAAGGCGTATTGCTGGAAGACGCCATTGACCATCAGCGTCACATGAGGCGCGAGCTGGACCGGTCGTAGCCAGCCATGGTAGCGTTTGACACCAACATCTTCATCTATGTACTGCAGGACCATAACGAGTTTGGCCGTCACGCTGCCGCCTGTCTGCGAGCAGCCGGCGCCCAAGGTACAGCCAGCGAGCTGGTGTATGCCGAACTTTTAGGACACCAAAGTCTCCAGACCGAGCGCCATCGCGTAATTGCGCAAGCCTTTCTGGATGATCAGCCGTTTAACTTCAGGCCAATTGACCGCCACATTTTAATCGATGCCGCCAAGCTCCGGGCTCATCACACTCCACTCATCGGTCTTGGTGACGCCATTCACCTCGCCACGGCAATGAGTGTCAGGGCAGATACATTTATGACGAATGACAAGCACCTAGCTCGTTGCACGGTGCCAGGCTTAAAGATCGAGCTGCTACAATAGGAAGTCATGAACCTATTCGTCCGCACCAAACTGCTCCTCATTTCTTTACTCGTCACGCTGGTAGTAATCACGATCAAGCTCGTGCTGCATTACTATTTTCAATTCGAGCCCATCGAGCAGAGTTCTCTTCATAACGCCCTCGTCTCCAGCGCTATATTCGTCATCAGCTTCTTGCTATCGGCTAATATTGCCGATTTCAAAGAAAGTGAACGATTACCGGCTCAATTTGCGTCTACCATCGACGACATGTACCACGATGCCAAGCAACTGCACGTCAGTTATCCCGATTTTGACTTAGAAGCGTTCCGGTTGGGCTTACTCAATGTGTTGTCCCAATTTCGCCTGGGTACGCGGCAAGAGCGGCACCAAGCACGGCAGGAAATCACCGACCTCCAAGGTTCGTATGGTCAAATGGAGCGCGCCGGGGTACCACCAAACTTTGTAACCAAGCTCAAGACGCAATCTTCGCAATTATCAAACAATTTATACCGCATCAATTACATTCAACGCATTCAATTCTTACCATCAGCTACATTGCTGGTCTGGCTAATCGTGGGCATCGTTGTGACTACCCTTGTGCTCACTAATATGTCGACTACCTCCGGCGAGCTGGTCATTACAGGCAGTATTACCTTTATGATGGTATATATCCTCTTGCTCATCCGGGTCATCAGTGTACCGTTTCATCCTTCTGGCACCACGATGGACGACGTCAGCCTCTTCCTCATTCGTGAGGTTCGCGAGTATTTGGAATCGCAGAAGCCTGCTAGTAAAAGTCGTTAGGACTTTTTACGATCTCGCCGGTATTTGAGATAACTGAAGCTACTATCTTGAGCCGAAGACACTGCCCAAATCGACATTTCGTCGCAATACACCCAACCCTCGCGCATATATAAAAGATTCCGCTTATGCTTAATGCCATGACGTAAAGCACCGATGGCTATCCAGAAATACTCGTCGATATTTCCGTCCTCCCCCGTATGCCAATAACCAGTGTCGAGGCCGTCGATCGTTATGCCAACTATCTCATCCATCTGCCACAACTCGACCTTGGCGTTTTTGGTGCGTACGACCACGCTGTCCGCAGAAACCTTGAAGGTGGCCGACATTTTTCCGGCGACCTCGTGAAAAGCTTCGATATACAGGTCAAAAATAGCTTGAGCTGGTTGTTCATCATCGAGAACTACCGCCGGTACACATTCGGGCTCGGGGAACCGAAACACAAGCGCCACCCACGCCCACGCCAAGGTGAAACACCAGATGATGATTATGGCCGGACTCAGTAGGAGGAGCAATCCCAGATTCAAAATTGCTTCCGTCCAATCGTCTCCCAGATATGAGAATGGCCAAAATGGCTTGAGCCGGTGCCGTGATGCGGTGGAGGCCGCTACCTCGGACATGACCAGGAAACCAGTCAGTGCAAGTACGGGTGCAATCACTAAAGCCCCGGTAAATATTTGCCGGTACCCGGTGATATCGGTGTCGATGTCAGTATATCCAATTACCACCGCCCACACCCCAAAGAAGGCCCCCAGAGTCCATAGGCAGGCCGTCCACCGCCATCCGTTGTAATTAGTTAGTACCGCTATTGCTGATACGATAAAAAGTAATGGAATGACGGCAGCAACTGGTTGCTGCAGGAGCAACTCGTAACCAGTTAACGGCAACTTAGTAGTTGGATTAATAAACGCCGGTCCTAGGAAAGCCACGGCTGCTATGACGAGATTAAACGAGATGATCGGCACGACATAGCCCGAAGCCGTCAAACTCCTGCCCAGGCGCTGCCACCAATCCGGCCGGCCGTGCAACCGCTTTTCTTTGTATTTGATCAGCACCGGCAGCGGCAGCATGATCAGGGCGGTAACGAGTCCCTGGGTCACTCGCGGATGATCGACGAAATAGCGGGGGAGCCAGCCAGCCGCATCGGCTCCGTAATACGCGCCAATTACCACCGCCGCCAGCGCCCAAAATTCCCATTGGCCATATATATGCAACCAGCGCTTGATATAGTACTGGGGTTTCTGCAAATCTTGGAGACGGCCCTGAACAAATTGTTCAAATGGACTCATACTGCTTAGTATATACTGGCTTTAAACATAAGGAGTTCAATCCATGAAGCTCGCTCCCAGCAAAAACCCGGCCAAAGAAGCCAAAATGTTCTCCATCATGGGTCTGGTCTTCGGTATCACCGGACTCGTCGTTTGGTTCATGGGCATTCCGGGATTGGCGTTTTCACTACGGGGACTTATTCTTGCCAATCAAGTGAACAACTCTCGTCAGCGTACCATGGCCATTATCGGCCTGATCTTAAGTGTTATCGATGTAGGCTATTATTTCGTCGCTGTCGTCTAATTACTCAACGGTAAGCCATCACAGATTTCTACCCGTACAGTTGGCTGTGAGACCCAATCAGTGCAAAAATCACCACGGATTCAACTTCTATAAGATATAGCGCCCGGATATCACCGTTTACATTTAAACTCCAATAGCCCCGATACTGTCCTTTCAGGGGATGGACTCTGAGCATCGGCAAAGTCGGATCGACCACAAACAATCGTAACCGCTCGTCAAATTGCGATTGTAGGGCATGGGGTAGTTTCTGGTATTGTTTTTAAATTTCGGCAAATAACGGATAGTCATGATAGTTAACGCTTCAGATCGGTCAGAAAATCTTCCACATTATCAAACTCTTTACTAGCTTGGCCACTTTGCAGCTGCGCTTCTACCTCTTCAATAAGCTTTTCGAGTTTGGGCGACATTTGCTCGGGCGCATAGATCTCAATCCGCCGGGTGGCTGCTACCTGGCGCAAATAGGCGTTAACTAACGTACTCAACGTTAAGCCGGCGCTATGGGCGACCTCCTGAGCAGAGGCCTTAACATCTTTATCTATTTTGACACTAATGACGGTATTCATACTACAAAGTATATACAATGTAGTTTTCTGCGTCAACTATTATCGCGTCGTTTCGAGCTAGCTGCTCGACTGTTCGCGGCCGGCTTTGAGCACCCGCGCCATCCAAATAAGCTCAGTATAACTACGCGTAATGCGTTCGCGTTGCGCGGCAAATTCATCCTTGAGCACACCCTGCTCATCAAACATATCCTGCACCCCGGGGAAATGGACATCGGTAAAGGTAGCAATGAGTCCCATCTCACGGACGGCATTTACGAGTGACTCTATCGCTCGCACGCCACCCCAGCCGCCGCTAGACACTCCAGCAAAAGCCACTGGTTTATGAATATAATTTTTGAGCTCCGAGTCCAAGAGGCGTTTGAGCGAACCGGGAAACGAGTGATTGTATTCGGGAGTGACAATAAAAAGGCATCGGCCCAGGCGGTCAGCTTGGTGTATTCGGGATGCTTACCCTCCGGATCGTTGCCATCACCAGGTAGGGGAAAGTCCACCGGATCAACAAAGCGGATCTCGACGTCAGGTTGCTGCCGCCCAACTTCGGCCACCAATTTGGCCGCGTTTATGGACAGACGCTTTACTCGGGTAGTGCCTTCGATGACGGCGATGTTGAGGTGGTTCATGCCTTGAGTATAATAGATAGCATGACTATCCGCACTCTTGGCCTATTCGTCGCTCAATATAGCCAGCGCTGGCAGCTGATTTCATGGATTGCTGGCACCATGGTTGCTGTCCTGGCTTTCTGGTTGTCCAGTGGACTTAGCATTTGGTTCGATGAAGCCTATTCACTCGTTCTCATCAGCCAGCCAGTCGAGAAATTGATTGCTCTCACAAGCGTTGATATCCACCCTCCCTTTTATTATCTCTATCTAAAGCTCTGGTCCACAATTTGGGGTTCCGGAGACTTGAGCCTTCGCGCCTCAACAGTCATCTGTGCGGCACTTGGAGTGGTAGTCATGCTCCATTTGATCCAGCGACTATTTGGGTCAACTATCACAGTATTGTCGACGCCCTTCTTAGTGGTGGCACCGTTTTATCTAAGGTACGCCTATGAATTGCGTATGTATGCTCTAGCTTCGCTTGTTTGTATATCAGCGACCCATATTCTCGACAAAGCACTTTGCGCCAAAACACCAGCGCAGCGGCGTCGCTGGTGGATATCCTACGCTGGACTGGTTGCAGTTGGTATGTACACACTCTACATCACAGCATTTGTCTGGATCGCACACGGTGTTTGGGTTATTGCCGGCTTACGCCGGCGCAAGGTACCAATTAACCAATTACATAAAACCCCATGGTTGTGGGCGATTGCAGCAGCAATTGTACTATATATACCATGGCTTCCGAGCATAATCTCGCAGGCAGTACACCCGGCATTGGGAGCCGTCGCCGATGCTTTTTCACCCAAGACGGTCAGTACATTAACGACGTTCTTCTGGCAATATCAAGCTTCATGGCAGCTATCACCTCTCGCAACACTGAGCTGGCTGATTGCGATGGTACTAGCAAGCTGGGCGATGGTTCAGTCATGGCGATTGGAGTCAGCTCGTACACGTCGTGGCCTCGCCCTATTTGGCCTCATAGTGACGGTTCAATTTCTAATAATAATGACTCTCTCGCTATCTCCGGGCGGGAGCATATTCAATGAAAGATATTTCGCAGACATCTCATTATTTGCGTATGCGCTCGTAGCAGTAGCTATGGCAACAATAATTCGGCATGGCGGTAATCGGGTCAAAATTACTGCTGCACTATTATTTATGACACTCACGTTCGGTGTCTACAACTTAGCTCAGGTCGACAACTATTCATACCAGCGTTGGAAAACGCCATCCTCCAAATCCGCAGCAAGCGAGATTAGCTGTACTTCGGAGAACACCGTCATGACCGCACACCCTTTATTGTATTTTGAGCTGCTACATTATTTGCCAGTCGGTTGTAATCTAGTCACATATAACGAAGGCAAAGTTGCCGGGCATTACGGAGGTTATGCTTATCTCGAGCATTCTCCAGACCTCATCTTGGATCCCAATAGTATTCAGAGTAGACAGATCTATCTAGTATACGATGATACCCAGCCACCATTCAGGCTAGACCCACTTTATCAGCAAAAAGCATCATGGCAGTGGCACGAAACTCGTCTCGATCTGTACGAAAAACCATGATTCAAGTCGCATTAGGGCAGATTGCGCATAGCCGTCACGGCTTCTTCCCAGCCCAAATTGTACGATTGCCATTCGGGACGAGTCTGGTTGAAACCGCGCGTTTCAGCCGTCGTCCGCAGATCTCGCCGGACCCAGGAAGGCACGTCACCTTCGCCCCGCGCAAACTCGGCGGTCACGGGCACGGCGTCCGGTGACAGACTCACCAAATATGCTACATCCAATTTACCTGTCCGCTCATATCGGTCTAAGTTCAACCGGGCGATGGTGGCATCCGGGTTGGCCAAGTTCATCACGATCAATGCCACCATACTGGCGCCAAACGAGCGCCACAGCCACCAACTGGCCTCATGGTTGCGCCACAGTTTGACCACGAACAGACCAAACAAGATGGCCAGGAGCACGGTAAATGCGTGACTAAACAAACGCAGCTCCGAATACCCATACGCCTCTTCGTAAAGCCATAAACGTTGAAATGATGAAGCCAAAATAGCTAATACTTCCACCACCAAAATACTGCCCAGCCATTTAAATCGTACGTCATGGCCGCTCGCTTTTTGGCGGGTAAACCGATCAGCCAAACTCAAAGTCCCCAAGGTCAGTACACCCACCGTCAGCAGTTCAAAAAATCCCTGCCTTGCGTAGTCGGCGTAGGTGAGACCCTCAGCGCCAATATTTTGATTGCCGCCAAACAAGTACGACACCTGAATCAAAATGAAGCTCCCAAACAACACTGCCACCAGCCCTAAAGCGACGATGGCTTCAACATCACCAAACGGCCGAGCCAGTATCCGCTTACCCGGTTCCGCTGACGTCGCCGTCATCATAAACCCGAGCGTTCCCAGCACAATTGCCGACACTACCAAAGATTGCACGATCTGGCGCATCAATTGGGGATCGGCCTGGAAATTGAAGATCTGTTGCGCGTATTTGGCAAACGTCGGATCGGCCGTCGCAAACAGTGATCCAAATATCACCAACAATGGCACTGCTACCAACACCCCCACCAGCACTCGTTTGACCGTTACGGTTACTTGTCCACCCCGTTCGTATTGGCTCAACGCCCCAATCGCCCGGCCCAGCGGCTCAAATAAATTGATCGGCACCAACGGCAATGTTATCCATTCCCGCCAATGCCACCGTTCGACCCGCACGGGCCGGCCATCCGCAACAATCACGAGTAGCAGTACCAGGCATGCCAATATATTAAGCACCATAAGCATCTCACTGGATCGCACCATGACCATCAGTCCAAAACTGGCCAGGGGAGTCAGGAGCCACCAATTGAGCCGCACCGGCCGTCCCAGCCATCGGGTTGCTGCCCAGCCCCCGCCCACCAACATAGCCAAATAAAGCGGCACACTAATGCCTGGTTCGGGTCCGTCAAATAAATACACCCACAAAAAGCCCAATAATAGGGCAGTACCGCTTAAGACGGCTGCCACCCGGAATGACCATGTCATCAAAGATCTCCTCTCCTGATATGGCAATTGTACACCCAAATCAAAATATGATATAAGATCGCCATACCTTATAGGTATAGCAACTCGACAACAACTCCCTCCCGCCTCCCACAAAGGATGAATTGGCATGTCCACCATTGAGATAGTTGGCGGCAATATTACGATCATCGCGCCCGAAAGAAACCACCGACCAGTTGGAATCTCGCATCGAACGAAACGCAAATGGTGGCAGTTCTGGCGGCGGCCACCTGGCTGTCCCTTCTGTCCCGGACAAGAAGCTGAAAACGTTGATGTGCTTCGGCAACCACATCCGACGCAGAAGCATACCTGGCTCCTGCGCATTATTCGAAATAAGTGGCCCCTGCATGACTGTCATGAAGTCGTAATCTTCAGTCCCTCCCACGACGCGACCTTGGCTCAACTCGGGTCACAACATATTCTGCTGGTTCTACAGAACCTCAGAGCCCGGGTTAAGTACTGGCACAACCTGGGCATTCGGGTCGCGCTATTCATCAACAACGGCCGTCTCGCTGGCGCCAGCCAGGAGCACCCACACGCCCAAATCGTCGGCCTGCCTGCTGGTCAAGCTGTCAGGTTTCCCGATTATGGCCAGGCTGTTATCTCGGTCAATCAGACGACATTGTGTCAGACGTTGATCCCGGTAGTGCCAGAGTTCGATTTCGAAACAATCATTGCTCCGCGTGACCCCGTCCCGATCTGGGAGGCTAGCGATGAATTGCTCGCTGGTCTATCTGCTGATCTGGGCCGAGTGCTAGCGTGTCTTGAGTCCCAGGAACCGGGCCTGCCTTACAACGTCATATTCGACCCCGAAACATCACGGATCAGAGTGACTGGCCGTAAATACGCCCGGGCTGGGTATGAATTGGCGACCGGTTGCCGCATCATTCATATCGACCCAGTTGCTTGGGCCGACCAACTGCGCGCTGCGTAATCACACTCGGGGTGGCAGATCTAAATGATCTGTCACCCCGTTTTTATGCCTTTGAGTTCAAATTCAGCAATTTTCCGGGCACAGGTCCCGTTGTCGCCCATTTCAAATAGCCCAAACTTAGTAAACTGACCACTAAATTCTTTGGGATCTGGCAACGCTGAGGTGTCAATTTGCCTACCATGAGCGAAACGGGTTAATGTCATATGCGGTCGGAACAGTTGGCCGACAGCTTGATAACCATATTGTTCCAGGTTAGCTCGAGCTAAGCCGGTAGCTTCCAGCATACGAGCCTTGTCTTTTCGCGCATGCCATCCTGAATTGGGTTGATAGCGGCAATGACGTCCATTTGGAGCTGGGCGATCCGATCAGTCTTCTCAAAATCTGGATCAAAATAGCCCATATCCTGAAAGTAGCGGGTTGAGATCATCGAGAACGGTGGCGTGTTGTCAGCTAAGTCAGCGAGTATTCCTTGCACCTCGAGCGTATCCTCGACTCTCAACTGGGTCATATAAAGTGTGGCGTGAGGGAATGGCCCGTGTCCGCTTAATTCAAATAAAGCCTCATACTCCTGGAGCTGGTGACTGACGGCAATAGCCTTATCGGCCAATTCATCAGTCGGTAGAAGTACAATATTTGCAGCAAAAGATGTCATATTCATCAGTATAGCGTGTCTTTATCTAATAAAGTGATGTACTTTTTTGTGCAAACGCAAAATGATATGCCACAGCATATGAAATATATATGCTACAACGTATCAATTATCAATTTTCACATAAATGCTGCGCACTTGAGAGCCTTATCCGAGCCGACATTCGTTATCAGTTGACCAACCTCTCAAGATAAGGTAGAATACGCAAGTTATGAAGCGAACATACCAGCCCAAAAAACGCCGCCGTCAGCGGGTTCACGGATTCCTTGGCCGTATGGCTACCCGTGCCGGCCAGGCTGTATTGAAGCGCCGCCGGCTCAAGGGCCGCGACCGCGTCGCCATCTAGAGGTAGCTATGCTGCCTGCCATTCACCGTCTTCGGTCCCGCTCCGCCATCAGCCGGGTGTACCAACGCGGTGTTTTTGGTCGTGGTGACGGGCTACTCACTATTAAAGCTACACCCCAAGCCCGAACCGTGGCGGGCCTGACCCCACCCAGCCGGGCGGTGGTGGTAGTTTCCAAGAAAATCGATAAACGAGCCGTTGTGCGCAACCGGCTTCGGCGGCAGTTGATCGAAGTTTTTCGCAGCTCCCTAGAGACAGTCAGTCCAGGTTACGATATAGTAATTACTGTCCAGTCCGATTTTCGCCAATCTGACGTTGCCACGATTCGGTCCGCCCTTCACCAGGCTCTCCAGCGTAGCGGCGTTAGTATGAGCTCATAAACGATTAACGAAAAAGTGAAGATTCATGTTTAACACCATACTCGTCTATCCGTTATTTAACTTGCTTGTAGCAATATACGCCTTTGTCGCCGACTTCGGTTTGGCCGTTATTGGCCTGACAATTCTCGTTCGCCTGGTATTATGGCCGCTGGTTACCAAGCAGCTGCACAACCAACGAGCTATTCAGGAACTGGCTCCCGAAATCGCCAAAATCAAGGAAAAAGCCGCCGGCGACCGGGCGCTCGAAGGTCAGCTCACACTCGAAATGTACAAAGAGCGCGAGATCAATCCCTATGCCTCGTTTTTGCCACTACTGATACAATTGCCGATATTCTTCGCCCTATTCTTGGTGCTCCAAGATATCGTTAAAACCGGCGAAATCGCCAAAATTACCTATCCATTCCTCCAGAACTTACCCAATGTCCGCGATATTATCGCGGGCACTGCTACCTTCCGCCCCACCTTGCTTGGGCTTATTGACCTCACCAAAGCTTCGGCCGTCTTAGCTCTTTTGGCAGCCTTGGCTCAGTTCGTGCAAACCAAGCAATTGACTCCCAAGCACCAGTCCAACGACTCGCAGGCTCAGATCATGAAAATCATGCTCTACACCTTCCCGGGTATTACGTTCATTATCGGTTTGCAACTGCCATCGGCCTTAGCCTTATACTGGCTGACCTCGAGCCTCATGGCTATCTTGCAACAATATCTCGTACTCAAACGTGACGTCGAAGAACTCGAAGAAGGTGTTGTCGTCACTACTTCTACCTCCACATCAGCTAAGCCCAAGTCGCACCGGCGGGGCAAATCTAAGGGAGGCAAAAAGTGAACTCATTAACAGCTCAGATCGCCAAGCAACGCTTGGAAGAAATCATATCCTTTTTGGGTGTGAATGTTGACGCCACGGCCGAGGTTACCGAAGACGGCATCGAATTATCGGTTGACGCCACGCCAGCTACCCCTCGACTGATCGGTCATCGTGGCGAAACATTGCGCGCCATCGAATATTTAGTCAGCCAGATGATCAAGCGCCAAGAACCCGATGCCCCGCGCATTTTGGTCGACATCGCCGGTTATAAGCAAGCTCGCCGCCGGACGCTCGAAGAGCTCGCGCACGAAGTCGCTAGTCGGGTAATGAAAGCCGACCAATCCGAAGAGCTCGCACCTATGAATCCAGCTGAGCGGCGCATCGTCCATATGACCTTGCGCACGATTGCCGGCGTCCACTCCGAATCTACCGGCGTCGGCAAAGGCCGGCGCATCATTGTCAGCCCCGCACCCGGCCAGCCAGCCGAGCAAGACGAACAACCAGCCACAGACTAACGCGCAAAGGAAAAAGGCCGGACTGTGAGCACCGCCAAATCCGAGTACTTGTCGAAACATCATCACCGGGGCATAGATATTGCCGGTATCGACCATGATGATGCCTTAGTGAAAAAACTTCGTCGCTACGGATTGTTGTCGCCGGACGAGATACTAACTGAGCTGACTACTACCAGCCACGGGCTCACCAGTCGCGATAGTCTGCAGCGCCTCAATCAATTTGGCCGCAATGAAATTGTCCATGAGCGACCTACTCCCTGGTGGGTTCAATTTGGCCAAGCTTTTGTCACACCTTTTACCCTCATTTTGGCGGCGTTATCAGCTATTTCGTATATAACTGACGTCTGGCTGCCGGCGCCAGCTGATCGTAGTTGGGCCAAAGTTATTATCATTGGTTCGATGGTGCTGCTCAGTGGTGGTTTAAGATTCTGGCAAGAGTTTCAATCACAAAAAGCCGCCACCGCGCTGCGCCGACTTGTGCAAAATCGTTCAAACGTCTTGCGCCCGGGTAAGCGACAATCGCATGCCTCAAAATCAGGTCAAGACTCGGAGCGCATACCAGTTACACATTTAGTCCCCGGCGATGTTATTACGCTCGCAGCCGGCGACATGATTCCCGCCGATATCCGCCTACTATCTGCCGACGATCTCTATGTCAGCCAAGCAGCGCTCACAGGCGAGGCCATGCCCGTGGCCAAGATGGTTGCCGATCCATCTGCCGCTGACAATACTGACCCTCTCGAAATGGCGACCTTGTGCTTTACGGGCACCAATGTGGTCAGCGGCACTGCCCAGGCGGTGATCATAGCCACCGGCGCCAATACCTATCTAGGATCATTAGCGCAGCAAGTCATTCAAGATCGGCCGCTCACGAGCTTTGACAAGGGAGTGAATAGTGTCGGCACCCTGTTGGTAAGGTTTATGCTAGTGATGGTACCGCTCGTCTTTTTGATCAATGGTCTGACCAAACACGATTGGCAAAGTGCCTTTTTGTTTGCGGTGGCCGTCGCTGTCGGCCTGACTCCCGAATTATTAGCAGTGGTTGTGACTGCCAATCTTGCGAAGGGCGCCGTCTTGATGGCTCGCAAGAAAGTGATTATCAAGAAGCTCAATGCCATCCAAAACTTCGGCGCCATGGACGTGCTGTGTACCGATAAAACTGGCACCTTGACTGAAAACCACATCGCCTTAGTTCGTCATCTCGATACGGAAGGCAACGATAGCAATCGTGTACTCGATTTGGCATACCTCAACAGTTTCCTCCAGACAGGTCTGAGCAATTTGCTCGATCAGGCACTCGTCGATTACTACCATGATTTTCCCGACAACCAGCAAAAACTATTTGACCGCTATCGCAAACTGGATGAAATTCCGTTCGACTTCACCCGCCGCCGATTGTCGGTACTGGTAGCAAAACCCGATGGCACCCGACTGCTAATCTGTAAGGGGGCAGTCGAAGAAGTCATTGCCGCATCAACCAAACTCGAACATGCCGATGGCCACACTGGGCCCCTTACCGTGGCAGCTCGTCAGCGTCTGATTCAGATGGCCGACAAGTTTAATGCCACGGGGCTACGTTTGCTGGCAGTTGGCAGCAAATCAATGCCCGCAACTGCCTCAGCGGTCGAGGCCGGCGATGATGAGGGCCTCAATCTGATCGGGTTTGTCGCCTTTCTCGATCCACCCAAAGCCACCGCTAAACAGGCAATTGATGCACTCAAATCATATGGTATCCAGCTTAAAATTATCACTGGCGATAACGAAGTTGTCACCCAACGAGTCTGCCAGGAGGTAGATTTTCCCGTTACCGGCGTCTTACTCGGCCACCAAATTGAACATTTATCCGACAAGCAGCTCAGCCACGCGGTCGAGCAAGCCAGTGTCTTCGCCAAAGTCGATCCTTTACAAAAAGCCCGGCTCATCAAAGCATTGCGAACCAACGGCCATACGGTCGGCTATATGGGTGATGGCGTCAACGATGCGGCGGCTATGCATCAATCAGACGTTGGTATTTCAGTCGACGGTGGTGTTGATATCGCCAAAGAAGCCGCCGACATCGTACTGCTCAAGCACGACCTGATGGTGCTTGTCGACGGTGTCATCCAGGGACGGACGGTCTTCGGCAACATCATGAAATACATCAAGATGACGGTTAGCTCGAACTTCGGTAATATGCTCAGCGTGTTGGTAGCCAGTGCATTTCTACCGTTCTTACCTATGTTACCGATACATTTACTGGTCCAAAACCTCATCTACGACCTATCGCAATTCTCATTGCCGTGGGATGGCATGGACAAAGAATTTTTGGCAACACCCCGGGAGTGGGATGCCACGGGAATCGCCCAATTTATGCTCAGTATCGGTCCTTTGAGCTCAATATTTGATTTGCTGACCTTTGCCGTTATGTGGTTTGTATTTTCAGCCCAGACTGCCGCCCATCAAAGCCTGTTTCAATCTGGTTGGTTTGTGGAAGGGTTATTATCGCAGACCCTCATCGTTTATATGATTCGCACCCAGCGCATCCCTTTTGTTCAGAGTTTGCCTTCTCGGCCGGTGTTAATACTCACTATGCTTGCGGCCGCCGTTGGCGTGGCGCTACCATTTACGACCGCCGGTTCTGCTATCGGATTGCAGCCACTGCCCATAGCTTATTTTGGTTGGCTCGTAGCTATATTAGTTGGCTATGCCGTCGTCGCCCAACTTGCCAAAGTCTGGTATGTTCGCCGATTCAACCGTTGGTTATAACTTCGGTTCGTCGAGCGCCTGACGATAAGCCGCCAGCGTGAGCTTGGCCGTCTGTTGCCAACTATATTGTTTGACGTGCTCATGGCCCGCTGCAATCAGGCGTTGTCGCCAACGGGCGTCAGCTAACACCGCCTCAATCTTGGCGGCCAAATCATTGGCGTCGTAGGGATCAAAGTACTCGGCCGCATCGCCGCACGTCTCGGGCAAACACGATGCCTGGGCTGCCAATACTGGTACTCCCTGATCCATGGCCTCCAGGCCTTGCAATCCAAACCCTTCCGACAAAGATGGATAGACATAGGCTTTGGCACCACTATAGAGTGCGTTCAATTCCTGGTCAGTCACATCCCCCGCGAAAATGACCTGGTGTTGTACCCCCAGTTCTTCCGCATAACGCTTAAGCTTTAGACGGAAATAATCATCACGGCCGACAAGTACCAATTGCAATTGGGGCCGGCGTTTATGGAGTATTGCCAGGGCTTGGATCGCCAATCCGACATTCTTGTAAGGATAACAATTGCCGACATTGAGGAGGTAATCCGTTCCCAGCCCAAACCGTTCGAGATTGGGTTTGACCGGCGCTTCACCCTCCTGTCGATCCCGGCTCACTGCCAACGGTGTGACCACTATTTTTGAAGCCGGCACGCGCAATCGTTCGACTAGTTTATCTTTCACATAATGGCTCGGGGTCAGAACAACGGTCGAACGACGGACACCAGCTACAAGCACTGCACGAAAGACCCATCGCTTCAACCAACCTACCATGCGCAGCAAACCTTGACGCCGGTCGGTGCTGTAGTCGAGTAACGTTAAATCATGCACCGTAGTTACGCGGCGGCCCCGCCACAACAGGGGTGCGTTGGGTGCCACAAAGTGGACGAGATCGGGCTGCAATCGAGCTAGTCGCCGGTACAGGCTCCATTGCTCAGCCAGGCTATAAATTGGCTCTGGTGCCAGCGTTTTGTGAAAGTGTGCCGCTTGTGGTTGGTATTCGGTTTGCCCTTCTGGTCCCACCAACCAGGTATATTCATGGCTGTCATCGAGCAGTTCCAGTTCCTGGGCCAAATTTTGGACATACCGGCCAATGCCAGTCCAACGGCGTGGACCAAACATCCGGGCATCAACAGCTATCATCTTCATGCCCTTCATTATAGGCTATCCAGCGGCTGCCACACGGTGACCGTTGTACCATCTGGTAATGATCGGCTCCAAACCTTGGTCCAACCCTGAGCCGGCTCGGGCTGCCAGGCGGCGCGCAACTCAGCTGGAGCGGTCGCAGGAGCCGTCCGGGTTATCATCGCCCCGGCATTCTCTGTAGAGGGTACCATTGTCAGGCCGAGCTGATGAGCGTAATAAGCCGCGCCCCAGTTATTAAACCAAATAGTATCCCAGGCTTGATAATGTATCGCTGGGCTAATGGCTCTGGCCCGATCGAACGCTTCCGCTTGATACCAGCGATCAGCCGAAGGCGCTCCAATAAGGTAACCATGCGGCGCCCATATTACTACCCGATCGGCGATGGCAATGCGTGGTAGCCGCTGTGAACCTCCAAAGCTCATCAATGTCCAGGAAACTGCCGAGTAAATGATCAAACCAGTTCCCATATACTTCACCCATCGCCCGCGCAGGCTCATCAAACCGCCACAACCCAGTACGACCAGCAACGGTATCATGGGCAAGGTATATCGGGCGTCTTTGTTGGGTAGCAGCGTAAATAGGGCATAGGTACCAACGACCGTCAGAGCGACAAGCAGCCAATCAGAACCAACCGCCAAGCGTTTGCGCCACAACCAATAGCCAATACCGACCGCCAGTACGATGGCGAGACCGGCGTAAATTTGCGCGTTAATTGCCGCATCCAGATACCAACTATTGGAGGCGACCGTCCAAATAGCCGGGTCACCCTCGCGAACTCCGGCTTCTTTGCCATTATTGATCAAATCAGTCTGCAATATATCAAAATTTGACCAATACCAGGCCGATACCATAGTGTAAGCCGTCAGTCCGGCCGTAACGACACCCGCAAAATTCGCCAGATATCGCTGCCGTTGAAATCGCCAGACAACCAGTACCAGACAGTAACCCACAGGCACTAACATGATCAACGCAAACGTCCACTTCAGCAATAATCCCAACCCCAGTGCCAGGCCGACTGCGATAGACCAATTAACGTTGGATAACGCCCGGCTGCGGATCAACGCGTAGACTGTCGCTGCCGTGACAGCAGCCAACGGGGCATCGAGCTGAAACTCTTTAAACTGAGATACCAGCATTGGTGTTCCAGCACTAACGATTGCCGCCACCAATCCCACTCGCCGGTTCCATAATTGCTGACCCAGCCCATACACCGACACAAGCAAAAGCGCTAGCCAACCAAAGTTGCTAGCTACGGCGACCGCCACACTGCTGCCGAATAAGGTATACCATGGCAGCACCGACAGATAGATGAGGGGCGGATAATAGTAGTAACCCCGAACGAGCGTTCCCCAATGGCCTTGTTGGGCGGCGTCCCTATAATCCAGGCTCGTCACCAGATGGCGCGCCATATCCCAGTGCGGCGGCCGCTGGTCTAGCAACGTCCAAGCGACATTAGCCACCGTCACCACAAAGGCAATCGCCAACAGTATTAGTAAATATGGTCGATGAACTTTCATGAAGCCCGTCGTCTCGACACCCAAACAGCCAAAATAGCTCCCACCACTACCCAGGTTCGCAATAACAGGATCGAATGGAAGGTGAGTGCCTGGACAGCCATTCCAGCTAGGGCCAACGACCAACCGCTCGTCCAGGGCTGCCACTGCTGCCACGCTCGGTATCCGGCCACCACCAGACAACTAGCCAATGCCAAGAGCGCTGTCAGCCCTACGAGCCCAGTTTCCGCCAGCCAAGCCAGGTAATCATTATTCAAGGGTTGGAGTTGCTCGATGGGAGTGCCCTTTCTCCAGGCGTCCTCATGGAGCGCTAACCGGGAGTTATACAAGCCCACTCCCAATGCCGGATGTCTATGCCACTGTTCGATAGCTGCCGGCCACAATTCGTAGCGCGTGTTGGCCGAGCGATCATTAAAGTCGAGATAGTGTCCCAATGCCGATTGCCAAGTCCGCTCGATTTTGACGTTTTGAGCCACGGGTTGGTCGCGGTACTGACGCCAAATTGTTACCCCAGCACTATTAGGGTAAGAGCGCCCGTTACTGCCAAGCTCACCGCCACTTTGCGGCCGCCGGGCCAGTTCCAAAGCCACGCCAATCCAGTCAAGAGTCCAACCGCTACCAAACCTAATAGTCCACCCCGGCTGCCCGTGGCCACCATCAAACTCATAACTGCCACTATGGCCACGCTCACCAAACGCCGTTGCCATCGCCCGAGCCAGAGAGCCAGCAGTAGCCCGAGCGGGATAAACAAATAATGGGCCAGGTACAATGGCTCCAGCGCCGTCGCCTGCGGGCGCGGAACCACAAACGTCGCCGTATGCGAATACCGCGGCAATAAGCCGGTCAGACTTGATGGCCATCCGGCTAGGTCGGCGGCGGCCTGCAGCCACCCCAGCACTACTACGACTAATCCCACACCAATCACCCATTTTGCCAAAGTGACCAGATCAGACCAGTCACTCCATATCGCTATGAGCCACGCCCGGAACAATAGCCACGACAGCGTCAGAGCTGCCGCGCCTGCGACTGTCGGATCCAGGGCCCCCGGTACTGACGCCCACGCGGCTGCACCAACTGCTCCCAGTACTAAACTGACCACTAACTCCCGTCGCCCCGTCAATCGCCGCCACAGTTGAGCTGGCGCCCGCAGTTGATACATTGGCCGCACCAACAATAGTCCCAAGCTCAGCCACAGCAATGGCCGCGCTACCGCTTCGGGTAGCCGGTCGAGTGGCAATAATAGAGCCGTTGCCAGTAAACCACTGCGCCAAGCGGCCCGCTCAACGTCTGTCAAATCAAACCGCTTATGCTTTGGATCGCTCACGGAAGAGTCTCCAGCCAGCTACGAGCAAGCCGATCACTATCCAAGTTCGCAGCAACAAAATCGAATGAAAGGCATTGGCTTCAAATGCCATGCCGATCATTGCAAAGGCATAGGGCCCGGCTGGATGCACAAACCGCTGCTGCCATACTGCCCACAGCGCCATCAGGACCAGAGCGGCTAATGGTAGCACCAGCAATATACCGACGACGCCTTGCTCGGCCACATAAGCCAGGTAATCGTTATTGAGGGGCTGAAGTTTGGCTACTGCGGTCGCATCGGCTGTTGGCTCCTTATCATGCACGAGCAACCGTGAATTGTAGGGACCAACCCCATCGAGGGGATACGCCCGGAAAATCTCCCAGGCTTGGGGCCAGAGGTCATAGCGAGTTCTGGCCGATTCGTCATTGAGATCAACCGCATGTCCCGCAAATATCCCGACCGTGCTTTGTTTTTGCACCGATCCCGCCCAAGCTACAAATCCGGTTGTCAGTACAATAGCTGCCAGCCCATATCGGGCGATGTACCACAATAGCCGCCACGAACGGGCACCAATCAGCAGCACGACCAACGACATGACGAGGCCCAAAATGGCACCCCGTGATAGCGTCAACAAAAATACGGTCAGGACCAAGACCAAGTTCAGCCGCTCCAGCCAATGAACGCGCCATTGTCGCCGCAATGCCCGCACCAACATCAGCCCGATCGGTAAGAGGAGATAGTGAGCCAGATATAATGGCTCCAAAGCCACCGATTGGACGCGTGGAAATGGGTAAGTGGCGGTCGAACTATAACTAGCCAGCAATCCAGTCCAGGCATTACTCAGCCCATAAACATCGCCGACGTACTGATAGCAGCCAAACACTGCCACCAGTGCTGCTACGATCAACACCGCCCGTTCAAATATCTCGAGTTGTCCCCTCGAAATAAACTGAGCCGCCAACCAACCCCGTACCACTACAAACACCAACAAAGCAGTAGTGCTCCAAGCTAGAGCTTGACTGTAAGCCGAGGCCGAGGTCACTGCTGCCGATACTAGTGGCAGCCCCATAGCCAAGGCAATTATGGGCGAAAGCCGCACTCGCCGGCGCGTCAACAATACCACCGCCGGATATTGAATCATCAGCAAGAACGCAATGGTCGCCGCATAGGGGAATGCCGTCGCCAAGTCTTGCAGCCGGTCGAGGGGCATGAGGGCGGCGGTCAAGATCAAACCAGCGGTAAATAGTTTCGGCGAGGCTTCAGTCAGGACGCGCAATTTCATTACCACCTATTGTACCAAAGTACCCCTACCGGTACTCGCTATTTTTTGGCAACCAGTTCGATAGCCTGCAAGGCCGCCTGCGCACTGTCTTCCCAGGTAAATTGCTTCACATGCTGTAATCCTGCCACTCGCATCTGCTGACTTTGCGCTGGCGATTCTAGCACCTTGGCGATCGCTCGGGCAATCTCGGCACTATCATGCGGGTTGATCAATATCCCGGCATCACCGGCGGCTTCGGGCATGGCACTGACGTTACTGGTAATCGTGGGCGTTCCACAGGCCATAGCCTCAATGATTGGCAATCCAAAACCCTCATAAAACGCCGGGTACAAAAAGACACTTGCTCCCGAGTACAACGCTGGCAAATCCGCTTGGTCAATATAACCCGTTTGTACCACCCGCGCGCCTTTGGATCTGAGCTCCTCTATCTGTTGGTGAATGTCGTCGTCCAGCCAACCTTTGCCACCCGACAAGACGAGACTATAGCGTTGTTGGAGTTTGGCCGGCAATTGGCGATAGGCTTCCATGACCCCTTTGAGATTTTTGCGTGGTTCGATGGTGCCATGAAACATAATGTAAGACCCGTCGACACCATATTTCTGAGCGGCAATTTTTGACTCGGCGGCCTCGCGGGGATAAAAGAACGTGTGATCAACCGCATTGCTAGCCACCGTTATACGCTCAGCTGGAATCCCGTAAGTTTTAATCAAATCCTGCTTTGTAGTCTCCGAGACTGCCAGCACATGGTTGGCTTTTTCCAAAGCTTTGGGCACATACTTCTCCAGATAGTCGCGCAAGCGTTGGGGCACGTATTCGGGCGCATGGTGAAAGGCTAAGTCGTGAATGACCACCACCGATTTTCGAGTAAACAACAACCGCCACCGGGCAAAGTTTGGAAACAAATACACACTGCCGCGGGCACCGCTTAACAGATCGATCGGTGGCGCCCACAAGTATTTGAAGAGCACACTGTACAGTTTGCCCGGAATTAAGCTCACCCGGTGTTGCCGGACGTTTGGTGCCTCCAGACCTAGGCTGACGGGTGGCTTGGTTAAAAATCGAAAATATTCTAATTCAAACTGGTGCTGAGGAGCCAACTTGATCATGGCTTGCAACAAGAAAAACGTATAATGATCAACGCCGGTGCGTTGTTTTCGGCCTAAACATGAAGCTTCGACACCGATTTTCACTGGGTACCTTGTCCTTTCGTCACCAACTTCAGTAATGCGCTACTCACAGCTTGGTCATTGCGCTCGGCTAATAATCGCGACTGAGCCTGGGCAGCCAGTTTGGTGAGCTTAGCCGGCGCCTCTAAATGTTGAGCTATAGCTTCACCCAATGCCACCGGGTCATCCGGCGGCACCCATCCGGCTACACCGTCAAGCTGAGCCTTGAGAGCTGGGGTTGCTGAAGCAATCACTGGTACACCAGCATTGGTCGCCCACACTGCCATTCCACTCGCAAGCCCGGCTAAGTTGTGACGATAGGGAATTACCAACACACTCAGTGACTGTAAATATTCCAGCATGCTGGTTTCAGGAATCGAACCCGGAAACTCAATCGTGGCACCGCTTTGACTAGCTAACCGCCGCAAAGACCGGGAATATTCATCATGTGGATCGCCGGTCGAGCCGGCAATGATCCAGCGTGATTGCACGCCCGCGGCTGTCAGCCGACCTGCTGCCTGGATTAATACCTCAATGCCCTTAGCGTCACCCCAATAACCCAAGAAACCGACCGCTCGTTGAGGTGGTTGCTGGTATGCCGGCGCTTCACTCAGATATACAGGATGGGGGAGATATATCCCTACCCGACCAAATACGGTGGTATCTGGCTGCAAGGTTATGATGTGATCAGCTTTTTGTATTAACCGACCCACCAAACGTTGCCGCCACCAGCCATCCAATATCCGTCTTAGCCGGTTGATCAAGCTCGAAATTGGTCGCCGTCGCTGCCCCCACCAACGCATAGGAAACAGACTCTCGAGCACCGGCTCAGCTTCGTGGATGGTCAATACGTAGTGGCCACGCTTTAACCACTGCCACACCAGCAAAGCCCAGACGGTGGTGGCGCTGTGAAATCCGATCTCGGCGTGAACCATACATCCACGGCTCGTCAGTGCTAACCGTATACCTAGCATCAATCCCCGCCAACCGGCGGCCGCACGGCGCTCATCAACTGTGATAACGTTTAGCGGTACCTCTGCCTGCGCATATAACCGCTCGATTAATTGACTATAGCGCTGTATTCCGCCACTAGCCGGCCGTATATACACTATCCGATCTGCCCGGCTCATAACACGTGCTCCAATACTTGGTGGGTCGCTGACACCCAGTCAGCTTGTTGATAGTGTTGCTCGACATGCACCCGTCCTTGGTGGCCTAGCCGCCGGCGCTGAGCCGGATCGTCAAGCAATTCGGCGATAGCATCTGCCAAAGCGACCGGATCATCAGGCGGCACCAACTGGCCGGTTTTCCCAGAAGTAATAATTTCCGCCAATCCACCGACATGAGCCGCTACCACCGGCCGACCGCTGGCCATGGCTTCTAGAACTGCCAATCCTTGTGCCTCCACCCGTGATGGCGCTACGACCAATTGGCAATCTGCTAACACCGCCGCCGATGGCGTCCAGCCCAAGAACCGAATAGCCTCACCCGCAGACGCTGCTTGGTGCTTCAACGCTGCCATGAGACTACCGTCGCCCGCGATCACAAATTGCGTTTGCGGCCGCAATCTAAGTACTCGCAGCGCTGCCGCCACGAACATGTCCGGTCCCTTTTCAATCTCAAGCCGTCCGATAAACGCTACAGTCCCGGTAGGCACATCAGGTAAAGCGGCCCGCGGCACTGCCACGCCATTGGGAATCAGTTGACATTGATCAGGGCGGGCTCCGGCTGCTACGACGGCGTCGCGCACGTGCTTGGATACACAAATAATCCTCGACGCCTTACTCGCAGCTTGGCGAAACCGCTTCTGATACCAGCGGCTACCGCTGGCGTCGATCGGCCCATGCATAGTCCATAGTACCGGCACCTGACACCACCGCGCCACATCGGCTACTGCCAGTCGCTCTTCATTGGATTGCACCCAAATAACATCCGGCCGCCACCGCCAAACCGCCAGCAATAATTGCAGCTGCTGCCAGGGCAACAATAGCCGGTACAGCCGCACTCCCCAGATAGAATAAAATCGCACCGCACCCAGAAGTGGCCAACTGTGAATTCGTTGCTGGGCCAGTGACCGTCGCCAACTGCCCAATGACGTCATTACTACAAAACGATAATTCTGACGCAACTCCTGCACCAATTGCTCTACGTAGACCTCGCCGCCACCGTAGGCTGCTGGCGCGCTCACGATCAGAATGGTCTTAGGCATGGTTAGCTCCCAAGTGTTGGCGGTGCCACTCTCTCCATAACAATCCGCTGAATAGGAGCGCGGCTACCAAGACATTGATCAGGAGCGCCGTCGCAGCCCCGATCGGTCCCCACAGCGGGGTCAACACCCAAAACAGACCTACCAAAACCGCACTGGTAACCACATTCATATAGGTCAAGATTTTCGGCCGGTTCCAGCGATAAAACAGCAAACTCGGTGGATTAATAAACAAAGTGATCAAAAAAGCTCGTCATAATCAATTGAAATGGCAGTACTGCCGCCTCGTATTCGTGACCAAAAACCAGGAGTATCAGTGGCTTGGCGAGCAAGATTACTGGCACCAATCCCACAGCGGCTACCCCGCCCCAAACAGCACTTTACGCAAGTACGAACCCAATTGATCGGCCGGCAGTGCCGTTACTTTGGGAATAAGCACCGTCGTCAAAGATGATATCAACAATGGCATCACACTAGCCAGCTGCAAAGCGGCGGCATAATGACCCACATCGGCCGCCGGACGAAAATGGGCGAGCATGACTACATCCAGCCGGGAAATAATGGCATTGAGCGAATACGACACAACCAGCCATTTTCCGAAATGGAGCATCTGCCCCAACGCTTGCCGCTGAGCCAACCCCGATGCCTTTACTCCTGTGCGTGGAACGACTAATAATCCCACTACCAAGCCAAAAACGGCCACAACTACGTTGATCACCAAAGCTTGGACGAGGGTCAACCCAGTTACTAGGGCTACTCCCACGACGAGCCCAGCCCGCAACGTAGCGCCGGCAATATTGACTGCTGCCATGGTTTTAAAGCGCTGGTACGACTGCAGCACGGCATTGGCATAAGCGCCCAACGACAAACAAATGCTCGCGATCAGTCCCATCAAAATCGGCAGTTCCATGGCCGGGCCGCCCAATCCCTTTGCCCAAAACGGGGTCAGTGGCAGAGCCAAGAGCATGATGAAAGCCAGACCGAGCTCCAGCTTGAAGGCAGACTGGAAAAAGCCGCCACCTGGGCTTTGTCGCGTAGTCGCTCACTGGTAAATTTCACTAACGCCGTTGATATGCCGAAATCAGTCACGCCTACCATGATCACGACCAGGGCATTGGCGGTCGCCAACCGGCCGTAGTCATCGGGTCCCAGTAGCCGTGACGCCACAAACGCCACCACAAAACTCATGACGGCAGCTACAATGCTGCCGCTGAAAATTACCGCCGAAGATTTAGCAGTTTGAGTCCGGGTCAATCCCATCGCCCGCCGGCCAAAATGGGCCAGACGGGTCACCGTACCACCGAGTAGTGGTTGACTCCCGGATTGTTCAGCCAGGTTGGGCCTTCGGCCACCAGGTTGTAATATTCACGGTAAACAGTGCGCGTGGACGGCGCAACATACCAGAAACCAAAGTCAGCTACTTCGCCCGGTGCTACGCTGGCTTGGGCTAATTTTGCTGGCCGGTTACAGCCCAACCAGCTACTATCACAGAATGGACTGGCCCGGTCTACCGGATGGGACGTACCCATTTTGATCGGATAGAGCCCGTCGCGGTACCAGGTTGCTGTTCCGGTATTCTTGGCCAGTATTCCCACCCAGACTTTTTGTCCCGGTGTCAGATTTGCCAAGTCGACCCCGGTCGTTTTTGACGAATTGGTAGCTGCATATTGGCCGACGACTTGCCAAGAATAAACGCCATTGACGCGCACCAGGAAGTTTAAGCCGGTGTTCATCCAGGTTATACCTTCTGCTACCGGCGTGAAATACTCTCGCCACTCACCGCTAGAGGCTTGCGCGGCAATTGGCCACTCAAAAGTACCTGTTGCGCCCGGTGCGACACTAGCTTCAGCCAGTCGAGCCGGCCGGTTACAGCCAGCCCATCCGGTCGTACATAACCGGCTTGACCGATCGCGCGCGCCATCGGTACCAAGTTTGATCGGATTCGTTCCATCCCGGTACCACGTGACATTGCCGGTATTGAGGAGTCGCACCAACATCCAGCCCCGTTGCCCTGGACTCAGTAAAGCCGGATTGAGCGAAGCTGTTTGGAACTGTCCGTGTACGTGGCTTGCCCGGCGACCTTGTAACTATAAACGGCTGGTACGACCCGAATATACATGTTGTTATTGAATGTCGGGAACCAGGCCAAGCCCTCTGCGAGCGGCCGGTAAAATTCCCGGTACTCCCCAGGCTGGCGCGGTGCCTTGATAGTTACTTGAAACGTGCCGATTTCACCCGGCGCGACGCTATCTTCTTCGAGTAGAGCTGCCCGATTACAGCCCATCCAACCAGTGGTACAAAATGGGCTTTGCCGGTCAGTTGGGTTGAAGGTACCTAGTTTTACCGGGTTGTTACCACCCTTAGTCCACGTCGCAGTACCAGTATTGGTGAGCCGGTACGTGATCGTAGCCGTCGATCCTGCCACCAAGTTCGATAAATCGGCGTTGACCGACACACTGCTGATAGTGGTGTCGTAGGTCGGGACCAAAGTCGGTCCGAACCAATCATTAAATAATCGCCAGAAATTACGATTGCCATAAGCACTACAACCGTCCCCCAGTCCATACAAATTATTGAGTGCTGCCTGGTTGGGGACGTACGGGGTGTAATTGTAGAGCCCAGCGGTGGCACTGTTCACGATTGTCACTCGTTGTGTCCCGCAACTCGAGGGGTCGGGGTGATATTTGATGTTGTTGGCACCAATTACGTAGTTGTAAGCGAGCGGATTGTTGGCATAGAGCCTAAATTGCCGGGCGGCATTGTGTACTTGATTGTAAAAACCGTAGTAGGTCGAGCTACAGGCAGCAGTATCAGGGCAACCGTAGCCAGTGGCTGATCGGTATTGCCACGCCCAAGGCCAATCGTCGGTCAGTAGGCTCGATTCTTTCTGGATAAGAACCAGCAGTACTTTGGGATTAATGTTGTATGCGATGGCTTCGTTCGCAATAATCTGGGCAGCCGAAATTCCGCCGGGCACCGTGTAGCCAGCCCGGCCATAGTTGTTATCTTTGGTGCTGGTATTCTCAGAGTAATCACGCACACAGGTAAACGGCGGCTGCGAAGCCGGATCCAGGTTTTTGCGTAAGACGTTGCCATTGTAGGTCACACCTTTGTACGTGCCGTAATAAGGTTGGTTGCCATTAGTATCGCAGGCAGGCACTTTGGAGGCCAAAAACTTTGGATTTGAGCCACGCTCATGGCGTCACCGTCATAAAACACCTGGTCATCAATGATGCGTCCTGGCTGAAATTGCGAACCACTCAGGGCCTCAGCCCGTCCGCTCGGCCAGCTAATAGCCAAAACCGCTGCCGCCAACACTCCTATCACGTGCCACTTGACGAGCCGGTTCATTCCATTACCTCAACGGTGCCGGTGAATGTGTTTGACTTATTACCCTTAGAGTCGGTGGCAGTCACCGTGACATTCCAGGATGAGCCTGTCCCGGTCACGCCTGACATGACCGTCGGACTACATGAATAATAGCTACCACTGAAGACGATATCGGCAGTGGCTTCCAACTTCTGATTGTCTTTCGATACAGTCAACACACACGAGCCGGCACTGGCGCCTTCCACCCGAGCGGTCGCACGTACCCGGCCGGTTCCCTGATAGGTTACACCAACTTCACTGAGTTTAACCGAGACTACCGGCGTAGCTGTTGGCGAAATGGGTGTCACACTAGCCGTCGGAATGTTGGACTTGGCATCATCGCCCGGATTGCCAGGTTGACCTGGTGAAGCCACCGGCGTCGGACTGGCTGTCGGCGTCATGGTCGGCATCGTGGTATTGGTCAACGGCGACATCGCCGGTCTCGATAGCCATACTGCCAGTGTTACCAACCCCAGACTGGCACCAACGGCCAGCACGATAAACCACCGCCGGGTGACTGGTCTGAACAATGGGGAAGATGAACGCATACAATATTAAATATACCATATCAAGCGTTTTATCTGGTGGACGTACAGCGAAATATTGCCACGGGCATCGAATCCAATTTGTCCTCGAGTTGGCAACCTGGATAGTCGAGAATCGGGCGCCGGGGGTCATCCCAAACCAACAAGATATCCACAGGCCTAGCCGCAAGCTGTGCAAAACTTTCTTCCGGTGAACCAGGCGGCAAAGTGCCTGCATACCGGGCACCCAAAAAGTAGCTGATATACAAACTTTCGTCCCAATGACCCCGCGAGCCTACTACCCGTACTGGATTATCAGACAATGCGGCAATGCGTTCGGCTGCTTCTGGATAAATGGCACCCTTACCTTGTTGCTCCTGTAATCGGTCGATGGCTGGTTGGGCGAGCAATAGCACCGACCCGAGGACGATTCCGCCAAATAGTCGCTGTGAATATGGCCAGCGCCGATAAACCTGGGACAGCCCCGCCATACTAACCACTACGCCGAGAGCCAAAACCGGCCATAAATAGCGCAGCTCCACGAATATGATGAGATAACCGCCTGTATACAGCCCCATACTAGTCAGTAGACCCAAAATCAGTCGCCGCTGCGGACTTGGCGGGGATCCCCAGGCTGTCACTGCCCCTACAATGAGACCAGTTAGCCACAGTAGCCATGTTTCTTGAATAATTAACCACAAGCTGGCGACATTGCGTTGTGCCTGCTTATATAAAAACCACTGATAGCTCGGACTCAGCCATGCCCGCCCACCAGGTGGGGTTAAATCTAATAGGGTGGGGTCCGTCCACACGCTCGTTCCTCCAGGTGGTGGTTCCAGAAATCCCCGGGTAAACATCGGCTGCAATGGATGTACTGGTCCAAACAGTGCCAACGCGTACGCACCCGCCGTTCCGGTAGTCAGCCGGCCTTCTTTCCAGCTAATGAGCAGTACCCATGGCACCACTAACGCCAGCCAAACGGCCCCCATTATGAAGGCTTGTTTCAGCCAGCGCTGGCGCTTGTCCGGCTGTTGCCACAATTGCCAGCCATACCAACCTGCAGTCAAGATCAGCATAAATGGCAAAGCATAACTCTTCGTCAGATAAGCCAACCCCGCCAACAAGCCGGCTCCAATCGCCCACCTCGCCCGCAGCTCAAAATCAACGCGCATCAGTACTGCCAAAATCCAACCACTAACGCTGCCAATACCAGATCCGGCGTGGTGCCATAGGTCAAAGCCCAGCTTAAAATTACTACGGCCATGGCGCCGAGCAAGCTCCAGACCATCCAACGCGGCCGCCAATGTCGACTCAATAACCACATGGCGACCAGCAACCCGGCTCCGCCACCGAGTTGCACTAATTTGCCGGCGATCAGCGGGTTCAGCCCGATAGCAATGAGCGGTGCCAGTAACCACGAAAACATCGGGCTCCAATAGGCATTGATAGCCGTCCACCACTGTCCGTCGGCATACAACCGTGCTAAGTCTATGTAGGCTACGCCGTCAGGATTGATTTGGTAGCGAAACGCCGGTAATCGTCCCAGACCAATAAGAGCATACAGGGCCAACAACAACTCAATACCACTCGGGTATTTGCGCCCCCACCGCCGCCGCCACTGGCTAAAGTTCATCTTTTACTGACCCTCCGTCGCTACACAATCAAACCGCAACGTCTGGAGTGCCAACGCCAACAACCGCTTGTCCGCCGGACCCGGTGAGGCGGCTTGTGGGAAATGGAATACCAGGCTTAGCTCTCTCCGCCCAGGTATATTTTCGCCTGGCATCATAAACACCCAATTAACCAAACCATCGGTTGTGCTTGCATTTACCGCCTGTCCGTTGATGGAAAGCTCAATTGTTTGCCCCCAACGTCTGACCGGTCAGTGTTCCAGCCAAGCTGCATCCCGCTGGCACATTGGCTAGCTGCAGCCACAAAGCCGCCGTTTGATTGGCGCTCCAGCGATACGAACTTTCGGCATTTCCCCAACCGTCGCCAAACACCAGCTCGCTGGCCGCAAATGAATAAACTTGTCCAAGCTCAAGCCGGGGCATCTGTTCGCCACTGCGAAACTACTACACATACTGTTGCCACTTCATATTCGAACTTACTGGCAGACAATACCAAAATTGATCAGGGTACAAACGCCGTAGATAAGGGCTCAGCTCCCGGATGTCAGTGCGCTGCGATTGCACAAACACCACCGGTTCGGATGAACCCACTACTACCGTGTGCTTATCCACCGGATTATCGCCGCGTGGCCCGTCCCACCAAGCTTGTGACATGATATTGGCAGTCGAGATGCCTGCCGCTGTCAGTTCAGGCGCTAAATAAGTTTGATGCGGCCCGGCATATAGTGCCGTTTGACCTCTCCTTGTAGAGTCACTGTTGCCGCAATATTACTACGGGCAAATGGGTCCGACCACGGTCGCCGGCCCCAATCCGGATACACCGTACCCACTCCCAATGCCACGGCCAAGATTGCCAACCCAGTAAGTATCTGTCGCCATCGCCATTGCCCGATCCAGTGTGATAACGCTATCACGAGTACAGCGCCCACCAATAATTCCAACACCACTAGATACCTATAGATACGAAACAATCCCACCCCACCAGCCAGCTCGTGGCAAAGAACGCCAATACCATCACCTGCTGTCGGTTCAACCGTCGGCGCCAGGCCGACCATCCAGCTACTGCGAAACCCGCATATGCCAGGAGTAAGCGGGGATCACGCATGGGCCCAGCTTCAGCCGTATCGCCGCGGTACAACCACGTAAACGGGAGTGCCAAATAAGTCCCCAATTGACGCCACTCAAACGGGCTGGCCGGTCGCCAATCCGCAGCTTGTCCCCCAACCAGACTTGAGCGAACGGAAACAGGGGATTGCCGGTAGCCTGCCAGCGCCACACCATAAACAACCCGTCGGTCAAACCATAACCGGCCAACAGCCCGCCGCCAAATACCAGCCACCAGCGCCACCGGCCCCAACTGGCTATTATCACTGCCATTACCAGTCCGGCCACATACGGCAGCGCAGTTAGCTTGCAACCAACAGCCACCCTGCCAGCAACCCGACGATGCCAAAATGCCACCATGGCAAACGCTTATCCGCCCGCACCACCATGTAGAGTGCCACCAGTATCGGTAGCGCGGTCAGATGTTCGTTCGTCCAAGTACCAAACAGCGACACCGTCATGGCGCCGGTCGCCCCAATTGCCACGGCCACTCCAGCCCAGACTACCCGCCGCCGACCCGTGACTATCGCTGGCAATATCAGATCGACCAATCGACACACTACGAGTAATACCGCGCCCCCAACGCCGCGGCATGTACTGTTGCGCCCACAGCTGGGTGGAGACTCCACGTCGCAGAATTAACCATATCTAACACTGGATTCAGGTAGGTATGGTACTGCGCCACGGCCCCGGCACCATAACCCAAACCCTGCCACGCCGCCCAGCCGATATACACATGATAATTTGCGGTATCCCACAATCCGTCCATACCCAGGATCAGATGTAATATCACGGCATAAACCAAGCCCACCGCAAACGGCAACCAATGGCGGTAACGGTACAACATGGCCTTCACACTTGCTAGTATGGCAAATCCGCTGCCGTTTGCCAAAGGTAGTTATATCTGGTAGTATGTTCTGCGTTCATCGTACCCTCACAAAAGGATCCATACTATGGACGAAATCACGAGTGATCTGGTTGAGATTCTGCCGATTGGGCAGCGTTTGACGTCAGTTCAGGGACTACCGGTACACGAAACTATCGCTGCTCTTGGCGGTGTCTTGCGCACCCGAGTGCAGTTGAAAATTTCGGCCGCCAAGCCGGCCGAATTCGTACTGTCGCTGTACCGCCACCAGTCCGATTCGACCCAGGCTTTTCTAGCGCGGTATATCCGTCGCCAGGGTGAGTCAACGGGCAGTTTCGATCATTACCGCATGTCGACCACAGATCTGCGAGCCTATCTGGAACAGCTCGGGGTCATCAGTGCCGTACCGAATTCCTACCCCGGTCTGCGAACGATAGAAATTCCGCGCTCCGTCGCGGTATTTTGATCTTTTCGCTGCCCTTGGCGCCGTTCCTGAGCTGCATCTTGGAACGGTCGAAGGGCATTGTGCATACAGTCGCTTGCGCGCTGATATGTGGTTTACCCCGATGGGCAAACAGCCTTTGTTTACGCGAAATATCGAATGATGATGGATGCTGCCGGTATGTCGGTACCACCGGTGTATTATGTGGCGACGATCCCTGCCCTGCGCCAGTTATTGAGTGAGTTTGGAATTTACGAACTTGACCATAACCTGGCGCGTATCGGCCGGAGTGCTCCGGATATGCCGGCAGTTGGTGAGACGTTCACGATACCCACAGGATTCCGGCCGTATGATTATCTGCGCAGCCTGGGTGGCCGACCCGAATTTTGGATCGGCTCCAACGAAACAGATAGTTTCTACGTTGTGGTGCAAATTTCTTCACCCACTGCTTTCGTTTATGCCAACAAGCATTATCAGCGTCTCGACCTCTATGACGTGCGCGAAATGTTGGCCGTAGCTGGTATTACGGAGCTCTTTTTGTACCGATGTGATGAGGACAGTAAGCCCGTTGATTGCACCGTTGCTACCGTTTTGGCTGATGATCAAACCGAGCTCGCATACGAGCAACGGCCCATTGGGATCTTCGCCCAAATGGCCGCCGACTCTTCCTGAGAGGAAGTGAAGTCCCATGCCGGACACCGGCGCTGGCCTCCCCAAGGCTGATTTCAGCAAGCACAACTTGGTAGTAGTAATGGCTACATATTACACCAGTTTGGAAGACACACGTTACCAGGCGGCACTGGCCACACTGGTGGCTTACCGCAGCTTGAGTCGCCGCCACACCAAGTTCGGAGTGGCTGTGATTGTGGTAGACGCCTCACCCGACTCGGTCAACCAGCCGATTCGAGACAGTTTTTCCAAGCTCGGTGCCCTGGTTCTTGTGGCCGACAAGGGTGGCCTGGCGCCGCAGAACCTTCAAGGTTTGCGATTTGCCTTCGCGCATGGCGCCAAGGTAGCTCTGCGTCAGGAACCGGAGAAGACTGGACTGGCTCAGGTCGACAATCTGTTCAAGATCGTTTCTGCTGTCAATGAGGGCAACCACTTGGTGGTCGTTGGCCGAGACCGGCTCACTTTCGAGTCTATGCCCTATGAGCAGCAGATTTCTGAGACCATCATGGGAGAGCTTCTGGCTTGTGCCGGGTTGCCGCCCGACTCAGCAGCCGGGCCTCGCGCTATGGATGTTGTCGGATTCAACTTGGTTGAAAGTCTGGACTATGACCAGATCGGCAATCAATGGGAATTTCTCTGGTGGCCGCTCGTCATTAGTTTGTCAGATGGTGATAGTGTCGGCTACGTGGAATGTAACTTCCCGTACTCGACCGACATGGTCGAGCAGGAACAGGACAACCCTGACTTCATCGCTAAGCGCCTCGACCAGGCTGTAATGATTCTGGCGAAGGTACTGCGCGAAGCCGCCCTTCATGGGCTGTTGCCGGTATACAACGCCAATCTCACCGCCAATCGTCATCTGCCGAAGCGTGCGGCAGCCTGACATTCGTACCACTCCGGCCGGTTCCATGGACTTAAACCTCCAGGGAACCGGCCGGTTTCATATCCCGACCCACCAAAGGCTGTGATGTCGCATGCATGATTTTTCAGGCATCATTCTATCAAGGTGTTAGGCATTCCGCAGTGGGTATTCCGCGCCACCAATCCACATGAAGATCCGCGGGGCGCTTTTGCTATTCCGATCGAGCTTTCATTGCTCGAACCGGCGCTGCGTGAAGCCGGTTGGCCGCTTCAAGGACCACTCCGCCAACTCAATGTGTCGGTCAGTAATGATGCCTCGACGGCCCGCGGTGCTCACGTCAGTAATGCCGGTAAGCTCTGTTTCGTCTTGGCGGGCAGTTTCAGCTGCGCAATTGTCGATCTGCGCTTGCCGCGCACTGATACGTTTGGAGTCGTCGAACACCTCCATAATGACTACATATCGAGCATGGCATTCTACATTCCGCCCGGCTATGGTAACTGTGCCATGAGCCTGGTACCGGGTAGCATGTATGTCTATGCTCTCGACGCCGATTTCGATCCGGCGGCCGAACGAGTGGTCAATATGGCAGATCTCGACATCGACTGGCCACTACCCCCACGACTCATTTCGGCCAAAGACAAAGCTGGCCTGACTCTGGCTCAGTATGAAGCATCGTATGGCTAGACCTGTCCCGCCCCTCCGGCCGGTTCTTTGGACTAAAAACCTCCAGGGAACCGGCCGGTTTCCGTGTTCATGCCTAGTACTGAATAGAAATCGTTTTTACTTGCTCACTCTTACCGTCGAAAGCGCGGAAAGTAATTGTAAACGAGTCGTGATCTTGATTCACCGGAAAACATCGGAAGTTATACAAAAATGCCGAATTATATGCCGCTTGAACAGTTTGGCAGGCACCTGGACGTGAAAATTGGTAGGTCATTTGAGGGAACCCGGCATGACCAGGCTCAGCCAACAAATTTATATACACTGGAAAACTCTGCACTTTGCCATCTTCTGTTTTTTGGTATCGGTGTAAAATTAATGGTGCCGATTGAAAACATAGGATTACTTGAGCCACTCTCAGCCACTACCGTTATGTATGTTTCGTACCGGACGTATTTACCGCCAAGCACTTTTTCGGTAGTGTCTGCGAACACTCGCACTCGGTATGTGCCCGCTTGGCGGGGTGTCGAAAACATAAATTGGAGATCTTACTACACCCGGCTCCCGTCTGGACGGACAGCCGCCGGGCCTGTAGCTGAGAAATCGGATGCAATAGAGCAAAGTTCGAATCCATCAGGCGAACGAGCTATTAATATTTTAGAATGGCCAGTTGTGCCAACTGTGATAGTGTTCGCCGATACAATGAGTTGCTTAACACCATTTTGGGTTGCACCAGTATCGCGATTCTGTGATGCAGGTGTTTCGCTAGCAGCATTTATTGATGACGTAGGCTTTATGGTAGGCGTAATTGAACCTGCCGTGCTGGAGGGTACTTCAGTCTGGGCGGGCGTGGAGACTCCTGCCTGCCGCAAAGGATTAGCTCCGACAGTAGCGAAAGTTATTCCAGCCAAGCTCAGACAAGCGAGTATACTCCCAATAAATACGACTCGTTGCCTGTTCTGAATTATTTGAGCAACAGATAATAATAAGTTTTTCATACCTATAGCATTGGTAATAATAAAGGTATATTATACATACAAATAGAACTATTGTAAAGTACAAGAAAGTTTCATTATGTTGAAAAAATAATATCCACATTAAATTCACTCCGACGCACGGTTTGGTCAGGCTCACTTTTTGCCAGTATCATACTGCCGAGCACCTATACGATCGGCAATATCGCCCCGTAAATATCTTGCAGATAGTCGAATCCAACGCATGGTTCGCCATGATACCGGCTGCTCTAGCCATGGCCTTTTTATCGACCTTTACTGGCAACAAAACTCCGCTAGAATCGTCCATTTTTGGGCTACATTAATTGGTGTGCTCGGTTACATTATCGTCTTGGCCGTGAGTCCTATAACCAACCCCGATTCAGTCGCCCAGGCAATTGTCGTACTCATGCTACTAACTGCCAGTATCGGGTTATTTTGGCGGTTTATTAGGTTTTGCATCAGACTCACCAAACGACCTGTTCGTCAGTTTCACTTCCGCCAGCCTTCTGGTCTGCTCGTAATGCCAACTTGGAAATTTGCCCTTCTGACACTAACAACTACCGGATTATACGCAATTTATTGGCTTGCATATCAGCGTAAAGAATTGGCCGACAATCATCCGTCGATCGCTAAAATTCGACTTACCTGGCTTGTGGTCATATATCCGGCGCCACTACTATCTGCGCTCAAAGTAAACCAGCCTACCATTCGCTCATTAGCCTATGTTGTGCTCATGTTTGTTCCATTCGTCTTGCCGCTGGGTGCTGCAATCATATCTGGACTGGTCTTCTTCGCACTGGTGCCAGCTCAAACGCAAATAAACCGATTATCATCAAAAAAAGTCCGAAATAATTTCTCGTTGTCCGACTCTGTGTGGCTTGCAATCGGCGTATCGATAATCGCTGTTATTTCTGCACATTTCTCCGGGTAGCGTCGGCCACCAACACGGTGCTCGAAAGCTCTTCCATGATGTGATACGCCGGTTGAGCCCGCGTTTCTTCGAGTACGCGTCCCAGGTACTCGCAGATCACGCTCAGCATCAAAAACAGGAAGAAAAACATGACGGCCATTTCTAGCGACAAGGTTGTCCAGCCTTCGCTAACCCGTTGATTGAATAAATAATTGCCAATGGCGTACAGGGCGTACAGCAAGTTGACACCGCTCACCACTAAACCGAGCGTACTCACCATACGCAGGGGTGTTGCGAGTAACTAACCACAATCTCTTTGGCTAGTCGCACCGACTCCCACAAGCCCCGCTCCACTCCTGGTACGATCGGCTCCGGTTGATACCGGTAAACGCTCGTCTTAAACCCGACTTGACGGGTCAAGTGTCGAACATGGCGATACCGGCCTTTGATCCGGGTAAGCGCATTGATCGAGCGGCGATTGAGTCCTACCAGATAGGTGGAATCAGGCGGGATGTTTAATCCTAAGTATTTGCGACCATACCAATAAAAAATATTGGCGCCCAGTTTGGCTACTGGCGATCGCCGGGTTGGAATTTCACTCAAACCATAGACGATATCGGAGCCATTGCGCATCGTGTCTACCAGGTCTCCAATGGCCCGAATCGGGTCACTTCCCGGTAGCATGACGATGACATAATCGCCGATGGCTGCTTCCAAGCCCGCAAACAACATGACGTCGCGATTGGCCTTAGCTGATAGTCGGATCAGCCGGATACATGGCAGGTCTTTGAGCAGTCCGCTCAAGCTGTCCATGACTGGTTCTTCGGCGCCGGCATCCACCAACAGCAGCTCGTAATTGGTATAGTGTTCCTGTAAAAAGGTGCTCGTTTGTTCGACAAAACCGGCCATCACCTCGGCTGTTCCCAATACCGGCGAAACCACGGTCACCAAAATATCTTGTTTTTGACTCAACCCTCAAGCTCCTTCAAGACATCATAAATATTATCTAATTTTCCACCCATAATACAGGTGTAACCAGTTAACCCGCCGTGGTCGGGTTTATATAAAATGGGCCGGCTGTCGTCGCCTTCACTTTGAGGCAAGACTGTTTTGACCTCAAACAATGATTCGACATACTTCGAATCCGCCAATGATGGCAGGTAGCGTTGCGCATCGGCGAGCATCTTGGGATAAGCCGACGGTAGGCTCAGACTATCCAGGTAATCGTATGAATCACGGGTGATACTATCAGGTTTGGCTTCGTGCCATTCGGTGTGGGGTGTATAGCGCACATGTGTCAGGCTATGCAAGCCTCGGGCCGGAAACGGCATGGTCGAAAAAAACGGTCCGCACATGACAGTCACACCTTTGTCGGCCAGCTCGGCTGGCGGTTCAATCAAGACAATCTCGGCAATTTCATGTTTGAGCGGCAGTTCGGCCACCCCGCTGCGCCGATTGATCTCATTGATGCGGGCATAGGTGCAATTGAATACCCGCTGGGCCGTCAATTCCCGCTCCTGACCATGTTGCTGAAACCGCACGACCAGACCACCCGCTGCCGGCCCGACCGCCAAGACTTCGGCACGCGTTTCGATGCGCACGCCAACGTCGGTCAGCTGCTTGGTTAATCGTTCGGCAATAGCAGTGGCATTGAACGCATATTCTTCCACCGTGTAGACCGCCTCCACGAGGTCGTCATTGAACAGCTTGGTCACTCGATCCGGTGCCGGCCGTACCGGCGCCTCTATACGTTGGCAAAACAATCCAAACTGCTGGTAAGACACTTTGGAAAACTGCCGCGCAATCACATAATATTTCTCGAAACTAGTGTCAATGCAATCACGGTACTCGTCGTAAAACGCCGGCAAATTCACGCGCGACCGCAGCGCTGTCAGCAAACTGCGCGGATAGTGATAGCCGCCATGCACCCGGGCTTGATTAGCATAGGAAGCCCGCTTCATTAAGCCAGCTTCTCGTTCGAGTAGTGTCACCTCGTGACCCGCTCGGGCAAATTCGAGCGCCACCCTGGCACCAAAAAAACCACCCCCCACGACCACTACTGCCGATTTCATATCTATATGGTACCATGACGCTATGAAATTTCATGATAGCTGGGAGATTCCCCAATACGACGTCCAAGAATTTAAGCCCAAAGCCACCAAGTACGCCGTATGCGTATTTCTCATCAATGAGGGTGACAAGATCAAGAAACAACTAACTAAAATGGCCACCCAAGCCGATCTAGCCGACATCATCATTGCCGATGGCGGTTCCACCGATGGTTCGTTATCCGAAGAACTATTGCAACAATCAGGCGTGACCGCACTGCTCACCAAACGCGAACCCGGCAAACTCGGTACCCAGATGCGGATGGCTTTTGCCTACTGCTTGCAGCAAGGTTATGAAGGGGTCATCGTGGTCGATGGCAACAACAAAGACGATACCACCGCCATACCCCTATTCATCCAAGCTCTCGATGACGGTTTCGACCATATTCAAGGGTCCCGCTTTGTACCCGGCGGTCAGGCCATCAATACACCAATTGAACGGCTTGTCGGCGTGCATCTCTTGCATGCGCCGGTCGTCAGCTTGTCAGCTGGTCGCCGCTACACTGACACCACCAATGGCTTTCGCGCCTATTCCAAAAAACTGCTGACGCACGAGCAAATGGCGGTCTTCCGTAAAGTTTTCACCGGCTATGAGCTGCATTACTATTTGGCAATCCGGTCGGCCAACCTCGGGCTCAAAAGCAAAGAAGTACCCGTCAAGCGCCAATACCCCAAGAACTCACCGACACCCACCAAGATCAGCCCAGTCAAAGGCAATCTTGGTGTCCTCAAAGTCCTCTTCAAAGCGGCCCTGCATCGCTACGATCCGAAGTCAAAATAGTTACAAGCTATACAGCTGCAGCCCATTCTTGGGCAGTACCTTCAGCTTGTCCGACAACAAACTGTCGATATCTTGGGTGGTCAAAGCCTGGCGCTGCTGTGGCGTTAAGTCCATTACCCGGTAGCGCACGCCGGTGATCCGAAAACGTCCACCCGGCACCAGTGACCGGATGTAGGCATTTATTTGTGGCATCTGACCAGCTTTGATTACCACCGGGAACTGCCACCGGTGAGCATAGGGCGGCAACGACAAGGCGATGGTGCCTTGGCTTTGGTCTGTCCTGACGATATAGCGTGGTAGCTTACCCAAGACTGGCACCGGACCGAGCACACTGTGCGCGTCGTAATCAATTTCTACGGTCACCACACTACCATCGGGTAAATCGACCGGTAATTGGTCGAGCGCCTGGATGTTGCCGGTGGGCGCGGCTTCGGCTAGCCATGGTTGATCGTTGGGATGCGCCCAAGCCGCCTCTTTGCGTTGCCACAATATGCTGTGAGGCGTGATGGCCGCAAAGTCATAATTGGCCAAAATGAGTTGGTAGAAATCCCAGTGTTCTAATTGAAGCCACTGCTCGTATCCAGTGAAGTCATAGCGCACCGTTTGGACAAAATCGGGTTGGGTTTGCTCAAAACGGGCGACGTATTCGGCCCGCCGTTCTGGCCCGAGCGCATGAATTATGTAATCGTAGCGCGATGGTTGGAAGGCTTGAGCTTCGGCTTCGGGGATGCTGGCATACGTTGACCACAAGCTCGCGCCAGCCGGTATTGTTTGCTCAACAATACTCACATACTGCGCCCAGCCCAGTCCCAAGTGCATACCCTGGACGGTTTCGGGCGTAAATTGGGTGACATTGGGCCGGGCCGTCAAACCAGACGGCATTTGCATATTGGCAATCAAGACAATCCCAGCCAGCCCCAGCGCCAAGAGGTTCTGCGATTGAGAATCTATCAACGGTTTTTGAGTGCGCCACCAGCCATAGCTGAGCGTAATCGCCCCGATCAGAAACACTCGCCACAACGGTTGCAAATAGCCTTCGACTTGGATGCCCAGCATCGCCACAGTCGTAATCAACCCGTATACGACTAAAAACAAATATCCCTGTACTTGATCTGCGAGCCGGGACCGTCGGTACAACCAGAGCACCACCAATACAGGCAGCCCGACCAACCAGGTCGGTTTGAGGAAACGGTCATCAAACAGCGACTTCAACGAATCAATAAAAATATTAGGCGGCGCTCCAAAGTACCAAAACTGATCGCCCGGCACATCGCTTAATGCGTATTTGATTGGTTCCAGCCAATGACTACCCGCAACTGCCACGTAACAGCCGACCGCCACCGCCCCGATAATGATGGCGTCTCGGCTCAGGCGCCAGAGCCGTAACCACCACGGTCCGTTTCCGAGCAGCCCTTCGACCACTAAATAAGCCGCAATCGCCGCCGTACCATGTTCGACGCTCGTAAAAAACGCCAGCCCCAAGATGGCTAACGTCATTAGTTTGACTGCCAGATGCCGTCGCGGCCAGGGGTACCAGCGGTGGGTCAACATGACGCCAGCTCCCGCCAGCAATGGCAGCGTTGACCGTACCCCCAGGAGTGAATTATTGGATGTAATCAACAGCGATACGTAGTAGTAACCCAGAAATAGCACCGCCAATACGACCAGCACGACCCGCCAGCTTTTGGTCGCTACATAGGCGAGAATGGTTGCGCTCAAGATAAATAGTACTGGTGAGATAATCTCACGTGACAGTTCCGATGCATGCAAATTACCGCCAGCGGCCGCAAATATCGGATAGTGGATCAGTAACGTGCCCAGCCCATGGAAAAAAGGGAAGTCTATGCCCGCGGTTTGACCGTCAGCCAATCGCCGCAACGGGTTAAATAATTGAAACGCTCCGTCAATTGGGAAAATATTGAAATAATCCGACCGTACGTTGATCCGCCCAACGAGCAGTTGTAACCGGTCAACGAGCGTATAAAGAGCCGCCAGCCCAAAAACTGTCCAACCCCAGGTGCGCGGGCTTCGAAAGAGGTGAGTATTCATATAATCTAAGATTCTATCATCTCCTGGTATAATCAGTGCAACAGGAGGACATTTTTAGTGGCAGGCAAACACGCACTCATCGGACATACCGGCTTTGTCGGGGGCAATCTCAAAGCCCAGAGCCAATTTACCCATTTATATAATACGAGTAATATCGCCGATATTGATGGCGAATCTTTCGATCTGATAGTATCTTCAGCTACTCCGGCCGAAATGTGGCGCGCCAATCAAGACCCCGCCGCTGATATGGCGAGCATTCAAGCGCTGATGGACCATTTGGCGACGGTTACAGCTAAACAATTTGTTCTCATTTCCACCATCAGCACTTATGCTCACCCCGTCGGTGTCGACGAAAATTCCGACCTTCAAACCACGGCAGCCACCCCATATGGCGTTCATCGGGCTCAATTAGAAGCATTTTGCCGCGAACGTTTTGCCAACGTCCTGGTCGTCCGTCTCCCAGGTCTCTACGGCAACGGTCTCAAGAAAAATATCATTTTTGATTTCCTTCATGACAATAACACCGACAAAATTGACTCTCGGGCAGTTTACCAATTCTACAATCTCGACCGCATCTGGGCAGACATCCAAGTAGCTTTGGCCAACCAATTGAGTCTGGTTAACTTTGCCACCGCGCCTACCAGTGTCGCCGAAGTGGCAGAGGCCGCTTTTGGACGGGTATTTAACCAAACGACCCTCGATCCCGACAAACTGCCTTATTTCGATATGCATACCAAACACGCCAAACTCTATGGCCAAACGGGCAATTATCTCGAGACCAAAGACCAAGTACTTGCCGGCATCAAGGCGTTCGTTGACCGCGAGCGCGCATGAAGTTAGCTGTCTCCAATATAGCTTGGGAGCCAGCCGAAGAGACGGCCGCTGCCCGCTTACTCGATAAGCTTGGGGTAAATCTCATCGAGCTAGCTCCGACCAAGCGCTGGCCTGATCTATCAGCGGCACCGGCGACCGAGGTCAGCGCCTACCGCCACTGGTGGGAGGAACGGGGATTTACCGTCGTTGCTACCCAGTCCATTCTATTTGGGCGACCAGAAGTACAAGTATTTGGTGACGAGTCGGTGCGCCGCCGTTCGCTCGACTTTCTCAAAACGACTATTCGACTAAGTGCCGATCTCGGAGCCAAAATAATTGTCTTTGGCTCGCCCAAAAACCGTCAAAAAGGTCCATTAACTGACCAGGAAGCTTTCGACCAAGCAGTACCATTCTTCGCCGAGCTTGGGTCGTCTGCCCACGAAGCTGGCGTCCAGTTTTGCATCGAGCCCAACGCCCCAGCGTATGCGTGCGATTTTGTGACCACCGCCGCCGAAGGCGCAGCTCTGGTAAAAGCTGTGAATACGCCCGGCTTTGCCCTGCATCTAGATGCCGCGTGCATGGCCATGGTCTCCAATGACCCCGTCGAACTCACCCGGTACCATCACCAGCATTTTCATATTTCCGCCCCCATGCTCGAAAGTGTTCCCGATGCTGGCGTGCCTTACGCCGCCATGGCCACCGCTCTACACGACTCCAAATATTCCGGCGTCTATTCTATTGAAATGAAAGCGCAGGGCACATCAAATATAGCGCGCGTCGAACAGGCCGTTCGCTTTGCTCTCGAGACGTTTGGCAACTGATCCACCGCTGAGACATCGGGCATTTGGGCTCGATGTCGTCCGGGCTGTGGCGATACTTTTTGTATTAATAACCCATTCGGCATTGTTTATACCCATTTCGAACACCGGCCCGGGAATCTTTAAACATGGCGTATTGCCGGTCTTTGGCTTAATTGGCGTCGAACTCTTTTTCGGACTCAGCGGGTATCTCATCGGTCAAATTCTGCTCAAGCGTCAGCGCTCATTGCGACGGTTTTATCTGCATCGCTTGGCCAAAATTCTGCCGCCCTATTTTCTCATGATTACTCTTATCGCTTTGGCTACAGCGGCTCCCTGGACGATCATTTGGGCTCACCTGTCATTTACCCAAAACTTCGACCCAAATATGGCAGCCTTCTTCCCAGTATCGTGGTCACTGAGTATTGAGTTTTGGTTTTATGCAGTCATTCCCCTTATCTTGTGGCGCGCCCATCATCCGGGGGTAGTCATCCGGCGGCTGGTCGGTATTATCGGTCTACTGCTGATTGCCCGGCTGATATTAGCAACAACCACGCAACCTTATTGGGAATTTGGCGTACATCGGCTCATACCCTTACGCCTCGATGCTATGCTCTTTGGGGTGTTGGCTGCGGTCATCGATACACGCTACCCACGACTGTGCCAGCGTATCTGTCACTACCGGGTGGCTATCATCAACCTGGTGGCTTTGGTTGGCATTTGTGTTTGGTTTGGCTGGATGTTCTATCACTACCCTCAGTTTGAACAAGCCCACTTGGCTAAAGCGGTAATATTCACACTCACTGGTTTCATGATTATGCAGCTATTACTCTCAGCCAAACATCACCTTGAGGCATTCGCCCGTCACGCGTTACTTTCAAGGATCGCAAGTTGGCTCAGTCAGATTTCGTACAGTCTGTATCTGATACACCTGTTTATATTCTCGTATGGTGCCACAATGGGTTGGCCGGTCGGGATAACACTACCACTGGTTATTATGAGTTCACTGGCAGCCGCCAGCCTCATGTACTATTTGTTCGAAGTAGCGATTGTGCTCAAGTTGCGTCGGTGGCTGGAGCATCGGTGGTTGGCCGGTACATGAACTTGCGACCCATGAAGTTCCATCCAAATACCAAAACCGTTGCCACTCCTTTTGATAGCAAATAATGCCAACCTAGCCCGCCAGTAAATAGCCACAATAACAGGTCATTGAGACCTAATCCGACCAAACCGATCAGCCCGTACAACCCAAAATCATGCCAGCGGCTGGCAAAGCGGGTTTGTTTGAATATCCACCACGTACTCAATATGTAATTGACGACCAAAGCGACTACAAACGATAAGGTGGCCGCCGCTAGATAGTTCCAGCCGACGACTTCTTTGAGCACCACCAACCCACCAACATCAACGACCAGCCCAAACCCGGCTACAATGCCGTAACGGAATAATTGCACCCATATATTGTGGGCGTCATGGTGAAACAAAACTGCAAAGCCGGAACGAATGAACTGCATAAGGTAGCCTCATTCTAACATGTACTGGTATGATATGAGGCACTATGGCACGCCGCATCATATCTGAATACCGCGCCAAAACGTTATTGGCCACCGCTCTCGAGCAATCATATGCCGGGCTGAGCATTGATGGTCAGACAAAATGGCGCCCGCTTCTGACAAACTTTCTCCAGGACCAACCGGTTCAATCATATGTTGTCAAAGTCGATCAAGGCATCAAAGGCCGGTTCAAACAAGGTTTGGTGAAGCTCGACATTGCCCCGACTAAAGTCGCAACCACAGTTCAGCAGCTGCTAGAACTTGGGTTTCGTCATGTTTGGTGGAGCCGTATACTCCACATGATACGGCTGCCGAACGCTATTTGAGCTTGGAACGTGTCCGTGACGGTGTGCGCATATTGGCCTTCCAGCAAGGTGGTGTCAATTTTGATGCTGCAACTACCGCTCCAACGGCCCGGCTAAGCAGCCTGGCGGCGATCAAAGCTACCGCTACCCAAATCGGTATAGCGCCCTCGGCTTTGTCGGCCATAGTCACATGTTTCGACGACAACTACCTCGGGTTCCTCGAAATCAATCCGCTCGTCATTGCGCCAAACGGCCATCCGTTGATACTCGATGCCGCTGCCGAAGTTGATGCCGAAGCTGTATCGCTGGTGGCTGGGGCTGGGAACAAGCCGACCTGCGCAGTGGCAGCCGCGTTATCACACCCCCGAAGAAACCACCGTCTTGGATCTGGCTCCCGCAGTCAATCATCTTTTCGTCTCGAAGTTCTCAATCCTGACGGGCAAGTATTCCTACTCCTATCGGGTGGCGGCGCCAGTGTCACGCTAGCCGACGAGGTCAACAATCAAGGCTTTGGTCATCAACTTGGCAATTACGGTGAATATTCCGGCAATCCCACCGCCGATGAAACAGCCGTTTATACAACCCAGATCTTATCACTGCTACTCAAATCGGCGGCCAAGTCCAAAGTATTGGTGATTGCTGGTGGCGTCGCCAACTTTACCGATGTCCGCGCCACCTTCGCCGGTGTAATCAAGGCTCTTGAGCGAGTTGCTGGCCAACTCAAGCAACAGGGGATCAAAGTATATGTCCGCCGGGTGGCCCGCACGAAGCCGAAGGATTGGCTACCATGAATGCGTACCTCGAAAAAGCTGGTTTGTTGGGTACTGTCGCCGGTCCCGAACTGTTATTATCAGACATCATCACCCAGGCACTAGCCAGGCTTCAAAACCGGAGGACGCCCATGAAATTGGCCGCCAATATACTTACTATCGACTCGCTCCGTCAGGCCGACCCGGTTATTGTGTCCTTGGGTAACCACCAGGGCATTATTCAATCGATGCTCGACTACGACTATTTGCTTGGCCGCTCCATCCCGAGCGTCAAAGCCATCGTCGCCGGCGGCCGTCGCACCACCAGATTTTTCTTCGGCCATCAGGAAATTGCACTACCTATGTACCCAAGCGTAGCCGATTTGCCACCCGCTTTACGCCAAAGTACAAATTTAGTGCTCAATGTCGGCTCCGGCCGCCGGGTCGTCGAGTCGACTGCCGCCGCTTGGCAGAGCTGCCAAACCTAGCGGGTGTGACAGTCTTTGGCGAAGGTGTGCCCGAGCGCCATGCCTTACAGCTCGTTCAGCAAGCCGCCGACAGGGGAGTGTGGGTGCTGGGAGCAGCCAGCGTCGGACTGATCATACCCGGTACGTTGAAACTGGGAGCTATCGGTGGCACCCAAGCCGCTCAGCTCGTGGCCTCCCGCCTCACCGAACCAGGCACGGTCGCAGTTCTTTCGACCTCTGGCGGTATGATCAACGAGCTTATTCGCTTAGTGGCAACGACTGGGCATACCTTGTCATGGGCTGCCGCCATCGGCGGCGAACGTTTTCCCATGCTACCGCCGAAAGCCGCATTGTTAGCCGCCCAAGCCGATCCCGCCACACGCTCAATCGTCTTTTCGGTGAGCTCGGCGGCCACGATGAATATGATCTCGCCGCCCTCATCACCAGTGGTCAACTGACCAAACCAGTTGTGGCCTACATTGCTGGTTCGGTCGCTGAGCTGTTTGATACCCCGCCCCAATTTGGACATGCCAAAGCCATCGCCAAAACACACGACGAATCAGCCAAAGCTAAAGCCGCCGCGTTGCGTGCTGCCGGCGTTCAGGTAGGGGAAACGTATGCCGAATTTGCCGCCTTCGTCCAGGCTTTACCCGACACTACCTCTGCTCCGGCAAATCAACCTAGTCATCCTCAATTAACCAATCGCCGCCCGGCTCTCATTGCTTCCACGGTTTCGCGCGACCGGGCAGGGCAAGTCGACATCCTCGGTACTCCCCAACTCGAATTGGCCCAACAACGAACTTTCGCCGCCATAGTAGCCGCCATGCTATTAGGTCGTCCTAATGTTTCGCGCCCAGGCTCGAATCGTTTGTTGATCTTGTTCTCAAACTACTGGTCGACAACGGTCCCTACGTCTCGGGTGCCCTCAACACCATTACGGCTGCCCGGGCTGGCAAAGATTTGGTTTCAGCCTTGAGCGCTGGACTCCTCACTATTGGCCCCGCTTCGGCGGCGCTATCAATCAAGCCGCCGCCACATGGCTCGCGGGTGTGGTCGATGCTACTACACCAGCCAAGCTCGTCGAAACGCTGCTGCCTCCCGCCAGCGTCTGGCTGGTATCGGACACCGCAAATACCGCATCGATATGCCCGACCTCGGGTTGAGCCGATCTTGCAGCATGCACTCAATCTCACAAATCATCCTTATACCGATTTCGCCTTGGCTGTTCAAACGCTCACAACGAGCAAAAAGGCAATCTCATCCTCAATGTCGATGGCGCCATGGCAGCTGTCTTACTCGATTTGTTGGCCACCGAAGAAAAACTTGATGCCGCCGAACTGCAAAGTCTCATCGACACCGAATTTTTCAATGCCCTCTTCTTGCTCTCCCGCTCAGTCGGCTTCATGTCGCACTATTTCGACCAACGCCGCCTCGACGAGGGCCTATTGCGGCTCTCCCCGCCGACGTGGCTGAACTGGAGATGCTCGATTCGTCGATAGAATGAATAATGCGCGTCTGAAAAAGGGCGACTCCATCAGGAGGCATAATCGCGTATCGCCCGACGTAGCTCTGAATCGGCTTGGGTCTTCGCAATGGCGTCGAACCTCCGTATTGAACGACCTCGATTACCGATATCTCGAGCTAACCCGATGTCGGATGCCGTGCCCCATCGACTGGTGATATGACGGTGCGGTTTCGACCTTTTGCATTGGTGGCCAACGTTTTTTCATGGGTTCAGGCTAGAGCAAGGCAATCAACGCGTTGAATGTAAGATTATTGCCCAGTTGCCTGTCATCGGCGCTATCTATGAAGATTCGTTGGCTTTGAAGTCGCGGTCCCAGACGTCCACGAAGATGACGAAGAAGTCGACTCTGCTGCATCAAACCCATTCTCATCCCGAATTGAAATCAAAGATGGCGCAACGGCGGCGACCTGGGAAAATTGGCCTTTGTCTACCGTGTACTCGGCCGATTGAGCCTGAGATAATTCCCGTCACTCCGCGCGACGAATCAATCGAATCTGGCCCTGATTTGCAAACAGTTCTATCCATGACGGATTTGGAGCAGTCGGCCCGGGTGATGAAGCCCGACCAGCCAACGACTTAAAGAAACTCGCGCCTGCCGCTGGTGCGAAAACATTGATTTGCTGGTTGCCAACGAACTGTAGCCGGGCTGGTTGGACCAGTCGTTATCAACCTATGGAGTCCTCTTCTGATCCGAGGCGGATATCGTCTTGTCTGGCGCCAGGCTGTTAATTCGACGACACTCCAAGAACCATTATGCGCATCATACACGGCAACGGTGAGCAAGGTATCAAACATCAGACGTCGTAGCATCAGAACTGATCAGATTTACTCATGGGACCCAATCGAGATACTGTCTCGGTTGGGTCCCATACCCATACATTTATAACCAAAATTTTCAACTATTGGCAGTAAAACGCTATAATAAAATTGCGACAAATCCTTAATGGAAAATTCTCGAAGTAATGCCTCATCTAACTACCAATGAGTTGCGGCGTCCCTATCTCGTCATACCGAAGTTGATCAAACAACCGACGTGGGGCGGGTCGTACATTGTGGCTGCCAAAGGCTGGTCCGACCACGAAGGTCTGGGTGATCTCAAGATCGGTCAGTCCTATGAATTGTTTTCCGGAAGTAATCTCTCATTGCTCACCTCAACCGACGATCCGTTATTCAAAGGTGAACTCACCGATAACGCCGGAGTCGCTATCCCCACCTTCACCGCCACATGCGATTCCACTATCCCGTTTTCTGGAAACCGATGTCGTGGCCACTCTGGGCCGCGACCGCTCCCAAACTCATTCTGGCAAACTTGATCTCCTCCTCAAGTTCACTCAGGCGCTTGGCAATTCATTTCAGGCTCACATCTCAGCCGATCTCCAGCACCCCAAATGGTTACCCAAGCCAGAATCCTGGTATTACTTTGAACCGGGGCTGATTACGCTCGGCGTCAAACCGGACGCCGATTGGCAGCTCTATGAAGCCACCGTCAGAACGGTAGCTGCCGGCATGACGCGCCTTGGCGACCAGGTCAAAGCCGGTACACTCGATTACTATGAGGCTCAAGACAGCATCAAGCAGTTACTCCGCGATCGAGATCCGTGGCAATTTGTGAATACAGTGGCCACCAAAGCCGGCGATATCGTCGATCTATCGAGTGGTGGCTTACACCATTCCTGGGAAGAAGATTCCGCTACTGCCCCGCTCGGCAATGTCTTGTACGAATTACAGTCAGAAGCACTCGATGCTATTTCAACCTTTCGTAATTTTGATAAAGGCAAAATGTCTGCCGATGGCACAATAAGACCAATCCAGATAGACGAATATTTTGAATTTATTAATCGTCAGCCCGAGGTCAATGATCCCACGTCACACCTAGTACAACCGCACGAGCTGACTCATACCCAGGCATTTCGATTGGAACGGCTGATGGACAATCGTTTTTATAGCCTCGACCGGTTGACGCTCAAGACTGAAGGCGCCCAATTCAAAGACGACGTCACCAGTTTTCGGCACGTCTTTGTCAAATCCGGTGCTGTCACCGTCGAGTCCAATGACCACATCGTGACGGTTGGATCCGGTCACTCCGCTTTTCTGCCGGCGGCAGCGCACGTCTATACTGTTACGGCTGCAGCGCCGGAGTGCGAAGTTCTTATCAGTTATTAGATAAACAAGGTATAATATTTCCCATGATTATCGTGATTATTGCCGGTGGATCGGGTACGCGCCTGTGGCCGCTGTCTGTCGGCAACTACCCCAAGCATCTCCTCAAGCTCACAGGCGAGCGTTCCGGTGCCCAAGTGGCCTACGATCGGGCTAAAATGCTCTCCGACAAAATCTATGTGGTGACCGAAAAATCCCATGCTCACCACATGAAAGAACAACTACCAGATATCCGGAACAGCGTTTCATCATCGAGCCCGGCCGCCGCGGCACCGCTAGCTGCTTCGTGACCGCTCTCGAACATATTGCCCGCGATCAAGATACCTCCGAGCCGGTAGCTTTCACCTGGGCTGATCACTTTATTCGCGATGTCGAAGGCTTTGCCCGGGCGTTTGAGATTGCTGGTGAACAATCCCGCAAACATGGCCGGCTTACCCTCGTGGGTGTCGAGCCTAGCCATCCCTCGACGTTGTTTGGCTACATCGAAAAAGGCGATATTGTCGATGAAGAAGCCTTTACCTTTGCGGTCGAGCAGTTCAAAGAAAAACCGGAAAGCACTGTTGCCAAAGAATTCTTCGAATCGGGCAAATATCTCTGGAACTCCGGCTACATGGTTGGATCGGTCGACGTCTTCCTGGAGGCTATGACCAAGTTTTCGCCTGAACGTCTAGCTGACTTTCAGCGCCTAGCGGCCGTCAAAGACGACCAATCTGCCTACGACGCTGCCTACTTAGAATGTGAAAACGACGCCATTGATTACGCGCTCAGTGAAAAAATGGATAACCTCATGGTCATTCCCGCTACGTTCGACTGGCGTGACATTGGCTCATTTAGTGACCTCTATGAAGTGGGACCCACCGACGACGCCGGTAACGTGGTCTCGGGCGAAGACTTACACCTCATCGAAACCGAAAATTCCTTCGTCCGCAACGATGAGTCCAAACCCGTCGCGGTCATTGGACTCGACAACGTGGTAGTCGTCAACACCGAGCACGGTATCCTCGTCGCCCGCAAAGACATCAGTCAAAAGGTCAAAGACGTCGTCAAACGACTCAACGAACAAGCGTAAACCGCATCTGGTTGTCAGGTAGCGTAAATTTAAGTTAAGCTGCAGACATCTTGCTATCTGCAGGGTTACGTTAGCTCGGTATCCAGAGCTTGTTTTTCGACAATTGGAGTTGACCGCATGATTCCCCATTGGATGTGGCTTACGGCCATTATGTTTGGATCGTCAGTTGTGCTTTACATTAGTATTCAAAAAGCGACGGCTCATGGGATGTCGCTGGCCCTCAAGAATCTCACGATTTTCGCCTCACCACTGGTGGTGTTTGTGATTTTTGCTCTCGTTGCCGACATTTCACTACAGGTCAGTTGGCGCCAACTCGGATTGCTCGTGCCCACCGGTATGATTGTGTACGTGAATAATCTAGCTACACTTAAGAGTCTCGAACGCACACCCAATCCCGGCTATAGCTTGTCCATCGCCAAGAGCTATGTTGTTCTAACTACTCTCGTGGCGGTACCGTTATTCGGAGCCCATCTCAGCTTCGGCGCCATCATCAGTATTTTGCTGATCGTTGGCTTCATGACACTGCTGAGCGTAGATCCCACTGCTACTAAGCAGCAAAACACCCGCAAATCGTGGATAGCGTTTGCGCTCGTTGCCATGGTGCTGACTGCCCTGATTACGCTCATGGCTAAGTATTTGTCCCAGGACGGCCTCCCCACCATCACGATCTTGGTGTATTTCTTCGGTGTGGGTACGGTTTGTACGGCTGTTGAACTCGTGCACAAACGAGTTCGGCTCGGACACCTCCAGCCACACCTCAAAGATCTTAGTTTGATTGGCGTAGCTAATGTGTCTTTCAACTACTTCAACTACGCTGCGCTCGTCGCTGCCCCCAATGTAGGCTACGTCAATGCGGCCAATGCGGCCTCAATCGGTGCTATCACCGTGGCCTCCGTCTGGCTGCTCGGTGCCAAATTGACGACGCGCAAACTGATCGGTGTTTTTGGTATTGTCGGCAGCCTGTGGCTGTTGTTGGCTGCATCGTAATCACTAGACCCTCAATTCTACGTAAGGTGGATCGCATGGAATACCATGTCTTAGTACCGGGTTCTTGGTACTACTGCCCGAGATCACTACACTACAAGCACAATTCGCATGCTGTTGGACACCGCCAAGACGACGCGGTGGTAGCCACAGTAGGTAACACCACTACCTATGCTGTCGTCGATGCCGCCCGCATCCTCAATGGACCTGGCGAATTCTGTCAACATCCGGCGACAGCCCAGGGCTCGGGGAATTCCCTTAGATTCGTGGTTTGACGGCAGCGCCATCGCCGCCCATGAGATGACATCGGTTATTGTTGCCGATCCGACTTTGGCTGGTGCCGAACTCGTCAAAGCCGGTAGTGTAGCGCTCGCTAATACGAGCCGCAGCCTGGGAATCCACCTCGATCCAACGCACCGAAGTGGCATGTTGAGTACTTGTCTGGGAGCAGTTCTGGTAACTGACACTCATCTGACTTACACAGTTGTCGGCGACTGCAGAGTTGTGGTCGATGGCAAATTCGTCGGTGATACCTTTACCACGGAATCGGCTAATAACTTCCTCTTCGACGCCGTCAGCCTACAAACGGGTTATAAACGTCAGAAAGTCTATGAATTGCTCATGCCGACTCTCCGACCAATGGGCAGAGATTTGTTCCAGAATCTACCACCGGGACCGGCTCAGACTCGCTGGGAGCAAGTCCTAAATGTCATTTGGGCGATACTGCCTCCGAATACTGGCGTATCGCAAATGTGGGCTGATCAGATCGTCGACGAGTTGCGCCGAAAATTTCCCGGAGATAAAGCCTATGGTGTCATCGATGCCATTGGTGATACACCGCCAGAGTTCATTCGGACAAACACCATTCCGCGTCCGCCGAGGGGTAGTCATGGCATTATCTATACTGACGGTTTCCGGCCACAGACCGGCGTCGTGCCTACTAAACTCCAAGACCTGGAACTGGTCAACCCGCGTTATCGTGAGGCTACGGCCATTGGCCTCACGTTCTAGATTCACTTCCGGCCCGCTCTATCCTCCAATTGGGGGTGTGAGCGGGCCGGTTCGCCGTTTGTTTGGCCATCACGCTGACGTTTGTGGCATAATAGGTAGACTATGGCTAAGCGTAAACGTCTCGACATTACCGCTCCTACCGCCACCCGGCCATCCCAACCGGTGGTTGAGCCTGCCATTGAGCCTGAGCCAGAACCGGTCGTTGTCACCAATCAAACATCACGTCGTTGGTGGCTGCCCATTGCCGGTGTCGCTGTGCTTGTCGCTATTATGTATCCTGCCAGTTTTATTCTGTCGCACCATTCCACTATCTATCCCGGAGTTGTGGCTGATGGCGTCAGTTTGGGTGGCCTGACTGCTGCTCAAGCCGAAACCCGGCTCGCCGAACACGCACAAGCCTTTCGTAGCCAAGCGCTCACGGTGACGCAAGACAACACCTTGTTGCGCATTCCGGTGGTCAACTTGGCCCCAGAGTATGATGCACCAGCTGCCGCCCGTCTGGCTTACCAATATGGCCGTGACGGCAGTGTAAGCCAACGAGCCTATGCCTTGGCACGCTTAATGGCCTTCCGCGAAACTGCCATTACCACTCTCAAAACGAAGGACAAACAACTTGTCCCGTATCTGACCTCACTCTACGATGACCTATCCACGCCTGCGCAAAACGCCAGCCTGACATTTCAAAACAACAAAGCCCAAGCCACTGCCGCCCAGGCCGGCCGTCGCCTCGATATCGGTCAATTGTCTCTCATAATCCGCGACCGACTGACAACCACCTCACTCGACCCCATCCCAGCGCCGGTGTACACAATTAACCCCGTGCTGACGACTGAGGCCCTCGAAGCTGCTATGGGCTCTATCAACAACCTCATAGCCTCGCCGGTCACCCTCGAGTATGGTAGCCAGACTCGGACGATCGACCAGTCAACCATCATTTCTTGGGTGAATACTGCCACTCCAGCCCCGCGGGAATTTTGGTTTTCACGCCGCATCGAAGATCTCTATCCAGTCGACTCATCAGCCAATCTCGGTCTCAGCCCGACAGCTATCCAACGGTATGTGGCAACGCTGGCCGATTCAATCGATCAATCGGCTCGTAATGCTGGATTGACCATGCAAGACGGCAAACTCATTATCAACCAACCATCGCGCAACGGCGTCAAACTCGATCGGTCAACTGCCGTCGTCGATATCACAAAAGTATTACAAACGACCGGTGAGCGCCGGGTATCTCTCAAGCTCGAAACCATTGCCGCCGACGTCAATGAAACTAATCTCGAAAGCTTGGGTATTAAAGAACTCATATCAACTGGCGACACCTTCTTTCCTGGTTCACCCAGCACCCGTCTTACCAATGTGCGAGCTGGCGCTAAGCGCTTCAATGGAATTCTACTCAAACCAGGTGAGACATTTTCCTTCGGAGCGTTACTTGGTGAAGTTGGACCCACTACTGGGTACGTACCCGAGTTAGTCATTATCGGTACCAAAGAGGTCAAGCAATACGGTGGTGGCTTGTGCCAGGTATCATCGACGGCTTTCCGGGCGGCTCTCGCCGCTGGCTTACCCATCACTGAGCGCGTTAATCATTCATTTGCCATCAGCTACTACACCTGGCCCTACGCTGCTCCGGGAGTCGATGCCACGATTTATTACCCAGATGTCGACTTCAAATTCGTCAACGACACCGGCCATTACTTGCTCATGCAAACGACTATGAGCGGATACAGTCTCAAATTCGAATTCTTTGGCACAAAGACCAAGTCCGGTACTATCCGGGGGCCACAATTTATCACTGGCTCCAATGATGCGACCAAAGCTTCGCGCACTGTTTTTACCGTGATGTCCTCGATCTCGATGGCAAAGTCACCAAAACCGATGCCTTTTATACAAATTATCGCTCAAGCCTCGACTTCAAGATCGTTAACGAGCTCAATTAAGCTTACGTTTTCCACTTGACACTACGGCCTTTGTTCGCCATACTAAAACCATACATCACCGAGGAGGGTACTATGTTAGCACCACTAACTAAACGTCAGAAACAAATCCTAGATTTCGTCACTCAATTCATCGAGTTGCATGGTTACGCGCCGAGCTACCGTGAAATTGGAGCTCACTTTAGCTACGGATCGGTCGCTACAGTCGCTGAGCACATCGAGTCGTTAGTAGCTAAAGGTGTTTTGCGCAAGAGCGACAATGAAGCTCGTTCAATCCAACTCGTTAAACCGCGTGACGCTGGTCAGTTTAATGAAGTCGTTGCCCTGCCCATTCTCGGGCTCGTGGCTGCCGGGCAACCCATAGAAACGCTTGGTACCCACCCCGAAACCCTGGAAGTCCCACCGTTTATGGTTGGTCGGAAAAACTCCTACGTCTTGCAGGTCAAAGGCGACTCGATGATCGACGAAGGCATTCACACGGGCGACTACGTCGTGGTCACTGAAAAGTCCGTTCCCAGTAATGGCGAAATGGTCATCGCGCTTCTCAACGGCGGCGAAGCCACGCTCAAGCGCTATTACCGAGAAGCCGGTCATATTAGACTGCAGCCTTCTAATGCCGCCATGGAACCCATCATCGTACCTGATGGTGATTCGATTGAAATTCAAGGCATTGTCATCGGACTTATTCGTAAGTATTAGGATGAATCTCCGTGAGCATGCCCTCTCTCAACTTTAGCTGTCATCTCTACATCCCGGCACAAGGCTATATGAAATTCGCCCTGCCCGCCGAATCAGGACCACGTAAAATTGTCCGTCTCAGTGCTCCTTCCTACGATCAACTGACTGATCCGGGATTCCGCCGACTTTTGGCAACGTTTGAGTCATTGCAGCCACCCCCATTAAAAATTGTGCAGGTCTAAAGGGTTGCAGCCAAAAATATGATTCAAGCGACTTCACTGCTCCAATTCTCACGCTTGAGCCACGGTTTCTCGCAAGTTTCTGATGGCAATATGGATTACCGTTTCGGATTGCAAACTGAGGTTCATGCCAATCGCCAGCGATTGTTGGGCAAGTTGGGCCTTTCGCTCGATCATTCGATCCAACAGCGCGGTCTGGAAGCAGATATTCATGTAATAACTCCAGCCGACAAAGGAGTAGGCATGCATGGGGCCGAAACTGGTATTCGAGCCAACGCCTTCATTACCTCGAGCCAGGTATCGGTTTGTTCCTCTGTATTGCCGATTGTCTACCGATTATCATGTATGACCCGACCAATCATGTCATTGCTTTGCTACACGCTGCTCGCAACAGCACCAATCTCAATCTAGCCAGCCACGTGGTCAAACAGCTGTCCGATCAGTTTGGTACTCAGCCGCGTGATATTTGGGTAGCCTTTGGTCCTACGATCAGGCCAGAATCATATCTATTTCCTGCAGAAATTATAAACTCGCTCGTCAGTTCTGAATGGCAACCATATTTATCTCTCCAGCCCGATGGCCGCATAGCTGTAGACGTGGCGGCATTCAATAAAGATCAATTAATAGAATCAGGTGTCCCGGTGTCACAAATAGAAGACCAGGGTTTAAATACCAGAACAGACCCTCATTACTTTTCTCACGTTAGGTCTCAGCAAGATCATCTGCCCGAAGGCCGATTTGCGGCTGTGGTAGCTCTGAAACCTTAAGTTCCTGGTGCTTTGGTGTGCGTTCCTGAATGGTGCTCACCATTGACGCGCCACGGCCGCTCCAATCCCTCGAATGCTACTAATGCTTGTTCCCGCATGAGGCCACCAATAAGTTCAGGTCGATAGTCCCAATCCTCGGCCAACTGGGCGATGCGGATTTTGCGCCGGCGAAATAGATGAGGCAAATCTTCGCGGTATAAGCCAAAGGCCACGCGCGGAATATTTGATTGAAAAATAGCAGCGGCGCACATGGGGCATGGTTCAGTTGAAGAATAGAGTACACAATCACTAAGATCGCGCCGACCTAGTTGCTGGCAAGCGGAACTAATAGCTACCATTTCGGCATGGGCGGTCACATCAGCACGGCGTTTTTCGAAGTTTTCGGCCGCTGAGATTACGTTCGCCCGTACCAGAACTGCTCCAAACGGAAATTCGTCCCACCGGCGGCTGGCTTCGGCGAGATCAAGGGCCAGGCGCATATATTGTTCGGACAACCACTCCACGTCTACGGGCGCTTTCGCTGCATGAGATACATTTGGCGACCACTTTCACGAACGCTGGTCTGCTGCAAAATAGTGAAATACTGTCGAAACGTTTGCTCAAACACTGATTGATCGTATTGGTCGAATATATCTTTGCGAGTAGCCAAAAGGGTCTGCACCTTCGAGTCGTCTTTGGGCACAAATTCTATCACTAGGTGCTCGCCTAATCCGGCCAGCCATTTGGCTATGTGGCCAAATGGTAAGTTATTAGAAATTGCCAAGTGGTGAATGACGGCCAGTGCCAATAACATTCGTCCCTTTCCATCGCCTGCCCGTTCGTTTAATCCGGGACGTTCAGCATTTGCCCAGCCGATTCCCGGTGAAGGGTTGGTAGCATCGAGTAAAAGCGGCGTGAGCGCAGTTTCGGCTTGCTCACGACCGTAACGGTAATTCTTTTCTACAGCCAACGGGTCGATGTCAAAACACAAAGCGCGCTGGGCGCCGGCAGCCAAGGCTTCCCGGCTAAAGCGGCCGTCATTGCCACCCAAATCCCAGATCTCAACTGGCTTAACTAACTGAGTATATTCGCGTACGAGTTCAGCTTTGTGGGCCGCCGCCGCATCGGAATAGTTCGTGAAGCTATAATATTTACCCCATTCGGTGGCTGCCCCTCTAGGCAACCGCAAACCTTTCACTGTCCGGCGTAAACTGTCAGTCAAGCCTAATAATGACTGCCTAGCCAGCTTTTGCCCGGCTTCGTCCCGACGAATTACTTGTTTGACCGGCTTATTGGCGTACCTGCGCTGCGATGAACTATGGATCGACAAATGCAACATCAAACCCGGCCGAATTTTACTACGAGTCGGCAGGGTGGCTGCAGCCAAATCGAGAGGCAGCCCATCAATGAAATCGCGCATCAGGCAACTGAGGCGGATATCAACTTTAGTCATGAGCGCTAGAGGTGCGAGAAAATGACGGCAAAACTGGCCATACGCCTGCCAAGCACGGTTACCGGCATACGGCTCAAACGATAATGTATCAATTAACACCGGCCGACCTTGCCAAAACTGCACATTGTAAGCACTGGCGTCTTTGAGAATAAACCCTTTTTCCAAAGCGAGTTGTTGGGCATCAAGAGTCAGCAGAGCCGCCTCTTTATACGCCGAAAACGCCCACTCGTACGGGTACGATACCCAGTCAAGCTGCTCTGGTTCCAGAATATAAGCGGCCCCACCTGGCCAACCGTTCAGTTCGGCCACCGGCAATTCGCGATGCGGTATTAGCCAACCTCGTTTGATGAGCTCAGTAAATAGCCCACTATCGCGTGCAGCTTCGTAATCACGACTACCTGCCGGGAATACTTGGCGAAATACCTTACCATTTTTTCGGATGACTCTGCCGGCTGGATCTCGAAACGATGTGGCTGCCAGGCTGCTGTCTGGCTCTGTCATACGTCGTCCTTAGATTTGCCGGTCAATTTGCGCCACAATTTGGCTATATGATGTCGGATTGCATAGCCAACCGCCAGCACCGTGCCGATCACCATTTGTAAAAACAGACTTCCAGACGATGGATCAATATAACCAAGCAGTACTACCATGCTAATAAGTGTAGCACATCTGGTTAACTGGGCCAGGCGAGGGGATTGGCCGATTGGGCGGCATGGCGGCGGTAGAGTAGGAAAGCTACTACGGCTACGATTGCCAAGAATACAATCAACCCAACGGCAACGACGTTTTCACCGGCAATCAAGACGGCATTTTGCCAAAATGATTTATTGGTATTCACTTTGAGGGTACTGGTCGTTTCTTTAACGACAGCTCCGGTCGAGTCAGTCGTGGTGGTTGTCACCGTGTGGTTGCCATCACTGAGCTTGCTGGTATCGACATTTTCGCCGGTTACGGCTTTGCCATCGACCGTCACCTTCGTCTTGGCTCCAGGTATTGGTGTCGGGCTGACACTGGGAGTGGCCGTCCGTGTACCAAATAATGGCGTTGGTGTTGTGCCGGCTTTCGCTGGAGTTGCTGTGGCTACTGGTGTCGTCGTTCCATTGGCTGTGGGGGTCGCTGTTGGTGAATTGCCACTTAAGACACCCAACGTGGCGCTTTGGAGCGAGTCGATAATATTGGCGTTTGAGCTGGCACTGGCGAGTACCGAAGTATTTGCCAGGGTCACTTTGTTGGCTGAACCGGAAATCACCCTAAATGTAACTTTGGCTACAAGATGATCACCTGTCAATGGTGTAATACTGCCTCTTGTAATACTTACCGTGTTATTAGATGTTTTTGTGGGAGCCTCCACGCCATAGGAGCTTCCGACCACATCAATGCCAACAAACTCCAGCGTACCATTTGGATATTTAAGGTCTGCTCGCACCGCGTTGACCGGGATTGAGCCACTATCTGCTCGAACCGTTAATGTCACTGTACTATTGGCGAGTACTTCAGCCGATAGCGGATCAAGGTACAAAGTTCCCGATCCAGCAGCTCGCGAGAATAACACCACAAACAATCCGACCATGACAGTAATTGACGCTAACCATCCAGCCAAAGGCATATTGAAACGAGATGCGTTTTTAAGTTTTGATGCTGATTTTTTACGAGTAGGCATTAACTTCTCTTAAAACTCTTACGTTAACAATAGCACACATCGAGAAAGTCAGTAGCGCCAATTACTAAGCAGGATCGATAGATCGTATACATCAATCACTCCATCACGATTAAAATCATTGCTGGCTCCGAGACTGTTCCAACTCAGTAATAACTGAGACAAATCAGCCATGTTGACGACGCCGTCCAAATTCGTATCTCCAGCTATGACTGGTACGGGTGTCGGGGTAGGCGTTGGTTTTGGTGTCGGAGTCGGAGTCGGGGCGGGTGTAGCTGATGGTCGTGGTGTTGGTGAGGGTGTAGCGCTCGGCCGGGGTGTAATGGTTGGCGTCGGGCTGGGGGTTACCGTGCTAGTGCCTCCAGTGACAGTCAAAGCTGCTGACTGGCGGTTACCTAAAATATCAACTGCTGCCACTGACACCAAGTTTGATGTGCTAGCGTAGGTAAGTGTGGTGGCGCCCGCAGTCGTCAAGGCTTTGAAGACTATCTTTGCAATCAGCTTGTCGCCGGTTAATGCAGGTGTTCCGCCGGCTGTAGCTCTGGTGATCATGACCTGACCAGTACTGGCGGTGGTAACGGCACTCAATCCGAAATCGGCGCCCGTATCAATAACCGAATCATACTGTAGTTTAGTTGCGTCATACGTGACATTGGCTTGGACAGCATTCACTTGAGTAGCTCCCGAGTTCTCGCGCAATTCGAAGGTGACCGTTCCCCCACTAGTCACACTCGCAGTCGACGGGCTGAAATAGAGTGATCCAGTCGCTGACGCCGGCGTAGTACTGGCGGTTGGTGACGGCGTTGTTGTGGGCGTCGGAGTCGCGGTCGGAGTTGCCGACTGAATCTTATTGAAAGCCGTTTTGATAAATGCGATACCCGGATTAATGGTACGCGAGTCGAGCCCGCCATCAGCATGACCGGCGCCCGAATCGAGCTGAATATTTGCAACACCACCTCGGGCTGTGACAGCATCAAACATTTCCTGTGACTGAGGGTAAGGTACGGTGCAATCTTGCTTTCCGTGCGCAAAGTAAAACGCTGGCATCGTAGTAATGTTTCCAACGTACCCCACAAGATTGGCGTCATCGAGCAACGATGAATTTTGAATGGGTCCACCAAGCCAAATTGATTCCGGAGATCCAGCGGCATCATGATCTTGGTAGCTGCCACAATAGGTGCGTGCCTGTTGGTTCATGGTGCCAAAGTCAGTCACACCATACAGGCTAACGACGGCTTGGACGGCACTACTTTGATTGCTATTGCCCAGATTACCGCCATCAAAAGTTGTCGTTTGATCACCGGTTACTGCCAATGCCAATGCCATATAGCCACCGGCCGATCGTCCCCACGAGGCAAACCGCCGGTCATCGAGACCGTACTGGTCGGCGTGCGCGCGTAACCACCGCACCGCTGCCTTCACGTCTTGAACGCCGGCTGGGAAACGGGCGTCGCCACTGAGCCGGTAGTTCAGATTGGCTACTGCCCAACCCTGGCTGCGTAATGCCTCGACATTGTACATTTCATCGCTTTTATCACCTTCCATAAAAGCGCCACCATGGATATTAACGATTACCGGCACGGGTTGACCGGTTCGAGCTGGCAAAAATAGGTCGAGTTTTTGCACGTTGTGGTCACTCGCGTAGGACAGGTTGTACAGATCTTGTGCCGGCGCCACTACCCCGGTCGCCGCTTGGAGCCGGTATACTAGAATGCTACCTACTACCATTACTGCCGCTATGAGTGACATAGCTACCTTCCGGTTGAAAGCTACTCGCATCTTGGGGTATGTACTTGACGCTGTTGGTAGGCGCATGTCTTTATCGTTAATTAGGTTTCAGTACTAGTCACAAACAATGCCATGAAAATCACTACGGCTACGAGCATACTAACGATCTTGTACAGCTGAGGTGACAATAACCGCGTGGGTTGTTTCCGGCTTTCAAGCACAGCCAAAACCACCAAGAGTACTCCCAGCTTCGCTCCCACTATCGGGTGGTTGAGCTCGTCTCGTTCTAGTCCGGCAAGTATTAGTCCGCTCAACAGTTGCCAACGCGCACCCCACAGCATCACCGGCGTTACTCGGTAGGTTGATGATCCAAATTGAGACATTAAGCCACCGGCGAGTGCCGCCAAACCCAGTAGATGGGAATATAAAATGATTGTTTCAATCATCTCCATAAGCATAAGTATAACACTCCTAGTGCTACACTGAATCCAAGATGTGGCTCGTATTTACATTATTTTCAATTATGTCCCGGGCAAGCTATGGCGTACTAACCAAAGTATTGAGTAACCAAACTCATATTGACCCCATGACCCAGACGTTTTACCTGATGGTGGCTTCAATTTGTTGGGGCATACTATTATCACCATTTATTGGAGGCTTGCATTTGGTAATTCCACCGAGTGCCTGGATGCCGCTGACGGTCGCAATCCTGACTTCGACCCTTGGGAACATCTGGTACTTCAAAGGGATAAAAAGCTTGCAATCAGCTAGTACCCAAGTCATTTTTTCGTCAATTGTCATCTGGAATGCCCTCTTGGCCTGGTTGATTTTGGGTAGTCGGTTAGGCACTAGTCAGATACTCGGTGTGTTACTCTTACTCATCGCCATCTTGCTCGCCCAATACCAGGGGAAGCGCCTCCATATTAATAGAGGGGCTTGGTATATCCTTGCCTCGGCTGTAGCCTTTGCGGGCTTCCAAATCACGAGCGCTGCGTTGTCAAGGCAAATCGCGACAGCTGATTATCTGGTGATAACATATGCTGGAAACGCCTTGCTGATTGGAATATATTTCGCCCGAACGATTTGGTCTGATATGAGTCATCGGTCACGTCGCACATCTGATTTATTGAAAACTGCAGTAATTACTGGTGCCGCCAGCATTCTGTACAACTTATTCGCTTTTATTGCCTATGCTCACGCACCTGACCCAGGCATCGTGGTATTACTCCTGACCACCCAAGTTATCGCCGGAGTGATGTTAAGTATTATATTTCTGCACGAACACGACCATCTCAAAACAAAGTTAGGTGCAGCATCCCTGGCGGTGATTGCCGCCATGCTCATCAAGTCGTGAGCTTGCCGTCCATCAACTGAAACACCCGGCTCGTCCGGCCGGCTATTTCCAAATCGTGCGTCACGACAACCACGGTAGCCTTACCGCTACGGGTTAGATTGTGTAATATTTCAAATACCCGCCGGCCGTTTTCGCTGTCGAGATTTCCAGTTGGTTCGTCCGCCAATATCAACTTGGGATGATTGGCCAAGGCCCGGGCAATTGATACCCGCTGCTGCTCACCACCACTCATTTTCCCAGGTTTGCGCTTTTGCGCATCGCCGGTAATGCCAACGCCCTCCAGGAGTGAGGCGGCTCGCGCCACCTGCTGTTTTTTTGGCAATCGGGCAAATTCCATTGGCAATAAGACATTCTCGAGCGCCGTCAGATTTGGTACCAAATTATAATTTTGAAAAACAAATCCAATTGTACTGCGCCGGTATCGGCTCAAAGCCGGTCCATGTAGCCGGGTAATGTCTTGGCCATCAATAACAATACTGCCACTTGTGGGCGAATCAAGGGCACCAAGTAAGCTCAATAACGTACTTTTACCACTACCGCTTCGGCCGATAATAGAAGCAAATTCTCCTTGGCGAACGGCTAAATTGATTCCATTTACAGCCGCCACTTTGTGCCCGCCTTGGTCAAATTCTTTTTTCAAATCTTGGACAACAAGCATGTTATTCATTACGCATGGCCTCCGCCGGTTTGATGTTACTGATAATGAGAGCTGGTATGGCACTGCCCAGAACTGCAATACTCAACGCTGCCAACATGCCGAGAACGAGCGCCGGCCAGCCGACAGATGCTTGGACGTTTGTGAGCGTTTGGGCACTACTTGTACCGACACTGCGTAAAGCAGCGCCCGGTCCCATCCCTCGCGGACCTGAACCCGGACCTACGGCTGTTTGGGTCGACTGCGTCGAACCCACACTGGTACTAACCAGTGAATCAGTAATCGGACGAGCCGCTGCTATCCCGATACCTAATCCTACGACGAGCGCTAGAGTCGTCAAAGTAATTGCTTCCACCATAAACTGCCACATGATTGATCCATTACGTGCTCCAATAGCTTTCATCACGCCGATTTCTCGGCGACGTTCGCGGACGATCATCAACATTGCCAATAAAATTATGACAGCTCCAGCAGTTACGGCTCCCAACAAGCTCAAGAGGGAAATGTGAGCCACGCTACTCAGTGGTGCTACCAATTGGTCGGCAGCGTCTTGACTGCTGGTGACATCGGCTTTGCTACCTAATGCCTCTTTAATTGCGGTCGTTGCCGTCGCCAAATTGTCGGCCGAGTCGACCGTTGCCGCCGCACTGGTAATGCTACCGCTTTGTGAGCTTAAACGTTGTAACGTTACCAAAGACATAAACACTCCATTGTTGGCGAAATCGTTTCCGGCGTCATAGATGCCGACCACTTTGATCGTTGCGCCATAAGCCTTGAATGTACTACCGACGCTCAAGTTATTTTTGGTCGCTAGATTTTTACCAACCACTGCCTCGCTAATATCTTTACTAGCGTCAAAGGCCTGCCCACTCGTCCACGAAAGTGAGCTACCGCCAAAGGTAGAAGTACCGTTGACTGAATTAACGCCGGTTATCGTAACGGGCGGCGTAAAGTTTTGCATCGCTCGGGGTGAGCCCGATGGGGCGGGCACCGTTGATCCGCCCGAAGTTGTGCCCGATTCGTTCGCTCGCCGTTGACCGAGCGTCCCGGCTTCAATAGCCGACACGAGGTTGCTATTACTGGTCGTCAACCGATCACCAAGCGCTGCGACACAGCTGTTACGTGAGCTACTTTGGTTACCTCGGCCATTTGCGCAGCCGTCAACGCCTCGCCCCACCTTCGAATCCTTGCACACCCGCCGGCGCAATCGTCACAGTATTGCCAACAGCATTCTTTACACTCTCGATCTTGGTATTCACTGCTTGCCGGGCTGCCAACATCGCAATTATCAGTCCGATGCTGAGAGCCAATATCAATACGATCGAACCCGTCCGAATAGTATTACGGAACGCATTGCGCACACCTCTAGTCGTGGCATTCATAAATATTCTCTTTTTATCACGTATATCGTAGCCGCCCGGGACTGAGAAAAGGCTTAAACTTTTTCTACGGGATGACGCAATAGAGTTCTTAATTTTGCTGGATCTGTGCGTCGAGGATCACTCAGATAGATTTCGTGATGGCGGCCAACTGCCTTCAAGCTGTGGCCAGATATGTAATCGTCCAATTTTTGGATTGAAGGAAGCTCGCTCGTATATGGTCCCAAATGCAACACCTCAACCACCGTACCTTCGGTAAATGCTTCTAGTCGCACTGATGCTGTACTAACCCCTGGTTTTTCAGCGCTACTTCAGATTTCAATTGATCAAACAATTCAATCGTTAAAAATCTGGTTGCTTAATCATGGCCGTCCAGTGCCACGAATCACGAGGAGCGTTCATGGCAGATGAATCATGTATTTCTGGCACACTCCACAGCCCCTCCAGAGGCTGGACTTTGAAATCCGACCAATCTGGTGGTGCCTGGTGCTTTTTCGTCCAAAATCGCAACGTATAACTGAGGGCATAAAGTGCCTCAACAGCCTGTTGAAAGGCGATTCCATTGGGATCACCAACGCCATCTATCATGAAAAATTGCCCGGTAGGTATCGTTAGCTCTTGTACCGATTGTTTCATGAATTCATATTATTCCCAGCGGAACAATTTGATGGCCGCCACATACACCAGAACAAGCCACACGGCCATGATTCCGAGCTGCGATCCCAGGTCGAATAAGGAAGCGTTTTCGGTAAGAATTCGTCGCAATCCATCGATAACCGGGGTGAGGGGAATATAGCTCGTTATGCCTTGCAGCCATTCCGGGAACAAAAAGCGGGGAAGAAAGTGCCCGATAAAAACATCATCGGGAAGGAGATTAGGTTCGACAGTGGGCCAGATTGGTTTTCCGTCTGCGCCCAACCGCCGATCAGTAGTCCAAAGCCGACCATCATAACGGTCGCCAGCATCGTAAATATACTAAAAGTCAGCCAACTACCGCGCATTTCAAAATCAAAAATACCTATGCCGAGTGCCAGCATGAGGGTCAGGCTCAGCAGCGCCAAAATCATGTAAAACAGCCCATTTCCGATGATGAGCTGCCCAGCTCGGAAGGGCGCTGCTCGCAAACGCCGGAATGAGCCCGATTTCTTCTCCAACGGCATGGAGTTAGCGAGGCCAAAAATTGCCATACTCATCAGCGTAAAACCCAGCAGACCAGAATAAGTGTAATCAAACTGGCTCAACCCCGGTCGTCAGTCGCTTTTTCCTCGACTTTGAAAGGCGCTTCCGGTTGGCCCAGCGACGTATTGATATCAGCGAGTACTTGTTCCATTACGGCCGCTACCGTCTTGCCCGACTGCTCGGAGCCGTTTTGATAGTACACCACCAGGTTACCGCGCGGCTTACCATCAGCGCCAGCAACGCCAAACTCGGGTGGAAGCTCCAAAATACTATCGAGCTCACCGCGGTTCATGCGCGTTTTGGCAGCCTCCAAACTCACATCTTCAGACTCCACTTTGAACGTTTCGCCATCTTTGATCTGAGTGACAAATTGTCGAGAAAATTCATTATCAGCTCGGTCGATGACAGCCACACGAAAACTGATGTTGTTGTTATTAAATATGGTGCCGAAAACAAACAAGAATATTGCCGGAAACAAAAACGTGAAGAACATGGCTGTTTTATCACGGGTAAACCGTCGTAAATAGGCGGCGGTGATACCGAGGGTCGCATTGAGATATTGGCGCATTTTAGTCTCTGATCGCCTTTCCTGTCAGGTCAATAAATACGTCTTCCAGGTTAGCTTCTTGGACGGTTTTTGGCTTACTGAAGCCGCGTTTGAGTAAATCGTGAATTAAATGCTGGGGCTTGTCTATGACCAATATCCGGCCAGCATCCATGATGGCCAGACGGTCGCACAATAATTCTGCCTCATCCATGTAGTGGGTTGTCAAAACGACCGTTATACCTTGGTGCTGAATACTTTGGATTAATTCCCACAAATAGCGCCGGGCTTGCGGATCGAGGCCAGTCGTTGGTTCATCCAAAAACAATACCTGAGGTTGGTTAACCAAGGCGGCTGCAATCGTGAATCGTTGCTTCTGTCCGCCCGACAAATGCTCGACATAGCTCTTGGATTTATCACTCAGCTGCACTTCGGCCAGCAGTTTATCAGTATCGACATTGACGCCATACAACCGGCCAAACATCTTCAATTGCTCCGTTAGCGTCAGGCGATCAAAAAAAGCTGTCGATTGCAGCTGTATTCCGATCACCTTTTTGACGTCTTCGGGCTGGGTTGCCACATCCAGCCCACACACAGTCACTTGGCCTTCATCAATTGGTCGCAGTGCCTCAATCATTTCCAACGTCGTGGTTTTACCAGCGCCGTTAGGGCCGACGATACCGAAGACTTCGCCCGCTTTGATGTCGAGATTGACGCCGTCTACGACCGTCACCCCGTCATATGTCTTGCGTAAATTCTCGGCAATTATGATGCTTTTCATTTGAGTAATCGTTCCACCCGGGCTGCCGTTGATGGGTGGGTCGAAAAGAGGCTGGCCAATCCTCGTGCACTAAACATATTCATGAACATTAGATGGGCTGTGGCCTCTTGAGTGGGTGATGGCTGGAGATTAGCCATGCGTGGTTTAAAATTTTCTAGCTTCTGTAAAGCACTCGCCAAATCCCGGCCACCATGGACCAGTTTGGCGCCATGCGTATCAGCCATAAATTCCCGGCTGCGCGATACCGCCATCTGAATGATTACCGCTGCCAGCGGAGCAATAATCATCATGGCCAAACTACCGATCCAATTGCCCCCACCTTCTTCATCATTTCCCCCAAATAGACTGCCTGTCCAAAACGCCATTTCCGCCAGCATAGCGATAGCGCCACCAAGCGTAGCCGCCAGCGTCGACACCAGCATATCCCGGTTTTCACATGGCCTAACTCATGTCCTAATACCACCCGCAATTCTGCCTCATCAAGCAGCTCGGTAATACCTCGCGTGACAGCCACAACAGCGTGCTTGGGCGATCGGCCCGTAGCAAAGGCATTCGGCACCGGTGTCTACAAAATACAGTTTGGGCATAGGCAAATTGTCGGCCTGGGCCAATTCGGTTACCATATCGCGCACATACCCAAAGTGCTTAGTATCCAGCGGCTGGGCGCCCTGCATCTTGAGCACCATGCTGCCCGAGAACCAGAACATACCAAAATTCATGATGGCTGCCAGTCCCAATGCAATCAGGGCACCGCTTTGACCACCGATCATATAACCGACGCCCAAAAATAATCCAGTCAGCGCTCCGAGCATAAGAGTTGTTTTGGCAAATGATGTTATGGAGTTCATGACATTCCTTTCCGTTTAATCGTTGACTCAAAATCAGTCAGTGGCGTGATCTCCGCCAATAATTGCTTCAATGTCTGGGCTTTATCAGGTCCCAATTTGGCTTCTATGCGATTGGCTAATTCTTGGTACCGTCGCCTAACGCTGGCTACCAATTCCAGACCCGCCGGCGTTGACTGCACCAATTTTGTTCGTTTATCAGGTCCCACGGTACATTCAGTAAAACCTCGCTCATGGAGATCGGCTATCAATTTCGTCACACGAGGCTTGGTCACATGCAAAGCAGCTGCTAACTCTCTCATTTGCATGGGGCCGTAGGCCGCTACTACTTTAAGACACTTCATTTCGGCGTCATGAAGCAGACCCGCTGATCGCTGGGGCGGTTCCGCTAAATAGTAGCTGGTCATGACGACTTCAGCTAAAAATGCGCTCAAGGGCGATGTGGAAGTCAAGTGCTGTCTCATGGCTACTAGTATATATGAGTGAACTAATAATTCCAATAGCGATAACAATGATTATGCTACAATACACTCATGAAACAAGTAGTTGTCATAGGTGCCAATTTTGCCGGCGCGACCGCTGCGCTGGAAATCAAAAGAAAACTCAAAAACCAAGTCGAAGTCACGGTCATCGATCGTAAAGAAGACTCTTTATACTTCCCCTCGCTCATCTGGGTACCCATTGGCCGCCGGGATATTAGCCAGGTGCTCATCCCGCGTCGCCCAGTTTTTGCCAAACGTGGCCTAAAATTTGTGGTTGATTCGGCCACTATGATCGACCCTGATACTCGGATTGTCGAAACTGCCAAGAATGGATCATTCAAATATGATGAACTCGTCATCGCCACAGGTCCACGGCTCAATCGTGATATTGCTCCGGGCGTGCGTCAGCATAGTTGTTACGTCGGTTTCCGTACCAGGTGCGCTCGACATCAAGGATAAATTAGCCGAGTTTAAAAAGAATCCGGGACCTATTGTCATTGGCGCTACTCAGAAAGCTAGCTGTATGGGTGCGGCGTATGAGTTTTTGTTCAATGTGGACCATTGGTTGCGTGAACAGAAAATCCGCCAAAAGTTGACCTGTATTGATTACACCGAAACGTACTTAGGCCATTTCGGCATCGATGGCATGTTTATGGCTGAACCATACCTTAAAACGTTTATGAAGCTCTTCAATATCCATTTCCGCACCGCGGTAGGCGTCAAAGAAGTGACTGCCAATTCAGTCATACTAGATACGGGTGAGACCCTGAAGAGCAAATTCACCATGCTCATGGTGCCGTTCACTGGAGTTGATCTCATCAAGAATTCGCCCAAGCTCGAAGCACCCGAAAACTTGTTCCTCGACGTCAAAGCATCATACCAACATAAAAAATATTCTAATGTCTGGGGAGCGGGCTTGGCAGTCAATGTCGATCCACCATTTAAGCCTGGTCGCGTACCGTTTGGTGTGCCCAAGACAGGTTATCCCAGCGACACGACCGGCAAGATTGGCTGGCAATGTAGTCAAAGCCCTCCAAGGCCGCACTGATTTCAAAGAAAAACGTGGGGTAAGATTCCGGCCTTGTGCGTGATGGATGCCGGACATAAAGAAGTTATCATTCTCGGTAGCAGCCTGTTCAAACCGCGGTGGTTTGCCATTATGGTGCCCAACATCTTCAATGACTGGACCAAGCTTATTCTGGAGAAGTATTTCCTCTGGAAATTACGAAACGGTTATTCCCAGCTATTGTAGTAATGCCAAAAGTTTACGCGTCGTGTTAGCGTTGCGGATGGTCACCTGTTGATAAGCGGCCGTCCCCACGATTTTGCTGTACCGGGTGCGGCTAAATGTAGCCAGGGGTGCCGTCCAAAATATGACAGATCCCAGCGCTTCTACTTGTTCGTATTCTGGTTTTGCCGCGCCCACAACCCGCATAATGTCGGCGGCAGTAGCCGGTGCAATCACGAAAATGGCATTATGTTTGGCGGTCGGATCCTGTTCCCACCACGATGGCGCCTGACGCAACGCCTCCCCTAGTTGATGAGCCGACACCACCGCACACGCTATTGGCCACCCGAATCGTCGCTTGAGCATGTCGCTAATTGTCTGCACCAATTTGGCTTCACTCGTAGCGGCAGTTTCAAAGATGACGTTACCGGAGTTGATATATGTCGACACTTCACTATAACCAGCATCAATGAAACATTGTTTGAGATCGGCCATACGTACAGCGTTTTTGCCGCCGACATTAATACCTCGTAATAGAGCGACGTACTTCACGCTACCTGTTGTAAGGCCTTAAGATCACGCACCAATTGATTGCCGTGGCCCAATGGCGTCACCCGGCCATAGACTTTTACGACCTGACCATGCGGATCAATCACAAATGTCTTGCGCAAGGTGCCTTCTTGTCCAAACATCTTCTTCCCCCACGCTCCATAGGCATCCATGGCTGAGTGGCTAGGATTCGACAGTAGTATGAAATTGAGGTTGTGCTTAGCCGTAAACCGTTCGTGGCTAGAGCTATCATCTTGGCTCACTCCTACCACGACTGCCCCCAGCTCCGTCAGATCATCAATGGCATCCCTCAGACTGCACGCTTCAACTGTGCAACCAGGAGTATCATCTTGGGGATAGAAATATAGCACAAGCCACTTGCCGGCAAAGTTGTCCAAACCCACCATAGAACCATCGGCCGCCGGTAAGCGGAAAGCCGGAGCTGGGTACGGCAAATTTGGTGTGTCACCATCTGATCTGGTTCTCTGTTGCATAGTATAGCAGAAGTACTATACCTTGATAGCTCGCTCTCGCATATACTGGGCTATCGATCGCAAGAACTCAACTGTTTCCCTCGGCCAGCTCTGAGGAGATTTTGATAATGCAGATTCCGCTCGCTGAACATATTCGGTCAGTAATTCTTCGGTTCGATGAAGAGATCCACTTTTTCGCAAAATAGTTCGACAATGTTCGAAATCATCATCTGATAGGTCAGCGCTGCCTAGGCATGATCGCAAAAACACTACATCACTTGCTGCGCCTTGTTCGACCGCAAAGGCAATCAGGGCAGTCCATTTACCCTCCTGAATGTCACTTTTAGCTGGTTTGCCGGTTTCGGCTTCATCTCGAAATGTACTGATGATGTCATCACTGAGCTGAAATGCTAGTCCCGTCGGTAAAGCATAATCATGAATCAGCTTCAGCTCGGCAGGCGATGCCTCAGCCAACGTTAATCCGGCAGCTAAGGGATTCATGATGGAATATTCGCCGCTTTTGAGTTCCATCACCTGTTCGATGGCTGCATACGACACCTGATCGCGCAAACCAATTATCAGGTCATACGATTGTCCGTGGGCTGTGGCCATCATTGACTGGTTAACTAATTGAATGAGCGCCAGCCTGACATCGGCGGGGGCATCGAGCTGGCTTACCACAATTTGGGCGCTATGAGCACCGTACAAAGCAGCATTGAGCGTCAACGCCATACCCACATGGGCGGCCTCGTCTTCGGCCAAACCGTGCCGGAAACGCTGCTGCAAAGCAATATGAGCGGTAGGGCCCCCACGGCGCAAATCCGATCGATCCTGAATGTCGTCAATCATCAGTAAATAGGCATGCGTGATCTCGAGTGCCATAGCCAATTGAATGGCGGCCGCCTGATTTTGACCACCGCCGAGCTCGTAGCCGGCCAATACCAGTGATCCGCGCATCCGCTTACCGCCCCGCCCCAAAATATCCAAAAACGCCTTGGTCACGTCGGCCGCATCGCTGCCATACTCGCGGGCTACTTGCGCCAGTGTCTGCTCAATGTAGTCGCTCAATACACGCTCTATGAGCTGTTTGTATTGCCCCAGACGGGCTACAAATTCGCTTTTCATGTCTTAAGTAATAATACCTGACGCCAACCGCTTTTGGCGACGACTTGAGTATTCATATGCCACCAAGAATAGATTCAACAATGCAAAATTATACCAAAAATCCTCCACCGGAATCGTGCCAACTCGCCAACCAATGATAAATTCCGATCCGTACTGCACCACCGGCACCCCGGTCAAGATGCTATTACTGACGAAAAACAATCCCAACCCCACCAATTGGTACCACCACCATTGCTTTTTTGCTACTAATTGCGGATTCAGTGCCAGCGTCACGGAGGCTACCGCCAGGCTCAGTAAAGCTAATTGAGTGTATTGGTTCCCGCCAGCAAGCCACACACCACTCGCACCCATCACAGCAAGTACGACCATAATCCATCGAGCTTGGCGTGGCGATAACACTACTGCCTCCGCACCGGTTCGGCGCAACAGCTCCCATGCCACCATACAACCGAGCGGTACCGTCACAAAAAATAACAGCTCCTCTACCGGCAATTCACCCAGCTGCCAACCCAGCGTATATATGGGGTTAAAACTCCAATGCCCGGCGGCAGTGGCTAGCATATCCCAGATGATGAATGGTCCACTAACAATCACCAGGCCAATTACTAGCCCTCGCCAATTTCGCCACAGTCGCGGCGTCCACAACACCGCTCCTATCAACGAAGTAGCCACTGCCACGTTAAACAATAAATAGGTCAGACTATCCATGCAGACTCGCTTTCACTATGGCACCCACCACCTGGCTTTTAGTCGGTTTGACTTTACGCTCATAAACTACAAATGGGTCTTGTCGTATCTGATCGGCCGTCCAGTTGTACATGTCGCGAGCCGTTTGGACGGGTATACGGAATCGACGGGGGATATATTGGTAGCCTTTATTGGCTGCCTGCTGCCAGCTATCGTATCGATCCAACTGCTCGGTCATAAATGCGCGGAAATGCGCCGGTTGTTTCCGGGTTGTCGATTCATGTAAATCCACCAACTCATGACGCCGGAGATCAGCGGTCGGAAAGTAACACCGCCCTAAATCCAAATCTTCTTGGATGTCGCGACAAAAATTAATCCATTGCATCGCCCGCCCTTGGAGCTTGGCTGCAGCAGTAGCAGCCGGTGGCAGTTCCAATATCGCCGCCATACTTAGTCCAATTACTTCGGCTGAGCCATAGACATACTCGAGGCTATCTTCGAGCAGTTCATAGTGCCGGCCTTCGACATCCCAACGCATACTCTGGAGAAAGTCATCTACCCAGGCTCGTTGCACGCCATGGTGTTGACTGACGGCTCGCATATTGTTGAGCACTCGGCCCGATACTGACTCAGTCGGTAAGTCCAAATCCTGGTGCCAAGCATTTTCAATCAGCTCAAAAGCCGCTTCATCGGGAGGCACTTGATCAACATAATCGTCGACCACGCGCACGAAACTGTACAACCGAAAGACTGCCGGTCTCACCTGAGCCGGGAAGAACTTACTACTCAGTAATACGTCGTACTGCCTTTTTTGAATATAGCTTGCTCAAGCTCCATGACGGCACACGGCTCCAGCTACAGTTTTGCCTGATAGTACCACCATTGGTACTCCCGTTCCCGGATTGGTGTACTGTCCTACAAAATACAAACCCTTCACTTTGCGCGCCTTCACTGGCGGTCGGAACAGTGCGCTTTGGCGCAAGGTATGGGCTAGTCCAAAGGCATTCCCTTGATATGCGTGGAAAGTTTCCTCGAAGAATGAGGCGGTTCGGACGTCTTGAGCCACGATGTGCTCTGAAACCGCAGCCCCGGCCCGCCGTTCGATGCGGTCAACAATATGAGAAACCGTCGCCGCAAGCTCTGTGTCACTCGGCTCGACACCGGCAGCTTGCGGAGCCAGTACAAACAAGTTTTCATGACCCGAGAGTGCCACCTGTGGGTCAGATTTACTGGGTACACACAAGTAAAACAAGGGATCGCATGACCATTGTTTTGAACTAAAAACCGCATCAAAATGCTCGTCCCAATTCGTATCAAAAACAAGTTGTGATGCAGTAATCCCGGCAGGCGCCCTTTCACGCCCAGTGATACCAAAAGGCCCGATGGAGACAATGTCTTACGCGCCCACTTTGATTCGGATATGTCCCGCGCCGCCGCAGACAATAACTGAGTCTGTATATGATGATAATCGGCGTTCGCGACCACCAAGTCAGCTGGCAGTTCATCGCCGTTGACCAGCTTCACACCCCTGACCGACCCCTGAACTGTTTCAATGTGAGCCACTTCACTATCGAAGCGGTAGGTAACTCCTACTTCCTGGCCAACGTGCATAAAAGCGCGAGCCACTGCCGTAAAGCCGCCGACAGGGTAACTGATGCCCAAACCCATATCCACATACGCCAGCAAACTATACATGCCCGGGATATTGCTGGGGCTGCCGCCCATAAACACGGTCATAAACTCGAGCACGCGCACCAACCGTTCATCTTGGATATAGCGTTTAATGCGTGCATCATATGACATTACCATTTCCGGATTCAGCAAAAACCGCAACACCTGTGGTCGCACTGCTTGCCGCCACGACAGCCAGTCGCTCGTCAGTACATTGGCACGCACCGATTGGTAATCCCGTTCGGTTACTGCCAGCAGGCGTCGTAAGCCGGCGCCGTCGCCCGCTACTACACGGTCAAACACTCCAGCCGTTGCCTCCAGTCCCCCGATATCAAGTGATCCATCATTATCAAAGACGCGGTAAGCCGGTGTCAATGGTTTCAATTCATAATAATCGCTAACCTTATGCCCGAAATCGGCAAAAAACTCCTCAAAAACATCGGGCATCATGTACCAACTCGGGCCCAATTCCCAAACAAAGCCAGCTTGTTTCATAGTATAAGCCCGCCCGCCTGGCTGGGCGTTTTTCTCAACCACCGTGACTTCGTAACCATCTTTGGCTAAATAGGCGGCTGCACTCATGCCACCAAATCCCGCCCCAATGACTATTGCCCGTTTCATCTAATTGTTATATTCATAGTATAACTATAATTCCACGTATCCTTCGTAGTAGTCAAAGATTATGTCACCCCGGTCAATGCCCGCCCGCTGTAAGTCATCACCCATAGCTGCTACAAAATACTGGGTTCCAGATATGAATATCAACGGATGAGCTGGCAATCCGGCCACAACGTCAGTCACATCCAGCCGCTGCGGCCGGACGATGTCATGTCGCCGTGTAATGGCTGATTGATGCGGATTGGTATCTAACAACTGTTGTTCATCCGGACGTCGAATCCACCATATGGTCACATCCCGCATACTGCCACCACTCGCTTGCCGGACACATTCGGCTAGCGGGCTCAATACCGAAGCAATCCCGATACCTTGAGCGATATATACAAGTGGCCGAGTTCTCTCTGGAGGCAACACGGTGGTGCCAATTGGCGCGGTCATACCTACTGATTGGCCCGGCACCAACTTCATGAGGGCTCGCTTATACGGGCTGCCAGGTTGCTCGTAGCGCATCCAAAACCGTACCGTCGTTTCGGTCGGGTGTGACACAATCGTGAACGTCCGTGACTCACTGTGGGATCGCCCACCGCCAGCGCCTAGCACCGCCACTTCAAAATCAGCGTATTGACCAGGATTAAACTCCACTCGCCGCTCGTGCCGCCAGCAAAACTCCCATACCCCAGGCGCTCGTTTAATTTTGCTCACAAACCGTAATGTAATCGGCTTCGGTACGTCTGCCCCCTTTTCGAACGCTTGCCTCAAATTACGGTTAAAGCTCTCACAGCTCGTTTTATCAAATCTGTCGGTAACGGCTCGTCCAACCGAAACCACAAGGTGCCTTTCCCCTTGATATACGGCTCGAGCTCTGCCTGCAAAGCTTCTGCTCGCGGTACCGGGTACATGGCCACGTGATCCTTCCATCCCGATACAAACACCCGGGCGCGCTTGTCGTCTATTTTGTATCCCAAAATGCCATAGCTACGAACTTCGCGCGCCTGTGGCAACAGCTCTGTTACCAATTGCCGCAGCTCGTCAAAGTGAGGGCGAGCAACATCCGGCACCAAGCTCACATACTCGGCGATAGAGTCTGATTGGTCAGTCGGTTGATTACTTAGGGCATAAGATGTTTCGAGCATATGACGCAATCCCTCCAGTTCAATATCAGCGAGTTTATTAATGTACAGACAGCTAACACTGGTTTTATATTTGCCCAGTTTTGCCAATGTCTCACCGTACCGGTCAAAGCCCTCATTGAAATACACGGTAATGGCCGCTTTACGGGGGCTAAATCCCAACTGTGGCATATCGCCTTCCCGACCGGTTGAGTACTTGTAATGTTGGGTACCGAAACCGATGATACTCGGCCCCCACATCTGTGCTTCCTTACCCGATACCGTCCGCATCAATTCGATCAATTGCCTCGCCTCAGCTTGGCGCTGCAGACTGACGCTCGTCAAAAAAGTTTCAACGGATACATTCGTAGGCTTGGTCTTATTCTCAGTCATAATTTGTAATTATAACCCATGTTCAGCCCCACTTTTTTGCTACAATGGCAAAACCAATTCATGAACAAAACTTTAATGAGATCGGAGCAACCTATGGGAGTCAAATTACACAGCTATATCAATTTTGATGGTAACGCCAAAGCAGCCGTCGAATTTTATAAATCCATCTTTGGTGGCGAAGTATATATGGATACTTTTCGATCGTTCAAAGACAAAAGTGACATGTCTGTAGACGACGCAGATCTCGACAAGGTCATGCATGCCTTTCTCAAAGGCGACAATGGCATCGAGTTGATGGTATCAGACAGACCGACCGGAATGCCTATGTCGACTGGCAGCCAAATGAGCTTGACGCTGAGTGGCGATGATGAAGATACAATGCGCGGTTTCTGGAGCAAACTCAGTGCTGACGGCCAGGTCACAGCTCCTCTCGAGAAAGCACCCTGGGGTGATACGTTTGGTATGCTGACGGACAAATTTGGCATCGCTTGGATGGTCAATATTGGACCCGATCAATTACAACTATAAAACAAAATATAGCAAGCCTTCACTTGATGACCGATGTATAATTATTGGTATAAATAAGGCGTATGTTATGGCGAAGCAATGCCAAAGTTGTGGAATGCCCCTCCAAACCAAAAAGCCGGCGATTGCAGGGGAGTCGAATCTGACGGTTCCAAATCTGAAAAATGGTGCAAACTCTGTTATGAGGACGGTCAGTTTGTCGGACCAGATTGCACCCTGGTTGATATGAGAAAAATCGTCGACGACGCTCTCAAAGAACAAGGTAGTGGCCGCATCATGCGTTGGCTTGCCCAGCAACAATTACCCCACCTAGAGCGTTGGAAAACCCAAAAGAGCGTATGAACCAAGAAATTGCCAACTACAACGCCAACCAGCCCGGCGAATCTCGGGATATATGTGAACTACTTGCCACCGAAATTAACCAAGCCTTGCCCCAAGCTGAATCCAAAATCTGGCACCGGCACCCGGTCTGGTTCCTCGATGGTAATCCCGTCGCCGGCTATGCCGTGATCAAAAATGATGTCCAACTGCTTTTCTGGAGCGGCCAGTCATTCGACGAGCCAAACCTTAAACCCGAGGGCTCCTTCAAAGCGGCCGAAGCCCGCTACACAGCTTCCGACCAAATTAATACCAATGATCTCAAACGATGGCTGCGTAAGGCGCAAGACATCCAGTGGGACTACAAAAACATCGTCAAGCGACGGGGAGTACTCGAACGCTTAAAGTAACGCTTCAATATCGGCGGGATTGAGTAGACCCCGCTGTTCTAGATAAATGTTGTACGGCGGTACCTCAATGTGTTCCGCGCCCTCCACACCCAAAGTCTGAGCCATAGCGTCGTGCTTACCTGCCGGATAATCCAAAATCAGCGATTTCAGCTCGCCATTTATATCATATAAACCAACAAGTCCGCCGGCATATTCATAATCAGTATGGCGCATAGCCACAGATGAAACTTGGGTATAGCCCTGGTCTTTGAGCCACTTTAGACCCGCCTTCACATCGGCCACGGGAAAACGGTCGGTCAGTACAAATTTGCCGCCATCAGTCTCACTTAACTTATGAATTTCACATTGATCGGCATGCGCCACAACCTTGACCACATCGTTACCTGGTACGACGGCATAATAATGGGTCGAAGTGCTTTCATGACCAGGCTGGGCACCTAAACTTGTCAGTTTCTGTACAATTGGGTCGAAATTGTCGACGCGGTATTTTTGTTCCTGGTGCTTCATCGGTCGGTCTCGAACGTCTTAAGCAACGCCAATCCTTCGTCGAAGCTGCGCACCACAATGATCTGCTTACCGGCGGCGATTACCCGTTGTTCCGCCTGGCGCCGCCGATGGGGAAATGCCATAGCGTGTAAGGAATGTAATAGTTAAGTTTGAAATCGCCACTTGCCCCACCGTGCATGACTTCTCGCCCATGCCTCACCCGCCAAACCCGTCGCATATGACGATACAGCGTCACAAATCGATTGGCAGCAAACATGATCACTACATCGGCACGCTCGATTCGATAAGACTTGTCTTTGGTAAAGGCGTTGCCCTCGATTATCCAATCAGCCTTATCGGCTTCTTGATGTATGTAATCTTTAATGTGGGCTTTTGATCTCGACCAAGTTTCATCATGACCTCATCCAGGTGCAGTACCGGCAGGCCCAAATGAGCACCTAATTTTTTGAAATTGTACTCTTGCCACTGGCGACATCGCCAAAATCATAATGCGCATAATAAGCCAGTATATAGGTTAAAATAGTGCCATGACCACAATTTCTCTCGCATCAGGTACCGTTCACGATTTACCGGCCGACTTGCGTACTGCGCTGAGTACTGCACCGGCTGCCGTGAAAGCCTGGGAAAGTCTAACACCGCTCGCCCGCAACGAATGGATTTGTTGGAATATCGAAGTTAAACAAGAATCGACCCGCCAAAATCATATTCAGCGCACCGTCACCGAACTTCAGGAGGGCAAACGGCGGCCGTGTTGTTGGCTGGGTTGCATCCACCGCACCGATAAAGCTATCAGTCCATCAGTGGCCGGTATTTTGGCGAAAAATCTCGGGTCGTTTCGAGCTAAATTAGGACACTTTGCGCCTAAATATTTTGCACATTATACGACCGTCAGACAAATCGTATTGGCATAGTTTAGGCCGAAATGTATTTCAGAGCCTCGTGCATTGTGGCATTAAATGCCCGATTTGTATCAAGTACCACGTGCTCAGTTTGCCAGGGTGTGCTCTCAACTTTTCGTTTTTCAACATCCGACCACGTTATCTCGGGAATACCATGAAGTGCTCGAACTCGCTTAGCTATCCGCTCTTGATGTTGAGTCTCATTTGCACAAATGCATGCTATGACCTTGAGCTCGGCACCATGTTTATTTGCCAATTTGATCCACATTTCCTGAGCCTCTCGGACATAATTTGCGGCATCAATTATTACCGTCTGACCAAGACTTAGTTGTTCATCCGCCAGGGTTTCCGCAACCAAATAGGCCGCCAACCCCGTCTTAAAACTACGATCAAAACCTGCTTTAATAATCGCCGATTCCATGGGGTCGACTGAGTAGATTGGCAGGTGTAGCTCGCTGGCAATAGCCTTGGCAACGGTACTTTTGCCCGAGCCCGGTAAACCAGATAAGACAATTAAGCGCAACATATTGTCATCATATCAAACGCACCAAGAATTAGGCGCAAAGTGCCCTAATTTTACCGATAATAAGTTGGACTAATTTGCGCGAATACTAAAACAAAAATCGGTCTCGCCCAGCCCTGCGGGTATGTGCGCAGGACTGGGCGGCTGAGCTTGCGGCAGGCTACTAGCGGTAATACGGGGCGATAACCTTTTGGTAATCCTTAGCCGTCAACTCAACAGCTAATTGAAGCACCTCTCTTATGGCATGATCATCGGCTTTTTCTTTAAAAGCAGGGAAATTATTTCGACCCACAGTTTCACCCATTCGTCGAGATCCCTTAAATCGTATTTCACGAGCAAATCTATATATGCAGTTAGCTTAGTTCTTGTATCAGCTGGATTGGCCTTTAAAAAGTCGGCTACATATTTCGAAATAAGCTCAATATCAACCGCGCTCAGAGACTCGCGCACCAGGCCCTGAACGTGTCCGTCACTTCGTAGCAAATTAACATCTACACCTGCCTCGATGAAGTTATGTGCTATACCGCGAGCTTGTTCAGGGGTATCAAATCCGCAAGCCTGCGCCACCAGCTCTCTGAGTCGCTGCGTCTGGTGCGAAAATGCGTATCCAGCGTCGTTTTGGAATGTGTCATGACTCCGCAAGTCCAGCTCGTAGTGGTCCATTAGGCCGTTGCCTAACAGCGCTTCATCTTTCCCAAGCTCTCAGAGAAGTCCTTGATAGCAGTTTTATCATGCAGGTCGGTCCAGCTAATCACTCCCGTAAGTGCACTATCCGCTAGAAGCGCACCTACAATACGCATCGGTTCGGCAACATCACTATTCCGTTTGATCGAGTAATAAGTGTGGGCATTGAAAAACATAACTCAATCATATCAGGCGCAAATGCTTCTTGGGCAGTGGCTAGCGCCATCCCCCGCCAACAGTTGAAAAACACCCTACGCATGGCAGGTATTTTGGCGAAAAATCTCGGGTCGTTTCGAGCTAAATTAGGACACTTTGCGCCTATTTTTTACCCACATGACATTTGTCTCACTCACCAAGCGTGTAGTGTGGAACCGGCAATCCCCGACGCTGTATTTCCTCGAGCATTTTGCCATCGAGCGATGGGTTTTTGGGCATGCGGTTGGCCTCGTGCCTTTGCTTGTTGACCTTCATATTCACATTATAAGTCCGTCAGCCTAACATTAGGCGCAAAGTGTCCTAATTTGCTATATGAACTCGGTAGCATTTGCGCGAATCCCAAAACAAAAACAGACCTACTACCGCAAGTCTGCTCGGGCAAATAATTCCTGGCTCCGGAGGTCGGGCAGTGGCTAGCGCCACCTCCCTGCGGTGCTCGGAAATCAGCCAAGCCAGCTTGTCCGTTTCCTGCGCTCCTCGTCCGCCGAACCGTACCGGTTCGGTTCCCCTCGTCAAAACTATTGAAAAAGCGCCAGACTAAGCTGACGCATTTTCAATGGCTCCGGAGGTCGGGCTCGAACCGACGACCAATTCGTTAACAGCGAACTGCTCTACCACTGAGCTACTCCGGAATATGGTGGTACGCCCCAGATTATAACCAGGCCTTAGCGCCCGGTCAATGGTACCAACCGGTAGATGGTATCATCGCCGGCTCTGACGGTACCGCGCCCATCACGATTCGACGTCAGTATATATAGCGCGCCATCTGGACCGGTGACCACGTCACGCAAGCGGCCTACATTGAGCTCGGGCATTTTCGTCGAGCTCGTCACGCTGCCATTAGTACCAACCACGAGGTCATATAGGCCAGTACCAGCCAGCCCGGTGACCAGCAAATGGCCTTTCAGCTGCGGAATCAAATCGGCATCGTAAAACGTGATACCACCAGGAGCAATTGCCGGCGTATACACCCGCAAAGGGCTCGCATATTTGGGATCTGTTTTGTCGTGACTGACCACGGGCCAGCCATAATTGGCGCCTCGGGTGATCAAGTTAACTTCATCGCCGCCGGGGCTGCCATCCCAGCCTGATGGGCCGTGTTCACTGGCGTATAAGTTACCGGTTCCTGGTTGCCAGGCAATGCCTTGCGGGTTGCGGTGACCCAACGTCCAAACAGGGGAGCCGGTATATGGATTGTCGGCGGGAATACTGCCGTCGGGATTGACCCGCAAAATCTTACCTCCGAGACTACTCAATACCTGAGCTTGAGCCCGCTGGCTGGCATCGCCGGTCGTAATGTAGAGTTTGCCATCAGCTGGGCCGAAGCCGAGCCGACATCCAGCATGATTGGCTGCCGCCGGTATGCCGTCGATAATCGTTGTAAACGGCCCGGCGCTGGTACCACGATCTTCGAAGCGCACCACTTTGTCGCGGTAGGCACCACCAGACTTATAGGCATAGCACATATATACGAGCTTATTGGTGGCATAAGCCGGATCTTTGGCGATGCCCATCAAGCCTTCTTCACTCACACTCGACACATCACTCAACGTCAGCAGGGGAGCCGACTGTAATTTACCTTCATCAATAATGCGTACCCGGCCAGCACGTTCGGTCACCAAGGCTCGAGTATCGCTGGTAAATACCAATCCCCACGGCACCACCAAGCCTTGCACCCAGGCTGTCGCCGCAATTGCCACTGGCGAGGGTACCGGCGTCGGACTTGAGGCTAGGGGAGACGCCATCGGGCTCGGCGAAATCAGCGGCAGTGCCAGACCCTCACGTCGTGCCCACCACACACCCACCACCAGGAGACTAGCCGCTACCAGTACCACAGCTAATCGCCAGACATCTTTGGGTCGCGTAAAATACGTCCGTTTCATACTCAATATTGTACACATTTATACATCTTATACGAAAAGGTTGAACTCTGCGCATATGCCTGTTACGCTCTTTCGTATGACCTACGCGCGCACCATTATTTGTGCCATTATCTGCCACCCCCTCGGGAGGCCGGTTTAGCGTAGTCTGGTAAACACCACAAGCTAATCACGGAAACTAGCCTCCCCCACCGGGAGGTTTTTCGTATCAGGAGGATCCAATGCCCACTACCGTCACCAAACCAACCAAACAAGTAGCCGTCATGCCAGCTGACATTACCGCTGCTGCCCGGCGCCTAGCTGGAACCGTGGTCAAGCGAACGCCGCTCGAATACAGTGAACGGTTGAGTGGGCGCTATGGCGCTCACATCTATCTTAAGCGCGAAGACCAGCAAACGGTGCGATCATACAAAATCCGGGGTGCGCTCAATCTGATGGCCGGATTAACCGACGACGAACGCGCCCGTGGAGCGGTGACCGCCAGCGCCGGTAACCATGCCCAAGGTGTGGCTCTGGCGGCCGCCAAACTCCAGATTAAAACGGTTATTTTTATACCTTCGGGAACGCCTCCCCAAAAAGTCTCCCGCATTCGGCATTTCGGCGGCGATTGGGTCGAGCTCAGACTCGTTGGCAAAACATTTGATGAATCGTTAGCGGCCGCACTCAAACAAGTGGCAGTCTCCGGCGCGGTCTTTGTACATCCGTTTGACGATCCGCGCGTCATCGCTGGCCAGGGAACAGTGGGACTCGAGATCCATGAGCAGTTGGCCAAGCTCGATCGGGTGCCAGATTTGGTGGTTGCACCTATCGGTGGGGGCGGACTTATCAGCGGCATCGGAACATATCTGCGGCCACTCCATCCCCAATTGCGGCTTATTGGCGTAGAGCCCGCTGGCGCTCCGGCTATGCAACGGTCGCTCGACCAGGGAACTCGCGTTACGCTGACGCATATCGACAAGTTTGTCGATGGCGCCGCCGTCAATACAGTTGGCCGGCTCACATTCGAATACGCCCAATCGCTGGTTGATCAGGTTTACACCGTGCCGGAAGGCAAAACCTGCACCACCATGATCGAGCTATATCAAAACGACGGCATCATCGCCGAACCAGCTGGTGCTTTGGCTACATCGGCCCTTGATCAGCTCGCCGGCCAGATTGGAGGTCAAACGGTGGTAGTGGTGATATCCGGTGGCAATAATGATGTGCTGCGCTATCCGGAAATCCTCGAAAAGTCGCTGGCCTATGAAGGCCTCAAACATTATTTGTTGGTGGAATTCGAACAAAAACCCGGACAACTGCGGCAATTTGTCGACCAAGCTTTGGGCGAATCCGACGACATAACGCGGTTCGAATACATCAAGAAAACCAACAAAGACCGCGGAGCCGCCCTGGTCGGCATCGAAGTAGCCATCCAAACCGATTATGCTAAGCTGCTCGACCGCCTCGACCGCCTCGGCGTCAGTTATCGCCGGCTAGATCAGGGCGATCTCCTCTATAGTTACTTGGTCTAGCGAGCCAAATTCAGATACTTCTCAGGCAATTATTGCGTATACTTAGGTGTAATATGAGAATTCTCGTTGTCGAAGATGAACATAAGATTGCCGGTGCCATCAAGCGGGGCTTGGAGCAAGAAGCCTACGCGGTGGACGTTGTTTACGATGGTGATGAAGGTTTGAGCTCCGCGCTTACTGGTGAATACGACATGATCGTTCTAGATCGGATGCTGCCTGGCTTGCTCGATGGTGTCGATATTATCAAAGAAGTCCGCGCTGAAAACATTCGTACACCCGTGATTTTGCTCACCGCCAAAGACAAGGTCGCCGATCGGGTCAGTGGTCTTAATGCGGGTGCCGACGATTATCTAGTCAAACCGTTTGCCTTCGAAGAGCTCCTCGCTCGCATCCGGGCCCTACTACGACGTCCCCAAGACGTGGGCTCAAATGTACTCACCTGTAACGATCTCACCATGGACACGGCCACGTACGAGGTCAAACGAGCTGGTCGCAAACTGACGCTCAGCCAGCGGGAATATGCGCTCCTCGAATATTTGCTGCGCAACCAAAACCGCATTTTATCGAAATCCAATATCATTGGTCACGTCTGGGACTATGACGCTGACATTCTGCCAAACACCCTCGAGGTTTATATTGGCTACTTACGCGCCAAAGTCGACCGGCCGTTTAGTGGACCTGAATTGATCCATACCGCCCGCGGGTTTGGTTATAAGCTCGGCGTCGACGATAATTAAATTATGTTCCGCTCTGCTGCCGCTAAATTAACGCTCTGGTACCTGGCTCTCATCATGATAGTCTCCGGATTGTTTAGTGTAGCCCTCTATCAGGTTTCAATGCGGCAGATCACCGAAAATGTCCATCAGCAACGCGGCGTCCTCAATCGCCTAAATTTACCCGATGTTTTCGATGAGCGCCGCCAAGCCGTCAACAATTACCTAGATACCGAGCTCGACGCCGCTCAGGACCGGCTCATCAACTGGCTCCTCCTCCTCAATAGTGGCATGCTGCTTCTAGGCGCCAGTGTTTCTTATTATTTAGCTCGGCGCACTCTCCAACCGATCCAAGAAGCCATGGAGCTACAAGGTCGGTTTACCTCCGATGCCAGTCACGAATTGCGGACACCCCTAACGGCTATGCGCTCTGAAATCGAAGTTGCACTGCGTGACAAACAATTGTCGGCCCCCGAAGCCCGAAATTTACTGGCCTCAAACCTTGAGGAGATCGCCAAACTCGAAGCCTTGTCAGCGGGTCTGCTCCGGCCAGCCCGGTCCGAAAACGGTCTCGATCCCAGTGTCATTAAAGCCACTCCAGCTACCGACATCATCAATGATGCTGCCGAGCGTTTTGCACCAGCCGTCGCCGCGGCCGGTATTGAACTCGAATTAGTACCCGGCCACCATCAAATCACCGGTGACAAAGACAGTCTCGTCGAATTAGTCGCCATATTGCTCGACAACGCCATCAAGTATTCTCCAGACGGTGGGATGGTCAAAGTAACGAGTACGTTATCTGGGCATCAGGTACGGCTCGCTGTCTCTGATGAAGGCCGGGGATTACCGAAGTTGATCGTCCCCACATTTTCGACCGGTTCTATCGGGCCGATACTTCGCGTAGCCGGACATCCGGCGACCAGCCCGGCGGCCACGGCCTCGGTCTATCTATCGCCAAACGCATTGTCGATTTGCACCACGGCACCATCCAGATTCAATCCAAGCCCGGTTCTGGCAGCACTTTTATCGTCAAACTGCCCGCCCAGACGAAAAAAAAACCGCTTAAATAAAAAGTACCCCATCGGAGCAGAGGTTCAACCCATCTGAGTTGAATAGTCTCTGCCCCGATGTAGTGTGTAGCGAACAATCACCAAGTACTGCTACTGCCATTGGTGCCGTCGCCATTGCCCGTCCAGGTGGATGCTCCACCCCAGGTGCCATCGCCGTTACCGGGAATGGACACATTCGGGTAACTAGGCGTGCTGTAGGATTGCTGACGCTCTCGTTCTTCGCGATCGCGCCTTGCTTGCTCGGTGCGTCGACGCTCAGCCTCTTGACGGTCGGCCTCAGCTTGAGCTGCCGCTTGGAGAGCAGCAATGCGCTGACGTTCGAGCTCAGCTTCCCGCTCGCGCCTCTGCCGTTCGGCGGCCTCACGCTCTTCGCGTTCGCGCTGAATTCGGAGCACCTTGGCTCGAACCGGCGAGTATGCCCGTTGGGCGATTGACTGGACGTGCTGTGCCGCCGCGATGATGTCGGCCGGTGAAGCGCCATTTGACGCCATTTGACGGAGCTCCTTGATGGCCTTGTGGGCAGCATTGAGCTCCGACTGGTCATCTGAGGTCACGTGACTAGCATGGTCCTGCAGATATTCCCGGGCATCCGCCACTTCAGCTTCAGCCGCCTTGGCTTCATCTTGGGCCCGACGCCGTTCATGTTCGGCGGCATCAAACTCGCCCTTGATGTCCTTGTAAGCCTCATCGGCCAACCGCTCTGCTGCCAGGATGGCATCCCGGGCTGCGATTGGGTTAAGGGGGCTAATCTGGCACACCTCTTCGGCTTGCTGCAGGGATTTGCGAATCTCTGGTAGAGCCGATTTGAACGAATCATCGACATCTTTATCCCAGGTGAGCTCACCATCCACGGCTTTCTGCCACGTTGCTAAAGCAGCTTGCACCATGCCCGGCAAAGACATAGCCACATCATCGAGCGAAGTGGCCAGCGTTTTCACTGAACGCATCTGCGAAATTACTTCACGCAACTGCTTATCGGATTGGGCAATGGCAGCTTCGGCAGCGTCGAGATCGTGACGTTGTCCGAGGCATTCTCTAGCCGTCTTGATTTGGAGCAACGCGTCCTCATGCAGTGCCGTGGCTTTGGCACCATTACCCTTGAGCTTTTCCCAAGACGCCGGGGCGTAGGTCTTGCTCAAACGCGTGATGGTTTCGGTCGCAGCTGTGATATCTGCCAACGCTCGAGTTCCCAATTTTGTCAGGTCTTCGAGCTTGGAATTGGCTGTATCAAGCCGGAGCTTGAGTGCTTCGAGGGCGGGCAGAAGCTCACTGATTTTAACGTCAGCTTGCTCAAGCAGGATTACGGCCTCGATATTGCGCCCAGCTTCGTGGTTCGAATTTACGGCCGCCAACCGCTCTTGAATAGTGTCGAGCTGGTCAGACAAGTCATTCGGCATCCAACCGCTCGTGATCATGTTCTGGAGCAAGGTTGCTGCCACACTGAAACGGCCACGAGTGGTGGTTACCATTTGGTTGACCTGCTGCACCTTGGCGTCAAAGCCATCCAGTTCCTGCGCAATCTCCGCCGTTTCAGCCATCCAGGTATCCATTTTGGCGGACAGCTTAGTTACTTCAACTCCGGCGACCTGCAATTCGGCTTGCACGACCTGCAGTCGGTTCGTCCATCCGGCAGCGCCAGGATGTTCACTTGATTGCAGGTGTTCAGCTCGCGGCAGTAACCTTTCGATATTTACGACCAGCTTATTGGCATTATCCAAAAGCGCGCGTTCACGTTTGTTCGCGGCTAGCCAATCAGTAATGCCTCCCCAGATCATGGGTGCGAAAATCGAAATTGCCACAATCACGATGACGGCCACTAGAATGATGAGTAGCCACTTGCCGACAGTCCCAAGCCACGACCAGTCGTAAGGTTCACGAGGTGGATCCGGCGTGATCGTGATCGGCGGGTACACTGGAATCTCGATCTCTGGCGTTGGCTCCGACCGGGTCGCGGTTGGTGAGGTCACCGGACTCAATACCCGGAATGACTCACGCATCGCCTCGGCTACACCCAATGTAAATTGGCCTTGGCGGAAACGTGGGGCCATGATATTTTCGCGAATACGCGTGTCACTGCCACTGCCAACCAGACCAGGACCAAAGGTATCACCGACATAGATTGCTAGATCGCGTTTACCAGTCGTCTGTGAGTTGAGCGAAATCATGAAAAACATCGAGTTTGCCACTTGTCGACCAGCACTATCCCGCCACTGCGAACAGTCTGATAGTGATGATTGAAGCGTATCGCGCAGGGTGTTCTTGATCATCGGGTAGGTACGCACTATGATGACAGTATTCGGCACGAGTGTGCGCAATTGCTGTGCAGCCGCTTCGATGCCGGCAATGTCACCCTTAAACAGATTGGCACCGTCGACGATCGTGGTGCTGCACTGAGTTTCAGTGACGACTGCGGGTAGCGGTGCAGTTACAAAGCTGAACGCCGCCACACCGACAGCTGCAATCATTCGCCAAAGACGCATGATTAAACTCCCTTCGGAGGTATGTGAAGGTTCTTTTAAACCCGTTATCTCACGGTGATAACTAAGCCTATTTTATAATTTAAAGCCCAATAAGTCAATAATTATGTCTCGAGTTGTATTATAGATGCGCTACAATAGACGACATGACAACACCTACCTCCCCAGCGCTTGATCCAATCGAACTTCACCGCCGTCTCCAGGGCAAACTAGCTGTTGTCTCCAAGACCAAACTGACGCCCGAAACCCTGGCTGCCCTCTATACGCCGGGAGTTGGTGAAGTATGTCGGGAAATTGCCGATCATCCAGATATGGCGACTACTCTCACGCTCAAAGGCCGCAGCGTGGCCGTGGTCTCTGACGGCTCAGCCGTACTGGGCTTGGGTAATATCGGGCCGTTAGGTGCGCTTCCAGTCATGGAAGGCAAAGCCATTCTCTTCAAAGATTTAGGTGGTTTGGACGCTTGGCCGATAGTATTGTCGACCCAAAATGTCGATGAAATCGTCGCCGCCGTGACCGCCATTGCCCCCACCTTTGGTGCTATCAACCTCGAAGACATCTCAGCACCTCGTTGCTATGAAGTCGAAGAACGGCTACAAGAAGCTTTAGACATTCCGGTCATGCACGACGACCAGCATGCAACGGCTATTGTGGCCTTAGCTGGGCTCATCAACGCCGCCAAAGTAGTAGCCAAAGACCTCAGGGCTTGCCGGGTAGTGGTTGTTGGCGCCGGTGCCGCTGGTAGTGGGTTATTCCGGCTGCTCGTCGACTACGGCGTGACCGACGTCGTGCTGACCGATTCCAAGGGCATCGTCGAGCCAACCCGTACCAACCTTGACGCCTACAAACAGCGCTGGGCTCAGCTTGGCAATCCGCGCCAGCTCACTGGCGATGTGGGGGTGGCCTTAGCCGGCGCCGATATTGTGATTGGCGTGACTGTACCTGGAGCCTTCACGGCTGCCCATATCAAAACCATGGCATCACAGCCAATTGTGTTTGCGCTCGCTAACCCAACGCCTGAGATTATGCCGGACGCCGCCATCGCTGCCGGCGCGGCGGTCGTGGCTACTGGTCGGTCGGATTATGCTAATCAAATAAATAACGTCTTAGTATTTCCCGGACTTTTCAAAGGCTTACTAGCTCACAACGCACCGGCCGTGACTACCGCTATCAAGCTCGCTTGTGCCGCAGCACTGGCCGATCTAATCCCGCAGCCAACGGCGGACCAGATTATTCCTTCGGCGCTTGATCCGCGGGTGGCTCCGACCGTGGCCGCCGCCGTGGGATCTTCGCTTTAAACCAGCGCTCCAGCCGCCATGCCCAGCGGTACTCCCGACCCCATATAGCGATACCGGCAATGATAGTCAGCCAACCTGGTCCAGGTAGAGCCAGCATAATGACGCCCGCGATGATTAAGAGGCCACCCAAAATAGTGACCAATATTTTCTCGCGCCAGGATGATGACCGGGGGATAAATTCCATAGTTGCCTCATTCTAACAGCCCAGCAGCTTTACAGGAATGCCTAATTACCAGTACGCTGGCAGATGATGAAGGTTATTTCTAAATATCCATTTCTGGCGTTGGCCGCTTTGCTAGCTATGGCCGCGCTCATCAGCTGGAACCAATCCCGACTTGAGGTCAACCGTCTGATTCAAGGTATCGAAGTAGCTGATACTACCGGTACTGACACAACTGCAAGCCGGGCTAGTCTTGATACGTTCATCCAAACTCACTCGTTTCTACAGGCCAATTATGAACTTGCCGGATCGTTTGATCGTGATGTAGCAACCGCCACGGCCGCGACCTCGGCCGCCAAAGCCACCCAAGCACAGGCCTACGCTGCTGCCCAAGCTGCCTGCACTAGTCACACCTCATCGGTTGCCCAAGCCAAATGCAACCAGGATTACCTCGATAAACACTTGCAGCCAACACCTGTGCCCCAACCAGCGCCAGTTATGACGTCCTATCGTACCAATGTCCGCGGTCCATGGTGGACTACCGATCTCACGGGTGCCCTACTCTTGGGTGCCGCTTGTGCTTTAGCCATCGGATTCGTTAAAATGCGGCCTAGGAGACTACACCGATGAGTGCACCATTACCATTTCAACAAAGATTCTTAGCGATCATAATACCGACGCCGGCGCAGTACGCCATTGCCTTTGTCACCAGTAGCGTCATGTTGGTACTGGCCCATTCCAAGGGTATTCTCGAGATGATGGAAATCAACTCCGACGCTGTCAACGCCGTCAATAACCAGTTTCATGCCTTTTTCGATGGCTGGCTGCAATCGCCCATCATATCCCAGATAGCCGTAATGGCATTTTGGGCGGCTGTCGGCCTGGTGGCCTACCTGATTTGCTGGGCCGGCTACAATGCTCTCATTGAAGCCCGCAACGAGGTCACGCTCAAAACCGCTTACACCAACCGCGGCCCAGGCTCAAATTCAGTCCGAAACTTAGGCATCAAAGCCGTCGCCGCGGGAGCGTTATTGGCCAACCTGGCACTCTTGCAGGTGGGAATAATGTATTGGTTCAACCTTTTCGGCCGGTTTAGCACCGAGCAATCATACATGAGTGTGGTGTGGGCACTGCTCGCGGTATTTGGGATGGCCGCCCAACTCTATCTAGTTTTGGCTTGCATTCAACTAACATTTACGCCCTGGTATCGGGCGGAGGCATTTACAGAAGCCTCTTAATAGGTTATTATGCGGCGGTAAAGATTAAACCGCTCCGAAGGCGGAACAAGATAAGTGGAGCCCAATTCGTGGCCAAAAAACTGTTCGTCGGCAACCTGCCGTATACTACAACTAGTGAAGATCTACAAGCATTCTTCGCCAAATTTGGTGAAGTTGTGAGCGCGGATGTCATCATGGACCGCGCAACTCAGCGCTCAAAGGGCTTTGGCTTTGTCCAGATGGCCGATGATGCTGCTGCTGACGCTGCTATTGCTCAGACTGATCAAGCTGACCTGGACGGCCGCAAGCTGACCATTTCGGAAGCTCGTCCCAAGGCCGAAGGTTCTGACCGCCGTTTCGGTGGTGGCCAGCGCGATTACGACTTAGCCTCGTAATCCCGTTACGCCAAAAGATATCATAAATACCACCTCGCATATGAGGTGGTATTTATGTTTGAGAACGATTAAATATTAATGCCTCTATCGATTTTCTCATTCCGACAAAAGAGCCGCTTGTGATAAGCGGCTCTTTCTCGCCCCGTAACTCCCTGGAGTGGTCTTATTTATCGCCGCTCGCTTTGTAGTCAGAAATAGCTTTGGCTACTTTGCCATCTTCTTTGAGGTTTTCCCAGAACAATACCTGGTCACGGTTGACGTACATGACATCTTCAGGACCGTGCAATTCACCACCGAGTTTGGCGAGTGAAACTTCTTGGTTTGAAGTATCGGTTGCCTTGCCGTCTTTGGGCTGGACAGTTTGTTGAACCTGTAAGTAGTAAATCTCTTCCAACTTGACGTAGTCAGAGTTCACATTTTTAACTTTGCCGAAGTAAACTTGGCCATTGGTCAAAAAGACTGCCTGGAACTGCTTAGCTTTGACTGAACTGCCGGCGTTGAAGTAACCCACGCCCATGACGATCAGCCAAGCTAAGGCTGATAAAGCTAATAATACGGCCAAGCCCATCAGGACTTTGGGTAAAACTCCGCGGCCACCGCGTCCAGTATGGGATCGAGGAGCGGTTTGCTGCGGTTCTGAAAAAGAATTGTCGTTAGCTTGTCGGCGAACATCCATACTAAAAATTAACTCCATCTCATTAGTGCTAGTGCCAGCATAACAATTGGCATTCTCAGTGTCCACCCACTCCCATAATGCTTGCGCTACCGTTATAATCAAAGATAGTATGATTATTCTAAAAGCGCTGGTATCCGCTGTATATCTGGTGGTGGCTCTGGCCGCCGCACCGGTTAGCGCCAGCTTGTCTCAGGGCTACGCTGTCGATGCCGACATTGCCACTGGGAGTATGGTCTCCCTTGATGAATCTGGAGCGGGCAAAGTAGTGGTATCGACTCCAGATAACGTGAGCCGACTTTTTGGCGTAGTCGTTCCGCCTTCTTCGGCTTCTATATCACTATCTGGAGGATCGAGCAAGCAAGTTCAGGTAGGTACGACTGGTACGGTGACCTTGTTGGTTTCAAATGCAGGCGGAGACATACATTTGGGCGACTACATAACCATATCTTCGATCGCTGGAGTCGGTCAAAAGGTCGGCACTGAATCCACTCGTGTTATCGGTACCGCCCAGGCTGACTTCAATGCCGACAACGAAGGCACCACTAAGCGCGAAATCGAAGAATCAACAGGGAAAAGGGACGTAACTATTGGACAGATACCAGTTGTTATTGCAGTATCCGCGTACACTGCAACCGAAGGTAAACAACCCTATGCAATTCCGAACTGGCTGCAATCACTTTCAAACAATCTAGCCGGCAAAGCCGTTTCGCCTATACGGATTATTCTAGCCAGCTTTATTTTGATAGTTGCTTTAGTTTGCGTCACCGTCTTACTATATGCCGCTGTCCGGAACAGTATTATTTCGATTGGACGCAACCCCTTGTCTCGAAGTTCGGTCCTAAGAGGTCTACTTCAAGTCATGACAATAGTATTTGGTATTTTGATATCAGCCGGAGTAGCAATGTATTTGGTGATCGTGAGGTAAAAACGCTATGGATATAATCGTATTAATTAGTCTAGCCGTACTCATCCTAATCTTGAGTATTGTTGTGGTTGTACAGAGTCTAAGATTGCAAAAGCTCCATCAAGACCTTCTCCGTAGCCAACATACCGCGCCCAAAGTATCCATTTCTCAACCAAATGCCGATCAGCTCCAAACGCGACTCATCGCCGCCTATGACACCGAGATCACTAAATCGGTGGCTGCCTTTGGCGCCGACCTCCATGGCACCTCCAAACAACTAACTGAGCAGGTCTCTCGCCTGACTACCAAAGTCATCGAAGAAGAACTCGAAGCCTACCAGAAGACTCTTGAAGAAGTCCGTCAGGTAGCCATACAGGCTATGAACCAAATTAGAGAAGCGGTTGAGCATCAACGCATCGAACTCCGCCAAGGTATGGAACAAGAATTGGCGACCGAGCGTCAGCATCTCGTTGAGAAATTTGATGCCAAAATGGGCGACGTAATCTCGAGTTACATTTCTGAAGCCCTTGGTTCTGGCGTGGATCTGGGTGCACAAATGCAGTTTATCCTGACGAGCCTCGAAGCGCATAAAGCTGATATCCGAAAGGATCTTACCGATGGCGTATGAGCTGCCCCCTGAAGTTTATAGTCCACACCTGCTTGAGTCGGTCATCTACGACTTGGAACAATATACCGACTGGTATCGCCAAACCCGCATCCAGCGCAAAGTGGGAGCTGCCGCCGCTTCTCAGCCCGAACCAGATCACAGTGCTGAAACCGAGTTAGTTATCCGTAACCATTTTGGCTCACAAACCCCTACGCTCGAGACATTGGAAGGCTTATTGGCCGAACTGCGCGCCCTTAAACTGCCTGAGATCCATGTCAAATTGGCGGCTATGCCCAATCATGAACAACGCCGGGTATTAGTTTCGTGGTTTCATACAAATATTAGCTCCCGGGCGCTCATTTCGTTCGTCGCTGACCGCAACCTCGGCGGTGGCATCGTCATTCGTACGCCCAATCATGTTTACGATTTCACTTGGAAACAGCAGCTCATGGGCGGAGCCTCCAAATTAGCAGGAATTATTCATCGTGTTTGATAATCCCAAATTTGCCAAACTAGTAGCGGCTGGCAATGCCTCCGGCGAAGTCATCGCAGTCGACCGGTTTATTGTGACGGTTCGCGGACTCGGTGATATTGCCGTTGGAGCGTTAGTTTACTTCGATAACGGCCACCAAGGTATGGTGCGTGAAGTCCATCTCGACACGGTTATGGTACTTAATATGACGGCTGAAACCATCGCCATTGGTACCCTCGTCGTGCTTGAAGCTCCCGAATTAGTCACTGGTGTCGGCGAGGCTGTTATCGGTCGAGTTTTATCTGTCACCGGTCAACCCCTGGATGGCAAAGGACCCGTAACATTTTCCCGCTATGACCCGGTGTTCAAGGTAGCTCCCGGTATTATCGAACGTCAAGAGCTCAAAGACCCGCTTTCCACCGGTGTCGCCATCGCCGACCAGCTTTTCCCGCTCGTCAAAGGCCAACGTATTGCCATTCTTGGTGACAATAAGGTTGGTAAATCAGCTATTACGATGCAACTAACGCTCGCTCAGGCTGGCACCGGCCGGCTGGTAATCCATGTCCTTATCTCCAAGCGCAAAGCCGACGTCGACAGCCTCATCGCCAAGCTCAACAAGTCTGGAGCTATGGCCTACAGTGTGGTGATTGTCGCCAGTGTCTTTGATTCGCTCACCCAAAGTTATTTAGCACCGTACGTCGGCGTCACCGTCGCCGAATACTTATGGAATAGCGGCAAAGACTGCGTCATCATTTTATGACGATTTATCCAATCACGCCAAAGTTTATCGCGAGTTATCACTGTTGCTCAAAACCTCACCCGGCCGGGCCTCGTATCCAGGCGATATGTTTTACGCTCACTCTTCGTTGCTGGAACGTGCCGGCCGCCTCGCCAAAAACGGCGCTACCTTGGCCGCAATCCCCGTGGTGCTAACGCCCAATAACGACATTACCGCACCACTTCCAACCGCCATCATGTCCATCACCGACGGCCAGCTCATCTTTGATACCGAGGCCTTCCGGGCCGGCATCAGACCCGCTATCTCCGTCGGTTTGAGCGTCTCCCGTGTCGGTGGTGTTGGTCAGAACAAGCGTCAAAAAGCCTTGACCGCCGCCCTGTTCAAAAAGCTCGCCGCCTATCGCCAAGCCGCCGAATTTAGTCACTTCGGCTCAGAACTAGCCATTGAGTCAAAAGCCGATCTTGAGTTGGGCAAAAAGATTTACGAAGCCCTCAAGCAGCCTCCGGATGTCGTCTATAGTATTAATGAGCAGGACCTCATCCTGGGTGTAGTCATGAAAACTGAAGGCAAAATCACTATCAACATTGACAGCCTCAAACGCAAAGCCAAAGAAGTGGCTCCCACCCTCACACCTGAATCCGACTGGGATGGCGCAATTACCAAGCTGCTGTCCGAAGTGACGGTCCAAGCGCCCGCTCCTCCACCGCCAGCTCCCGCAGCCCCTCCTCCCGGGCAACCACCAGCCACACCTGCTAAAAAAGACGGCAAGAATTAAGCTATGAGTTCAAATTCTCTCGCCATTGAAGCCGAAGCTAGTCAAGTTGGTACCGTCTCCGAACTAACCGGCGTCTTTGAGTCGATTGCATCAATGCGCATCGGAAAAATCAAAGACCGGGTGGTTCGAAGCCAGCAATTCTTCGCTGAACTGTGGCAAATATATACCCAGCTACGCGTCGATCCCAACGATCGATTAACTGGCAAAAACGGCCCCAAACGTCAAAAGCAAAATGTCTTCTTGGCTCTCACCGCCGAAGGTGGTCTGTCGGGTGATATCGACCAGCGCATCGTTCGGACCGTCCTCGAAAATCTAGATCCCAATACTACCGATCTCATTGTCATCGGTGCCCACGGTGCTACCCAATTCGTCCAACACAAAGCCAAAATCAAGCGTTATTTCCGCTTGCCTGATATCGATCAGACCATCGATGTGAGTCCCATTGTCGACGAATTACTAGGCTATGCCCACCCGACAGTCTGGTATCAACGCTATATCTCGTTAACCGTTCAAGAGGTCGGCCGTATCGACTTACTCGGCCGGGTACGCGCCCTGGCCACCACCTCCAAAGCCGCCGAAGAAAACATCATCTCACCGCGCGATTATCTCTTCGAGCCATCCGTCGACGACGTCGTCAGATATTTGGAATCGGTCATGATGGAAATTGCCCTCTCCCAGGTCATCCTCGAATCTCGTCTGGCCCAATATGCTTCGCGTTTCACCGCTATGTCGGCCGCCAAAAAACGCGCCAAAGAATTGCAAACCCTCCTCCTCATGAACTACAACCGGGCCCGCCGCGGTGAGGCCGACGATCGCATCAAAGAAATCGTCAATTCCATGAACGCCATGACGCCCGGTTAATCTTCTAAAATGTTCCTTATAAACTAATATACAATTATCATGAGCGGTAAGAAGCAACACATTATACCCGCTGCTTTAATTGGTCGCTTTTCTTCCGACATAGAAACGGAAACTAGAAGTAGAAAAGTATGGCAAATCAGGCGAGGGCAAATTTCAGCACACCTTAAAATGGCTTCTCAGGTAAGTGTTGTAAACCGATTTTATGACGACTTAGACGACACTAACGTTTGGAAAAGTGTAGATGATTGGGGATACGAATCACCAATTACGCCATTGATTGCAAAGTTGGTCCACGAGCCACCTCTGTATCTAGATGAATTTATTCATGTATTGGTACCGCTTGTTAGCGGTCTTTTCGCCCGTGGACAAGACTTCAACGATAGGTATAATACCCATCCAATCGTTCAGCATTTGAAGCCATTAGGATTACTAAGTGAAAGTAATCTTAATAGCAACAGAGTTGATTATCTGTTGAACCTATTGTGTCCGATCATGGCATCAGAGTGGGAAATACTAATTCTGCCTGAAAATATCTCGGCCATTTCAAATGAACGAGGTTTAGCGGGATTTTTTGATTCGAAAGGTCGTGCTGTAGGCTGGTATATACCTATAGATAAGAAGTTAATATTAAAAGTTACGATTGCACGTAGACGAATAATTGCCAGTTATAAATATGGAAGTTGGTTGGCAAACGTACGATATACGAAATTATCAGCTGAAAAAGCGAACGAAATTAATAGTTTAATTGCTTGGTATGCAAAAGATTTTATATTCGGATGTGAAGCTGATTACGTTAACTCGTTTAAAGATACATTGAACAGTCAATTACACACAATTACGCCTCAAACAATCCTACATCCATTTAAAGTGTATAAAATCGGTGAGTATAGTTACCATGCCAATGATTTTAGAATAGTCTCAGGAATTGCAAACCTTAACTTACCACCAAATGCTGCCCTCAATCATCAAATCAACTTAGAAGACTTAGAGACTAAATCAAAGTGGTTTCATAAGACAATTGATTATTATCTTGACTCCGAAGATATCCCCTTAAGTTGCATAGGTATAAATTCGCATGATCTGTGGGTTAACACTAACAGAGCAATTATATCTCAAAGGCAATCTGTGAAGTTAAGCCACGAATTTGAAAAATACGACGCATCAATGATCTATTTAAAAGAGTTTTCAACAATGCCCCTTAATGATAAGTGAGAAATATATTTTGAATCTATGCAGTAGACTAAGTCTCCGCAATGCACGTAAGCATAAAGTATGTAGTGTGCGGCCACCGAAAATTACCTGCGTCATCTAGACTCATAATTGCTCGGACTCAGAATACCTAATGCACTAAAATTAGGCGCAAAGTGTCCTAATTTAAAACATCGAATCCAAAAGATTTGATCCCGCTATAACAAGTCAAAGGGCCTCGACGAGCGTACTTGGTTAGTACACCTGTCAAGGCCCTGGGGCGGAGGTTAACGATAGAGCTTCGCCAGATTCTGGCTAGCAACAGATCCTGGATCGCGCAGTTGCGCCGGAACAGGCTCCTTGTAATCGCACACTATTGTATGGATGTTCACTGAGCCTGGTAGCCGGGTATCCCCATCCCAACCTGGCAATACTTTGGTGAGATCCACATCCACAGTATGAGTCATGCTCATCATGATCTCAGTTAGTGAGCGTGGGTAACCGGGTGTTTGCTCGGTCGTCACTAGCTTCTTGGCCATAGCTTGGTTTTCCGCTAACACTTGGTCGTCTTTTGCCAAAATGGGGATTTGACGCTCTTGCCTTTTACCGTTTGTGTCTGTGTATCCAATTGACAGTATCATGGCATCGGTATTGTTCCAGGCAATGTGAAAAACACTACCTGACAAGCTCGTGGAAATCCACGCTCCGCGGATACTCACATTGTTCCTAGTACTCATGAGCGCGTCATGCTCTCCATTAACGCATTTGTACATTGGCGTGCCAGACTGAGTCAGAAATTTGTGCCGTCCGACTGGCTGAACGGTTGCTACCGGCGGATCAGGCTTGCGAGCAAGGCCATACATCTGGCCAACCATCACACCGTGATCGAATCCGGCGTTGATACCTTCAGCTTTACCTTGATCGATGCCCTCTTGCCTGCCCTGAAGTCTTCCCGCTTCCAAGCCAGCGTTATAAGTATTTCCCCACAGCGCCGCAATGCCGATCATGACTATGACCGCAACGAGGCCCACGAGAGCCAAAACCACTGGCGATGTGGGCGAACCGATGGCGTCGAGTGAACTGAGGTGTCGTCGAGGTCAAGCATCAAGTCGCACAAGAAAACCTCTCAAATGTCGATGTGACCGCAGCCGATTGCCACGATTAAACACTAATCATTATTTTACAATGAAAAGGTAAATAATACAAGTAGTTATTTCACCTAATGACCAACTACGATGTAGTATTATAAGAATAACCATTATGGCGACACCTACTCCAGCGACCCAACCTCGGCCGACCACTCCGGTTGCCAGCACTCCAGCTCCGGTGCCAATAGCTGTTGCCGGTATAGGGGTTGGCTCTGTGAGTGCGCCTTTGAACGACGTGAAACGAAGCACGAGTGAGCCTACCCCTATTCCTCAACAAGGCCAAGCCGGTCACGTCGTCGGCATCAAAGGTCTTATCGTGGAAGTGGCCTTCACTGGAGAAGCCCGGCCACAGTTACGCGAAATCCTCACCGTTGAGGGTCATCCCGAAATTATGCTCGAAATTAATTCGTTCACTGCCAGCCGCAATGCCATCTGCATCGCTTTCGTCTCCAGCTCGCTCGTACACCGTGGCGCCCGGGTTGTCGCCACCGGCACCACCATCAACGTTCCTACCGGCACCAAAGCCTTAGGACGCTTGTACAACGCTGTAGGACTGACCGCCGACAACCTCGAACCCATTGGACCCGAAGTACCCCGCCGCAGCATTTACACTAGTGCTGTTTCCACGCAACAGTTCGACAACAAAGACGAGTTACTTGAAACCGGCATCAAAGTCATCGATTTTTTCACTCCCTTCGTCAAAGGGCGCAAAATCGGTATCATCGGCGGCGCCGGTGTTGGCAAGACGGTGCTTATCATGGAACTCATTCACAATATCGGCAAAGACCCCACCAAGTTGGCTTTCTTTGCTGGTATCGGCGAGCGTATCCGTGAGGGTCACGAATTGTACCAGACCCTCAAAGAACGCGAGATGCTCTCCACGACCGCCATGTTCTATGGTCAAATGAACGAAAACCCTGCCATGCGCGCCATGGTCGGATTGACGGCCACTACCCTCGCCGAATACTTCCGGGACGAAGAAAAGCGCGACATCTTGTTCTTTGTAGACAACGTCTATCGCCACATCCAGGCCGGCAACGAACTGTCCACCATGATGGGTCAAATCCCCAGTGAAGGCGGTTACCAGGCCACCATTTTCTCCGACCTCAAACGCCTCCAGGACCGGCTGTATTCAAACGCCAACGGCTCCATTACCTCCATCCAAACCATTTACATCCCGGCTGACGATCTCACCGACCCGGCAGTGCAGGAGATTTCCTCTCAAATCGACTCTGTCATCGTGCTCTCCGCGCCGTGGCCGAAGCCGGCATCCGCCCCGCTGTCGACCTCATCAAAACCAGCTCCTCACTCATCACGCCCGAAATCGTAGGGGATAGGCACTATCTGTTGGTCACCCAGGTGCAAGCTATTATGCAAAAATATGATAGTTTGAAAAACATCATCGCCATCATCGGTGAAAACGAGCTCTCCCCAAGACCGCGCTGACTACCAAAAGCCAAAAACTCATCGAATACTTCGCCCAAAGCATGTACGTCACCGAGCACTTAAATGGCATACCCGGCCAATTCTTCTCCCGCGAACAAACTCTTTCCGGCATTGAAGAGATTTTGATTTAATTCGAATCAATCATGGATAAAAAACTCAAGCGCTTCAAAATTAAGATCTTTAGCCCCTACCAGACATATTACGAAGGCGAAGCAGTATCACTCAGTGCCGCCAACCGCACCGGTCCCTTCGACATCCTGGCTGGTCATATCAACTTTTTCTCTCTTCTCACCGGCGGAACAATCACCTTAAATACTGGCTTTCAACAGCTTGAATTTCCTATTACTCGCGGCATCTTGCGAGTATCTAGCGATAACGTGACGCTCTTCGCCGATGTCTAAGCGCAACTTTTTTGCCCAAATCTGTTGACATCTGTTGCAGCATAAGGATAATACAGATAAGAACATTAATTAATCGGGAATATCATATGGCATATTCACAAACCAACTCTAAAGGACAGCAATACTATCTGCATCAGAAAGACGTCACCCTCAAAGGCGGTCGCCAGCAGCGCATTTACTTCTTCGCCCGTGACGTGCGCGATGGTGCTGTTGAAGCCCTTCCTGACGGTTATACCGCTGTCGAAAACGCCCGCACCGGTCTACTCGTCTTGAAAAAGGTCGCCAAGTAAGACCATTTATCATAACTGTCCGTAAAACCGGCGCCATCATAGGCGCCGGTTTTTCTCAAGTTGCATCTCAGACAAAGGTGCTACAATAATGCAGTTACTTATTCAAAGGGGATAGCTACTGTTATGTCGAGTGAAGCCAAAACTATGGGAATTATATTAACGCTGGTGATTGGTGGCCTCATCGGCCTGTTCGTCCTCACCAACCGCGCCGATCCCAAACCGGTCGGTGACAAATCTAAGCTCACCCGAGAATCTACACCCACTCGTGGCACTGGTTCGGTTCAGGTCGTTGAATTTGGTGATTACCAATGTCCAGCCTGTGCCACATCCTATCCGGATATGAAACAAATTGAAGCCGACTTTGCTGGCAAAATTATATTCTCGTTCCGCCATTTCCCGCTTGCCCAACATGCCAACGCTCAAATTGCCTCGCAAGCGGCCGAAGCCGCTCGTGACCAAGGAAAGTTTTGGGAAATGCACGACAAGCTCTACACCAACCAACCTGCTTGGGAAAATCAATCAAGCCCCTTAGATACCTTTGCTAACTACGCTGGTGAGCTCGGTTTAGATGTCGAAAAGTTCAAGAAGGCTGTCACCGACAAGCAGTTCCAGACCATCATTGATCAAGACACTGCAGACGGCACTGCCTTGGGTGTCGCCGGTACCCCCACGATCTTTATTGACGGTGTAGCCACCAAAGGATTCTCCTATGCCGACTTGCGTGATGCCATCAATGCCGCTCTCGAGACCAGTGGTAGTAGTGTTACGCCCGTAGCTACAGTGTCGCCAACCACTTTGCCAGAAGTGACGCCCACCCCCGCTCAGTAATTAAGTCATACATATAGTTTATTGCGCGTTCTGACGGATAACTCGAGCCTCTTTGGCTAGAGATCAGATTTCCGGTACCATCAGGACAGACATCACCATTACGATAAGCCAATAGAAGAGCAGTCCGCTGACCGCCAGTCCCATGTAACCGACCAATACTGCCGTAATATCAGATTGTAGTCAAATAATACTAGACATCGATTGTACCGCGGACAGTACCGCCTAGTTGCGACGACAGCTCATAATCCATCCAGGTATCATCGCTCAGTTGTACAAATACGGTTTGATTGAGTAAATCGGCATCAGCACCCGAATCCAGCTCGGAAAACCGTGCCGCCAAGCTACGCCGACCGATCCGCATATCGCTGCGCACAAAATGGGTCGACAAATCTATGGTTGATGGCTCCATCACATGTTGGACGGCCGAATCCACGCGCAGGGGACGTTGCGGCAAAGTTTTTGCCAGATGCAAATCGCCATCTTGGATATGTACCCGGATTTTGATATCGAAATCACGCTGCTGGCCAGTATTGGCAATCACGATCCGAAATGGTATCAATCCATCCGCCATCGCTTGGTCATAGCGATCGATGGTATTACGGTACGACGCCAATTTGTGTCGGTAATGCTTCAATTCCTCCAACTTAGGCTTGCCGGTAGCTCCTTTCGCAAGCCGGGACCACATTGTCGGTTTGCGGAAATTATCAATCAGTTTATTTATCCGCTCAGTCTCTGTGAGTATATATAGGCGCTCAGCATCTGGGTCTGGCCCCGCCGTGACTGCTAGTACCTCAAAGCTATTTGGATGTTTGGTAGTAGCTGGTTTCATAACCCTTATGGTAGCACAATTCCCAATACTTGCGCCGATGTCAAGAAATAGTCAATCAAGCTTGATCCGTGATATGCTGTAGCTGGGTTCTCAGCGCATCCCACTCGCCAGGTACAATCGACAAGAATAGGTGGTCGTAATGTCCGAAAAAGACCCAGATAAGGATGAAGAAAAGCCCACCAAAGGCGATCGGAAACCCGTAGACACTTCGAAATGGACATTCCGAGGAAACAGCTCAGTCTGGTACTGGGGCCGCCAAATGAAGATGAGAAGTAAACCAGCTTCCATATAATCAAAAAGCTTCGACCCAGTGCGCAATGAACCGCGGTCCCGCCGGCTATCATAGCCGGCGGGACTAAACGCGTCTGGCACGTCGGTAGATGCCTCATTGGCAGATGAGACTCCAACAATGGCCGATGAGGCGGTGCAACATCAGGCGGATGGGCGACCCCACGTTGTCATCAATTGACCCCAACTGTCAGTCGACAAACCTACCATCATTACGGGTAAGAGTTCAATATCGATTTGCGGCCACAGTGCGCCACTAGTTACAATCGTTCGTCTCAGCTCCAGAATCGCCCCGCTGATGGCATCCCGGAGCACCGCGGTTCGCTGGCGCAGGGCGCCGAATTCATATTGGGACGACCCGCCACCAACTTGACCAACAATTTGAATCGGGCTGATATTTTGGCCTCGTGGATGAACCCGCGCACTATCAAATTGTAGGGGTACTGGATTCAGATGGAGCGGATCAAGTAATAGGAGATAAGTGCAATATAATCAATGGTGGGCCCGGCAGGATTTGAACCTGCGACCAAGCGGTTATGAGCCGCCTGCTCTGACCGCTGAGCTACGGCCCGCGGTAACGCACTTATTATACACGGATATCAGATTAGATATAGCTTATTTTTAAGACCGAACCAGATAAGGTTGCGCAGCTCATGTAGGTAATAATACATAAACGTGTTTACTCTGCGGTCGGCGTTCGTGAGCAAGCAAATGCTATCTGGATAGGTCATTGATGGCGATCGTGAGCAAGCAAGAGTTATTCGGCCAGGCAATTCTTGTTGAAGTGCTACTATAAGAAGTATGAAGTTCACCTGGCCCAATCTCTTCAACATTGCTGCCGGTTTAGTTGTGCTCTATCTATTAGTCGTGCTTGTACAAACCGTCAAGAAAAACCACGACCTCGATGAACAATCTGCCAGCCTCCGAGCCGAAATCAGCATGTTGGAGAGCCAGAAAAAGGAACTAGCCAACAACATTACCTATTTTACGACCGATTCGTTTCGTGAGCGCGAAGCCCGGGCCAAACTTGGCTTACAAAAACCAGGCGAAAACGTAGTCATCATCGCTAAATCTGCACCGACGCCGTTGCCAACGCCAGTGCCAGATCCAGCTGTCAATGAGTCAAACTTCAGCTTGTGGCTGAGTTTTTTGCGGGGGCAACCCCAGCCTTAGGCGTAGTTCGTCCTGCTGAAACGATCGAAACTACGAGGCCACCGAGTGACCATACGAGCGCTAATACAGTTACGAGCGGCCCAAACAGTGGCAATTGCGCAGCTAGCAGCAATACTACCACACCGAGACCGGCACTCCACCATAGTGAATCGGCGTGCCAACGGGCTTTGCGCAACAGCCAATGACCGACACTGACGCCTGCCCATACCGGGGTAAATGCCATGGCCGTCAGCCATAAGAGCAAAATGGCAAACATGACCGGCAGTCCGAAGACAGTTACGGCAAGTAAGATCAGAGCCATCGGCGTCGCGAATAATACTAATGCGCCCCAACCAAAGCTCAAACCAGGACGAGTTTGCATAGTCTTCGATACCGCTCGCAAACCCCGTGGAACGGCCAGAATTAATACCGCTGCCGCTAACCACATTGCCACAGTCCAGTAAACCCAACCAGCTACTTTGGCACCCCGGTTGCTTTGCTGTTGGGCTTGGGTCGGCCGTTCAGTGAAGTAGACCGTGCCATTGACCTTACTCTGATCAAACGTCGAAGCTTCGGTACCGCTATACCAGACATTACCTTCCACGAAGGCGGTATCGCCGAGTCGCATGACCTCGGTGGCCGCCGACACATTGCCGGTCACTTGACCATTAATAATGAGCGTTTGTTGGGCACCATACACATCATGTGCCAATGATCCAGATAGCTCGGCAATCTGACCAAAGACTCCGACGTCTCCACCTACGTTGGTGCCACTATTGGTACGCACCGTCTGGCCGAAGAGCATTAGGTTACGGCCGACATCCCCGCCCACTTCTACTGTCTGACCAGCAGCACGCACACTACCATAGACTATGCCCGATACCCGAATGTTTTGGGCTGCACAAATGACATCACCATTGACGGTACCGGTGATATTGACATCGTTGCCTGCACAGACTAAATCACCATCAATTGTGCCACGGACTTCAATCGTTTGGGCACTGGCAAAAAACGTGCCGGACTTAGTCTGTCCCTCGGCTATTACTACATGTTGTCCTTGATCGTAACCAAAGGCCAAAGCGCCCCCTGGTATCAGGGCTAGAGCCAACGCGGCTGCAGCAAACCATCGCTTTTTCATACGTTTCCTCTTCTTGATGCTGTTATTCTAGCACGCCCTCGATCTTGACGCACTAGGTAAAAACATGATACATTATCCCAGGTACGACGCGGGGTGGAGCAGTCCGGTAGCTCGTCGGGCTCATAACCCGAAGGTCGCAGGTTCAAATCCTGCCCCCGCTACCAAGAAATTATCAAAAACGACCCAGTTTTGGGTCGTTTTCTTGTATCGCAGCGGTAGTTTTGCGCTCTGCGCTTACGCATATAAGTTATCTGAGATTATTCCCGATTCCGTAACTAACCATAAAGTATATATATCTCAATCTGCGACCCATTGCTTAATATGTCCAGTATAAGCATTTAGAAGGCCTATATAGAGCCACATTTGCTCGACAATTTGGGCTATTACAACATAGGTCGCATAATGCGACTAATCGCGTGAATGTAGTGAGGGATAATATAGTCGACGATGCCTTCAATATCAAAATGAAAAGTGCCCGGGAAGAGCGGGCGGGTGTCTCCCCGGGCACGAGATTGCCTAAATGAACTCTAGGCGGTTACAGCATAGGCGCAACCGGTGCGGCGATCACGCCTTGACCCTTGTCGGTAGGGTGGGCAAAACCGTACCGGAAACACCGTAGACTTTACCCTTATATCAGGTTATAATTTGGCAGTTATCCCCTGGCTGCGTAGCTCAGTGGTAGAGCAGGAGACTCATAAGCTCTTGGTCGGTAGTTCGAATCTACCCGTAGCCACCAGGTATTATTTGTTAGACTCTTCGATGTATGATAATTTGACCCGCCAAGCGGTCTCAGCTACGCTGCACTGTCTGACTGGCTGCGCTATTGGTGAAGTGCTCGGCATGATCATTGGTACGGCGTTGGCCTGGCCGGCCTGGCTAGCAGTGTTATTGGCAGTATTCTTAGCTTTTGCTTTTGGATATAGTCTTAGTATTTGGCCATTACGCCGGGCTGGATTGACGTGGCCGGTAGCTGCCCGTACCGCAGTGGCAGCCGACAGTGTTTCAATTGCTACCATGGAAATTGCCGACAATGCCTTTATGCTGATCGTCCCCGGTGCATTAGCGGCTGGATTATCGAGTATGCTCTTTTGGGTTAGTTTGGTCACATCGCTCGTCGTAGCCTTTATTGTCACCGTTCCGATTAACCGCTGGCTGATTGCTCGCGGCCGCGGCCATGCCCTGTTGCATCAATTTCACGACCATCACAGTCAACATGGAGATCATCACGCATGAGCCAAACGCGCCTCATCCAGCACGTCAACGACCAAGACGAAGTCTTGGGTTGGATTACGCCCGAGCAACGCGCTGACCACCACATTTACCGTGTAAGTGCACTGTGGCTGACAAACTCACAGGGCGATATCCTCATTGCCCAGCGCCATCCCAACATGAATAATTCTGGCGGATTATGGGGACCGGCAGCAGCAGGTACGGTCGAAGCCGGGGAGAGCTACCATGACAATATCGTCAAGGAAGCCGCCGAAGAAATTGGCCTCACTGGCATCGAGTTTACTCCTGGCCCCAAAGTCTTTATTGGCAAAGATGAGCCTGGCCGTACCTACTTTTGTAAGTGGTTTTTTGCGACCTGCGATTGGCCGGTCGAGCAATTTGTACTTGAGCCCGAAGAAGTTTCGGCGATTCGCTGGCTGAGTCCAGCCAAACTCAAATCCGACATCAAGGATCATCCTGAATACTACTTGCAAGGTGCCCACCGCTGGATTGGCCGCTTCATCTAAGCTACAATCCCCGGCATGACCGAGCACAATCTCATCTCATCCGTCAGCTGGCCTCAGCCTGGCACGTACCTCCTAGCAGTTTCTGGTGGTGCTGATTCCATGGTGCTCCTCGACCTGTTCGCCACGTCTGATAGTGGCTACCGGCTCTCTATCGCTCATGTCGATCATGGCCTTAGATCCGATTCGGCTACCGATGCTCAGTTTGTGGTTGAAGCCGCTCAGAACTATGAATTGAGCTGCATCGTCAACCATGCGCAATTGTCACCTCACGCCAGTGAAGCGGCTGCCCGACAAGCTCGATACCAATTGCTTGCCCAAACAGCTCGGCAAATTAAAGCTGTCGCCATCATTACCGCCCATCATCAAGATGATCTTCTGGAAACAAGCCTCCTCAATCTCGCCCGCGGTACTGGGCGACGGGGACTAGCGCCTATGCAGGGTGTCACGCTCGATGGTATGCCGGTAATCCGACCGTTGCTGGCCATTGCCCGTACCCAGCTAAGGCACTACGCCCAGAGCCATCAGCTAAACTGGCGGGAAGACCCCACTAACGCCGACACTACCAATCCCCGCAATTTCGTCCGGCACCAACTCCTGCCCGCGGCGACTGCCGACTGGCGCCAGCAATATGTGGCCGCCCTGGACAAAGTGGCAGCTCTCAATCAAGCCATCGAAACCGATTTATCCTTTTTGCTCGATCCGTACCGGGCTACCGACGGATTCCGCTGGCCTGTGGCCGTCTACAAAACCTTCAGCTTAACCGAAACCGCCGAAGTTTTAGTCACCGCCATGCGTCATATGGCGCCAGATCATGAGCTCAATCACCGGCTCGTCCATGAACTGGCTTTATTTAGTCAAACCGGCTCGCCTGGTCGCCATCGCCCCATCGGATCGCGGCTCAAATTGGCCATTACCAACCAACAGGTTACACTTCTCGACAAAAATGCCTCACAAATCGGATAAGATATCGTATAATACACTGGCTCGGTTTATAATTACCCTTTAATGCTGACAGGTTCTCATCTTGAAACTGAAATCCAACACCCGCAACTTCCTCTTCCTGCTAGCCGCTATTTTGGCGATGGCTGCCGTTATTGTATTAACCACACCTCAACAGCGCATTGATGAGGTACCGCTCTCTACCCTTATCAACGAGATCAAAGAAGACAAAGTAGCCGCCATTGAGGTAGACGGCAGCAAGATTACCGCTACCCTCAAAGACTCGAACGCTCCCAAGCAATTTGCTTTCAAAGACTCCAACAGCACCAGTGTCGTCACCGACTATGGGCTTGATACCAGTAAAGTCAAAGTGACAACCAAAGACCCGAACGCCGATCCCAGCCTCTGGCTACAGTTACTAGTTACTATTGGTCCGTTCTTGCTCATAATTGGCTTTATCTACTTCTTGACTCGCCAGGCGCAGGGCCAAGGTAATCAAGCCATGAACTTCGGCAAGTCCCGGGCCAGGCTCTATGGTGCCGACAAAAAGAAGGTCACCTTTGCCGAAGTCGCCGGCGCTGAAGAAGCCAAGCAAGAACTCACCGAAATTGTTGAGTTCTTGAAATATCCTGCAAAGTTTGAAGCCCTAGGTGCCAAAATCCCCAAAGGTGTCTTGCTCTTTGGTCCTCCTGGTACCGGTAAAACCCTGCTAGCCCGGGCCGTAGCGGGCGAAGCCGGTGTGCCGTTCTTCTCGATCGCCGGTTCTGACTTCGTAGAAATGTTCGTCGGTGTTGGTGCCTCACGCGTTCGAGATCTCTTCACCAAAGCCAAAAAGAACGCACCCTGCATTATATTTATCGATGAAATTGACGCCGTCGGCCGACAGCGCGGTACTGGTATGGGCGGTGGGCATGACGAGCGCGAACAAACACTCAATCAGATCCTGGTCGAAATGGACGGCTTCGAGCAAGGCACCAATGTAATTGTGATGGCTGCTACCAACCGACCCGATGTCCTCGACCCAGCCTTGTTGCGTCCCGGTCGCTTTGATCGTCGCGTCACTCTTGATACGCCCGATCTCAAGAGTCGCCAAGCGATTCTCAAAGTTCATGCTGTCGGTAAGCCCTTAGCAAAAGACACCGATCTGGAAGAAATCGCCAAGAAAACCCCTGGTTTCTCTGGTGCCGATCTGGAGAACCTCATGAATGAGGCTGCTATTTTGGCCGCCCGTCAGGATCAAAAGTCTGTTACTCACAAAGATCTAACGGCAAGCTTAGAAAAAGTCATGATGGGACCAGAGCGCAAATCGCGTCTCATGAACCTGGTCGAAAAGAAGATTACGGCCTACCACGAAGCTGGTCACGCCATCGTAGCCCACGTGTTGCCCAATGCCCATCCGGTCAACAAAATCTCCATCATTTCCCGCGGTAGTGCCGGCGGCTGGACCTGGCAATTGCCCGAAGAAGAGCGCAACCTCATCTCCGTAGCCGCTTTCAAAGACGACATGGGTGTCATGCTCGGGGGCCGCATGGCTGAATACGTCATCTTTGGCGAAATCACCACGGGCGCTTCCAACGACCTCGAGAAAGCCACGGCCACTGCCCGGCGCATGATTATGGATTATGGTATGAGCCAACGCCTACCGCACCGGGTCTTTAGTACCCACCAAGAGGTATTCTTAGGCCGTGACTTTACCGCCAACCGGGCTTATTCCGAAGACGTTGCCCGCATTATCGACGAAGAAGTCGAGGTACTAATTTCCGAAGCTGCCCAACGCGCCGCCGCTGTCATCCGTAAGTACCGCAAACAAGTCGACAAAATCGCTGACAAGCTCATGACTGACGAAATCATCGACAAAGACGACTTCCTGGCCCTCGTTGGACCTCGCCCCAATGTCCCCGCTCCCACTGAACCTCGCCGCGGATCGGACGAACCTCAAGACATTGGTCCTGGCCCGGTGGTCGCACCTACCGCGACTTAGTAAACGCTACCGAGCGCATGCTTTAACCGTATTGAACGATCGGTAAAAATCGGAGCATGGTCGAGTTTAAGATATTTTAAGGCCGCCGTGATCGTCAAGTCTGAGGGAATTCTAGAATATCGCAACTGCCACAATTCTCTATCCTTGCGCCAACCTTGAACGTATTGCGTACAATCTTCTGGTCGAATTGAATCTAAACGAGTTGCAGCAGCCTGTAATGAAGCTTGCGCGGTTCGCACCATATTACTCTGGCTTATATTCAGAAGCTGAGCTGAGGTATCTCTAATGAGGATTTGACGCTCATTAATAATATCCTGCCAATCGAGCTTCGTAGCTTCATGACTGGGTATTCCGAACCGTATCAGAGTCCGTAATCCCTCAGCAATCAAATCGCCAAACTCCTCTCCTACAGCGCGCATTGGGGTTAGAAATGGATCGTATGCTTTTTGTTTTGCTTGACCAATTATGTACGGATTCGTATTGCCAAGTAATTCATGAAAGAACAACCAATCTTCATTATATATATTAGGAAAAAAACGATCGGAAAATCTTGTATCAATCATCAGTGGTGAACCAGACAGAGATAATCCCGGCTCATGTCCACTGAGTCGTTCGGCATGCCTCACGACTGAGTTATCTGGAAAATTGAGTACCTTCCAGCCCATAATTCCGTGCTCCGATAACGTCATTTTGGTAGCATCAAGACCTTCTAGGTAGGTGATATCATCGTCGAGATACAGTATAGTTTGCCAACCAACAAGCCTGGCCAGTAGTAGGCCTAGATTTCGTTTTATAGAAATATCATTCAGCCGCCTACCCGTAAGAGCTTGTGCACAGTCGTTTGTAAAAAATCCGTCTAATAACTCGTGGTTATACTGATAATCTACATTTAAATTTATACTCGGTTGCGACGTCAAATTACGCGCTTGACTCGCGGTTACGCTCCGGCTGCATAAGGTAACCAGAATGCTGCCAGTTAATTGTGCAATTTGGGTTGCGTAGGCTAAGTTTATTACCGGACGACTTGCCGGTACAATTATTGCATCAATACTTTTCATGACGGCTAGCTTTCTCGCATTGTTTGACAACCATATCACACCCATATTTAAAAACACACTAGCCGGTAAAGATTCGCGCTATAATAGCTGCTAATGGATCACGCCCGCCGCTTACTTCAGCTTGCCAACCGCCGCCAAACCGTCGGTGCTGCGGCTATACTTATCTCGTTTGCCTATCTGGTCAGCCGGCTCATTGGCCTGTTTCGGGATCGTCTCCTCATCACGCATTTTGGCTACGGTCCGGAACTATCAGCTTACAACGCAGCCTTCAGGTTGCCGGAGTTGCTCTTTACTCTCCTCATCTCTGGTGCCTTCGCCGTGGCCTTCATTCCGGTCTTTACCGCCAAACTCAAAGCTGATCAAGAGCCTGAAGCTTGGGACATTACGGCTTCGTTACTTAATTTGCTGGTACTTGGCACTATTGCCGGTGCCGTGCTCATCTTCATATTTGCCGACCCGCTCACCACGTTATTCACCCCCGGTTTTGACCGACACACGCACGATCTCACCGTCCAACTGACCCGTATCATGGCCGTTTCGCCGGTACTATTTGCCATTTCCAGTATCCTCGGCAGTGTCCAGCAGGCTTTCAACCGGTTCTTCATCTTCTCGATAGCGGGTATACTCTACAATCTTGGCATTATCATCGGCATCCAATGGTTTGCCCCGCACCTTGGAATTAACGGTGTTGCTTGGGGCGTCGTCATCGGCGTCATTCTCCAAGCAATCATCCAGATCGTAGGACTGGCTGGGCTTGGTTTTCATTACCGCCCCGTGCTCAATCTCAAGCTTGCTGGTGTGCGCAAAACCCTCAAACTGATGATCCCGCGCAGCATCGATCAGGGCATCGACCAAATCCATTATCTCGCCGAGACTATGATTGGCTCGCTCATTTCCACGGCTGCCGTCGGCCAGTTCGCTTATGCTAATAACCTCAAAAACGTGCCATTAGTGCTCATCGGTAGCTCCATCACGACTGCCGTTTTCCCGCGACTATCGCAAGCGGCTGCCTCCGGTAGGGAGAAACTCATCAAAGCGTATGTCCAAACAGCTCGCATCATCCTCTTTCTGGCGATACCGGCGGCCTTGTTTGCCTTTGTTGCTCGTGGTTATATCGTGCGCCTGCTCCAGGGTGACGGCGATGTCATTGTGGCTAATACGCTAGGTGCGTTTGCTGGTACCATCGTTTTCTTGAGCCTGTTTATGCTCGTCTCGCGGGTCTATTACGCCATGCAGGATACTCGCACACCCTTGTATTTGAGCTTAGCGAGTGTACCGGCCAACATCGCTCTGGGTTGGTTCTTGTCGCAACAATACGGCGTGCCGGGTCTAGCAGCGAGCGCCAGTATCATCGCTGCCCTGGAAACACTCATTCTCATTTGGATCCTCAATCGACGCGAACATTCATTTGGCGGGAAAGAAGTACTTTCCGGAGGTATACGCATGCTAGCAGCCGGTATCATCATGGCCTGTTGTACCTATCTGGTGATTACCAACCTCTTGCCACTCTATGCCACCGACAAAGGTTTCGAAGTCCTGGCTCCCAAATTCGCCACTATTTCGCTGGTAGCGGCTATCACCTACCTAGCACCCTGCTACTTCTTGCGATTACCCGAAGCCAAACAGTTCATTGGCCGCCTGCGCGATGCCATCTTGCGCACCATGAACTTTACTTAAATTACTTGGTTGACCCACTTTTCGAAACCAAACACTCCGCTGTCACACTCAGACAGCTTCGTTCTGCAGGAAATGCAGAATGGTTTCTCAAAGTGTGTTAACCACCTATAATCAACAATATGTCACAAACCGAAGCGCTCAAGCGCCAAGCCACCAAAATACAATCATACCGAGAAGCCACCCAGCCAATCACCAAACAAATATCTGGATTAGAAATAAACGCCCTGCCGACTGTCTTCCCGGGTGGTTCAGATACACAGCTGCTGTGCGACTCAATTCAAATTGTTCCGGGTCAGCACGTACTGGATGTCTGTACAGGCGCTGGAGCTGTTGCACTCAAGGCAGCTCAGATTTCAAATACGTCGGTCTATGGTACTGATATAAACCCAGCGGCAGTCGCCAGTGCCCAAGCCAATGCCCGTCGCCTCGGGCTCACCAATGCCACGTTTGAAACGAGCGACTTATGGCCATCGCAATCGCGCCAATTTGATACCATAACAGCCAATCCGCCCTACACTGACGCCGCCGCGCCCGATCTGACGGCTCGATGTTTTTGGGATGAAGGTAATCAAGTAGTTAAGCGGTTATTTGCAGAATTGCCACAATATCTTCGGCTTGATGGACAGTTATTTATGAGCTGGGCAAGTTTTGCCGATCAAACACTACTGTCGGAACTCGCTGCCCGCTATAGCTACAATTTGCAACAAGTTAATACCTCAAGTAGTCCCAATTCTGGTTTTGGGTACCAGGTCTACCGGATTACGCTACGTCGTAGCTAGTTCGACGAATTTATCGAGCAGTTGCGTCCAGCTATAACCAGCTACGGCTGCCGACTTCGGGTATAGACTTTGATGAGTCATGCCGGGCAAAGTATTAATTTCAAGCACAACCAGTTCGCCATTCGGCCGCAAGATCATATCAGTTCGCGATAGATGACTGGCACCGGCGAGTCTATGCACTTTTTCGGCTATTCGTTGCGCCCGTTCTTGGTCGGCTGCAGCAATATGCTCTGGTGGGCATAGTTCGGCTGTGGCGCCGTTATACTTGTTTTCATAATCAAACTCTTTGCCTTGAGGCGGCACGATCTCAATGACCGGCAAAGCTTTCTCGCCAAGTATCGGCACAGTTAGCTCGGTACCGGTTACCAGTTCCTCGAGCAACATAGTGCCGTAGTGCTGCAGGAGCTCCATTGCTTTGGCCTCATCGTAGGGTAATTGCCGGGCAATATAACAGCCGACCGTGGAGCCATCGGCCACTGGTTTGAGCACAAATGGCTGTCGGGTGAATGGGCTCTGGGCAAAACTCTCTGCCGTCACTAGCTCACCAGCCGGCACGTGTACGCCGGCAGTAGCAATCACCGAGATCAGCCTGGCTTTATCAAAGCATAAGGCCGAAGCCACAGCATTGCTACCCAGATAAGGTTTATCGAACTGGTCAAGCAGGCGTTGCACGGTGCCGTCCTCACCGCCGACGCCATGTAAAATTGGGAAAATCAGGTCGCAGTCTGCCGCCACCTGCCTAATCTTGGCGGCATCATCACGAGCATCCATAAACGTTACGTCGTGTCCTAGTTCAACAAGACCCACCTTCACCGATTGGCTCGAACGCAAAGACACTTCCCGTTCTGAGCTACTTCCACCTCCTAAAACTAGAATTTTCATAGTGGAATTGTAACATTAGCATTCCTCGCATTAACCACAAAACATGCTAACAATTCTTCATCTTCATCCTTCGGTGCTTATCAAGAGCATCATTTTGCGCTATAATCAAGTATCGTGAATCAGTCAACTACCCGCAATTTTTGTATCATCGCTCACATCGACCACGGCAAGTCTACCCTCGCTGATCGTATGCTTGAGCTCACCGGTACCGTCGACAAACGTCATATGCAGGCGCAGCTTTTGGATTCCATGGATCTCGAGCGCGAAAAGGGTATCACTATCAAATTGCAGCCTGTGCGCATGCAGTGGACCCCTCGACGAGCTCAAAGTGCAGTGCGAAGTGACCAACCTGGCGATGTCGCGAATGTAGGTTCTGAATCTGATGGAAGTGAGCAGACGGATCGCGTTCATTCGCACGAGTCAGGTTTGGTCATGCCGCAATCCTTCACTTTGAACCTCATCGACACCCCTGGCCACGTCGACTTCAGCTATGAAGTCTCGCGGTCATTGGCCGCTTGTGAAGGAGCGGTACTGGTAGTCGACGCCTCCCAAGGTATCCAAGCCCAAACACTAGCCAACGTCTACTTAGCCATTGAGGCTGGTTTAGAAATAATCCCCGTCCTCAACAAGATCGATCTGCCCGCTGCCGACCCCGAGCGGGTAGCCGGCGAAGTCGCTAGTTTACTCGGATGTGAGCCAACCACTATTCTGCGAGTCTCTGGCAAAACCGGTGAAGGCGTTTCTCAAGTTTTAGACGCCATCGTCGAACAAATCCCACCTCCCAAGGGCGACCCCGACGCTCCCTTGCGCGCCCTTATCTTTGATTCTATCTACGACACCCATCGCGGCGTCATCCTATTCGTGCGCATTACTGATGGCCGGTTACGCCGTCATGATGATCTCGTGCTCATGGCCGCCCACGCCACTGGACTCGCTGTCGAAGTTGGTACCTTTGCGCCTAAACAGACACCGGCTCCCGAAATCCTCACTGGCCAGATCGGTTACGTAGTCACTAACCTCAAATCCATCAGTGAAGCCCGGGTTGGCGATACAGTAACGCTCGAAAAAACACCGGCCACCATCGCGCTAGATGGCTATCGGCAGGTCAAACCATTTGTCTTTGCTGGCTTTTTCCCCAGCTCGGGTGAGCAATATCCAGCTCTCAAAGACGCCCTTGAAAAGCTCAAACTCAATGACGCTGCCCTCCTCTACGAGCCAGAAACCAGCCAAGTGCTTGGTTTTGGCTACCGAGTTGGCTTTTTGGGGCTTCTGCATTTAGAAATTATCAAAGAGCGGCTCGAGCGTGAATACAATCTGGATATGGTGGTCACCAGCCCATCAACCGATTACATCGTGGTCGAAACCGATGGCACTGAGCGCACCATTCGCTCGGCGGCCGAATTACCCGATCCCAGCCGCGTCGATTACATCCGTGAACCCTGGATTTCCGGCGAAGTGGTGGTCCCCAAGGCCTATGTTGGCGGTGTTATTCAGCTGATCAATCGCATACGCGGGTTGCAAAATCATCTCAGCTATCTCGACGAATCCTTAGCTCTCATATCCTTCGAAGCACCGCTCGCCAACGTACTGACCGACTTCTACGATTCGCTTAAATCAATTACCTCCGGCTATGGCAGTTTCAATTACGAGTTGGCCGATTACCGCCGCGAAAAACTCGTCCGGCTCGACATCCTTGTCAGTGGTGAGCTCATTGATTCACTGTCGATGATTGCGCACGCCGAAGAAGCCTATCGTGCCGGTAAACAAATCGTCGAAAAGCTCAAGGAAGTCATTCCGCGCCAAAACTTCGAGATATCACTCCAAGCCGCCATCGGGGCAAAATCATCGCCCGCGAAGATGTCAAAGCCCTGCGCAAAGACGTCATTGCCAAGCTCTACGGCGGCGATGTCACCCGCAAAAACAAGCTCCTCGACAAGCAAAAGAAGGGCAAAAAGAAAATGAAACGCATCGGCAAGGTTGATATCCCTGCCGAAGCTTTCATGGTGTTGGTGTCTAAGGACAGTTAAACGAAAAGAGGCCCGAAAAGCTAGACTGTGGGTCTCTCTTCGTGGGTCTTAGTTGTTCCGGTAGGCCTTGGTAGGTATCACTCCGGAATAGCTGACATCGGTCGATCTGACAACGGGATGTTCCCAATTGCACGTTAATCCGCTTGATCAGCCCCGCTGCGGAGAAGGCATAAACCAGAGTGCAGGCAACCAGGGCAACGGTTCTCTTTGCGAATAGGCGGCGTCACGCACCGACAGCATCTGATGGTGGCCACGACAACCCGGCAAATCCGCTTCGGTGGCGATTCTCCAATCGCCCACAACCAAACCGACGTTACTGACTCGCAGCAATATTGCAAACCCTAAATCCGGCCTAACTTCAACGCGTTCATCACAAGTAAAGGTATGTGGCAACGGCTCTTCCGAGTTTGCACACTCGCGGCATCGGTTATCAGGACAACCGCACCGTAAACAAAACTCCGGCTGGGTAACCGTGTACGGACCCAGCGACGGTAAATGAATATGGCTGCCAGCTGCTTGCAGCCGGTTCGTCTCTGCCTCGAGAAACGATATATTTGGCAACATTCCTGCCAGCACCCGCGATTCCGCAAAGCTCAGATCGTCAGCCATTTGTCTCGGCCAATCTGTCAAAGAACCTGTGTCGTTCACAGGTATAAAGTAAATATTAACATAAATTAATAATAAAGCAATATTAATCCCCGGGACAGCAACTCTCGTGTAAGAGTCGCCGTCCCGGGAACGATTTGTTGGCGGCCGTTTACACGTCGGCCGCAACTACTGGTGCGTATTCCTCGACGATGATTTGTTTACCGAAGACTGCTCGGCGCCCGCCCGGCGGCAGCGAGTCGAAACCCATGGCACCACTTAGCGCGGCTTGCACGGCATATTCGATTTCCTTGTCGTCGAGTACGAAGTCGGAGCCGTCCGGTTGCATGAAACTGGTGACATCACTTGTAAGTGACAGCTGTACGCCCAGCGAACCGAGCTTGAACTGACCACGGGCATTCACCGTTGCCGGTTGTTCGCTTCCGGCCAACCAACCCACGAACACTTCGTAGGTAGAACGATCGAGCTCTACCGTGCAATCTGGCATGCGGGTGTTACCGAGGGCGACTTGCCCGTCTTGCAGAATTGCTACCCAAAGGCAGTTGCCTGTTGGTCCACTCACGGGAATACTCCTGTCATGATGTTTGTAAGCCAATTAATTGGCTTGTAGTGCAAGAGGTTAGCACCAACAACACACTCTATGTGTTACTGGTAGTCTTGTCAATCATGAATCATCTAAATATTTAAACCTTGAGTGGGTCTTGCATCAATAACCATGCCACGGCTTCTTCGCGGGTCGCAAAAACTTGGTCTTATCGTTCTTACCTAAAGCCGAAATAATCATCTTCGCTAGTTCGGCAAAAAGCTTATTATCAGATACAAGCGCCGATTTCTCATATTCGATTATACTTAAAGCTTCCAACGCCGCTTTGTTTGAGCCAGTATTAAATCCAGTTTGCTTGGTGAGATCGACTAGACCGAGTAAACGTTTATGCTCGACTTTTAGCTTCTCGACCATACGCTCAGTCTCAATGCGCAATGCATCGATAGTTTGATAGGTCTGGTCGCCCACTAGCGCCACGCAAATGTAGCCTTCTGGTTCGTATGTAACGGTTCCTTTGGCTGGAGTATTCATAAACCTTATGCTAACAATACCATCTGATACAATCAAGTCATGTCTGGCGCCAAACCCACCGTAATATTCTTCGATTGTTGGTATACCCTTTTTACTTCTGATATGGCTGACGACCTCAAACGCATTTGTGATGTCCTCAAAGTTCCGTTCAACCGACCATTCGTCAAACACTTCGAGCACGCTTTTATGACCAAGCCCGGTCTCGATCAACACGTATGGGCCCGGCAGCTCCTCAAAGCTCTTGGTCTGCCCCGGTCATCGCGATTAACAGGCACCATTGTCGAGATCATCGAAAGTGGGTTCGCCCGCCAGCGCCCCTATGATGATGCACTCGAAACGCTTGAGCAGTTTCGCCACAAATACCGCCTAGGGCTCATCTCCAATACTTCGCAGGCGGCATTCGAACAGTTAGATCAAACTTTCGCTCTATCTGAGAGATTTGATTACATTACCAACTCATATGCGGTTGGAGCTATCAAACCTGATCGAGCAATTTTTTCTGCTGCGCTCGAGCTAGCTCAAGTTCCGGCTGAACAGGCAATTATGATTGGCGACAACCCGCTCGACGATATGGCAGGAGCCCAGGCGGCTGGTTTTGGACGGACGATATTACTTGACCGCCGGAACCGCTTTCCGAGCTTCCTCGGCCGTATAGACAATCTCTATCAGATTGGCACTCTTGACGCTTGACTGCTAATTAAGTACCATAGGTCTAAAGTTTATCAATCCAAGCGACAGGCCCATGACCCCGCGCCAACTCAAAATCCTCCACGCAATTGTCGAAACCTATGCTCGCACGGCTGAGCCCGTGGGTTCAAATGCTTTATGTGAACAATTTGAAACTTCGAGTGCTACCGTCAGATCGGAAATGGCCGCGCTCGAAAGTCTTGATCTCATCATGCAGCCTCATATTTCTGCTGGCCGGGTACCTACCGACAAAGGCTATCGCGCCTATGTCAATTCGATGGACGCTCCCATGCACGATCACCGGCACGAGCAAGCTTTGGCTCGACGTGTTAAGTCTGCCGGCGAAGTCGAGCGAGCTATCAAGAACGCTGTAGAGTCGCTCGCCCATGTCACCGGCAATCTCGGCCTCGGTACCATCGGCCCCAACCTATATTTGTCTGGTATGGCCGGGTTATTTCAGCATCCGGAGTTTTATGGCGGCCGGGAAGCCTACGAAGTCGCCCGGCTGCTCGATAGTCTCGAAGAATGGTTGGCCGAAGCTGCTCCGGGTGACCCGATCTCCGTTTATATTGGTCGGGAGAATCCCATTGGCCGGACGTCGGGTGCCACACTCATTATTAGCCGGTTCGAGTCACCGTTTAGTTCCCGGAGCTATATCGGTGTTCTTGGTCCAACCCGTCAGCAATATTCGCCCGTCATCGGCTTGGTCGAATACACCGGTCGCCTGCTAGCCGAAGCGCTCAATTAAATCAAACGAAAGGGGACTACCTAATGACTAAAAAGAATCCTGAGCCCGAATTAATATCTGAAGATGCATCTGGTACTGATGTCACCGATCAAGTTGCTGAATTAACGATTGATTTACAGCGGCTTCAGGCTGAATTTATTAATTACAAACGCCGCGCCGAAACTGAAAATCTCAGTCGCTCAACTACGCCAAAGTGGCGGTCGTGCGGCAATTTTTAACGGTTCGCGATACCTTCGACGCCGAAGCTGCGCACCGTCCGGCTAACATTGACGCAGCCTGGGCTGCCTCCATCGATGCCATCCGCACGCAATTTGATGCGGTGCTCAAGAACCTCGGTGTCGAACGGCTGGACTGCGTCGGTCAACCCTTTGATCCACATCAGCATGAAGCTGTCGCCAGGGAAGGTGAAGGCGATACTGTCATTGCCGAACTGGCCGCGGGTTACAAGCTCGGTGATGCCATATTAAGGCCAGCTATGGTTAAAGTTGGCACTCTTGACCTTTGAGTGCCAACGGACTATAATTAAATAGTCCGGAATAATTAAAACCTAATCTCTACAAGGAGGAATTGTTATGACAAACGCTCTATTGAATTGGGACCCATTCCGAGAGCTCGATGACATGCAAGAGCGCATGAGTCGTCTAGCTACCCGTGGCCTCACAAACGCTGGACAGTGGCTGACTGTCCCGGCGACTGACATCTACGAAGAAGATGGCCGGCTGGTCGTTGAAACTGCCCTGCCGCAGTTTAAAGAATCCGAGGTTGACGTCCAAATCAATGGCGACCGCCTCGAAATCAAAGCTGAGCACAGTCAAGAATCACACAGCCGCAACTATCTGCGCCGTGAGTCCTCCCAAGCTAGCTATTACCGCAGCTTCGTCTTACCCAAAGACGTCGATGCCGAATCTGGCCAAGCCGACTTTGCGGATGGAGTACTCAAAATCAGCTTTGAACGCCGCGAATTACCGCAACCTAAAAAGCTCAAACTGGCATCAAGCGCCAAGAAAAGCCTGACTAAGGGCGACAAACCGACTCAGTAGCTCTTGCTTGGGTCGTGCTAAACTGTAAGTAATCAAGCTTATGGCAACAACGCGGCTCATATTGCTCTCAAAACTGTCTTGGATCAGGCTTCGGGCTGTAGTGGTTATTGCATCCGTAATTGTCTTAGGATACGTCATTACGCGCAGCTTTGCTGCCGGTCCGCTGGCAGCTTTTGAGCCCGAAGCGGGCGCGCTGTCGGCGGGAGCGGTCACGGCCGTTACCAATGGCGCTACCGTCGTGCAATTTCCGGCGTCATCTAGCGCTACTCCCACACCGACACCAGTTGGTAGTCTCTATGGCTGGCAAATCACAGCTGCCAACACCGGCTTGGCTAGTGTTGATCTTAATTGTGCTTCATTACCTGTTTATACCGGTGCCGAAAATGTCCCGGCCGGTACTACTATTACCAATAAACGTATAACTGTCGGCCTCGTTCTTTCGGCCGGTAACATCACCATCGACCGGTCATGCTTCAAGCCGACTTCAGCTGGCATCGGCTACCCGCTGGTCACTACTACTAATACCAACATCTGCGGCACCAATGGTTGCCAGTCTGCCCAAGGTAAAGTCACTATCTCCAACTCCGAATTTGACGGTTCACTTCTGGGTGCTCAAGAGGCTGCCTTCACGACCGCTTTCATCGGTATTGCCGACCTCAAAAACAATTACATTCACGGCTTCGGCAGTGGTATCGGGCTCATGAATACTGGCAGTACGTACTCGAGTGTAGTCGAGGGTAATTATGTCACCCAACTCAAAGCCTATGGCGACCCGGGTGGCGCCGGCAACCACTCCGATGGCTTCACGATTCGCGATTTCGATGCCAGCTCGACACCAGGTCGTACGGCCTTAGTCCGCAATAACCGCTTTGATTGTAGCTCCGGCAATGATACTGGCGCGCTATTTTTGCAAACCTACGCCGGACGGATCGATAACGTCACTATATCGGGCAACCTCTTGGAGGGATCCGGGTATCAGCTGGGTCTCAATCTGCTCAACTCGCCCTACAGTAATCTCGTGGCCACCAATAACCGGCTCAGCAACACTGGTTATGGTGCAGCCTACGTTCAAGGCGGTGTCGGTTGGAGTCAGTGGGATCAAAATTATGTCAATGATCCAACCAAGGCCAGCAACCAGGGTGCTGTCTTGCCTAAGCCCTGATGTATAATCAAGCATAAGCAATGAATACGCTTACGCCTCAAGCCCTGCCCCGGTCCCGTGCCATCATCGGCGTTGTCGGCCTCACGGTCGCCACCGGTGTCATTGCCGTTGCCCTCATCCGGGCGGCCGGTCCCTTAGCGGCGTTCGAGCCAGAAACAGGTACCTTGGCTAACGATGCCGTCGTCCAAACCGTCACCGGCGCGTCCGGTGGCAGCGTTGTCCAATTTAGTATGGGCACCGCGGTCAATCCGACGCCAGTACCGTCGACCACACCTTCCACCAACACCTACCCTGCTGCCGGAACTGTCGGCTACCGGGGCACGACATCTGCCCTCACCACCATAGCATCGGCCGCCGCTGCACCTGCTGGTACCTATTACGACACTCAGTACGGCTATCTGCAGGTCAATGCCGATAACATTACACTCGACCATGTGTACATCAAAGGCTGCCTCGATTTCTACGGATCCGGTACTCTGACCGTCACCAATTCCGTCATCGAAGGTGGCTATGGCACCTGGTGCGGTGTCAATAGTCGGGCTGACGGAGCCATTGTCAAAATCAGTGACTCCACGATCCGCTGGAAACCTGGATCAGTTCCCGGACTCAATAACGGCGCCGGCGGTATCAAAGCTATGGGTGGTACCATTTTTCAACTTCAGCGTAACGAGATCACTGGATTTGCCGATGGTATTCATGTGGCTGGCCCAAACAATGTCATTGAGTACAACTATATTCACGATCTAGCTCTGACCGGTACCACCGAAGCCGACGCGTCACACAATGATGGTCTGCAGGTTTTTTATGCACCCAACTTAATACTTCGTTTCAATCGAATCGACCTGAACGGCTTCGACGGGACTCATCAAAACGCTGCCCTCTTTTTCCAAGGTGACTCATTTACAACACCCCAAATATATGGCAACTATTTCAATGGTGGCGGTTATGTCGTCAGAATGGATCCAAATGTGATTAACGCTGCGTTTTATGACAATACGTTTGCCAATCTGGTGGCCGGCCAATGGGGTTACTATGACATTATGACAGGCGCAACCTTTACCCGTTGGGCGAATAATAAAACGTCGTCCGGCCAAGCAGTTAATTACCCGTAATTTTTATGCATAAAGGCAATCACGCATGCGCACGTTAAACTTACCCCGCTTAGCCGTCGTCATCGGAGCAGTCACAATCTTAGGCTACGTTGTGATGCGGTCACTGGCCGCCGGACCCCTGGCCGCCTTCGAACCCGAAACTGGTATCTTGTCCGGTAGTGCCACCGTCCAGACAGCATCCGGCGCTTCCGGCAGTGGGGTCGTCAAATTTGCCATCTCCACACCGAGCCCAACGCCGGCGCCCACGGCTACACCCACTCCCGGTGGCAAACCCGGAGCCAGTAACACCGGCATTCCAGCTGGCACATCGCTCACCGTCGTCAATGGCGACCAGACCTACTCTACCAACGGCCAAGTTATTTCTGGTCTCGACATTAGGGGATATGTGCGCGTCAATGGTGCCAACATTACTATCAAAAATTCCATTATTCGGGGAGGAACCAAACCCTGCACATCCAGTAACGCCCAAAATTCCGCCCCGCTCTGGGTCATGGAATCGGCCACCAACTTTACCTTCCAAGATTCCGAAATTGCCCCCAGCAATGCCACCGCCTGTATGGATGGCATTTGGGCTTCCAATAGCACGATTCTCCGCGCCAATATTCACGGCGCCGTTGACGGCGTCAAGGCCTACGACAACGTCACGATTCGCGATTCATACATTCATGACCTAGCTTACTTTGCTTCCGATCCCAACCAGGGCGGGGAGAGACGCACAATGACGGTGTCCAAAGTTACGAATGTAATGCCAATATTCTCATCACTGGCACCACCATCGACCTCGCCAATTCGTCAGGTAGTAATGCCGCTTACCAGATTACCCAAGACGCTGGTCAGGCATGTAGTAATATTCAGATTACGAATAACTGGCTCGACGGTGGTGGTTGCACCATCAATGTGGCGCACAAAGTGTTATCGAACCTCACCGGAGTCAGTATTACCGGCAACAAATTCGGCCGACACCAAGGTTTTGGCGGCTGCACGGTGCTTTTATCCACCAAATCAACACTTTCCGCTTACTCGGGTAATGTCTGGGAGGACACCGGACTTGCCATACCAGCACCTCAAGTGCATGATTAATACACTTAGGAACCACTTATGCTTATAAAGCACAATACCCGGCTCGTAAATCTCGGCTCTAATTCCTGGGTTAAATTCCGAGCCATGGCAGTAGTAGGTGCTGTCATGGTGCTAGGCTATGTTGTCACTCGCAGTTTTGCTGCCGGTCCCACGGCCGCCTTCGAACCCGAGACTGGCACGCTTTCGGCTGGCGCTGTTGTCCAGTCGATCAGCGGCGCCAGCGGCACTGGCATCGTCCGGTTTGGTGCAGGCACTACTTCCTCGCCAACTCCCACCCCCACCGCCGCACCCATCACTTGCACCACCAATGCCACAACCAGCACCTTTGCCGGCGTCGTCTCGGCGGCTACCGCCGGACAAGTAGTCTGCTTGGCCAGTGGCAATTACGGCGAGTTTACCGGGGTCAGTAAAGCCATTACCATCACCAAACAATCTGGCGCCTCGCCAGTCATGAGTATTAGTTTTGGCAATGGGGACAGTGGCTTTACTTTGGACGGACTCACTATTGGTGGCGGCGATATCACTGGAACTTCCAGCAACATCACCATTAAAAATTCCGCTTTTACCAATCTTGTATATATTGAATCGGCCGCCGGGCACAACCTACTTCTTGATCACAATACTCACGTCAATATCAATACCTGTAGCAGCTGCGTTGCGGGACGAGTACATGTATCGGGCACGGGCGGTACCAATAGCATCACGATTCGCAATTCACTATTCGATGGTGGCAATTCTGACGGCATCAGGGCTGATGCCGACGGTGTCATTATCGAAGGCAACACCTTTACTAACATCCTCGATCAAGATCCTTACCATTCTGACCCCATCCAAATCTACGGCGGAACAGGTGTCACGATTCGTGGAAATCTTTTCATCGGCGGCGGGGCGGACCCAATGGCAATGTGGCAGCCGGTATCATGATGGCTGATGGCTCGAGCAACAATCTCGTTGAGTACAACGTTTTCACTCCTGGAAATCACGGCGAAGCTATGACCTGGTATCACGACTCTGGCTCCATCATCCAGCACAATACATTCGTAAATGACACTATAGGACTTGGTTCCAAGTCGGCTTGTGGCGCTTGTACAACCATTATTCGCAATAATATCCTGGCAGGTATTGGTAATGGCGGCGGTGGCAATAATGTCGGCTTTACCAGCACTAACAATCTGTTTACTTCTGGTAGCGCCCAGGGTACCGGCAGTATCACTGGTACACCTTCATATGTTGGTCCCGTCAATACCTGGCTGGGTTATTTACTCAACACTGCCTCACCGGGTCGCAACGCCGCCTCAGATGGCAAAGATATGGGTATCAACCAATACTAGGATTAGCCAACGTGACAAAAAATATCACCATGATCTACCAACCTCGATTTAACCGCCACCAGATGATGCTCGTGGTAATTGTGGTTGTTCTACTCGGTATCGTTACGGTCTTGTTGGCCAAAGGCGCTGGCCCACTAGCTGCCTTCGAACCCGAAACCGGCAGTCTGTCTGGCGGAGCCAATACGCAATCGGTTACTGGTGCTAGTGGTGGTGGCGTTATCAAGTTCGCAGCTTCGGCTACACCGACTCCATCGCCTACTGCTGGTTCATGCGCCACCACTATTTCCAATGTACCAGATGGACCAGACCCGTTTGGCGGCTGTTGGCCGGGTCCAAGCAATACTGGTCCCAACGCCCCGGAATCTTCGATGTCAACCTACACAGGATCATGCACCGTGTCGGCTGCGAACACCATCATTGATTCCAAAATTGTTAATTGTAGTCCGCTGGTCGTGGGCACCGGCGCCTCTGGCCTGATGATTAAAAATTCCTATCTCAAGGGTGGGGTCATTCAAAACAGTGGTTCGGCCTCATTTACGATTCAGGATTCGCAGATCGACAACGCCGTCCAGCGGCCAGCCTGTAGTGGTCCGACTTCCTGCGCGGCCGGTCTATATGCCTGTGGTGATCCCAATAACGGCACCGTCGAATGCGGTGTAGGGTATGAGAACTTTACTATCCTGCGCACTGAGATCACGCACACCAACCGGTCGGCCTATTGCGGTAATACCTGCACTATTCAGGACAGTTATATGCACGGCACCAACCTCTGGCCCGACCAAACAAACTTAGCCCATGCCTCAGGTGTGCGCAGCGAACAATACCTCACGCTACGCCACAATGCTCTCGGCTGCGATTATAATGGGCCATTCCCGAACGATGAGCTTGGTTGTTCAGCCGATCTGACAGGTTATCCTGATTTTGCGCCAATTAAAAATGCCACTATCGACCAAAACTTGTTTCTGGCCAATCCAGGCAATGGGTTCTGCGTCTATGGCGGTGGCACCGCAGGCAAGCCCTACAGCAACGATCCCACCAATGCCACCTACATTGTATTCACAAACAATATTTTCCAACGTGGCACCACGGGTAAATGTGGATATTATGGCGCCGTCACCGATTATATTTCCGGCCGCACTGGCAATGTCTGGACTAACAACAAATATGATAATGGCGCCACGGTATCCCCAAACTAACTTATGTCAAAAATTACCACTACCCATCTCACGAAACTCAGTCGCCTTTCCCGCCGCCAGTCTGGGCTCGTGATTGTGGCCGTAGCTATCATAGGCACGGCAGCCGTTGTCATGACCCGCGCCGCCGGCCCACTAGCCATGTTTGAACCCGAAACTGGCAGTCTGTCTGGCGGAGCTACTACGCAATCGGTTACTGGTGCCAGCGGCTCGGGTGTTGTCAAATTTGCCGCCGCCACTACTCCCGTACCGACGCCTACTCCCACAGCCTGCGCCAGTGGTGAAATTGGCACCTCGCCCAATTGTTATCCGGCACCTCCAGCCCCCGCCGCCAGTGGTAAGTCATGGAAAGTGTCTTACTCAGAAGAATTTAGTGGCACTACGCTCGATACCACCAAACTCTCGCCTTGTTTCGATTGGAACTATGGCGATTGCACTGGCACCTTCAACCAGGGCCGTGAGCGCTACATGCCCAGCCAAGTCAGGTTATCAAACGGCACCGCCAAACTGGTGGCTGAGCCACTTTCGCCCCCGTATGCCAGCACTGGCTGCTATCAAGGTAGCTGCAACTACAAAGCTGGCTTAGTTTCGACCGCTCGTCCCCGCGCCGACAATGGTTCGCCGTATTTGTTTCCTTTTACTTACGGCTACGTCGAATCGCGCATGAAGTACCCCGCCACTTCCGGCTTTTTCACCGCTTTTTGGATGCTACCCACAGATACGAGCTTTAGCTATCGGAGCGAGATTGATATCGTTGAAATCCTCGGTGGCGATCCCGATACCATCTTTATGACCTATCACTACAACGACCGCGGGCAGTCTTATGCGCTCAACAACGGTGACAATAATAATGGCGCCTGTGCCGTCAAAGACTATTCCACTGACTTTGTCCGTTTTGGCGTGGACTGGCAACCCACCTACATTGCCTGGTATATCAACGGCGTCAAATGCGGGCAGTTCAACGGCAATAGCTCCACCATCGAAAACGGCCCCATGCAGATTATTTTGCACATGATGGTGGACAACAATTGGGAGCGCAGTTGGGGTCTCACCCTGCCCAGTCTTGACCTTACCCGTCAATTGGAAGTTGATTACCTGCGTATCTATCAGCAGCAATAACTCCTGTGCTATTATTTGAACTAACAAAAAGGTTATGCCAGTGCCGGCCACTCGCCTCGTTTCCTTATCACGAATCTCTTGGTTTAAACTCAGGGCAGTTGCCGTCATCGGAGCCGTCGCTATCCTTGGCTATGTGGTTACCCTTCCGTCATTTGCCGCCGGTCCCACGGCTGCCTTCGAACCCGAATCTGGTACATTGTCGGCCGGTGCCACTGTTGCGAGCGTGACTGGCGCCAGTGGTTTGGGCGTTGTGCGATTCAATGCCACTACTCCACCACCCTACGCCTACTGCAACTCCCGTTGCTGGAGGCTGTCCGCAAACCAAACGCACCATTACGGCCGCTGATGTCACCAACCGCACCAATAGTGGTTACCCGGCCGGCACCAAGTGTTCGTCCCTGGTGGCCCCGATCCTTGGGGTGGCTGCTTCCCTGGTCCCGGCAACACCGGCATACCGACTGGTACGACGCTGTCCGCCTACACTGGTAGCTGCACCATCACGGCCGCCAATACCGTCATCGACTCCAAAACCATTAATTGTGACCTATCAATTCAAGCAGCGAATGTCATCATTAGAAAATCCAAAATTACTGCCAGCAACATCGGCGTGGATAGCGGTTCATTAACCATGGAAGATAGTGAAATCAACTTCGGAAACAATATCAATGGCGAAGGTCTCAAAGGCTCCAACTACACGGTCACTCGCGCCAATATGTATGGCGGCAAACGTCAAGTGTGGTGCGACCATTGTACGTTGCAAGATTCCTACCTTCACGATCAATTGAGCGACCCTACAGGTGTGACGCATGAATCATCCGCCCGCGTTGAAGCCTATGCCACTTTGCGCCACAACACCTTCTGGTGTAATGCTCCAGATTTTCCGCCTGACGCCGGCTGTTCCGCTAACCAGACTGGCTACCCGGACTTCTCGCCGATCCACGACAATACCTTCGATAAAAACTTCTATATGGCAACCACCGGTGGATACTGTTCCTATGGCGGTGATAACCCTGGCAAACCCTACAACAATGACCCGCTCAATGCTACCAATATCAAGTCGACCAACAACGTCTTCCAACGAGGTACTCGTACCAATGACCGCACTACCATTGCCGTTACCGACAAGCGCCGCTACACCTGTGGTGGCTACGGGGTCATAGATTCGTACAACGACGCCAAAGCCGGCTTTGTCTTCAAAGGCAACATGTGGGACGACGGCCTGCTCTTCAAGAATGACACTGATTATCCGTATGGTTCCTGGCTAGCAACTATGGAAACACCATAAAACTATTCGATCATGCCACTTATAAGCTTGATCTCCTCTCTCGCGATATTCTTGGATTAAATTACGCGTATTGGCTGTCATGGGCGCAGTAATGGTATTGGGTTATGTCGTCACCCGTTCGCTAGCGGCCGGACCGCTGGCAGCTTTTGAACCGGAAACTGGTACCTTGTCCGCCGGCGCTAGTACTGCTAGCATTTCGGGCGCTTCCGGCAGTGGCGTCGTCAAATTTGGCACGGGTGCAACTCCCACCCCGACACCCGTACCGAGCACCTCGCCCACGGCATGTGCTAGCTCAACGTTACACATTCCTGATGGCTCCGACGGCATGGGCGGCTGCTGGCCAGGACCAGCTAATACTGGCGTGCCCGCGGGAGTCACCCTCACCGCCTATACAGGTCCTTGTACCATCACGGCCGCCAATACGATCATCGACGCTAAAATCGTCAACAACTGCGACCGGCTCGATATCGGCCAAAATGCCACCAATGTCGTCATCAAAAACAGCCGCGTCAATACTGTCGTCTACAACGACGACACTGACGCTTTTCATGGTTCGGTAACGATTCAAGACAGCGAAGTGGATGCCGGGTCAGTGACATATGGGGCTGTCACTTATAAAAACATCACGGTCATTCGGAGCGATATCAGAGGTGGCCAACATAACGTGCTCTGCTCGACAAATTGTAAAATTTACGATTCTTACCTCCATGACCCCTATGTCCAAGGTGCTACGCACAACAATGGTTTCATCTCGAATGGTGGTTCCGACTATCTCATCGAACATTCAACAGTCTCCTGTAACGTACCCACTAATGGTACCGGGGGTGGTTGCTCAGGTGATGTATCGTGGTTTGGTGATTTCGGTCCCATCAGTTATGCCACGCTCAACAAATCATTGCTCACCGCCAATACCGGGTTAGCTTACTGTCTGTACGCGGGCCATGACACCAAACCCTACGGTCCGCAAGCCCATCACCTCACGGTTACCAACAACATCTTCCAGCGTGGTAGCAACAACAAATGTGGTGCTTACGGTCCGGAAACCAACTATTACCACGACGTTAGTGGCACAGCGCCCGCCAATAGTGTCTGGTCAAACAACAAATGGAGTGACGGCACAGCATTATGATAATGACCAAGCCATCCATCCGCCAAGCCGCCCCATTAATGGCGGGAGCGCTCGTTTTAGGTATCGCCGCCATTGTGTACACTCGTGCCGCCGGTCCAACAGCCGCTTTTGAACCCGAAACCGGCAGTCTATCAAATGGCGCCACCGCCCAATCTGTCACTGGAGCCAGCGGTAGTGGTGTCGTTACATTTACGACAAGCACTGCCAACACACCAACACCTGCGCCAACGTCTTCGCCCGGGACTGGCGCAATCAGCCATGGCGATCAACTCACCCTCACCCATGTTGGCCCGTGGACCCTGCAGGGTGTATCCAAAGGTCAGGAACAACTCCAATCGGTGGCGGCGCCGTCTCGTGGTTATTTCCGGTTTGATGCCCCCGATGAATTCGTACCGACCGGCAATTACGTTTACAATAATTCGCCGTCCAACCATGGCGGCACACTGGCCGCCGACACTACCATCGACGGCTATCTTGTCCCGGCAGGCACCAAAGTCGTCCAATTTCGCGACTTGAGCGCAGCTGACTTCTACGTATCAGGCACTCCCGGAAAATTCCTGTTCCGAGGCGTCCGTTCGCGGCAAAAACTCAGTGGCGCCGGCTTATTCAATGATTCGACAGCCACAAACTACTCAGTCTATGTCCATTACAGTGACATCGGCTCGACCGGCGCTGCCGACAATCAAGCCAGTGACGTAGCCATGAAATTCCTGGGCGGCCAGGACCATCGGGTGTTACGCACATATATCAGCCTCGAAGCCACCGGCATTCAACCAAATGCTCCCGGTGTAGAAATAACCGAAAATTATATCGATAAGATTATTTTTTACTACGGCGAAAATGGACCCTGTGGTACCGGTGGCAGTTGCACCTATCACCTGAACGGTATCTCGTCTGAAGGCATGAGTAATGTCACCCCAACCCGCTTCAAAATCTTACGCAATCACATAACTGTACCGAGCCCCGATGATGGTGGCCACATAACGACTCAAACCGACTGCATTGCGTTATTTGGTTCAAATGGCGGTTCCTACAATGATGTGTTGGTCGAAAACAACTACCTTGGTGGTTCCGGTTATGTCCTCTATGCTGCGGGCGAACGGCCAGGAGCCAAAAACGTTCGATTCTTGGGCAACAAAATTACGACGCAATGGTGGACCAATGGTGGTAATTTCGGCCCCGTGGCCGCCCAAGCCACCTGGGGCAGCGATGGCAATGTGGCGAGCGGCAACGTCTGGGCTGACGATTACGGGTCAGGCGGCAACGGCAATACTGCCACCAGCGCCCGACAATACCCCTCCGGCAACGGCCCGCGTCGAGGACAAATAATCTTTGGCAACTAAACGGCGACTCACAGCGGTACCGCGCATCAATAAATGGCTTGCCTTAGCCGTGATGGCGATTGTCGTAGCAGCAGGCGTCACGATCACCCTGTATTCACGAGCCAGCACGGTATTTTCGGACAACTTCTCTAGTTACGCAACCGGTACTTGTCTAGCTGACGGCACAGCGCTCGGTCAATGGAACGTCGTCTATGCCGGTGGCGGCTGTGTTAAAGTCGGCAGTGACGCTACGATGTCGTGGCTCGAAGAGGCATCCCAAGTAGCCGCAGGTGCCAGTGAAACGCATGCTTCGCTGGTAACAGGTCCGGCCTTGACCGGAGCCATGCGCTTAGACACCAAAATGCGCACCGTCACCCAACTCCGCACGGGGACAGCGCCAAATGCCTGGGAAACTGCCTGGGTCATCTGGAACTATACCGACAATACCCACTTTTATTATTTCACGCTCAAGCCCAACGGCTGGGAACTCGGCAAAGAAGATCCAGCCTATCCTGGTGCCCAACGATTTTTGCAGACTGGTAGTCAAACCGTGTTTGATATAGCGTCGTGGCATGACATCGTCATAACCCAAGACGCCGTCAATACCATCACTGTGTCGGTCGATGGCACCCAGATCACAAGCTTTACCGACACCGAGCGACCCTATACCAGTGGCAAAATTGGTTTGTACAACGAAGATGCCCGCGTCCAATTTACCAACATTTCGGCCGGAACTCTGTCGGCGTCTACTCCAACCCCTACACCCAGCACGGCCCCAACCACCACTCCCGGCACACCGGCCGGTATGCGCGCTGTTCCAGATCCACTCTATGGAGTGACGGCCGACGACGTCAGTAATACGGCTGCTATCATAGCCTCGTCACAACACTTCAGTCACCTGCCGACTACCCGTATCGTCTTTGATGAAAACACCACGCCGTCAGACTACACGACGGCCGTCAATGCCCTCCAGCCGTATACCTATCTTTTAGGTGAGCTCAGCGATTCTGAGTATATGGCCGCTCAAACCGTCCAACAATATCACGACCGTACGGCCAGTTTTTTGGCAGCCTTCGGCACCAAAATCGACATCTGGGAAATCGGCAATGAGGTTAACGGCGATTGGACCGGGCCATATACCGATGTGGCTGCCAAAATCACTGACGCTTATCATCAAGTGGCCGCCGCCGGTAAACGCAGCGAATTAACACTGTGGTACAACCCAGGCTGCGCCGGTTCAGCCCGCGAGCTCGACCCCGTCAGTTTTGCGAATCAATACTTACCCAGCGACGTCAAATCAGGGCTCACCTATGTCACCAATAGCTACTATGAAACCCAGTGCAACAATTACCGGCCCACTGCCGCCGTCGTCACCACGCTCATGCAACAGCTTCACGCCATATTTCCCAATTCCAAACTTGGGTTTGGCGAAATTGGTTTGCCCAACCCGGCTACTGCCAATACACTGTCCAAAGCCCAAGACATTGCAAATTATTACTACAGCCTCAATATCAATTTGCCGTATTATATAGGAGGTTACTTCTATTGGTACTATGCCGAAGATGCCTTGCCCTATACTACTAAACCAATCTGGCAAACACTCAACACCGCGTTTACCAATATGCCCTACCATCCGGCCTCAACCTCACCCACACCGCTGCCAGTAGCCGGCGATATCAACGGCGACAGCAAAGTCAACGTTTTTGACTTATCAGCGCTGTTAACCAAATGGGGTACGGCTACCGCCTCATCAGACTTAAATCACGACGGCACTGTCAACATCTTCGATCTTTCAATACTATTAGGCCACTGGACGGGATGACGAAATGCAAATGAAATACAACACTCAATTCCGTGCCGCCGCCGTAGTGCTCCTGATAGGCACAGTACTATTGGGCTATATGGTCGTCCAGTCATTTGCCGCCGGTCCAATGGCGGCCTTTGAACCCGAGACTGGCACGCTGACTGCTGGCGCCACCGTCCAATCTGCCACCGGAGCATCGGGCAGTGGTGTCGTCAGGTTCGCAACCGCTGCCACGCCCACACCAACTGGTACGCCTGCAGCACAATATAACTGCATTGCCTCGCCCCACGTATGTGGATACCCCGACGAAACCAATACCGGAGTGCCGGCCGGTGTCTCGCTCACGCCCAGTTCATCAATTACCATTACGCAAAACGGCACCGTCATTAATGGGCTCAATATTAACGGCGAAGTCATCATTCGGGCTAATAATGTCACTATCAAAAACACCAGAATCACTTCGGGAGATTACTATCCCATCCGCTATTTCGATAATGACAATACCGGCTTACTTATTGAAGACAGCGAAATTATTGGCACCAATAGCAATGTCACAGCCGGTATCAGCTTTGCCAACTACACGCTGCGGCGGGTCGAGATTTATGGTGCCGCCGATGGCATCAAAGCTGACGGTGATGTGCTCATAGAAGATAGTTATGTCCACAACCTATCGGTTGGCAATGACACCCACAACGATGGTATTCAGACGACCGGTGGCAACAATGTCACAATCAGACACACAACCTGTAAGCTAAGTACCACCAACGGCGCCAATGCCTGTATCCAGATGGGCAATGAAAGTGGGCAGGGTATTTCCAATTGGCTGGTTGAGAACAACCTATTTGACGGCGGCGGTTGGACAATCAACGCCGGCCAAGTTGCTTCATCAACGGTATTTCGAAATAACCGCTTCACCCGCAACGCTGGGTACGGTCCGGTTAGTATTAGTGGAGCCACCTGGCAAGGTAACTATTTCGATGATAATGGCGCCCAAATCAATCCTTAAATCAAACCACCAACTGTCTCGAGTGCGCTTGGTAGTGCTCCTGATAGGCACAGTACTATTGGGCTATATGGTCGTCCAGTCATTTGCCGCCGGTCCAATGGCGGCCTTTGAACCCGAGACTGGCACGCTGACTGCTGGCGCCAATCGTCCAATCTGCCACCGGAGCCAGCGGCAGTGGAGTCGTCAAATTCTCTACTACCACATCAGTGCCGGTTGCCGACCACCGGACGCCCTATGACACTTCAGCTCCTTGGAACACTCCTATCGGCGCGACTCCTACTATCGACCCAAACTCTACCAACTTTATCAACCGAATAATTACTAAAACGCCGCTTGAAGGTCAAAGTGCAGGCGTGTTCGCCAACAAGGCAGTTCTAACAAGTGATGTTAGTCAATACACGATACCGATATATAGTTTCGACAACGAAACACCCCGCGCCAGCGTCCAAATGTCGGGATACTTTTCCAGCTATGACGCAGGCGATAATTCACGAGTCGGCTACGGATTTGCTGCTACGATTCCCAATGTTCCGATCCCAGCCCAGGCAGTGAGCGGGGTCGGTAGCGACGGTCAAATTACATTCTGGGATGCCCAGAATAACGTCGAATGGGGCTTCTGGCAATTCGGTAAAGATCCAAACGGTACATATTATGCTACCAACGGTTTCCGTTACCACACTGGCAGTGGTTATAATGGGCGCTTCGCAGACGGTAAAGCTGGGCGCGGTGCTGGCACAACCTATCTCTCAGGCTTGGTGCGTCGTTGGGAGATTGAACAAGGTCACATTGACCATGCGCTTTCAATGGCCTACAAAGGCCCTTCGCCAGAGTGCCGGTACCCAGCCTCTAAATCGGATGGTGGCAACTTTGGCGGTATCGCAGGCACTGACGCGCCCGAGGGTGCTCGAGTCCAATTGAATCCAAGTCTGGATGTTACAACGCTCGGCCTAAGTTCAGCAGGGGTTACTATTGCTCGAGCGCTACAGCAATATGGCGCTTACATCATTGATAACTCGGGTTCAACTAAGGTATATATTGAGGATCAAACGACCGCCAATTGGCCAATCAGTACAGCCGATCCATTACATATTGACCGCTATACAGTCAGTGCCATTCCACTGAATCAGCTGCGAGTTATCTATGGCCCGGCTACAAACGAATCTAATCCGGCTTGCCCGTCACCACAATGATATTCGGCTCAACATCTTGGGTAAAATTCCGAGTCTTGGCTGTTATTGGCGCAGTAACTATTCTCGGCTATATTGTCACCCGCTCGCTCGCTGCTGGCCCACTGGCGGCCTTTGAGCCTGAAACCGGTAGTCTTTCAGCTGGCGCCAGCATCCAATCTCAGGCTGGATCATCTGGGAACGGTGTCGTCAAATTTGCTGCCAGCTCCTCAACCACACCTACGCCAAGTCCGACAGTTGTACCTAGCTCCCTAGAGCCATTTGCCTCTACATCACCTTGGAATGCTCCACTACCGGCCAATGCAACGTGGCGCGATGAGCCGCTATTGCGTAGCAACCATTGGTACGTCAATAGCACCCAATATTCCATGCCATATGCTATTGCCGCTCCTTCTGATCCGATGGTTTCAATCACGGTACCGGCATCTTGGGGATGGCCAGCTGGTCCAGTTTCAATGGCTGCACCTTCAGGACTGACAGGTGATACCGGCACAGATAAAACAGTTATTATCCAGAACGGTACAAAAGTGTGTGACTTCTGGCACTTCGTTCGTGGATCTGACATAACTGCCACTTCATCATCGTATGGTTGTACAGATGTAGTCACCGGTAGCGGTTTTGGTACATCAAGTCCGTTTAAATCAGCAGGTATCAGGGCAGCGGGCGCCTCAGCGCTAGGAGGTCTGCTTCAGGGGTATAATTTTACGACCGGCGTAAAACATCAAGCTTTGGCAGTATCACTATTAGGCACATTGCTGAAAAAAGGTTGGGTATCTCCAGCTATCGCCGAAGATGGTAACAGCGGTACAAATTACAAGGGGACAATTCCAATGGGCGCTCGTATTGGTATTCCGGCAGGAATCTCGCGGCCGACCGGAATGACTTCGGGCGGAAACATGGTCTGGGATACACTTCAGACGTATGGGGCTTACGTGGTTGACCAAAATTACGGCACCAATCCAGTTGTACTTTATGCTGATCCGCGGAGTACCTCAAGTGCACAAGTGGCTCCACTTCGTGTTTGGTGGAATGGCGCTCCAGCCGACCTAGATTTAATAATGCCACATGTTAGAGTGCTCGAATAATATTATGTGGAAGGTAAAGCCTCAAGTATTACTCTTAGTGGGTGGCGCCATCTTACTTGGCTATATTGTCACCCGCTCGCTCGCTGCTGGCCCACTGGCGGCCTTTGAGCCTGAAGCTGGCAATGTATCTAGCAATGTAAGTACCCATTCGCACGGCGATGCTTCGGGAAATAGCTTGATCCGATTCGGCACCACACCACAACCATATAATCCGACGAGTGACGCCAGTATTCCATCAAACTTGCAGCTAGCATTTCAGGATGAATTTAGTGGCACAAACTTGGACTTAACCAAGTGGGATCCAAACTGGCTGGCCTGGGATGCTACCAAGATTACACAGCCTGTAAATACGTCGACCGAGCCAGTTTGTTATGATCCACAACAGGTAACGGTCGGTGACGGGTTACTAAATCTCGATCTAGAAAACGACCCTGTACCGCCGCAAATGGAGTTACATACACGCATGCCGGCGGCATGATTCAATCGATCCGGTATTTTAACTACACCTATGGTTACGCCGAGGCGTACATTAATCTACCGCCCGGCACCACAGGTCAAACCCCAACCAATTGGGCAGCGTTTTGGACCGATGGCCAAAATTGGCCAGCCGATGGTGAAGACGACATTATGGAGACGTTGAGCGGTAGCGTCTGTTTTACCTACCATTACTCTGGTGGGCAGCTCGGCTCTACATGTCCCGCGCTGACAGCCGGCTGGCATCGATTTGCCTCATACTGGCAACCCGGGTCAGTAACGTACTTCTATGATGGCATCAAGGTCGGTACATACAACGTTAATATTTCGAGCCCACATTATCTGATTCTCAACCTCAGTTTAGCCAATTGGGGCACGGCTAATAGTGTCCCTGCCAATATGCAAGTTGATTACGTTCGAGTCTGGCAATAGGAAAGTTGGCACTCTTGACTGACGAGTGCTAGCTCGATACAATGAGGTCATTGCTAGCACACCGATAAGGTGAGTGCTGGAATTATAATCAAACAGGAGCAAATCTATCCATGGGAAAAATTATTGGAATCGATCTGGGTACCACCAACTCGGCTATGGCCGTCATGGAGGGTGGCCAACCCACTATTATTGCTAACGCTGAAGGCAACCGCACCACCCCATCCATTGTTGCCACCAGTAAGACTGGCGAGCGACTGGTCGGTCAAGTTGCCAAGCGCCAAGCTGTCATTAATCCTGACAACACCATCTTCGAGGTCAAGCGCCTCATCGGTCGCAAGGGTACTGATGCCGAAGTGCAGCGTGATACCAAGCTCATGCCGTACAAGATTGTCGCCTCGGGTGCGAGCGTCAAGGTCGCCATGAGCGGCAAAGACTACACACCTGAAGAAATTTCGGCCATGATCTTGTCCAAGCTCAAAGCCGATGCCGAAGCTTTCTTGGGCTCACCGGTCACCGAAGCTGTCATCACCGTTCCCGCCTACTTCAATGATGCCCAACGTCAGGCCACCAAGGATGCTGGGAAAATTGCCGGCCTTGAGGTCAAACGCATTATCAACGAACCGACTGCCGCCGCCTTAGCCTACGGACTCGACAAAAAAGCCGAAGAAAAGGTTATTGTCTACGACCTCGGTGGCGGTACCTTCGATGTGTCGGTGCTCGAGCTCGGTGATGGCGTTTTCGAAGTCAAATCCACCAATGGCGACACCCACCTCGGCGGCGCCGATTTCGACCAGGTAGTCATGGGCCATCTCATCGCCGAATTCAAAAAGCAAGAAGGCATCGACCTCGGTGCTGACAAGGCGGCCGTCCAACGCCTCAAAGAAGCGGCCGAGAAAGCCAAGATCGAGCTGTCTACGACCAACGAGTCTGAAATTAACTTGCCGTTCATTACGGCTGACGCCAGCGGTCCCAAACACTTTACTTATATGATGTCTCGCGCCAAGCTCGAGTCGCTGGTATCCGAACTCATCGACCGCACGGCTGGTCCTTGCCATAACGCCCTCAAAGACGCCGGTCTCAAAGCCTCCGATATCAACCAAGTCATTCTAGTCGGTGGTATGACCCGCATGCCCGCTGTTCAGGCGAAGGTTGAATCAATCTTCGGTCAAAAACCACTCCAGGGCGTCAACCCTGATGAAGTCGTGGCTCTCGGAGCTGCCGTTCAAGGTGGTGTGTTGGCGGGCGACGTCAAAGACGTGCTCTTACTGGACGTCACCCCGTTGTCGTTGTCTATCGAAACCATGGGTGGCGTCGCTACCCGCATGATCGAGCGCAACACTACCATTCCTACCAGTAAATCCCAAGTGTATTCTACGGCCGCCGATGGTCAAACCCAGGTAGAAATCAATGTACTGCAAGGCGAGCGCGAATTTGCCGCCGACAACAAGTCATTGGGCCGCTTCATCCTCGATGGTATTGCCCCCGCTCCCCGTGGTATCCCTCAGGTAGAAGTCACCTTCAACATCGACGCTAACGGTATCGTCAACGTCAAAGCCAAAGACAAAGGTACCGGCAAAGAGCAACACATTACCATCCAAAACTCTGGTAACTTGAACGAAGACGACATCAAGAAAATGCAACAAGAAGCCGAAGCCAACGCCGATTCCGACAAAGCTCGCAAGTCATTGGTGGAAGCGCGCAACCATTTAGACTCACTCGTTTACACCGGCGAAAAGACCCTCAAAGATGTTGGCGACAAGGCTCCCGAAGCCGATAAGTCTGATCTGCAAACTGCCATCGACGCGGCCAAAGAAGTACTAGCCAAAGAAGACGCTTCCAAAGACGAGCTCGAAAAGCAGGGGACTGATCTGTCCGAAAAGATGCAAAAAGTCGGCGCTGCCATGTATGCTGCCGGCGGTCCGTCCGAAGCAGGCGAACCCGGTACCGAAGGCGCTCCCGAAGAAGTCGAAGCCCACGAAACCGACGGCCAAACTGGTCCCGTCGAAGGCGAAGTAGTCGACGAAGATAAAAAGTAGTTGTCGCCACTCCTCGCCCAATTCTTCCTGGTCGCTGGCATCCATTTGTTAGCCGTCATGAGCCCCGGTCCAGATTTTGCCCTGGTGCTGCGTAATGCGCTAATTTATTCGCGCCGCACCGGGGTGCTGACCGCGGCCGGGCTGGGCTTAGGGATTCTGGTTCATGTTACCTACGCCATTTTGGGTGTGGCCCTCGTGATCTCGCAATCCGTCCTGCTGTTTAACGCCATCAAGCTGATTGGTGCGGGCTACCTTATCTATCTTGGGGTGAAGGCTTTTCTGTATAAGCCGTCTATCGCCACCGACCAGCCAGGCAACGAGTCGGTAGTTAGTCGCACCGAGCCAACAATGTGGGACGCCATCCGCTCAGGTTTCCTCACTAACGTGCTCAACCCCAAAGCAACGCTGTTCTTTTTGGCGCTCTTCACCCAGGTTATTAGTCCGCAGACGGGTGTCGGCATCAAAATCCTCTACGGCGCCGAAATGTCGCTTGTGACGTTTACCTGGTTTGCGCTGGTCGCCACACTTCTCACTCAGCGTCCCGTGCGAGCGGCTTTTGGTAAGGTCCAACACCGACTTGAACAGATATTCGGTGTCATCCTGGTGGGGCTTGGGATAAGCATTGCCGTCCAAAGTCGCCATTGACCATTCATTTAACCGAACGCCTTTATGGCAATAATCGAAATTGATATGCTGTGACATATCAATTACATATGCTACAACATATGAAATCTCATTTTTGCTAAAATCACTATATGCCGAACGAAGCACTCCACCCCGATGAATCGCAAATTGTCATTCGCCAGCCATCTCCGGACGAGTTGGCTGCAGTCCGTACCCTCAGATTAGAAGAACTTAACGGCGACCAACCATTGCCTGAACTAGTCGAACCGACCGAAGCCGACAAAGATCCTAGTAATCTGCATATGGCTGCCTTTAAGGGCAAAGAAGTTGTGTCAGCAGTCCGAGTGGATCCCCAAGCGGAGCCGCCCGGCACTCATTATGTCAGCCGCATGGTGACCCGCCATGACCACCGCGGCCAGGGTATCGGTGCACAAGTATTGTCGGCTGCCGAGCAAGCCTCCACCGAAAGAGGCGCAACTCGCATTACTTTAGATGCCCGCCAGTCGGCCATCGGTTTTTATGACAAAGCCGGTTACGCGCCAATACCACCCGGCGAACCCGACGCTGAAGGCCACATGCCTATGGCGAAAGAGCTACAATCTTAAGCATGATGGCGGCACCTAACCTCAAAAAAACATTGCGGCTGGGTACTGCCGCTGCCGCTGTCTATCTGGCATTTGTAGGCTACCAAATCATCCAAATAAATGACAATTACGTTTTTAAATGGACGACAAAGGGCGCGGTTTACACTGACAGTTATTACATTGATATAGCGTGCAGTTCCATACCAGATTACGATAGTCTCAGCCCACTTGACTTGCCATCGTGCCGCGAAGGAGACTATGTGACGGCCTATGACCCGACGATCTGGGAATGGCGCTTTGCGGACAGAGGCCCAGAGCCAATTATCCATCATTATGTATTTGTTGATGCCGCGTTGGCGTTGGTAATCATGATTGGCAGTATGATGCTGCAGGTCAAAGTCTGGCTGAAGCACCAGTCACTAAGTTAACCAACGATCATCTGGTACAAGAGTTACAATCATAGCATGAAAGCTGCACCAAAATTGCTAAGCCACTCCAATTATTAGCCACAGGTATCGTAGCAGCCAAAGCAGATTTCAAAGCCTTCGACTTGGCTGACATCGCCGGGTTAAACATGCCGGAATTATATAAATATGCCATCAAAATGTTACACGCCGGCGACCAGGATCTCTCCTAGGCGCCGGCGTTGGTGCGGTTGGTTCTTGGGGCTCAGGACACCTTGAGGATGGCAAGATCGCCCAAAACGGCGCGGACTCCGTCCTCATCAGCTTGGTCGAACATCAGCTCGATCATGTCGTCAGTGACGGTTAGCCTATTCGTACGAGTGATGATGATTCGGTCGAAGTCATCCGGGTCGAACTTGTAGCCGACGCTGTCCACCCGCCAGTTGCCGTTGGGCTCGTCGATGTCTACGACGAATTTTCGCAACTGACCCAGGGTGACATCGCCGCTCCAGTCGCTGAAGTCATCTCCTCGCCGACGGAGTGGGAAGTACAGGCGACCCGTGCCGGACGAGGTGCGGGTCGTGATCTTCAGACTGATGGTCATGTCGATCCTAACGCCGAAGGTGATTGAACGGACAAATAGTAGCATAAAAAGTATAAAAAGTCAATCATTACGTAATGGTTCAACACCTTCGCAACAAATATCTAGCCAAATAAAAGTGGCAGCTGCCAAACTGTAGTTAGCGATAACTAAAGTAGAAAGGCACACTGCCATGTCATATGTTACGAGTCCGTATGCGCCGCGCGCAAGACGTCAGACAGTTAATCTTGTAATGAAGGAGGGTTGAGTGCGGCTCAGGCCGCCCGGCACGCTGGTGTGCATCGCTCCACCGTGGGCCGTTGGCTCAAGAAAGCTAAGACAGATGGCCGGCTCAACATCCCGACCGATTCGTCGCGACCCATACTTCACCCCGTGCCCTCGACCGACGCATCGTGAATCAGATCTGCATCCTGCGCCGGACACTCCAGCGCTGTGCACCAGTAATTTGGGCGCATTTAGCCGAACTGGGTGTGGTCGTCTCGGTGTCGAGTGTGAAACGTACCCTGAAGCGCCAAGGCTTGCTCAAGAAGCGGAGCAAGTGGGCTCGGTTCCGACCCAGTGTGCCTCGTCCGCGGGTGGAGCGGCCCGGGGATCTCATTCAAACCGACACCGTGCATTACATCCATCCAGAAGGCCACCGAACTTACTTGTATACCGTGATTGACGTGTGTTCTCGCTGGGCCTACACCGAGTACCATCCACGGGTGAAGCCGGAGATTGCAGCCAGTGTCATCTTACGTGCCCAGGAGCAAGCTGGGTTCACCTTCCGCATGGTCCAAAGTGACAACGGCCCCGAGTACTCAACGTGGTTTACTGACCGCCTCAATGCCGCTGGCATACCCAGCCGACACAGTCGGGTGCGGCGACCCAACGACAATGCACACATTGAACGCTTTAACCGCACCATCCAAGATGAATGTTTTGGTGGCCTGCGGCCACAGGCGGCTAGCGCCGCCTATTTACTAGATAATTACCTAAGGTATTACAATGAAGCCAGACTACATCTTGGCATTAACCTGCAAACTCCGGGCCGGATTGTTGCAAAGGTCATGAACTAATTACGTAAATAGTGCTGGTATAATCCACTCATGCGCCAACTCTTGCACCGCGATCTCGTCAATGTCGGTGGTGCCCACGGTAAGTCACGCCGCCCTCAGCATTGCCAGCCCCCGCCGCCGAGCCTCCAGCCGGTCAATCCACTGACTTGTAAATCGCAATCGTTGTCTCTCCTCGCGTAATAGTGCCCAACCCTGTGGAGTAATGTCATATATCACCCGGTCATGAGCAGAGGCCTTCCCCCGCTCTTGCCACGCCTGGCAAATCCAATCTGCTTGTTCAAATCGTCGCAGTGCACTGCGGATACTGCTGGCATGCGGCTGAGTTTGCATCAACGTAATCGTCATAATGCGCTCCCGAATACCGTAAGCGTGGGTCGGATTTTCAGCCAAAGCCGCCAATACAAGTAGATTTAGTGAGCTCAAAGATTGCGGTTTCATGAAGGCAAATTAGGACACTTTGCGCCTAATTTCAATCATAAGCAGCTACAAAGACATAAATTTAGGCGCAAAGTGTCCTATTTTGCAAAAAAGTAATCCAAAAAATGTCGCCAAATCTAATAATCTGCACGTTATAATTTATCCATGACAGTTGCTTCAGACAATGAAGCCGAAGCCAAGCGTCGCGGAGCTACCATTGTCATGTTGCACTCCCGCCAGCACGCGCGTCCGTTTTATGCGCGATCAGGATATACCGACCAGGGTGGCCGCCCGGTATTCCATGGTAACGTCCATTTCACGATGACCAAAAGGCTAGCACTCTAGACCCTTGAGTGCTATAATCGACCGAGTATTATGGCTAACAAACGAGATTATTACGATATTTTAGGCGTCTCCAAATCAGCCACCGCTGATGAGATCAAAAAAGCCTACCGCAAACTGGCTATGGAACACCATCCTGACCGGCACGGTGGTGACGACGCCCAATTCAAGGAGCTCGGCGAAGCCTACGAAACACTCAAAGACCCCCAAAAACGCGCAGGCTATGATCAATTTGGCCACGCCGGAGCTCAAGGCAATCCCTTTGGCCAAGGCGGTGCCCAAGGTGGCTATAGTTCCCAAGGATTTGAAGGCTTTGATTTCAGCGATATCCTCAACCAATTTATGGGGGGTGGCTTCGGTGGCGGGCGCCAAAGTGGTCCGGCTCGCGGCCGTGACCTCGAAACTTCGGTCACCATCGATTTCCTAGAAGCCGTCTTTGGTACCGAGCAAACGGTCAATCTTACCCTCGATGATGCCTGTGAACATTGCCACGGCAACGGTGCCGAACCGGGTAGCAGTCTCAAATCTTGTGACACCTGCAAAGGCCGCGGTCAAGTCAACCGGGTTCAACAAACCATCCTCGGGCCCATTCAGCAATCCAGCCCCTGCCATACCTGCGGTGGCCGCGGTAAAGTTCCGTCCAAGCCCTGTACGGTCTGTCATGGCGCCGGCATTCAGCGTCAGAGTAAGCCATTGACCATCAAGTTACCCGCTGGCATCGATGACGGTGCCACCCTTAGACTGACCGGTCAAGGAGCCGCTCCGCGTGGTGGCGGTCACAAAGGTGATCTGTATGTACGCGTGCGGGTGCGCCGTGATAGCCGCTGGCAGCGCGAAGACCAAAACATCCTCAGTCAGGTCGAAGTACCGATGGCCGCCGCCGCTCTGGGTACCGAGGTACCCATCGAAACGGTCGATGGTACTGTCACACTCAAAATCCCCGCCGGTACCCAATCGGGCAAAGTATTCAAACTGTCCGAACGCGGTGTGCCCGGACTCGGTGCTTCCCGCACCCGGGGCAACCATCTCGTGACCGTCACCGTCATCACGCCCACCAAGCTCAACGCTCGGCAAAAAGAACTGCTCGAGCAATTCGCAGCCGAATCGGGCGCCGGCAAAAAAGGTTTCTGGAAACTCTAATTAAAGATAACGTCAATATCGCTTAATACGGCGCCATTGGCCACTGGTATTGGCAATTTACGTTGATGCAAATTTTGGCTACAGGTGACTGCAGGGTCGCGTTTACACGTCACATATTCGCTGAAATATTCAGTCACACCCGCCGGTAATACTCCAGCCGGTTCCATTAATTTAGCCGACACGAAATACGTACCGGCCGACACCGGCAATTTAAATGTGCCGATGCCACTATCCAGATTGATACACGCTTCCACCGCTCCCGCTTCAGCTGCTGCCTCATCCACCGGCATGGCGCACACGAGTGCAGCTGGCGAACTCCCGGTTGCGGCGCTCATGACTTGTCCATTGATAGTGCCGCTACCTCCTGGTTTGACGGTATTAGAAACGCTTGGCGCTTTCGACGTACCCGCCTTGGGCGACGGCGAGGTCGCTTTTTGCACCCAAGCCCCACCGCCAAAACTACGCATCACAATCCAAATGAACCCCGTAGTCATCATAGCGATGAGCATGAGGGCTACCAAGCCAGCAAATAAATCTTGACCAACCGGTGCATTGCGCTGCCGGCGCCGGGGTTCGGCTAATCGGTCCTGAGTGACGCGTCGTGATTTTGCCATAATGCTATAATGAAGCCAAACATAAGCCTTATGCAAATGCCTGTGCTCAACCTCACTACTATTATCGCCGCCGCCCTCCTGGCTGGCAGTGTTTATGGTGTGTTCGCCGGCCAGCAACGCTTGCGCTTACTTATCTTGAGTAGCTACGTCGGCATTGTGATTTCTACCCAACTATCCAGTCAAATTGCACCCAATATCACCTTTCTCACGCCCGAGCAACTCGGCTGGGTCTCACTCGGTGCACCTATCGTGTTATTTGGCTTCTTTGGTGTCCATCATGCCAATGGTCATAGCCGCGGCGCCATGATTGCCAATCTGCTGATTGGCACCTTGGCCGCTGCCCTCATCGCTGCCACTACCATAGCCCTTTTGCCAGCCAGCCAAGCCGATATGGTGGCCAATGATTCAATCCTGGCGCTCTATTTGCGTCAGGGTTACCCGTGGTTACTCGGTCTCCTGCCGGTAACAGTGTGGCTCCTGGGCTTCGCCCGTGACGGTAAGCATTGAGAATTTAGCCAAGATGCGCTACAATTTACCAGTTCGCCAGTCCCGCTATCTGTCGCGGGTTTAAAATCATGAGGGCCCATAGCTCAGTTGGCGCCGCACACGCGGCCAAGATAAAAAAGAAGCAGCGGTGCTGCTCTAACCAACTGAGTGCAAGTCCAAGTTCCTTTCACTATGAGGGCCCATAGCTCAGTTGGTTAGAGCAGCTGCCTTTTAAGCAGCGTGTCGTGGGTTCGAGCCCCACTGGGCCCTCCAGTAATTATTTTCAAATATGACATATATTCCTGCGGTAACACCTATAGATTCCCGGTATGTACCTCTTACACAGCAAGCTTCTTGTTGTGTCCCAACATGTATTCAGACAGTCATGTATAAGTTGAACATCCCACTGATACCTGCCGAAGAAATTGGCTATAATCTTGGGCTCGTTGTCAGACCTGACGATGGGTATCTTTTTTACAATGCTCGCACCGCGGCAGTGCCTCCATCTGGTGGATATGGCACGAGAATCTACGAAGACGAATACGAACTCAACACTGCTTTTAGGAAAATGGGCATTCCATTGAAGTACGAAATCGACCACATACAATCGATTACTTCCGTTGATCAATTGCGAGACAGCTTGATTAAAGTAGAATCAGACGACGGTCATGCACTGCTGTGTTTTAATCACGGCGCACTCATCGATGACGACAAAAGAGATTGGGGACATGTCGTAGTATTCGACCGTATTATTGACGGTGATATTCGCATTATCGATCCCAGTCCGACTCATCCGAAATGGCGTGTCGTTAAAACTGAGCAAATGTACAAAGCCATGACGAAACACGGTCAAAAGAAAACCGCTGCTGGGGTTTGGCACATCTCACAAATAAACTTGTGACTATAAAAAGATTGTTTTTGACGAATTATTGTCCCAAAGACATTAAAGAAAGCGATTAAATTACTGTCTTACAGACAATAATCGATCCAAGTATAATGAGTAATATGAAAAACGCCATTCTTGTACCGGGTCGGCCCGATAAATCCGAATATTATAATCCCAAGTACCCCACCAATAGTAACAATCATTGGTTTCCCTGGCTGTCCAAGCAGCTCCAAATAAATGATGTGTTTGCTGTCGCCATCGAGCCGCCGCAGCCTTGGCGACCCCGTTTTGACGTCTGGTCTAAAGAATTTGAACGATTTGAAATCGGACCCGAAACGCTCCTCGTCGGACACAGTTGTGGTGGCGGTTTCCTCGTCAGGTGGCTTAGTGAACACAAACAAACCAAAGTCGGCAAAGTCATACTCGTGGCACCTGGCTCAACCCCGATAACAATCCAGAATCTGAAACGGCTGATTTCTTTGATTTTGAAATCGATCCCGATCTAGTCAGTCGCACCGCCGGTGTCACAATCTTCAACTCAGACAACGATCATGAATCGATCCGTGAATCCGTCAGTATTATCAGGTCGAAAGTCCAAGACCTAACCTACCGAGAATTCCATGAATACGGTCACTTTTTCCAAAGAGATTTAGGTACTGTTGAATTTCCAGAACTCGTCGCCGAGTGTTTAGCTCCATGATGTACATCATTGCGGCGCTACTCGTCTATACTGTTGCTATTTTATTAGGCACGTACGCATCCCGCCACGCTGGACCGGCGGTCGTCAGTCTCATTACGAATATCTTGGCCGTAGTCGCCGGACTGGCCTTCGTTTTAGCCGAAATGTCGCATACTACAGCCGTAAACCAGCGAAGTGGCTTGATTGCGGCCGGCCTTGGCGGCATCGCGATTGGCGCGTTTACCGTGTTCTTAAACAAATCTTTTGCTACTAGTAATGTGGCCATCGTCAGCCCCGTAGTTTTTGGTGGCGCCATCGTTTTGTCGGCGGTATTGGGTACCATTATTTTCAAGGAACGCATCACTCCATATCAGGCAGGGGGTCTCATTCTTGTCACTGCTGGTTTGGCTGTCATTATCTACGCCAAAGCGACCGGCAAATAGCTTATGCCAACCACGACAAGATCAGCGGCTTTCTCCGAAGCTGACCTGCAGCATAATATTAATGTCTACAATTGGGTGCGCATGCTTGGCGCCAAACTTATCTGGTTTCATGTATGCTACTGCCAGTTTAGCGGCGGCCGGTGGCGGTTGGTATTTACACAAACTCAACCGGCTTTCGCTCATGCAATATGCGGGTCTCGACATCCTCATGTGCACCGTCCAGCCATTGCTGATTGGCTTCACGCGTAGCTTACCGCTATCAATTTTATCCATGATAATTACCATGGCGTTTTGGCGCTTTCGAAACATCATTTATCAGGACCAACTCTTGCGTCATTTCGGGTCAAGTCATCACAAGGCCACGCTTGTTTCCATCATGGGATTCTTTCGGGATGTCCAACAATTGTGGCTGCCGGTATGGTTTGCCGCCATCATTACGGCCAATGGTTACTATCAGGGGTTGAGTTTAATCGGCGGCGGGATTCTAGCTGTCATGCCACCGGTCTTTATACTCGGCATCTATCTCTGGCGCCGGCCTAAAACGTTTGACACTGCGACGGCTGTCCCGACTGGTAACCCCGGTTAAACCACCAGGTACGCTCGGCCGATGATCCATGGGTCCAATTTTCGGGTGTCACTCGACCACTAGTGGTTTGCTGGATATGATCATCGCCCACTGCCGCTGCCGCATCTCGGGCTTCGGTAATTTCGCCTGGCTCCAATATTCCTTGTTGATTGACGGCATACAACCACACGCCAGCAAAACAGTCAGCCTGCAACTCGAGCTTGATCGATACAGCTCGGGCAGCCTCGGCATCACGGGCGCGCTCGGTTTCATTGAGTAGATCAAGTTGTTGTTGTACATGGTGCCCCACCTCATGCGCAATCACGTAGGCTTGAGCGACATCACCGCCCTTAGCTCCCAACTGTTTGGTCAACTCATCGAAAAACGTCTCATCCAGATAAATAGTCTCGTCAGCCGGGCAATAGTGCGGTCCGGAGCTACTGGTGGCACCGCCACAACCAGAAGCCGTCGCGCCCCGAAATAATACCAGTCGCGGTTCTCGATAAGCCGTACTACTTTGCTCGAAAATGCCCGTCCAGGTATCGTTTGTCGAGCCCAGCACCTTGGATGTAAACGCTTCATACGAATCTTTGCCGTCAAATTCACTTGGTCCCGTCGTTTGACGTTGAGCTTGGGACTGTGCCAATTGATTCATGATATCACTGGTCAAACCGGGGTCAACGCCGAGTAGGTTGGCCACCACTAAAGCCACAATTCCCATTGCGCCAAAACTACCAATGCCACCCATCACAGGCCCGTACATGCGACGGTCATCAACATTGCCACTGCCGCTTAGTTTGTCCCAGTCTGCCATCGCTTATGCGCCCCTTTCCTTGCATTGTACACTATGTTTTTAAAGCCCTTGCGCTTGTGTTCGGAATCAGTATGGCTCACAATTGCGCGCATGATTATGTACCGGCGAGCCACGATCATCAGTCTCTTGGCTGCAGGCCTAGTGGGTGGATTAGCGCTGGGCCGGGCGGCGTGCCGGCAGCTTGGTGGTGGCTCGTAGGAGCGGTCGTCGCGGCCTGGTTACTGCGTCGCACACGCTTGGCCTTAGCCAGTTGGTTCATTATTGTGCTAGTTCTCGGACTGTGGCGCACCGCTGCCTGGCAAGAGCAAAGCGACCGGTTTGTTGCGCTCATAGGCCAAAATGTCGATCTGCAGGGTATCATTGCCGACGATCCGACCGCCGGCGACAACCGCCAAATGAGTTACAAGCTCAAAAGCTTGACCTTACTCGATAAAACTACCGGTAAAACCGTCGCGCACTTGCCAGGAACAATTACGATTTATAGCTATGCCAGCGCGTTGCAAAGAGGCTACCGGTTGGAGGTGACCGGCACCGTCAAACATGGCTACGGCAACGCCCTCGTGAGTATGAGTTATCCCCGAATGACCATACTCGACACCAAGCAATCAGAGCTGGAGCAATGGCGCCAGCATTTTTTTGCTGGTATGCGCACAGCATTACCGGAGCCGGTATCTTCCTTTGGGCTCGGCTTATTGGTGGGTATCCGAGCGCTTATTCCCAACAATATGCAGACTGAGCTGGCGCTGGTAGGACTCAGCCATTTGGTCGCTGTCTCCGGTTATAATCTCACTATTATCGTGCGGGCAGTTGAACGCAGCCTCGGCCGCTTTGGCCGGGGCATCACCCTCAATGTCAATTTGTGGCTGATCAGCGGGTTTCTCATTGTTACTGGAGCCAGCGCCAGCATTGTGCGGGCGAGCTTAGTCAGTGTCTTGAGTCTGGTCGCTGGTTTTTATGGCCGTCGCTTCCCACCCTTGGCGCTCATTCTGCTGACTGCGGCAGCCACTGGGCTCTACAATCCCGGCTACCTGACCGATCTTGGCTGGCTATTATCGTATTTAGCGTTCTTTGGTGTACTTATCTTGGCACCAGCCATCGAAGCCCGACTTGGCCATCCTAAATTGGTAGTGGTTCGTCTGTTCATCGAATCAGCAGCCGCCCAATTACTCACGCTGCCACTCATCCTCTATTTCTTTAACGAATTGTCCATCGTGGCACCCATCACCAATCTGATAATTTTGCCCATGGTACCGCTGGCTATGGCCACTAGCTTTGTGGCGGGGATTGCCGGCAGCCTATTGCCTATCTGGTGTGGTTGGTTAGCATGGCCGGCTATGCTAGTACTCGGTTTTATGACCAACATCATCGATGCCTTCGCCGCCCTGCCGTGGGCTGGCACCCAAGCCCATCTCAGTCTGATCGGGATGCTCGCGGTTTATGGCATTATTATCGCTTTGATCATCCTACTGAACACCACCAACCGCCGGGCTGGACGACCGACCCAAGCACCGACAAACCGTCGCCGCCTCACCGAAGTCGCGGTCTCTTAGGCGAATCGTAGTATGCTTAAGTCATGGGTTGGCGACTGTACAAAGAATTAGTGTTCGCGCTTCTGGCTGTTATTAGTGTAGGCACCGTTGCCTACGACTATGCTGTTCATCCGACGGCTTACACTTCGCGACTCATCTTCGAATTTGATATTGTCGTCGCCTACATATTCTTGGGCGACTTTTTTATTACGTGGTTACTAACCAAGCAAAAACGGGGTTACTTGCGACGCAATTGGTACCTGTTACTTGCTTCAATTCCCATGACCTACGCTTGGGCTGAGCTTTTAAGGGGCTTGCGGCTCCTCGAGCTTGTGCGATTGATTCGGGCGGCCCAGCACGCCCAAATAGTCTGGGAAACCGCCCGCCGCTACCGCAAAGTGTAAGCAAACCATTGAATATTCGGAAAATGTACGGTATCTTAATGGGATAAGATGACTTCTAACATGCTGCATGCTGATTTACCTCAACTTAGCTATAATAGTGCTATGACTGAGCGCGTGAGTTTTTGGACTGTTTTTAAACATGAAGACGGGATGCTAGTTACTCGTCAAAATACTAAGGTCGGTGCAGTAGCCTTTGGTCCCAACGTAGGTATTGGACGAGGTGTGTCCTTTGGCGGCATTGATTTGTTTCAATATCTTGGACGTGATTTACAGATCGAACGTTCGGGAGATGTCATAACTGTCCGAGGGATATTCACCTAATGGCTGAACAGCAACCCGAGGGTTCACTTCTTAGAATTGACCCGGAAAGTGGGCCGGAACCAACTCATCGCCGTAATGAACGTAGGATCACATCAATCGAGAGTTTAGTTCATGCTGTATTGTTTGTAGCCGTGATAAGCATGGTTGGTATTGTTGTTGCGGTTGTCGGTTTAGTAATAGACGAATTGCATTTCAATAATCAAACATATCGTCAGCAATCAGAAAAAACGCAACTCGAAATTGAATATTTGAAGCAACAACTCTCGCAAGCTGCTCCAACGCCTTCGCCAAAGTAAAAATAGCCTCGCTATTACCAGATATATCTGGTATAATCGCCTTATGTCTGGACACTCCAAATGGGCCTCCATTAAGCATCAAAAAGGCATCAAAGACGCCCGTCGTGGCGCCAGCTTTACCAAGTTTGCCAACCTCATTTCAGTGGCAGCTCGCAGCGGTGCCGATCCCACCATGAACTTCAAACTCCGGCTGGCCATGGACGCCGCCAAAAAAGCCGGTGTCCCCAATGCCAACATCGACCGTGCTATTCGTCGCGGTTCCGGCCAAGATGACGGTGGCACGTTTGAAGAAATTACCTATGAGGGCTATGGTCCCGCCGGCGTTGCTGTCATCGTTGAAACTGCCACCGATAACCGCAACCGCACTGGCCCCGAAGTGCGCTCAGCTTTCACCAAGCATGGTGGATCGCTCGGTACTACCGGATCAGTCGCTTTTCAATTCACCCAACGCGGTGTCGTCGTGATTGCCGCCACGGATCTAGAAGCGGCCACAATGGCGGCCATTGAAGCTGGTGCCGAAGATGTTGATGAGGGTGAGGATGAACTCGTCGTCTACACCCATCCCACCGAACTCGATGTCGTCCGCAAAGGTCTCGTGGCTGCTGGTTATACGGTCGTTAAGGCTGAACTATCGTTTGAACCCAACACTACGGTGCCGGTTACCGATGAAGCCACTGCCGGCAAACTCATGCGCCTCATGGACTCACTCGATGAACTCGACGATGTCACCGCTACCTATGCCAATTTCGATATTGCTCCTGAATTGATGGAAAAACTCGGTTAACTCGAAGGCTTGCGCCGGTCTTTGGTTAACTTCTCGTAAAACGCTGGTTGCGGCCGCCACGTCGGGAGCAAACTCACAGGCCGGCTGACACTGGCATGCCGCTTAATGATTCGCTCATAGGTGGCCGCATAGCGTTGTGCCATAAACTGATACGAAAACTTTTCTTCGACACTGCGCCGGCAGTCCGTCGGATCGATTTCACCAACCCGCAGCATATAGTGGGCGATTCTTCCGGGCGTATCAGCTAAGAAACCATTGACCCCATGCTCAATAATCTCGGGCATCGATCCACGATTCATGGCCACCACCGGTGTGCCGCAGACCAGGGCGTCAATGATTGCCCACCGAACGGTTCATCCCAGGCAATAGGCATTAAAAACGCTTTCGCCCGGCCGATCAATTGGTCCTTGGCCGTTCCAGCGACACTGCCGACATATTCGATCTGGCCAGATTTCAAATGAGGAACCACATTATCGCGGAAGTAGGCTAAATCTGCGATCCGACCGGTTTGCTGACTGTCGGCCAATGCTCTAGTGAGTTCCCTGGGATTGTCGATTCCGCCAACTACGCCCGCAATTTTGAATGGAAACCCAGTTTGGCGCACAGTTTAGCTGCCAATCCCGTTTTTTTCGGCCGCGATCCGACCGACGGTCACAAAGTAGTCGTCTTTGGCTTCCGTCATGGTGCGCCCTGCTACATCGATACCATGGTGTATGACCGCTACAATTTTCTTGCGCAACGATACAGGTGCCTGGTCTGCCTGGGCTCGCGAAATGGCGTTGAAATACAACCGGTCGTTGTGGGACAACAGAGTATATAAACTATCAGAATCTATAAATCCCTGGTTACGACGCTCAGTAGTGACAAATGGACCATGCAAGGTGTGAAGAACCGGTGGTAGTCCGGCATGATTGGCTAGCACAACTGGTCCAAAAAAATTGTTGTGATCGTGAATAAGATCATACCCGCCACGCCGCTGAACCTGCTCAACTACTTGCATCAAATGAGTCAGCGGGATAGGGGACGGGTCATCAAGACCATTCGTTAATTTATCATATTGTTCGTTAGCGTAGGTCCAATAATGACGCCTGGCGGGCGTCGTACTACCCTCAACTCCATAAAAATCTACGCGTACTCCTGCGTCATACAACCCGCGGCACAAATGATCAATCACCGATTCGGTTCCGCCATAACCGGTGGCCGGCACGGTCAGCCACGGGGGTGCCACCATCGCAATTGTGAGTTTTTTCATACTTCCTCCTCTGGTGCTAGGTATTTCACCATAATGAAACCCCAGATTCGTTGGTATATTTGCCAAATTTGCCGTTGCTAGTTATATGGGCAGTTGGATATTATGTAACTTTCGTCATAATAACTTAACAATTATCCAGGAGGACTCATGGAGGCAGTTGGCAATGTCTGGCTCGAAGGCGCCTATTACATTGATACCAATGACTATGGCGAACTGCGCATTGTGGGACCGGGCAATCATTTGTTGCTGGGGTCATCTGGGCTCCAAAGTCGCAATTGCCGAATTATGGAGGTAATAGCGACTGACCATGAGGTACAGATACAATTGCAGCTAAACCTGCCAGAACGGTTTATTGCTGACCCCGCTATGGGACACATCCGCCGAGTTCGGCAATTTATTCAAAGCATCAGCCAACGTGAATTATCGTTTACCGAACTTGCCCCCAAAAACCTAGCTGATTTAAGTCCGCAACAAATCACGGCTGTACCTGAGGCTGATGGTACTGCTGTGTCCTATGCACGCACGTACGGCAAGTCGTTCTATGGTACTCGCTGGCAGTGGCCGGCTGGCGTTACGCTCGAACGTGACGCTAATTTGCACGGGTTTCGTTTGACTGGCGCCCCTCCAACTATCAACGTGACTATCACGACCACGACCAATGTCCACCCCGCCCGTTTCCGGCGGACATTGTGGCGCCGAACTTCGCCCCAGCCTTCTACTCCGCTGCTCGACCAGACGGCCGCCGAAATTAATCATCTGGTCTCCAATAGCAAAACCAGCGGTTTTGATTATGGCACCGTTTTTCCTCGAGATTGGATTGAAACTGCCGATTTACTCGAGCCGGAATTAACACCAGCCGCCTATCGCTTCTTTTATACCGAGTCGTTGCGGCACGTCTCTGATGACGGCGCTGGTTGGCATGAAGATATCGTTGGTGAATTCCGCTTTGAACGCGAGCAAGAGTTGCGCAATCTGCGGAGCAATCTAGGAGAATTGGTCGGACCAGACAGTCCGTACCGGCAACGGTTTGAGGCGGTCATGCATGACCTAGATGAACTATTTGTCACCCGGCAAATGATCGACATTGAGCCGCACTATATCTTGGGCTTACGTCATATCGACCCGTCAGATTTTGACACCGATAGTCTTGTCCGACTGCGCCGGGTGTCGCGGTACCCTGGTTACCCAAGCCGATAGTCACAATCTCATTACCTTCAAACAACTGGCTCAACCCTTCCGCCGGCAACGCGGTGACGAATACTACGACTCTGGCAATTGGCGGGATTCCACACTAGCCTTCCAGCGCATTGATCCGGTCATAGCGCCGTTTGATGTTAATGCGGTTTTTATCCGCAAGCATTGCGCCAGTACGGCGCCCACCACCAAGTCTTAGGCCTCGATGCGGCCTTATTGGACCGGCTCATCCACAAGTGGGACCGCACCAAGGCCTGGTACCGCTTTACCAATCAGACGGCCTCACGGGCTATGCTCTGGCTCTGTATGGTACTAATGGCGCTACCGGCCGCCATCATGGCCAGCGCTTGGCAGTCAATCACCTCGACGAATCGTATGATTTGTTTTACGGCACTCCTTCCGAAACCGATGTTGCTAGCTTTGCCCAGCGCTTACTTTCCCCGAAATATTTTCATACTAAATCGGACCCACACTTGTAGGCCATCACGATGGGTACGATCATAGCCAGTATCACGGTGATGTCATTTGGGCAAAACAAGTGGTTTTTACAGCCGACGGATTGGCTCGTCAGCTTGAATATGGTCGCGAGCATCGTTGGGCAATGGACACGCTCAAACTCATCGACGCCGCCCGTTTAGACGTTGCAGGAACCACCTTGCATGCCTTTACTACCCTCGGCCATTTTCCGGAAGTTCACTACGACGACCATGGCCAAGCCCGGCTCTATACTGACCAGCCAGCTCCCGAAGGCCTCATGAATCGGGTTCAACTTTGGAGTGCCGCCGCCGCCCGCCGGCTGTATGCCAATCACCAGTAACTCGTGGTTGCCAAGTCCGGTTGCGGCCTGTTACATTGGTAAAGCACCGTTCATTTCATGTTAAATATGCTTCACGCTCATAGGGCGAAGCCTGTGTAATTCAGGGCAGTACCGCTACCGTAAAGTCGGACCAATCTATCGAGCCGTCACGCGTTTCGTGCCTTCGGAATCTAAAGGCCAGCCGTCATCACACTAGTGCGTCTTGGCAACTTCCGAAGGGAAGTTTTTTGTTTTTAGGGGGAAAGCCATCAAGCGTTTTGGAATTATTTTCGGGCTCGTCATCGTGGCGGCAGCGCTTGGTTTGGCGGTGGCGCCCCGTCCGGCTGGTTTTGTCACCCGGCCTCAAACACCTACTAACAATTCCGAAATTACTGTTCCAGCTGTCGCTGGCGATCAGACGGTTGCCCCAACATCTGCCCCCTCAGCTCAATCATCCGATCAAAGTCTACCCCGGCCAGTCACTGGTGACTCAAGCCGTACCAATACCTCAATCAAACAGCCGTCGCCACCGTCACCCCCAGCCCATTGTCAATTTACAGCTCAAAAGTCCGGCTGGTTCGTCTCAATACATTGTCAAATTGATGGCCATCACCGATGCCTGCACCATTCTGATAGCGGCTCGTGACCAAGGCTATGTCAAATCAGTAACCATCGACAACTCTTATCTGTCCACCCTCAAAAGCGCCTATGTGCGCGAAATTAACGGCTATTACAACAACTGGACCTTCAAGGTCAACGGCGCGTCGCCCAAAGGTTGTTCGCTAGCATCAATAACTACAGGAGATACCGTTGTATGGGAGTATCAATAACTAAAATCGGAGCTGTGGATTAGCAGCGCTTGCCATCGCCATACTGGCATTGGCGCCCGTTACCAGTCAGGCGGCCGTTCCGGTCGCAAACCAATCTGCCGTCACCTCGGCGCTCGCCTACATTACTACTCAGCAACAGCCCGATGGCCAGATTACCGGTTTTAGTGGCGTCAATCCGTGGGCACTCATGGCCTACGCGGCCGCCGGTCAGACCAACGCCAGTTTGCGCGCGTACCTACTGGCTCATCCACCCGCAGCCGGAGCGACCGCCACCGATTGGGAGAAGGCTATTCTGGCACTGGTAGCTGATGGCCAAAACCCCTACAGCGCTGGTGGTACCGATTACGTCGCTGGCCTCAAATCGCTACATACCGGGGGACAGCTTGGCAGTGCCACCGCCGTCAATGACGACGCCTTTGGGGTATTGGCTCTAGCTGCAGCTAATGTCGACCCGACCAATCCGGTATTTGTTGATGCCCTCGATTTCCTGCTCGACCACCAACTGTCGGGTGGCGGCTTTAACTACAGCACGACGGGTACGATGCCGGATGTCGACGACACCGCCGCAGCCATGATGGCCATCCAGGCCGCACAATCTGCCGGAAGCACAGACTTGCGCTTACCGGCGGCCAAAGCATCCGCCCGGGCATATGTGTTGGGTACTCAAAACCCCGATGGTGGCTTCCCCTACGACCCACTGACCCCGCCTGAATGGGGTGGCAATGCTTCAAACGTATCAACATCTGCCTGGGTAGTTATCGCCCTGTCGACCATCGGCGAAGGCAGCTCAACAGCCGCTACCAACGCTCAAAATTACATCAAATTAGTCCAAACCGCCACTGGATCGTTCCCGTACCAGTCTGGCGACGGCGACTCCTTTAACACTTCATATGTTGTATTGGGACTCAGTGGTGCCAGTTTTCCAATAGCGGTTTATGCCGGCGACGTCCCGGCTCCTGGGCAGTCAACCCCGGCTCCCACCCCATCAGTCACGCCGACCGCATTGGTTTCACCATCACCCAGCCCATCGCCTCAGACTAGCCCCACCATTACTCCCACCGTCACAACATCTCCCACTCCGGGGTCGGTATTAGGTGCTAGCACCGATGGCTCCGGCTTGAGTGACCTACCCGGTGTCGGTATGCTCGGTAGCCAAGCAGGGCTATTACTGGCAGCTATTTTCGCCTCCTTGGCCGCCATAGGTGTCCAACTTATGCGCCGCCGCCGGTCACACATTTAAACAAAAAGTCCCAGGTACCCACAGGTAAAACTGTGGGTACCTGGGCAGTCGAGCCTAAGTCCGGAGTTCTGACGCAAACATCAGCTTCGTGCCACTAGGACCCCTAAATTCGATCTTAATCGTTCCGGCTCTGACCATGTCTTCATCTGATATACCTGGGTTACCTTGGATTTGGTACGAAGATCCCCGTGGTATCACACTCATGAACAGGCCATCTCGCCCAACGATACTAATGTCCGTAAAACTTGCTGTTATTCTGGTATGATCATCGCCAAAACTAGTCAAGTACACATCAGATCCGGCGTTTCCGATTGAAATTGTGGTCATACAGTGCGGGCGCATCAATAGTTCTCTCATCAGCTCGGCCACTAAATCCGCCAGCCCATCGAGTGACAAAACTCATCGCCGCAGACTAATCGGTCGAATTTTTGACACGATAACTCCAATCTCGGATCTATGAATGATTTCATCAGCCAATTATGGCATGATTGGCAAATGTAATCAATGATATGTCAAGTCGTCTCGTGCTGCCTACTTACGTCGCCATTGCGAAATTAATTCCATTATCTCAGATTCGTGACCTTTGAGATTATGTAACGATCCCTCCACAACCACCGCTTGCGATCCGGGTTGCACCAGGTGCTCTCGAAACCAACTAGCCAATTCGCCTGCCGATCGATCCAGATATTCATCGGCTCCGGCCACAATTGCCAATATCGGCACTTTGACAGCTCGCAGCGCTTCGGGTTGTTTATCGCTCAACGCGTAGGGGAATACTTCTTCTTCGCTCGTACCGGAATACAAACTCAGCCAGCGTTGGGCAGACACAATCTCCGGCCACAAAGATTCATCAAGCAACGCCATGGGCTTGCCAGCAGCAATGAATCGTTGCGCCTCAGTTTTAGCCTTCTTATACACTTCCGGAGTTACTTCATGGCGCATAGCTGCGTAATCACTCATTGGGCAACAGCAACACCACACCCGTCACCGCGGCATCAGCAACAGATTGGCTCATAGTGTAAATAGCCTTCTGGCAACCAGTGGAGTGACCTACCAACACGATCTCACGGGCACCGCGCGACTTCATAAATGTCACTGCGGACGTAATATCGTCCGTGCAATCGGTAAATACCTCTTGGGCAGCTCCGCCGACTGCCCAGGTATAGCCTTTGGCAGTATCAGCTACTTGCTTGATGCCCGTCAATGTATCGTGACCTCGATTATTGAAGTACAGCACTTGAGTATCGGGTCCAGCCAAGGGCGCCAACACTTGATGTCCGCTAAAGGCCGAACTTTCTAATCCATGTATAAAGATGTAACCGCGCTGCGCACCAGCTGATCCATAGACCAGTCCGTCAAGCATATAGCGATCACGGGGTGTAATGAGTTTAACGAGTTCCATAACCGCCATCATACATCAAGCAAACCCGTCTGGTACACTTAATTACAATATGAGAATTTTAGGAGTCGATCCCGGTACGGCTACTACGGGTTTTGGCGTAATTGAAGCTACTCGTGGTCATTTGGCGTTCATCGATGCTGGTGTCATTACGACATCGCCCGCGGAGGCTATGCCCGTTCGGTTAGTCACGCTGTACACCGAGCTCACTCAGCTTATTGCCGAGCACCAACCTCAAGCCGCGGCTGTCGAGCAGCTCTTCTTTTCCACCAATGTCACTACCGCCATTTCTGTCGGACAGGCGCGGGGAGTCATTTTGTTAGTCATCGCCCAAGCGGGGCTCCTTCCGGCAGAATATACACCCATGCAAATCAAGCAGGCTGTCACCGGCTACGGTGGCGCTAAAAAACCGCAAATCCAAGATATGGTCAAAAATCTCCTCAAATTGTCGGCTATCCCGCGTCCAGACGATGCCGCCGATGCTTTGGCTATTGCCATCACGCATGCTCATACAGCTTCGTATAGTATTCCGCCAACATCCGCTCGGTCGTGAAGCCTTCCAAAACCAATTTCATGTTGGCGCGCATCCGCTCGATCCAATAGTGGGGGATGCCATATGTTCGCCAATAAAACAGGGGAGCCACCTCGTCTTCCAAAATGTCGTACAAAGCCTGGCTGGCAGCTTCACCGCCCACGTCCGGCAACAACCAGCCAATGTCTTGCAACTTTACCTCGTCAACCCAGCCATCAGATGTTGACAACTGCAACGCTCCATTTAAGCTCGCTTTCATGCCCGACGTACCGCAAGCTTCGTAGCCGCGAATAGGAGTATTTAACCAAACATCGGCTCCCCGGACCAAAAACTTGGCACTTACCGGATTGTAACCTGGGAGGTAGGCCAAACGTGGAGCCAACTCCGGCAATTTGGCTGCCGAAATAATCCGCTGCATCAACTCGACGCCGCCCATGTCAGCCGGATTCGCCTGACCGGCCACGATAAATTGGACTGGCTTATCGCTATTATTGAGTATTTTGGCTAATCTCTCAGTGTCACTCACTAGAAGCTCTGGGCGTTTGTAGGCCGCCATCCGCCGTGCCCATACCACGGTCAGCCAATCGTTGTTCAGTTGCTTGCCAGTTTGTTGCCGGACATGCTCAATTAGCTGACGGCGGTTCTCGTTGTGTACCGCCCAAAACTTAGCGTCATCATACTCGAGCGGATTGCCGTCCCACGCTTTGGTGGTCCATCGCCACCGGAAGATACCGTTTGTGATCGGAATGAGCGTACTCGATGGATGCACTCGCTTTTCTTCACTGACATGTAAAATTGAAACACCACTTTGGCGTCCACATAAACTTACTAATAATTTCGTGCCCGAGTAATCGTTTTGTTGTGGTCGGCCCGCCAAACTTTTGAGCTCATCGAGATGAATTCCAGACGCTTGAAGGGTCGGCCCCAATAAGAGGTCAACACTGCCCCAGTCCAAAAACAATCCAGCTCCCGGCAAAATTGTGTGTTTCGTGCCGGCAATCACTGGTCGCATCGCCGCGGCAGCTGCTGCCAAGCTACTACCAGCATGACCTTTCAAGTATTCCAGCGCCAAAGCCAACCCGGCCAAAGCCGTATGGCCTTCGTTGAGATGCCAGGCTTGTGGTTGGAAGCCTAACGCACGCACCATGGCAACGCCACCCATCCCTAGGCAAATCTCTTGAGCCATCGCTAAATGGTGTTCACTCGCATAGAGATGATCGCAGACTGCCTGGTCTCTCGGGTCATTTTCGGGCAGTTTGGTGTCGAGTAGTACCAAGCTCGTTTGACCCCATTGTTTGACCCAAGCCTGCAACTTGACGGTTCGATCGGCTACCTGCACCGTCACGGTCACGCGTTGTCCGTCGTGGACTGCCACTTCAAAACCATGGGAACTCAAGCGTTCATGGATGGGCCGCTGATCAAGGTCATTGCCACTAAATGCTTGATGATAGACCAAACCCACGGCCATAAACGGCCGGTTTTCCGCCGCCGCTTGCAACACAATATCAGCCGCCAACACCCCGAGTCCGCCGGCATAGATCGGCATATCGTCGGCAATAGCGTATTCCGCCGAAAAATAGGCCACAGGAATTGATTGTTGGGTGGTCATCTTGCTCAAACATTAGCAGATTCGTAGCCTGCGTGCACCAAGACTTACTTTTGGTACAAGGCAGTTCGGACTATCTGCACGAGGTCGGTCACCGCTGCCTGTCGGAATTCTGGCGCAATTTCTGGAGCCAATTCCAGATGGCGAATCGTACCGGCGGCACCTGTAACTACCATGAAATCCCACAATTTATTGAATTCATTTGGGTTTAGCAATCGTTCACTGTCGGCAACCTGCCGTTTAAAATCAGTTTGCCAATCGGTGTACGTCGTACCACGTAACCAATACGTGACCAAGTCGATCATTTCATTGCCACGTTGAGCATTTTCCCAATCAATTAAGGCTAATTTACCCTCGTCAACATAGATGTGCATCGGATAGACTTCGCCATGAACCAGCACATGGGGCAACGACTTCACCCAAGGCACCAGATCGGTGAGGTAATTTTTTATGTCGTAGCTATACGTAGTGAGCGCTTCAGCCGGATTATCTAAATCAAGCCAAGAGACCCAGGCGTCCATATACTGTGGATCACCCTTGGCTGTTGATACCGCCAGTTCCGGGAGTTCCAGAGACAGCTTTTGATAATCTCGGATATAGTTAACGAGCCGTTTCGTATCCTGGGAATGCCAAGTAGTGGAGTCAAAACCGAATCCGTTAGCGGCCAGGTCAATACCTCGACCATAGACCATGGATCGTAATGTCCAGGCTGGACGATCGCGTTTATGACCCAGTATGGACGGCAAATGCCCTGATAGCCGATGCCGGTATTCACCCAGCGCCAGCAACACATCGGCTTCGGCCAACAGTTGATCGGAAGAATGCCATTCGGTGGCGTTCGTTTGGAGTTGCCAGGGCCAATCATTGAGTACTACCTTGAGCACTGCTTCTTGACCAGGTATATCGCCGTTATCTGGCAGCCGGACTAATCCTGTCCAGAATCGTGGACCGCGCCGCCAGATTTTGACGATTTCCAACTGTTGTTCAGCTAAAACATCAGCCACATCGGCTGGTACATCAGCCTTGTCGTAAACGTGGTTCACAATTTGCTTCCCCGATCGCCCTTCGGTTGATCTAGCCATGCTTGCCAGTCGTTGACCTGACGGTTAATGATGCGCTCCGGTCGGATACCAGCCGAACGTAATGCCAGTAAACAATCTCGCAATTGGTTGGGTTCATCAGGATTATCAATTGACTGCCAATTTGCGCGCAGTCGTTCCAGCTGAACTTGGTTATGCAAATCAAACCCCAACCATAGTTGGGCGGGACCATGGGCCAGACTTTTCAACCACTGGTGCCAGGGTGTTTGCCGCCACTCCGGCTCGGTCGCACCAGGAAAAGAGTTTACATTTATTTCGATAGCGGTTCCGGTTGCAGTCGCTCGCCGCCATAATAATTCCCAGTTGAGATCACTGGCCACGGCTTCAATGCCCCGTAGTGGATGACCCAAGATATCAACTTCCAACAAATTACAGGCTTGCTCGAGCGTCGCAAGCCGGCTTGGTCCGTCACTAAAGTTAGACCAACCTCCATGGACTGACGCTACTACCACCGCTGCCCGAGCGTGCATAGTATCGGGGATGTCAGTATGCCCGTTGGGTAGCAAACTACATTCAAACCCTTGCCATACCCGGATGCCATCTACTGTGGCCTGCAGTGCCTGGTGTTTCAGCTGACGCGATCGCCAACCCCGCAAACTGAGCCGCCATGGCCGAACTGGATTGGCGGTGTGGTTTGTTATAACCAGATATTGCCATGGTGCTTGAGGTCCCAGTAAATCGTGTTCATGCAACCAGGCCACGTACGATTGCACCGACTGGTCGCTTTCGTGGTGACCGTGATAATTGCTCAACCGGGTGTGGACATGTGCCAGCCCACCCAAATATTCACGCATCCAAGCTTCGTTTGACATCACCAACTGCCACCACCTCCACCACCACCACCGCCACCCGAGAAGCCGCCACCACCAAAGCCACTGCTGCTCGAACTGCTGGGTGGTGTAAAGTTAGTATTCATAGCGCCAACTGCTCCGTTCAAACTATGCGTCAAGGCCATCGCATTAAACGTTATCCAATTACCGGCATACCAGTCGGGTTCCTGGGTATAGATATCGGCAAACTGTTTCGCCCACGAGTCTTCCACACCCAACACAATGGCATATGGTAACAATTTTTCAAATAGCTCCACCGTTCGCACAGGCGCCTCGCCAACCGATCGAGCATATCTTCGGGTAACACTTTGCATCATTTTGAGCCGGTCTTTTTCCGCAGTATCCAAATATAGCTTTAATCCCTGGATGTGCTCACGTGCTGTTACTCCGCTATTAGTCCTCTTAGGCATGAGCGCGGCTAGGGCAAATGTCACGGCCGCTGTTACGGCACAAGCGGCCGCCACCCAACTCAAAACATTAGCCACAAAAAAGGCTGCCACGCCCAACACTATGCCCACCGCCCACAACCAGCCTCCGCTTGTCATTGGGTTAGCTGGAAAATAGCCGCGCGTCGTTAAATCCTTGGGCAGGCTCGAACCTAAATCTCGGAACACTTGGGCCAGTTCGGTGCGTCGGCCGGCCAGGTCGTCCACCACAGTACCAGCGGTTTTATCCTCGAATAAGGCTGTCAATATTTGGCGCTCACTGTCATTGAGACTCGCCCAATCAGATTTGAGGAGTTCAAAATGATACGTTTGCGTTGATCCGATGAGTTGGCGTTTCGTCTCTTCGTGAATTTTTACGTATTTGCGGATTGCCAAATCTATCAATGTGGCTGTCAGATCGCGCGACTCCAGCCTATAACCATCGATCACTCCGGCTTCGGCCGGAGAAATCCCTTTTGGCGCGTCGTACTCCGGCACGATAATGCCCCGGCCTTTGAGATCGCGCCCTTCGCGCCACCATTTTCGCCAGGCCCAACCGCCGACGAACCCAAAAATAGCCATAGCGACTGCTAGTTCTGCAGCCCGCTCGGCCAGCCAATCGCGCCATGTCGGTGCCACAAAGTAGCCATCTGGCAATTGTGTGACCAGCGTCAGAGTTTCATAATCTTGTAAGGGAGCCGTCGTCGCTACCTTCACATTGTTACCATTATTTTCGATGGTACAGGCGGCCTCTGTTTGTCCATATTTGCCGGTATAACAACGGCTTAATCCGGCCGATCCAGGCAGATGCAGTACCGCTTGTACCGCTTGAGTAGCTGCCGGCCATTGATCGCCGTTGATGTCCCAATACAATTCGGGCCGGCCGTCAAACCAGCGCACGACATTGCTGACAGTGTAATCAATAACATATGTCTGCTTACCTGTTATTGTTTGATTGGCATCGCCGATGCGCAATACTATATTGTCATTGTTGGACTCTAGCTCAAAGCCGCTCGGTGCGCCGCTTGGTGACGTCACTTTGTTGACCGACAATTCCAGCGATTGACCTTGGTATTTCTCGGGTATGGCTCGCAGCAGTCCGTGCTTAGGTACCAGGAATTCCATATCAATCGTTTCAACGATGTAACTGGCCTTGTTTGTCGGTATTCGACAGCGTCAAGTCGGCATCAAACCGCGTAATGGTCATATCTCCGGCCGCCACCGCCACTCCACTCAACCACAACCAACTTGCCGCCACCACAATTGCACTACCCATATGCTTGAGAAAAGTATTCATATCTATTCTGATTATATCAGTCTCGGCTCTGGTGGGCTTTCATAGCAGTACGGTACATTTTGACGTATTTTTGGCTGGTATTTCCCACGAATAGGATAAAGCCATCGCCCGGCCCATCAAATCCCACCATTCCGGTTTACGGCTCCACACCAAGAGTGCTCGATCGATGGCCGCCAATAACGCCTCTCCCGTATACTCTTCGAAGACAAAGCCGTTCGTACCTTTGGCTCGATGTGAATATTCGAAAATTGTGTCAGCTAATCCACCGGTTCGGCGCACTACCGGAATAGTACCGTAACGTAAGCTGACCAATTGCCCTAAACCACTGGGTTCAAACAAGCTCGGCATCAGAAATATATCGGCGCCAGCATACACCAGACTACCGGTTTCACTCGAATAGGGACGATAAGCTATTTGGCCAGGATATTGCCGGACTTTTTCGCATAAGATGTCATCATATTCGTCCTTTTGCGAGGTTCCCACTACCACCAATTGCACGCCCCGAGCCATCAACTCATCAATAATTTCAAACACCAGGCTATAACCTTTTTGCTCGGTAATGCGCGAATTCATTCCCAAAATGGGGATTTTCTCATCTATTGGCAATCCGAGACGATGCTGCAAAGCCCGCTTATTGTCATATTTGCGGTGCAAAATGTCATGGTCGTAGTTAACGGGTAAATGCGGGTCAAACATTGGGTTCCAATGGGCGTAGTCGAGGCCATTGCGAATACCAAAGAAGTGTTTCGCCCGCGGACTGAGGACATCATAAAGGCCGTGACTCGATTGCCGGATCAAGAGCTCTTTGGCATATTGTTCACTCACTGTCGTTATGACATCGGCATGCACAATACCGCGTTTTAAGAAATTCAAGTATGGCACCTGCCCAACTTCCATTGGCAGTCGGCCGCTCCCATCATCTTGGCGCTCTTTTGGAACTGCTCGTTGGCCACTGATTGAAACATACGCGCTATTGTGAATAGTCTGGACGGTGGCAATATGAGCGTATTTCGAACTTTTGGGCAGATCGGCAATCAAGTTCGGCACCAAGCCCGCATGCCAATCATGCACCTGAATGACGTCCGGCACCCAGTCGAGAATATCGAGCAGTTTAAATACACTTAAATTGAAGGCATAAAAGGGGAGGTTACCGGCCGTATGATCGTAGATAGCCTGACTATCACCAGGGAAAAAATCGTCGCTTTCAAAAAAATAAATCGGCACTTCTTGTGCCAAAATACTAGCCGAAAAACTGATCGGCATCTTGCGCCCTTCAATTGTCAGCGAGGTCGACCGGCCAATCGGCACGAAAGCTAAGCGCTGCTCATCGATAGCACCGTATTTTGGCATGTAGACTCGCACGTCATGGCCAAGTCGATGGACTGCTTTTGGTAAAGCTTCCATGACCTCGCCCAAACCGCCAGTTTTGGCATACGGCGACACTTCGCCCGCGATCATAAGGATATTCATTGCAACCTAATTGTACGCGTGCAGCTACCCCTACAGCAATCACGAGCGGTATAACATTCTGCCGCAATGCTACAATATCTGATATGATACTCACTTTGTCAGGACAACTCACCGAAAAATTGGCCGATACTTTGATCTTGGAAACCGGCGGCATCGGTTACGAATTGGCAGTCACAGTCGATTCATGGGGAGCGGCTAAACTCGGTACTGCAGCCAAATACTATATCTACGAGCATATCAGGGAAGATGCTCACCAATTATATGCATTTCCCGATCTGGCGGGCCGCCAATTGTTTGTCCAGCTCATCGGTGTCAATGGGGTCGGGCCAAAGTCCGCCTTGCAGATCTTAAATGCTGGCGGTCCGGAACGTTTGCGCCAAGCGATCGAGTCCGGCGATGCTAGCCTACTCAGAGGCATCACGGGCGTTGGGCCCAAAACTGCCCAACGAATCGTCATCGATTTACGAGGCAAACTGGAAATAGAGGCTGCCGGTCTGGCACCAGTTGCTGACCCTGCCTACCAGGCGCTCGTCGGGCTTGGATATACGCCAGCTCAAGCGACGCAGGCTGTAGCCGCCATCCCGGTAAACCTGACAAGTGACCAAGAGCGCATCAAAGCTGCCCTCAAATCGGTTCAATAATAAAAAGGATCCCCCTGTACGACAACGTCGTACAGGGGGTCTAGGGTTGGGCAATATGGATTTGCTGGCAATCTGGCACAGTACACATCAGCTGGTCTAAACATGCTGTAAATGCCGGCGTCCATATATCAGGTATGGCCGATTGGTCAGCGCGATGCGATTCGGAATCGAGGTCGGCAATAGTCGTACCATCTAAGGTGATACCTGCAGGTGTGGAATTGTTTATACGCCATTGTTGCACTTTAAGTCGAAACGATTTGACGTGATGTTCCTCTGAAACTACATCGAGGCTGCAAACACAAAACTGTGTTTTGCCATAAAACCAGGTGTGAGCTCCAGGTAGCGTACCGACTTCTCGCGCCAATGCGCCATCCAAACGGCAGAAAACTTCCGCATGATGGGCGGTTGGCTGGGTGATACCAAGTACGACCGGTCGGTAGATATTAGTGGAGCCAAATGTAGCTGGTACCGTTGCCGTTTGGATGATTGTCGACGTTTCAGACACCAATTTTTCACTGATGACATCGAGTGGTAAATACAGATCAGTCACATTTTCTGACTGCTTCGCAAGTAGAGGGCGATCAGCGTGTAACCAGCGAACTTGTCGGCCGGTTACGTTTTTTACGACATAAGCTGCAGTTATCGACGCCATAGAAAGCATCTCCAAAGTTGCAAAGAGCTGGCTGGGAGGGAGTAAAACAAACAGCCGGATAGATATAATAATGATTATTTAACAAAACGTCAAGTTTGCCAGTGCGGCTGACGTTCGGTACAATATCTTTAATATGATAGAACGCATCGTGGCACCAGTTGCCAACCCCGATTCACCCGAAGCGTTGGCCGAAGAGCGCACCTTCGCCAATCTCCGTCCGACCAGTTTTGATGCCTATGTCGGCCAACCTTTACTGAAAAAAAATTTGCAGCTGGCAATTGCAGCGGCCCGGCACCGTGACGAGCCCGTCGACCATATCTTGCTCTATGGGCCACCCGGACTGGGCAAAACCACCATGGCCGGCATTATTGCTTCCGAAATGGGTTCCGCCTTCAGATTAACTAGCGGTCCGGCTATCGAACGAGCCGGCGATTTGGCGAGTCTCCTCACCAACTTAGCCCCCGGTGATGTTTTGTTTATCGATGAAATCCATCGGCTACCCAAAACAGTCGAAGAGATTATGTATCCGGCGATGGAGGACTTTGGTCTAGACATCATGATCGGCAAAGGTCCCTCTGCCAAATCAATCCGGCTCGATTTGCCTCGTTTTACAATCATTGGCGCGACGACCAGAGCCGGCGCACTGTCGGCACCGCTGCGCGATCGCTTTGGCCACGTCCACCGGCTAGAATATTACTCACCTGATGAAATGCAACAGATCATTGCGCGCGCGGCGGGCATCTTGGTATTGCTATTGATGCTGAAGCGGCAGCCGAAATCAGCACTCGTTCCCGATTGACACCCCGCATCGCCAACCGGCTCCTCAAACGGGTCAGAGATTTTGCCCAGGTTCAACACGTGGACACTATTACCCGCCGCACCGCCCGTGACGCTTTGCACCTCCTTGAAATTGACGATCTTGGTCTCGATGCCGCTGATCGGTCATTGTTAGAAGCTATCATTAGTCATTATGCTGGTGGTCCAGTCGGATTATGGACGCTGGGTGCCCTATGTTCTGAAGAGACCACCACCATCGAAGATGTCTATGAACCATACCTCATGCAGATCGGACTGCTCGAACGCACTCCCCGCGGTCGCAGGGTAACCGCCAAAGCTTACCAGCATTTAGGCCGCCCCGTTCCCAGCTCCTAAGTGGTTTAAACCTTTTATCTGAGAATGCTTCACGCTACAATCTCTTCTATGCCGAGGTATACCTACATTTCTATCTGGAAGTCCGTCATACGGTGGTTGCGGCCGCATACTAGCTGGTGGCGGTTCGAATGGCCACTAACAATAGTATTTGCCATTTCATTGCCCATTATGGCATTTACCAAGCAGACGCATGCGTACAATTATCCGAGTGAACTGTGGCTCACTGTGGGTTTGTGTGCCGCCGCCGCCACTGGATTGAGTCTATTATTCCACTTCCTCGTACCATTGCCGGTTGCCCGGTTAACTGCCGGTATTAGCGCCAGCTATTTACTGCTTACTCAATATCCTGATCGCGTTAAATATTCGAGCGCGAATGTTTTTTTGGCCTTTGCACCGGGTAAAACCACGTTAGTTACCCTCGCTATTCTACTCGGAGGCAGCTTTGGTATTGGCTGGACTATTGTGCGCCTCAACCAGCGCTGGCCTCAACGAGGGCACTTTGCCAAAACAGTACTAATATCATTTGTCTTGGTCACGATAGCCTTTCAAGCTATTGGCCTGATGACATTCTTCAGTCGCCAAGCCCATATTTTGGCGTATGAACCGCCGGTCGAACCTGTAATTAATCTCCAACAACCAGCTGTTGCCCGAGATGTGTATTATATCGTGTGCTCGACCGCTATGCGAGCCAGGCTGTCCTCCAACAAGATTTTGGCTATGACAACGCCGGATTCTATCAGAGCTTAGCCGATCGTGGGTTCACATTAAAACCCGAAGCCTACGCCAACTACCCCTTTACGGCCATTTCATTGGCTTCCACGCTCAATATGACGTATCTGACTGACGTTTCCCAAAAGCTTGGATCCGAGTCGTCGTATAGCCAATTACCGTACCGGAAATATTTCGCCGATAATCAAGTAGCTGCTACGTTTCGAGCCGCCGGTTATGCCAATTACAATGTGAGCTCGTGGTTTGGCGTCTCACGTACGATGGATCAAGCAGTCAATCTCCTCAAGATCAATTTCAATTTGCATTGCTCGGCCAACATATCGACTTAACCGATTATCAACAAGCCGTCCTCGGTCAAACTTTCTATTCGTCACTGCTCGCTGGTGGACGACACCTTGACCGTATACCGTCGGCCAGATGTTGCCCACTCGCAGCCCCGCCGATACGTTTAATCACCAAGTAGATGCATTACTACAGGTCGCCACCGATCAATCTGTCGGTCCAAAATTTGTATTTACTCATTTCATTTCGCCTCATCCACCTATGTCTTTATGCCCGATGGCAGCACCGTTTCATACAATGATGAGGCCAATGATTATGGTATTCCCCGTGAGCAAAAATATCTCAACCAACTTCAATATCTCAACGGTCGCATCTTGGAAATGGTCGACAAAATCAAACAAGCCAGTGTGGTCCCGCCAGTCATTGTATTGGCTGCCGACGAAGGACCATACCCCGTCAATTCGCCGAGATTGCTCCCGAAGCTGGCGGAAATTTCTCGTGGGAACAGGCTGATCCGGCCGTCGTCCGTCACAAAACTGACATTCTCCAGGCTGCTTTCCTACCCGACGCCACCGATGAAACCAAAGCGCAATTCTTGACGCCAGTAAACACCTTCCGCATCATATTTAACCAATACTTTGATGCCGGGCTGCCCTACTTACCAAATTGTAGTTTCATCTCCAACAATACGTCACCGTACCGGTTTATCGATATCACGGCTGCCGTAGCTAGCACGCCCGACGCTGGTTGCCAAGATTTAGCGCGGCAGCATCAATGAACCACAATAGCCAATCTCTCCGGCAGTCGGCAGTCAAAATACCGCAAACACCACTGTCCACCAAACTCAACCAAGTCGATCAAATTGGTCGTAAATTACATCAATTGTTAGTCCAACTCGAAGAGCAAGCTTGGGGCGCTGAATCTCATCGCCGGCCAGGGAGCTGGCGGCACCGTAAACCCTAGCGAAACGGATCGTCTGAACCCAATGTACCTGTTGGTACGCTGCCACTGACACTATCCAAAGTTTTGAGCGCCTCGATTGTTTTCTTATCGAACGTAATTTTGCTCGACGTACTACTGTCATCGGCGACTGAAGCAGACGGCATGACGTTGAGCGCCCCGTTGACAACATAAGCGGTGTAAGCAAATACACCCACTAAGACCGCTCCAAACATATAGGCTTGCGCGCGCCGCAACCCATTGAGGAGATCTTTGACATTCAGATTGAGTTTGAGATTCATATTCATGGCTTTATATAGGCATTTAAACTAATAGTATAGACGATTGGTTTTGTCTTGTCGGGTCGGCTAATCCCCAGGTTCGTCACGTTGGTAAAACGATTCAAACGCTCGACTTTTTTGAGAAACGTTTGCAGCTGATCGTAGGTGCCAGAAAGCTGAAAACTGATCGGCAATGCCAGCACCTGGCCACTTTTGATGGTTTGAGATGTGCTTGTCGGTACACCGATGGGACTGGGCATACTAATGGTTGAAATTGTCAGTCCGGAAGCCCCGGCGATGTTTTGCAATTGCGCCAGAATTTCAGTTTGTTTTTTGTCCTTGGGCAATGCACTGTCGATAAGCGCCAAATTGGGAGCCACGTCTTTGTCGAATTGCCGCTTGAGGCTCGCTAGGCTATCGATCTCTTGCGACGCCTGTTCGGCTGCGAGCATTTTGTCTGCCACGGTTTGTTTTTGGGCATTCAACTGTTTGAGAGCCAGATAATAGCCACCACCACCTGCCGTTACTACTACTGCTAGTAGAATTAGCAAGACATAAAAGAAGCGCTTTGGATCCATTATTTGGCTTGCCCCTTATTGAAGCCAACAATAATTGCGGCTGTATAGGCGCCCGATGTCGTACTGGTAATGTTTTCAAGGTCGGCTGCCGCTACCCGTGGCGATGTCATCAATGCGTCCCGAAATGCCAATGCTGCTTGATAAGTGGTAGCTGAAAAACCGATACGCACTGGCTGCTTATCGTCACCGGTCAGTGTCATGGTGTCAATGGCTACGCCTTGAGGCACGACTTTGGCCAGGTCTTCGATGACTGCCGAGAATCGGGTTTGGCTGTTGTAGACATAAGCAACCGCTGCCAGTCGGTCGCTGGCCTCTTTGGCTTTGGGGGTAAATGATTTATTGAGTGAAGTGATGGTAGCTTGCTTATCGGTTGCTTCTTGGTCGACGCGCGCAGCCGTTTGGCTGAGATCGCGCAATGCCCAGCCAAAGACTCCAGCCAGTGCCAATACCACGACGACGCTAAGCTTGATATAACGCAATACCATCCGGTTCATGCGGGCATAATAAATCTGCTGCTTGACGTCTGGTGGCATCAAATTAATCATCGATGCGTCTCCCAACGAGCCAAACCGATGGCAGTGGTATACATAGGCGCATCGGCTTCAGATATGCCCGGCAGCCGACCAAACTCCAGATCCTTCCAAGGATCAGCTACGACCAACGGTACATTCATTTGTGAGGCCATATATTCCACGAACCCTGGCATACTGGCGCTGCCTCCGGACACAATAATAAGTTCTATCTTGCGCTTGCCTGCGCCTCGGTCTTGATAAAATTTTATAACCCGTTTCATCTCGTCACACATCTTCTTGAGCGGCACACCAAGGCTGGCAACAATCTTGGGCTGCAATCCAGATGGTCCAACTCCAAATTTGAATTTAATTTCATTGGCTTGTTCTCGTGTCACTGCCAAATCCTTCACCAGTTGCATGGTCAACGTATCACCGCCCATAGCGACGGTGTCGGTCAGCCGAAGCACCTTGTCGTACACGGTCAGGTCTATCGAGCCTGAGCCAATATCGGCCACTAAGGTCGGTTTATCCATATGGGCAGTAGCAACCACCGCCCGAGTAGCGGCAGCCAAGCTCGATTCTATCAATCTGACTTCAAGCTTAAGAATATCAAAAAGCTTCATATAGCTGTCAACAACTGCACGTGGAGCTGCTACCATCAAAACCTCGCTCTGCTCAGGACCAGCTTCAACGATCTCGTGATCAATATACAAGTCTGCCAACGGGACGGGAATATATTGTTCGGCTTCCAGACGCACTGCCGCCCCTAAATCCTCCGGCTTCATATTCGGTAATTGGATCACGCGAGTGAACAGCTTGGCTACTGGCAGCGCTGTCGCCACCCGCGAAGCCGTCAAGCGTCCATGCGGAATTTTGTCAATCAAAGGCCGAAGTTGATGGGCAATCAGCTTGGGATCAACAATAATTCCTTCAGTAATGGCGTCTTCATCAAAGTCAGCATAGCCATAACCCAGAATTTTGTGATGGCTACCACCAGCTTTCAGCTGCATGATCTTGGCCGTACGCGTACCCAAATCAAAGCCAAATGTCGGCCGATCCCGATAAATCAGTGGTACGCGCATTACTTAATCCTAACCATAGCCATTATGATCATTGTATCATCTATCGCCCTTAAGGGTTGAAAAGCTGCTCCCGCCAGTTCAACACACTGTAATTTCCGGTCGTTGGATATTGGGGTGGCGGGGCAAATATCAGATGTGAATCGAAATTGTAATTCGTCGTCGGAAAACCATTACAATAACTTCCGCAACCTGTCGTTTTGAAGCCGTAATCGTTTAAGTTTTGGGCGACGGCACCGTAGAGGGTAAAGCTGGTTTTGAGGCCGCCGTTAGTGGTGTCATAACCCACACTACCGTACTGTGATAAAAGGGCCGCGTTGACTTCCATGGTGTTGGGTACATAGCGGGGTACAAAAACATCGTTTTGAGCAATCAAGCCGATAGCCGCGCTACCATCTTTGGCAGCATATGTTAAGTTATTTGTTATTTTAATGCTGCGACGTGACGAAGAATTATCTGGTAATCGGGCGGCAACTACCGTGATGCGCCCTGGCCAGCTCGTGCCGCTAATCCAGACATTTTGAGTCGAGAAAAGTATGCCATTCGCGGGTGCCGCCCGGTTTTGAATGAATGTGGTATTGATACCTGATGAACCCTCAGAGTTAACTCGGTAGACATCAATTGTGCCATTTGATTTAAGTACAAAGTAATAACCGATACCACCAGAATTATTCAAGTAAATACCGTTAGACTGTGCCATTGTCGATAGGCTACTCAAATCGGCTGTCACTTCGGTGAAGTCCACTGAAGGTACCGGGTACTGCCATTGGCTGGTCGGTCCACCTGTGCCCCAGACACCATTATGGTTACCACTACCATTGGTATACGTCGTATTGGCGGCTGTCACCGAACCGTTATTGGTACCGTTGAACTCGATACCAACATTGGAATGTACCGGTCCGGTTGTAGTCGACGTCGGCGAAAATCGCAATTCAACGTCTGACAAGAAAATATAGTTGGCAAATGATGGCTGCCCGATCTGAGCCAATATTGTCCGCGTCCCCGAAAAATGAGGCACCTGCCCAATTGATTCAATAGTTGTGATAGTCGATCCACTAGCAGGAGGAGTGATATTCAAGGTGTATGTCCCCAGTAAATTGCCATCATTGTCGTAATAATTATGCGTATACGGCCCATACGGTGGGTTGGCAGGAGTTGTCCCGCCATCCTTATAGTCGGCTGAATTATGTGACAGGTGCCACAGATAGTAGTTGATCCCTGCTTCTGCGACCTGCATCGCTCGGGCGCTTCGGGTCTCGTATTGGGTAAAGCGCGCATTTGAAATAAGCAGCTGGGCTGCTATCATGCCGAGTGATGACAATACAAACGCCATCATCAGGGCTGTGAGCATAATAAAACCCTGTTCTTGATGTGATTGGCTGGCTGGATGTTTACTCATGATTCTTTTGCTCACAAATTCGTTTTAAAATTGCGCAGTGTTACCCGGGTCGTCAGCGAAATTGGCACCGATAATCGAGTGGTATCAGGGTTGGCGGCAACGTACAAGCCAATAGCCTTAATCTGACTGACCGCAAATCCGTTTGGCAAGATGGTGCCGGTATCGTCGTAATAAGTGAACATCGATTGGCCTCCCATGGCCAAGTCGACCCTGGTTGTGGTGACTACTTCATCAGCTACGTTATATGTGTAGTTGGGCGCCGTACCAGTCGGCGGCGTCACACCGATATTCAAATGGGTTCCGTTGATAAAATAGCGAATTTTCTTGACGATCGTATCTTGAGGAGAAAAATAACCGTAGATTGTCAACGAATTGTTTTGGGCATCAATGACGTTGGTGGTGCCCCGAATCACTTTACCCATGCGTTGCGACAATATGCTCAAGTCAGTTGAGGTATCAGACTGCAATTGCATAAACTCATACGATGCAATACCGCGTGAGGTAAACATGATAAGCGGAATAGCCACCACTGACATCAGGCTTATCACAATGATTAACTCTAGGAGTGAATAACCGCGCTGGTTATGGCGTGACATCAAGCCCTCCCACTTGCGTTGTACTGTTGCCACTCTTGGTAACTACTACGTCCCAGGCACCCACCGCTGCACCGGTCAGGTTGAGGTTACACGTTAGGAGAGTGCTTCCGGTTACCGTACAGCTCGTGCCACTGATGTCAGATTGGCCGGTTTTTTTAAGCGTCAACGACATACCCGATGCAAAGCTAACGCCCGTCACATCAAAGCCAGTAAACGTCGATCCGGTAGTAATAGTGAGGGGATCGACGGTCGTAATCCGCGGCCAGCTGCTACTAGGAGACACCACCAAATTGACAGTCTTTGACGAATTGGGATCTAAGGCTACCGGCGCATAGGGACTTGCTGACACGATATAATTTCCGCCCGGCACCGTGAAACGATAACTGTCCCATTCCATGTTGCTTAGTGCTATATCGCCAGTTGCATTGGTTGTGGCCGATTGATTGTACTTGAAGACATCCGGTGTCGTCATCGTCTTTTTGGCACTAATCGTAGTGACATTGAGCGACGGAATTGGGTTGCCGCTTGTATCGGTCACATGCACATACAATGTCGACAATTGGTCTATGGCGAAATTGACGCCTGTAATCTGTTGAGCCAGTACGTTGGGGTTGAGTTTGACCGCTGTCTGCGCACCTGGCGGATCGGCAATCGTGCCCTCGCTAGAATAGCCGGGAAAACTCGCCGTCACCACATAGCGCCGGTTTGAGTCCGGTGGCAATTTCGGTACTACTACCAATCCGTTATTGTCGGTTGTGGTCGTGATATTGACGTCGGGGTTGGGGTTGGTATTAACGATTGTGACAGTAGCGTTGGGGATCGGTTGGCCAGCAGCATTGACGACCGTAATGCTCAAGATGCCGGTATTGCTCGACGTTTCAGCGGCTTTACCAGCTATATCGGTCGTCAATTTGGCCACTTCCACATTCCGGTTGGTCAGTTTTACTGCTATTTGGGCCTTCTTGTAATCATAAGGGTATAAGTCTTTGGGTTTGCCAGCAGCTGGCCCACTCGCACAGGGGCACGAAATATAACCGTCATAGGGATCATCGACATAGCTAATGTCGGTGTGAACCGTGAAGGTGTAACTACCGCGGACGACCGTTTCGTTGTCGGCAATCGTCCCTGGAGGGTAAATAGTACCGTTTTGGGTAGCCAGACTATCGTAGGGTAGGTCACGCAAATGCTCCATTTTCTCAGTCGCCAGCGACAAACCAATCGCCCGGGCTTTGCCCAGTGTCACGGTTTGGAGGTTATCCAAAAACAAACCACCTATCGCCGCTACCATGATGGCCATGATAGTTACGCCAAACACCAATTCAACGAGGGTGAAGCCCTGCTCACGAGTGGCTTGATTCATGCCATCTATTATATCGCTAATGCTTACAATAACGAAACCAGCCCGGCGTGAGCCGGGCTGGTTTCGTGGAACTATTGATTTTTTATGAACTAGTTTCCGTTTACTACCTGGAACGAACGGGTTGTACAAGGGGCGACGGCGGCCAAGGTGTTGGCGCTGTTGTCCTGGTCATTCTCTAGACAAGCTGTCAGAGTGTACGTCGTGTTCGAGTTAGCTGGCGTATACACGTAGGTGAAAGGAGCCACGTTCTTGGGGTCACCAGGCACCGTCTTCATAATCGGAGCTGAACCACTCTGGAGGTCAGCCAAAGCGGCCGGGTACACGTTGTTATTGACGAAGTATTCTTCCAGACCTTTGCGGACGGTCGTGATGTCCGTCTTACGCTGTGTATCACGGGCTTTCTTGGGAGCCGATGTAATATTGGGGATGATCAAAAGGGCTAATATACCAATGATCACAATCACGATCAGCAACTCAAGCAGTGTGAAACCACCTTGCTTCTTAATTGACAAACCAGACATGAGTGCTCACCTCCTTAAAAATTTTTCGCGGACAAAACAGCTTTTATTTGATGCTATTCTTCCCTTGCATCATAAAGTGCTTAAGGTTCATATGTCAATGGGACATTCCTGCATTGCACTTAGCACTCAGCGAGCACTTTGCCGCCATAATGATTCATTTGAGCTGTTGATTAGTTTAGTGTACAAAAAATCAATCACGAAAAGCCGGCCGAACGCAGCCGAGAATGTTTGAGCAATAAGCGAGTTTCGCAGGCAAGTGAGGCCTGGGTTGTAGTGATTGATGCGTTAAACAGAACTACCGATATTCGATATGGGCCCAAACACACTGATGACAATAAAACCAACCATTCCACCCAGCACCATGATTAATATAGGTTCGATGATAGAACTGATGCCCGCCACCACAGTATCGACTTCTTTTTCGTAAAATTCGGCCAGTTTCAGCAAGATTGAATCCATTTGACCCGTTTCTTCACCAACACTGAGCATTTGCCCGACAATGGCTGGAAAATGCTTACTGGCGCGAATGTGTTCACTCATGGGGCGGCCGTTCTTAACTGACTGAGCCACCACTGACAATTCGTCTTGATAGACAGTATTGCCGAGCGCCGACTTGGTGGCATTGATGGCATCTAACACCGAAATACCCGAAGCCATCAGCGATCCAAACGTACGGGCAAAGCGCGCAACATTTACTTTGACCAAAATTTGACCAAAAATCGGCATCTTGAGGAGTAGTTTATCAACGGTTCGCCGGCCACTCTCAGTAGCGCGCCAGCGGGTGAAGCCAATCACAAACGCTACCAATCCAACGAGCAATATCCACCAGCCATGCACCAAAAAGCTCGAAATTGAGAGCATAATCTTGGTATAAATTGGTAGTTCTGCGCCGGCGTTCTCAAAAATACTCGACAATTTGGGCACGATCACGGTCATCAAAAATATAAACGCCGACACGGTCGCTACCGTAATGACGCCCGGATAAATCATAGCGCTGCGCACTTTGCTGACAATTTCGGCGTCTTTTTCTTGCTGCGTAGCCAAACGGTCAAGCACTTGATCCAAAATACCGCCTACCTCACCAGCCTTCACCATATTGACGTATATCTCGTTGAAGACATCGGGATGAGCAGCCAAAGCGTTGGCCAGGGTGGCACCACCCTCAACTTGTTTGGACACATCCGCTGTCACTCGTTTGAGTTTTTTGGACGTAGTCTGCTCGGTCAGAATAGTTAATGATTGCACGATGGGCACACCAGCATTGATCATGGTGGCAAACTGGCGGCTAAACACTACCTTATCTTGGAGGCTTACGTGCTGTCCCAGGAATTTGCCCAGGATGCCACCACTGCCTTTGCCGCCCACCGCCACTTCTTTGATCAGCACTGGTGTCAGGCTTTTGGCAGTCAAATTGGCAGTGGCTGCCGCTCGATCAGGCGCAAACACCGTGCCTTTGACGATGGCACCGCTTTTGTCGTGTGCACTATAGTTAAATTGGCCCATGGTGTGGTTAGTCGTTATCCATAAACTTACTCCCTGGTGACCCGCATGATCTCTTCGATCGTCGTCTTACCCAGTAGAGCTTTGACGAAACCATCTTGCTGCATGGTCAACATACCGTTGCGAATAGCCGACATCTGGATATCGTCACTCGTAGCCCGTGACACAATCAGCTTCGACAATGTGGAATCTATTTCCAGAACTTCATAAATACCCATGCGGCCTTGGAAGCCGACGCCCCCACACGCTTCACAGCCGGGACCTTGCTTATAGAGCACAAACTGACCGGCTTTGAGGTCTTTGGGATCAGGTGCTGGTTCAGGCGCCGCTGACGTTTTGGGGTCTTTGGGAGCGGGAGCATTTTGAGCCACTGTTTTGGGTTTGTTAGCTTCTTCGGCACTGCGGTTGAGAATGTTGGGGTCGGCTGCAATTTTATCCAAAATACTTTTGGCACCCTCAATGATCTCGTGCTCTGGGTTGATCACCCGGCCTTTTTTATGCTCGGTCGGCAAAATGGCTTGTTCTTCAACCTTGGGTTTGACCTCGGGTTCCGGCGTCGACGCAGCTGCAGCTTCCGGCATACCTTTGATTTCGTTATAACGCTTGATGGCAGCATCGAGCTGGAAATCACGTTTGATGTTGGAAAGTTCCACTCCCACCGGCACATATGGGATGCGGCACGTCTGACACAAGCGGCGCACGAGCCGTTGGCCGATGACGGTATTGACGGTGCTGGATATCAAAAACGGCTCAATTCCCATATCGAGCAAACGGGGGAGTGTGGTCGCGGCATTGTTGGTGTGGAGGGTACTCAAGACGACGTGTCCGGTCAGGGCTGCCTGCACCGCCAAGTTGGCTGTTTCACCGTCGCGCACCTCACCGACCATGATGATATTGGGATCTTGTCGGAGCAAGGCCCGCAAACCTGAAGCAAAAGTCATACCAGCCTTAGGATTGACTTGGGTTTGGTTGACACCGCCCACGCGGTATTCCACGGGATCTTCAATCGTCGAAATGTTGACGCCGGCGGTATTGAGCATACTCAAGACCGAATAGAGGGTTGTCGATTTACCTGAACCAGTCGGACCAGTCACCAGCGTCATACCATGGGGTTTGTGCAAATTTCGCACAATCGTTTCCAGCGCGTGTCCGTTGAAACCGAGTTCTTCGAGCGTCAAGGCTCGGGCTGACTCGTCAAGATACGCATAACCACTTTTTCGCCGTCCATAATTGGTAGTGTCGATACCCGCAAGGCTACCTGAGTTTGTCCGATCGCAAATTTAAACCGGCCATCTTGGGGCACCCGGTGCTCGTCAATCTTGAGATTGGCCAAAATCTTAATGCGACTCACCACCGCTGCCAGTATCGGCTTGGGTAGCGTCATTGTCTCTTTGAGTACACCGTCAACCCGGTACCGTACCTGGACTATCGTTTCCCGCGGCTCAATGTGAATATCGGACGCTCTCGATTTGACGGCATATTCTAGAATCACATTCACGGTTTTGGCGATTGGCGCATCTTCGGCCAAATCTTTGGCCGATACCTTTCTTCGGCCGCCGCGTCGGCACTAGAATCCTTAATTGCCTGCGTAATCTCGCTGGAAATACTGCCCTTGTATTGGTCCAATGCGCCCAAAATGTCGGCTTGGGTCGCAATATACGTTTTGAGCTTACCGCCGACTTGTTTGGTAATAAAATCGATCGCCTGGAAGTCTTCGGGGTCAGCCATAGCCAGTTGCAACTGGTCTTCGTCGATGCCAAACAAAATGACCTGGTACTTACGGGCAATCCGCTCGGGTATTTTGAGCAAAATTTCGCGCGGGATCTTAGCTTCACCGAGCTCTACAAACGGCATTTCCAAGCTCTTGGCATAGAGTTTGGCCAGATCTTTTCAGATACCAACTTCTTTTTGAGGACATTAGAAAGCAACGTTTCATTATCACCCTCTTTGGGCATCAACTCTTCCAACGCCTCGGCTTTAACCAAGCCAGATTTGACGAGCAGCTGTTTTAACTCGGGGTCTGCAATGCGCATATTACAACAATTGTAGCACAAGCAGTATTTAAAAAGTAAGCCCCGGAAAGGTGCGTCCGGGGAGTAAAGCGTCAGGAGTATTGCAACATTAAATTGGAGGCAAAATTACTATCACAATATATAGTTGACATAATTAAATAATTATGCTATATTACGACCCATGGTGCAGACAGCCTGCGCCCCCACGAAGGGACTTGAAAACATGGCATCCACCGACACGAACGCTGGTTCTCGATCAACGTCGTCCGACGACGGCGAGCCCGTGGTGCTGGTTGTTCCGGAGAAGGAGGTCGTTCTGGCCTTCGGCTGGGAGGAACGGCTCCGACGGCCCTCATCACGCTCATCAACAAGGTCCGCGAAGCCAGAAGATTTACATCAGCCTGGCGACGCCACGGTCGCGGGGACCGTGTGCGGTACGTCGAGGCGGTCCGGCGCAAGGAGGTCAAGACGTCCCTGCTCAGCCTGATCAAGGCGGCCAAGGCCGCACTCGTCCCGCCGCCGCCGCTCGATTTCGACGTTCGCGAAGTCGCGCTCGACCCGGCGCCACCGCATCACCATCTGTTCCGCAAGAAGTGAAGCAGAGCAAGATCGACATGCCCGTGATGCCCGAGGGCGTCACGATGATTCTCGCCTGCGAGAAACAGGAGTGGTGATGACCACCAAGAACCCGTTCTACGGCCTGCGCACGACGACACCGTCGAGCTGGTCCAGGCGGCGCTCCAGCGCGCCTCCGTCCCCGCCTGATCGCAACCCCTGCGATCACTTGCGCGGGAGGACTCTCCCAAAGGGTCCCCGCGCAATGCACGTTATTATCTAGTTTTTTTATCGACAAACGCTCCCCTAGCTCTGAAATATCTTCAGGCCAGGGAGCGTTTTGATTACCGGATTACCGGAATTTCTCTCATGATTGCACCGATCTCTTCACGACTGGCGCCAGCTTGCAAGCGGCCAACAGTCGTCGATGAAGTGCAATATCTTCGGCAACCACTGCGGTATCGGGGTGCTGCGCCATACCGATCACAAACATGCTAAACACACCCATAAGATCCTGCTCGTCATAGCGCATCAGCGAGCGCCTGATCACTTGGTCGGTCCAATCGCTGGCGCTAACGGCTGGAATTCTCGTGGACTTCACCAGTGATTCGAAGCCGATCGATCACGCGCTCGGCGGCACCATCGCCACCGTTATCGCGGTCGTAATCCGCAACATCAATACTGGTTCGGTCGCCAAAATGCAGCTTACAGCTGCGGCCATAAACGACATCAAAGAATAACGGATCCTGATTTGATGCTTGATCGTCATCATTGTCCGGCAAAAATAATCTGCCGATTTCGATGAGCTCTTGTGCCCAGATCGTAGTCATTACATATGGACCTTTTTGAAAGTGGATCACATCGTTGTGAATAGGCGGTTCGGCGGCGTTGAAGAGGGCTGCCAAAACCTTGGCTCTTGATAGCCCCCTGATGTCGATGCGATTTGAGGACAATTCATATTGCCTCTCTGGAGGGATGGATGGTGTCAATGGTGCGCGCCCCCGAGTTCTGATGGGGGCACATGATTCTTAGCACGGATAATTGCAATTAAGCAAGCAATAACGGTGTATAGTTTTGTCAGAGTTCCAATCCGCCCATGCTTGCATTACGGTATTCGTTCGGTATAGTCGTTTACATCAGATCGAAAAGATGGAGACTTTGCCAATGCGCCGATTATTTATTTTTGCCATAAGTTTACTTTTGAGCCTGCCCTTGAGCCTGGTTTGGGCTTCGCCAGCTCATTCTGAAGCCGTAGCCTTGTCCATTACCGAGCTGTTGCCCGATCCGGCTAGTCCTCAAACTGATGCCGATCACGAATTTGTAGAGATATTTAATAGTAGCTCCGAATCGGTCAGTCTAGCGGGCTACAAAATTCAGATCAAATCCGCTACAGCTGCCAATCCAACTACAAAACCGCTTTCAGACATCAGTGTTCCGGCTGGAGGTTATGCTGTGATCACCTCAGCTCAAGCTGGATTTGCCTTATCAAATAGTGGCGCAACAGTAAGTTTGCTTGATGCTGGTGGCAGCGCCTATGGCGATACTACAACCTATCCCAAAGCCGTCACTGGGGCCGCGTGGGCGCTCGGGTCCGCCGGTTGGAGCTGGACGGTGGTGCCAACGTCTGGGTCAGCCAATACCATTGTGGTACCCACGCCGGCACCGGCCAAGACAGGTAGTGCAAGTTCTTCGAACGCCACAACGAGTTACAGTCTGACTGGGGCAACGAGCACTGCATCGGCTGACAATGTCGATCCTCAAAATTATGGCGCCCTCTTACTAACAGAGCTGTTGCCCGACCCCGCTAGTCCTCAAACCGATGCTGCCGATGAGTACATTGAGTTTTACAATTCCGGCACTTCAGCCATAGATTTGACCGGCATTGTCGTCAAAACTGGATCGGCACTCGGTACTAAACACGCACTCAAAGGCGGCATCGTCGAACCGGGATCATATCTGGCACTCAAAATTGCCGACACCAAAGTGTCATTAGCCAATGGCGGGTCTTCCATTGCTTTATTCTCTCCAGACGGCGAACCCATCGGTGCTACGGTCACTTACCCCAAAGCTACAGCTGGTGCAGCCTGGGCTCGCGATGGTGAAACGTGGAGTTGGACCTCTACGCCGACGCCAGGAGCGGCCAATCATCTGACGGTCAAATCGGGCACAACTTCTACTACCAACAGTACGACAGTCAACAAATCCTTTGCCACCAGTTCGGGGTTGGCTCCCGCCGCCAGTAAAGCCGCCGCTCTGGCCAAATCAGCTGGTGAAGCGGCCACTGCTCCCAGCGCCAGTTGGTTGATATTTACGCTCCTCGGGCTTACACTTGTCTACTGTATATATGAATTCCGCTATGACCTACAACGTATCTACCACCGGCTTCGCGGCCACTCAGCAACTAGCGGCCAGCCTGGCGCCGTTTCTGAAAGGCGGCCACATCTTGGAATTGGCCAGCGATTTGGGCGGTGGCAAAACCACTTTCGTGCAAGGCTTGGCCACCGGCTGGGGTTTTGGCGGCGAAGTCGGCAGCCCGACCTTCGCGATCAGCCGAGTCTACCGCTTGAAGTCTGAACTTGAGGTGCATCATTACGATTTGTACCGCTTGGGTGACGCCGGTATCGTGGGTCAAGAATTAGCAGAAGATTTAGTGGATCCCCAAGTAATTACTATTATTGAATGGGCCGATATCGCTCACAGCCAGCTGCCTGCCGATCGATTAAAAATCAGTTTCACCGTCACTGGAGATGATGATCGCCAAATTAGTTTTCAATCAGGTGGAACAGCATCTGAACAGGTATTGAGTGCTTGGCGGTCGTCACGACAAACCGAGGATAAAACATGATATTAGCGCTACATGCTGCCGGTCCCACTACTTCTATGTGGTTGCTCGATGCTGCTAATAATTCTGCTGGCGATCCCCAATTAATCTGGGATTCCGGTCGCAACCTTTCTACGGAACTCCTTAGCCAGCTCCAATCACTCCTGGCAGACCACAACCTTACTTTGAGTGACCTATCTGGCCTGATCGTATTTAGTGGCCCCGGTTCCTTCACATCACTGCGCATTGGTCATACAGTCCTCAATGCCCTAGCTGATAGTCTGCAGATTCCTATCATCGGCACGACAGGCGATGATTGGCTCTCCCAAGGGTTGACCAAGCTACCTCATACGCCCGCTTCGGTTCCAGCCTTGCCCGCCTATGGCAGCGAGGCACATATTACGCATCCCCAAAAACAGCCCAAATCTTGACCGGTTGGGTCAATACGGGGTTTAATAAGATTGCTCGCTTTTGACTAGCTGATCTAAATTCACCCACAATTACTTTTTAAGACTATACTCATGAATTCAACTCCATCCGACCGCGCCACCCAAGTCTAAAGCGGCTTATTGCGTTTTTTGTTTACCCCAGCAGCGCGACCAGGAATTGATGACATGAGTCCGAGGCACCTATACCATGATGTTCTTTTACGTGTTCGTGGCTTTCGTAACCGGAGGTGGCGCCACCATTGCCTATGACAAGTACCGCAAAACTCGCCGCTCCCAAGCTGCCACTGATCAAGCTGATAAAATTATTAAACAAGCCCAAGTCCAAGCCAAAGAATTACTCGGCGATGCCAAAACTGATGCCAATAAACTAGCCGACGCCGCCCGCCAAGAAGAAAAAGAGCGTCGCAGCGAACTAGCCAAAACCGAGCAACAGTTGCTTGCTCGCCAATCAGCCCTCGATTCCAAACTCGAAGAACTGGACAAGCGCTCCGAAAAGCTGCGCAAGCACGAAGCCGACCTCGATGTACTCAAAGATGACCTGCGATCAATTCGGGCCAAGCAACAAGAAAACCTCGAAAAAATCGCCGCCCTCACCAAAGAGGAAGCCAAGCAGAAATTGCTCAAAATGACTGAGCGCGACATCAAGCAGGACTTGGTCAAACTGGTCGCCAAGATGCAAGTGGACGCAGTGGAAGAAGCTGACGACAAAGCCCGCATGATTATTGTGTCAGCTATGGAGCGTATGGCTTCGGACCAAACCGCCGAACGCACGATTACAACCGTTCCACTGCCCAATGAAGAACTCAAAGGCCGGGTCATTGGCAAAGAGGGCCGTAATATTCAAGCGCTCGAACGCGCTACCGGCGTCGATGTCATTATCGATGAAACCCCCGGCGCTATCGTTCTATCCAGCTTTGATCCAATGCGCCGCCAAGTCGCCCGTGTCGCTCTCGAAAAATTGCTGTCCGATGGTCGTATTCATCCCGGCCGCATCGAAGAAGTGGTAGCCAAAGCCAAATCCGAAGTCGATAAGATGGTCAAAGAAGCAGGCGAAAAGGCCGTCAAAGAAACCGGTGTTGTCGGCTTGCCGCCTGAGCTTATCCGGCTCCTCGGGCAACTCAAATTCCGCACCAGTTATTCGCAAAATGTGCTCAAGCACTCGGTTGAAATGGCAAACCTTGCCGGAATGATTGCTACCGAGCTGGGTGCCGATGTCCGTATCGCTAAAACTGCTACCCTGCTCCATGACATGGGCAAAGCTGTCACCCATGAAATCGAAGGTGGTCACCACCACATTGGGGCTGAATTAGCCCAAAAGTACGGCCTCGAAGATGCCATCGTGCACGCCATTGACGCTCACCATGACGACACCGAAGCCACCACCGTTGAAGCCCTCATCGTACGGGTGTGTGACGCTCTGTCGGCCGGTCGTCCCGGTGCTCGTGGCGATACCATGGAAAACTACGCCAAACGCATGACCGAGCTCGAAAACCTGGCCAACGCTTTCCCCGGTGTCGATAAATGCTATGCCATCTCTGCTGGCCGCGAGATCAGAGTTATTGTCACTCCTGAACGTATCGATGACCTCCAGGCTATCCAGATGGCCCGTGACATTGCTACCAAAGTTGAGGCCACCCTTAAATATCCAGGCGTCATCAAGGTAAATGTTATTCGCGAAACTCGCGCCATTGAATTTGCTAAGTAGACAACTAACCGTGAATTCAAAAACCCCCTAACCCATTAACAATGCAAAAACGCACCGGTTAAACTTGTAAGTGGAAAACAAAACAAGGAAAAACCAAATGCGTTCTTTGCAACCTCATCATATCGTAGATATCTTTTGCTTTGTAGATAGTCTCGTCGAGGAGCCGGCTCGCCCGCAGGGCGGCCGACCGAAACTGGTTCGCGACTCGGAAATCATTACCCTTTTAATCTGGAATTGCTTGTCGAGTACTCGTCAGCGTACGCTCAAAGATGTGTTTCGGTGGGCGCTTTTGTACCACCACCGCGACGTGCCCAAGCTGGGTACATATGGTGCTTTTGTGGCTCATTGCCACCGGTTAGTACCCCAGCTCACGAGGTTGCTAGGCATGCTATTGGTGCCAGCTAAGATCCAATTTATTGATTCGACCAAACTACCCGTTTGCTCAAACCACCGTACCGGACGCTACCGGGTGGCCGAAAAATTAGCTGGAGTCGGTCGAAACTGGCAAGGCTACTGGTATGGCTTTAAGCTCCATTTGGCTATTAACGGGTCAGGTCAAATCTCAGCTCTGGCCTTTACTCCAGCCGATGTCTACGACGGCCACATTACTGAGCAACTCGTCCGAGCCGAGACCAAGATCGTGGTCGGTGACAGTCATTACGGCGACCGCATTCAGCGGGCCAAGCTCAAGGCACGGGGAATTGTGGTCGTGGCTCCGCCTCACTGGCGCCAGCGTCGCCAGGTTATGGCACAGTGGCAGCAGTCCCTGTTGTACAAACGAGCCAAGATTGAGGCTACCTTTGACCACTTAAAAGAGCATTTACCTCTGGTGAGCTCGTTTCCACGGAGCGTAAATGGTTATTTGCTCCACTACGTCAGGATATTACTGGGTTACCAGATGGAGGTGGGTTTTTAGATTCACGGAACTAATGTTTGCAAATTGCACACAATAGTGCTTTAATATAGTATCGGCAAGCACGCCGAGAACCTCTACTAATAAAGGAAGGCGGTCTATGTCGCTTGCCGTTGTTATCTGTCGTCTAGGTCGTCCCGCTTTTATAGCTGGTACGGACTACAGATTGGGATTCGGCAGATTGCATTCAGTGATTGTTGTACCGGCTGACCACCTGAAGCCTGGATGTCGAATTTTTCCAGGATCGACGCCAATCAGGCCGATCGATATGTATCCGGATTTACACAGTGCATTTCGATCAATTCTGAATCCAGAAATTACTTGGATCGAGTCGATCGACGACCGTCACTACCTACAGAGCGCATATCGAACCTACGCAAGGTTATAATATTGATCCAGGTCGGATTGCCTGGCTAGTCTGGGGGCAGTTGAGCAACGGTGCACTTCCGGTGTCATCAATTTGGGTTGGTCAGCTTGGCCCAAAGCAGGCTATAATCAAACTCCGTCATCGGTTCGGTTGCCGCACTGTCCGCTGGAACCTCAACTGACCAAATTACGCACAGGCTGGAGGCAGCACTTGGTTGTCTACATCCCTCCCCATTAAGGCACCATGGTGGTGTCTGGATAGGGGATTATCATGTCTCGCACCGACAACACGCAGCCCTACGCACTGCAGGCTGTTGACACGACTCGGCCCGGCTACATGTACCACAGCTGCTGCTGGAATGGTTCGCTGTGCCAGATCGCTGAGCAGCCCGTATTGCCGGACTTTGTCAATCGGCGTAAGGGTGGCAAACACGGGTGGCGCAACAGCGTTATCCACACCAACTGCAGCCGCGAATTGGTGCACTTCGGCGGTATGGCCGGCGACTCCGAGGCCAACGGCTACGAGACTCGGCGCCTCAACCGCCAGGATCGTCGCAGCGCCAAAGCTGCTCTCGGTAGGCTCAACCCGGTCGACGCCGACGCGTTCGACATCATGCCGGGTCGCTGGAGCCGCCGCACCGTCCGCTGGAACCTCAGCTGACACCATGCCCCGGACAACTCGTGTTGTCCGGGGCGCACCATTTATGGTATAACTATATTAATTATGAAACTACTTTATCTTGGCGATATCATGGGGCGGCCTGGCCGCGAAACCGTCCAACAGCTCCTACCTGGTTTGATAGCCGAGCAGGGTATTGATGTGGTGGTTGCCCAGGAGAAAACCTCTCATGGCAAAGGACTCCTGCCAACTCACGCCCAAGCCATGCTCGATACTGGCGTTACTGCCCTTACAGGTGGCGATTGGACGTTGCACCGGCCTGAAATTTATCCGTGGCTCGAAGATCCAGCCAAGCCGCTCGTGCGGCCCGCCAATTATCCCGCTGGTACGACTGGTCGCGGATACAAATTTGTTGATACGCCCTTCGGCAAAGTGCTCGTTATCAGCTTACTCGGCCAAACAGTTGGCTACCGTCAGCCCGAAAATTTAGACAATCCGCTCGTCACCGTCGACGCAATCCTTGAAGACACCAAAAACCAAGCTCGCATTGCTACCGTCGTCAATCTTCACGGTGACTATTCCTCCGAAAAGTACGTCATTGGCCAATATTTAGACGGTCGCGTCACGGCCGTAATCGGTGATCACTGGCATATCCCGACAGCCGATGCTCGGGTACTGCCACTCGGCACGGCGCATATCACCGACGTTGGCATGGTTGGTTCTCGCGATTCTTGCCTTGGTATCAAAACCGACATTATCACGCGACGTTGGCTCAGCGGCGACCGCAGCCGCAATGAGCTCGAAACCGACGGTACTCGCCAATTATGTGGCGTAATCATCACGGTTGACACCAAGTCTGGCCTTGCCACCGCCATTGAGCAAGTCATACAATTAGTCTCACCATGACCAAACAACAACTCATCGAATTACTCGCCACCGAATCGAACCTGACCAAACGCCAAAGTGAGCGCACCCTCAATACGCTTCTCGGTATAATCGAGCGCACAGTGGCAGCGGGCGAACGCGTCAGTATTTCCGGCTTTGGCACCTTTGATACCAGCAATCGGGCCGCCCGCAAAGGTGTCGATCCTCGCACCGGAGCCCCATCACCATCCCGGCGATGACACTCGTCCAATTCCGACCTGGCAACCGCCTCAAAACGACGGTCAAATAAATAATTACTGGTGCCCCGGCAGGATTCGAACCTGCGACCATTGGCCAAATTAAATAAGCTATTACTTATATGCTACAAGAGCAGCTTTTACGTGAATTATGTATCGAAGAGCTTGAAAATGTATACAGTGGAGTATTAAAACGCAGAAGCGTGCTACTACAGCTCAAGAAAGATATTTTATTCAATCATAGTGCTCAAATTAACCCAATTATGCCGCGTCCATTACTCGCAGCGCCCTTGCTATTCTGCACTGCGGTCGATTTAGTGATCAGGATTAAATATAAAAAACGCGTCCAGGTAGTAATAGTAAATATTTTATGGAGTCGGCCGTTGATTTTTGAGTTGAGTCAAGACGATGCTAAAAATCTTTGGAACCTAAGAAATTCATTGTCACACCAGTATTCGAGTTTTAATTTTTTGATCATAAGTGCTGATGGGGAAATATTATTAGCAGTGGGTCTCGCGGTTCAATAGTGATCAATACAACACCAATGCTTAGATTAATGGAACTTGCTTGCAGCAATTTATACAATTTCTCTTAGCAGAAAGCGGAGTAGATCAAAACAAAACTAGGGAATTTATCAATAAACATTGTCACGTTTATTATCGCTTCTAATTTGAAATACCGGCCACCAACTCAAAACGACGGTCAAATAAATAATTCCTGGTGCCCCGGCAGGATTCCGAACCTGCGACCATTGGCTTAGAAGTCCACTGCTCTATCCAGCTGAGCTACAGGGGCAAAGATAATTCCTTGGTGCGGGTAGCGGGAATCGAACCCACATCCTCTGCTTGGAAGGCAGATACACTAGCCGTTGTGCGATACCCGCGCAGCTCGGAATTTGTAAACGTTATTATATCAGATAATTAACTGTTGTTGAGCATAAATGAGGTGTCCCCGGTGACCGAAGTCACCGGGGACGGGGTGTTGCGGTGGAGCGATGGTCAGGCCTTCTTGGCCTTCGCAGCCATCCGAGCCAACCTGGCCCGCTCCTGCTTGGCACCCACGCCGGCGCCGAGGCGCTCGTCGAGCCGTGCCAGGCGCTGCTTGGGCGAGCTTGTCGCTCTCCGCCTGACGAGCCTCGGCAGCGGTGCGTCGACCCGCGGGGTCATGTGGCCAAAGGTTCCAGCCATTTCTGGCTCCTTCACTTACCCTCACGAAGAGGGTATGGGTGTACACACAACGCGGTTGTTGTGATGTGAGCTATATTAACATAAGTATTATAAAATGTCAATCATCAATTCATGACCCTCATCTTGCGCCCATGTAAAAATTTCGCTAACCTAACGCCATGGCGCCTACTTCGCTCGTACCCACGACACATTCTGCCAACCCACTCGATGACCCAAGAGTTCATGTGCTCGCCGATGAAGTTGCTTGCCGACGGATGGTTCAGGAGCTTGCGGCAGCTATCGAACACCGCTATCCCACAGGCGACATCATGCTGATGGGTGTACGCACTGGTGCATTATTTTAACTGTTGATTTGATGCGGGCCCTCAATCCATCTCGCAACGTCGAAATGACGACCATTCATGCCAGCAGTTACGAAGCTGGCGCGTTACACACCAGTGGCCACGTGGTGTTGAATTTTGACGAATTGCCAGTCGACCTATCTCGTAAGCACGTCATCATTGTTGACGATGTCGGTGATAGTCTGTTGACGTTGCTCGCAATCAAGCAACAGTTTAAGTCGCAGAGCATCGCGTACATGTCGCTAGATTTTCTGGTTGGCTGCTACAAACGGGGAGCCGCCACTGAAACCGTCCGGCATGCAGTCGAGCCACTTTTGAATTTCATTGGCTTCGACAATGTCGACCCCAAGCTGTACTTAATCGGCTTTGGCATGGACGGCGACCTTTCAGGCTCCAATCGCGCCTTGTATCGCGGTTGGCGATTCATCGGCTACATCGACCGCAGTTAAAAATAGCTGTGGTGACTTCCGGCATATGGAGGAGGTAACATGGGCTAATCACTCAAGGCTGGCACGAATCAATCTCGGAGTAGAAGTAACCGCACGCACATGGGCGTGGCTTGGGGTAGTTAAATTGCCCCAGGCCACGCCTTTAAAAAATGGTGATGCCCCCTTTGAAGCACATGCTTCGCCGGGGGCAGTGGTGCCGAAGCACCGTAAAACTACTCAAACAATGGCTGCGTGAACGAAAAAAACCGACGATCAGCAGGATCAATCCGCGGCCAAAGCCCCAAATGACAAGACGAATCAGCCAATCGACGACATCCTCATCATCATCACTCGAGTCGGCAGTCATCATAGCTGCCACTACTAGTGACAGTCCAAAAGCTTCAGCCAATGACAAGCTGGGCAGAGCCGGAAAAATCTCAGGCATGAACCAGTTCCACATCACCTGCAGAACCCAGCCATTGAATAGAGTACTCACAACCACAAACCCCAACGCCAACACGACCAGCACGGGACACCTCTTCTCCTCAGCCAAATTGAACGAGTAATTTTTAAATGAGCAATAAGTACCAGCCGAGGAACGAGGCTACAACCCTCAATAATCTCGCCTCCCAGCTGGTACTAAAATACACTATACAATTATAATAGGAAAAATCAATAAAATAATCACTGGTCGGGGTGAAAGGACTCGAACCTTCGACCTCCTGCTCCCAAAGCAGGCGCGCTAGCCAACTGCGCCACACCCCGATGTGTGATCCGTATCATTATACGGCTATACTCCTATCAGGTCTAGATTTATTACTAAAAATAGGGTAGAGTACGATAGTATTTTTCATACCCCTGTGGCGGGTGTAGCTCAGTTGGTTAGAGCGCTAGATTGTGGCTCTGGAGGCCGTGGGTTCGAGCCCCATCACTCGCCCCAAAAGAAGTTCTGAACTCTCACGTTCAGGGCTTCTTTTGGTTTTTAGACGTTCATGCACCATATAAGATTGTAGAAGAGCAATCCGAAATGGAGCGCAAAACCGCAGAAGCTAAAAAGTGTATGGCGAACGCTAGATTATACGTGTAATAGCTGAAAACGTATTTTATTTTCATTCATTGATTTATAGATTCATAATTGGTATAAAATAGAACGCCCAATGACGTTATGTTGGGCGTCGTATCGTTGACATTTCGTTCGCCCTGCCGGGCCTAAACACTAAGGAGCCTTCATGGCCCGACGTGCAATCTCATTAAGCCCTCGGTATGCAGTTCTATCCATGTTGACGCTCGTGTGGGCGCTCTACCAGTTCCTGCGCACGAGTGCGGTTGTTGCTGGTCACCACTTGCGCTGGGTTCCGGAAACTACCCAGCCAGAGCTGTATAGGATAGGCTTTCACATTATCCTCGGTTTTCCAGCCGCAGTTCTGTGTGCCGTATGGGCATGTCAGGCAATCGCTTCCATGCAGATGTACATTACTCCTCATATCACCGCAACCAAGGCTCGGCAGATTGTCGCCGGCTCCTGGTTTACGCGTCATTTGCCGTCTGCCCCCGTTGGCTCCTTCACGATTCAGTTTAGTCGCCTGAACGACACGCGTATCTGGGCTTCAGGCATTGGATTGTTTTTGGTGACATCGCTACCATATTGGCTGCTGCTAGCGTTATTCGGACACATCGTGGCGCTTGGCCCTCTCTACTTGGTAGGTTGGATCGGTCATGAACTTCCGCGATGGCTGAGTTTGGGACTGCTCGCTGCCGGCCTGGCCCTATTGGTTATCCGCCGCCGCTTTGGTCGTCACCGACAACGACGTGCATCAGGCGCCGATGGACCAGCATTGGCTATCCTGACGTTTATGGCCGGGTCCGAGGATTGGAGTTCTCGCCAACGTTGGCAAGCGAGTGCCCTCTACAGTCTTTGGCTCCAGAAACGCGGGTTCTTTCCGCTGCTCACCCTGTTCACGGCCGTTCCCTCTCAGCGACTAATGCTCGAAATCTATACCCGTCGAGTGAAAACCGGCCACACGAGCGAACAAGCGATGAGTTATATTCTTTCTCTAAGAACTACTCGGCTTATAATTGCAGCACTTGTCTATCTGACAATCATATTCATCAGGCTATGGCCGCACATCTGGTCGGCGGCTATCTAGGGCAACACATGTCAACCGATCCCATCCCGGTGCTACACGCGTCGGGATGGGACTACCCTGAATTTCTAATAATGGCCATGCGCCTCCGATCCGGGGTTGCTTTATAATTTTTCAACAGTTACGTGCTCGTCAGCTTGCCGAATCACATACCCGTCCAATGGCTCAATCGACACAAAAGGCAGTCCTCGCTGCGTCATGGCGGGCACAATCGTGATGTCATGAGATGCGACCAATGCAAATTGACCATCAGCTATTTTCGCCAAGAGTTCATCAATTAAGCCGTTGAGATCATGGGCTTGGTCATGTATGTCTGCCAGCACCATGGCGTCGTTGTATTCATGAGCTGCCTCCAAAAAAGACGATCCTTTCTGACTCGCCAGTAGGTTGATTGCATCACTCACGTCCTGCGGCGCCATCGGGTAACCGGCGCGTTCGTCGACCTGCGGATCCTGCCCACTCAAGAGCTGTGCCGATTCCATCGCCCGGGCATACCTCGACGACACTACCTGATTAAAATGAGGCAATTTCGGCTGTAATTCCCGTGCCGCTTGCTTTCCGGCTGCCGTGAGGTGGCCATTACTATCTTTTTGGCCATGGCGCAAAAGGTAGATAGTTTTCATATCCATTATCATATCAGTTTAAAAATCCACCAAGCCACCAGATGCTCTCGATTGGTATTCACGGGAGGTGATAAGGGAATTTATGAGCTCCCAAACTATATACAGGCTTGGTATAAACTAATTAACAACTGAGATGTTTATGCCTTGGAGTTCAGTAATCGGCTCAAACGTGGCTGTATAATATTATTAAAATGCAGACACCCGGCTGGATAATTTCTATCCAACCGGGTGTAATTGTGATGCTTGGCGTTAGACTTCTGCATTCTCCGGTAGCGGTCTCGCCTGTTGCGTCTCCCAGTTAAACTCGAAGTTGCTATTGTCGACGCCCGGATACGATTCGTGACCCCCATCGAGGACGGTCGTCCATAGCACCGGCGGATTGGCCGTTACGAAAACAGCGATTCCGACCCGCGAACGACCATCACAGTCACCGTCATCGACTATGAGGTATTCGCGGCATGTCATACTCACGCCATCACTTCCCACAAACGTCACCTGTCGTAGTTGACGCTCGGTAGGTCCAAAGTCATATCCAACGCTGCGCGTCGGTCCGTGCGACGTCACGGCATTGGCAACCCCAAGTAGAACTAGTGCATTGAAGAAACCGTCGAATTCTTCCCAGCCATAGGTACCATGATCCCAAGACACGATGTACCTCCCGAAAGTAGCGCATTCTCTTTGCCGGCTCCACTTACAACATGCTCATGCTTGCTTAAGACAAATAGATATCGTATAAGTACTGAGTAACGCACTCGTTAAGCGTTGCTCAGTTTGACATCTCGCAGGTAATCAACCAATCCCGCTACAGAACGGAGAATTCAATGGCTCAGCCGCCTTACGGTGACGCCAGTTCAATGGAACCCGCTCAACCGAGCGAGATGGCTATCCAACATCAGACTGCAGCCGAAATTGCCAATTTCAAGGCCGAACAGGTGACGTTGCGCCTCAGTTACGCAATTGTTGCTATTGCCTGGTTGGCAATTGCGGCTGCGTATTGTACAGCTATAATTATTTTCCGTGATGGTGGTGGTGCATTCTTTGGCGCGATGATCGCTGCATCGGCTGGAGGCGCTGCTACTAGACTCATCTTGAATAGAGTTGAAGAGCACGAAGACAACGACCTTTAAGAAAATCTTCGATTACACTGGAATATAATATACCTGTGTTTCCACAAGCCCGGGACCCGAAAGTAATTTTCGGGTCCCGGGCTTCAACTTTTGAATACAAATCACTGTAACGTTGTTGACCTACTTGTATTACTTGTAATACTATAACTAACATGAATCCGCATCATGCCACCTTTCGTTTAGCCGGCACCGTTAGTGTCGGGCCTAAGGGTCAGGTAGTCATTCCAGCCGAGGTCCGCGAACTTATGCATATTCAGACGGGTGACAAATTGATTGCACTCTATGTGACAGCCAAAATGCAGTGGCCTTCATTACCGAATCTCAAGCGCAAAAACTGGTGGAGCATTTAGGTGCCCAAGCCACTGGTTTATCCAAACTCATCGACAACGACAATTTATAACTATTCGAGGGAATAATATGCTGCACCATATGACACAGCGTGAAAAATAATCGTTATGCTCGCCGTTATGAGTGGACTGTTCCTGGTCGCGCTTGACCAAACCATCATCGCCACTGCCCTCGGCAAAATCGTCGAAGAATTTAAGAGCTTTTCTTCATTGAGCTGGGTGGTCACCGCTTATTTGCTGACCACTACGGTTACCATCCCCATCGCCGGTAAATTGTCCGATCAATTCGGACGCCGGGTTGTGCTTATGATTGGTGTGGCAATTTTACCCTCGGATCATTACTAAGCGGTGCGGCCGGCAGCATCGACCAGCTCATTTGGGCACGGGCTTTCCAGGGATTGGGCGGGGTATCATTACCGCCAACGCGTTTACTATTATCGGCGATTTATTCATGCCGCGTGAACGGGCCCGGTGGCAAGGTTTGATTGCCGCCGTCTTTGGCTTAAGCTCGCTCATCGGGCCATTACTTGGTGGGTTTTTGACCGATGCGCATACGATCGCTGGTCTCACCACCAATTGGCGCTGGACGTTTTGGATCAATGTTCCAGTCGGCATTCTGAGCTTTATCGTAATCTCTATGTACGCTCCCAATGCCCGCCAGTCACAGCGGCCGAAAGTCGACTATCTCGGTGCCGGACTGTTGGCGGTATCACTGGCCAGTCTCATCCTGGCTGTTGATAATACCGACAAAATCTTTGCTTCGGTCATCGATGCGGGTTGGAGTTTGAATGCCATCAAAGCCAGCTTATTTGCGCTATTTGCGCTCACCGCCACCGGATTTGTGGTGGCCGAAAAACGGGCAGCCGAACCGATTATTCCCTTACGATTTTTCAAGAACCACAACTTCACTACTATTATGGTGGCAGCTCTTTTATTTGGTGCCGCTTTCCTAGGCGCAATATTGTATCTGACTCAGTTCAATCAGCAAGTATTCGGCGCCAATGCGACTACTTCTGGGCTCATGATCCTGCCAATGGTAGTCGGGTTAGCCAGCTGCGCGGCTATTACCGGACAATATGTCACTCGCAGTGGCAAATATAAATGGCCTATCGTCACCGGTTTCAGTGTCGCCACGATTGCCGTTGGATTGCTCACAATACTCACACCCAGCTCACCCTATTGGCATGAAGCCATCCTCATGTTGCTGGCGGGTGCTGGTCTGGGCGCCGGCATGCCCATCATGAACTTGGCCGTCCAAAACGAATTTGAACAGCACGACTTGGGCGCCGCCACTTCAGCCAGTCAATTGTTCCGTGGATTGGGGTCGACTATCGGCACGGCTGTCTTTGGCAGTTTGCTGGCGGCCGGTATTACGACCCAATTAGGTAATTTGCAAGACAGTGCCTATATCCAGTTGTTGCAACGCCAACCAGCTGCCTCACAACTCTTGGGTGAACTCAACTCCGATACTGCTCTTAACCTCAACACTGCAGACGTTAAAAAGGCCATCAACGACGGTGCTGCCCGTGGTGTAGACAATCTGCCCGCACCTGTAGCTGAGCAAACTCTCGGCAACCTGAAAGTCCAGCAAGACAACTTCGCTCATGACGTCGTTGAAGCCTTTAGCCACTCGTTACGACCAGTATTTATAGCGGCAGCTGCTCTCATGTTTTTGGCGACACTAGCTGTTACCCGCATTCGCGAAGTTAAACTGCGCAGCGGACATGGCACTCCTGCCGAAATCAGTTAAGATAGAGTCTATGAAAATAGACGTAGCCGGCCAGTTTAAGCCAACTTCTGAAAATATCCAAGAAATACTGACCGAATACGGACTCACACTCAGCCAATTCGAACTAGCCACCAGTGGCATTGAAAATTGCACACTCATCATCGCCGTCCTCGCACAAAAATATGTCTTAAGAGTCTACCGTCATCGCCGTAAACCCGACTCGCATATCGCCCTGGAACTTGCTTTCATCAGGTATCTAGCCGCCGCCGGTTTGAAGACAGTTCCGGCGTTGGTCAACCGGTCGGGACAAGAAATTACAAAATATGGCAGTTGGCGGGCCATTCTCATGCCGTTTCAACCGGGTTTCCATGCTGAAAAATATCATCCAGAACTTGTTCGTCAGTTAGCCACTACCCATGCCACGATGCATATGCTGGCAAACGGCTATCAGCGGGCCCGATTCTGGAATATACCAGTGCGTCTGCTGCGGGAAAATTATTTTAGTAAACACATCGACTCAAATACTATTATTGAGCCAGTTGTCAAAGACTTTTTGGCTCGATCCAGAGCGTATAAAGTGTTGTTAAATGCGCGGTTACCTGTCGGGTATTGCCATCTCGATTTTTATGCTGGTAATGTTCTCCTAGACGATTCGGGCAAGATTTCTGCCATCTTGGACTTTGACGATCTAGCCATGGCACCATATGTCATGTGTCTAGCCAACAGCCTCTGGAGCATCTACATCCAAGAAGATCTCAGTTTAATAAAACTATATCTCGACTCATACCAAACGGTACGGCCGTTGAGCAATCTCGAACTACAATCAATTCCGGCCATTATGCTCTATCGCCATTACACAATCGGCAGCATGAAAATACTCGAGGGTACTATGAATAATGAGGTCGCCCAACGCTATTTGCGAGTCGCCCAGAACTTGACTCAAGAATGCTACACTTAATAGGCATTAAACCGTGAAAGGACATACGTCATGACCCAAACAGAGCTTTCGGATACTATCTTTGATAAAATTGTTCGCGGTGAAATAGCAGCCCACAAAGTCTGGGAGGATGCCGACTACTTGGCGTTTTTAACACCATTTCCTAATACCCTTGGGTTTACAGTTGTCATTCCCAAAACCAACCAGAGCGATTATGTATTTAATCTGACCGACGCCCAAATGGCCGGATTAATGGTAGCGGCTCGCCACGTCGCCAAAAAACTGGAGACAGCGCTGGGTGTTGCGCGGGTAGCTGTCATTTTTGAAGGCACCGGCGTCGCCTACGTACATGCCAAACTGATTCCGTTACACGGAGATCTGGGCGGACAAACCGGCGTTTGGAGCAAACATCAGGAGTTCTATCCGCAATACCCGGGCTACCTGTCTTCGGTTGAAGGGCCCCGCATGAATGATGCCGAACTTTCCGACATTGCGGCCAAGATCACCGAGCCTGACGTACAAAGGCTGGACCATAAACCGCCACACTCATGAGGGCCGGTACTGCGATCAAATTACCAATCAAGTTCATTCGATAAAACGGTAGTGCCATCACATAGCAGTCAACCAATCCGACCCAGGTGTGGGCGTACATGCCACTGGTCAGCCAAACGCCAAAGTTGGTGTAGGCAAAGAAGAAAAATGCCGATAGCGCACCACCAGCAATACTAGCCAGAATTAAGCGGCCCTTCTGCCAACGCTTGAGTACCAGTCCGCTCAGGCCGATCAAGGCAAAAGCCGACCAGGTAAATGCCAATATAGGGGAGTTGCCCAAAACGAGATCACCAACCGCCATAATGGCCAAAGGTACTACCAAAGCTGCCCGGCGAGGCAGCATGACCGCCGCAACCAGGCTGACTGCAGTGACTAACTCCAAACCAGGAGCAATCATAAATTGATAGTTAAATAACCGCCAAGCCAATGCCAGCACTACCAAAACTATGGCCGCATACCAGCGTTTATCAATCGACATAACAAAACCCCCTGTTCGATATTTTTACATTCAGACGTGTCTTCTTAGGATAGCACGCCGCCGGTTAAAAATTAATAACTCTTAAGCCGCCAAACGATCATTTCATCGCCACGGCACATATAGGCCGATGGATCCTGGTCTACGACCTGTCCATCAACCCAAAACGACCACTGTTCGTGTCGGACGAGTTCGGCCTGTCGTCCGTTGATGGCGGTTACGTACTTCATGTCACCAATCTGACGAATGTCAACCACCACCCGTTGTTCTAAGACTTCGAGAGCCGTCATGCCCTCAACTCCGGTCATTGTCATTTCAGCCGGGCTCAAATCTCGCCACTCGACCGCCGCTTCAGCAATGGCTGCTGGTTCGCGCGGGATGAGCGGCAGGGCCGAACTGACTGTTAATGTTATGCCCACCGCCGCCGTCGCCCACCACCACACGTTGCGAGTCGTCACAGGGAAAACCTCATATCTTGTTATCGCCTGAGATCTTAGAGTTATGACTCTCGAATTGCAAGCATAAGCTAATAATCGATCGTTTTACGAGCTAAAATACCGGCGTCATACGGATGCTTGATTTTGCGCATTTCGGTCACTAGATCTGCGCGCTCGATCAGAGGTGTGAGGTCCAGGCCATTGTGTCCTGTGAGTACCAAATCTACTTGGGGTGGCTTGGCGTCGACCAGTTCCAAAACTGCTTCGAGGGGCAATAAGCCACCGGTTACGCTACCAATGATTTCATCAAGGACGACCACATCGTATTTGCCTGATGCCATTTTTTTGGCAGCCAGCTCCAGAGCCGCAATGGCCGCTTCCACATGCTCGGTCTCTGGTAATTTGTCACCCAGTATCTTGTAAAAACCCTTACCCGCTTGAATAAACTCCACGTTGGGCAGGTGCTCAAAACCGCCTTTTTCACCTGTAAACCACGTCTTCACAAACTGAATCACTAGAACTTGCTTGCCGTATCCAGCAGCTCGCAGTGCTAATCCCATGGCAGCGGTCGTTTTGCCTTTGCCGCTACCAGTATAGACTATCAGCAGTCCTCGATCGGATTCGTGTAGTTCACCTTCAGCCATAGTTACTCCTTACAGTTAGCCTAATAGCGGCGATGACAAAGCCTCAAACTATCTCACCGAGCAAACTGACGTAGGTATTGAACCGGTAACCGTTTATTGTGCGGATCACGTTCGTCAGTGCGAGGGCGAATAGTCTGAGGCTTTTGTCCTATTTTAACACTTACTAAAGCCGCAAATCTCGCATTTTTGGCAGCCTTCGATGAATCGCAAAGAGGCATTACCACAATCTGGGCACATATCCGCCATGTTAGCTGATTCGCTCCGGTCTTTGATGGCTACGCTTGTTTGGCTGGCTGTGGCCGTTTGGCTGCCACCATTGAGTACACCCGCTGCCGCTTCGGCCGCGGCTGCTCCACTACCGCCACCCATGAGGGCGCCGGCCGCCGCCATACTGGCTAGTTGGGCAGCTTGAACACCAGACACGGATTGGCTACTGTTTTTGGCCATCTCGTGTTCACGCAAGACTTTGGCGACAGCATCCGCCAAGCTACGTACTCGAGCCTGACCAAAGCCAGCCGAACTGGACCCACCGATGCCGGACAATTGCTCAATCACGTTTTGGGCGATGCGATCAGAGGCAAAGGCACTGGGTATGCGGAAGGACAAGGAAATGAGTCGACCCATGGCTTCAGCGTCAGCCATGATATCGGAACCAGCCCGGCCTAGACCAATGAAGACCTCAAAAATGTTACCGTCATCATCTTCATTGATAGTGATGTAAGCGTTACCGATCGGCGTGGCCACTTTGTAGGTCTTGCCGCCCAAGGTTTCGGGCCGTTGCTTCATGGCAACTGGTACGCCGGCCAAGGCTTTGTCGCCCGCTGTGACAACTTTGCCTGCCAGTTGGTCGTAGTAGGAACCTTCTTTCTTGGTCTCTAGAATTTGCTTGTCGCGCGATCCGTCGCGGTAGATCGTGATACCTTTACAGCCTGACTCATACACCTGCCAATAAGCGGCCCGCACATCGTCCACCGTGGCATCGTTGTTGAAGTTGATGGTTTTCGATATGGCATTGTCGACGTATTTCTGGAAAGCTGCCTGCATGTTGATGTGTTGAGCTGGGGTAATGTCGCCAGCTACCACAAACGTCTCGCGCAAATCTTCCGGTAGATCAACCATGCTCTGGATTGAACCTTTATTCTGCTGGACGCGTTCGAGTAACTCTTCGGTGTACAATCCCCGTCGTTTGAGCTCAGTTTCAAAGTAGCGGCTCGACTGGAACATCCGCTTGCCTTCGATGGTGTTCTTGGCATAGGTGAGAGCAAAGAGCGGCTCACAACCACTAGAACAATCGGCTAGCATGGCAGTAGTACCGGTCGGGGCAATGGTCGTACGGGCACCATTACGTGGGCGAATTTCACCGGGTCGGTCGTAAATACTACCTTTGAAAGCCGGAAAAACGCCACGCACCCTGGCCATATCGACCGATGCGTTGTCCGACTCTTTTTGGATGAACTTCATGACGCGCTCGGCGGCGTCAGTACCTTGCTTGGTGTTGTAGCCAATGCCCATATCAAGCAGTGCATCGGCAAAGCCCATGATGCCTAGTCCGATGCGACGGATCGCCCGCGTGGTCACTCGCACTTGCTCGATGGGGTATTCATTCATGTCGAGTACATCATCTAAGAACCGTGTACCAATATGTACCATGGTCTTCAGGCGTGGCCAGTCAAAGTCAGTCTTCTCGGCATTCACGAATTTACTCAAGTTGATCTGGCCAAGCGTACAGGCATCATAGGGGAGTAATGGTTGCTCGCCACACGGATTTGTAGCTTCGATCATACCCAACTGGGGGGTCGGGTTGGCCCGGGAGTTGTTGATACGGTCGATCATGATCATGCCTGGATCACCATAACGCCAAGCCAGCCGTGTAATTATATCGTAGAGCTTCTTGGCGTTGAGCCGGCCAGCTACGCTGCCCGTACGTGGGTTGATGAGCTCATAGCCCTTAGTGGGGTCGGTTTCATCGCACCATTCATGCAGTTTCTTGACGACTGCTTCCAGACGAACCAATTTGAGATCAGGGTCACGCAATTTGAGCGCTTCTTGGGCTTCGTTGATCACTGACTCGAAATCAAATCCACTCTCATAGTCGTCGGTCAGTTGCGCCCCGTCGCGCTTGACGGCCTCAAAAAACTTCTCGTCAACAGTCACCGATATATTGAAGTTGGTCAATGAAAATTCGTCGACTTTGTACACTGCAAACATCAAAATATCAGGGTGAGTGTAATGCAGAATGCCCATGTTGGCGCCACGACGGACACCACCCTGGCGAATGCTCGACGTAATGTCATTGTAGGTTTGCATAAACGCCACTGGTCCAGTTGTCTTACCGCCGGAACTGGCAATGATATCGTCTTTTGGTCGCAATCGACTGAAGGCAAAACCAGTGCCACCACCACTTTTGTGGATTCTGGCCATGTCCATAGCTGAACTCAAAATGCCGTCCAAATCGTCTGGTACAGGCAATACAAAACAGGCTGACAACTGCTGATTTGGCTTACCGGCATTAAGCATAGTCGGGGTATTGGCAACAAATTCTTGGCGAGCCATGGTGCTATAAAATTCCCGAGCCATCTCCAAATGTGTTTCACGGGGATTTTCACTGTACAAGCGTTCAGCGGTAGCGATGTTATAACAGATACGCCACAACATTTGCTTGGGTGATTCGATCGGATTACCGGCTTTGTCCCGGAAAGCGTACCGGGTCTTGCCGATGTACCAGGCGTTATCAGAGTAGCGGGGCTCGGGCAGGTCATCTGGTGCCGCAGGAATCTGCTTACCTATTACGTATAATTCTTCGAGCCGTTCTCGATCTTCCGGCGTTTCCGCCACGATATTATTGGCCAAAATGGCCTCTGGTGTGCTGGTAGCCACTCTTTTCCCCTCCTGATTAACACGCGATCTTAAATGTATGATGTTTACCGTCCACAATTCAAGCCCCATTTTGACAATTGAGCATCCTGGTTTAGGCGTTCCCCTCTCGACGCCTAAACCAGTTTGCCGGGCTGATCAAGTAGCTCGCCCACTTCTTCGGCGAAAGCTTCTACTTGGGTGAAGTCCCGACAGACGCTCGCAAACCTGATATAGGCAATATGGTCGATATTTTTGAGCTTCTCCATCACGAGTGCTCCTATCAATTCAGCTGGTACTTCTCGGCGCTTGCCACTGCGGAGCTCGGCTTCAACAGTATCGATCATCGTCAGTACCTGCACTTCACTGACGGGCCGTTTGGTCACGGCCAGCTGCACACCCCTTTTGAGCTTTTCTAAGTCAAAGCTCTCCCGTCGGCCGTCGTGCTTCACCACCATCAGATCGGGTAATTCTACCCGTTCATAGGTCGTAAACCGCTGGTGGCAGCCTAAGCATTCCCGCCGCCGCCGGGTACTGGTAGTATCGCTTTCACGCTTGTCTACTACCTTGGTATCGCTATGGTCGCAATAAGGACAATTCAAGCTTTTAAAGTAGCCTCCGTTTTGGGTGTTGATAGTTGCGATAGCACAACCACTTGTGCTACGTTAGCATTATGGACGCTACATATTGTAGTCGTCAATACTAAATTAAGCGTGCTATGATGATTCATGTCGCGTAAAAAGAGGGGTCCACACAAAATGGTAACTACAGTATCTAGCGCCAACTTTAAACAAACCGTACTTGAATCCAAACAACCAGTCTTGGTCGACTTTTGGGCTCCTTGGTGCGGACCCTGTTTAGCGATGGGTCCCATCATTGAAGACGTTGCCAAAGAGTTGACGGCCAAGTTACTGTCGCTAAACTCAACGTCGATGACAACCCCGATGTCGCGCAAAGCTATGGCGTCATGAGTATTCCCACAATGTTTGTGTTCAAAGACGGCCAACCGGTCGAGCGGCTCGTCGGCGTCACCGCCAAAGACAAGCTCAAAAGCGTTCTCAGTCATGCCGTCAGCTAACTCTGAAGCGCACCAACTTATCATTATCGGTTCGGGACCTGCCGGTTTAACGGCGGCCATCTATGCCTCCCGGGCCAGCCTTGAGCCGCTCATGTTCGAAGGCGAGATGGTCTCAAGCGGCGACCAACCGGGTGGCCAGCTCATGACCACCACCGAGATCGAAAACTTTCCCGGTGCGCCCGATCTCACCGGGCCTGCGCTCATCACCAAAATGCGCGAGCAGGCCATCAAATTCGGTACAATCATCAAAACCGAGCGTGTCACCAAAGTCGATTTCTCGGCCCGTCCCTATGGCGTCTGGGTTGGCGATAAGGAATACCGCGCCCACAGTATCATCATTTCCACCGGTGCCGCCCCCATCATGCTCGGTCTTGACCGCGAATGGGACCTCATGGGCCGGGGGGTGTCAGCTTGTGCCACCTGCGATGGTTTCTTCTTCCGGGACAAAGACATTGCCGTCGTCGGTGGGGGAGACTCGGCCATGGAAGAAGCCACCTTCCTCACTAAATTCGCCAAGAGTGTGACGGTCGTACATCGCCGCGATAGCCTGCGCGCTAGTCAAGTCATGCAAGACCGTGCCAAAGCCAACCCCAAGATCAAATTCCACTGGAATGCCCAGGTCACGAGACTCCTCGGTGAGGACCATCTCACGGGTCTGCAACTAACCGACACCGTCACCGGCGCCACCTCCGAACTAGCCGTCGAGGGACTCTTCATTGCTGTCGGCCACCGGCCCAATTCTGAACTCTTCAAAGGTCAATTAGATATGGAAGATTCCGGCTATCTCAAAACCCAGGGCGTCATCACAAACGTCCCCGGCGTCTTTGCGGCCGGCGATGTCCAAGACTCACGCTACCGCCAAGCCATCACCTCAGCCGGATCGGGCTGTGAAGCCGCCCTCGAAGCCCAACACTATCTGGCCGAGCACCATTCAGCCGATTAGTATTTCATTAATGCGCCTTACCGCACAAACAACGGCTCAGGTTCGAGTTTGACACCAAATTTGTCGTCCACCCGGCTCTGCATCAATTCAACGAGTTTCATCAAATCACCATAGCCGCGATGATCGGGATTCGTAATCACCAGCGCGTGTTCCGGCCAGATCTTGAGCCCAAAATGCTCCGATCCTTTGAATTCGCATTGCTCCAACAGCCACCCTGCGGCCAGTTTATAGAGCTTGATATCGCTCTCGGCTGGCGAGGACTCAGCGACCGCCGAGGACTGTCCGAGCACGACTTTGTCGTGCGAGTTCCGCAGGTGGAGTTGATTATGTCCATCCAGCGGTGTGTATTCAAAACTTTTAATCTCGGGAAACTCATGCACCAACCGCTGTAACGTCGCCGCATCCACAATCGGATTCTTGAAAACGACCCCGCACTTGGTACGACACTTGGATCTGGTAGCACCTTGCCCGCAACGCCATCACCGTGTCACGCAGCTGTTGTCCCGTTGGTTGAGTGATACCATCGGCCGTCAATCGCTTGACCAGGCGCTCATACCGAGCCGGATCAGGCGCACCTTCGCGCAAGTCAAATCGCACACTTGTGATAATGAATCGCCCTGCATCAGCTTCCCGAAAACGACTGCTGCGGTAGCCAAGATCACAATCCTTGGCTGTCAAGGTCACCCAAGCCCGATCACGCATGTCATACGCTTCCACATCTACCAAATGGTCAGCAATCTCACCGCCATAGGCTCCGGCGTTCTGCACTGGCGCAGCACCGGTCGTGCCTGGAATCATCGACAATGTCTCCAGTCCCGTCAGGCCCAAGTCGACGGTCCGCTTGACGACATCGTCCCAATGTTCACCGCCACCGACCGTCACCCGCACCAGGCCGTCGCCCAATGGTTGGGTCATAAAACCGGCTATTTCCAATTTGAGTATCAGCGCTTGCACGCTCCCATCGCCCACAATCATATTGGACCCTTCACCCAACACATTTACGGGCAGATTTTGCGATTTCGCCCAAGCCACAGCTTGTTCGACCTGCTCCCGTTCTTGGGCTGCCCCAAAATGAGCGGCGGCTCCACCCATGTGCATGGTGGTGTAGTTTGCCATTTCGATATTGCTTTGAATAAAATTGGTCGTTGCATATAAACTGAAATTATTGAGCGGGTATCGTACCTGTTGAAACTAATACCAATACTATACAACCTAACACTACTCGATACCCGATAAATAGCGAGTAATCATGCTTGGCTACATATTTGAGTAACCAAGCTACCGACGCGTAAGCCGTCACAAAACTGACCGCTGTGGCTAGTAGGGTTGGCCCCCAACCGATGCCACTAGCGACAGCGTCAAACTCGGAGATTGTCTGCAATACTCCCGCCGCCAATAGTGCTGGTATCGAGAGATAAAACGACAATTTTGTCACCGTTACCCGGTCAAATCCCCGCCACAATCCCGCCGTCATGGTAGCTCCCGACCGGGAAACGCCTGGCACCAATGCAATGCACTGCGCTACCCCAATGATGAGAGTATCACGCCAACCTACCTGAGACTCAGATCTCGTGTGTTTGGTCCAGCGGTCAGCCGCCCACATGACCACGCTCCAACCGATGAGCGCCCACCCCACAAACCACAAACTGCGCAGTGACGTCTCAATCTGAACTTTAAACAACAGTCCGATAATTGCTATGGGGATTGATCCTAGTATGACTGCCCAGCCAAATCGGTAATCAGCCGCAGCGCGAGCGGGCGCCGACACCACTCCCGAAACCAGGCACCACCAATGCGCCACAAGTCGTGCCGGAAATACCACACGGTTGCCAGCACTGCCCCCGATTGAATAATAGCCGTAAAAGCTGTGATATCTGCGTTATTAACTGGGTATCCCAACAGTCGTTCGGCAATCGTCAAATGACCAGTACTGAAACTGGCAAAAACTCGGTAATCCTTCGATCACCCTGAACAGGATGGCTTCCACCAGCTCACTAGAGTGTCTGCCGGGCGCCGCTTAGGCTATTGACGATAGCTACCACTTGCGCCGCTTCGGTTTCAGATACATCGGACGACTGGGTGCCGTCGGCACTCCCGCCATTCGAGCCAAAAATCATATCGTTCGTATACTTGGTGAAACGATGATCGCCAAATAGTTGATAGCCCACTTCACGTACACCGCGTTCGACCCGCTCAAAATGCTGAACTTTGATACGGGGTACGCTGGTTTCGGCCACACTACACAATGTGAGGTACACCAGTTCGTTGGCATTTGTCAGAAACTTCTTGGTCACAATTGGGACCGAGGCGTCACCAAGTTTATCCGACAAAACCAGGTCACACTGTTTTCTAAGGCGGTTTTGGTGGCTTCAGTTGCCAATGGGGCAGTTGGAGATGGTTCACTCATAACCACTATCATACGGTATTGCTTGACCTGACGCTACGCCGCCGCCATTATGAAACCAATGCCTCATTCCGCTAAACCGGCTTACGTTTCCAACCCTCTCGGATTGATTGAATATGCCTGGGATTTGCTCCAGCGGGCGTGGAAGCAGCTCATAGTATTGGGTGCTTTGAGCCTTGTGGTAGGCGCCGCCATGAATATTGCTGTGGGCCCAAAATGATATTGCCGTGCAAGTTACGGCAATAGTCTTTATCTGTTGTTTGTCAGCTATTTATCGTGGGCCAGTATTAAAATCGCCTTATCCGGCTTACGGGGCCGACCCCTCGATCTTGCCAGCGCCTGGCCTCAAAACTTTGGTGAAGCCGCCCGGTTGGCTGGAACGGTGCTACTCTACAGTGTCATTACTACTGGCGGTCTGATGTTGTTTATTATCCCCGGTGCCATCTGGGCAGTTCGCTTCCAGTATGCTATCTATGCCGTGGTTGACGAAGACCTCAGTGGTCTCAAAGCTATCTGGCGCAGTAGTAATCTGACCAAAGGTCATTACCGGGAAGCCGCTGCGACGTACCTGCTACCTTTGACTAGTATATTCTTCCTAGCTTTACCTGGTATCGGTTGGATCATCTACCCGTTCGTCACTGTCGTGTTGTCATTAGCAGCTTACGTGCGCTATGACCAACTCAAAAAACTGGCAGCTGGCCGCTTAGCCGCCGTCCCGACTCATCCGGCCAACGTATTACTCGCTGGCGGGATTGTCGGCTTATTTGCCATTTTTGCTAGCTCAGTATGGGCGCTGGTGGGCGCCAATTTCCCAAGACTTTAAGGCAGTGGCGAGGGCGTCACGTCCGCAACCGGCCCCATCTTCAGATTGGATAACTGGCTCTCGGCTTGGGTCGAGTGCGCTTGGCCCGAACCAATAGGTTCACCGTCATCGGTCATCCGCTCCTGAAACATAATAGTGCCGTCGCGGCCACAAGCCATAGCAATGGCGTCACCACCTGGATGCCGGGAAATGTAGGTAGTCAGATTGTAGACGTTGCCGGCAATTATGGTCCAGCAGTCTGCCGCTGTCGCATGTTTGGCCACTTCGGTCGCCGTCAAGACTACCGGTGCAGCAGTGGCGGCCGATTCAATATTTGTAGTCGGTGTCGGACTAGCCGTGGTATCGGTCGTACTTGTATATTGGTTCGACCGGTAAGCCAGCCCCGCCACGATTAAACTGACAATAGCGATGACGGCAATCATTCCTTTTCTCATAGTGCTCAAACCCCTCAAGTTACTTTAAATAGTATAGCATTGCTCATTAATTCGTCAGCCCTTGAGTATTGCGACCAAATCATCTAATCTGAAGTAGCTTGCGCTCGTAGCTCAGGGGATAGAGCACCAGTTTCCGGTACTGGGTGTCGGGGGTTCGAATCCTCTGGGCGCACCAAAATAAGCATCTACGTCAGTAGGTGCTTATTTTGGTCTCATGTGGCCGTAGGGGCGAGAACCCCCGTGGGGTACGGTGGACGAGGAGCGCAGGAATGCGACCAAGCAAGCTTGGGCATATTCCGAGCACCACAGGAAGGGGCGATAGCCCCAATCCTCTCGGCGCACCAAAATAAGCCCTCCGTCAGGAGGGCTTATTTTGTTTACTTGCTCGAATACGATGTACATATTCGCAATTCAGTATATATAGTGTAAGTAATTAATTGTGCGGGAGGTTTGCATGAACGTCTTCAATCGTTCGCGGATAGTGTACGGCCTGTTCCTGACCCTATTGTCTGTGGGTATACCGCTGATGTCAGCGGCGCCTGTGCAAGCAGCGCATTTTAGCGGCTGCCACAAAGTATCATGCCTAGAGGTGTTTACCGGAGCCAAGAACACCCAAAATCGCACCCAGCTAGTCCAGCAAGTAAGTGTATATTCAATGGGTGGTAGTGGTTTTCTTGAGATATGGGGAGACGGCTTTTACAAAAGCAAGAACGGTAGCAGTGGCACTTGGGATATCAATATGTGGGCACGCTCTGGCACCAATGTGTGTGGCGCCGTCACGCTACCTGGTGTCCCGCGACGAATTGCCTGCATGACGATAAAAGTTTAGCCACTCAATTCGTTATTATCTATTTATCAAAAATAGATAATAACGTTTTTTAAGTAATAAGTCCGCTCAAAAATATTACCGCCGCACTGTCAATTTGTGCAGCTCACTCACGGCTATCACCGCCACTGCTCCCAAGGCGCTATAGAGCACAACATCGGTCCAAGCTACGGGCACCAGGTACAGTAAGGGCGCCAGTATCGTCAAAGCCAGTATTTGCATCACTAGGGCAGCGCTCAAACCAAAGGCCAGACTCTTGTTGGGCACCCGCAATCGGCTAAAGGCTGAAGCCACTTCCGCTCGAGCATTGAGCGCATTCGCCCATTGGCAGACTACCAGCACGGAGAATGTCACCGTCCGGGCATATTCAGTCGTGTGGTTTTGCAACAAATAGTGGAAGGTCGCTAGGGCCGCACTGGCCATGACGGCCGCTACCAATACCATCCGTACGATCATCACCGGGTCCAAAATGGGGGCTTTGGGGTCGCGCGGGGGAGTCTTCATGGCGTGACGCTCAGCTGGCTCCAGCCCAAGCGGAATCACCAACGCCGTATCGGTCACCAGGTTGATCCACAAAATTTGCACGGCTGCCACTGGCAACGGCAATCCCAATACCAACGCGCCGATCATCGTGAGCACTTCGCCAGCACTGGTCGATAGCAAATAAAACAGCATCCGCCGGATATTTGACACAATCGCCCGCCCTTCTCGAATGGCTTCCACAATGCTTTTGAAATTATTATCAAGCAGCACAATATCGCCGGCTTCACGGGCCAAAGCTGAGCCACTGCCCATCGCAATGCCGACGTGGGCGTTGCGCAGAGCCGGTACATCATTGACGCCGTCGCCGTAGTTATAGCCGCAATCTCACGCTTCTTGAGGGCACCCAGGAGTCGGAACTTCGTCTCTGGCGTTACCCGTGCAAATACGCGCACAGTCTGCAATGCCCGCCTCAGCCCGCTTTCGGGCATTGAATCGGCTTGTGAACTATCAAGTACCTGGTTTGGCGTCGTCACTAACCCTAAATGTTTGCCGATAGTATATGCCGTATTACGATGATCGCCGGTAATCATAATGACTTCGATGCCAGCTTGCCGGGCTGTTTTGATGGCGGCTGCAGCCTCTGGTCGCAACTCGTCAGCGACCGCTAGCAGTCCGTCAAATTCCCATCCAGTCTTGGGTAATTCATGGAGCTTGGCTACTTCTCGGCGCGTACTCGTATGAGTCAGTGCCAACACCCGCCAGCCTTGACTCGTCAGGTGCTCAAAAGCCGTTTCGGCCGCTGATAAGGCTTGCCCGCTTAACCGGCTCAATTTGAATATTCCTTCTGGAGCGCCCTTGATAACAATTTCAAACCCTTGCCCAGCTCGCCACACATTACCACTCATGGCAGCTGTTTGTTCAAAAGGTAAACTAGCATGCAGTCGGTACGATTTTGGTATTTTACCCCGCATCCGCTTCGCTGCTTCTAGTAGGGCGTGGTCGAGTGGGTCGTGTGTGCGGCCGTCCGTTTGATTGGCGGCTAGTGCAGCGAGTCCCGCCGCCACTACGCGCCGGCCAGCACCTTCTGGTTGCCAGATTTGATGAACCGCTAGTTGGTTCTTGGTCAAGGTACCAGTTTTGTCTGTCGCAATGACCGTCACCATACCCAGGTCTTCGATCGCTTGCATATTACGCACCAAAGCATGCCGCTTGGCCATACGCCGCACGCCCAGTACCAAAATAATCGATAATGCCACGGGCAAATCTTCGGGTACCAGCGACACTGTTAAGCTCAAAGCAAACCGGATAGCCTCACTTGGCGATATGCCGCGGAACAATTCCAATGCCAACACGATGGCAGCCAACCCAATGGCAGCCAACATCAACTGTGTCACTAATCTGTTTATTTTAGCCTGCACTGGACTGGTCATTCGTTCACCTTCAGCCAGAGTTGCCAGCCGCCCAAATTCGGTCTGGTTACCTGTAGCGACCACCACGCCGAGACTATCTCCGCTCACAATGAACGATCCCTGAAACAACATATTGGATTGCTCAAATGGTTGATGTTCACCAGTCAGCGGATGCAATTGTTTGGTTGTCGGCAAACTTTCACCAGTCAACATTGACTCGTCGCAGCGCAAGGTATCGGCACGCACGAGCCGCAGATCCGCTGGTACTTTATCACCCTCGTGGCAACCAACGACATCTCCTGGCACTAATTCTTCCGAAGCTACACTAATGGCCTCGCCGCCGCGCCAGACTTCTACCAGCTGCTTATTGTATTGACGCAGCGCCTTGAGCACGCGGGATGTCGAATAATTTTGCACATAAAAAATCACGGCGCTCACGCCCACGATCACCCTCACAATGATCCCGCCGGTCAAATGGCCGGTGGCTAGACTCAATACCGCCGCACCGAGTAGCACGAGCATAAACACATTGCGGAATGGCTCTACTACCTGATGCCACCACGGCTCGCCTTTAACCACAATTTCATTGCGGCCATGACTTTTTAGACGAGCAGCCGCTTCGTGGTTGCTCAGGCCTTGTTCGCTGGTTTCCAGGCGGCGATATAAATCCTGGATTCGTTCTTGGTAAAAAAGCATAACCTTAATATACAGTACATTCGCCTATAACCGTGGTATGATTTATGTATGAAAGCTACCGTAAGCGTTATAGCTCTTAGTATCGGCGTACTGGCTGTGGTAGCTGGCTTCATGGGATTTTATTCGGGAACCAAGCAAGCCCATGTCGTTCAACCAAGTCGCCCACCAGCACCATTACCATCGGTAGCACCATTGAGTTCACCAACTCCAACTGCCCAGCCGCAGGTGGCTGGAGCTACGGCCGTCAGCTTGGCTGCTGCTACGACTGTAGTCGCCAAAGGCCAAGGAGTCTTATTAGACGTCCGTACGGCTGCCGCTTATAAAGCTAAGCATCCCAAAGGTGCCGTCAACTTTGATGCTGCGCTCATCGAAGACGGTGAATTACCCAAGATCGACCTCAAAAACCAGTCTACATTTATGGTCCAGATGCCGCCCGCAACCAAAGTGTGGCCACTATTTTGATGACAGCCGGATACGCCGAAGTAGCGACCGTCACACCTAAACGCGATTAGACTCTCGACTCTATTTCGCCAACAGAGTAAAATAGCCAGGCGCGCTCGTAGCTCAGTGGATAGAGTACTTGGCTTCGAACCAAGGGGTCGCAGGTTCGAATCCTGCCGGGCGCACCAAAATAAGCATCTACGTCAGTAGGTGCTTATTTTGGGTTATGGCGCACGGTGGGTGAGAACCTGCATCAGGTTCGGTAAACGAGGAGCGCAGGAATGCGACCAAGCTGGCTTGGGCATATTCCGAGCACCGCAGGGAAAAGGCGAAGCCGCTATCCTGCCGGGCGCACCAAAATAAGCATCTACGTCAGTAGGTGCTTATTTTGGTTTTATTGAGGTAGGCTTGCTCGGCTTTAGGTCGTATTCTAGAGCTATGCGTCACCTCAAGTTTCGACCATTGCCCGCTTGGCTGTGGCTACTAAGCCTAGTAGTTGTAGCGTTGGCCATCCGTACTTGGAATCCGGTCTGGTTTAGCCTATCCGTCGACGAAGCTTATTCCGTCAGCTTGGCCAGATTACCGCTGTCGGATATCATTCGGTTGATCGCCTTAGATAATCATCCGCCATTATACTTTCTGATGCTGCACGCCTGGATTTCCTGGTTCGGACATTCAGAGATTGCCGTCAGATCATTATCGTGGCTATTTGGTACGGCAGCAGTGGCTATGGTCTACCTATTCGCCAAAGAAATGTTTGGAAAGCGCCCCGCTGTCTTGGCGGCACTCCTGACGGCCGTTGGTCCAATTCACGTCGTACAATCGCAAACCGCCCGCATGTACACACTACTGGAGCTATTGGGATTGCTCTCACTTTACGGAATTGTCCGGATTGTGCGCTCACCCCGACCACCGATTGGCCTTGTCTTATTCACTATTGTTGCCAATATTAGCCTCGTTTATACGCATGTATTTGGCTTATACATTGTTGCGACTCTAGCGCTTTGCTTAGCTACCGCCTGGGTCTGGTATCGTCGGCAACGTCCGAAACCCGTTCATGCCCGGCAGATTTGGTCGGCAGTTTTTGTTATAGTTGTGCCTATTTTGACCTTTTTGCCCTGGCTCGCAATCGTAGTCCAACAACTCAATGCCCGCCAACGCACCTGGCTGGTGCCACCGACATTTATCGAGTTTAGCCATGATCTCTTCGGCGACTGGACAGTTGGATTGGCAGCACTGGCCATTATCAGCTTGCCGCTAGTCAACCGCGCGCTTCGGACAACAAACCACATCTGGATACGAATCATGACCATCATCCCGATTCTTCTGTCGTACGCGGTCTCCCTGACGGTATTCCCATCCACCTCTACCCGCCACCTAATAGTTCAGGCTGCATTATGGAATATCATCATCGCCGCTTCAATCTTAATCATCAAGCCTATCAAGTTGCAGGCTTGTCTCGTTGTTTGGATTCTGATAATGAACGGCCTAGGTACGTGGCAACAATTGCATACCCGACTGGCTGTTGATTGGCAGCAAGTCACTACTGAGATCAATGCCCGCTCCGATGCTCGGGATATCATTATTTTTCATCAGGGTTATAACGGTCAGTTCATTTATCCGTATTATACTCACGATCAAATTCGCACGATCCTGCCATTTCCGCAGGCTTCTGTCTTACATGATCGATCAATTACCGCTACAAATCTAGCTGAACTCGACGCCCCATTGGCTGGTAACCCACCGCAAATTATCTTGGTGACCAACAATCCGGCTCATGATAATCTGCTTCGCCAGTACCTCACTTCGCACCAGTATCAATCTCAACAACGCACGAATTACGGCTACAAAACCTCGATCGAGATTTTTTGCCAAACAGATAAACACGTGGAACGGTGAGCCAGTAGTCGGCGAGCCTTGGTAAATGTACGAAAGTGTGGTATAAAATCAAAGTTGTATACAACACAATTACGGGCCATTAGCTCAGTTGGTTAGAGCAGCTGCCTCTTAAGCAGCGTGTCCTGGGTTCGAGCCCCAGATGGCCCTCCAATACAAAACCCCCACCCAGCCTGGTGGGGGGTTTTGTATTGGTAATATCTGCCCAGCAGCAACCCTAGATGACCCTCCATAGAATTTATGCTAAATTGACATAAAAGTCTATTATATATACAATAGACTACATGAAAACCGCCACCATCAATTTTAAAACTGACGAAGCCACCAAGCGCAAAGCCCAGGATGTCGCGGGTAGGCTTGGTATACCACTCAGTAATTTGCTCAACGCTTATCTCTATGAGCTAAGCAGTACTGGCAGTGTGCACTTCACCACCACTGAACCGATGACCGAAAAATGGAAAAAGTGATAGCTCAAGCCGAATCAGAAATCGCCACCGGTAACGTGAGTGAGCCGTTCAACACGCTCGAAGAAATGTTTACTCACCTCGACAATCTGAAATGATCATTCAGACTACCAAGACTTTTGATAAACAATATGCAAAACTCGACCTAAAAGTTAAAAATCAGTTCAAGAATCGCATTGAACTATTCAGGGTCAGCCCTTTCGATATTTCGTTAAGGAACCATGCCCTCAAAGGCAAATATTTAGGATACCGCAGCATTGATGTGAATGGTGATATTCGAGCAATTTATACCGTCAAGGGCGATGTAGTGATCATCTTTGGATTTATCGGCACACATAGTCAATTGTATTAAATAAGCAGAACCGAGCTGAATTACGTTTGCTATACTGCTGCTATGATCCAAACACACAACTTTCATCTGGCGGTTTACGCTCAAGGCAATGAGACCGCCGAGAAGGTTGCGATCGTGCTCCCTGGATTTCTTGACTCTAAAAACCATTCCCACATGAAATCCCATGTTGAATACCTGGCTACCAAGGGATTTTATGCTTTGTCATTCGACCCGCCAGGGACATGGGAAAGTGATGGGCGCATTGAGCAATACACCATGACGAACTGGCTACTCGCCATCAAAGAAATAATCGAGTACTATGGCTCTCGACCAACTTTTACACTCGGAACTAGTCGCGGCGGCAGTATGGCTATGCTAGCCGCTATTCACTGTCCCGAGGTGTTTGCCTTTGCAGCCATTATGTCGAAAGCCTCATATGCCCCCGCAGCCAGTACAATTCATCCGATAGTAGAATGGAAAGCAGCCGGCCACCGCGAATTCGCTGTGACAAATCCGGTACGGCGCAACGAGAAGCGCCACTTCAAAGTGCCGTATTCGGTCGTTGAAGATACCCAACAATACGATATGACCGCCGACTTACGAGTACTACATAAACCCCAGTTATTCATCGCCGGTCTTCAAGATACAACCGTAACGGCAGACGTCGTCCAAACAGCCTATGATCAGGCGGCCCAGCCTAAAAAGTTTATTACCGTTGACTCTGATCATCTCTACCGCCGCCGCCCTGAAATTATCGCTGAAATTAACCAGGCAGTTGGTGAGTTTTTGGATGGTGTAGATCGCCTAGACCTAAAATATCCTAAAATCTAAGTTAAACTAAACGCGATGAGCACCCTAATCACCGGCACTCCAGGTTCAGGTAAAACCACGCTCGTGAACTACGCAAAAAGCCAAGGCGACAGGCGGTTTTGTGATGCAGATGACATGCCTGGCCTATGTGAGTGGAGGGAATTTGCCTCCGGAAAGACCATTGGCTTAGTCGATGAAGTTACCATGATCAGTGATGATAATTGGTACAAGAAACATGGCTGGTACTGGAGAACCGGCAGGCTCCAGCAATGGATTAAAGATAATCCCGAAGGCATAATTTGTGGCTCATCAGAAAATATCGCTGACTGCTACCGGTTGTTCGACCGGGTCATTTTACTCCGCAAAACTCAAGCAGAGCTTTTGCGTAATCTACAGAGCCCAGATAGGCAAAACCCCTTTGGTAAATCTACAAAACAACGCGCCGGGTTCATGGAATGGCAAGACTATCTGATTCGGGAAGCAAAGGTCTACCCCCATAGCTTTATTGATAGTAATGACGTTAGCAAAACTTATCAGCTTGTGCTTCAGCAGTTAATGCCATAGTGAAATTTATACTCTCAGCCGCTCAGTGAATGATCTTCTCGAGGGGTAGCAACAAATCTCTCAATCTCAGGCTGCACTATATCTTGCTTGTAACAGGGTGCTTTGCCGGGTAAGATCTTTTTGCGGAGCCCAACGCGAGAGGAGGTTCTGTGAACCTCGACCGATTCGCCCAGAAGAATGATCTACTCATGTGCGGGCTGCCCGTCCGGGGGCTGACCGAGCTACGACCAAAAAACTCGAACAGTATATATTCTGAGGATGCCTTCGGTCGGCCAATCCTCGTGCCGTCGACAGTGTTTGCGACAGTAAGTACTGACGTGGCTATTTTTGCGGCTGCAATCTGGAGCCGGGATCGCTGGTCAGGCTGGCACACGTATAAAGATCCGGATGGAACGATTTGGCATGAGTTTTTTGCCATTCCTAGTGTGCTCAAGGCAGCCGTGCTCAATCCTGGTGGTTCCATTTATCTCGTTGATCGGCGAATGTTTGAGCCTTATCACGCGATACCAGGTGAGTTCGTGCTACGCGCTGGCGTCGAGGCTGTTCCGGTAGCTAAGGAAGTCTACGTTAGCTGCTACGACATGGAGACTTATGTCTATCAAGCATCGGAGGTGAACCGCTGTCCAAAGCCCGATCGACCTCGGCCAGCAGACTGGGCAAGTTTGGAAAGATACAAAACTCGCCCAGTAATAGATCCCCGCCGGCCCGGTCGTGGGCCTGCAGACGGCTATGGCTGGAGGAACGATTTCCTTACAACGGAAGGGTTGGTGAATAATCAGCCTCCTAGGCATTAGTCTAGGAGGCTGATCACATATTGACCGTGAATCTAAAAACCCATCTCCATCTGGTAACCCAATAAAATCCTGACGTAATGCAGTAAATACTCGTTCACGCTTCCTGGAAACAAGCGCACTAGAGGTATATGATCTTCTTAAGTGGTCAAAGGTAGCTTCAATCTTGGCTCGTTTGTACAACAGGGACTGCTGCCAACTTGCTATGACGTGGCGACGCTGGCGCCAGTGGGGCGGAGCCACCACAATAATGCCTCTGGCGCGGAGTTTTTCTCGCTGAATACGGTCGCTGATTGGACGAGGCGACGCCTAGTCTGCTAACTCAGTAGCCCGGCTGCGTTCGAGTCGCCGTAACCTGTCCGCCATCTCTTGCATCGACTGCCCGTTATAGCGTAGTCCGTGTCCGCCCCAACTCGTCTCTTCATACTCCACCTGCGCTCCGGCTGCCTGCGCTATGCGCACTGTTTCAGCCAAGTCTTCGGATCGGAATGCTTTGTCATCCCGGTCGCCAGTTACAATCACGTGGATATTAGGACTCAATTGAGCAAACTCATCCTCAAGCCGGGCCCTGGCTACCGCAAGTTGCTCGGTATGGCTATTGCGCATCCGCAGCATTATGCCTTCGTCATGAGCTACTCCAACCGCTTCGGGAACGCGATGCTTCTGGCTAGTACGCATGTTCCGGTAAATCCGTGCAACACCCTCCCGCGCCGCATCAACATACCGCTGCCGAGGAGTGCGCCGGTTTAAGCTACCCGGATGCTCGAGCGTAGCGTTGCGTACCAATTCGGGGTGACCGCGCATGAGCATAATTGCTGCTTGCGCGCCGCGTGATTCCGCCGCCAAATCCACTTGCGTGATGCCCAGCTTTTCCAAGGCGGCTGCCACATCGGCCGCTTCGGTAACGTCTATTTCTGAAATCGTCCCTTCCAAGCCCTCAACCTTGGCCGGGCGGGCTTTGCCTTGAAGCCGTCCATCATACACCACGCCAATCACTTCCCGCTGTTCCATGCGAGCCAGCGTTTCCAGGTACCATTCATCGGCCGCCGACTCGCCCATACCGCGAATAAACACTAAAGGAATGGCCGGATCAGACGAATGTACCGTCGATTCATCAACCCGCGGATATTCCGGCTTATACCGCACGATCGCGGCCCGCTCGCGCAACTCAATTCGCTCGGGCTCAAGGCGATTTTCGGCCTGCAGTCGCGACCTAAGTTCTTGTTGGTGTACGTCCGTAAACTCCATACCGTTGATTGATGGCATCGATGGCTCTGATTCCGGGGTTATCATGATGAAAGCTTAACCCATTTGTCACCCATGTACATAAGTTATACTAAACCTGATGAATAATCCTATCCATATTATTTCAGTGTCCGCCAGCCATAAATCCGACTTGGCGGAACTCCTGGCTGACTATCAATTAGAATTGATACCCTATAGCGGGCAAAGTGTTGCAGAAGTCCAATCTTATAAATATTTACCGAGCTATTTTTCTGACCCAGAACGCGCGGCTTATTTCATTATGGCAGGCGATGAGGTAGCAGGCTTTGCCTTGGTTAACACCCACACCCTAATAGAGCCACAAGCTCACTCAATCGCTGAATTTTATATCAAGCCAGCATTTCGGAAGCAAAGAATAGGTGAGCAAGCTGCCACACTCGTATTTGCAAAGTTTCCTGGTAAGTGGGAAGTGGCGCAAATGGCATCAAACCTGCCAGTAATCAATTTTTGGCACAAAGTAGTGACTCATGTGACGCATGGACAATTCAAAGCTACCGTACTAACGAACGATAAGTGGCATGGGCCGGTATTGATATTTGTATATGACTGAGATATACTAATTTCATGCAGATACTTCCGGAATTTGAAGGCTTTGATTGGGGCAACGCTAATCTCGACAAGAATCACAAGAAGCATGGTGTGACCGCCCAAGAAGCCGAGGAATTATTTGCCAATTCGCCCCTTGTCGCTCGTCGCGACGATCACCATTCCACGAAAGTCGAAGAACGCATCCAAGCTCTTGGCCAGACCAAAGTTGGTCGGAAATTATTCATCGCCTTCACTTTGCGTAATCATAAAATCAGAGTCATTTCCATTCGCGATATGACTCCGCAGGAGGAGCAAGCCTATGAAAAACATACCTGAGTTCAAAAACTCGATCGAGGAAGCTCGGTTTTGGGATACTCATGACTCTACTGACTATATTGATTGGTCTGGGGCGCAGAAAACAGTATTTCCAAATCTTAAATTCACCACAGAATCGATATCTATCCGATTGCCGTCACCTATGCTCGCGCGTCTCAAAGAGATAGCCAACGAAAAAGATGTACCGTATCAGTCTTTGATGAAGATGTACTTGAGCGAACGTATAGACAAAGAAGTAGCCACCAAGTAAGCATTTCAAACTTAGGCTCACATCGACTTGATGGGCTCGTCCGTCTATCTATTTTATAATTACGGATTGACACTACCGCTTCGGACGATTATAGTTAACCAAACAGTTAACTATTATGACAACATCAATCCACGAATCACCCCAACTCGATAGCATCATGGACGCCTTGGCCAATTCCAAACGCCGGGGCATTGTCCATGAACTTGCGCTTACGCCCGCTACAGTCGGGCAGTTGGCGCGCGACCAGGGGTTGTCACTGCCAGCTATCCATAAACACATCCGGCAGCTGGAATCTGCCGGGTTGATTGTGCGCCGCAAGTCCGGCCGCACCAACTTTGTGACCCTCAATGGTGCCACGCTCGGATTGGCGCAAAGCTGGATCATGCAATATCACGTCAACTGGGGGAGTCCAGAAGCTACCTTGGACAATTACATTTCCAGAATGAAGGAATAAATCTGGAAACATCGGCCAAAGTTAATAATTTAAGGAGAACAACAAGCAATGGGTAAATTCGTATTCATCTACTATGCCAACGGTGCTACCAATGACGGCAGCTCTGCCGACTGGGGCAAATGGTTCGGTCAACTGGGTGACAAGCTCATCGATGGCGGCAATCCCTTCGGTGACGGCGGTCTAGCCGTGCACCAAGGCGGTGTCATGCCCGTGAAAGATCAACCGGCCACTGGTTACACAATTGTGAAAGCCGACAGTATGGCCGAAGCCACCGCACTAGCTAAAGGCTGTCCACTCATGAAGGACAAAGCAGCCGCCGTTTGCGTCTACGAAGCGCTACCAATGTAATACGCTTCAATGAGCGCCCTCTCGCTACCATGTGGGAGGGCGTTTTTGATGCCTATCCACCAAAGTACCTTGACAGTAATAGTAATATGGCATACACTCCAATTATGATCGATAAGAAAATAACTTCAGACCTCCTACGTGGCCACACCGACACCATCATTTTGGCTTTACTGCTTGATGGTGATAAGTACGGCTACGAAATTACCAAACTCGTCCACGAAAAGTCAGGTAAGGCTTATCAGCTCAATGAGGCTACTATGTACTCGAGCTTTAAGCGATTGGAAAACGATGGACGCATCTCTTCGTATTGGGGCGATGAAACCCAAGGTGGCCGCCGCAAATATTACCGCCTGACCGAACCGGGGCGGGCCCTCTATCACAGCAACAAGCACAACTGGGACGAGGCCAAGCACATCCTCGACCAGCTTTTATAACTCAATGCTTTATAAGGAGCAATCATGGACCAGAAATTACAATCATTTTTAGACGCAGCTTTCGCCCCGTATGGAAATTTTCCTTCCCGTTCCGAAGTCACCAAAGAGTTATTAATCAACTTGCAGGACAAATATGCCGATCTCAAGCGTCAAGGACTGACCGACGATGACGCCTACCAAGCAACCGTAGAGTCGTTTGGCGATGTCACCGAGATCATGGAACAGGTTCCGCATGCGCCAACACCGCAGCCAAGTTTATCCCATCAAGAATCGGTCACCGAGTCTGGCGGCTTTCGTCAAGCCTTCAAAAATGCCATGCGCGGTGCCAAGAAGAGTACGTCCAAGTTCGCCATGACCGACTTACACGGCACCGACCTCGGTGATTCCGATCTCACCAATGCCGACTTCAGTATGAGCAGTCTCGACACTACGTCGTTCGACCGTTCCAACCTTACCAACGCCTTGTTCCGGGCATCAGATCTTCGTAAATCCAGCTTCACGGGAGCCAACCTCACCGGCGCCAGCATTTGGGCCAGCGACGCTTCAGACTGCCGCTTTGATGGTGCCAATCTCACGGCCACCAAATTTAAAGCTTCATCGCTTCGGGGTATCACCTTAACTGGCGCCACCTTACACAGCACGGAGTTTGGCGATTCAGACCTGAGTGAATTGTCGTTCGATGGGCTCACCCTCGACGCCGTCAAATTTGACCGTTCAGCGCTCACCAAGGCTTCGTTCAAAAACGCCACGCTCCACAACGTCACTTTCCATCATTGCGACCCCAAAAATGCCGTATTCGCTGGCGCCACCATGGACAAAGTCACCTACGCCTTGCTCAAAAACACCAAAGCCAATCTCGAAGGCGTTACAGTCATTTGACTGTTTGGGCGAGCATAGGGAGCTTTAGGATTAGCGTATAGTATAAAGTGACATGACACTAACCGAATACATTGTGTTGATCGCCAACGTACTGGTGGCTGTTGGTCTGATGACGCGGCTAGGGAAGCGGATCAGGCAACATTATCAGCTCCATCGGCAACCTATAATCCCTCAATATGAGCCGCCCAAAGGTTTGGCGCCCGCGCACCTGAGTATACTCGACTCTCCGCATGGCAACCAAAACGACATTACTGCTACGCTCGTTGATCTGGTAAACCGGCAGATTATCAAGCTTGAACTCGTCAAACCCAAAGCGGGTTGGCGCTCGGCCAATTATCAGATTGCTTTGCTTCAGCCCACCAACAAACTTCCCCAGTTTGAAGAAACGCTTTTGGTGGGTATTCTACAAGGCAAGAAATCGGCTTTACTCAGTGACATGCTTCTCAATAATCGGGTATACCAAAGCCAGGTCAACGAGTTTCGCTACCGCTTGGGAGACGCCATTGCCTCAAAAGGTTACTCTCAACACTCTCTGACGGCTAAGGCCTACTGGATCACCGCGGTATCGTTGTGGGCAGCAGTTGGGTATTTCACCCTTATGGCTATCACTATGGAAACGAGTCCAAATGCTGCTTACTCTCCGATAGCGGCGCTTGTTTGCCTCCTGTGCGCGGTACTTTATCTTTGGCTGACGTGGTTGCCCTCTGGTCGCACCAAGAAGGGGAGGGCGCTGTGGGCCGAAATTCAAGGTTTTAAGCAATATCTGGAGGTTGCCGAGCAAGACCGACTCAATTTCCGACACCCTCCACTCAAGTCCGTTGCTCATTTTGATGAACTCTTACCATACGCTATCGCCTTGGGCGTCGAAAACCAGTGGGCTCGTCACTTCGAAGGTCTCACGGTGGCACCAAACTTAATCGACTGGGAAAAAGCCTCAGCTAAGCTCGATAACGATACCGCTACTCTCGTGGGTACTATGACAAATGACATCCGACGGGCTTTTAGCCCCGGTAAGTACCGAGCTTAATCTCGCCAGCCGCGGGGCGATAACCGGCAATAATATCGTATGTTTTCTTGTTGGTTTATTAAGCCTTTTTAATTTCAGGGTTGCTGTACGGTCTTTGTTCGTATTATAATCCAGATACCAAACCACCAAACGTCAGGGGAAGACCGATGACTGAACAACTCCAGTGACCAGGTGGCCGCCATTGTGGTCTACCAGGTTGGCCAAACCCCCTTACCCTGGAAGATCAAATGGCGCCGCCGTTACCTCACCTTTAAGCAAGTCGACTTGTGCCATCCGGTCTGGGAGGGTAAGACGCTGCACTATGTGTATTCGGTGTGTGACGGCGCCAACTATTACCGCCTCGATTACAACACCCGCTCCCAAGCCTGGACGCTCATGGAGGTATCTGATGGATTACCCGCTTAATACCGCCGCGCCCCTCATGATGCACATCGACCTCAATTCCTGTTTTGCTAGTGTGGAACAGCAAGCCAACCGGCTCTTGCGGGGTAAACCGGTCGGCATCGCGGCCTATCTGTCGCCCAATGGCTTCATCTTGTCACCCTCCCGCGAGATGAAAGCTCAGGGTGTGGGTATGAGCCGCGTCAAAGATGCTCAGGCCAAGCTACCCGATGTGCGCATTTTACCCTCCGATCCGGACAAATATTTCTATATTCACAAACGTTTCTCTGAGCTCTTCAGAGAGTACTCACCAGATGTGGTGGCCCTGTCCATCGACGAGGCTGTTATCAATTTCAACGGCTTGTTGGGGCTCCATGGCAAAACCATGGTCGAGATCGGCCAGGAGATCAAAGACCGCATGCGCGCCGAGATCGGGGAGTGGCTTAGCTGCAATGTTGGCATCGGCCCCAACCGTTTTTTAGCCAAACTGGCCGCCAACCTGCACAAGCCCGACGGCTTAGATGTCATTACTCACGAGAATCTGCGCGATGTATACGCTAGCGTCGATCTCATGGCTCTAAACGGCATCAATACTCGCAACAAGGTGCGGCTGGTGTTGGCCGGCATTTACACCCCGCTCGATTTTCTGGAGGCTCCGGTTTGGCAATTGTGGAAGCAGGTCTTTGGTAGTGTGGCCGGGTATCAGTGGTACCTGCGGCTGCGGGGCTATGAGGTCGATGATATCAGTTTCAAGCGCCGCTCCTATGGTCAGCAATATGCCATGCGCCAGTTTACACATCTTGATGAAGAGCTCGACCCACTCGTCATGAAGCTCTGTGAGAAAATGGGCCGCCGCCTGCGCCGGTCGGGTCATTATGCCACGGGACTGGACGTCAGTTGCGGCCTGATCGACCGGGGCTGGTGGCATGTTTCCCGCAAGACCAGCCGGCAGCTCTACGCCACCGACGATCTGCACGACTATGCCATGGAACTGTTCAAGGGGCGCCCTCAAGGTGTCAGAGTGACGAATCTGTCCGTCAGCTGCTATGGTCTCGAGCCGGTGGCCAGCCTGCCACCAACATTATTCGAGACCACCGATCAGGCCAAGATGCGCCTAGCTGATGCCCTCGATGCTTGCAACAACACCTATGGCGAATACGCTGTGCACACCGCCAAGATGCATGGTCTTGAAGACAAAATCGTCAAACGGGTGCCGTTTCATGCCACCGGCGATGCCTTGAATGAGATTTATCAAGAGGGTGAAAATTAGATAGAATTTGATGCTATTATATTTGCCATAACGCCTCCATCACGCTCGGTGCTGCACCGCATATTGAGCGAATTAAATAATTAAAAAAAATATCCAGAGCTCTTATTATTTCGACTATTATCTATTTAACACAAATAGATAATTTGAATTTGACAAATCAGTTCCCAAAACATAAAACCATTCTCCGCTTACGCCGCTACCCGCTGAATCAACTCCGGTTTATTATTACGAGCATTACTGACGTCCCGGCTCACCACATACACGTCCAGATCGGCAGCCTCATATGGACGCAACACCCCCAAAACGTCTTCAGGCTCGGTCAAATCAGGACTGAGCCACACTTTTTCGTCTTCCGGCGTAAGTATCACCGGCATGCGGTTATGTACTGGTTGCACTACCTCATTGGCCTGCGTCGTGATAATGGTAAAACTCTTCAGTTCATGGCTTTCGGAGTCTTTGCGCACCACGTATAGCCCCGCGAAGGCAAACACTTCCCGCGATTTCAGATGAAAATAATAGGGCACTTTGCCGTCATCTGTTTGCAGCCATTCATAGAACCCGCTGGCTGGTACCAAGCAGCGCTGGTTATGCAACGGGCCACTATACGTCCGTTTCTCCGTCAGCGTCTCAGCCATTGCATTGATCATGGTGTAGCCGGTATTCATACTTTTGGCCCATTGCGGCACTAACCCCCAGCGCATGTCCTCGAAGCCGTTAGCCGTCAGTACCGGCACCGATTGCGTTGGCGACACATTATAATTTGGCCCCTGTATTGGGCAGTCAGTTGATGCTTGAAGTACTTCTCCAAGGCTGTTTGGTCATTGACTAAGGTATATCGTCCGCACACATATCAATTATACGATATTTGTGGTATACTGGCTTCAATCTAGGAACAAGCCTAAACTTGTCGATTTTCTCAGTAGTCGTTTCGCCCAAACCGACTCCCACTAAAATCTTATTCCGGAGTACATATTAACGATTCGGGTAAGGAGAAATAGGGAATGGCGACTAAATTATTTGTCGGTTCACTAAGTTTTAATATTACTGAAGAAGAGCTCCGCGAGCTGTTCACCCCCTTTGGCAACGTTGTAAGTGCCATGTTAATCAAGGATCGCGACACCGACCGTTCCAAAGGTTTTGGATTCGTCGAGATGGAGTCTGACGCCGAAGCCCAAGCCGCTATCAAAGGTTTGAATGGCAAAGAAGTCGACAACCGTTCGATCATCGTCAACATCGCCCGACCCAAGGAAGACCGACCAGCCCGTCCTAGCTACGGTGGTGGCGGTGGCGGACACCGTCGCTACTAATCTGACATCAATGCGGTTCTTCATCCCCCATACCTCACCGGTACAGGAAGAAGAAGTGTATGCCGGCATTAAAAAGGCTCTTTTGAGTCAGTTCCGGTTGCCCATTGTTGACCGGCGGATCCAGAGTCTGAGCTATTTCAATAGCAAAAGACATTGGCACGCCCAAGTTGGCCAAATGGAGCAACAAGAACGCCGCTATGACGTCTGGGCCATCTTCGAGTCCAAGCAGTACATCGTGTTTACACGGACGCCGCTTGGTGCAGCCGGCCCCATCATCTTGGTCGACAAGACCGAGGTGACAGCCGTGCAAGACTTCGAATAACAATCCAGCGCCGTTGAATCACTCACCAGAGAGAATCGCGGCGCTGTTTTGTTTGGCAAACCGGTTAATCTCGGCAATTACCGGTAGAGCTTGTTTTCCTCGAGCTGTCAGCTCGTAAGAAACGGCGATTTTGTCGGCGGCATCATGGCTACGCAATATCATTCCCGCTTCTTCGAGGCGTTTCAAGCGATTCGCTAACGTCACTGGATTTAAATTATCGAGTGCTCGTTGTAGCTGGCAATAGCGCAAAGACGTATTACCAAGGGCGTCAATGATCCGCAGACTCCAGTAATCGCCGAGCAATTTGAGAGATGTAATACAAGTAGCAGATGTGTGCATAATGAGTGTTGCTATAAAAACTATAGCATACTAAAATTTATAGTAGTATAAAACTTATTATAGCATAACTACGAAGGAGTCGCTAGCTATGAATGTCTCAATTATTGGAACCGGCAATATGGCCAAAGGTATTGGGCTTCGGCTCGCTGGTGGCGGACATCAGGTACAGCTGCATGCCAAAGATCAAGCCAAGGGTCAAGCACTCGCCAGTGAAATCGGCCACGACACCAGCGTTGTCGCCGTCGGCACACCCACTCACGATGTAGTCGTCCTAGCTATTCCGTATAGCCAAATGCAATCAGTCGCTGACAGTTATCAGGCGTTTGCTGGAAAAATCGTGATCGACATCACGAATCCAGTCGATTTTGACACCCTCCGATTAATACCCGCACCTGGTACCTCTGGAGCCGAAACGGTTGCCGCGTTACTGCCGGAAGCCAATGTCGTCAAAGCATTCAACACGGTATTCTCCAGCGTCTTAGCGGCCGGACAAGTCTCGGGTCAAGTGCCCGATGTGTTTGTGGTATCTGATGGTGCCGATGCGAAATCCACGGTCGTAACCCTGATTAACTCAAGTGGATTGCGAGCCATCGATGCCGGTTCTTTGGCACATGCCCGCCACCTTGAAGGTATGGGGCTTATTCATATGTCGATCCAAGCGACCCTTGGCACCAACTGGCAAAGCGCCGTTCAAATAGTGAGCTAAATGGTTTCAACATGCTACCATGAGCGTAATGGCAGCAGCGAAACTAGTAACAGTTGTAGGCGCCGTGATGGTGCTGGGCTACGTGGTGGTCAAGACGTGGGCAGCCGGACCATTGGCTGCTTTTGAAGCTGAATCAGGGACTCATTCAGCCGGAGCTACTATCGCGACAATCAGCGGGGCTTCGGGCGGTAACGTCGTGACCTTCAGCGCTCCGGCCGCACCCACTCCAACACCAACGCCCGCGCCATCATCATCTGCCGATGCCTGTACAACTTCGCCGTCCCTTCCGAGTACCAAACCGACCGCCGCCAATACCGGCCTTCCCGCCGGCACCAGTCTGGTCGCTAGTGGTGACATCAACGCCAATACCGCCGGTCAAGTCATTACTGCCAAAAACGTCTCGGGTACCATCACGGTATCGGCAAACAATGTTACAATCCAAAATTCTCGCATTACAATGAGTGGCTATTGGGCAATCCGTATCATGGACGGCGTCACCGGTACCAGGATAATACATAATGATATCACTTCCGCCAACGGCGCCTACACCGGCATCACAGGCGGTGACGCCTTTATCTGTGGCAATTACATTACCAAGTTTGAAAATGCTATAACCGTCGGCGGAAATACCATTATTCAATCCAATTTCATCGAAAAACTAGCCTCAGATAGCCCAACGGCGCACTTTGACGGTATTGAAGTCTATTCAGGCAGTAATACCAAGATTTGGGGAAATAACGTCCTGTTGACCAATCCCAGTGGCGGCTGGCTCAACGATACCGGCGCCATCAATGTCACAGCCACTTGGAGCGCTATTAATGCTCTGGAGATCACAGGTAACTGGCTCGGTGGGGGTAGCTATACATTGTATGTAGATGAACAAGGTTACAACGTCACCACTGCTTCCATTATCAACAATACCTGGTATGGCTCGCCGCCTACCGGATATGCTGCTTGGGGTCCGGCACTGGTTCGCGATAATGGCTCGGTCACAACTTGGTCCGGTAATAAGTGGAAAACGGAACATCAATCAACCAATAGGGTGACCCATCCTTGATCCCGAAGTCGCATCTGTGTTCTAATGGGGGAGCACAAGTTGTATGGAGGTTCATGTATGTTGATGCGTAAATCAATCGTCCGGACAAATCTATTGGCCATAGCCTTGGTCATGTCATTTGTTGGTAGTCCTGCCCAAGCGGCGGCTTTAGCAAACGAATCATTTAAGGGTATTAGTACTCCCGATGGTACCTGGCTGAGCGGCGGTGGCGGTGGCTCACTCGCTTGCTTGACGGCCGCACCGAGCGACGCTTCCGGTTCTATCCCAGCCTGTAGTGGTGGACCCGTCGACGCCGACGGAGCCGGTTATTTGCGCCTCACACCAACAGCTCAATTCCGTTCGGGCTACGCCATCTACAATACTGCCATTCCGGCCGGACAGGGCTTGAGTGTCAACTTCGATATGCTCCAATACGGCGGTAATGGCGCTGACGGCATCGCCTTCTTTTTGATCGATGGCGACGAAAGCCCGAGCGCTCCCGGTGCTTTTGGTGGCTCTCTCGGCTATTCCAGCGACTCGCTTGATCCAGGCATTGTTGGTGGCTATGTTGGAGTCGGCTTCGACAGCTTCGGTAACTTCTCGGGCAACGATCACGGTGCTGGCGGCATTGGCCGTACCGAAAACAGCATTGTAATCCGCGGCTCGGAAGCTACCAATTACCAATATGTTACCGGCAAAGTAGCCAGTGGTTCACTCATGGGTGCCGATCGCGCCGGTTCCAAACGCCAAGTGCGAATTACTATCAGTACCAGCAATATCATGACGGTTTCTGTCAATTATGGCAGCGGATTCGTCACCGAATTGTCCAATATTAATCTGGCAACTATCAATGGCGCTTCCACTATGCCATCGAGCTTCAAATTTGGCTTTGCTGCCTCTACTGGTGATCAAACCAATACCCACGAAATCCAAGGATTGGTCATCAACACCAACCAACCCAATGTCTCGGTCGACATCGCTCACACTGGTGCCTTTAATGCCGGTGGCAACGGCCAGTTTACCTTGACCGCCACTAATGCCGCTGACGCCGAGAACACCGCCGGAAGCTATTCCGTCGCCCAAACTTTGCCAGCCGGTCTGATACCGACTGCCGCCAGCGGTGATGGCTGGAATTGTACGATTAATGGTCAAACCGTGACCTGTGATCGCGGCGATGTTCTGCCAGCCGGCACCAGCGCCCCGGTCATCACGGTTTCGGCCGCTGTGGCCAAAACTGCGCCCGCAAGTCTAGTAACCACGGCCGCTGTCACAGTCACCGACAACTCGAACCCTGATCCCACCGATTCCGACACTGTTGCCATCGATTTGTCCGGGGTCTTAGGCGCCAGCGCTCCCGCGACTGGTTTGCCAGCTCAGTCGATGTTTGGCTTCGGGTTGGCTGCTCTAGCCAGTCTGGTCTTGATCTTCTTGGCCAACCGGTTCCGTCGTTCGAGTGAAACTGTCTAACAAACGCAAATTTCAATATCGGCGCCGGCGGAGTTGGTGGGCTCATCGGCAGCTGCTTGGCCGCGCTATGGTCGGCCTGGGTGTAGCGCTTGCTGGCTATGCTACCTGGGGAGTGATTGTGCGCTATCAAGCGACGCACGCACCTATCACCCAAGCTTTGCCTCCAGCTGCTCAAACCGTCACCCAGGCCGTCGGCCGGCCCGATGAAACACCCATCAAGCCCGGTACCAGCTATCAGGTGCCGGCCGACCAACCTCGCCAAATCACCATGCCGACGATCGGTGCTCAAGGCTATATTCAACGAGTTGGTCAATTGCCCGACGGTGCTATCGCGGTACCGACCAACACTTATTTGGCCGGCTGGTATGTTGATGGTCCAAAACCCGGCGATGAAGGTGTGGCAGTCCTGGACGGTCATCTCCAAGGTTCGTATGGCCCGGGTATCTTCACTAAACTCAGCCAGATTGCACCCGGCGCTGAATTTACGATCGAATATGGTGACGGCAGCCGCCGGCATTTCCGGACGAAAACCATCACCACTTATGTGTTAGCCGAAGCCTCTCGACACCTCTTCGACAGATTACCTGGCGTCTCTAACCAAATCAATCTAGTGACCTGCGCCGGCGACTTCGACCGCGGACAGGGCACCTACAAAGAGCGCGTGATCGTGGCCGCCGAGCGTATAATGGATTTGTGATACCAGCAATCTCTCGTCTGACCGCCGCCGGCTATAAACATGTTGCCAAACCGTTATTATTTCGTCAGCCACCCGACGACGTTCATGATCACATGGTAGCCACCGGCAAATTCGTACAGCGGCTGACCCAATACGGTCTACGCTGCACTGGGCTTGGGCTTACCGAAACCCCGGCTGTCCCAGACAGTATTTGGGCTCCAATTTGCCAATCCCATCGGTTTATCTGCTGGTCTCGATAAAAACTTCGAGCTGGCGCCCCTAATGCGCTCGGTCGGTTTTGGCTTTATGGAGGGTGGCTCAATCACCTTCGAGCCCTGTGCCGGCAACCCCAAGCCTTGGTTCCATCGTTTACCCGCCGATGGTAGTTTGGTGGTCAATGCGGGGCTGGCTAATCAGGGTGCTGAGCGCATAGTAGCCCGGCTCCAAGCTCAGACTGTGCTACCAAATTTCCCTCTCAACATCTCGGTCGCCAAAACCAATTCTGCCCAAGCCTGCTCAACCGATGCGGCCATCGCTGATTACCTCGGGAGCCTCAAGCTCATCCAAAAGTCGGGTGTCGCGCAGCTGGTTACGCTCAATATTTCTTGCCCCAACACGTTTGGTGGTCAACCCTTTACGACACCGGAACGGTTAGAAGCTTTGCTGAGCGCCACTGACACCCTCAATTTGACCATCCCGTTAATTGTCAAAATGCCCAATCATCTCGATTGGCCTGAGTTCTGCCAGCTGGCTGAAGTGGCCGCCAACCATCAAGTTGCAGGTTTGACTATCGCCAATCTAGCGTATCGGGATCAAGTAAAACTCTCGCAGCCAATACCAATAACCATCCCTGGTAAACTTAGCGGGCGGCCAACCTTAGCCCGGTCAAACCAGCTTATCGGCCATACGAAGCGGCATTTTGGTGACCGGTTTGTTATTATCGGTGTCGGCGGCGTTTTTTCAGCCGAAGATGCCTATACCAAAATTACATTGGGCGCCAACCTGGTAGAGCTTATAACTGGGCTTATTTTTCAGGGTCCACAGCTCATTGGTCAGATCAACGCCGATCTTATAAAATTTCTTGACTGCGATGGCTACGAAAATATCAGCGACGCCGTCGGCAGTAACTCGCTTATGTTAAACTAACCATATATGGGTCCCGAATCAGCCATCGATCTCATCAACGCCGACCAAGCCAACCAGTACACGTTGGTCGGTCGCTTAGCGGGAGGTGAAGATCAAGGTGCCTACCGGGTCACTGACACCCACGGACAGGCCGCTATTCTCAAGATAAGCCGCAATCCGCGCTGGGCCGACCAGGTCAAACGTGGCCAAGCAGCCACCAATCATTTACGGCCACTCGGTTATCCCGTACCGACATACACCTATATTGGAGCCGCCGATTCTGGTTCATTTTGGCTCGAAACGGAGCTTGGTGGCGGTCCGGTCATTGGTTCGCCAACCACCAATCAAATTAAAAATATTTTGCAACTAGTGGAAATCCAAGGCGGCCAAGTTATTTCCGAGGTCCACGGCCAAGATTGGGTCTGGTATATATCTGACGTCGTCTTCCGCGGCGAATCTGGTAATGTCCGGGCACTTATGCAGTTTTCACCCGCCACATCCGCCATTGTCACGGCCGCCGAGGGCTTGGTCGCCGGTTTACAAGGCACTGTGTTACCCAAAACCGACCTCGTTCACGGCAATTTCAACTTGAGCCAAATCTTTTCACTAATGACCAAGTATCCGGAGTGCTTGATTGGGATCAAGCCGGTTACGGCGATCGCTCGATCGATCTGGTGGGCTTATGGTATTCGGTAATCAATGTGCCCGAAGCGCGTGACCTGGTCATGCAACAACTCCTGGCCATTTCTACGAAACCTGCGATATTCATTTACGCTGTCCACAAAATATTGGCTCAGCTGGCCTGGCAGATCAATATGGTTCACGGCGACGTCAGCGAACAGACCGCTCAAGCTCAAACAGCTATCGAGCAACTACAAGCGCTTTAGTGACGGGAGTCGGTGGCTACCAACCGGTGGAGTACGAATAATACCGGTACAACTACGACCACCGCTAAACCAAAAGCTGTAGCAATCCAAATTTGCGAGAAACCATTCGTCACCATATCTGTTAAAAGCACCGTTGGACGGACTAAGTATGGCATTTGCGCCACAAAAAGCGTGATAGCTACTCCGGCTGTCAGTACTGCGCTTGCTACCCAGTAACGTCGGCGCCATTCACTGGCCAAGGTCAGCACCGCCAACAAGCTCAATCCATACACGGGCCACATGACACTCAAGACATTGCGACCGTCGGACAAGACACTGCCATCCAGGGCAATTGCCAACGGCAACGTAAACCACGACAGCATGATTGCCAGCCAAAAGCCTAAGCGAGCCAGGTCGCGCGTGGTTTTACCGGGTGTATAAAAGTATCCCGCCCATAGAGCTACGGCCAAACTAATCGCCAGTGTTCCAAGCGCTACTACCATACCCAGATGATTGAGGAGATCGCCGTCGCCCGTGAGCATAATGGTACTGTTTTGAATCAGTACCGCCGGAATCGCCAGACTTACCACTGCCAACAGTACCCGAGCCGTCCAATTGGTCCAGCCGCCGTAAAACACACCGACGATGAGTGCGCCCCGTACAGCCAAAGCGCCGGCTGCCAGTAGCCATAATGGTTGAAGTAATGAGCTCAAAATGGGCAGACCAGCGCCAAAGATAGTCATCACTGCCGCCACCACGCCAACTAAGAACACATTGGTACTTTCCCAGATGGGGGAGAAGTAACGGCGGCCACGTGCAGCACCCGCTTTGTCATGAGTCAAAGCCGCCAGTGGCAGACCAAATTCGATACCTCCAAAGATGCTATACAATATCGCAAAGGCCAAGGGAATACCAGCCATGGCCACGGCTGCAGTTTGATAATCAGCTGTCATGATACTCGCTCCTTTCCCTGATGCATGCGCACCAATACCCATAATGTCACTACTAGCATAACTATATACAAAACTGGGAAGACCACCGCTGCCCGCACTACACTCGGTGAGGCCGTAATCGCATCCTGAGTCCGTAGTATTCCGGCGATGGTATATGGTTGTCGTCCAATTTCAGTTACGAGCCAGCCGAGCTGCATGGCGATCATAGCTAATGGCCCAGCAGCAACCAATGCCCATAGTACTGGCCGGCTGGTCGTGGCCGTGCGCCGCTTCCAGTACAGTAGCCAATACAGGACAATGAGTCCCACGAGTGCCATACCAATAGCGACCATGCCGTCAAAGAAGTAATGAATTTGCAACGGTGGCCAGTCCGAACGGGGGATTTGATCAAGTCCTTGGATTGTCGCGTTCATGTTACCGGTCGCGAGCCAACTCAACAGATTCGGAATCGCAATAGTACCGTGCCAAACACCATCGACAAGCCAACCACCGATGGTCAACGGCGCACCGGCGGTTGTCGTAAATAGCGCTTCAGCGGCCGCCAATTTCGCCGGCTCATACTTGGCTATATATTTAGCAGACGCGTCGCCGGTAACACCCATGAGTACACCCATGACGAGCATAACGCCAAGCATCAGTCCCATCACCTGGCTGTGGTGTTTCGTCCGCGCCGCTGGTCGCCGTAGCCAGCACCAGGCGTAATAGCCCGCTGCTGCCGCCGCCGCCGTCAAATAATATCCGACCATCGAATGGGTAAAGGTCGTAAATAAAGCTGGGTTAAACATAGCCACCAGGGGCTCAATATCAACCGGCAAGCCATTTTCCATCCGGAAGCCCTGGGGCGCATTCATCCAGGCGTTGACACTGGTGATCAAGAACGCCGAAGCCGCCGCCGCCACTCCTACTGGTATGAGTAGACCCAAATGCGCCCAACCCTTGAGTCGATCCCATGTCAGCATATACAAGCCCAAGAAAGCTGCCTCTACATAAAAAGCCAGTCCCTCGGAGAAGAAAGCAAAGCCCATTACCGGACCGGCAATGGCCATAAATTGCGGCCACACCACTCCCAGTTGTACCGCAATCATCGTCCCGGATATGGCACCGGTGATGAACAGGAGTATAAATACCTTTGACCACGACCGCGCCGTATGGCGCCACTTAGCGTCACCCGTCTTGATGGCCATGTATTCTAGTAGCCCGATAAGGAGCGGCATGCCAACGCCAAACGTAATAAATAATAGGTGGAACATCAGCGAGTCGCCGATCAAGGCACGACCAAACGCTGTTTGTGTAAGGGTGTCCATGGTGTCTAGTTGAGCCTCCAAGACTCATATTATTACGCTTATGATTATACTCTGGAGTGGCCGAGCGGTGCAATTATTGACATAAAACTATTGACAATTATGTTAAACAGTGCAATAATGCAAAGTGCCGTTCGGATTTTCCGTTCGGTTTTAGTCGGAGCATAATCGAAAGTCGTCAGATTCCTGATGATTTGCTGAGTCGATAGACTCACGATTATGCCCTGACGACCCCCTGCAATTTAGGGGGTGTTAAAATAGGGGCGCAAGCCTTAATACTTTTGTTTAGGACTCGTCGAGATGTTTCGGCCGAAACGGTCATTGAGTGGCGCACAAGTCACCAAATAGAGCCACTACGTGGAACTATGACCGCCCGTCTGGGCATCAACATGACTGCAGTCCTGAACATGCCGGCCGCCCACCAGGTGCTTAACGCAGCGCGAGACGTCGCAACCGAATGTTGCAAACACGCGCGCGACTCATCTGATGGGCGGCCCCCTCCGCCCCCGCAGCTGCGACCGCAGAACACTGTCGTCGCAACTGTGGGACAAAGTTCCGCCTCTACACGAGCGCTCATGTAGATGTGGATCGCATTAAGGTGGCCCTCTGGGTCAATTTGAGACAATCCTAGGTTGTCACGAATTGCCCGGGGGCCACCCAACCACGAAATACCCGCTGCAGATCTATTCGGCAGCGGGTATCTGCTTTATTAAAATACGGTATACTATTCACCAGCTATGAAACTCCTCAACGGGCGCGAGCTCGCCCTATTCTTACAAAATCGACATGCCAGTTTGGTTGCCGGAATGACGGTTCCACCACGTTTAGCAATAATACGTTCACAAGACAATATCGCCGCCGACAAATATCTCCGCGCCAAATCTATCTATGGTGCAGCCATTGGAGCTAAAGTAGATGTCTATTCCGAAGCCCCAGCTGACATTATTAGACGTATAAAAAGTCTCGGCGACGATCCCGCTGTTACGGGTATAATTGTTCAATTGCCACTACCTGACGATGATTTAACCAATCAAGCACTAGCTGCAGTACCCGCTTCTAAAGATGTCGATGGTCTGGGTCACAATTCACCGTTTGAGGCCACTACTCCCAAGGCTGTATTGTGGCTTTTAGCTGCCTATGACGTACCAGTACAGGGCAAGATCGCAGTTGTCGGCCAAGGACGTCTTATTGGTAAACCGCTTGCCGATAGGCTTGAAGCCGCAGGGCATAATGTCTTGCGATGTGACATTCGTACGATTGATTTAGCAAATGTACTTGGTGATGCCGATATGCTTTTTAGCGCTACTGGCCAAGCTCATCTCATAACAACTCATATGATTAAAACCGGCGCCGTGGTCGTGGACGCAGGCTCGCCAGCCCCCGAATTTGAGCCAGCTGTGTATGATCGTTCTGATCTGATACTCACGCCTAATCCCGGCGGGGTCGGTCCCATGACGGTAGCCTGCCTCTTTGATAATTTGCTTATTGCAAGTCAAAGACGACAAAGCTAGACAAAATGTTAAAAAAATGATATAGTATCGTAGTCCGCACGTACCTTACATCGAGCCTGATATGGAGGCTAGAATGCGCTGGATCAGAATCATTCGGGACAGTATCCGAGCAATCGCACTCCTGACCGGGCGCAGTATCATGCGTCGGATTATGCGGTTAGGCCGCTGGCTCAGGAGTCGACTTCGTTACTTCTTGCGACAGTCGCCCCGGATGTTCATCCGGTTTATCCGAAACATACCTCAGCTTCTCCTCAAACTCCCACGTTTCTTGCTGCATCTCATCTTTTCCCTCCTCAGCTTGGTGTGGCGCGGTTTCAGCTGGGTGGTCGAAAAGTCAATTTTAGGTCCACTGGGAGCAGTAAACGCAATTTTCATACTCGTCGTTGCACTAATCGGCGCCGCGATCTGGAGTTCAATCGCCGATGAATGGCCGAGTGGAGTTACTGCCTCCGAATGTCAGAAATTGGTGTCCAGTCGAGGTGGCGAAGACCCGGGCATTGGCTACTATCATAGCTATGACCGCCGCCAGAATGGAAATGTTGATCGCACCCAGACGTGTCAAGTAGCCGGCTTAACCGGCGAAGGCAGAAACGTGATCATAGTACTTCTCGATTCTGCTGGTGAGCCAGTCAAGAATCGTACATCGGGGAAAGTCTGGGCAGCTGACGTAACCAGGATCGAGTGCGTAGAGATATTTGGTGGACATGTCTCATCTCGCTCCTGTGTAGTACCCGACAAGCCGGGTGCCAAGTCACGCACGTTCGAACTTGGCAAAACAGATGACTCTTGGGTCAATCGGTAACGGGCACAATCAACTACCGGCGGTACACTTTAAAAGTGTACCGCCGGTAGCCCTCAATTTTCTTATAATCTGACTATCTTGTCTTTGCCAACAAATCTTTGACCCGCCCTAATACTTCCGAAGGGGTCATCTCGGCTTTGACGATATAATCATCGGCAGCCATCTTATACACTTTGGTAGCTGTTTCTGTGTCGCCCATATTAGTTAATACAATGACACGCACTTCCCGCCCGCCTGGGGCATTGCGTAATTTACTCAACATATCCAGCCCGTTCATGTTTGGCATCATCAAATCGAGCAAAACAACATCAGGGGCGAAGTCCTGTAATAGCTGCAAACCAGCCACACCGTCGCCTGCGGTTTTCACTTCATACCCTTCGGCTTCAAACTTGGTCTGATACATTTGGACGATTGAAGCATCATCTTCAATGATGGCTATCTTGATCTTGGTACTCATACTCAAGAGTGTACGTCTCCACTTGCGCCAGATGCAAGTGGCAATATAAAACGCGGTGCCAAAAAGCTGGCGTCCCGCGTAACAAGCAAGTATATCAGTCCTTTTAAAAAGGGTAGTTGGTATTGATTTACAGTGCCATGAAAATTAATCCTTTGTTAGATTAGTGTGACAGTTTTGGCAAATGATGAACTTTCTTTATTCATCATATGACTTTTTGTACGCACATGCAACACTAAATTGCTTCAGAATCTCTGGCTGTAGTTACGATGTATAGAGAAATATTCGAGACAGTATTAAAAAGTCAGACTTGAGTCTAATCGCGCAATACTCAGGAGATATTCTTTATCTGGCGACTGACTAAGGTGAATCGGGTAAAAGCCGCCTTTGATCAGTTGATCAGATACTTCCGGTAAAGTTTGTTGCCAGAAATACCACAATAAAATGGAGTCTCCCTTTTCCAGGGATATTAATCGGATTCCGTCTGCTAACCGGAATTCAATCTGCAACGAAACGATTAAATGTACTCGAATGTATCGAGCATGGTGTTCTGGATGAAAGCCCATTTCTACTCGATATAATGACTCATCAATATTCAACATATCAAATACAAATCGGTGTATTGGCGCTAATGAAGGGTTATTCGGCGAAGTATTGAAATCAAAATAGTGACGCGTACGTGTTGAATCAAGTTTTTGCGACATCAAGAGCATGTCCGCGCGACCCATGCTATTAGCAATAACGGCAAGCGTGTCGGCAGGCGCTCGTAAATTGCCCAATGTCCCGCCTAAAAATAAAATCAAATTGATAGTTGATTCTGACTGGTTGTTGAGATACTCATTGGCCAGAAAATTACCAAACCGTTCGTGTGTAATATCTATTTTATGGCCTTCAAAATTTATCTTATCGTCAAACCAAGACTTGATATTTTGTTCCGCAATTTCGAGCATACCGGGACTGATATCTAAAGCCAAATAGCGACCTAACTTACCGCTCGACAAGAGGTTACCGAGAAATGATCGAACTGGAAGTGCATTTCCGACCCCAATATCAATAACATTGACACGATGAAATGGTTTAATGAGTGTATCTATGTAACCTTGATTAGCGTCTAACAGTGAGCGGGTGCGGTTCATGATATTTGGTGTGTCTTGAGCTTCAAGCTCATGGGCATATTTATCCCAATAATGCGCTCCATCATCAAAATAGTTATAAGCACGAGGTACTTCTCGACGCACATCAAGTGTTGCCACTATATCTAAAATCTCCGACTCGCTATATACCTCATAGAAATGATCATGAGGCACCACTCGACGCGCCGTACGGCTATTGCGATATTTCTTACGACTAATTGCTAAATCATTGAGAGCATTAATATTTCGCGCCGTATTGGCAATGAAAAACGCTCGCCTTTTTTTACGAGCTCTATATCAAGCTTGCCGTTTTGAGCCGCCTTAATCCAATTAAGTACGGTATTGAGAGCGACTTTATAGGTTTTAGTGAGTTCAGAATTCTTGAAATACAACAATAATTTAGTCCAGTCAAGAAAAGTGTACTAAAAGTTACTTAAAATCGCAAGATATAATGTTATTTATGACCAACACGATCGACAGGTTGAGCGTACACCCGGTCCAGTATTTCTTGGGCAGTCATGGCGCTGGCATCAAATGGTTTGCCAATTCCAAGCTTGAAGGTATAGCCAAACCAGCGTTTCGTCCACTCGATGTGGGCTGGAATCACCATGACATTTGGTTCATGAGCCAACACTTGAACGCCCTTGCGAGCCTCAGTTTCGCCGCGTCGGGTACGTTTGCCCTCAGGAAAGATCAAGATAGTATTGCCACGACCAAGCATTTTATGGGCATAGTCGAGGCCAAACGGGTACTTATGATGAATTTTAGCTGGAAAACAGCCAAACCGGAGCAATGCTTTTCCGATCACGGGAGTGTCCATGAACTTATTGGCCGTAAAGTAATTGAGGGAACCCATATGTCTCCAGATCCGATAGGGGATTTGGGTACAGATATAAAATGGGTCGATCGCCCGTTGGTGGTTTCCAGCTACCACATAGCGGGTACCGTGTACCACATCAGCTTCAGTCAGTTCGTTGACCAAGCTTCGTCGCCAAATCGGTCCTAGTGTGTAAAAAGTCCAGAATATAACGCGTTGCCACGCAAAAATGACTCGCTGTGAATATTTTTTTTCGAGCCAGCTAGAGCGCGATCCGGTATTGACTGTGTCGAGCGCTTGCATATAAGTAATAAAAAGCTTCTAAGAACATGTTGACACATATATGTCTAGGTGTCAATATTAAGCTCATGATTGCACTACCGACCGGAACCTTGGATCCGTCAGCCGAAATTATCGGCTTCGTCGAAAATGAGATAAATTACCGAGAGCTCAACACACCAGCCGACTTCCGACTCGCGTATGAATTCCGCTATCGCATCTGTGTACAAAAAATGCATTGGATTGATGGAAATCCTGATACTCAAACAGAATCTGACGAATTTGATGAATATTCTTATCATTTCGGGGCATTTCAAGGAGATGTCATTATTGGGTACTGCCGTCTCACACCGGATGATGTGCCATCAAGTACTATGACTAGAAAATATTTTAGCGATTTATTGCACCATGGCACTGACTATCCCAGCGACGGTGCCGCCGATATTTCCCGGCTGATTATTGATATGGATTATATCGGCAAGAATAAACTAATGCTCAAACGCATACTCACGAACATATATCGGCTCGTCTATGGTCGGTCTGAGCTCGCACATCCGGCCATTTTGCGTTGGTATTTTGTGACAACACCCATCCTTATGAAGGGTTTGCGCTATCAACTATGGCTCCCAGTTACCGAAATTGGTAAAGGAATCACGCCCGATGGCAAGACGACACATTTAGCCACCATCGACTTACGGGCTGCCCGGAATCGTTTACGTATCATAGCTCCCTTGCATCTTTGGAAATTTGCTCGCACCAAACGACTATTAATCAAACCAGAAGAATAATACAATAACAATATGATCGATCTGCCGAGCGTATTGTTATTTGTGGCTGCGGCTTCTAATCTCATCTTGGGACTTGCGATATTTTTGCGGAACACCAAGAGCGTAACCTTCCGTTATTACTTCGGGTTAACAGTTGGTGTAGCTACGTGGACATTCACGAACGGGTTATTCAGGGTAGTCCCAATCGAATACACGTTTGCAACCGCGTTGTTTAGCTATTCGGGCGCCATGTTGACGGCTACATTTTTCGCATTGTTTAACGCTTCATTTGCACGAGTGCGGATACTCCCCAGATAGACTCATACTATTAGTCGGTGGCTTATCGGCAGTAGTCAGTGCCATCCCAGGTGTGTGCGCTACGTCAGTGACACCTAACCGCGAAATTGTAACCATATTTGGCGTCAAAGTCTTTGGTATCACATGGGTCTATTCGGGGTGGGATTACTGTCACTTTTCAAATCCTATCAAACTGGTGGCATTCAAAAACTTCAAATTCAATTAGTTTCTTTGGGCATGTCGGTTGCTGTGGCATGGGCATTATTTGTAATTTGATTTTGCCGGTCATGGCTAACAATTATAAATTTGTTTACTTAGGCCCCATCTTTACACTTGTCTACTTGATTTCAATTGCCTATGCCATTATTCGTACCCGGTTATTTGATATACGAGCAGTTATCGCCCGTACTGCCATGTATGTGATGCTCCTTGGTACGCCTGCATTGAGCTTTGGGGCGCTATTCATCGCAACATCGCGATATGTTTTTGGGCCAAATACCTCGGCGTCCGACGCCAGTTATGGCATATAGTTTCATGGCGGTAATCTCTGTTTGCATTTCAGCCATTACGACGAGTTTTCGAGCGCCTCACCAACAATATCTTTTACCGCGACCACTACGATTCCCAAGAGGTGCTCAATGCCGCCTTCCAAAATCCTCGTTAGTGAGATCGACCTCGATCGGCTACTCAAACATTCACTCACCCACCTTATGTCAATCGATGCACATATCCTATGCTCAGATAGTAGTATTCAACCATGACCGGGTCTATCGCTGTGAGCATTATGGCGTATTACCTAAGCGCCTCATGGTAGCGCTCGGAACTCATCCAACTCAACCAATCGATGATCATCGCTGACGAGCTCGAAGGCGGCAAGCGCAAAGAGCTTCTTGAGCATCATGACCTACGCATTAGTACTATGTTGCGGACGAGCGAGGATTTTATTGGTTATCTACTCATCGGCGATAAGCTTTCGGGCGACGTCTATTCGGATCAAGATATCAAAGTACTCGAAATTATCAGCCGACAACTAGCAGTAGCATTACAAAACGCCAAGGCATTTGCGGAAATCAAAGAATTTAACGTTACCCTTCAGGGGCGAGTTGAACATGCTACCAACCGTTTGCGCATTGCCAACCGTCATCTGAAAGAACTCGATCAGGCTAAGGACGAATTTATCTCCATGGCCTCACATCAACTGCGCACACCACTTACAACTATTAAAGGCTACTTGTCGATGCTCTCCGAAGGCGATGCCGGTAAGCTCACAGCCATGCAAAATCAATTTGTCGGCTATGGTTTTGATGCTAGCCAACGAATGGTCAACCTCATCTCTGACCTTCTCAATGTTTCCAGACTATCGGCTGGTCGCTTCATTATCCAACCTACACCCACCGACTTCGTCAAAATGGTCTCCGACGAAGTGCGGCAATTGCGCTCGCATGCCGAAGCCAAAAAGATAGCCCTTATATTTAATCCCCCAGCTGAAGCCTGGCCTTTGGTCGACCTCGATGATAATAAAACCCGACAGGTCATCATGAACTTTATTGACAATGCTATCTATTATACGCCCAGCGGTGAGGTGAGGATATTACTGAGTCGCACGCCCAAGAGTGTTCATTTCGAAGTGCACGATACGGGCATCGGGGTGCCTCGTAAGGCTCAGGGCAAGTTGTTTGGCAAATTCTTCCGCGCCGAAAATGCGCAAGGGGTGCGTCCAGACGGAACAGGCTTGGGGCTTTACTTAGCCAAGCGAGTAGTAGAAGATCAAGGGGGAACCCTCATATTTAGCAGCACCGAAGGTAAGGGTTCGATATTTGGATTTGACCTGCCAGCCAAAGCGTCAAAACCCGTCAAGCAAGGAGGAAATCATGGCCATACAAGCAAATCCCGTACCCGCCGCACCAGTCGATGACCGAAAGGTAGTCTTGGTAGCCGAAGACGATCCGTTTATTTCGAGAATGTACCAAATCAAACTCGAAAGCGCTGGTTTACGTGTCATCGTCAAAGCCAATGGCCGGGATGCCTACGAAGCTGTTAAACTAAATGCCCCAAGTTTGTTGTTGCTTGATATCAACATGCCCGAACTTACTGGTCTCGAACTCTTAAGCGCCCTTGCTGGTGACAACTTTGATTTCTCGACCATGCCGGTCATGGTGCTCACCAATTCATCCAATCCCGAAGACCGCAAAACTGCCCAAAGTTATGGCGCCGATTATCTCGTCAAAGCCGATTACACCCCGCGTGAAGTGCTTGATATGATTCAAACAAAGCTGGGCATTAATCCTGTCGCTCCGAAAACTGCCTAGTTATTTCATACAGCTTAGTTGCACAAAGGTATCTTATTGGTAGCCGTCCGATGATAGTCGCAAGTCGGGATATCAATGGAACTATTTACAATAGTACCTTGTTGTGATAAGGTACTATCATGAACGACGCCGAAAAATTTGGTCAACTCCGCCGCGGGCTGCTCGAGTTTGTGGTGCTCAAAGTCATATCGGCCAAAAAAGTCTATGCCGCTGATATCTTGGCTGCTCTGGCCGATACCGATTTTGTCACCGGTGAAGGTACCCTGTACCCGCTGGTAAGTCGCCTGCGCCGCGACGGCTTGATTGATTACGAATGGATAGAATCCGAGGCTGGTCCGCCCCGCAAATACTTTCACCTCACACCCGGCGGACAATCAAAGCTTGCCGAACTAGAAACTTATTGGATATCATTACATCAAACCATCGCACGCTTAGGAGGCGCATCGTGAACAAGGTAATCACTATCAACTTACATGGCCGGGCGTTCCAGTTGGAAGAACATGGCTACAATCAGCTTAACGATTACCTCGTCGATGCCCATGCCCGATTGAAAGCAGACCCAGACCGTGAAGAAATTCTGGCCGATTTGGAACAAGCCCTAGCTGACAAATGCGAATCAACCATCAGTGGAACCAAAAATGTGGTGCTCGACAAGGAGGTTACAGCCTTGCTGCACGACATGGGGCCAGTGGCTGAACCGGATGATGCCGATACCAAAACCAAAGCCAGCAAAGACACCCCGCGGCCGCCCAAGCGGTTCTTTCTCATCAAAGATCAATCAATGGTTGGCGGTGTATGCACGGGCCTGGCAGCCTACTTTAATGCTGATGTCACAATCGTCCGGCTCTTGATGCTCGGCCTCCTCTTTATTACGAGTGGAGCTGCGGCTGCTGGCTACATTGTGGTGATGATGGTTGCTCCCACCGCCAAAACCCCGAAGAAAAAGGCGGCTGCGCGTGGCGAGTCGTTCAACTCCCAAGAGCTCATCGGCCAAGCGCGCAAAAAATACGCCGAAGTAGCCAACAAAGAGCACTGGGAGCACGTAGTTGAAGAAAACCGCCCGGCGTTTAGCGCCGCCGGCGCCGCCCTGCGCCAGCTGCTCAGGGGAACGGCCGGCGTGATTGCTGCTATGGCAGTTCTAGGGCTCATGGTGCTGACTGCCGTTGCCGTATCGGGTGGCCTGTCGCTCATCGCCACCGGCCTGATTTTTGGCATTCAGTTCCAGCCGACCATTCAGCCCTGGATACTCGGCGCCATGATTGCGGCTGTCTATATCGTACTAGCCGTGCCAGCGTTGTTTATTGCTTCCGATACCTATCGCTACTCCCGAAGTAAACCAGCTCAGCCGCGCTCGTGGGTTGGTGTCTTGGCTGTCACAATTGTTACTATTGCCGTCAGTGCCGTCCTCACCCTGTTCGTCGCTACACCAAGTCTGCAAGACAACCTGCGCCAATATATCCAAACAATGTCCAGTAACGATTGCATCGGGTTCTGCTCAAGCGACTCGCCCCAGATTATCCAGTCAAGCGATCGCTAGCAACATATCATTTTCAATAACTCCTGGTAGTCCCATACGGAGTGTGGCTAACGCCACCTCCTTGTGGTGCTCGGAAATCGTCCAAGTGAACTTGTCCGTTCCCTGCGCTCCTCATCCACCGAACCATACAGTTCTCCTCCCCGCGTGAACACCTACCAAAGAAAAACCCCCACATATCGTGAGGGTTTTTCTTTGGTAGGCCAAACGGGACGCATGTGGAACACATTGTGGCCTAGTTTGGTACAACTCAGCACTCGGCTCGAAGAGCTCGGCGTCGGCGATGGGGAGGTGGAGCATGTTTAGCATCTTCCGCCGTCAACCCAACCCGGCCGCCATCCTCACGTCAAAGCTCTACGATGAGCGCCGGTTTTACGGCGCGTTCATCAATGATCTCAAACGCGCCAAACGCGAAGTCATCATCGAAAGCCCATATCTCACCACCCGGCGCACAAACCAACTGCTGCCGGTACTGGCAAAGCTCACCCGCCACGGCGTGAAGGTGCGTATCAATACCCGCAACCCCAACCACCACGACGAGTACCTGCGCATCCAAGCCTGGGTGGCGCTCAAGCAGCTCCGGGCCGCAGGCGTGAAGGTGAATACATGCGACGATCTGCGACACCGCAAGCTGGCCGCCATCGACGGCGAAATCTTGTGGGAGGGGAGTCTGAACATCCTGAGCCAAAATAACAGCCGCGAAGTCATGCGCCGCACCCAGTCCGAAGAACTGTGCGGACAGATGATCCAATTTGCCGGTCTGAAGAAATGGACTTGGTGATACAATCATGCAAGATATGAGCGACTACCAAATCACCGAAAAAGACGTTGAGGCCACGGTAAACTACCTGCGCATCTTCCACCCCGAGAATGCCAACCGGGAGTTTGCGGTTGAGATGCTTGAATATTTGAAGGCGAGTTACAAAAGGATTGCTCATACAAATCCTGAAATACTGGATGAACTTTACATGGCCATCTCAGGCAAACGCGGAGGAATGGAGATATGAGTAGTTTCAATAACAATGAAGTGTCCTCTCAAGACCAGGCCATTTATCTAAGGGGCCGGCTACCCGGCGAGAACTCCAACTTGCCCGAAGAAATCGTCAGGCAATTTTGGAGAGCGAGCCTATTCCACAGCTTATTATCAGATAGATATTTTCTTTCTCTGGTCGGCGATTATGTCAGTAGTCGGAATATCGTCAAGTTTAGTCGCGCAGGATTCTTTATTTACCTCGATGAGCAGCTAGTAGGCAATAAAGCCGTTAGCACCGTATTGAGCCGCTTCGCATTCGCGATGGAGCTCATGCAAGTAGTGAGCCTTTCTCTGTCCGAAACAGAACGCTTTCTCGATCATGGTGATATTGAGCATCTAATTGAGTTAAGGATATTGTCTCTTGAATCAGAATTGGTAACTTTTTACCATCCCTCGGTTCACTCTTTTTACTCCGCCCTATACATCGCTGAGGTTGCCAGTCCACCAACATTGTTAGAGACGATTTTTGCTCGAAATGGCAAGAAAATTGCAATTGCACCGAATTGGTATGAAGTACTCGGTTTGCTACTGCAATTCCCGCAGCATGTTGGGCTCTGTGGTTGGTTCGCGCGCCTCTTGCGGAGAAATCCCTCTGTCGTCGTTGAAGATCTTCTTAATTCAATCGCCTTAGCGGGGCTGGAAGATATCTTAGACGAAAATGAAAAGCATAAATTTTTCATTTTCCTATATAAACTCTACAAAGATAAGCAGATTTGGCTGCCGGACGGAGCCGAACATATCCTTTCTCGGTTCGCGACTAGTAACGAAATCTCCGTATTGAATAAGGACTTGCTCAAGGGCAGCGGTACCGAAACGGAGCGCATCGTTGAAATGGGTAATGCCGTCGGCATCTTAGATGAAATACTTTCCGTAAACCCTTCGTTGCTGGACACTCCGGATGACTACTGGCACGAATTATTAATTCAGTTCGCAAACGACTCATCGGACAACGGCGTGCTTCAGCGTCGTTCCTTGCGTGCTCTTAGGAAGTTCAACAGGAGCAAGGATATTGATAGGCTCACCCCTGCTAGCAAACATCCCGACAAACTAGTACACGAAGCATTCCTAATTTTCTGCTATGAAGTTGCCCCTAATTCAAAAAAGACCATTCAATACTTGGCCGATGGACTACTCATGGGGTGCGAAATATATGCGAGATATGGCTTCTATGAGATCACAACAGAGACAGGTCTCCGCAACTTCTTCTCCATTTTGGGGTCAAAAAGATGCCTATGTTCATAAATTTCTCGATGGGAATCCATCTTTAATGACAGAGAGCGCCATCAGGACGACAAAATCCTAAATGTATTAAAGTCTCAAAATCCTAAACGACTACTGGAGCCCGTAAAAGCGTTTATTCTGAGAGCCTACGGAGAGAGTCATGGATACTATGCGGAGCGGTCATATTTCACCGATAAGCTTGTTGAATATGTTCTTTCAAACGAAACAACGTATGCAGCAAGAAGTATATGAAGCTCTCGAAGACAAAGAGAATATATACTCATTATCCAAGTTATTATCCAAGACAATTTCACTCAATAATTATCTGGAGATATACGAAAGGTATAAGTCTCGAACAGATGAGGCGAGTGCTAAGAACTTAATAAGTTTACTGGTACAGGAGGATGCAGAATCAATACGAGATGACGCAATAAAGCGCAGGATAATCAGTGATAACTCTGCCGCATTGCAGGCTCATGCAAAGAAATAGCCAAAGAGCAAATGATCTGTATGACAATTTTAGAATTGCCCTTGAGCCCGAAAAGATCAGTATATTCCAACAGTATTTCGAACATATATCCATGATAAGGATACTCTGGCGGGCAAAATCACCGAGAGGGACGTTGAGAGACTCAAGCATCTTGCCGTAGAGGTGGTGCTAGATAGGATGGACCCTAAGGAAATCAAGGTCGAATTAATAGCCGTGACGAGTCAAGCTCTACTACCAACTACACAATCACCCAATATGCTCACTATTATTGCGACGCTCTGCGAGTGCGGTTGAGCTGGTTGGTGCGGAGACTGTCCGCACAAAATATGAACAAAATCTAATCAATTTTATCCCCTTCGCCTATGACGACGATCGCAAGCTATTATTTGATTTGCTTGGCAAGATCGAGTTGTCGGACATAGTGGAGCTGAATAAACGGTACCTGGATAAGCGCCATGATACCAGATACTACATGCCGAATTCGTATGTCCATATGATCGAGGAATGCCTGAAGGCCGGCACTATCTTAACTACTGCGATACCAGTCCTGAAGTCATTTGTCGAAGACATTAAATTCAGCGTGTATGAGCGAGAGTCATCTTTACGGGCGATGTCTAAGCTGATAACGCAGCGATACACAATATAAACGTTATTTTCGTAAATTGTTCCGGCAGCACGACGGCGACCCAAAATACTCTCCGCTAGCCGTCGCAGCGAACGAAGTATTAATTGTGCTGTTCAGCGATAGGGACGCCGCTATTTGGCGCTTTGAGCAGATAAAAGAACGTGCCGCTCCACATGTTGAGGAAATGGGGATGCATGAGGTCGGTCCTCTGGAGCACGAACTGCACGACAAGGAGTTCGGTCGACCATTAACACGACTCAATGAACGCTATATTCAAGAATTCATCAAACTTTTAGATGTGTCGCTAGATTTATTGAGAAAAGATCAGGGGCGAGTATCTAAACTATTCATCGTACATCTGGTCCCTGGCCTATGAGTACTTTGAGCGATTGGCAAAAGCAAAAACTTCCTGGCCCTAGATAAACTTGAAGCTTGGTATAAGCGATCTGGCAGAAAAGTCGAAGGCGCCAACTGGTTTTGAGCCACGTCTTGAGAGCCTGAGAAAAGTGAATGCACTTGAAGCAGCTAGGCAGGGCTCACTCGATGAGGCGCTCGCGATGATGGAGGCTTACGCAAGTGAAGCCTAAATCTGAGCCAATTTCAGTTGTAAAGATTCACAGCTAGGCCAATCTGATCCCTTTTCGCCTGAGGCTAAAAAGTCCCAACTCATCACCTCAAGGGGGACAGAGTTAATTAGTAAACTCGACGGTTGCCAAAAGGGCTTTGCGGGGTGGAGGCAATACGAAGATATATGTGCCGAAATTCTAAAGTACTGTTTAGACGAATGCTTTGAGGCGTTCAATCTAGAGCAGCAAGCTACCACTTGGGATAGGCATCAACGTATGGATATTCTTGTCAAAAACAGGCCTAGAACAAACCCGACAAGTAATTATTGGGCCAGTCTCAATCTAAATACACTACGCATACAATCGTGTTTGAATGTAAAAACTATAGTGACGCCAAACCGATAGGCAACTCTGAGGTTCTCCAGGCTAAAGACTACGAGATACCCGAGCATGGGCTTTTCAGGGTAATCCTGACACGCCAACTCCCAAGCAGCCAGGCTATCAACGCTATACGGCATTGGCATCTATATCCGCCCCATTGGATGATCATCGTTTTGACCGATGACGATATTAAGGCAATGATCACTGCAAGGATGAATAATGAGAGTGTTGAAAGCATATTCTACTCCGCTGAAGATAACGAAAGAGCCGGGTGGTATCGTTAAAGTGGGTCATCACTCCCCCTGGTGCCGCTCGTGGTGTTAATTACGGCGCAATCATCCATAGCCGTTTATTTTTGATGATTTAGGAAAGTATGAATCGCCGCGTGCGGCAACTTAACAACAGAATAAAGGTTAATCATGCTAATATTCCCACAATGACAAAACCCTCAAACGATTCAAGCCACCGTCGAGCCGGTATTAACACCAAAGACGAAACGCGCCTCAGTTTTGGCGTGTACGAGTTTGACGTCGACCCAGACGAAATTACTAAAATCATTGGCATAACCCCGACCAAGGTCGGAAGAAAACGATGTGCCCGATCCCGTCCGACGCCCAAAATACAAAATCAAAGAAAACTTCTGGTTGCTTGAATCGGCTCTTCCCGAAACCGAGAGACCTGAAGTGCATCTCCAGAACCTTCTATCGATCCTCGAACCACACGAGGCTGAAATCGCTAAGTTGTCCGCTAAATATCCGACCCAGGTAGGCTACTACTATTGGTGCCGTGATTGGTCGCCCGGCATTTGGTTTGAAGCGGACGAAGTCAAACGAATTTCCCGTCTTGGATCGACAATTGATATTGACCTTTATGTATCCCCGGATGATGAGGACGCTCCAATCCGGAGGAATTCTTTACACGAGCGCTCGGAGAAATCTCTCACGGGGCATTGATATTTGACCCCAAAACTGCGGTTGAGGTACTGGATTGGGCCGAATCAAAGGACTGACCCTTTGGGGCGTGAATATCGTAAATAAGCTGCTCTCGATTGATTCGATCAATTTTGAGCCGAATGCAGCCGATCTGCACGATGACTACGTTGCGGCGAGAAAGTTTGTCACTCAAGATCATGCCGATGCTGGACGAGGATTTACCTTTGAGATAAGCGGTAATGTCGATGGTACAACCGAGTCATGAGCGCCGATATCTCAACCAAGGAGCTCGAATTTCTAGATGAAATCGACGCAAACTTCCCGTACAACGATGAGACCCGAGCACACGAATTAATTGCAAAAGCGGCGGCGTTTTCTAATAATTCTGTTTTCGCGATAATGTACGAACTCTGTTATCTGCCAACGAATGTCCAGAAGCAAGTTAGCGAAAGTGCGCGAATTGAACTTCTAACGGTATGTCTGGATAAACTCAACCACCCGACCAAGCAATTAGCCTCGGAGGTATCCACTCGACTCATTAAGGGTGAGGACCTTTCTGTTTCAGAGGCGATATCTGCCATGAGGCGAGTGGCAAAATACCCAGATGCTTATGGGCTGCTCGGTATCTTGTACATGTCAGTGACGACAAAGATGGTGAAGCCGAAAGGATCTACGACCAAATTACTAGCAGGTGGGATAGCGCAGCAAGTTAGTCGCGCCCGAGCGGAGCCCCTTATTCCAAATCACTCAACGCCATCGCGTCCTCCGGATCGGTCACGTCCCGCCAAATCACATCCTTCTTGCCACGCTTCAACTGCCGTAACTCGTCCATCGTGGTGGTATAAAAATACATCTCATCCGCCTCGCCAATCATGCGCGAAGTCTTCTTGTGAATTTGCCGCTGCAACTTGGCGCTATCACAGATGAGCAAAACCGACGGAATTGCTGTATTGGTGGACGACCAATCCCCACCCTCCTCGTAGGACAAGAGGTGCTTAATCCGGCGCACAGCCGCAAAGAACAACTGGGCGTCATGCAAGACCTCAATAAAGAATTGTTTTTCGTCTTCTTCGACCTTAAACCTCAGATACGCGTCGGGTAGCGGGTCGGGGAGATAGTCATAGTACGCGAGTTTCGCTTTTGAAAGAACTTCACCCGCTTGCCGTGCCGGGATTTCAGCAAATTGAATACGGCAAAGATATCCAGGCAATGCTCGATAAATGTTTCTGAAACCGACCCATCCTTGTAGATGCTCTTTACGTTTACTTTGACGTCGAGGCCGGTAGCGTCGTAGTGATCCTGGAGCGCCCGCGCCCCAGCTGGTAAGAGGTAGTAGGCCGCAGGTTTGCCCTTGATGCGATAGCTACTATCAAACCGCTGTCCGATCAATCCGCGTTCTCGCAAAATCTTCAATCGCTTAAAAACAAATACGCCACTCGACTTACCAAATAACTGAGCAATCAAATCACTGGTTCCAAATCGAAAATCACGTAAGCGTTTGAGTACTTCTAGCTGGTCTTCATTTAATGTTTTCGGTAATGTGGTTCAGGCATAGAGGTGGAGTTAGTTTAGGAGTTAGAAAGTGTAGTAGGGGGTAGTTCATAGGGGTCACAAGGTATAGTATTTCTTCTCTATATTTATATAGTAAAAGAGGAAACAAAAATACATTCAACAGATATAAAATAATCAATTAAGTTTATTAGCGGCGAATAACTTATTATTCGTTCATCTACTTCGTACCGGATACCGTATACTGATATCAAATGGGCATATTCTCGAAAAAAATTATCCTACGCAGATTTCTGGAAATGGTTCAGCGAGCATTCAAGGAATATCTTCGACTCGAAACCAATCAAGATAAGCTTGTTAGCCAACTAGCAAAACAACTCGGAAAGACCGACCCACTTCTGAGCTTCTTGATTGGCCCATTTGAGGACAACAAGCGCGAGCTATTCATTTCGTGCGACGGCGTCAGAAGAGATATGCCACGGGTGCACGCCATTGTTGCCGTTGCCCCAAAAATACCGGGCTGGAAAATAACCGCGTTTAAGCCGGCTATTGAAATTGAGACAGCACAGTATGAAGGCCTCGAAATGGCGGCATCGGATGTGTATTTCAGCTCAAGACCCGTTGAGGATGGCTATCTCGATCTGGTCGTCTTTATGAAGGGTACAAGGCCGAGGAGCAGAGCCGATACATGGGCCTAGCGTTTATCTTCCTCGACGGCGTGATAGGGGGGAAGAGGGTGTGATGACAAAGCTCCGCAAAATTCAGTTTGCCGATTTGGACCACACCGACCGTTCGAACTCCAGCCGATTATCAATCTCCCGACAGCAATATCAAAACAGCGTGACGGCGCTAAACAATAACGGGATGAATCTCGATGCTAATCCAATCAGATTATCTACTCTCTCAGCGCAGCCTCGTCGCTATCGGCGTCGATGAATGGGACATGAAGGGCGAGTATCGCTGCTTCGACCTTGTGCCGTATGAGACCGAAACTGATATTCCATTTGTTGAAGTCGGCGTCATTACTACTTTGAAACGTCCGGCTCCAGTCGTTCCTGAAATGCCTGATTGGGGACCGATAACCCATGACGGGCATCAGAAGGACGAATTTGGATACCCACTCACAAACGAAGCTGCTGAAGATTTATATTATGTTTGGGATGACGGCGCGACTCAGCACATGGAGCGTGCCCAGAGGTTGTATAAATACTTCAAACCAAGAATAGATTTTTATCGAGAAGCCGCGCTGAAGTTTCATCTTGAGCAATTCGAGGAGATAGACAGCTCGCCAAAGAAAAGGGTTGGGACCCGGCGCTCATTCAAAAACCGACTGCCTATCGCTACTTTCCCCACAAGTAAGCTATATTTAGCTTAAAGAAACCCTCAGGAATATATGCCAGTAATCATTCGGCGACGTAGCGATCATATCGTGCTCCCACTGCTCCTGTTACTTGGCGCAATTATTGGCTTTGCCATAATTAATGCCGTCGCAACTGCGTCAGGGGGGCTACGGGCGGTGCGGGCCAGACCATTGGCAATACCATTGTTTTTATTGCCGGTGTAGTTGGAATTATTTGGTTACCAATCGGAATACTACGATTTTTCACCGATAAGAAGCGCGGCGACAAAACTTCGCTTAATGGCATAGAGGGTTGGTTAGCCTACTTTGTGCTAGGTCTATATATCACTGCCGCCATTCTCGTTTTTGTTTTATTTACGAGGCTAACTCAATACGATACCTACGATACAGCCGGGATCACTTGGTTATGGAATTACGATGTGGTCTCCTCGTTCATTGAAGCGGTTTTAACAATTGTCGCTATCGTTATGATTCATAAGCGACACCCGCGCACACCACAGTTCATCATGGTCTATCTAGCATTGATGGCAATTGCTGGAGTTACAGATTACTCACTCGGACAACAGGCGTTGGGTAGTAACTTTACAGGCTCTGGTTACGACCAGGGCGGGCGCACAACTGTTTGGGGTTGGCCTGGCTCTGGTACTTTGGAGTTTCAAAGCGGGTAAAGGCGACTTTCGGGAATAATCATGTGGCAGCCCACAGCCATTCGACCATCGCAGTAAATATCGAAGCCAAAATCGCCAGTCTACTTGAGGAGGGCCTGAAAGAGCTATTAACTACCCATAACAACGTTAGAAGTGCTATTCATACGCACGACGAGCAGGAAAAGGAATTTATGATAAGCCGCATCAGTGAAATGTCGCAAAATCGGCTCGTGCCGGGCCTAGACTCGCGTGAGGCACATGGCGCGCGCATCTATGACTACCAAGAATTTAGTGATCCAAAAACTGGCCGTAATTATGATGTGTATTTCGACGTCACGAGTTGGGCCGAATAAGCTTTGCAATCAACATAAATCCGCTTAAGATTAAACCAACAATCTTACAAAATGAAACAAGAACACAAACCATCACAGACTGTCGAAGCCGATAAATTAACCGGCAGTACTAGCCATATTGCGTCAGATGAACACCTAAGCCAAATAGATCGAGGCGGCGTACTCTAGTACTAACATCGATTCTCGCGCTTGTTATGGTCGCGGTTGCCGGCTACGCCACCTACCTTCAGCAGCGCCCTCAACAATCTGATGTGAGTTCCCAACTGGCGTCAAAAGCCAGTAAACAGTTCCCGCCTAATTACTGCTTTGTACGGCTCTCAAAGCTCGTCTGTATCAATCAGGCTGGAAGCCGAGTTCGATATGACTTGCCAACAACCGATGGCAAAGTAATCCAAACAATGATTCCGAGCCCAGACGGCAGCCAGTTCCTTGCCGTAGCGAGTAAGGACAACACGCAAAATTCGCTGTGGATATTGAATAAATACCTTAAGGTTACAAAAGAGATTAAGCTGCCTACCGGGGCTACAGCAAACGGCCCCTCATGGCCTGATGGGAGCAACGCCTGGTCTCATGATGGTAAGAGTGTTCTCTTGACGATAATTATGCCTCAGCCGGTGTACCAATCACCCGACCGACAAATCTTCCGCTATACACTAGCAACAGATACTCTCGCTCAGCTCACCAAAACTAACGAAAGCCAACACCCGGCCGAGCTCGCGGATGGGCGTGTTGTTTATTGGGCGTACACGCAAAACACACCCGGCCAAAACAATGGCGTTTCAGAACACCCGATGATAATGAACGCCGACGGCAGTAACGTCAAAACATTATCCGAGTTTTCCGCACCCGGCTTGGTACAATCATCTGGCTACGTCTCTTTCAGCCAGTCGAGCAACACATTCTATTTCATCAACCAGGCATCAAACCAGGCGAATATCCTCTCATATCCTGGGGACAAGATTGGCCAGAATGTTGCGCCGAGTACAATTCCGGTACCAACATTCAGCTCAGATGAATATGTTGCTCAGTTTGACAGCCAGACGCTTATATACCAGCACGAATTCGAGATTGATTTCGTTGACTCAAAGACGGTGCTGTAAAGTCAAAATATGGTCAAATCGGAACGCCCGTGGGCGCACTGACGATGCGGGGCGGTTTCACGCTGTCGGCGGCTCAGACTGAGGACAAGTACGAGCATATCTTGGGTCTTTCATCTGCGCCCGCCGACTTCCAGACCTATATTAAGGGTGAATACGACAAAGTATATGCCGGATGCGCGGCTACCGGGGCAGACGCTTCTTTCAGTATCTCAAAAGTTATTCGCGACCAATTCGCTGCGGTCGGCCAGGGCTGCCAAACCGGGGCCGGTTATTATTACGCAAAGGTAAACGGGCAGTGGCAGTTTGCAATGGCACTTCAGCAGGAACCAAATTGTGTGGACGTGAATAAGTATGCCTTCTAAAAAGAAATCCTTACGGAATGCTGGGATACCACGAAAAACGTATCTATACCAAACTCCAATCCATAGGCTAGTGTTGCATTAATGTAGTATTAGTAGTACATTAAATACAGATAGACACGAGCCTTAACAATTCGGCTAAACCACGAAAAAGCGCCGCATTGTAGTACTCGTAGTACAATAACCGCATGTCATCAGTTCGACCACGATTCCAAATCAATGCCAGCACCGAAGTTCTCAACCGCGCCAAGGCCGTCGCCTATGGTAAAGGTTTGAGCCTTACCGAGTTTGTGCTGCAACTTCTGGCCGGTACCGACCCTGAGCTGAAAGTCCTTATCGAGAAGGATTTAGCGAGCCGCACGCGGCCCGGTAATCCGACCAAAGCCAAGGAATAACAGCTCGTTCGTTTAGCCGAGTGTTAGGCTTCGCAGATATTTGCTGAGGCTTCTTTTGGGTTGGGTATGTAATCGAGGGCATGAGGGTGGCGCGAACGAAGGGTGCAACGAACAAAGAGAAACCATCGGCAGCCTTGAACTTATCCGCCGAGGAGCGGGTGAGCTTGCTAGCAAATATCATCCTCGACATCATCACCGAAGAACGGGCGAAGCAATGAGCAAGAACGCCGTTGCCGCCATTCGCGTTTCGACCGAAAAGCAGGGCCGGGACGGTGATTCTCCCGAAGCTCAAAAAGAGCAGATTGAACGCTACGCCGCCGCGCGGGGCATTTCCATCAAGCAATTCTTTGTATTCCTAGAATCTGCATCAAAGGATCAGCAGCCGGTTCAGCCCGCCATTGATTACTGCAAAAACCCCAAGAACGACATCCAGCTATTTATCATCAAGTCCATCGACCGTTTCACGCGCGGCGGCTCGCATGCCTACGGTGAGCTGACGGCCCAGCTCGATCACTGCAAAGTAAAACTCGTGGATATTTACGGTGTCATCAGTGGGGAAGAGGTAAACACACTCGACCACCTGGGCTTTGAATACAAGTGGAGCAAATACTCGCCGAGCAAGAAGTCGGAAATCCTCGAAGCCGAGCGGGCCAAAGACGAACTCCGCGACATAATGAGTCGCATTATTGGCGCCGAAATTCGCTACACCCAAATGGGCTATTGGATGCGTCGCCCGCCCTTTGGTTATGTGAGCGAAAAGGTTGAAACCAAGCAGGGCAAACGCTGCATTCTCAAACCCCACCCGGTTGAGTCAAAATTCGTTATCCAGATGTTCGAACTCAATGCCAAAGGCAATCTCCACGATGATGAGATTGTTGAGAGACTCAATGGCATGGGCTTCCGTACTAGGGTTCGTCGTCCGCGATGAAGACGACCGTTCCAAGGTAATCGCCAACAGCGGCGGCAAACAGCTCACCGTTAAGGCCATGCACAAGCTCCTACGCAACCCGATTTACGCCGGCATCAACTCCGAAAAGTGGACCGACAACAAACCGATTCGTTGTGTGTTTAACGGCCTCGTTTCCATCGACCTATTCAACCGCGCCAACCGGGGCAAGCGCGTTATCATCGAAAGCCCCAGCGGCGAAATCGCCGTTCACGCCAAGCGCCCGCCCGAGCACCTCATCAACAAAGGTACGCGCTCATCAGAATTTCCGTTTAAGAAGTTCGTGCTCTGTCCGCAGTGCAAGAATCCACTCACTGCTAGCTCGTCGCGCGGCAAATCCGGCAAACAATATCCGGCCTATCATTGCAGTCATCACGGTCACTACTACCGTATTCCCAAGCAAGAGCTTGAGGACACTATCGCGGCCTTCACCCGCAATCTTACGGTCTCTACTGACCACCTCGGCGCCGTTATGGCGGCGGTCTCGGCCGAGTGGCATCTGCGTAACCAAAGCCAGCTCCAAGAGCTTCAGGGCATCGAAGATCGCATCACGCAGCTCAAAGCCGACGCGGCCTCGACCGTCGCCAAAATTCGCATCCTGGATTCACCAACCGCACTTAAATTTATGGAGGAAGACCTTGTGAGAATTGAACAACAAATCACCGCATTGACCGACGAAAAGGCCAAGAAAGAAGCCGAAAAACCCAGCGAATTTGGCCGGGTAATGGGGAGGGTTAAATATTTCGTGGAACACCTGGATGAAGTGATACTCCAACAGATAGACCCGGTCAAAAGGCCCAACTTTTCAGCCTTATTTTCGAGCAATTGCCGACCGTTGACGAAATAAAGTGTGGAACACCAAAAACACCCTGTTTCCAGGAGTGAATGGCATCTTTGCGTTAGCAAATTTGAATCAGGATCAAATGGTAGTCCCACGGGGAGTCGAACCCCGGTTGACGGAATGAAAATCCGTTGTCCTAACCGTTAGACGATGGGACCTCGCAGGTGAGCGAAAAGCCAAATGCTTGCATTTGAGCTTTTCGAGGCAAGAGATTACATACAAAGTATGGGACCTCGCAGGTGAGCGAAAAGCGACGAAACTCGAGCCAAGGACTCGCCTAACATACCATATTGCATCCATTTGAGCAATAGAGAAGCCCCGTGGACGCTACCAATATGAGGTAGAATCCACGGGGCGGAGAACTTCGACGGAAGCTAGAGCGTGTCAGACGGCACCGGCAAAGATGCGGGCGGCGTGAAACGCGATCATAGCTTCAGCCACACTGATTTCGCCAGCGTCAATCCGGGCGGCAGACTCAGCCATCGTGATGAATGACGACTGAGTATTCTCGAGTTTCTTCATTGCCGATGCATGATGGTACGCAGCAAGCTGCTGGAGGGCCTCCAGGCAGGCTGTCATCTCGGGAGGGACGACATGCTGAGCATAAAACTCGATCATTTCTACGACAAGATCGTACGCAGCAAGCTGCTGGAGGGCTTCCAGGCAGGCCGTCATCTCAGGATTGGTGACATATCGAGCATACAGCTTGACTCGAGCGAGTGCCGATAGATCAAAGTGCGTCACAGTTAGATGCACGCTGGCACCGGCAAAGGATCGTTCTTCACCTCGAAAATACTGTTCCGTATCAGTTACCATCAAATCGCCAGACGTCGTTGTCATCATAACGTTCCCTTCGTTTCGCGAATCTCAAACAGCGATTGCGGTCAGCAAATGGTTGCCAAGTCGTGCTGGCGGCGGACAAGTAGCCAGCGCCTGCGGGTAGTGGGTTTTGAATAACAGCTGGGATCACCATCGTTACCATCCTCTCGAAGTATGCCGGGCGTGCCAGCCGCATAAAACGGCCGGTAGGACAATAGTGATTGCCACCAGCACGAGTACCCAATGGATGCCATAAGTCTCAGCGATGCGGCCACTAACTGCAATCATGAAACTAGCTAGGCCCATAGAGGCCGCTACCTGAATTGACATCAACAGTGCTGGCCAACGACTCAGTTGCATCATCCGGGTTTTATCGATACCATTTCGAATTCCGAACAGCAGGCCAAAAACAAAACTACCATACTGAACAAAATGCGGGCTAGCCAAACCAAACCAAGCGACAACAGCTACGCATAGCATCGTGGATAGGACAACCGCGCCAGCCGCGCCCAGCGTGCGTTCGATGGGGCGTATATAGAAGGCAGCCAAGGCCGCGGCGCAGTAAAACCCAATTGAAAAACGCAGTAGATCAAGTGGTGTCTGGCCTAGCAGAGTCAACTGTAGCTGGGTAATAGCCACCATGCAGTTGGTAAAGGCTAGGGTCGCTATCGAGTACCCGACGTACCACCACCCATCACCCAGATTACGGAGCATGTGCCAAGCGCTTTGATGGCTGCGTCGTGACAACGTAACGGACTTAGGCAAACGCAATGATGCCATTGTGGCAATCAGCAGAGCAGTTGCTTGGATGAAGTAGAATTTGCGCAAGGCCGTCTGGGGTGCCAGTGTGAGTACGGTGAAGATTCCGGCCACGCCTATGCACTGGATTGTCATGGCATAGCCCCACGACCGGGATCGTTCTATTTGGGCTTCGGCGGCTGAGTTCTCCCATGCTCCATAGTGCAGCAGAGTAAACGCTTCACTTGTGCTGTAATAGAGTGCGAAGCCGACGCCGCGAAGTGCTGTCAAACTGGCCGCCATCCAGAAAACCGGATCAGACAGCCAGCCGAAGCCGGCCAAACAGATGGTTAGACAGCCGAGGCCGCCCGTAATGGCTAGGCGCCGGTGTCGATGAAAACGGTCGCTCCACCAGCCTACCGGAATGTTGGCCAATAAATGTGTGGCGAGGGGTAGGGCAGAAATCAGACCGATCTGGCTGGGTTTGAAGCCCAGCTTGAATAGATAAGTGATCTCAATAAAACCAATGAGTCGCAAGTCAGCGAGTATGAGCATGATTCTCAGCGCCCAGTGGTGGCGGGAGGCAACTGTTTGGTGCACGACCGCCTCCTCGGGATCGACAGCTAAGAATGCAATGTTGCAATGAACGAACCTGCCGGACAGATCCGGCGGCTTGGGCGAAACTATACCATTGTCCGACAAATATAACAATAGTCCACTGAGCATTCATAAGCCTAAGTGATATCTGATATAATCAGACGCGTGATATCTATTGCGCGGTCTATTGCTCAGAGCCCTTTTTTGCGGCAGAATGCCATCTTCTTCATCGGATCGACGGTTGTATCATTCCTAAACTATCTATACTATCCGGTGCTTGGCCGCCTCCTATCGCCAGCTGATTTTGGCGAAGTTCAGGCTATTATTTCTTTTTTTCTACAAACTGGCGTCTTATTATCAGTCTTGAGCCTTGTGACCATAAACGTTGTCAAACGGTATCCGCAGCCCACGGACCAAGCACCACTATTGGCAGAGATCGAGCGTATCGCACTCTGGATCGGATTAATATTCTGCGTTGCTATGGCAATCGCCAGCACCTGGCTGCAAGGACTACTGAATTTTACGTCTCCGTGGCCATTTCTCTTGTTGGCATTCTCGGTGTTATTGGGAGTGCCTGGCGCCTTTGCCGGAGCCTACATTCAGGCTCATCAACGGTTTACTCAGCTCTCAACTGCCAACATACTGGGTGCGGGTTCGAAGTTAATGTTTTCGGCTGCCTTCGTACTAGTCGGATTGCGCGCCGTCGGCGCAGTAATGGGGGTGGTGGCATCTCAGATTCTCAGCTTGATATATAGTACGGTAGTAGCTCGGCGCCTAGGCCGTCAAAACAGCTTTCGCCAATATCTAGTGCTCCGTCGTCCCGACGTCAGTCTCATCCGACCGGAGCTCCGGTATGCCGGGCTGGTGCTACTGACTTCTTTGGCAGTCAACACCATACTATCGCTCGATATTCTCTTTGCAAAGCACTACTTTGAACCCGTTGAAGCCGGTTTGTACGCTGGTATTGCCACCGTTGCACGCATCATTTTCTTTCTGACGGGACCACTGACGGGCGTACTGGTGGCTTCAGTTATACCGCTGGGTCCAGCTGCCGCCAATCGAGACTTGCTCCAGCGTTCAGTGTTCCTCTTGATGCTACTCGGTGGCGGCGCATTGGGGCTGTTCGTGTTGTGGCCAGGTTGGGTGACGAGCCTACTGGTTGGCCCACGCTATATTGAAGTAGCCCATTTGCTACCCACGCTCAGCTTGGCAATTTTTATTCTCTCGTTGGCAAACTTACTTCTACTCTATCAGGTCGCGCTGCGACGCATCTGGGCGGCACCAGCAGCTGTCGTGGGACTTGTGGTCATCATGGGCTGGCTCTTAAGGCATCACCAGTCAATCTCTGATATTGTCAACGGTCTACTCGCCGGGAGTATAGTCCTATTAATATCCACACTGATTACGGGTTGGTGGGGAAAACGAGTGCTATGAGTAAGCCAGTATCAATGGCCAGCCAGCCACTCATCACCATCATCGTACCGTGTCACAATGAGGCAGCCGGCTTACCAGAACTTCACCAAGTACTCGCGGCTGCCCTCGCCACCTTGCCATATCAGTTTGAAATCCTCATGATTGACGATGGCTCCACTGATGAAACGGTCGCCATAGCCCACCGTCTTGCCCGGCATGACCTGCGCATTCAGGTAATTGAGCTCTCACGCAATTTTGGTAAAGAAGTAGCTATCACCGCTGGTCTGCACCGAGCCCAAGGCGAGGCCGCCATCATGATTGATGCCGATTTACAACATCCCCCGCGACTCATCGCCCAATTCCTGGCAGCCTGGCAAGAAGGTGCCGAAGTGGTAGTGGGGGTGCGAGCCCGGTCAAATCGTCATGCCGGTTGGCTCAAACGAACTACTTCTCACCTGTTTTATCGTTTCATTAACCTGATTGCCGAGCAAGTAGTTACACCTGGTGCCACCGATTTCCGGCTCCTAGACCGTGTGGTGATTGATGAATTTAACCGTTTCACTGAGCGCAATCGGATGACCCGGGGTCTGATTGATTGGCTCGGCTTTCGACGGGCTGAGATTACCTTCATGCCCGGTCAGCGCCATGCCGGCCGAGCAAGTTATGGTTGGAATAAACTCTTTACCTTAGCCATGCATAGCGTAATCTCATTGAGCTTGTTCCCGCTCAAGCTGGCCGGTTATCTCGGCGTCATAATTACGAGCATATCATTGCCGCTGGGAATATTTATGTATGTCGAAAAATACCTGCTCGATGACCCATGGAAGATGAATTTTACCGGCACCGCCCAACTAGCCGTCCTACTCGTGTTTATGGTAGGTATGGTATTGGCGAGCCTTGGTCTCATGTCACTCTATATTGGTGCTATCCATGCCGAAGTCACAAACCGGCCATTGTATGTGCTGCGTCGGGCTCGCCGACTTGAGTCCCATCGTCGGGAACCAAGTGCATGAACATTGTTTGGTTGGCGTGGAAGGACCGCGGCCACCCTACTGCCGGTGGTGCCGAAGTCGTTGCTCATGAGCTTATGAGTCGTCTGGTCGCCGCCGGCCACACGGTTACGCTCATCACGAGTGGCTACAGTCACCCCGTTACTGGCCAACCAGCCGTGGCGCACGATACTGATCCGGCTGGATATCACATTATCCGCACTGGCAACCGATTGAGTACCTATCTGATGGCCGCCCGCTACTTCCGAAAACATCGGCAGCAGTTGGCGCCCGACTTAGTGATCGACGAATGCAATACGCTGGCTTACTTTGCTCGCTTCTATACTGGTGTCCGCACGATTCAGCTGTTTCATCAGTTGGCTCGGCAGATCTGGTTCTATGAGTTGCCATTGCCTATCTCGCTGATCGGCTATGTGGCTGAACCGCTGTATCTGCGCCTGCTGAGTCGGTCTCCTGAGGTTATTACTATTTCCGAATCGACGCGTCTGGATCTCATCCGCTACGGTTATCGACCTTCAGCCATCAAGCTCATTAGTGAAGGTATCCAAATCAAGCCTGTCGACCGATTAGACGCTCACATTAAATATGATCATCCAACCATCTTGTCACATGGTGCCGTGCGTAATATGAAGCGCACTCTCCATCAACTGCAGGCTTTTGAGCTCGCCAAGCGCCGTCTGCCAGATTTGCGCCTCATAATTTCTGGTGATTACAGCGGCTCATATGGTCGTCGCCTTCAGTCGGCAGTTGCGGCCTCGCCCTACCGCCAGCATATCCAGCTATTGGGACGTACTTCCCAGCAGCGCAAAATCGAACTCATGCAGCGTTGCCATCTCATCGCCGTAACGTCCGTCAAAGAGGGTTGGGGACTCATTGTCTCCGAAGCAGGCAGCCAAGGGACGCCAGCGGTGGTATATGACGTTGACGGACTACGTGATGCCGTTGACCGGGGTCGGGCTGGTTATCTAACAACCGCCAATAATCCAACCGCCCTTGCCGATGTCATCATAGACGTCCTCAGCAATCCGACCGACTACGCTACTATGCAGGAAGCCGCCTGGGAATTCGCCAGCCAGCTAACATTTGACCGGGCGTACCATGATCTGTGCCTTCATCTTGGCGTACGTGAGGATATGCGCTCATAACGGTCTCTAAACGGTATTGATAGTTTCGGCCCGGACCATCCATCTTGTAGCGATGGACAGTCCGGGCCGTGTTCATTCACAGTCACTCATTCTTTTGAGCATCGTTGCGATGCTGGGCTCCACCTGGTGCATACCTGTAGGCGGTACATTGCTTGACAGTCGCAGATGCGCGCGATCACCGCTCCAAGCGACCACCAGCAAGTGGTGTTGCCTGGTGCTCCAGATAATGGTTATCCGCTTTGGATCACCCGGAGCCGGTTTCAAGACCGGTAGTTCGACTGCCATCAGACAGTCAGTAAACCAGTACCAGTATCGCCCCGCCGACAGAACAACCAGGTAATCCGTATCTTCCGGAAGACCGGTCTCTCTGCCGATACACAGTGGTACCAGATGATGCGTTTCCTCCATCTGGATGGTAGTTGGCGCCAGACTGGTGTCGGTCAGCAGTCGCTGGGCCACAGTCTCCAGCCAAGCCGGAACTGTGGCCAAACTATGCATGTGAGTACCGGCAATACCAGACCAGTCGCCAGTGTTGGCCAGGAGTTTCTCCAGGATCTCACGAGCTGCCGCCGCATCCTCGGGCTTCATTGCCGATCCGTCGCCGGTTGTGTCAGCTGAGTCGCCAGCTCCTCGACCAACGACCCCAAGGCCGATACCTCTGCGGAGTAGAACAGCCATAACGACAGAGCGCGGGAGCCCGCCGGTGCTGCGTCGAGCAACTCCGTCCAGACGCCGTTGACACTATGAAACATAGCGCGCCGCCCGCCGCTCCGAGCCTGCAATCCTGTCAAACACACCTCAGGCATACCACGGCCTGCGGCTACCGCAACAACCTGGGCGCCTGCCCCGCCGCCGGACGCAAAAAATGCAGTCAATCTGGCTCCCTGAGGCCCCAGCGGAATGGACAATTGCCAGACCTGGCCCTGAGGATCCGCCGGGTTGCCCGGGCTCAAAGCTGCGGCCATCGCCGCTGGCACCAGGTGTGTGCCTAGACTGCCGACCACGGTAGGATCATCGCGGATGAGGCGCGAGATGTCTGTCGGGGACTCAGTGATGGTCATGACGTACTCCGTTCCGGGATGGATGGTAATTTGTCGAAAGCTTCTAGATGTTAATAGAACTATGAATTATTACATTATACAACTTAGATCAAAATTATCAAGATTGGACGGCCCCGAGGGAAGGGCCGTCAACTGGCGCCTCCTCTCGGAGCCAAAAAAATCACTCGTGGGCTGTAGCGGACTGGTGAGCCATGAGCCACTCAATGCGTAAGTCAGACAGCCGGGACCAAAGATCGTGCAAGATTCGGGCATGCATAACGGTTCCCATGTCTAATGCATTCGCGGTGTTGTCCGCCAGAATTTGGAAAGCAATCACGTCAAAGGCTAAGCGCAATTCATCGGTGGCATCAGTGTCGGTAGCCAACAATACCACCGCCAGCTGCATCAATCGCTCTCGATCGATGAGCTGATCGTCGGTACGTTCCGGCAGCCTGACCAATAGCCGATAGTACGTTGCCAACTGAATGTCGCTCAGTTGCAGTCTTTCGATAGACCATCGATGGCGTCGCAGCAGATTACCGATATGGCTCAAACTCGTGGTTAGTGCCGCATCATCGATGGCGTTCCAGCCTTGGGTCAAGAGATCTTCCAGATACCGAGACCGGATATCCAGATAGCGCTGACGGAGTTGCTCGAGTAGATCACCGTCCGTCGCCGACAGGTCGTAGTCGCGCAGAACCCGGGCAACAATATCGGCGTCACGCTGATCGAGTGCGATCAGGATAGTTTCGAGTGCCGATAACCGTGCTTCGGCCGCCGCTGACTGGTTGCGTGAGGTATTCATTGCCTCGACCAGGTCTGCCCGAAGATGAGCGACAGACTCGTCGGTCTCGGATCGCCGCCGAATGGCGTCAGGATCGAGATTCAAACTGCGCGCGACGTGGATCAGACGGTTCGCTCGCGCTTGGTCCTCAGCTGATTCGCCATAAGCAGCCTGCAGGATGGTTCGAATCTCCAGGCGTGCAGCAGCCGTGTCGGCCGAAGGCTCACTAAGGAGGTTAGCCATGCCGTGTGCTGCCTGCTCGAGCAGAGTGGTCCATGCGGCGCGCTCAGATTCAAATACTGCCGTCTGCCTATTGGTGGCTTCCCGGCGCCGATCAGCGCGCGATGCCATAATGGCTCCGATGATGATGACGCCAACTACTAGCATCACGACAACTGTGGCGATTGCCCAGCGAGTTTCCATAGCTCCTCCAGAGAAAAGGAAACAACTCGATTGTCAACGATTCTTCGAACTGCTGTATTTAACAGTAGAATAAAGCAAAAAGCAAGGTACACACCAAAACGGCCCCCACAAGTGGAGACCGTTTTGGTCAATCACTCGTGAGGGCCGGAGATGTAGCGCGGTCTGCCGGCGTGTACGAACCAGATGGCATAAAACGCGTGTGCAATCTTCTCCAGACCATTTTCCTGGGCGAACGATTGGATGATGTGCCGATCCTCGTCGTACTCAGCGCCATATGCGTCATTCAATATCTGGGGCGCATAAATGCCTGCCACTGACTCCAAGTACGAACTGTATCGATTTGCAAAGTCGAGCTCTGAGGCTGTGCTCAGCAAGACCTCGCACCAGTTGAGGAACTGTATCAGCCGGACTTCGTCTCTCAGCGCGGCTCGAGCCAACTGAATATTAATGAGCCCAGTCGCTTTAATGCGCGTCAGAAAGGTAAACGCTACACCTGTGATGCGCGTCCAATCTTCATTCGGCATGTCGGGATCGAAGCGTGACAAATCATCTGGCGTTGCAATGCGAATACTCGGAGTCGTCATTTCTTCGTCCGACCTGGCGTTGCAATGTGAATACTCGGAGTCGTCGCCCACCTGCTATTGATGTACTTTTCCAACAGGTGCATCTCGACGATGAATACGAACACGCCCCACCAAGCACATACTATGATGCTAAAATGAGCGAAGTAGTGCAATCCAAATGCGACGCCCCAACATGGCACAAAAACCAGCCAGTTCTGAAAAATGCTCTTGATTGTCATCCGGGCAACAGGTGTTTTTTTGAAATTCAGACATGCATACAGCACTAATACACTGAGCGCGGCCATCACAGCAGTCATGGCAGCTGCTGACTGTAGACGAGGAAGTAGCGGATACATAATTGCCTCTCTCGGGTTGCAAGGGAGCGGAATCAAAGTACAGTGGCTAGATTATACAACATAGGTAACACTTTGTAAATAAAAAATAGCCATCTTAGTACGCCAATCTTGCACAAACAACTCAAATCAGGTACAAGTGGGGCAGTTGCCAGAACTCTACCCGACAGAGGTCAACTATGAGCAATGCACCTACCCCCTACATCTGGAGTGCCGCGCGTATGGCTCGGTCCCTCGGACTTCCCACGGACTTCGTGCGGACCAGGATCAGACGCAGTCCATATGTCAAAGACTACATCTTGGGTGCCACCAGCAGCGGACAACCGCCTAGGCTCTACAGGCAAGAATGCTACGAACAAATCAAAGCTGACACCGCGAAGCTGCGCAAGTATCCTCGGCTGAGGCGATGGGTGAGTGTGTATCAAGCCTGCCTCGACTGCGGCATTATCGAGACAACGTTCTACCGGCACCTCAAACACCACCCTGAGTTTGGCCCTGTGGAGCAGCGTCGCGGCCGCAATGGTCGCCCCGTGGCCGCTATCTCGCCCGAGTCGTACCAAGCTCTCAGGGCGTATCTACCAGCATTCGCCGAAATCGACTGGCTCACCGAAGGCGAGATCTGCCAATTGACCGGCTGGTCAAAATACAAGATCCGCCGCCACATCAACAATCACAATCTCCAGTCTCGAAGGCTTCGGGCTTCGGGTACCAACAAGATCACCGATCACTATTACGTGCCCGACTTCAAGTCTCTGGGGCACAAGCCCGAGGTGCCACCCGCAAATAGCTGGTTGACCGAAAATCAGATTTTCGAACGTTTAGGGTATCGACCAAACTGGGTTCGGCGTGAACTGCGCACCTATTACGCGTCGGTTGCCCAGGACAGGCTATCGGCCCGCCGACAGATCTGCCGTCACTATCCGCCATGGGTCTATGCACGTATCTACCGCAAAGACCGCCAACCCTACTACCGAGAGCAAGCCTCTTGACACATCCCCCGGCCAGCCAGGTCGGGGGATCAACTTATACCCAAATATGCAAACGGCCCCCACCAGTGGAGACCGTTTGGTCAATCACTCGTGAGGGCCTTACCAGCCTGTCATGGCAGTCAGGTATCCAGGGTTACGCCAGTCTTCGGGCGTCACGTAGGCCGAAAACAGTGGCACACCAGTATTCTGGTGAACAATTGTTACCACGAACGAGCCGTCCACTCGGTAGTAGCGCGGCTCTTTCTGAGGTGCCACACTACGTTCTATGACCTGAACGGCTGTCGCTTCTCTGGCTCTGGCGCCATCAAGGGTACGATCTACCTGCCGCCGGGCAAGTCAGTGCGTGGGGGCATTGGTGGCTGTGATGCCGATGTGCATAACCTGCCCTGGTCCAATCTCTACCAGCTGGCCGTCAAGTGGGGCCTGATCGAAGAAACCCCTGCAGCCGCCCGGTAACGGCGGTAAGTACAGCGTCACTGTCATCGGTAGCACCGGTGGCACGATCGGGGATCATCAGTAACCCTCATGTTCGCACCCGGGGCCGCTCACACTGTGAGCGGCCCCTCAACCTTTTTATGACCAACAATAAACCGCCCATTCCGAGCCAATTGTCCACCACCGGTTTCATTCATCGAACATCCCCAATCATGTGAGGGGCTCATGCAGGCCAATGCACCGGGAGAAGACCAACTTGCATCTGAAGCATGCCAAGTTATAATATAAAACGCTCAACAGAGCAATAAATTTACAAAAAGTAGAAAACGTGATATAATAACAGAAGGTCAACAGCCGCACTTTATAGTCTCAAGGAGCGCCACCATGGCTACTCACCCGGCCACGTTCATCAGCGTCATAGGATTCTTCATCCTGTTCGTCTGCGCTTGCGCGCTGGACAGCGTGGAAGGCCCGCGCGACACAGGGCTTGTGGGTGGCCCGGCACTCATCGGGCTCGCAGTGGGCATCTGGCCGATCTGTAGCGGCCACCCACACTGGGAGATACTGGCCAGCATCATTGCTGGCCTGGGAGCCGTACTGTTCGTCGGTGGGGCAGCCTGCCCCACCGACCGCCTGTCCGAAGACGACTACTGACCCCCGGGGCCGCTCACACTGTGAGCGGCCCCTCAACCTTTTTATAATCATCAAAAAACCGCCCATCCCGAGCGCACTCGTAGTGTGTGCACCCGGGACGGGCGTGCAAAACGCCTTACGTTTCGGAGTCGATCGGATTGGGAGCAATTCCCAGTTGCTCGCTCTCGAGCGGATTACTGGCTAATCGATCACAAAACCATTTGGAGTCAAGCCCGTGTAAAACAATCAGAGCGCGGTAGGCTGCGGCAGAATCAGTATTACCTCTCAAGATTTCAGTGCCTAGCACCAACCCCAGCAAGATGGCTGCATCCTTCAGCCGCCGCTCGATCTCGTCGATTGTCACGTGCAGTTGCTCAACCGCAGGTTGGTAGCACTCCACTATAGATGACACGATCTGAAGTCGTGCATAGTTTTGGTCAGCTCCGATGGATAGAATCCTGTCCGAGATTAGCCAAATATGTACTTCGACCGGCAAGGTGAATGTTGGCACATCACCATGGTCATTTGGCTCCAATGCCATGTACTGCGCCATGTAGTCACACACACTCGCAACATCTGGATTGCTTTCGCGAACAGCATCGGCAATTGCCTGCCATTGCGCTACCCATTCAGCCGGAGTCCGCGAGTGCTCTGCGTGATCAGTCTGCTTCATCAACATCCCCAATCGAGGAGGGTACGGTAGGTTAGATTCTACTGAAAATATAATAACATGAAACATAAATAAATCAATAGTTGCTTTCAGGCTCTTCGTTGTTCTCTCAGATTGAAGGATCACGTCGGGTCGATGTAAACAGAAATGTTACAACCTTATGTACAATGAAAACTTGTAGTATACACAATATTATGATTTAATATGCAATGTTCATTCGCACGCACCTTTGATTATCAGGAGCCACTATGGACTACCGCACGTTTCTCAGCACCGTGCATGGACCGCCGAGTTACCAGAACTATCTCGATCTGATCGATCCCAGGCTGGTGGAGCCAGCACCGCTTGAGCTCACGAACGAGCAGCTATTTGCTGAAATTGAAGCCGCGGCTGAAGAGCTCCAGGATGTCTTGAACATGCCCGATGACAACTTAATCGTCGTTATGGAGGCTGCCCTGCGCAATCGCACAATCCGAATGCGCGCTGCTCGCGTCGTCCTGACGAAGGGGCGCGCTAGTACCGGCCGTCTAGCCAAGCTCAACGACAAATGGCTACCGTGGCACGACGAAACGATGGCTGCAATCTCGATGGAAATCAAGCAATTGGCGCGGGATCGGTTAGATGCTATCGAAACCTGGCTGAATTCAGAGTTTGAAAATGCCATCGGCCCAGATATGCCCGTTGATCTGGACGCTTGGCGTAGTTGGCGCAGGGTCTATTTACAGACCACGCTTACCCAAATGCGTCGAGAGCTAGAAGACCGCCGCAACCGCCGCACGGTTCTGATCAGCCTGAGAGCCTACATTGACACTACCCAGGCTCGGCGTCGTACCGTTTGATCACC